>JAEUHN010000015.1 GCA_016795365.1 Verrucomicrobiaceae bacterium
CGGCTGCGGCTGGGGCGAGCACGAGGACGGCGTGGACACCATCGAGTGGCTCAAAAAGCAGCCGTGGTGCAATGGCCGCATCGTCACCATCGGCGGCAGCGCGGGCGGCATCACGCAGAATCTCCTCGCCGGTGCCGCACCGCAGGGCCTGAAGGCGCAATACATCAGCGTCGCCACCTCCAGCATGTATGCGGGCGGCAGCTACATCGGCGGTGCGTTTCGCAAGGCCGACGTGGAAAACTGGATGACCGGCAACAAGTTTGATCCGCTGGCCCTGCAGATCACCCGCGACCATCCGAACGACGACGACTACTGGGCGAAGTTTGACACGACGAAGCGCTTCGACCGCATGAACGTGCCCGCCGTGCATGTCGGCGGTTGGTTCGACATGTTCTTGCAAGGCACCATCGATCAATTCACCGGCCGCCAGCATCACGGCGCACCTGGAGCCAAAGGCACGCAAAAGCTCGTCATCGGCCCCTGGCAGCACGCCATCGGCAAGATGCCCGCCGGCCAGCTCACCTTTCCGAATGCCACCAGCATCCCACATGCCTACGACGCCCTCCGCTGGTTCACGCACTACCTGAACGGCACCGACAACGGCATCGAAAAAGAGCCCGCCGTCGCCTACTACGTCATGGGCGATACCGCCACGCCCGGCGCACTCGGCAACGAATGGCGCTACGCCAACGACTGGCCCATCCCAGCGAAGGAAACGCCCGTCTATCTCACCAGCGACCGCCGTTTGAGCCTCGAAAAACCCACCGCGTCCGCCACGCCGCACGAGTTCACCTTCGATCCTGCGAATCCCTGTCCCACCATCGGCGGCGCAAACCTCACCATCGACCGCGGCCCCATGGACCAGCGAAAAATCGAGGACCGCAGCGATGTGCTCGTCTTCACCAGCGACGTGCTCGACCAGCCCGTCGAAGTCACCGGCCGCGTGCAGGCGAAGATCTTCATCTCCTCCAGCGCTGCCGATACCGACCTCTCCGTGCGCCTTTGCGATGTCTATCCCGATGGCCGCAGCATGCTCATCGCCGAAGGCATGCAGCGCCTCCGCCATCGCAAGTCCACCGCGCAGCCCCAGCCGCTCACACCCGGCCAGATCGAGGAGGTCACCGTCGATTGCTGGTCCACCAGCCAGATCTTCAACACCGGCCACCGCGTCCGCGTGACCATCACCTCCAGCAACTACCCCCGCTTCGACATCAACCCCGGCACCGGCCAACCCTGGAGCGACAGCGGCGAAAAAGTGAAGCAGACGAACCGCATCCACTGTGACACCGAGCATCCCTCGCGCCTCGTGGTGCCGGTGGTGGAGTGATCGTCGCTTCGGCGAAGCAAAGTGGCCATCCCGCTCATCGTGCGGATCAAGATGGCTACCATGCTGACGCCACGACATCACCGCTTCGCCCCGGGAAACCATTCCGTGTGCTGATCGCCTTGGCGGCCGACGTAGGTGACGCGTTGGCCGCGCAGAAACGCGAAGTAGCCTTGAACTCCACCGCGCATGGCACGGAGGGTGAAGTCGCGCCAGGTTTGATGGTTCTGCTGGCTGTCGAGGATGTTGTCGCGCAGGGCTTCGGCATCGAAATCCGCGGCCACGGGAGGCAAGCCCTCCAACGGGATCGGCACGCTCACGAACGCACCTTCGCCGCTGTAAAAGGTCTTCCGCAGTGCGAGGTAATCGACGTGATAAAACTCTACGCCCGCCTCGATGAGCATCCCGACGATCTGGGGGAAGGGTTTCTCGGCGTGCAGGGTTGCGTGGGCGGCGGCGGTGATGAGGTCGGTGTTCATAGGAGGCGTCAGTCTCATGGGTTTGAGCCCAAGGGGTGGGCTTCGTGAGATTTGACAACTCTGCTGCACGCTTGTGACAGCTCCCGCGTGTTTTTTTGGGGTCTTTTGGGCAGCAGTGAAGATGCGACTGATCACAGATCAGTAGGGCTCGCCGATGCCGGTCTCGACATAGTGCTTCAGACTGTTGAGAAAACGGGTCCAGCCGCGCTTGCAATCGTTGTAGCACTCCAGCTCTGGTTGCAGTCCGATGTGCTGGAAGTGCAGGGCAGTGGTCTGATCGGAGAGGGGAATGAGGCGGAAGACACAAACGGTGTCCATCCACTCGCTGGACTTGTTGCCATCTTCGAGGTCGATGGACGAGTCCACACAACGCCAGCGCACCTCGGAGGCAGCGCTGAGCTTCTCGATGCGCATGGTTTTCCAACTGTCATCGAATCGAAAGGTGGAGAGGCTGCCCTCGGTGGTGCCGATGTCGCAGGTCTCCGTCCACCAGCCCTTCAAGCCTGCTTCCGTGATGAGTGTATCGTAAACCATGGATGCTGGCTGCTTGATCAAAACAGCGGAGCAAAAGCCTTGCGTGGGCTCCAGATCTCCAAGCGCGAACGTGGCGGCGTATTGCTCTTCCAGCGAGACAAGTGTGCGCCAGAAAGGAGGCTGCGGTGTGCCGGTGAGTTTGGACACCAACACGGCGAGATGAATGTGCCAGCCGCCTGAGACGCCAAGCAGTTCGTTGTTGTTGGGCAGCTTGCGATGCGTGAGGACCAGCTTCACTTGGTCGTCTTGCGGGCTGAGTTCGAAGATCACCTCGCCCTCACCCCAGATGAAGGCATGAACGTGAGGCGGCTCATGGCGGGTGATGGTCGCTTCGGAGCCAATGGCACAGGCGTGTTCCTTGTGTTTTTCAGGCACTGTCTCGCCCGGCAGTTCGTGGCGACGGTTCTCGAACTTCAATTGGAACGACGAACCCGGCGTGCTCGCGGTCGTGCCACCTGCGAGCCAGAGTTGTCGCTTCTCCGGATCGGTGATGAAAGCCCACACGCGTTCGATGGGACCTGGCAGCAGACGCACAAAGCGGACCTCTGCCGTGTTGATGAGGGTTCCGTGGTCGTCGTTTCGATCGGTGTGGGGGTTGTTCATAGCTTGGATTTGGGTTTGGACTTTGGTTTTGAAGAAGAGTCAGCCTTCAGTGCGGCCTCCAGGGCATCGAGACGCTGGTTCCAGAAGGTCATGGTCGAGAGCAGCCAGTTTTGGATCTGCTGAAGGCCGGCTGGATTCAGGGACTGAATGCGTGACTGGCCCTCCACACGCGATGTAACGAGTCCCGCCTCACGCAGCACTTTGAGGTGCTGTGAAATGGCCGGGGCGCTCATCTCAAATTTCTCCACGATCTCGCCCACGGTCCGGTCACGCTTCGCCAGAAGCTCGACGATCTGGCGGCGAGTGGGATCTGCGATGGCTTCGAGGCTGTCCATGAGATCATTAAATAAGTGAACACTTAAATAAGCAAGTGATAAAATAAACTGAGCAACCGAGGAGAGGGCTAGTTCTTGGCGAAGCCCGAGTTTTCCAGCAACTCGCGCAAACGCGAAGCGATGTCGGGTCCGGCGAGCATCGGCTGCGAGCGATAAAGCTTCGCATGCTGACGGTCGAGACCCTCCAGTTCGCGCAAGTGCTCTGGCGCGGCTTTTTGCACGCTCGTAACCCGATCTTTCGTGAACTGCAGGTCTGCGGGATCGAGCCAGCCATGGCGCATGAAGCCGGAGGCCTTGCGGGCACAGCGGCACGGATTTGCCTGATTCACGAGACCGCATTTGTGGTTCATGAACTGATACAGATCATGTCGCGCCCGCGAGAGAAGCTGGCGGAAGTTTGCAGAGCTCACCTCCAGTGCCGCAGCCGCCGTCTCACTGTCCTCGCCCATCACTTCGCCAAGGATGAAGGCCAGCCGTTGACGGCGGTCGAGGCACATGAGCATCGCCGTGATGCATCCCAGCCTCGCCTCCTCGACGATCATCGACTGCGTCACCGGCAGTGTCTTTTCATCGGGCAAATCTTCCTCCACCACCGCATCGAGCGACGCGCCCATGTCGGTGAAGGTCATCGCCTTCTCCTCCATCTCGGACTTCCGCACGTTGAGCAGGTGATTCACCGCGATGCGATGCAACCAAGTCCTGAACTGGCTCCTCCCCTCGAAGCTACCGAGATGCGTCACCGCCTTGATGAGGATCTCTTGTGTCGCATCTTCCGCCACTTCACGCCGCCAGACCATGCGCAGCGCAAGGTTGAACACCCAAGATTGATACCGCCGCACCAACGAATCCAGCGCCGCCATGTCACCTCGCTGTGCGAGGGCGACCAGCGATTCGTCAGCGGGCGGATTCGAAATCATACGGCCTGCTTTGCCACAGATGCAGCCCCTAGTCGAACGACAGCTCATCTCCCGTGTAGGTTCCCGCCTCCTTCAGCGTTCTCACCGCCCATGAAACCCCTCGCGCTGCTCATTCTCGCTCTTTTCACCACACTCGCTCTCGCCCAACAACCCGAGGCAGGCAAAACCGCGAAGAAGGGCAAAGGCAAGGCGAAGACGACCTCGGCGGAGCTGGCGAAGCGGATGCCGACGTGGTTTCCGGAGTTCGACCACACGCCGGACATCGTTTACAAGACCGTGGGCGATCAAAAGCTGCAGCTCGATCTGCTCACGCCGAAAGGGCTCCAAAGCGAGGCTGCGCCCTTGCTCGTGTATATCCATGGCGGCGGCTGGTCCGGCGGAGATCGCTATCGCTGCTCGCGACCGGACATCAGCGCCGTCTTCAAGCGCTGCGCAGCGGCAGGCATCGTCTGTGCGACCATCGAGTATCGGCTGAACTCGCCCAAGGCCACCGCCTTTGACAGCGCCACGGATTGCAAAGACGCGCTGCGCTTCCTCGTGAAGAACGCGAAGCAGTATCGCATCGACCCCGAGCGCATCGGCACCATCGGCGGCAGCGCAGGCGGGCATCTCTCGCTCGTCACTGCCCTCGGCGATCCGAAGGACTACCCCGGCGATCCCGCGCTCGCGGGTTTTGATCCCAAAGCGCTGCGCTGCGAGGTGGCACACTATCCCGCCACCGACTTCACCGACGAAAAGCTCGCCGGGCGCTTCATCGGCTCGAGTCGTGCCGTGCTCATGTTTGGCGGACCCGCCGAGCAAAAAGCTGACATCATCCGCCTGCTCAGCCCGGCGCAGCTCATCAAAAAGGACTCCACGCCCGTCTATGTCTTCCACGGCGACAAAGACACCGTGCTCTCCGTCGAAAACGCCCGCCATCTCTTCGCCAAGGGCAAAGAAGCCGGTGCCGACATCCAATACACCGAAGTCAAAGGCGGAACCCACGGCTACGGCACCAACTGTTCGCCGAGCATCGATGAGATCGCTGCCAAAGCGTCTGACTTCGTGATCGCGAGGCTGACGAAGTGACAACCGGACAAACACGACCTCGATTCGTGACAGCCGGGGAAGCTGTGCTTGGTTCGCCGCAGCCCCCTCACTCACCATGCCCAACGCCAAAGCCTTCGCCGCCTCTTCCGCCACCTCGCCGCTCGCTCTCTCCAACATCCCGCGTCGTGAACCGACGGATCGCGATGTGGAGATCGACATCCTTTATTGCGGTGTCTGCCATTCAGACCTGCATCAAGCACGCAACGAGTGGAGCGCTGTGCCGACGACTTATCCCTGCGTGCCGGGACATGAAATCGTCGGCCGCGTGACGAAGATCGGCTCTGCCGTCACCAAGCACCAAGTCGGCGATATCGTCGGCGTCGGCTGCCTTGTTGATTCGGATCAAAAGTGCCCAAGCTGCGCTGCGAACCTCGAGCAGTTCTGTCCACATGCCACGTTCACCTACAATTCGCCCGACAAACACGGCACCGCGCCCGTGACCTACGGTGGATACTCCAGCAGCATCGTCGTGGACGAGCACTTCACGCTGAAGGTTCCCACGAACCTGAATCTCGCAGGCGTCGCGCCGCTGCTCTGCGCTGGCATCACCACCTACTCACCGATCCGCCGCTGGGGCGATGTGAAGGGCAAAAAAGTCGGCGTGGTCGGTCTCGGCGGCCTCGGGCACATGGGCGTGAAGTTTGCGCATGCCTTCGGAGCCCACACCGTCGTGCTCACGACTTCCGCGAGCAAAAAGGACGATGCACTGCGCCTCGGTGCCGACGAGGTCATCATCACCCGCGATGCCAACGAGATGGCCAAACACGCCTTCAGCTTCGATTTCATCCTCGACACCGTTTCTGCTGATCACGACATCAATGCCTACCTAAACCTACTGAAGGTCGATGGCACACTGACGCTCGTCGGTGCACCAGACAAGCCGATGCCCGTCTCCGCGTTTGGCCTTCTCTTCGGCCGCAAGCGTCTCGCGGGCTCGCTCATCGGTGGCATCGCCGAGACGCAGGAGATGCTCGACTTCTGCGGCGCGAACAACATCACGTCTGACGTCGAAGTCATCGCCATTCAGCAAATCAACGAAGCCTACGAACGCCTGCTGAAGTCCGATGTGAAGTATCGCTTCTCCATCGACATGGCGTCATTGAAGTCGGCGTAGCGCAAATAGCGCAAGCATTGGCATGGGGCAGGCGTAGCTTGTGCAACCCCCTGAACCTGATGAGCTACGTTTCGATCCCCCGCGAGCCGATGTCGCGCCGGGCCGCCCTGCGCGGTCTTGGAGCCACCATCGCGCTCCCATTCCTGGATGCCATGATGCCGAGCGCGCTTGCGGCTCAGGGCAAGGCATTCCCCACGCGGCTCGGTGTGCTCTTCATGCCGAACGGTGTGCGTCAGGATTGCTGGACACCGGAGGGCGAGGGCGCAGGCTTCAAGTTTTCTCCTGTGCTGCAGCCGCTGGAGCGGCATCGCGAGCATGTGAATGTGCTCACGCAGCTCGGCCATGCGAACTGCCAGGGCGGCGATGGTCACTACGCGAAGACGGCGAACTGGCTCACCGGCACCACGATTGAAAAGACGACAGGCAAGAACCTGCACTGCGGCGTGAGCATGGATCAGGTCTTCGCCCAGCAGGCGGGCGGGCTCGCGCGGTTTCCATCGCTGGAGCTGGGCACGGAGCCGGTGATGACGGGCGTGGATTTCAATGTGAACTACACGATGCTTTATGGATCGCACATCGCGTGGCGCACACCGACTTCACCGCTGCCGCCGGAGATCAATCCGCGCTCGGTGTTCGACCGCCTGTTCCGTGAGAATGCCGATCAACGCAAGGCATCCGCACTGGAGAACAAGAGCGTGCTCGATCTGGTGCTCAGCGATGCAAAGGCCCTGCGTGGCCGCGTCGGCAGCGATGATCAGCGTCGCCTGGACGAATACCTGGAGAGCATTCGCAGTGTGGAGCATCGCATCGAGGCCGACATCGCGCGCGTGGCCAGTGGTGAGAACCTGGATCCGCTGGCGAAGGAGGCGATCACGCAGCTGGATCAGCGCATCACCACCGCGATGGCGCAGCAGAAAGATCCCGGCGGCTGGCTGCGGCTGGACCACACGGAGCACTCGCGCCTGATGATGGAACTCATGACGCTTGCCTTCTGGAGCGACAGCACGCGCGTGAGCACCTTCATGTTTGGCTGGGCGGTTAGCGGCAAGAACTTCACCTTCCTCGACGGCGTGAAGCACGGCCATCACGAGTGCTCCCACCATGAGAACAAAGAAGAAAAGCTCGCCCAGTATCAGAAGATCAACACTTGGCATGTGGAGCAGTTCGCGCATCTCATGGACCGCATGAAGTCCATCAAGGAAGGCGAAGGCACGCTGCTGGATCACACACTGCTGCTCTTCGGCTCCAGCATGAGAGACGGCAATGCGCACAGCCCGAAGAACCTGCCGCTCGTGCTTGCTGGCCACGGCGGCGGGCTCGCAGGCGGACGCCATCTGGTGAGCAGCGCGGATACACCGATGTGCAATCTGTTCCTCTCGATGCTGCAGCTCGGTGGCGTGAAAGCAGAGCATTTCGGTGACAGCACCGGACCGCTGAAAGGGCTGGTGTAAGACATGGCTAGGCCAGCAGTTTCGCCAGATGCTTGGCGAGCACCGTGCCGAGGTGCTTCACGCGCTGTGCTTGCTTGGCATCGCTGACGCTGCCGTCCTCATGGAAGAATTCGTGCGCCTTGGGCACGGCGATCTGATCCGGCAGCACGGTGATGCCCAGATTGCCAAGGATGGCGCGCAGATGGACTAGGCCGCGCAGACCGCCGAGCGCTCCAGGGGATGTGCCGCAGATCACGGCCGTCTTGCCAGACAAGGCCGAGAGCGGTTTCTCGTCATCGCTGTCCGCGCGCGACACCCAATCAATCGCGTTCTTCAGCGCGGCGGTGATGCTGCTGTTGTATTCGGGCGAGGCAATGATCAGCCCGTGATGGCTGGCCAAGAGTTCCTTCAACCGCCGCGCGTGCTCGGGCTTGCCGTCAGCGTCTTCGAGATCGGCATCAAACAACGGCATGGGAAAGTCGCGCAAGGCAATGAGCGTCACTTCTGCACCAGTCTCGCGGGCACCTTCCGCAGCGAGGGCGGCGAGCTTTTGATTGAAGGAATCGCGGCGCAGGCTGCCGCCGAAAACAAGGATGCGTGGAGTGGTGGACATGGTGTGAGGGAAGAGGGGATCAAAGGCGTGAACGGAACGGCACGCTCTTCACTAGCGCGATGAGGAGCGGCTCAAAACGATAGTCGCTGTCGCGCAGCACCTTTTCCAGCCGCAAGAGCGTGGGTTGATCATGCAGTTCCACGGTGCGGCCCGTGGCATAGCCGAGCAGCCGCGTGCAGAGCGAGCGGACGAAGAGCGCCTTGTCCTCCAGCAGCAGGCGGCGGAACTCGGCGGGCGTGGCGAAGTGGCGTCCGCCCGTCATCGTGCCGGTGGCATCAATGGGCTTGCCGCTGTTGCTATCGCGCCACTTGCCGATGATGTCGAAGTTCTCCAGCGCGAAGCCCGGTGGATCGAGCCGAGCATGGCAGCCTGCGCACACGGGCTTGTTGCGATGCGCTTCGAGTCGCTGGCGTAGCGTGGTCGCTTTGACAGTCTTTTCATCCTCAGGCAGCTGACCCACATTTGCTGGCGGCGGAGGCGGTGGTGTGCCGAGCAGTTGCTCCAGAATCCACTTCCCGCGCAGCACCGGGCTCGTGCGCTGCGGATACGAGGTGTAGGCCAGGATGGCCGCCATGCTGGTGATACCACCACGCCGATTGTTGGGCAACTTCACCTGCCGCATGTCCTTGCCCTGCACGCCGGGCACCTCATACACCTTCGCCAGCCGTTCATTAAGAAAGGTGTAGTCGCTGTCGAGGAAGTCGAGCACGCGGCCGTTCTTGCGCAGCAGCTGATCGCAGAAGGCGAAGATCTCGTCATACATCGCCTGGCGAAGCTCGCCGTTGAAGTCGGGCGCGTGGCGGCGGTCCGGGTCAACGCTGTTGAAGACCTCGGTGAAGCGCAGCCACTGGCCCGCGAAGTCCTTGGTCAAGGCCTTCGCCTTATCATCCGCGATCATGCGCCGCACCTGTGCTTCGAGCACCGCATCGTCTTGCAGCTTGTTCTCACCTGCGAGCTTCAGTAACTGATCGTCGGGCGTGGATGACCACAACAGACACGACAGACGCGAAGCCATCTCGAACGAGTCAAGCTTGCGCGGCTCCTTCGCATTCGCGTGTGCAGCATCTTCAATGAAGAGGAACTTCGGCGTGACCAGCACCGCCTTGAACATCGTCTTCATCGCCTCGTCCCAGTTCGGCTGGCGCTGCCAGGCCTGACGAAAGACCCCGAGCACGGCCTGCACCTCATCCTCGGTCGGCGGACGACGATACGCCCGCAGCAGGAAAGGACGCAATGCCAGCTCCGCGCCCTTGTCCGGGGGCAGCTTGTCGCTGGTGACCGGTGCTAGCAGTCGCGCGCGCAGATCGCCGCGCTCCCACACCTCATTGATCGCAGCGCTGGCAGCATCCAGATACTTTTCGATCAGCAGCGGTGAAAGCGTGAGTGTGTCCGCACTGTTGGCAAAGCCCTCACCACCCGCGCCATCGGCAGGAAACGCATCGCCTGGACGCTTCGCGACGCCGAGCAGATCGCGCAAGGTGTTGCCATACTCCTCACGATTGAGGCGACGTGTCCTCGCGGGGCCGGGCTGTGTGGCAGGCATCGCGAGCACAGCTTCTTCATTGCGCTGAATCCAGCGCAGCATCGTGTCGCGTTGTGCGGGATCGATCGGCGGCTTGGGCTTCGGCGGCATGGTGCCTGCACGCAATTGTTCGCGCACCTTGCCCCACAGGCGGATGTCATGCCGCAGCTCACCAGGCTTCAGCAGCAGATCAAAATCAATGTCGCCCTTCTTCGCATCGGCATCATGGCAGTCCATGCAGCGATCCTGAAGCACGGGCAGCAGTTCCTTATCAAAAGACTCGGTGACTTCACCAAGCGATGCTGCTGTCGCTGGCTGTGAAGGCAGGGTCAGCGCGAGCCAAGCGATTGGAAGTTGAACAGACTTGAGGAGACGCATGTGAAGAGGTAAGCACATACGCGTCGCAGCGTGCGTCGTCACCCGAGGGATTGAGGAAAGTGTAATGCAGCGACGAGTGATGTTCGTCGCCTGATCGCAGTCGCATTTCACACACACTTTGTCGTGGTGACATCGGCATCCTCTTTCGTATGCTCGTCGCACTCATGAACCGACTCGATAACAAAGTCATCCTCATCACCGGCAGCGTCACCGGCATCGGCAAGGCCATCGCGAAGCGTTGCGTCGCTGAGGGCGCACGCGTGCTCATCCACGGCCTGGAGGCCGATTTGGGCCAGGAAACGCTCGCGGAGCTCGGCGCGGACAAGGCGGTGCTCGTGCTCAAAGACCTCGCGGAGGAAGAGGCACCACAATTGCTCGTCGAGAAGGCTGTGAGCGCCTTTGGCAAGCTCGACGCCGTGGTGAATAACGCCGCGCAGGTCGGCCTCGGCAACATTCACGACACGGATGCGAAATGGTTCCGCCGCATGCTCGAGATCAACTGCGTGGTGCCTTATCTCCTCATCCGCGCCGCTTTGCCGCATCTGCGTGAAGCACGCGGCAGCGTCATCAACATCGGCAGCGTCAACGCGTGGAGCGGCGAGCCGAATCTGTTGCCCTACAGCGTCTCCAAAGGCGCTCTCATGACCCTCACGCGCAATCTGGGCGACACGCTCATGCGCGAGGACGGCGTGCGCGTGAATCAAATCAACCCCGGCTGGGTGCTCACCGAAAACGAAGCCAAACGTAAGCGCTCCCACGGCCTCAAAGACGACTGGTATGCCGATCTGCCGAAGGTCTATGCTCCCGCCGGCCGCATCCTCTGGCCCGACGAGATCGCCGCCTGCGCCGCCTGGCTCCTCGCCGACGAATGCGGCCCCATCAGCGGCCAGGTCTTCGATTTGGAACAGCACCCTTTCATTGGCCGCAATCCCCCGAAGGATGCGAGCACGATTCCGACGAAGTGATTCGGATTGGAAACACGAATGGCCGCGAATTTTGACGAATGAACTCGAATACCTCCGGCACGATGCTTCTTCGCCATTCGCGGACATTCGTTCTCATTCGTCTTCATTCGCGTTAGAATCAAAACTCTCTGCTCTTAGCCCTACGCTCTCCGCTTTATGCCCAAACTCGCCGCCTTCCCAAAAGCCTTCATGGTCGCCCTTTGCAAAGAAGGGACGATGACCGTGTCCGAATGGATCAAGCTCGCCTCCACGCTCGATGTGCAGGGCCTGGAGTGGTATGCGGGCTTTCTGGAGATGGCCGATGAGAAAAACTGGCCGCGCTTTCGCAAAGAGGTCGAGGACACCGGCAAGGTCATCCCGATGATGTGCTGCTCGCCCGACTTCACGCATCCCGATGCGGCGTTCCGCGAAAAAGAGATCGCGAAGCAGAAACGCTGGATCGACATGACGCACACGCTTGGTGGCAGCTATTGCCGCGTGCTCAGCGGTCAAAGAAGGCCCGAACTCAGCATCGACGAGGGCGTGAAGCTCGCCGCCGACTCCATCCACGCCTGCCTGCCGTATGCGCAGGAGCGCGGCATCACGCTGATCATCGAAAATCACTACAAGGACGACTTCTGGGAGTATCCCGAGTTCGCGCAGAAGATGGATGTCTTCTGCAAGCTCGTCGATGCCGTGAGCCACCCGAACTTCGGCGTGAACTACGACCCCTCGAACACCTACCTCGCCGGCGAGGACCCCATCGAGCTGCTGAAGCGCGTCTCGCACCGCGTCGTCACCATGCACGCCAGCGATCGCTACCTCGCCGAGGGCACCATCGAAGACCTCCGCAAAGAAGAAGGCGGTGCGCAAGGCTACGCCAAACGCCTCCGCCACGGCGAGATCGGCAAAGGCCTCAATGATTACGATGCCATCTTCACCGAGCTCAAAAGCAAAGGCTTCAACGGCTGGATCAGCATCGAAGACGGCGTCGATGGCATGGAGCAGCTCGCGAGGAGCGTCGATTTCCTGAAGCGGAAGATCGCGCAGCATTGGCCATGAAAACGATCTGCCTTCTCTACCTCATTCTCGCCGTCGCTGCCTTTGCCAATGACTCGGCCAAACTCGCCGTGCTGCTCGCCAAAGAGGGCGTCGTGACGATCCCGGCAGGTGATTACCATCTCGATGGCACGCAGCCGATCCCGCTGCACTCAAACACGACCGTCATGGCGCACGGCGCTCGATTTATCCTGCCGGAGACGCTGCCGGATCAGGCTCGTATGGTGCTTTTTGCCGGGGAAAACATCGCGCACTTCGCGTGGCATGGTGGCGAGTTCATCGGGCATGTGTTTGATCCGGCGAAGAAGCACAACACCTGGGAGCCAAACTCGAACACCAAGGGCATCGAGATCACCACGACGAAGGAAGGCGGCACGCATGACATTTTGTTTCGCGAAGTAAAAGCCAACGGCATGGCCGCCGCCGTCATCGGTGTGCATGGCCTCTACGACAAGAAGGACGAGGCCAATGTGAAGTCCTACGCCGAGCGTGTGGCGGTCGAAAGCTGCACGCTGCTGCGCAGCGGGAAGTTCATGTGGGACTACGGCTACCTGTGGCAGATCGTGACCTTCCCGGAGCACTACGAACCTTGGGAAGTCGAACGGGCGCGGAAATACTTCCGCATGGACCTCACACGAGAGGTCAGCATGAAGGCTGGAGATGATCAGGTCAGCTTTGACAATACCAACCGGCCGCTGGTCGTGAGCACGACCGACGATCCGAAGGAGATCATCACCTTCATGGGCGAGAACCTTCCGAAAAACATCGTCCGCGGACGCCAGTATTTCGTGACCGAATCCACGCCCGGCTCCATCCGCATCGCGGAAAGCCTTGGTGACCCAGCCATTAAGTTTGAGAGCGATGGCGGAGGCGCGCTCGTGTTTCTCGTCAATGCCGCCTACCTCGGCGCGTATGCCCCAACGGGCAGCGGACCCGGCAAAGGAGCCTTCGACATCGTCGGCGCACGCGATGTGCGTGTCACCGGCTGCCAGCTCAGCGCCATAGGCGACACGATGCACATCCAGCGTTGCAAAAACATCGTCTTTGCGAACAACCACATCCTCGGCAGCCGCATGGGCGCCTTCTTTTTGGCCGAGTTCTGCCAAAACGCCACCATCACCGGCAATCTCGTCGATGGCACCAACGGCAGCCGCGTCATCAGCGTCGAGAAAAGCTGCACGGATGTCACCATGACCGGCAACACCTTCCGCAATGGCGGACGCGGCGCGTGGATCAACCAGCCCGTGAACTTCATCATGACCGGCAATGTCTTCATCAACAATACGACGAAGAACGACCCCGATCCGCGCCTCGGCCGCATCGCCTTCCAGACCGCGAAGCCCGGCCAGTTCCCCGAGCTCTACTTCACTCTCTACGAACCCGGTGCCACCTACGGCCCCATCATCGTGAAGGACAACATCTTCCACCTCGGCGACCACTGCCCCGAGGAAGCCGTCACCTTCGCCCCGAACGGCCACGACCTCGTCTTCACCGGCAACACCTTCCAACGAAGCGGTGAACGGGCTGGAAAACCTGTTCTACTGGTCGTCGATCCCACCTGCATGCGTGGAACCATCTCGGGGAATCTGGGCGCGAAGAACGTCAAGAAGCCCGTCGATTTCAATCACGGGCGGCGTTAACTGCCACCACCATGCTCCACCGCTTCCTCTTCCTCCTCACGCTTGCTTTGATCACCACCGTCGCGCACGCGGAGCAGTTCGTGCTGTTTGATGTGACCTTCACCTTCACGCAGGAGGATGCGCTGAACTCGAAGCCCAGCCAGTCGCACTACTACCTCAAGGAAGACCGACTGAATCCGCAGCGCCCGAAGGATTGGACCACGCCGGTCGATTACCGCAACGGCACCGCTCACCTGCGTCTCGAAGTGCTGGAGAAGCCGGCGGGCGATCAGCCGACATCGTGGAGCGTTTGCTACATCCCTTACAAAGGTCAAAATCACGGCTACGGCTGCATCGGCACGGGCGCGTATTCCAAGACAGGCGTCATCGAGAAGGATCTCGACATGACGAAGTTCTGGCAGAACAACGACATCCTCTGGGATCAGGGCATCAAGGAGATGCACCTCGTGCTCAAGGACGACAAAAACCTCCACGCGCACAAGCGGCCCGATCCCGAGAAGTTCTTCCCCACGAAGGTGCGCATGACACTGATCCAGGTGTCGAAAGGCGCGAAGTATGATCCGGCTCTCGTGCCCGGACTTCCCGCCGTGAAATGAGCGAAAAAACTGCGCTCGAGGCATGACGAACGGCGCTTTCCATGCACTGTTCACCCGAACTCATGGACCTCACGCGCAAACTCGAAATCCTGGCCGACGCGGCGAAGTATGACGCGTCCTGCGCCAGCTCCGGCGCGGCGCGGAAGGACTCGCGCGATGGCAAAGGCATCGGCTCCACGGGCGGCATGGGCATCTGCCACAGCTACACGCCGGACGGGCGCTGCGTGTCGCTGCTGAAGGTGCTGCTCACCAACGCCTGCCTCTACGACTGCCATTACTGCATCAACCGCCGCTCCAGCAACGTGCAGCGGGCACGCTTCACACCGGAGGAGGTCGTGCAACTCACGCTCGACTTCTACAAGCGCAACTACATCGAGGGCCTCTTCCTCAGCAGCGGCATCGTGCGCAGCGCGGACCACACCATGGAGCAGGTCATCGAGGTCGCGCGGCAGCTCCGCGAGGTGCATCACTTCCGCGGCTACATCCATCTCAAAACCATCCCCGAGGCCTCGCAAGCGCTCATCGACAAGGCCGGCCGTTTCGCCGACCGCATCAGCATCAACATCGAACTGCCCTCGCAGCAGAGCCTCGACCGCCTCGCGCCGGAAAAGAATCTCACCAACACAAAACAGGCCATGCACGGCATCCGCCAGCGCATCGACGAAAGCCTGGAGGCCAAAAAAGCCGCGCGACAGATCATGAACCGCCCGCGGGTCAAAGCACCCGCCTTTGCCACCGGCCAGAGCACGCAGATGATCGTCGGCGCGGACGACAGCAGCGACGCGCTCGTGCTGCATCGCGCCGATGAGCTGTATCGCGAGGTGCGGCTGCGCCGCGTCTATTACAGCGGCTTCAGCCCCATCCCGGAGCCCAGCGTGCTGCTACCCATCAAGCCGCCGCCTCTCGTGCGCGAGCATCGCTTGTATCAGGCCGACTGGCTGCTGCGCTTCTACGGCTTCGATGTCGGCGAGTTGCTGCCCAAAGAAGAGCCAAACCTCGATCTCGACCTCGATCCGAAGCTCGCGTGGGCCTTGCGCAATCGCGCTGTCTTCCCCGTGGACATCAATCGCGCCTCACAAGAGTTGCTCTGGCGCATCCCCGGCCTCGGCACTGTCAATGTCGCCCGCATCCTCGCCGCGCGACGCTGGTCACGCCTCACCCTCGCCGATCTCCAGCGCATGCGGGTGAACCTCAAAAAGGTCATGCCTTTCATCATCGCCGCCGATCACCGCCCGCGCCTCGCGCTGCTCGAAAGCACCAACCTCCGCCAGCACTTCCTCCCCAGCCCCCGCCAGCTCGAACTCAACTTCAGCGCTCAACCTCCGACCACGCCTGCTGATACCGCGATGGCTCTCAGCGGCCAGTTATGAGGCTTGCGGCCCAACTCAAGGAGACTAAACTCGCTGTATGTCAGTCATCGTGAACCTCGAAGAGAGCATCGGCAAATGGGTTGGCCGAAAAGATGCAGGCGATGATCCTTTCGCCGCCTATGCCAAACTTCTCCGGCTTTCGAGAGGCTTAATCTCCACCACGCCCTATCCCAGAGGCGTCTTCAGATTCAAAACCCACGAAGAGGCCGACGAATGGAAATGGAAGCACATCCTCAAGGCAGCGAAGAAGGGCTGAAAAGCAGACCCCCCACCGAGATCGATCTGATCTCTATATGCGATGGCTTGAACAAGGCGGGAGCAAAGTATGTGGTCGTTGGCGGATGGGCCATCATTCAGTCCGGCTATCCGCGTTACACCGAAGACATCGATCTTCTGATCTTAACCGGTGAGGAAAACGAGGCCGCAGTGCTAGCGGTTTTGAGCGAGCTGCCGGATCGTGCCGCTGCTCAGGTCAAACCCGGGGAAGTGGCTGAGTATGGCGTGGTTCGCATTGGCGACGAGGTGCTTGTGGATCTTATGAAGAGTGGCTGCGGAGTCACTTATGCGGATGCCATCGACGATGCCGTCTGGTGCGAATTGAAGGGCGTGCGCATTCCATTCGCCTCCAAGAAGACACTGTGGAAGATGAAGCAAACGCTACGCGAAAAGGACAATCCCGACCGGGTGTTCCTCGCGCAGGCTCTTGCCGAAGAAGGCATCGCTCTGGATCCGCCATTGAAGTCATCCAATCCCGATGATGATCTTCCAGCCTGGGCGCAAGCCTTGATTGCGGCTATCCGCTCCCTCTTCAAACGGCGATAAATGACAACCCACACCGCTCAAATTCAGCCCACCTTTGAAGCCTGGCGCTCCAAGGCTCGCGAGCTGCTGCGGCACGGTGTAGCACCGGAAAACGTCGATTGGGTGGACGCCTCGCAAACCGCCAGTTTGCTCGCCGACGAGCCTGCGGAGTATCAAACCGCTCCCAACGCCGCCGTGAAGGTCCCTGCCGACTTTTTGCGACTCGCAGCCAATGTTTGCGCCCACACCGACGAGCGCCGTTTTGCCATCCTGTATCGCCTTTTGCATCGTTTGACGCTCGGCGGCGAAAAACACCTCCTCGGCATGCCTTCCGACCGCGACATGCATCAGTGCAACGCGTGGGCAAAGGCTGTCAGCCGCGACATCCACAAGATGCATGCCTTCGTGCGCTTCCGACTCGTCGGCGTGAACGAGCAAAACGGTCGCGAGCAATTCGTCGCCTGGTTTGAGCCCGAGTATCGCATCACCCGGCTCGCCGCACCGTTTTTCGAAAAACGCTTCGCCAGCATGGACTGGTCGATTTTGACCCCCGATGAATGCGTGAGCTGGGACGGCGAAAGACTCACCTTCATGCCCGGCATGAGCCGCCACGACGCCCCCGCCGCCGATGCCCACGACGACCTCTGGCGCACCTACTACCGCAGCATCTTCAATCCCGCGCGGCTCAAGGTGTCGGCCATGCAATCCGAGATGCCGATCAAATATTGGAAGAACCTCCCCGAGGCCACTCTCATTGCTGGCCTGATCAATGGAAGTGAGAAGCGAGTCCAGACGATGATCGAAACACCCGAGCGCCCCGTGAAGCCCGCGCCTGACAACGCGTATCTGCGTTCACTGCATGAGCGAAGTGAAGCAAACAAGTCCTAAGCTCTCGGCACCCGTCGCAGACGGATATCTTGATGTGGCCAACAAAGACCGAGCAGCCAATGCGCAGTGTTTGACATTTTCGCCGACGACGGCATGACGCATTCGAATTCATGAGTCGTCTCCTTTGCATCACCAGCCTTCTTTCGTTGTCCGCTTTCGCGGCTGACATCCAGCTCTCGACCAACGGTCCGATCAAAACACCCGAGCAAGCCCGCGATGCCGCACGCGCCTCACCGAAGCCCGCACGCATCATCGTCAGCGATGGCAGCTATGCCTTGACCAAACCGATCACGCTTGATGCTGCGGACTCGCAAGTAACCTGGGAAGCAGCACCCGGAGGGAAGCCTGTCTTCACCGGCGGCAAGGAGATCACGGGCTGGACCAAGGAAGGCAACGTGTGGAAGGCGACGCTGCCAGACAAGGCGTGGGTCTTCGAGCAACTGTGGGTGAACGGTCAGCGCGCGATACGTGCTCGCACACCGAACAAAGGTTACTTCAATATCACTGACGCCGTCGGAGCCGGTGTGTTCCCTGGACTGACGAAGGACATGAACTTCCATGCCTTCGCCATCGCGCCGGAGCACTACGACATCATCAAGGCGATCCCGGCGGAGCAGCGCGATGGCGTGCTGATCACGGTCACCCATGCGTGGGCGGTGGCGCAATGCCGCATCAAGGCGATGAACGATGAGGCGCAAGCCATCGAGATCAAAGGCCGGTCGAAGTATCCGTTCGTCGAGTTCGAGCCGGACCAGCGCTTCTGGATGGAGAACTTCCGCAGTGCGCTCGATGCGCCGGGCGAGTGGTTTCTCGACAAGGCGAAGGGCGAGGTGCTTTACATTCCGCTCGCGGATGAAGACATGAGCAAGGCCGAAGTCATCGCGCCGGTGTCGCAGGGCTTCGTGATGATCAAAGGCGCGAAGGACATCGTGTTCAATGGCGTCGCCTTCCAGCACTCGCACTACGCTTATCCAGCGGAGGGTTTGCACGACACGCAGGCCGCTACTTCAAACGGCGGCGCGATTGAGATCGAGAGCAGCAGCGGCATTCGCTTCACCAACTGCGAGATCGCGCACGTCGGCGAATACGGCGTGTATTTCAAAAACGGCTGCGGCGATTCCGCGCTGACGCATTGCCATCTGCATGATCTTGGCGGCGGTGGTGTGCGCGTGGGCGAGACGGGCCGACCTGAGGAAGAGCGCGTGTGCCATCACATCGTCATCGACGATTGCATCATCCAGCACGGCGGAAGTTTGCATCCAAGTGCCTGCGGCGTGGTCATGACGCACACGCAATACTGCGCGGTCACGCATTGCGACATCGGCGATCTTTACTACACCGGCGTCAGCGCTGGCTGGAACTGGGGCTACGGCGACACCGCCTCGCGCGAGACGTTGGTGGAGAACAATCACATCCATCACCTTGGCTGGGCTTATCTCAGCGACATGGGCGGCTTCTATGGGCTCGGGAGTTCGCCCGGCACTGTGATCAAAGGTAACCACGTTCATCACATCGCCAGCCATCGCTACGGCGGCTGGGGACTCTACACGGACGAAGGCAGTAGCGATGTGCGCATGGAAAACAACCTCGTGCACGACACCTGGAACGCGGGCTTCCATCAGCACTACGGCTACGCGAACAAGATCAAGAACAACATCTTCGCCTTCGGCAACAGCGCGCAGATTCAGGCCTCGCGCAACGAGGCACGGCTGCGCTTCAACTACGAGCGCAACATCGTCGTGTGGGACCCCGCGTCGCCTTTGCTCGATGGTGGCGAGTGGAACTGGAAGCTCTTCGACAAGACCGATCGCGGCGATCCCAAGGACAGCCTCGTCTTCCGCAAGAACCTCTACTGGCCAACCGACGGCAAGATCCCCGCGCTGCTCACGAAGACGCACTTCACCTGGGACGAGTGGCGCAAGATGGGCCGCGACCAAGGCTCGCTGTTTGCCGATCCGATGTTTGAGGACATCGCCAAGCGCGACTTCCGCCTCAAGCCCGGCAGCCCCGCTGAGAAGGTCGGCTTCAAGCCCTGGGACCTCACGCTCGCTGGTGTGCGCAAGGGCGACGATGCCTGGCGCGCGCTCGCTGAGGCAGGCAGCGTCTATCCGAACTGGGACACCGACGCGAAGCCCTGGCCTTCGCCGGAATACAAGATCGAGATGCAGACCTTTGAAAAGGTGCCGCTTGGTTTGATCGGCATCCGCAATGCGAGCTACAAGCACGAGAAGGGAGTCCCTAGCCAAGGTGAAAGCGTCGGCGTCAGTGAAGAAGCCGCATCGCCGATCCCAGTCGAAGGCATCACCACCTCGAAACGCTCGATCAAAGTGCAAGACGTGCCTGGATTGAAGCACACGTATGATCCCGTGTTCGAAATCTTCCCGAAATGGGAAGGCGGCAGCTTCGATGTGAGTTTCGACATCATGGCGCAACCCGGTGCCGACTGGTTCTTCGAGATGCGCGTGAAGGGTGGCGACTTCGCCGCTGGTCCCTACATCCGCTGTGTCAAAGGCCGACTGCAAGCCAACAACGAGAAGAGTGTCGAACTCGGTGACGTGAAATCCAACGAATGGATTCGCGTGCGCATCCAAGCCGCCACTGGCGCTGGCAAGTATGACGTCACCCTCACTCGCCAGGACGGCACCACGAAGGACTTCAAAGCCATCTCCTGCAAGCCGACTTGGAACGCTGCCAGCTACCTGCTCTTCAGTTCGCTCGCCGACAAGAAAGTCGCCTACTTTATCGACAACGTGAGCTTGGTGAAGAAGTGAGAGGTTACTTCGCTTCTTCGATGAACATAGCTTTGATCCGTAGCTTCTGAGCCAACTCTCGGCCGCGATCTGGCCCGAGAACCAGCAAGGCGGTGTCGTAGGCGTCAGCGAAGACGGCACGTGATGCGAACACGGAAACAGAAACAAGCGAATGATCGATGGGCTCGCCCGTTCGTGGATCGATGATGTGGGATACTTGACGGCCTTCGTGCTCGATACGCTTTCGATAGGTGCCTGCTGTTGTCACCGATTCGTTGCGCAAGGGCACGGCGGACAGGGATTGACCAGGGGACTCGTAGGGCGTTTGCACGCCGACGTTCCATGTCTTGCCGCGGGCAGTGATGGCTCCGCCGACATCCACTAGCACATCGTCGCATCCCATTGATTGCACCAACTCAGCGATGCTGTCCGATGCGTAGCCTTCGACGAGGGTGGAGAGATTGATGGTGAGCATCGGATCACTCTTGCGGAGCATCGGCGGGTCGAGCTGGACGGTGAGCTTCGGCCAGCCGCAATGCGCCCGAGCAGCGGAGATCTCCTCATTGGTCGGAGGATGATCGTGTTTGCCAGGACCAAAGCCCCACAGATCAATCAAAGGAGCGATCGTGACATCAAGCGCTCCATCGGTGTCACGCGCGGCTTGCAGTGCCATCGTGACCACTTCGGCGATTTCGCGCGGCACAGGCTGGAAGTCGGTGCTCCGTGAACGATTCCATCGCGACACGGCGGAGTCTTCGCGCCAGTTGGAAAAGCATTGCTCCAGTTCATCTAGGCGATGCTGCACCGCTTGATGAATGGCATGGGGATCGGGGGGCGAGCCTTCGAGGGTCACGCGGTAAAGGGTGCCCATGGTCTCGCCTTGGAGGATGGTTGGCTCTGGAGTGCAACTGCCGATGAGCAAGGCGAGTGCCACGCTGATGCTGCTGCTACGCACCATGAGTCCACCTCCAGAGCCCGACGACGGCGACACAGGCGAGTGCCAGCCATTCACGTTTGCCCAGCTGTTCTCGATCACCCGCTGAACGCAGCAGCTTGAACAACGCACCCGTGGGGCAGCCATACTTGCAGTAGGCCATGGGCACGAAGAGCGATGCGACCAGACCTGTGATGGCGATGACGAGGCTGGCGATGCCTGCGACACGCCACACGTAGGCGTCGAAGGGTTCGAGGGTATTGAGATCAACATTGAGTCCCGTGGTGACAATCAAGACCACAGCACCGAGCAGGATGAAGGGAAGACGTTCCAGCCACCGAGGAGTAGTGAATTGAAAGGGGATGCGTTTCATCAGCAGTTGTTGCAAGGCACCGTGAGGGCAGATGTGATGACAATACAACTGGCGTCGCGTGACCACAGGTGCGAGCAAGGCGAACAAACCAAGTAGCACCAATCCAGGGGCGTTACGCCATGGGGTGCCGTGCTGAGCCCAGCCGGCGAAGAGGGCTTGGGAGAGGAGTTCGCCTGCGACCAGTCCTACATAGATGACCAGCAGGAGATGATGGGCATGACGCAGCCAGGCGATGCCTCGCCAGCGAGTGAAGGCCATGACGAGGGAGGAGATGAGCACCAGCACATGTCCGGTGTCCTGCCAGCGCCAGCGGATGGCTTTGAGAAAACTGAGGGCAGGGGAGTGCTCGTCGATCAGCGATGCGGCACGGCGCTTGAGACCCTCAGCCATGCTCCAGCTGGTCTCGGTGGCACCAGAGACTCCTTCGATCTTCGCGGCTTTGAAATCGAGGCCTGCGAGCTGGTCGAGCGTCTTGCCATTGAACAACTTCAGGAAGTAGTCGTCGCCCGTCACATACGCGACGTAGCGTGCCGTGTCGTAGCTTTTGCGCAGACGGATGCCGCGCAGCGTGGTGCCGGTGGGATCGAGCAGCATCAGCGTGTCCGTGGGACCTTTGTAACCAATGAGTGTGTCCGTCACCGGTGCGGTGCGCGCTGCGATGGCGATCACCTTGCCTGCGCTGTCGAGCACCTCCAGGCTGTCAGCCAGCAACTGCGAATCGCGCACGGAGCTTGCTGCGGGTTCCAGGCTTTTGACTTCTTCAAGGGTGATGGGCTCGGGGAATCGAAGCGATGGCCCCTGGCGTCCGAGCTTGCGCAGGATGCCTTCGGCCATCGCGCTGCTGGTCAAGGTGGCGCCGGTCACGCCATCGATCTGTTTGGGCTTGAGGTGGCCCATTTGCAGGTCGTTGAACTGCTTGAAGAAGGGGCGGTGTGCGATGACTTCGGCGACGTGATCGGGCGTGTCAGAGCTGTGCAACACGCGCAGTCCGGTGACGATGCCACGCGGATTCATGACGATGAGCAGGTTGCTCGGTCCAGAGTATCCGATGATGCGATCCGAGTCGGGTGAGGTCTGCGTCACCAGTCCGAGCACCGTGCCATTGGCATCGCGCACCGCTTGCGTCGCACTGCTAGAGGTCGGTGCGTCAAGGGCTGTGGCATTGGGGAAAAAATCTCGCACGCGATCAACGGTAAGCACGATCGCTCCCGGTGGTGGCTGTCGCAGCAGCAGCACGATCACGACGAGCAAAGCCACTCGGAAGAGTCGCACGGCGAGACGTTGCATCAGGGCGTTGGAGACTGGGGGTGCGACGGGCTGCACAATCTTTGCAGAGTGGGGAGCAAAATTCACAGATGCTACAACTTTGTTTCAACGATTGAACCGGCCAGAAATCTAAGGTCGTCCTGCCGCGGCCTGGAGGGTGAGGCCTCCCCCCGCAGGCAGTCCTCAACCAACACGTATCATCGCATTATGATCAAGACACTGCTCAGCCTTGCCACCGTCCTCGCCTTTGCTTCCTGCGCCTCAACGAAGAAGGAAGAATGCACCGCCTGCTGCACCAAGAAGGGCGACAAGCCCGCCGCAGCCAAGCCAACGACCAGCAGCTTGACTTCGATGGCCAAGAAGGCGTCGGGTGCTGAGGCCATGGAGAAGACTGCCAAGGCGGCTGCATCGGGTGATCTCAAGGGTGCCGCCGCCGGGGCTGCTGCCGCGACGCCTCAAGGCCAGGCTGCTGCCGCTGCTGCTGAGGCAGCCAAGAAGGCCAAGCAGTAACTCACTCGCCCTTTTGTGTGCTGCCGGGATTCATCTCTCGGCGGCATTGGTAAATGGCGAAAGATCAGAGAGCGTGGCTCCGCAATGTGCAGCCTCATCATGCGCTCTCTTCTGCTTCTTCCATGGCTGGCTCTTTCGGTTTACGCGGCTGAACCTATCACCATCAAACTCTGGCCCCAGGGGGCTCCAGAGCCTGCGGGCTTCACGAGTGAAGCGGAGAAGGAGATTCCCAAAAAGAACGACACGGATGTGAAGCGTGTGACCAACGTCACGGAGCCAACGCTGACCGTTTACAAGCCCGCGAATCCGACCGGCACCGCCGTGATCGTTTGTCCTGGAGGTGGCTACAGCATTCTCGCTATTGAACACGAAGGCACGCAAGTGTGCGACTACCTGACTTCGCAAGGCGTCACTGCGATCCTGCTCAAGTATCGAGTTCCTGCTCGTGATAAATCCAATCCTAGCAAGGAGCCCCTTCAAGATGCTCAGCGTGCGATGGGATTGGTCAGGCATCATGCCGCAGAGTGGGGGATCAAGCCGGACCGCATCGGCATCCTCGGATTCTCGGCGGGCGGGCATCTCACCGTGATGGCTTCACTGCATCCGAATGAACGCACTTACACGCAGGACCCCGCTCTCGATGTGGCGGATGCCACGCCGAATTTCGCAGTGCCTGTTTACCCAGCCTACCTGGTGCCTTCGAAGGACGAGACTTTTACCTTGAAGCCCGAGATCGCCGTGACGGAGAAGTCGCCACCGATGTGCCTGATCCATGCCGGTGATGACAAAGGTGTCACCAGTGCGAGTGGCAGCGCCTTGCTCTACCTCGAATACAAGAAGCTCAACCTACCGGCGGAACTGCACATCTATGCCAAGGGCGGCCACGGCTTTGGCATGAAGCAGTCGGGATTGCCCACAGCAGACTGGCTGGTGCGGGTGGCGGAGTGGATCAAGAGCATGGGCTGGTAGGGTTGGGGAGTCTGGAGGATCGGATCATTTCATTTGTGCGGGGCGTTGCGTGGCATTCCTTTGTCTTGCGCCGCTGGCGTGTGGACCCACACTTGCGATGGAATATCCGATCTTGATTCACGAACTCCAACTGCTCCACGCTCATGCCTGCTACCCAGTTCCTCATCTCGCTTCATGGAGTGCCGGCCGAGCCGTTGCGCGATGTGTTTCTCACCGTCGTGCGCGCCGGGCGATTGGTGGCCGGACCGGAGCACTGCATCGAGCGTGACTACTATCCAGGGCACGAGCTGACTTTCTGTCGCAAGGGCAGAGGATGGGCGCGGCTGAGGGGCAAGACATTCGAGGTGAAAGCTGGCGACTTGCTCTGGGTGAACTGCCATCACCCCCATGCGTATGGCGCGGACAAACGCGATCCCTGGGAGCTGGACTGGATTCGCGTGGAAGGCAGCACCATGGATCGCACCTGGCAGATGCTGCATGCTGATTCGCAGCCCGTGCTCGCAGGTTACGACATGGGGAGGGCTAGCGTCGAACTCGAAGCCATCTTTGCTCTGATGCAGCAGGACAAGGCCACGCACGCGGCCTGGATTCATGCCCATGTGGCCACGCTGCTGGCGCTGGCCTTCGATGCGCGGGAAAGCCATCCGCTGCCCGAGCACCATGATCTGCCGGTGCCGCTGGAGCGTGTGCTGCAGCAGATGCGGCTTTACTATCATAAGCCTCTGCGAGTGTCTGAACTCGCTGACATCGCGGGCATGAGCCCATCGCATTTCAATCGAGTGTTCCGGGCCGCACTGGGTGCCTCGCCGATCGACTGGCTGCGGCACTATCGCATTGCCCAGGCCAAGCGTCGTTTGCTCGAATCCGCCGATCCGATCAAGGACGTCGCACGGCAGGTCGGGTATGCCGACCAGTTCTACTTCAGCAAGGACTTCAAGCGCTTCACCGCGATGACGCCGACGGCGTTCCGCGAGAATGAAGGCCTGCTGAAGTGATTACTTCGCACCCTTGAGCAGCTCTTCCATTGCTGGGTCCGCCTTGACGCCCTTCTTCACGGCATCGCTGTAGTGCTTCTTGGCAAGGTCCCATTGGGGGGGCTGCTTGGTCGCGTAGAGAACGGCCAGGTTGAAGTCGGCTTCGCCATAGGCTGGGTCGATGGCGAGAGCGCTCTTGAACTCGCGTTCCGCACGATCCTGGATGCCCATCTTGCTGCTGATCACGCCGAGGTAGTGACGAGCGCGAGCGTTCTTCGGCTCAATGGACACGCTCTTCTCGAAGGCGGCCATGGCCTCGTTGAGGCGGTCGCGGCGGAACAAGGTGACGGCCAGCATGTAGTGGGCGGCGGCGTTGTTAGGATCGTAGGCGAGTGACTTCTTCAGCACGGACTCGGCGTCATCGAGCTTGTCCTGCTGAATGCGAGCCCAGGCCAGACCGGCAAAGGCGGTGGCGTTCTTCGGATCGGCGCGGAGCACGTCCTCGTAGGCACTGGCTGCCTCGGGCAACTTCTGACCCTGGAGCAGCTCGTTGGCCTTGGTAATAAGCTGAGTGAGTTCGGCTTCCTTCTTCTTGGCCTCCTCAGTGGTGGCTGTCGCGGAGGGCTTGTCGCCGGTGGTCTTGGCATCGCCTTTCACCATGAGCGTGGCTTTGATGCCATCGGTGCCCATGATCTCCTGAAGCTGGGGCGTGGTGAAGAGCTTCTGCTCCTCGGCGCTGAGTGTGACGCGATTGCCGGCGAGCTGCTCCACTTGGTCGATGAGTTCCTTGGAGGCATTCTCGGTCTTCTGGATCTCGGCAATGACATTGGCCTTCTGCTGCTGCGCGCGCGCCTGCTGGCGGATCTGGCGAACGATGATGCCCTTGAGCAGCTGGTTCTCTGCCATGAGCTGTGGGGCATCGTCGGGCTTGGCCTTCTTCGGATCTTCGGCGAGGTCGCGAATCTTCTTCAACTCCAGCGTAAGATCGGCCACCTGAGTTTCATACGCGGCGTTCTCTTTCTTCAAGGCGGTGAGTTCGCCCTGAATCTTGGTAAGCTGACCCTTGAGCTGGGTGATTTCCTTGTCCTTGCCCACGAGGTCCGTCTTGAGGGTGGCGACTTGTTTGCGAGCATCGTCGAGGTCCTTCTTCAGGCGGTCGTTTTCGGCCACGAGGTCCTTCATGTTCTCGGGGATGGGACCGCGCTTTTTGAGAGCCTCGTTTTCCGCCTGAAGGCCAAGGAGCTTGGTCTTGCTCTCATCGCGTTCCTTTTCGACGGCGGCGAGCTTCATGCTGGTTTCGTCCAGCTGCTGGCTCTTGGTCATCATGGACTTCTCGGCGGTGGAGAGGCGCTCCTGAAGTTCGCTCATGCGCTCCTTCGATTCGGCGAGATCTTTGCGGGCCTTGTCCAGCTCCGCTTTGACGCTGCCGCCGCTGGCGAGCTGCTTTTCCAGTTCCGTGACCTTGGCCTGCTGGGCCTTGACCTTTTGATCAAGGGCGGCGGTCTGCTTGTAAAACTCATCACGTTGCCGCACTGCTTCATTGCGCTGCTGGAGCATCTGGTCAGCGAGCATCGCCTGGCGTCCGATCTGGGCTTCGGTCTCCACGAGCTTTTGCTGAAGTCCGGCCTCGCGACTGCCAATGGCGCGCTTCATCTGCTCGAAGGCATCCTGCAGGGGGTCGCCGGAAGAGGGCGCAGGCGGAACGGCTGGCCCGAGCGGGACGGGTGCCGCACTGAACTGGTTCATCGGGCTCAGGCCGCCCGTGGCTGGCGCTGCGGGTGCCGGAGCTGGAGCCGGTGTGGGAGCGGGGGCTGGCGCGGGCGCGGGCGGCGGAGCATTCAGCTTGGCCTGCACTTCCTCGATGGACGAGGCGAGCTTTTGCTGGCGCATCTTCAGCACATCGGGCTGCCAGGTGGGGAAGTTCGTGCCGATGCTGTCGAAGATGGTCTGGGCCTGCTGATACTTGTCCAGCGCACGGCGGAAGTCGCCATCCTTGGCCAGACGGTCGCCCTCGTTGTTCATGAGGTAGGCCTTGAAATACTCGTCGGCCGTGTCGTCGGCTGCGTTGGCGATGACGGGCATCAAGCCCGAGACCAGGGCGAGGATGAGGGAGAGCAGGAGACGGGGGAAATGCATGGGAGACGAAAGGGCGGCGAGTTTAGCGGTCTGTCAGGGGTTTGTAAATTCTTGGTTCGCAAACATGGCGGCCTCGCCATGCGGCGCTCCGCAGGACAGATCGCCACCTTCCTTGCATTGCGCGGGCGGCGTTCTACACTCCGCGCCCTGACCCCGCTCTTTTTGAATGTGCTATGCGGGGATCGCGTCCGAGCCTTACCCATCTTCGACCCTCGCCCACCATGAAGCCTTTCGCCTGTCTCGCGGCTCTGTTCGCCCTCGTTATCGCATCTCCAGTCCGCGCTCAGGACGATGGTCCTACAGCGGAAGAGATCATGACCCTCGTGCGCATGAGCTACGCCCTCCAGCAAGGCAAGCTGACTGGCAAGCTGCGGGACAACAACAGCGGCAACGAGGAGCCCTTCACGCTCACGATGACGCAGCAAATCATTCGCTTTGTCTTCGCCAATCCTTCCCAGGTGGTGCACCTGGACCTCACCGCCGTCCCACCGCTCCTGCGTGAAGTGAAGCCCGGCTCGTCTGCCGAGGTGCCGCTGGAGCAATACAGCGAGAAGGTGCGCGGCTTTGATCTGAACTACGAGGATCTGTCCCTGCGCTTCCTCTACTGGCCCAATCCCAAGCTGATGGGCGAGGAGAATGTGGCCATCGGGCAGAAGGCCTGGAAGGTGCGCGTCACCTCGCCTGATGGTCGCGGACCCTACGGCACGGTGGACATCTGGGTGCATCAAGGCAGCGGTGGCATGGCCAAGATGGAAGGCTGGGACAAGGGTGGGAATCTCATCCGCAGCTACAAGATCTCCAGCGTGCAGAAAGCCCCCGGCCCGATCGGAGCTGATGGCAAGCGGGGCAAAGATGTCACCATCCCCGAAGAGATGCGCATCGAATCCAAAGACCCGAAGACCGGTAAGCGAAGCGGCCTGACCTACATGACCTTCGACAAGCCCGAGGTGTAGTAATCATCCGTTCTCGGTTCAGAATTCTCAGTTCTCTATTAGGCCAAGCACGGCAACAGTTGAGGCGAAGAACCGAGAAGCGAGAACAGCGAACCGAGAACAGCGAACCCATGTCCCGCACCCCTCCAGCCATCCGCGACCACGAGACGATCCGCATGATCGGACGCGGGGCGTTTGGTGAAGTGTGGATGGCGCGCAGTGTGACAGGTGTGCTTCGTGCGGTGAAGGTGATCTGGCGCGAGGACTATGATCAACCCGAAGGCTTTGAGCGTGAGTTTGAAGCGCTCAAGCACTACGAGCCCGTGTCGCGCAAGGGGCCCGGCTTGGTGCCGATTCTTCAGGTGGGCCGGAGCGACACCGAGGGCTTCTATTACTATGTAATGGAGCTGGCGGACGACCTTGAGCGTGGTCGTGATATTGATCCCGCCACGTATCGGCCTCACACCCTCACGGCCCAGCTTCGCCGTGACAAACAGATCAATGCAGAGCTGTGCCTCAACCTGGGCATCAGCATCGCCGAGGGCCTGCATTACCTGCATCGCAACAAGCTCATCCATCGCGACGTCAAGCCGTCCAACCTGGTGTTCATCAATGGCCAGTGCTGTCTGGCGGACATCGGATTGATCACCTTGCTCGGGCAGCGCACCTTCGTCGGCACCGAAGGGTTTGTGGCACCCGAAGGTCCCGGCACGCCTGCATCGGATATCTTCAGCCTCGGCATGGTCTTGTATGAGGCCAGCACGGGCAAGGACCGCCTCGATTTCCCCGATCTGCCATCGTATCGCGAAAGCGGCTCGTCCTTGCAGCTCTGGCGTCGCCTTCAGGATGTGATCTGCGTCGCCTGCGCCACCAAGGCTGGCCAGCGCTACGAGAACGCGCAGGAGATGGCGCTTGCCCTGCGGGGTCAGCCTCTTCCTTCGCAACGGCGGAAGATGTTTGTCATCGGCGGTGCGATTGCCGCTCTCGCGTTCACCAGCATCGGCATGTGGATCACGCAGGCCAGGAAGCCAGGCGGCGTGCTGTCCTCCGAGCAAGTGGTGGCCCAGCCGCTGCTGACACTGCGCAGCGATCCGCCGGGAGCGCAGGTGTTTGCCGGTGAGGACTTGTTAGGCGAGACGCCACTCGATCTCAATCCCGTGGAGGGTGTGCCGACGATTTACCAGTTCCGCAAGACCGGCTTCAAGCATTACGAGCTGGAGCACACCACCAGTTCCAGCAAGCCCGTGCTCCTCACCGTGAAGCTGGAGAAATCACGCCTTCCGCAGCAGGGCGAACGCTGGACCAACAGCCTGGGCATGGACTTCATGCCTCGTCAGGGCGGGCACATCTCGCAGGCACCTGTGGAGATGAAGTTTTACCGCAAGTTCGTCGAGGCGGCGGACCATCCTTTCGAGGGCAAGGTGGTGCAGTTCCAGAGCGGCAAGGACAGCAAGGAGAGCAATTACATCGTCGTCGTGCCCCCGAACGATGCCGAGGCCTTTCGTTACTGGCTGACCGATCGTGATCGCAGTGATGGCGCGCTCAGCCAGGAGCATCACTACGAGATCGAGCGCTTCTACTACATGGATGACAAGAGCGCTGACGAGACACCCGAGACGGAGTCTGCAGAGGCAAAGGATGGCCAGGCCTTTTATCTTCGCGTCGTGAGGCAGACGTATGGTCGTGTCTCGATCAAGACGCAGCCCTCCGGCGTGCATGTGTTCCAGCATGATGAAAGCCTGGGCGTCACTCCCGTGGAGATTCCGCGTGTGAAGACGGGCCCTGCCGAGTTTGAACTGCGCATGGATGGCTTCACCGATCTCGTGGTCGAAGGCGACGTGAAGGAAGGCGAGATCCTCGAGATTTACGCGGACATGGAAAAGCGCCGTGGCGTGACTTACGGACGCGAGTGGCGCAATGCAGGCGGGATGAAGTTCGTGCCGCTCGGTGATGTGCTCATGAGTGCGCACGAGACGCGTTACTCCGACTTCCGGAAGTTTTGCCGCGTGAACGGACGCCGTCCACCAGCGATGCTCGAGGAGTCGGCCAAGAACGGATCACACCCCGTCACGGGCGTCACACGGCAGGATGCGCGCGACTTCTGTGCCTGGCTGACCAAGGTGGACCAGGAAGCCAAGCTGCTCGGACCCGACGACGTCTATCGCCTGCCCACCGATGAAGAGTGGAGTCGTGCCGTAGGCTTGCCCCTGGAGCGCGGCAGCACGCCAGCGGAGCGCAACGGGCGCATTCGTGGCATTTACCCATGGGGATTTGATTGGCCGCCACCCGATGGCACGGACAACCTCGCTGATGCCCAGGCTGCCAAGAAGGCGGGCCTCGACGCGGTGATCCCTGACTATGATGACAATGCGTCCTTCACGGCCCCCGTCGGATCATTGCCGGACAATGACAAAGGCATCGCCGGGCTCGGTGGCAATGTGAGCGAGTGGGTGGACACCGACTTCGACAAGCCTGCGCCTGACAAGCCCGCCTTGGGCACCGTGCGTGGTGGCAACTGGCGCACCGCCAATGCGGATGAGGCGCTTTCCTCGGCCCGCCTTGGAGTGCCGGTCGATACCAAACGCAACACCATCGGCTTCCGCATCGTGGTCGCCCGCAAACCGGAGAAGGCTGTGCCATGAGGCTTTCGCTGCTCGCTCTCGCCTTCGTCTTCACGGCCTGTGGTCGCGCTCCTGAGACCGCGCCGACCTCACCTCCGCCCGTGGTGCTGCCACAGAACTACCAGTCGCTCAGCCCCGCACAGGTGGAGACGCTGATGACGCAAACCAAGAACCTCGGCATTCTCGATGCCCGGCAGAGCGACGAGATGCGCAATGGTCTCGGATGGATTCCGGGAGCCCAGCCTTGTCCATGGCTGGATGGCAACCAAGCCAAGCTCCAGAGCCTCGATCGCAATCAGCCCTGGCTCGTGTATTGCACCATCGGTGGACGTGCCGAATTGACCGCTCAAGCGATGGCCAAGCTCGGCTTCAAAGAAGTGTATCTGCTCAAGGGCGGTTTCGCCGAGTGGCTCGCCCAGGGCAAGCCCGTGGTGCGCTGATGATTCAGCTCAGCACCTTGGCCGCGATCTCATCCCACAAGGCGTCAATGTCCTTCGGCTTGCGCGAAGGCTTGCCCGCCTTGCTGAACCAGTAGTCTGCATTCCATTGATCGCCTTCGATCACATGCAGCAAGGCATGAATCCACGAGCCCATCGACGTGTGAATGTCCTGCGCGATGCTATGCGCTTCATCCCACTCGCCCTTCTTCGCATGCCACAGAGCCAGCGCTTCATTCGAGAGGCCCTGGGGTGCAGCGGAGTCGGAGATCGCTGAGGCGCGGAGTTCGGCGGCGGTCATGATCGGGACAGTGTGAAGTCCAAAGGTGGAGCTGGGGAGAGGGGATTCATTCGTCTTCTCACCTCTTCACTTCTCCACCTCTCAACGGGAGCAAAACTCAATCCTCGGGCAGCGGCTTGCCCTTGGTCTCGGGAGCGAAGGGCAGCACGATGATGCCCATCAGGAAGATCGCGCACATGGTCATGGCAGCGTAGCGCAGCGGCAATGCAGGGTCCTGGGCGGCAAACTTGCCGAACACGCCCGATGTGAGAGAGGCGGAGAAGAAGCTGCCTCCTGCTGCGGCGAAGCGGCCGAGGTTGTAGCAGAAGCTGGTGCCCGTGGAGCGCAGCTTGCTGGGGAACAATTCCGGAAGATAAATCGCGAAGCCAGCGAACACGCTCAGCTGGGCGGCACCCATGAGGAACATCATCCAGCGTGCGGCGATCGGGTCGCTCATGTTCTTGTAAACGAGGAAGGTGGCGATCAGTGCGGCGCTGAAGCCGATGAAGAACGCGAGGCGACGACCCATCTTGGCGACGTTGGTGAAGAAGGTCATGCCTGCGGCAGCGCCGAGCATGTTCCAGAGGTAGGCCCAGGTGATGGCGTTGTTCACCTTGCCAGCGATCTGATCAGCCGGCACACCGGACTTCTCATAGAACTGCTTGAACACCACCTTCTGGAGATCCACCGCATATTCGCCGATGGCCCACAAACCGATCACACCCGTGCTGGCGATGATGGCACCCACGATCAGGTTTTTGCGCCAGCGCGCATTGCCAAGCAGACTGGCGTAAGGTGCAAAGATGCTGCCCTTCGGAAGCTGGTCGGTATCCTTGAGCCGCTGCCAGGATTCGGGCTCCTTGAGGTAGCCGCGAGTGAAGATGATCATCACCGCTGGCAGCGCACCGATGAGGAACATCCAGCGCCAGCCTGTTCCGGCGGCGATGGTCTTGTTGGCTTCGAGAGCGTCGATGCCCATCTTGGCAAAACCGGCGGAGATGTTGCCGATCGTGGAGAGAATTTGCAGCAGTCCCAGTGACTGAGCACGCGCACCTGAGGGCACCGTTTCAGCGATGAGGGCGACAGCAAGCCCGAACACGCCACCGACTCCAACACCCGTCAGGAAGCGGGCGATGGTGAAGTCGATCTTGTTGTGGCTGAAGTAGCTCAGGCCCGTGAAGGCGGAGTAAATCAGGATCGTCAGCGTGAGCATCTTCGCACGGCCATACTTGTCCCCCAGCGATCCGAAGATGAGTCCGCCGATGCCCCAGCCAACGAGGAAGCAAGCGGTGACGATCTTGCCGAATGCTTGCAGGTCCTTGTCCGTGGGCGGCAAGTTCATGAGGTCTGCCAGAGCGGGCACACGAGCCAGCGAGAACAGGCGCTGATCGAGGCAGTCGAAGAACCATGCGGCAGAAGCAACAATGAGGACAAACCAGTGGTAGCCGTTGAGCTGCTTATACCAGGGGAGGTTGGAGTCGATGGGCTGGGACATGGGCGCGGATGTTGGAGAGAAAGCCCAGAGGTGGCAAGGCCAAACCGAGGGGCTGGTCATTCGACGCCGAAAGAACATTCAGCCCGCCGTGCCGGTCGCGGAGCGGCAGGCCTGATCGCGTGAAACACCCGCCGTCCGCCTCCACCGCCTCAAGCAGCCCCCTGCTGGCGTCGGTGTGGGTGGGTCTCAGGCTGAAGCCCAAGTTTCTCGCCTGAGAACTGTCGGTTCGGGCGGGTGAAGGGCTTGCTGCCACAGGCTTTGCAGGTGTTGAGCTCACCATTTGCCTGGCGTTGTCTCAGGTTGAGCGACGAGAGGAGCGCGGACACTCCTGTCCGCTTCGAAACCTTCGCGGCTTCGCCGCCTGTTTTAGAATGGCGGGCAAGAGTGCCCGCGCTCCTCTGGCTGGCGCCCCTTTGGGCCTTCCCTTCAAGGGTCACGCCTTCGTAGCATGCCACGGTTTCGTCGTTGAGGTGCCAGTGGGCGAGGTCGCGGCCGGCGTCATTCGCGGCGTTTTGGGCAAACAGTCTGCCTTCGTCCTTGTCCCCGTCGTCGGTGGCTTTCTCGTAGAGGTAGAGAGGGGAAGCTCTGAAACCACGATTTCGCGTTGATTGCCATCTGGTTAAACCAAGTGCCGGATGTCCAACTCACCCCACTTTGACCGAAGATATTCAACAACGAGACGTCGATGACAATGGTGTGGCTTGTCCTCGCTGCACAAGAGGCAGCCGCCCTTGATCGTTGCGGGATCAATTCGTTTCTCGATCTCCCGTTTCCGCATCAAGTCCAAAAATGCGGGTTCGTAGATGCTCCAGTCTCCCTTGTGCTTCTTGTAGGCGTCCAGAATGTCAGCGGTCGGCGCGAGTAACGGTTGATGGATGTATTCGATCCCAACGATCTCTTTGAGGAAGTATTGGAGATCGTCCTTCTTTGAAAAACCCGCGAGTTGGGAAACATTGTTGAGTCGCACATCCACCACACGGTTGGTGCCGCTCTTGCGCAGCATCTCAAAGAACTCAGCGGCGGTCTTCTTGGTGAAGCCAATGGTGTAAACAGTCGTGTCAGTATTCATCGTTTGGTGGTGTCTCCCTCAGCACTGAGGTCTGGGCTTCGTCAACGTAGTTAATCTCTTCGCCGCGCCGCAGATAGGCTTCATCAAGCATCTCCTCCTTACAGCGGAAAAAGTCATGATTGTCGGAGAAGTATCGAGACAGCAGCCGCGCCTCCGCTTCCGCGTGGGATTCCAGGCGTCCGTCTGCACGGATGTGATAGATGTCGGCAAACTCCTTGGCATGGCGACAAACCAGTATGGTTCGATGGCAGTCCAGCGGCTCGCGTTCGGAGCACATGAGCGCGATTCGGTAGTTGGATACCCCGTTCCGAAGTCGCTCGACTCCCTTCTGATAGGCGGCGGTCTGCGCAATCAGTCGGTAGTCAGCCCTCGGGCCGATGTAGCACTCTCGTTCATCGCGCCGAGCCCCAAGCTCGGTTCCCAGAAAGACATATCGAATGCGATTGGCCTTCAGCTCCTTCTCCAAGGCTTCCCGGCAGAACCACGGAAGCCGACTGAATGGACGCGACCGCACATCAGCCACGACCTCAATCTCATGCTGCTTCAACAGTCTGAGAAACGTCGGGAAATCGTGGGTTGAGTGACCGATGGTGAAGAGTGGGTTCACTATCTTGCTTATGGTTTATCCGTTCCGCCTAGCGGGTAAGAGCGGATATAACTGAGCTTCGCAGGGAACGTGTATATTCCATTGGCTTGCATCCAAAAGCCCTCCTTGCCTTGGGGGTTCTTGAAGGCGCGTCCGAGCCCAATGCGGAGGTAAACTACGTCTTGCTCAGCAATCGCTGCGTTCAGTTCATTCAGTGCACCGCTCTCACGATGCCGCTGCGCGTAATCATGGAAACCGAGGTCGGCTATCGAGAAAAATCGATAACGTTTGCCCGCCCCATCTGTGAAGTGAATGCGAATTTTCCCCGGCTTGTATCCATCCTCCACGATTTCGACGGTGCGAGGATTAACTTTTATGGTGATAATTGAACGAGGAGGCTGTGGTGCCAGTGGGATCACCTTCGCCCCATCCGGCAAAGACACCTCGAAGCCTGACTCCAAGCTTGGCGACAAGCTGTTTTTCAACACCGATTCAAAATCCTCAGCACTGCAAGGCCCCAGAAACTTTAAGTTCTTGCGGTGTATATCCTCCGTATGCGGTGCTTTCTTCGAAGAATTAGGGGCAAAATCACCTGAAAGTATTCCGCCCGGAAAAATCCCAAGCCGGGTGAAATCAGAGAACTGTAAATAAGGCAATGGGCGAATGCATTCACCGGTTTCGGGATCAATCCCAGCGGTGCAAACTCTGGGATCGCCTTCACCAAACCGCGTGAGGTCAGTAATTATGATTGAGCGTTTCATATCAGTTGGTTTGGCCGTTATGATTTTGGCATACTTGATTTCCTCTTCCGCTTGGTCTTTTCGATTGGCTTGCCCTCCTCGCAATCAGACTCTTTCACCGCTAAAGAAGGAAGATATTTGGCATGAGTTTTAGTGAGGTATTCTTTCGCCGTCGCAAGGTCAGCGGAGTATTTCAGCTTCTCGCTGTAGAAACTCAATCGGGCCGCCGCTTGTTCGAGGATTTGTCCCCAAGTCATTGCTTTCACGACGATCTTACCATCGTCGCTCTCCCAATAAACGGAGGGCTTCTTATCCTTTTGCTTCATCAGCATTCGCCCAACTTCATCAAAATCATTGCTAACGGCGATAAAGGTCCAATGAACCTCTTCGACGGTTCTAAACCGCTCATCAGCCCCAACCGCCAGTGCATATCCTCGGGTCTGATTCAGCACCCCCTCTGTTATTTTCTGACTTGGCCGTTTAAGTTCGAGCACAAGGTGCTCTACATCCCTACCTGGAATATGCTCAATTCGACGAGAGAACATTAGGTCAAGAATGCCTCTGGAACCATCGACGTTAGTCACTGGGGGATCGGGGGCTAGTTCTTCGCGGCCAAGTATTTTGAGATGCCGTTGGAGCGCGGCAGTCAGCCCCTCGTCATCTACAGTTAAATGGTATTGCTCGCCAAATAACCATGTCTTGCCAACCAACATGCGGTGCAATTGGCTCCGTTCTTTGAATCGTTTTTTGTCATCACCAAATAGTAAATCCCTGAATCCTTGAATAAAATTTAGTCGATCTGTAACTTCCTTCGCTGCCTCAATGATCGCGGTTAAAGAGGTCTTTTGAAGCAACGCCGCCAAGTCGTCCTGTGCTTCTTTGGGGAGCTTCAACGCCTCTTGGATGATGCGTTGAAGTGATTCGGGGTTCTCACTGATGGCCTGACGTAGAAGAGTAAATGTGAACCTCTTGTTCTCAGGATTCCCGTTTTCGAAGTCCTTGAGGTGTGCATTCACGTTTACAGCGCAAACGTCAAAGACCTGGCGCTCGACACTCTCGAGCGGATTCACAGCTTCTCCTTCGTAAGGGTATATTTTCTCGTCCTTCCACTGCTTGACCATCACCGCACCTTCCTCAGCCGCCCGTTCGCGGAAGTATTCCCTCAACCGCTCCTTCGTAGCGTCGATCAGAGCCTTCACTCCAGGATGCAGCTCACCAAGCTCTAACTGGTGATCTGATCCTGTTGCCAGATCATTGAGGTATTCACATTTGAGATAAGCGGTAAATCGAAAACCAGGAGCGTGGATTCCAGGCTGCACCTCAGCGAGCGCCACTCCGCGAGGGTCACAGAGATAAAGCCTTCGTTTTTCAGGTTCGAATGTCCATTCGACCACGGTTAGCGTCGCATCGACCTTCTTGCCCTCTGCGACTGTTACCCCTTCAATTCCAAGATCACGTTTTACCCGGATCACCGTTGAAGGAGTTATTGTCTCACCTTCATAGCTGACCTTTATTCCTGGATATTCGGACAGATAGATTGCGAGTTCTTCGGTCAACGACGGGACGGCCTTATCTTTGTCTAACGAGCGGAAATCGCCTTCGATCCCTGACACAGTGACTGTCGTCCCTTTTGATGATACGGCATTTTTATGCGGTGCGTCGTCAGCTCGAAAAACTGAAGGACCAATTCGGCTGCCAACTACCGAGTATGTTAGAAACCCGCCATCGTGAGCATAGGCAGTTCGCCACTCAACACGGCTACCCAAAGCAAAGGCACGAAACCGACCTCGCCCGTGCCGCCCATGCATTGTTCGGTTTTGTTTTGTCCTGCCCTTCGTTTTCTTCCAAGATCCTCCGAGGTTTCCAAAAGCCAGTTCCGCCTCATCGTGAGGTATACCATCCCCGTTGTCGGTAACCACGATTCCAGTCAGCGAATCGAGTCCATTGCGATTGAGGGTCACCGTCACCGAAGTGGCATCGGCATCAAGGGAGTTCCAAACTAGCTCACTAACCGCAGCCACTGGATTTCGGGCCTTCATGTAGCCAGCGAGGTGATCAGGCTGAGCCTTGAGCGGAATGTCTTTCATTGGCTGTATTTCGTTGAGAAGTTTAATCTGGTCAATTGACAGGCCATGATGAGCTTGCCACGGTCGGAGGTCTTAAAGCCAAGGCCGACTTTGGTCTTGGCGCTGGTCTGGTGCGGGCGGAGCTGCTTCTTCGGCTTGAGGGCAGGCGGCTTACTGGGCTGGTAGGTGCGGATGAGTTCTTCGAAGTAGTTGCCCTTTTCGCGAACGGTTTGGGAAGTGGCGCGATATTTGGCGAGGATGCTGTGAAGAGGGGAGCGTGGCTGGCGCTGGGTTTGTCAGGAATCGGCTATCCACGCAAGATAGAGGACATCTCTTAACGAAGAATACACGCCATGTGCTTTACTCAACCTCTGGTAGTGCGCCGAGCCGATATGAACTTGGTCATTCGAAAAGGCGTAGATGACGAAGCCGGGCACTACAGACGCGAACTTTTGCGGTAACCGGGGAGGGGCGGCTGCTAAACGGGGTGGAATCAGGCGACGAAACTGGGTTCTGGACCGGTCCCCGCTGCTTTTTTGTGCTTGCCTTGCGATTCGGCGGGGCTGCAAGGACGTGTTTTCGGGCGTTGCAGCGTGAAAGGAGCCCCTTGGGAATCGTTTTTTAGCCCTCTAAAAAGAGATTTCTGACCTCTAAAAAGTGTTTTCCCGGGTCTCGGACGACGTTCCAGAGGGCTCGGACGACGTTCCAGAGGAGCCTGTCAGAGCGTTGGTGGGGTGGGGAGAAGCCTGAGGAAAGGTCCGGTGCTGGTGGGGCGGTTTGATTGGGTGCGAAGGCACTGCGAAGGCCGTCTTCTCGCTTAGGCCGAGGGTGGGGTTTGATGCTTGCCGATGCCTCACGTTTCACACGAGCGAAGGTCTGGCGTGCGGTTTCCAGAGGCCGTGTTTTCTCACAGCCGGACATGCTCTTTTCCGAATCGCCTATCGAATGCGGGTTCATGGCCCGCGTGCTGGCGTTTGAGTGTTAGCGAGGGTGGTTCTCGCGGGCTGCGTCTTCCTGCCAGACAGCGCGTCTTTTCTTCGTAGCATCGCCTCCGATGAAATCGCCGTTTCTCCTCGCTCTCACTTTCTCCATCGCCTCCACCCTTGTCGCGCAGGAGGCGGCACAGCCGGAGTTGCCGCGGCCGTTGCGAGAGCTGAACACGAGCTACTTCCCTTTCAATCGTCAGGCAGCGGCGAGCTGGAAGCTGCGCAAGGAGGAGATTCGCACCCGCATTCTCCTGGCCTCGGGCTTGTATCCGATGCCGGCGAAGACGCCGCTCAAGGCCGTGGTGCATGGCCGCGTGGAGCGCGATGATTACACCATCGACCGCGTCTTCTTCGAGTCGTTCCCTGGTCACTTCGTCACGGGCAGTCTCTACCTGCCCAAGACCAAGCCGAAGGATGGCAAGATGCCCGGCATTCTCTGTCCGCACGGGCATTGGCCTAACGGACGATTCATGGACAACGGTGCGGACACACCGGCGACCAATCACGAGCTGGCGATCGGTGCGGAGCGCTGGGAGAACGGGGCTCGCTCGCCATTGCAGGCGCGGCTGGTGCAGCTCGCGCGCATGGGATGTGCGGTGTTTTTCTATGACATGCTGGGCTATGCGGACTCGATCCAGATCGCGGAGCATCGCAGCGGCAAGCGTGCGGACCTCGATGGCTCGGAGCCGGGCACGTATGGACTCTACAGCGCGGCGGCGGATCTTCGGCTGCAATCGAACTTCGGTCTGCAAACCTGGAACAGCGTCCGTGCCCTCGACTTCCTCCTCTCGGTGAAGGGCGTGGACCCGGCGCGTGTGTCATGCACAGGGGCGAGCGGTGGTGGCACGCAGACGATGATCCTCGGAGCCATCGATGATCGCCTCACGACGGCCTTCCCATGCGTGATGGTGTCCACCGCGATGCAAGGCGGATGCACCTGCGAGAATGCCTGCTACCTGCGCATTGGTCAGGGCAACATCGACATCGCTGCGGCCTTCGCGCCGAAGCCGATGGGCATGACTTCCGCTGATGACTGGACGATCGATCTCGAGCGCAAGGGGTTCCCCGACTTGCAGGCGGTTTGGAAGCAACTGGGCAAGCCCGACAACGTGGAAGCGCACTTCAACACGCACTTCAAACACAACTACAACCACGTCTCGCGCACGCAGATGTATGGGTTCATGAACAAGCACTTCAAGCTAGGCTTCAAGGAGCCGGTGCTGGAGCGGGACTTTGTGTTCAGCACTCCTGCGGACCTCACGGTGTGGACGAGTGAGCATCCCAAGCCGGCGGGCGATCAGGTGGGCGGCGAGCACGAGAAGGCGCTGCTCAAGCACTGGAGCGAGGCGAATGACCAAGCGATCGGCAAGGACACGAAGGTGCTGGCCACCGCCTGGCAGACCATGATCGGGCGTGGATTGCCGAGCGGAGCGGAGGTGAACTTCGACCTCCAGGACAAGCAGGACCGTGGCAGCTACGTGGTGCTCAAGGGCATCGTGCGAAATCTCAAAGAGAAGGAAGAGACGCCGGTCATCTTCCTGGGGCCGCAGGCCGATGACTGGAAGGGCTCAGTGGTGGTGTGGCTCACCGCTCGCGGGGTGGAGAGCTTTGGTGGCGAAGGCGGACCGCTCAGCCCCGAGGCCAAGAAGTTGATTGAAGCAGGCACGGCCATCGCTGTCCCCCAACTCTATCTGGCTGATGCCAAGGAGAACCCACATAACCCGGTGAAGTCGAAGGACACGACGCGACGCGAGTGGCAGTGGTCGGCCTGCTACACCTATGGCTACAATCCCACCCTGCTGGCCTGCCGTGTGCACGACGTGCTGAACCTTGTCTCCATGATGAAGAATCATCCCGAGACTCAGCCGAAGCGCATCTACCTCGCTGGCAGTGAAGGCATGGCTCCTGTGGCTGCGGCGGCGGGTGCGATGCTGAAGGGGGCGTTCGCAGGGGCGGTGCTCGATACCGAGGGCTTCCGCTTTGCTCAACTCAAGGACCAGTTCCATCCTGCCTTCGTTCCAGGTGCGGTGAAGTATGGCGACCTGCCAGCTCTCATCCAACTCTGTGCTCCTGCGAAGGTGACGCAGCTCGGCGAGGGCAAGGAACCGGGCGGTGCCGAAGCGGTCGCCAATGCGATCCTGAAGCTGACGAAGTGATCGCAGTCGGTGGCAATCGCGCCCCTGACATCTGCTTGCACCCCGGAGAGATTCGGCGACGTAACGCTCGTCTCTCCATTCATTCATCATGTCCGCTGTTGCCCCTTCACAAATCATTGACGCGCTGAACTGGCGCTACGCCACCAAGGCTTTCGACGCCTCCCAAGTCATCCCACCCGCCACCTGGAAGTCTCTGGAAGAGAGCCTCGCGCTCACGCCATCGTCCTTCGGCTTGCAGCCGTGGAAGTTCTTGGTCATTGAGGACAAGGCCTTGCGCGAATCCCTGGTGCCCCATTGCTGGAATCAGCGACAGGTGGCTGATTGCTCGCACTTGGTTGTTATGGCGGTGAAGAAGGAGCTTACGGTCGCTGACCTCGATGCCTTCATCGCCCGAATGGTGGAGGTGCGCGGTGGCACGGCGGATGCGCTTGCGGGTTTCCGGAAGATGCTCGTGGGCGTCTATGATCAGGGCTACATGACCACTCAGTGGTCCAAGTCGCAGGCCTACATCGCCCTCGGTCAGTTCATGCTCGCAGCTTCATTGGTCGGCATCGACACCTGCCCCATGGAAGGCTTTGTGCCAGCCAAGGTGGATGAGGTTCTCGGCCTGCCGGAACTAGGCCTCACTGCAGCCGTGCTCTGCCCGGCGGGTTATCGTTCAGCCGATGATCGTTATGCATCGCTGCCGAAGGTTCGGTTCGCGCACGATGACGTGATCATCCGCCGCTGAACCTTGCCCAAAAGACAAACCCCTCTCGGTGCCTGAGAGGGGTTTTTTTGTGTCGGTCACTCTGGCTGGGCTGTGGGCGATCAAGCGGCCTCATCACCCAGGCGCTTGTCGCCCATGAGATAGCCCTGCACGTAATCGCGCACGGACTCGGTCAATGGCGTGAGCGCGTCCTGATAGCCTGACTGGCGGAGACGCGTGATGTCGGCGCAGGTGTAGTATTGATACTTCGCGCGCAGTGTCTCGGGCATGTCCACGAACTCAATGTTGGGCTCGCGTCCGAGCGCGGCAAAGATCGCGGTGGTGAGTTGCACCCAGGAGTTCGCCTCGCCACTGCCGAGGTTGTAGAGTCCGGCTGCCATGGGGGCGTGGGCCAGGTGCAAGGTCATGCGCACCGCATCCTTCACGTAGAGGAAGTCGCGCATCTGTTCGCCATCTTTGAAATCGGGTCGATGCGAGCGGAAGAGCTGCACCTTGTTGGTGGCGAGGATCTGGCCGTAGGCCTTGTGGACCACGCTGCGCATGTCCGCCTTGTGATCTTCGTTGGGACCGAAAACATTGAAGTATTTCAGGCCCACGATGCGCCGAAGGAGGCCGCTGCGCTGGGCCTGGAGATCGAAGAGATGCTTGCTGTAGCCATACATGTTGAGGGGGCGCAGCTTGTGCAGATCGGTCATGCGATCGTCCATGCCGTGACTGCCATCGCCATACGTGGCGGCGGATGAAGCATAGACAAACCGCGCACTGCGGGCGACAGCCCACTGGGCGAGGGTGCGCGTGTAATCGACGTTGTTCCGCATGAGGAAGTCGGAGTCGCGTTCGGTCGTGGCCGAGCACGCACCGAGGTGCAGAACGAGTTCCACATTGCCCAGGGAATCGGATTTCTCCTGCACGCGTTTGAGCACCTCGTCGGCGTCGATGTAATCGGCAAACTTCAGTGGCACCAGATTGCGCCACTTTTCATCCGTGCCCAGGCGGTCGGAGATGATGATGTTTTCAAAGCCTCGGCGGTTGAGTTCCCAGACGAGAGCACTGCCGATAAAGCCAGCGCCGCCCGTGACCAAAATGCGACAGTCAGATGATTTGAGCATGACGAATGAAGGCGCGCAGTGTGGCGAGATGCCACCGGGTGCCAAGGTGGAAAATGAAGTGCCCGGCGCGCGGTCGGTGAGGTGCCGATCCGTGCGCCGGGCACGAGTTTCAAAAGGAGGAAAATGATCGCCTAGGCACCTTCGCACCACACCGTGGGCTTCGTCAGATGCGCGTAAGCTTCGGGTTGAGGATGCGAAGCCCCACCGCATCCCGAGATCGCGATGAAGTCGAGGGACTCAAGACTGCGCACCGCCGGGTAAAGCCATTCTTCGCCGCCGACTTGCAGCTTGGGCAGAAGGGCGGAACCAATCCGCTCAATCTCAATGCTGAGCAGGAAGGTTGGGGACTCGCCGTCGCAGCCCAGCGGAGTCTCCACCCAGCCGATGAGGCCGCTGTCGTTGATGAGATCCCAAATTTCGCCGCGCTCAAGATCGATCCGAACGGCGAATCCGACGCGAGCTTTGCCGCGAGGAGTCGAGGACGGTTGCACCAATCCGAACACCACGTGAGTGAGCGATGGAGTGGGCGTAACATCCAGCTGGAAGCCGAAGCGCGAGGGCTTGGCAGGCACGGTCAGAGTGCCGAAGTTGAGCACGTCGAAGCCTTCGAACTGGGCTTCTGGGAGAGTGACGGGGAGAGGTGTGGTGATGGACATGGGCGAACTCCAAAAGGGTGTTGGTGGTCTCGCTATAATTACCACAACTATTTTGGAGATGCAAAATAATTTTCAGATTGAGTGAACAAAATAGAATTCCTTCGAGCCCCAGGACTCGACCGGCAAGGCATGCCAGGAGTTGGAGAATCGCCGAACGCGAAGATCTCGACGACCATCGATCCGTAGGGCTCGATATGACCACGACAAAGCGTGAACCAGTGGCCCACGGCTGAACATGCATCCACCAGTGATCGAAGGGGACTCTAGCCCGTCGTTCTCAAACCTGACGCGACGGCGTTCACCGACACCAGCAAATCGGGGATGATGGCCTCGGCGGACTCGCTGTCACCGGAGGCTGCTTTTTGGCGCCAGAGTTTCAGGAGGTCGAGCTGCTGCTCGTGCAGCACGGTCAGCGGTTGCTCACGGATGGCCAGCGTGAAGGCCATGCGTGGGCGACGATCTTCGAAGGAGCCTTGGAAGAGATCGGCGAGCACTTTCCGCGTGCGACGGAACTCGCCCAAGATGATGCCCAGGAACCTTTCGCGGACTTCGGCGTCAGGCACGAGGTCGGCATATCGGCGCATCCAGTTCTCGTTCGCGCTGACGATGGAGCTTTCGATGTTGGCGAGCACGTAGCGGAGGAAGGGATGCTTCGGTGCAGCCGCTTTGAACGTGGTCCACGCGGCGGGATCGTCGCGCTGGAGCCGCTCGAGGGCCGAGCCTGCTCCGAACCATCCTGGCAGGTAGAAGCGCGATTGTGTCCACGAGAAGACCCAGGGGATGGCACGCAGATCGTCCAGGGTGGCCTGGCCTGTGCGACGTGCGGGCCGGGAGCCGATGCGGGCGTTTTCCAGCGCGTCGATGGGCGTCGCCGTGCGGTAGAACTTCATGAAGTCCGGCTCGTGCAAGAGCGCGCGATAGGCATCGCGACTCCACAAGGCGAGCTGGTCGAGCAAGGGCGCGAGTGGATCGGCTTCCTTCACCGCACCCCGATGTGCGGCAGTGGCTGCGGAGGCCGAGGCCATGAGCACTTCCACATTGTAAACCGCCGAGGCGAAGTGCGCATACTTCTGCCCGATGGTCTCGCCCTGCTCCGTCATGCGAAGGCATCCCTGGAGCGAGCCTGAGGGTAGAGCTTCCATGAAGAAATGGGTAGGTCCTGCACCGCGACCGACGGTGCCGCCGCGACCGTGGAAGAAGATCGGCTTCGCGCCGTGGGCGAGTGTTGTGTGCGCCAGCTCGTTCTGTGCGCGATGCAGCGCCCACTGGCTGGCCAGGATGCCGCAGTCCTTGTTCGAGTCCGAGTAGCCCACCATCATCTGCAGTGAAGGCTCGGCCTGGGCCTGCACGCTGCGTTTCGTGACCGGGTGCGAGAGGAATTTCGCCACGATGCCGGGACCGGCTTCGAGGTCGGCCATGGTCTCAAACAGAGGCGTGACGGGCAGCGGGCAACGCAGCCCCTCGGGCGTCCACTCGGCGAGCCCGGCCTCGCGAGCGAGGAGGTAAACGATGAAAAGATCCTCCACGCGCCGGGTCATGGAAACGATGAGCGCGCCGAGCCCTGCATTGCCATACTGAGAGCGATGGTCCGCGAGCACACGATGGCAGGCCAGCACGGTGTCGGCCTCGGGTCCGGCGGACATGCCGGGGGCGAGGAAGGGGCGAGGGGAGGCAAGTTCTTGTTCGAGGAAGGCACGCTTGCGTTCCACGGTCCAGGATTCGAATGACGCACCGCCTTCGATGCCAGCGGTGGCGAGGAGTTGAGCCAGAGCCTTCTCGTGGAAGGCGGAGTTTTGTCGCACATCGAGCGAGGCTGAGTGAAAGCCGAAGGCCGCGATCTGGCGCCGGAAGGGCACGATCAATTCGCGCACCAGCGCGCTCGCACCACTGCCCTCCAGCGACGACGCGACGACATCGAGGTCCGCCTGCAAGTCGGTTGGCGCGCGGTAGCCTCCAGTGGACTCAGGATGCTCGATGGCGAGCAGCACCTTGGCCCGCATCAGATACACGGCGGCGCGCCAGGGCTCCTCGCGATTGCGCTCCAAGATGTAGCGCACATCCACGCCGGGCTGGCCGTCGAGTTCCGCCGCGAGGCGGTCCATCAGCGACTGCAAGGTGGGAGGCACGGGCTGGAAGAGCACACTCAGCGGCAACTGGTGAGCGAGGGCTTCGAGAGCGCGACGCTGCACACGGAGGGCGTTGGTGCGGAGCGCTCGCAAGGCCTTGCAGGTCACATCGGCGGTGACGAAGGGATGCCCGTCGCGGTCGCCGCCGATCCAGGTGCCGAATTTCACCAGCGGCGGCAGATGATCGAGCGCAGCTGCATCAAATCCCGCACCCTCCCAGGCCTCGCGCAGATGAATGTGCGCACGCGCAAGTGTCTCGGGGAAAACTTCACGCAAGTAGTGGAGTGCGTTTTGTAGTTCGGCGTCGATCGTTGGCCGCGTGACGTGAATCTCGCCCGTGCGCCACAGGCCTTCGAGCTGCACCTCCAGCATCCGCTTCACCCGCAACTGCTCGCGCGGCGTGTAGTCGGCGTTCTCGTGCCGGTTCATCAGCGCGTAGATCTCATTGTGGCGCTCGCGAGCGGTGTCGCGCTTGGACTCCGTCGGGTGCGCGGTCAACACGGGTTCCACGAGCACCGAGCGGAGCACCTTGAGCATCTCGTCTTGCTTCAAGCCCGAGGCGATCATCCGCCCGAGATTGTCTGCCCACAGACCTTTCTCAGAGGCGGACCCATGCCGGGTCTCGCGCAGACGTCGCACTCGTGAGGCGGTGCGTTCTTCCACGATGTTGAGCAGCTGGAAAGCAATCGAGTAGGCCTGGCCGAGCTGTCGGTCGGTGGCCGAGGCATTAATGGCACCGGTGCCCACCCAGGGCAGGCGTTTAGCCAGCTCACCCTCGCCCAGCCGCGTGAGCGTGGTGGCGAAGGCTTCCATGAGGAATTTCAGGTCGGCTTCCAGCAGGCGGAAGCCGTAGGTCAGGAGAGATTCGGGGGCTTGGTCGGACATGAACTCGGTTCTCAAAGCAGGAACAGTGCCCGACTGCAAGAATCACCGCCGGGTGAGGTCAAAGGTGACCGAGGCATCCGCTGGCGTGGGCTGCTCGTCCACCCGCCAGACCACGCTCTGATGCCGCGAAAACACGAGCACGGAGTAGTTCGACAGCCGTCTCGAATAATCGCCGCGGTCGGTGCGATTCCACACCTTGATGCTCTGAATCGGGCGCTCGCTGCCGAGGTCGATCTGCACCCAAGGTGTGTCCGTGTTGTCCTTGCTGTGATAAATGCCCTTGTCGTTCCAGTTGCCGCTAGTGTTGCCGTCATTGATCCGCGCAGCGCTGGTGCCCCAGGCAGAGTCTTTGGCCGCGGCCTTGGAGAGGGGAGCAATGTTGGTGCCGCCAGAGAAGACCTCGATCTCCGCCAGATTGAGAGTCGCTGTGCCGGGAATTTCCACGCGCACATACTGCCCCATCACGCCTTCGCTCGGTGCCAGAGCGGCAGCAGTGCTCGTGGACGATGAGGACAGGGGCTCCGCCTCCACCGTGCCGCCCAGTTTTTGAACCACGAGTTTGCGCAGCTCCTGCGGCCAGTTTGATCCCCAGTGGCTGCTCATCCAGACGAAGAATCCAATCACTGCCACGAGGGCGGTAAGATTGAAGACAATCGCGAACATGCCGCGCGAGCGTTTCGTCGGTGCCGGAGCCGCAGGCGTCTCCTTTCGAGCCACGGTTGGACGCACAACCGGCGTGGGTCCTGGATTTGGAGCCGCCGGTTGCGCCGCAGGCACGGGCGTCATCGACTGCGGCGCTGGCCAGACTGGAGCCGGATAGGCGGGCATCATCGCCGGATAAACCGGCACCGTGTAGCCGATGCCGGTGCTTTGCAGCAGATCGAGCGCCTGCTGTGCCGAGGCGGGCCGCATCGTAGGATCATAGCGCAGCAGCCAGACCAGCCAGTCATGAAACGCCGGATCGAGATCCGCACGACGATGACGGAAGGACTTCAAATCAAACGAAGCCCACGCAGCATCGAGCTGTTCCGTGGCCGCGTGTTCCACCGGATCGCGACCTGTTAGCAATGCGATCAAGGTGGCACCCACGGAAAACAAGTCGCTCTGGATGGTTGCATCGCCACCGGCCAGTCGTTCGGGAGCGCGGAAGCGCAGCGTCTCATCGGGCTGATCGTAACGGCAGGCGGCGAGCCCCCAGTCCTGAAGCTGAATCTCCACGCCACCGCCCGGATGGTCTGCGATGATGACGTTGCTCGGTTTCACGTCCCCGTGATGCAGACCGAGTTCCTCCCCAGCCTGCAGCGCCATCACCAACTGCGCTGCGACGGCACGCGCATCTTGAAGCATGAGCTGCCGCTGTCGCACAAACTCCCAGCCCGTGAGCCCAGGGGAAAACTCGTGCACAATGGCGAAGTCGTCATCGTCCTGGTCAATGTCCAGCAACCGAGCCACCTGCGGGTGCTCCAGGTTCAGCACGTAGGGCAGCGTGATCTGAAGCACACCACGATCCACCGGGCAGCCCACATGCTGGCTGCCAAGCAGTGCCTTGATGCGGACGTGGCGGCCATTGGCAATGCAGCGACCACGGTAAATCTTGCCGGACGGGCCGACGGCGATCTGGTCTTCAGGCGTGTAGGGATCGAGTGACAAAGGGCCTACTTGTTCTGAGGTTCGAACCGTTTGCGCAACTCCTGAAAGTATCTCCGCACTTGTTCGCGTCGTGCAGGCGGCAGCGCTGCGTCATCGAGGGCTGCTTCCTGTTCATGAATCAAATCGACTGCCATCTCCTCAGCGGTGCGATTCGCCGCCTCCTGGCGCACTCCGCCTTCGATGCTGCGAGTGGTGGACGTGCCTTCATTGCCTGAGCGCGCATTCACCGTGGCTGACTGCCCCGCTTTCGGTGGTGTTGTGGGAGCGGCTTCCAGCTTGGCCTTGCCATTGCCGGCCTGGGGCCCACCGGGAGCCGACATCGCTGCGGCGGAGCTGGGGTCCTTCGGCGGCGCACCATTCATCACCATCGTCTGCGCCTTGTCATCGGGCTTCGCTCCCGGAACCGGAGCGAAAAGCGTGGGCTTGCCTTGCTGCTTCTGGCCGTCGTTCTTGTCGCCGGGTTGACCTTGAGCCAAGCCCACCTGCTGTCCCTGGCTGCCAGGCTGTCCATCCGATTGCTGCACCATCATCTGCTGTTGTCCCTGGCTGAGACCCGGTGCCTGCATGGGCTGCTGCGAGCCATTCTGCTGCTGGCTGAGCATTTGCTGCATCGCTTGATTCATCTGTTGAACCTGCTGTTGCTGCTGCCCTTGCGCGCCCTGCATCTGCTGCATCGAGCCGCTTTGCTGGCCAGCGATCTTGCTGCCTGCATCTCGAAGCTGCTGGGCCAGCTTTTCCAATTCCTTCCGCGCCTGCTCACGCTGCGCCTTGTCACGCATCAAGTTGGCAAGCGTCTCAAACTCATCCGCTGCTTCCTTCACGCGACCTTGGGGCAAGTGATCTCCCGCAGCGAGCACATGCTTGCCCACGGTGCGCTTCGAATCGCCCTCCTCGGAAGCCTTGGCGATGTCGCGGAGAGTCTCGCTCAGGCGGTCGGAGGTTTCCTTGGTCAGTTGCGGTGACTTCAAGGTGTTCGCAAGATCCATCGCGGACTTCGCCGTCTGTGCCGCATTGCGACTGGCCGCCGCGTCACCGAGGTCGGCCGTGTCCGCGTGCTGGCGCATCGCTGCAATCATCTTCTCCGAAGCCCAGGCCTGCGTGTCCGCACCAATCTGTTTGGCGAGCGCTTCAGCATCGCGGGCCTTCTTCTCCAGGCTCATCAGCAGGTCGCGAGCACTGGTGCCTTCGCCCTTGTCCAGGTCCTTCGCCGTCGTGGCCACGTCCTGCTTCAGCTTCTCCACCGCTTGCTTCTCCGCCGCCGTGAGGCCGGGGAGGTTTTTCTTGGTCAAGTCATTCGCCGCGATCTTGCTCGCCTCCGCCTTCGCCGCCTCGCGCATCGCGTCCGTGATCGGAGTGTCACCTGGCACCGCAGGCTTCCAAAGATTCAAAACGATCATGGCCGCCAGCACGACAGGCATCGCGTAGAGCCAGCGATGGATCGGAAGCGGCAGGTCTTTCGCCAGGGATCGAGTGGCCTCTGGCAAAACCTGCTCCAGGGCTTCGACGTGCCGTGTCTGCATCGGCGTGAGCGAAGGCTGCTGGCTGAACCACCATGCCGCAGCGATGGCTTCCGAACGTCCCTGCGTGTGATCCCAGAATGCCAGGGCCTCGTATTTTCCTGGACGCCGCCGCCATGCAATCACCGCTGTGCCAGCCAGCCAAGCCATCGCGACCAAGGCTGGCAACCACACACCCCAGCGAATCACGCCCGCCACCGCGATGGCTCCGAGCACCCAGCCCACAGCCGAACCCAGCAAGCCCAACCATCGTCTGATGACCACACGACGAAGCACGCGCGTGGCAATCAACTCGAAGCTGTGGGCTGCATCGCTCATGGAACAAACAACGCCGCAAGGTTGGCCGAGGATCAACGAGCTGTCGAGGGCGATGCGTCGCTACGTGCCGGATCTAGGCCGTCGGCAGATTGGCGAACAAATCGTCGATGCTCACCACGACACCGGGGAGCGATGCGCATGTGGCGAATCCCGTGCTGATGACTTCTGTGACATCGTAACCCGACACGGCAGGCTGACGACGAATCTCAATGCAGCGGTCGGTCGCATTGATGATCCAGTATTCTTCCACGCCTGCCTCCGCATAGATTTCCGCCATCTCACGATCATCGGCGAGGGTGGACACAGAAACTTCCACCACAAGCTTGGCAGTGGTGGGGTGAGAAGGATAGTCGCTCTCCGGTCCCCCTATCACTGAAACGTCGGGTTCGGGCTCTGAATCCGAAAGAGTGATCGGATCTTCACGGCGCACCCAGAATCGCTCGCCGAGCGCGTGCTCAAGCAGTTTGGCCATGCGGCCTGCAAGTTTGCTGTGGATGATGGACTTCGACATTTTTTCAATGATCACCCCCCTGATCAATTCAGCACGACGTGGCGCGAGGCCTTTGGCGATCATCTCGTGCCACGCAGCCACGGAGAGCGGCAGTGCGCGTTGATGGAAACCAGGAGCTTTGATGAGCAAGGCCATGGTGTTGAGGCTATCATCGGGCGGTTCCGCTGACAAGCCGCATCCCGTCAGCAGAAATCCTGCAGGGCGCGCAACTTGACATGGGCAGCACCGCGATCGAGAACCTCCTCGGCTAGGTGTTTGCCTTCGAGAAGATCGGTGGCCTTGCCAGTGATGACAAAGCCGGCGGCGGCGTTGAGCACGGCGATGTCGCGCTTGGGGCCCTTGATGCGTCCGGCGAGGATGCCTTCCAGGAGATCCGCGTTCACCGCTGCTTCGCCACCTGCGAGGTCGTCGATCCGCGCCTTGGCAAACCCGAGTGTCGCGGGATCGAGCTTGAGCGATTCAATGGTTCCGCCTTGCAAGGTGGTCACCTCGTTCACCCCCAAGGTGGAGAGTTCATCCATGCCGCGACCATCTTCCGTCGTGCCATGCACCACCCACGCCGCCTTGCGACCCAGCTTTTGCAGGATGGTCGCGAAAGGGGAAGTCAGTGCTTTGTCGAAGACCCCGATCAATTGGAAATCGGGGCGCGCCGGATTCATCAGCGGGCCGAGGATGTTGAAGATGCTTCGCTTGCCTTCCTTGGCCAGGAGTGCGCGTGCATCTTTCACAGCGGCGAAGGCCGGATGATAAATTGGTGCAAAGACAAAGCCCACACCGACTTCCTGCACGCAGCGTGCCAGCTTCTCGGGTGGCAGGTCGATACGCACACCGAGCGCCTCCAGCACGTCAGCACCACCGCTCTTCGACGTGATGCCCCGATTGCCATGCTTCACCATGCACACGCCACCCGCAGCCATGATGAACATGGCGGTGGTCGAGACGTTGAAGAGATTGAGCTTGTCGCCGCCCGTGCCCACCACATCGAGCATCGGCCCCGTCAATGCTTTGCGATCAATGCCTGGATCGACTGCGAGTTTTAGGAACTCGGTGACGAATCCAGCGATCTCATCCGGCGTCTCGCCCTTCTGGTTCAAGGCCTTGAGAAACATCGCCTTCGTCTCCGCCGTGGGGTTGGGGTCCACGAGAAACGCGGACGCCTCGGCAATCTGCCGCGTTGTCAGTGGCTGGAGAGCTTCGAGTTGCTGGATGAGAACTTGCATGAAGCGCGAGTGAAGACCAAGGCGCTCACTTGGCAAGCAGGGCTTGGTCTTGCAGGTTCAGGTTTGATGTGACGCAGCTTATGCCGCGCTCAACTCCGCACGCACTTCTTCGAGGGCTTGCTTGGTGCGCTTGATGCCTTCGATCTCTGTGTGCTTCTGGCCTTCGTATTCGATGCCCATGTAGCCTTTGTAGCCAGCCTTCACCACGGTCTCGACGAGGCGTCGGTAGTCGAGGGAGATCTCGCGGCCTTCGCGGCGGTCTTCGGTGTAGAACTTGCCAGCGCCTGTGTCCCAATCATACGCCTTGGCACTGACGGCCTGCTTCACCCAGGGCATGAACTCGCGCACTCCCTGGTAAGGATTGTAGAGTTCGCCGGTCTCGCGGTTGGTGTAGAAGTTGCCGAAGTCGGGGAGGATGCCCACGCGTGGATGATCGGCGAGCTTCATCACCTGGGTGAGCCATTTGCCGTTCGAGGAGGTGCCGCCGTGATTCTCGACCACGACGAAGAGCCCGCGCTTGTCGCCCTCGATGCACAACCGGTGAAGACCATCGGCGGCGAGCTTGGCCTGCTCTTCGGCGGGCAGCTTCGGATTGCTTGCGGCATTGACGCGGATGCTGTGGCAGCCGAGGAAGGCGGCGGCGTCCAGCCACTTGAGATGGTTCTCGATGGTGGTCGAGCGCTTGGCTTCATCGGGGTCGCCCAGATTGCCTTCGCGGTCGCACATGATGAGCAGGCCCTTCACGCCTTCACCTTCGGCGCGCGTCTTCATCTCGCTGAGGTAGGCATTGTCATTCGCCTTGTCGAAGAACATCTGGTTCACATACTCAATGCCATCAATGCCCACGCTGCGGGCGATCTTGGCGAAGTCCAGGTGCTCCACAGGCTCGGCGCCCGCCTTCTTGAATATGCCTTTGTTCAGCGACCATTCGGCGAGACTGATTTTGAAAAGCGGTTCTTTGGTCGCGTCTGCGGCGCGGGTAACAACAGGGGCGGCAAAGGCGCTGGCGGCAAGCTGAAGGAGGTGACGGCGGGTAGGCATGGGGCAGGAAAGGATGAAGTATGAAAGATGAAGTATGAAAATTGAATCGGGGCGCTGGCTAGGCGGCGGCGCGATCGACGCGCTTCTTGATGACGGGCTGGCGCTCGCCTTTGACGACGGCTTCGGTGATGGTGACACTACGAATGTCGTTCCGGCTTGGGATATCGAACATCACATCGAGCATCATGCGCTCGAAGATGCTGCGCAGGGCGCGGGCTCCGGTGCCGCGTTTGGCGGCTTCTTTGGCCAGGGCGCTGAGGGCATCCTTGTTGATGATGAGATCGACGTTGTCCATGCCGAGCAGTTTTTGATACTGCTTGATGAGCGCGTTCTTGGGTTCGGTGAGAACACGAATGAGTTCGGCTTCAGTGAGGGCTTCCATCTGGCACTCGATCGCCAGACGCCCCACGAACTCGGGGATCAAGCCGAAGGCGAGCAGGTCCTCCGGCTCCACGTGCTGGCGTTGTTCTTTCTTGTCGGCGGCGGCGGCTTTCTCCTCGTGCATTTCCATCGTGGTGCGGAAGCCCAGGGTCTTCTTGTCGCGGCGTCGCTCCATGATCTTGTCCAGACCCACAAAGGCACCTCCGCAGATGAAGAGGATGTTCTCCGTGTTGACCTGGATGTATTCCTGCTGGGGATGCTTGCGGCCACCCTGCGGTGGCACATTGCAGATGGTGCCCTCGATGATCTTGAGCAAGGCCTGCTGCACGCCTTCACCGGACACGTCGCGCGTGATGCTGACGTTCTCGGTCTTGCGTCCGATCTTGTCGATCTCATCAATGTAAACGATGCCGATCTCGGCGCGTGCGATGTCGAAGTCTGCGGCTTGCAGCAATCTCAGGATGATGTTTTCCACGTCCTCGCCCACGTAGCCGGCTTCGGTGAGCGTGGTGGCATCGGCGATGGAGAAGGGGACGTTGAGGATGCGTGCGAGGGTCTTGGCGAGAAGTGTCTTGCCGCAGCCGGTGGGGCCGAGCAAGAGGATGTTGCTCTTCTCCAGTTCCACCTCGTTCGCCGGGTCCTGGAAAGGCATCGGGCGCTTGGGGTTGCTTGCCTTCGCCGCCTGCGCCTGGGAGTGCATGATGCGCTTGTAGTGATTGTGCACGGCCACGCTGAGAATCTTCTTCGCATGGGCCTGACCGATCACATACTGGTCGAGCTGCGCCATGATGTCGGCCGGACGCGGGACCCGGAGCGGCGGGTGCGTCTCCGACTCCTGCGAGGCCTCCTTGTCGAGAATGCCTTTGCAGACGCCGATGCAGCTGTCGCAAATATAGACACCGGGACCAGCGATGAGCTTTCGCACTTCTGCATGGCTCTTGCCGCAGAAGGAGCAGATGGTCAGGTTGTGAGGGCGCGCCATTGGAGGGATTGGGGGTATGCTAGTGTGCCATGCACTTTAGGGGAAGGGCAAGCATTGTGTGCTCGCCATGACGGGTCTTTTTGTGCAAAGCTGTGCGATCAGTGTGCTTCCTTTGCACATCGCGCTCACTCCAACCACTCCTCGCCATGCACGTCTGGTCCAAGCTCTCCTCCCCGAAATGGTCTGATGCCTGGGAGGAGCGATTCTCTGGTTCGCCTCATCTCAGCCTCGTGATCACCGAGGTGCCTGGGCGCAAGACCACTCGTGTGGAAGTCTTTTGCGAACGGAAAAAAGATGCCCTCGAGATCCAGAAGAACTTCGGTGGCAGCGTGCGTGAGGTGAAGCAGCAAAACTGGGCCGCGCTCGCGCCCGAACCTCCCGAGCCCATTCGAGTGCGCGACCGGCTGGTCATTGTAGCCGCTCGGAGTGCGAAAGAAATTGCTGCCGCACAGAAGGAATTCCCCGGACGTGACATCATCGCCATGCCGGCAGACCTCGCCTTTGGCACCGGTCATCATGCCACCACCTCCACCGTGCTGCGCTTTCTCGCAGATGTTGCTGAGAAATGGCAGAAGGAAGGTCGAGGCTGGACACTGTGCGATCTCGGTTGCGGCACCGGCATCCTCGGCATCGCGGCGGAGAAGCTGGGAGCAAAGAAGGTGTGGGGCTGCGACTTTGATCCGCAAGCCGTGCGCGTCGCGAAGGAGAACGTCGTGCGCAATCATGCCGAGCGATGCTCGTTCGTGAAAGCCGATGTGCTCACGTGGAATCCGAAACAGCAGTGGGACTGTGTCGCCGCCAACATCTTCTACGACATCCTCACCGATGCCTTCCCGACCATCGTTCGAGCGATGAAACCCGATGGCATCGTCTTCGTCTCGGGCATTCTCAAGGAGCAGGCCCAGGGCTGCCTGGACGCCGGTCGCCGTGCGGGGCTAGAGTTTGATCAAGTCGTCACCAAAGGCAAATGGGTGACCGCTCGTGGACATTTGGTGGCTGCCAAAAGACCAAAGAATTAGCCGGGTGGACCCGACGGTGTCGGCGAACGCAGTTGTTTAAGGTAGTTCCTTCAGCTGAAGGTGGCGATACTCCATGAGGCTGCGATCACCTTCGAGGCCGATGGGGCCTGTGGGCGGGAGTGCGAGCGCGGCTTCGAGGACTTCGCCATTGCAGGTGCAGTGGGCGACGCCGTCCTTCACGGTGACTTCAATGGTATTCCACTCCTGCGGCTTGTAGTTCTTCAACTCCTTGTAAGGGCCGGCCACGAGGTAGTCGCGGCATTGCAGCTGGGGCTTGCGAATGAAGACGCCGCTATCCGCATTCACGGCGGCGCGGAATTCGAGCTTGAGCACGAAGTTCTTCGGAAACTCGGCGACGGTGTAGAGCTGGCCCGTGAGCTTGTCGGCCTCGGTGGGGAAGTTCACACGAATCACGCCGTCCTTGGCGGAGTAGTAGTGGTCCTCGGACTCCACCTTGCCATCGAACTTGGTGAGGATCTCGCCTGGCTTGGGATCGTCCTTCTTGGTCTTGGCGCGATAGCACCAGCCGCTGAGGTCCTTGCCGTTGAAGAGGGAGATGAAGCCGGGCTCAGGTGTCCAGTCGTCGGCGTGAGCGAGTGCGGAGACTGCAAGGAGAGTGATCAGAAGGCGCATGGCCGGAGCATGGTGAACCCGATGCTGGGGATCAAGCGCAATCTTGATAGGGTATTACTTCGCGGGTTTCACGGGCACAGTGCGCACATCGACGAGCAACTCATCCACGGGCACAAGATGGCGGTAGATGAAGGCTTGCATCATGTCCTCGGCGGGCACGGCGGTGGTGGTGAGTTTTTCGCCAGTGTCGTCATCGACGATAGCCGTGCCTTCCACATGGAGGACGGCTGGCTGCTCTGCGGCCGCAGACGGCACGCTGAGGATCACCTCCGCCACGTCTTTGCCCGCTGGGACTGTGGCCCCTTTGAGTTCAAAGCCAGACGGGCTGTCCTTGAGCTTGAGCGCGATCTCTCCAGCGAAGCCGTCCTCGCGCAATGCGTGGATGGTCAGCCGCGTGCTGCTGCCGGGCTGGGCATTGACGGTGGAGGGAGTGACTCGTAGCTGAAACGCGGGACGCGCGGGGGTGACGCGCAGCCTGTAGGCATGGTGCAGGCTGCCTTGATTCTGCGTGTCGGTCACCCGCACAAAGCACTCGCCTGAGTCGGGCAGCTTCACGACCAGTCGTGAGTCTGCATGGTGTGTGGTGAGTCCGGCGGCGAGATCTTCGTGATCATCGTTGGTATCGAGTTCCTTGCCTGTGGAGTCGAACACCGTGAGGCTGGCATCGAGCGGCGAACCAAGACGGCGAGCGAAGACTTCGAAGACGGTGGGCTTGTTGCCACGGCCTTTGACTTGGTAGTAGTCGGCGTCGCGTGGGGCGTCGATGCGTCCGTTGATGACGATGGGGGGCTTGAGTTGCATGCCAACGCCAAGCCGGTCATTCGGCTCACGTTCGGATTCCTCCGCGAAGTCGTCGATCTGGAAGGGGATGGAGTTCGAGGTCCAGGGTCCCACCGTGGCATTGAGCGAGATGAGGCCAGGCTTCTCTGGGGCGGTGAAGCGTTGCTTGAACTGATCGCGTAGATTGCCGCCCATGAAGGTGACTTCGGTGGTCGAACCTGCCTTGGCCCCGAGCGGTGAGATGCCGGTGATGAAAGGCAGTTCACCAATGGTGATGCGATACACGAAATCCTCACGGCCTCGGTAGATCGAGTCATGCACCTTCACATGGAACTCGCCATCCGAAGGGATCTTGTAGAAGAGCACAGGATCGGGATCGAAGTGATAGTCATCGGCATAGGCCACCTCCACGCCTTCTGGATTGGTCAGCGAAACGATGGCCTGAAACCAGCCCGGCACGGCATCGGCCAGGTAGGGGATTAAATGGCGAGCCTGCACCGAGATGACGATCTGGTCGTCCTTCTTGGCCTGAATGGAAAAGCCATCCACCTCGCCTGGTAGCACGCGACCATTGATCGTGACGGGCAGCGTGGCGGTGGGGGTGACGAGCGCCTTCTTGGTCTTCTCGTGCTTCCGATAGGTGGCGGCTCCGCCAGTGTAGTGCTCGAAGTCGAACTCGGGTGGCGGCTCTGCTTCACGAATCTCTGTGTGCTGGCCCACCACGAAGCGCAACGGATTGCTCACGCCACCAGCGGTGTGTAGCCGCCAGTAGCGAGTCCCATACGCGGCATTTTCCGCGATGGTCATCTTTAGGCGCACGGTCTCACCGATTTGCAGGTTCTGCTGCTGCTTCGGGTCATTGCGGCGGCGGTCGTATTCAGAGAGCTGAAGCAAATCACGCTCCGTCACTTCGGCTTCGCGCATGAGGCGGCGAATGGTGGGCAGCATGTCGTTCGGTGCGATCTTGCCCGCCGTGCGTATCTCGCGCATCTTTGTCTGCATCTCACGCACCTTCTCTCGCATGTCACCTGCGGCCACGGCACCGAGCGGCTTGATGTGCTCCAGGATCTCTGCGGTCACGCCTTCACCGGAGATGATGGCACCTTTGGGTTCGTCGAGTCCCTGACCGCCCACGACTACCTCAAAGGTTCGTCCGGCCTGACCACCCGCTGGATAGATGAAGCCAATGCGGGGCGCGCGCTGAGCATGGGCACTCAGCGAGAAGGTCGCGATGAAAGCGATGACGAATGGGGGCAGCATTTTCATGGTGCGCATTACATGATCTCTTTCAGCAGGCCTCCCATGGGCACTTTCTCTTCTTTGCCCGGCACCACATAGGTCAACGTGCCGAGCGGGTGAGGCAGCTTGGATTCAGCGGGAATGCCGAGCTGCTGGTAGATGCTGCCAATGACATCCGCAGGATACACCGGGCGATCTTTGACCTCCTCGGCTGTGGCATTCGAAGAGCCGACGACCTGACCGCCCTTGAACCCACCACCAGCGAGAAGAGCAGAAAAAACCTTCCCATAGTGATGGCGGCCACCGTTCCAGGGGGACTCGGTCTGCACCTTCGGCGTGCGACCAAACTCACCCAAGCACCACACAATGGTGGAGTCCAGCAGGCCGCGCTCCGATAGATCGGAGATCAAAGCGGCGAGACCCTGATCGAGTTCTGGCAGCTTCCGATTCATCGTCTGGAAGTGCTGTTTGTGCGTGTCCCAGCCCTGGTAGTTGATCGTGACGTAAGGCACACCCTTCTCGGCGAGGCGACGTGCCATGAGGCAGCTCTGGCCAAAGGTGTTGCGCCCGTAGCGCTCGCGCATCGCATCGGTTTCCAGCGAGAGATCGAAGAGTTTGCCCGCGTCGCCGAGGATCAGCTCGTAGGCCATCTCTTCGGATTGGAACACGGACTTCAAAGTGGAGTCACCGGGCAAGGCTCCGCCCAGGGTATTGAGCTCTCGCATGAAGGCACGACGCTCCTTCTGCCGCTGCGCCGAGATGCCGGGAGCGATGACGCCTTCCACCTCAAACACACTTGCTGCCGGATCGCCGCCCGTGGCGAAGGGTTTGTATTTTGGCCCCAGAAATCCGGCTTCCGAGAACCGGCCCTGTGGCTGCGTGAGCACGATGTAGGGCGGGATCAGTCCCTTGTAGCCCGCATCGTAGCCTTTGAAATAGGAGGTGACGGCACCCAGGCTGGGAAACACATCGCGCTCTGAGGTGCGGCCCGTCTGCACGAGATACGCGGCGGTTTCATGGCCATTGTTGCCATGCGTCATGCTGCGAATCAGCGAATACTTGTCCGCCTGCCTCGCCAGCTCAGGCAGGAGCTGACCAATCTGGATGCCATCCACGTTGGTCTTGATCGGCGCATCGAGGGCTCCTGAGAAGTCGCGACCGGCCTCGGGTTTCGGATCGAAGGTGTCGATGTGCGAAGGGCCGCCCCAGAGCCAGACCTGGATGACGGTCTTCGCCTTGCCCAAGGGGGCTGCCTCCTGCGCACCAATGCCGAAGGGCTCCATGAGAAGCAGGCCAGCGGAGCCATACACGCAGCGCCGCATGGCCTCGCGGCGTGTGAGCGGCACGCCACCGAACAAAGAAGTGGTCTCCAAAAGATCGCGACGTTGCGCGCGGTTGAGTGGCAGCAGGGATGCGTTCATGGTGGTTCTCAGGTTGGAGTTTCAGTGAATGTAAATGAACTCAGGCTGATTCATCAGCGCCCACACCAGATCCTCGGCCAGCTCGCGACTGCTGGTAGAAGTCGAGTCCGCATAGGCTGTGATCCTGGTCAGCTCCTTCTCCGTGGGCGGGCGTGACAGCACGGTGATGTAGATGTGCTCCGCGAGGATCGCTGGCGAGGCATTGCCAGCCTCTGTGACCAGCGGACAGGCCTTCACCTTGCCATGCACATGACTGGAGTTGAGAAGGTGCAAACGTTGGGCTGCGCTGGTGTTGCGATTGCGCTCAGACTCGAAGCCGGTGTCGCGTGGTGGGCGGCCGTAGAGTTCCAGAAACGAACTCGTGATGCTTCCATCCGCGAGCGCGATCGCGCGCACATCCTCGGGCACAAAAGTGAAGGGCTCCGGGATCGGGCTGCTGTAGGATTCCTCGGTGCGGGTGAGCTGGTTGAGTGCGTCGATGAGCACCTCGGCTTCCATGCGGCGCAGCGGATAGTGTGCGAAGTTGGCTATCGCTTCATTCGTCTCCTGCGCGGGGATCGAGGAGAGCTGGAAGGTCTGCGAGTTCAGGATGATGCGGAAGAGGTGCTTCATGTCGCATCGCGTGGTGACGAACTCACGCTGCAGCAACTCCAGAAGTGCGGGATTGGAGGGCGGGTTGTCAGCGCGCATGTCATCGGGCTCATGCACGATGCCGCGCCCCATCAGCCAGGACCATACCCGGTTGGTGATGTTGCGACTGAACCATGGATTCTCGGGGCGCAGCAGCCACTCCGCAAAGACGCCGCGCAAGTCCTCGCCACCGCGTGGAATGTGGACTGGCTTGCCATCGGGGAAGATGGCTTGCTTGGAAAGACCTTCCTTGTCCGCATCAGGATCATAATACACGATCTCCTCCTTCCACTCGGCAGTGTTCTTGAAGGCGATCTGGGAGAAAAAGCCGGCGAGTGCGTCGAGCTTTTTCTTGGGCCACTTGTCCGCTCGCTCGCCCATGAAGGTGAGCGCCACCGTTGCGGCCATGCCTCGTGGACTGCGATCCTGCATGGCGCGGTAGAAGTTCACTTCGCCCTCACGGAAGTTGCTGCCATTGGCCACCAGCAGCTCATGCACGAACTGATGGAAGGGCTTGTTGCCGCGCACGCTCGCATAGATCCAGCGATGGTAGGCCTGTGCGGCATTGGGCCAGAGCTTGATGGGAAACTCCGCCTTCACGCGCAAGATGTCGCCCCACTTCATGGTCCAGTAGTCGGCGAACTCATCGCGCTGCAGCAACTCATCGATCAGCTTTGCGCGACGATCTGGCTCCTTGGAGGCGAGGAACTCGCGCACCTCCTCTTCTTCCGGCAGGGTGCCGATGACGCAGAGGTAGGCGCGGCGCAGGAACACGGCATCAGAGCACACGTTCGCCGGCTTGAGGTTCAGCTCATGCAGGCGCTTTAGGATCAGTTCGTCGATCTTGTCGCTCGCGGTCAGCGTTGCTCCAGTGCGGAGCTGCATGGGGCCTGATTCGAACACGGGATCAAGGGCGAGAGCGCTGCCTGCGATCAACGATGCGACAAGGATGGGAAGACGAACGGTCATAGTCTTGGTTCCTCACTGCTTGAACGGCGAGAATGCGACGCCTTCGATTTCAACGAGAAGGTCGGGCCTGCACACATCAGCCTGGGCAAAGATCATCGGCATGGTCCCAAGGCGGCGCTCGCACACGGCACGGCACTTCTCATAGTCCTCGGGGTGCTTCACATACACGCGCACCTTGGCCAGGTCTTCGAGCGTGGCTCCAGCGCCGTTCCAGCCGAGCCTAGCGAAGTTCTCGGCATCGATCAGACACTCGATGTTCGTCAGCGTCTGTTCGGTCTGCTTTTCAATATCGCCCAGATGAACCGTCTCCGAGTTCACGATGCTCGCCGTGCCGGAGATCCAGGTAGTCACATGATCGCCGATGCGCAGAGCCATCGCGCGGGAGAATTTCGGTGTCTTGGCCGAGTAGCTCTTCGGGTAGCTGTAGGCCGAGGTTTGCAACGGATTCTCCAGCGGCAGCATTTGCACATCAGTGCGCTGGGTTTGCAGTGCCAGACAAGTCGTCATCAAGCCGGTGCCTAGAGTGCCGATACCCGTGCTCGCGGGGTAGATGATGTGTCCGTTCTGCTGGGCCAGCGGACGCACATCGAAGGGATGGCGGTCAAAGAAATCGGTGCGTGCGCGGTTGAGTTCCCGATATCGCTCGGCGTCTCCTTCCATGCCCGTGATGGTGCCTTGATACAACCAGACCCGAGCTACGTCGCGGAAGGTGGCACCCGCACCTGCAAGCACGGAGCGGAGTGATTCAAACGCCTCCGCCGTCTGCTCATAGGCACTGCGACCCGACTGTGCCAGGGCTCCCGCCGAGGCGTAAAACCAGCGGATGTCATTGTGCGCGACTGTCACCAAGTGCGGGCCGAAGTAACCGATGGTGGCTGATCGAGTGCTGATCGCCCAGGCCTCAATCGCAAGGCCACGACCATCGCAGGGCGGCTGCACCACATACAACGTCAGCGGCATCTGCTCGCCGTAGTAGGCCTCGAATAACTTCTGCGCCGCAGGCACGTTGGCTGCATCATTGACGAAGACTGTCTGCATCGTCACCGCCATCGGCTCAGGCTGCTGCATCAGAATCGCACGCAAGGTGGACAATGCCTCCCACGCCTGATCGCGAAAGCCGCCGACTCCCTCAGGCGTGACCATCAAGGCCAGCCGTGTGAGACCGTCGTAGCCTATGACCGTGTGGTGTTGATAGCCGAGGAGATGCGGAGGAAGATCAAGCGCCCCATAACCTATGCCTCGCGGCGGACTGGTCTGGCTATCGGATCGCCCGTCAAGGAGCCTGCGATCAGGCTGCAGAGTATGGCAGCCAAGAGTGTCTGATGCGGTGAGTGACATCGTTTTCGTTATCCTCCAGAGCGCTCAGTAGAGCGGTTGAGTTGGTGTTGCTGCACTAGCTGAAACGATTCAGCGCCCCGCCCCATTGAGCGGATGCTACGGGTGACTGGGCGTGAATTGCCCAAAGGTTCTTCAGGCCTTGAGGATGGCCTCGAACCCCTTGTCCGTGAACGCCTGCATGGTTGTCGTGCGCACGTTCCCGCGTGAGGCAAGCTCGGCGAGGAGATGGAGGATCTTGTGCTCGCTGTCAGCGGTCAAAATGAGCACACCATCGTAGCTTCCCATGGTCCAGAATTGCCCTTCCACCTGCACGCCAGACTTGGCAGCGATGTCGTCAAAGGCATGAGCGCGGGCGGTGGATTCCTTGATCTGGCTGGAGCCTTTGTCCGTGAAGTTGATGAGGGTGATGTAGCGGCACATGATGTTAAGGCTTGGATTGGTGGTTGAATGGATGAATAAAATTGATCACTGGCCATGCACCCGTGGTGTAGGCATTCCCTGCCGCATGAAAGGGTATCGTGAGGAGTCCTGTGATTTCATAGGTGGATCATGCGACAATGGGGTTTCCCTCGCTCCGCCAATGCTCGCGAGTGCTGTGCTTCGATTGCCTTTGGCTGGTTCATCATAAGTCCTTCCTCCTGAACACCCGTAACGCCAGCAGCAGCGGGGCGATGACCCAGAGCATGAGCACACCGAGCGTGTAGCTCACGCCGAGGGCGGTGCCGAGAAACTCTTGCATGACGGCTCCGGTCATGCCCATCAGTGCGGAGACATCCATTTGCAGAAGCACAAAGGTGCGCGCGAGGTCGATCGGATTCAGGGCAACGAGGGCGATGGTGGCCTTCTCCAGCGGATAGTCTTGGAAGGTGAAGAGGATGAACAAGACGATGCCGTCGAAGAGCAGGGCAAAGAAGAACCACAGCAGCAGCGCTACGCCCATGCCTCGGGCTTTGTCGCGTGTGCAGACGGCTCCGAGGAAAGCGATAGCGACGAAGACGAAGGTGAGCAGCAGTCCTGCCGCGATGATGCACGCGCCGGTGGTGCTGCGGTCGTAGAGGAGCACGGGAACGCCGATCCCGATGAGGAAGGCAGCGCTCAATGCGGTGGCGACGCCAAAGTATTCGCCGAGCAGGATCGTGCGTCGTTCGAGTGGCTGCGCGGAGAGCAGCTCGATGAACTCATACGAGTTGTAGAAGTGGATGGTGGCGAACACGAGGCTCATCAGCGGCACGATCATGAGCACGACGCTGAGAATGCTGACGAGCCCTTTGCTCACATCGCCACCGATGTTGAACAGGCCCATCGCGGCGACGAACAAGAACAGGGTGTAGGCCACCGCGATGCGGCTGCGCAGGATGTCGCGGAGGACGTGTTTGATGATGCGCGGAGTCATGGTGCCTTCGCTCCTCTTTGATCGGTGCCCTTCATCAATCCCGCGATCAGCTTGCCCAGTTTCTCCTCGCCTGTCTCCGCGCGCAGATCGTCGATGGGCCGCGAGAACCGCAGTCGGCCTTCCATCAGGAACATCACGTCGGTGGTGATCTCGTCGAGATCACTCAGGATGTGCGAGGTGAGGAGCACGAGCTTGCCTTTCTTCCGCTCGCTGATGACTTTCTCCTTCAACACCTCCACGGAAACAGGATCGAGTCCGGCTGTGGGTTCGTCGAGCACGAGCACGTCAGGATTGAAGAGAAAGGCGAGGCAAGCGCTCACGCGTTGACGTGTGCCGCCGGAGAGCGTGCGCATCGGCTTGCTGGCGATTTTGTCGATCTCGAAGGCTTGCATCAAGTCCTCGTCGCGACCGCAGTGGCTGCCTTCGCGAATCTCGCCGAGCAAATCGAAGAGCTGCGCGACGCGCATGTTGTCGGGGTAGCGCCCGATCTGCGGCATGTAGCCGATGCGCGCACGCAGCGCGGGATTGTTGAGCAGGCTCTCGCCGCTGAGCGTCAGCTTGCCGCTGTCCGGGATGACGGTGCCGAGCAGGCACTTGATGAAGGTCGTCTTGCCCGAGCCGTTCGGTCCGATCAATGAGTAGGCATGACCGGGTTGCAGTGACGCGCTGAACTCATCGAGTGCCCGCAGGCGTCCGAAGGTCTTGGTGATGCTGGAGGCTTCGATCATGTGAGAGACTGATCTTGGGATGCGAGGCACTACTTCGACGGAGGCAAGAGCACGCCATCGACCACATGCACGATGCCATTAGAGGCGGGCACGGTGGCGATGATGGTGGCGCTGTCGTTGATCACGATCTTGCCGTCCTTGTTGCTGACCTTGATGTTGTCGCCATTGGCCATGCCGAGCGACATGCCATCGCGCAGCATCTCGGGTTTGAATGTGCTGACTGCGACATGGTATTCGAGGATGTTGCGCAGCTTGTCCTTGTTCTCCGGCTTCACTAGCGTTTCGACGGTGCCCTTCGGCAGCTTGTCAAAGGCGGCGTTGGTCGGCGCGAAGACGGTGAACGGCCCAGCGTTCGACACCACATCAAGATACTCGGCTGCTTTGAGCGCGGCGACAAGTGTGGTGTGGTCCTTGCTGCCGACCGCGATCTTTGGGATGTCAGGCTTCGAGTCCTTGTCTTGGACGGCGGATTGACCAGCAACGGGCGCGGCAGCATCGGCAGGCGCAGCGGCTTGCGGTTTCGAGGAATCGCCGCACTGCGTGAGCGCTAGACTAAGCGCGACGGCGGCGAACAGAGGAGTCAGTTGGGTTGTGTTCATAGTGTGTGCTGTGCGGGTTGGGGAATCAGAGCGCGATCGGCTTCATCGCGGGCGATGGATCGATGACGCTGTCGGGGGTGATGCTCGGGAAGGCTTTCTCAGCGCGGTCGAGGAGCTGCACCATGAAGCTGTGCATGAGGAAGAGCGACGCAGGCACGCGCTCGGTGACCATCGAATACACGCCCACGGGGCGGAAGGGCACGTCGCCAGTGCCGTCGTGCTTGAGATCGTAGCCTTCGTAGCGATCCCAGTAGTTGTCGGCGAAGGTGTGGTCCTTCAGGTCGCCATTGGTGCCGACATCGAACGAGTTGCCCACGAAGTTGTTATTTCGGAACACATTCTCCATGCCGTTCGACAGCACGCGCAGCGCCCAGCCATTGGCTTTGAATTCATTGCGCTCAAACAGAGTGCGCGTCGCGCCTTGCGAGTAGATGGCGGTGGAGTTGTGATGAAAGCGATTGCCCGTGATGTGGCTGTCCACGAGGTCCTTGATCAGCAAACCGTAGGCAGAACTGCCCCAACTGTAATCGAAGACATTGTCCGTCATCTCGACGTGATGCGAGAACATCACGGCCACGCCCGCGCCGTTCCTGGAAAAGCGATTCTTCCGGTAGTGGCTGTTGTTGGAACTCATGAAGTGCATGCCGTAGCGCATGTTCTTCTCCACTTGATTCTCTTCCACGTTCGTCTCGGAGGAGAACTCCAGGTAAATGCCATCGCGATGGCCGGAGACCTTGTTGTCTGTGATGCGCACGGCGTTGCTGCTCCACAGGTGAATGCCGTTGCCGCTATTTTGCTCTTGATCCGTGAGGCCCTGGATGACATTGCGCGTGACATCGCCTTTGGATGCCTTCGCGAGATAGATTGCGTAATCGCAGTTGATAAGCTGGTTGTCGGTCAACGAAAAGCCCGTGGTGCTATCGACTCGGATGCCCGCGAGTTCCTTGGTGCTGGAGCGTCCACCGTTCTCGATGCGGAAGCCGCGCACGCTCACGTTCGGCGCGATGATGGTGAGGACCTCGTCCTTGGACTTGCCATCGAGAACCGGCGAGTCGTTGCCGATGAGGGAGAGTGTTTTGTTGATGACTAGTGTGCCTTCAGCGTAGCGACCTGCGTGAACGACGATGGTGTCGTTGGTCGATGCCGCAGCGAGTGCGGAGGAGATGGTCTTGTGCGTTCGATCGGAGCCGACGTGGAGTTCGTTCGCCATCAAGGGTGCCGCCAGCAGCGCAAACGCTGCGAGCGAGCCAACACCTTGATTGATGAAGAACAGATTCATGACGTTACGAACGATTCAATTGCACACCACGGCAGGCCATTTGGCCTGCTGACCGGCACCGAGCTGCGTTTTGACTTGCTCCAGGTCGGTCTGACTGGAGAACGCGGCGCTGTCGCTGCGCATCGGACTATTGAGCGCGTCGTTCTTCAGGAAGAGTGCCTGCTCGACGGGGATGAACGTGTTCGGATGCACGAAGTCGCAGACCACGCGTTGCTTGATGGCGGCTTCGGTGATGTGGCCTTCTTTGATGTAGTCGGCCATGCAGCCCAGGTCGTCGAACTTGATGACGCGGCCTTTGTTGGTGACGATCTCCGCCCCGAAGCGCTTGTCGGCGATGGTCATCTTGCAGCCGGTGCACTCATCAAGGCCGTAGCGCATCGGCTCGGGCTTGGCATCGCAACTGGTCAGGGTGAACATGGCGACCACCATCGCGGCGGCGGTGACGCTACGTTTGGCAAAGGTGGAGGCAGTGCTCGCAGCGGACTTGCCTTTGCGGAACCACTGTTCCCACACGAGCAGCAGTCCGCACAGCGCGCCGGACACGATCATGATCCAGCCACCGATGTCGGGGCCGGAGTAGGCGGTGAAGTTGAGCAGGTTCTTGTAGCCGAGGAGCGGCGGCTGATACGACATGCCGGGCACCTGGATGGCGGCATTCGGATTGAGGTTGTGGCCATACTTGTAACCCCAGGCATAGAAGTCGATGAGGCCCGCGAGCGCGCCGCAGCACAGCACGATGACATACATCCAGAGCCAGGTGCGGGTGCCTTTGATCGCGGCGAGAAGGCCGAACGCAATGAGTGCACCGAGCACGTAGATCATGAAACCGAACTCGGGGAACATCTCCACCTTGATCAAGGCCATGCCGATGTAGTGATTGAGGCCGTTGATGATGTCGAAGGCACCGCTGAGGTTGTTGATCCAGATCTTCATGTTCAAGCCCTCGGGATACTGCGGTGCCCAGAGCTGGATCTGCCACAGCGGCGTGAAGAACCCAGCGATCAAAGCGAGGACTGCGAAGGCGAGGACGAGGCGAGAGATGGGATGGATGCGTTGCATGACAAATAGAGAGGGGATTCTTTTCTTCCCGGCGCTTCGCACGCTTCAGTCGTTCTCGTGCTCGAATGGCTTCGAGGACGAGCAGGAGGACGAGAACGATCTGAGCGAGCGGTTGATCCGCTACTTCGCGGCGGTGTCGCCGAGGCTGAATTTCACTGGCGTGGTCGAGCCCGTGGGAGATACGCGCAGGTAACCCTGCATCTCCTGGTGCAGCGCCGAGCAGAAGTCGGTGCAATAGAACGGCGTGATGCCCACACGATCCGCCGTCCACTTCAGCGTCTGCGTTTCGCCCGGCATGATGAGCAGTTCGGCAGCCTTCGAGCCTTTGATCACGAAGCCGTGCGGCACGTCCCAGTCTTGCTCCAGGTTGGTGACGTGGAAATAGACTTCGTCGCCCTGCTGCACGCCCTCGATGTTGTCCGGCGCAAAGTGCGAGCGGATCGCGGTCATGAAGACGTGGACTTGATTGCCGTTGCGTTCGACACGCGCATCCTTCTCCGACTTTGTGGCCTGCGGATGCTTGTTGTCCTCGATCTTGAAGAACTTCGTCGAGTTCGGTTCGATCAAGCTGGCAGGAATGGCCTCTGCGTAGTGCGGCTCGCCCACGGTGGGGAAGTCGAGCAGGATCTTCATCTTGTCGCCGCTGATGTCGATGAGCTGCGCGGACTGCGTCAACTCAGGCCCGGTGGGCAGATAGCGGTCCTTCGTGATCTTGTTATACGCGATCACATACTTGCCCCAAGGTTTCGTGGTCGGGCCGCCGGGCACGCACAGGTGACCCACCGAGTAATAGGTCGGCACGCGATCGACGACTTGCAGCGTCTTCGGATCCCACTTCACGATCTCCGATGACACGAAGAAGGAGGTGTAAGCGAAGCCTTTGTCATCGAACTCGGTGTGCAAGGGGCCAAGGCCGGGCTTCTTCACTTCGCCGTGCAGCACGGCTTCATATTTGAGCACCGGAATGCCTTCGTAGTCGCCGTCGAAGGTCTTGTCGGCGATGGCCTTCTGCACCTTGTCGAAGGAGAACACCGGGATCACTGCCGCGAGCTTGCCGCTGCCGACGATGTATTCGCCCGTCGGATCGGTGTCGCAGCCGTGCGGCGATTTCGGGCAGGGCATAAAGTAAACGATGTCCTTCAGTTCCTTCGGATCGAGCACCGTGACTTCCGTCTCGATGGTCGAAGTGCCGGTGTGCGTGCCTTCGTCATACACGTTGTGCGCGTATTGGGTCTTCGACTTGCGACCCTTGCCAGCCTTCGCGTATTCCTCGCACTTCTTCCAGTTCACGCAGGTGATGAGGTCCTTGTCCTTGGCGGATGCATTGACTTCCAGCAGCGTGTGCGCCTGCTCGCTGTTGTAGCAGGAGAAGAAGAACCAATCGTGTGACTTGCCCTTGCCGCCACGCGCGAGGTCCACATCGATGCCCGGCAGCATGACTTGGAAAGCCACGCTCATGCGACCGGTCTGCGGGTCGATCTTGATGAAGCTGATCGTGGATTTGAAGTTGCCCTTGTAGGTGTTGAGCGGCACATCGGGATTCGCGCCTTCATCCGCATACGGCACCGCGAAACGCGTGCCTGCCACCGCATACTCGGTGTTCTCCGTGAGGAAGGGCGACGAGTGATTGCCCGCGCTGTTCGGCAGTTCGATGATCTCTTCCGTGCGGAAGGTCTTGAAGCTGATGCGCGCCACGCGCGGCGTGTTGTTCGAGTTCACGAACGCCCAGCGACCATCGTGCTGACCTTTCGTGACGGACAGGGTGATGTGATGGCTGTCATCCCAGGGAAGCTGGCCATGCGAGGTGTTCAGCATCGGCTTGGTCTCCTCGGTGTAGCCCCAGCCACATTCCGGGTATTGCGAGAACACCGGAATCTGGCGGAACAGACGGCCGGAGGGCAGACCATAGACGCTCACGTTGCCGCTGAAGCCACCGGAGACGATGTTGTAAAACTCATCATGCTTGCCGGGAGCGACATACACTTTCTCAGCAGCGCCGCTGGTTTGGGCAGTGGCGACGAGGTTTTTCGGTTTGCAGCCGGTGACAAACAGCGCGCTGGAAAACGCCAGGGCGCTGGCGATGGCAAATTGCATGGTGTGTTGGGTCGGTTTCATGGGATGGAGAGCGTTGTTGGACGCGGTTGGATGTGTTTGGGGGAAGGGGCTATTTTTCGCCGTCGTTGCTGCGCATGAACTCCAGGATCTTGCGCGCATCCTCGACCGCCACGTTCTGGTTCGGCATGCGCACCAGGCAGAGTTCGAGCTGCTTCTGCGCCTCGGCGTCCTGCGAGAGCATGAAGTCGGTGTTGCAGATCATGTTCATGATCCAGATCGGCGTGCGACGCTTCGTGACGTCCTTCCAGCCAGGGCCGACGAGCTTGGTGCCGTCGAGCCGATGGCAGGGCATGCACTTGGTATCGTATTGAGCCTTGCCGCTGGTGACCCACGCGGCATTCAGAGGATTGGTGATGTCCACTTTCTTGATCTCCGGCCCGTGGACCACTGGCGATCCGGCGATGATTTCACCTGGGGTCGGAGCGGCCTTGGCAGCGGCATCAGCCTCTTCTTTGGAGCCACACGAGGCGAGAGTAAGACAGGCAGCGAGCAACGGGATCAGTCGATGAGACTTCATGGCGATGAGAGTGGTTGAGTTTCGATTACAGAATTACCGTTCTGTAATTCAATGATGGCGAGACGATCCCTTTGCTCAATCTTGAAAGCCCTTCCCATGCTGCCGTTGCCTGTGCGGTTTTTGTGATCCGTCGGTTCTGCCTCGTGATGATGTAGCAAACTGACAAAACCTGCGTTAAGGAGCGCGCCCCGCGATCATGCTAAAGATTGGAAAACTCGCCCAGCAAGCCATCGTCGCCGCCAGCTACCTGGCGGAGCGCTATGATGCAGCGGGCACGCGTGTCAGCGCCGCCGAGATCGCCGACGCACGCGAACTGCCGCGTCCGGTGGTCGCGAAGGTGCTGGCCCAGCTTTCCCTGCGCGGCATCACCACGGGCACTACGGGACCTACCGGCGGCTACCGGCTTGCGCGTGCGCCGAAGGACATCAGCCTCTTCGACATCGTCGAAGCTTTCGAACGCATCGACGTGCGCCCGATGTGCCCCTTTGGGCCGAACTGGTGCGGGAACGGCGAGCCATGCCCCATGCATGACGCGATCACCGCGGCCGTGGATCATGTGACCGTTTTTTTGAAGACACAGCACTTCGGACCCTTCGTTGCGTCAGGCAAGACTAGCCGTTCACGGGCTTCCAAGAAGGCCAAGAAGTAAGCGATGTAACGCGAGTTACTTCTTCACCACGGTGAAGCCTTCCTTGCTGTCCTTGATCAGCCAGCCGTCGGCTTCGAGCTGTTTGCGCAACGCGTCGGCAGTCGCCCAGTCCTTGGCCGCTTTGGCGTCCCAGCGTTGCTGCGCCAGTGCTTGAATCTCGGCGGGCACGTCGGCGACGACTTCGCTCTCGGGCAGGGGAAGCGTAATGCCCATCGCTTCGAGCATGAACCAGAGTGAGAGCCAGTTCGTCTTCGCGGTGGCTGCGTCGGTCGCGGTTTGGTCGGCTTCTTTGATCTTGGAAAAGATCCCGCCCAGTGCTCCTGGCACATTGAGGTCCTTGAGCAGCGTGCTCCAGGCATCGGCGAAGATGCCAGCGGTGCCGTGCTTGAGCACTTCGTCGCGTGAAGGCGGTTGAGTCGCGCCAGCTTTTGTCCGCAGCGAGTGCTCGGTCTTGCTCAGCTTCTGCAAGGCCTGACGCGCGGAGTCGAGGCTGTGCATGGTGAAGTTCAGTGGCGCGGAGTAGTGACCGGAGATCAATACGTAGCGCACTTCGCTTGCGGTGTAGCCGCGCGCTTTGAGGTCTTCCAGCGTGTAGAGATTGCCGAGGCTCTTGCTCATCTTGCCGCCATCGACCATGAGGTGCGCAATGTGGAACCAGTGCGCGGCGAAGTGGCCGTGTGTGGAGCAGCAGCTCTGTGCGATCTCGTTCTCATGATGCGGGAAGATGAGGTCCACGCCACCGCTGTGCAGATCGAAGTCCTCGCCGAGGTATTCGAGGATCATGGCCGAGCACTCGAGGTGCCAGCCGGGCCGGCCTTCGCCCCAAGGGCTGGGCCAGAAGTTCGGGCCGTCCTCAGGCTTGCGCGCCTTCCAGAGCGCGAAGTCGGTGAGCGAGTCCTTGGTGTATTCGTCGCTGTCCGTGGCGCTTGCGGCTTCGCTGGCACCGAGGCGCAGCTCGCGATCCTCCAGGTGGCTGAGCTTGCCATAGTCCTTGAACGACGAGACGCGGAAGTAAACGCTGCCATCCGGCGCAGCGTAGGCATGGCCGCGTGCGATCAGCTTCTCGATCATCGCGATCTGATGCGGGATGTGCTTCACCGCGCTGGGCTCGATGTGCGGAGCCAGCGTATTGAGCGCGGCGCAATCGGCGTGGAACTTCGTGGTCCAGAACTCGGTGAAGTCAGTGAGCGACTGCCCGGCCTTCTGCGAGTCGCGGATGGTTTTGTCATCCACGTCGGTGAGATTGCGCACATGCAGCGTAGGCGTGCCGCTGGCTTCCACCACGCGACGAAACACATCCTGCGCGACGAAGGTGCGGAAGTTCCCAATGTGCGCAGGACCATACACGGTGGGGCCGCAGCAGTAGAAGCGCAGGGTCTTGCCATCAAGCGGGCGGACTTCTTTGTCAGTGCGGGTGAGGGTGTCGTGAAGGCGGAGCATGGGACGTGAGTTCTCGGTTCGCGGTTCTCAGTTTCCCGGTGGGGAACGAGGGGCGCGGACTATCAACGGAGTGCGGCGTGGTGCAAGTGCGGGGCTTGATGCGATGGGCGGTCTGGGTAAGGGGCAGGGGATGAAGACCGCTGTTCCTCCCAATCCTCTGCTGGCATTCCTGGCAGCGGTGATGGCTCACATTGCCTATCTGCAAGCCCCCGATGCGATTGGCCTTGTGGCGACGAGCGTGTGGTATCTGCTGGCGTTGACCGGGGTGGTCTATTTCTTCTGGTTCGTGCTCTACCTTGATCTGGGCCGGTTCGGTCATCCGGTGGCGCGTGTGATCAGCCAGGGCTTGGTCATGGTAGGACTGGTGCTGATCTTGGTGGGAGCCGGCTACTCCACCAATGTGGAGCCGACCGTGTTGAAGCTCGCAGGTGTGCTGCCGCTCGGATGGAGTTGCAGCGTGATCGTGCTGCTGAAGGAGCAGGCGCGAATGCTCGCGCAAAAAGAGGCCCATCGGCGGACCCCTCGGAAGTTGAACTGGTCGATGGGTGCGTTGGTGGTCGCGACGATTGTGCAGTTTGCGGGTGACCTCAGTGATCACGGCAAGGGAACCGGCACCGTGATCAAGTGGGGCCTTCAGCTCTGGCTCTTCCTGGGAGTGTTTGATCTCGGGCTCACGTGGTTTCGAATGATCCAGGCGCTGAGGGTGAAGAAAGATTGATTCCGAGGCGTGCTTTTGGTTGGCTCATCTTTCATCATGAACACACGCCGCCAATTCTTCACCACCGCCGCGCTTGCCGTTGCCGGTTCCACCTTGTCACAGAACGTCGTCGCAGCGCCCCAGCGCCAGCTGAAGAAGGCGATCATGCTCGGCACCCTGTCGATTAAGGGAACGCTCGCCCAAAAGCTCAAGGCGGCGGCCGATGCGGGTTATGAAGGCGTGGAACCCCACGGCGGCATGAACCAGCAGGAGGTGCTGGATGCAATGGGCAGCAGCGGGCTCAAGGCTGCCAGCGTTTGCTGTCACACGCACTGGAAGCAGACACTCACGCACAATGATGAGAAGATCCGTGAAGAAGGTCTGCAAGGCGTGCTCACGACTCTCCGCGATGCGAAGGCGTATGGTGCCACGTCCATCCTCGTGGTGCCGGGAGTGGTGAACGAGGACGTGCCTTATGATGTGGCATGGGAACGCAGTGTGACTCAGATCAAGCAGGCGGTGCCGCTAGCCAAGGAACTGGGCGTTCACATCTCAATCGAGAACGTCTGGAACAATTTCATTCTCAGCCCGATCGAGGCGGTGAAGTTCCTGGATGATGTCGGCGATCCCATCGTGGGCTGGCATTTCGACATCGGCAACGTGGGCCGCTTTGGCTGGGCGGAGCAGTGGATCAAGGTGCTGGGCAAGCGGATCAACCGCATCCACGTGAAGGAGTTCGATACCAAGAAGATGAAGGACGAAGGCCTCTACAAAGGCTTCGACTGCGATCTCACCGAGGGCACCAACAACTGGCCTGCGATCATGAAAGCTCTCGACACCGCAGGCTACTCCGGCTGGGCCATCAGCGAGCAGCGCGGTGGCGACATCTTCAATGGTCTGACGAAGCTCACCGGAGCGATGGACAAGATCTTTGCGATGTAGTCGCTCAGGCGTTCTTCTTGCCCGTCATTTTCAGCATCAGGAAGTAGAGCACCCCGATCACCGCGATACCCGCGATGATGCCCAGGGACTCGTGCTTGATGGCGTGAATCATGGCTTCCGGGTCCTTCATCAGGTCCGGATTGCGCTCGGCGATGCCTTTGCCATACCACGACAAGATCGCGCACCAGATAAAGGAGCCGATGATGGTCATGGCGCTGAACTTGCCAAACGGCATGCGCACAATGCCTGCTGGAATCGAGATGAGATGGCGGACCACGGGCAGCAGTCGTGCAAAGAAGATGCCGCCTGCCTCATAGCGCTGCATGAAGACCTCGGCGCGCTCCAGCTTCTCCGGGCTGATGAAGAAATACTTGCCGAACTTCAGCACGAAGGGACGTCCGAGCCAGCGGCTGATCGCATAGGTGATCGCTGATCCGAGCCACGAACCAAACGTCCCCGCCAGAATCACTCCCCACAGACTGAGCTTGCCCTGAGCTGCGAGGAAGGCAGCAGGCGGCATCACGACCTCACTGGGCACAGGGAAGATGGAACTCTCCATGGCCATGAGGATGATGACGCCGAGGTAACCCCAGTCTTGAACCCATTGAAACCAGGTGAGGATGAATTGATGAAGCATAGTGTCGTGAGAAGGAGGTGGTGATGAGGGATGCGATCAAGGCAGCTGGTTCAGCCAGGCATTGAGTGCTTGATGGAGGGAGCTGTGGTTTTGCGGATCGTAGTGGTGACTTACGAATCCAAGTCGGCGGCCCGTCTCGATATTCGCAATCAAATCATCGACGTAAAAGGTCTGCGCGGGATCGAGATCGAACTTCGCCATGGCTTGCTGATACATCCCAGGCGCAGGCTTCATGGTTTTCGCCTCATGTGAGTAGATGCCACCGTCGAAGTGCTTGAAGATCGAGAATTGATCGAGCAGCCATTCCAGGTGGGGAGCATTGGTGTTGGAAAGCAGGTAGGCCGGGAGCTTGCGTGGCAGGGTGGCGAGTGTGAGCGCCATGGGCTCGTTCAAAGCAAAGATGTCGCACCACATGTGCCGGAATTCTTCCTTCGTGCCCTGGAAGTCGATCACATCCATCGAACGAAACATGAACTCATCGGCCGGCATCTCACCGGATTCGAAAGGAACCTTGAGCGGAGCAATGGCGTCGAAGATCTGCTGCTGACTCATGGAACTGCGCTCAGCCATGCGGGTGGCGCTGCGGCTGAAATCGAAGGTGACGAGCACATTGCCAATGTCGAATAAGAGGGCGGGCACGAGAGAAAAAGATGAAGGATGAAGTGTGAAGGAGGAATCAAGTCGCCATCTTGAGAGCCAGGTCGGCGACGCGCAGGGCAGCATCAGGAGCGCTGAGCGGGCGCATGTTGGAGCGCATGGAAATCGCGAGCGCACGATGATTGTCGAGCAGGCGTTGCAGATGTTGTGCTGTTTCTTGAGGCGAGTGGGAGCGGACAGCGCAGTGATGAGTGAGCAGGAGTTCCGCGTTGCCCTCCTCCTGGCCGGGCACCACGTAGTCGATGATCGCGGGAATGCGCGCCGCCAGAGCCTCGTGCAGGATGGCACCGCCGGCCTTGCAGATCACGATATCGTGGGTCTGCAGATACCGAGGCAGTTGATTCGTCCAGCCAATCACATCGACGGGTGCATCTGGGTGCGCATCCATGAATCGGCGAATGGTCTGATACAAGGCGGGAGCATGGCGTCCGGTCTGGAGCGTTAGTCGTGTGCCGTTCTGAAGCACTGGCAACAATGCATCCAAGGTGGCCCCGACGTGCGCGGGCGGTGTGCTCGGCATGTAAAGAATACGCGTGTCGGCGTGATCACTCGGCACCTGGTCCATGAAGGAGAGGCACACCGGAAAGCCAGTGATGTGGATGGAGGTCTCAGGCACACCCAACTTTGCCACGGCCCGATGTGTTTCTTCATCAGCCACGCAGACGAGGTCGCTGGGAGCGGCGGTCCAACTGGGATGCACGGTGATCGAGTCCGTTACCACCGTGACCAGTGGCGGAACGGTTCGTCCTTGTTTCCTGAGGTGATCGAGAAGACTGCTGTAGAGCGGATAGGTGCTGATGATCAGACGAGGGCGTTCACGCTCCAGCCGCGCATCGAGTGCTGCCGTGAGCGTGGGAAGCCAGTGACCGCAGGAGCCCATGGAGGGACTGGCGAACCATCCGTAGGCCGCTCGCCACAGGCTAGGGCAGTGCGTGATCGTGAAGCGGTAGCCTGCCTGTGCAGCCGTCATGACGAGGGGGTGAACAGCGGCTAGAAGATCGAAAGCGACCACGGTCTCCCTCGGTGCCATCCTTAAGAGGGCGTCCGCGACACTCTTTGCTGCACTGTTATGGCCGTCGCCGAAGCCCGCCGTTAGAACCCAGATCACCCGCCATTCCTCCCAAAAAAAGTGATAAAAACAAATGAATTGGTTGGCAAGGAACGTAATTTCTCCCAATAATAAGGACAGCCTTATAAATTGCGTCTCCAAAATGAGCCGACGCCTTACTTCCACCCACACAAAAATTCGGGCCGTGCTTGCCTCGGATTGGGAGGACTCTGTCATCGTGCGATGGTCGGCTCAAATTTTGGTCGGCGCACTGCCAGGTCTAGTGATTGTATTGACTATCATGCACATGGCCAGCGGGGCACCACGTCAAGGCATCAAGGGGACGAGCGCAGCATCGATCGTGCCGTTGCTGTCAGCCAGCACGTTGGCTGATTCAGCGGCGTTCCACCGTGTAGCGGGAGTGCACACGGCGGCGTCTGACCAAGTCATGTTCCGTGTGCCAGGGAGTGTTGATCAGCAAGGATCGCGGAAACGCGTTCTCACGGTGGTGAAGCGCACCTCGCCCATCACGGTCAACTTCAAGGCACCTCGCCAAAACTGGAAGCACCTCAGTCTGGAGACCCGCAGGGCGATTGACGAAGGACTTGTCAGCAAGCCGTCATGGCAACGCGTTGTGATGCATGGCAGCGGAGCCGCGCATGGGAGTGCGGGGCTATTGAATCGTTATCATAGCCAGGTGCGTGGTCTGAGTGGAGGGCTCGGCTATCATTTTGTGATCGGCAATGGTGCTGGCGCTGGAGATGGCGTTGTCCAAACGGGTCCGAGATGGGCCAAGGCGATGCCTGTGGAAGGTGGACCGTTGGCGCAAAGCAGCATTAGCGTTTGCTTTGTGGGAGACTTTCAGTCGCAATCACCCACCGCAGGTCAGCTCGAAGCATTCGATGAATTGATCGACTACCTGTCCCTCAAGCTGGGCCATCTGCCAGTGACCAGACATGGTTCATTGGCAGGCGGTGAATCACGGTGCTTGGGAACGAAGTTCCCCGTCGATCAGGTGCTCCGAGAACTAGATCATTGATCGCTCGTCGGATTGCCTTGCCCAGCGGCGTGAGGAGGAGTTGGGCCGATGAGATGGTTGAGTCTCATCGGGTTTCGTCCAGCCAATGAATGGCTGTCTGCGCCCCCCTTAAACTCGCCGACAATCAAACACTCCCAACTACGCCATCACGGCATCGGGAGCATTCACGGCGTTGTAAATCGCCTCGGAGAGTTCACCGGCCTCGTAGGGTTTGGGCAAGGTAGCAAAGAAGCCCTGATCGAGGAAGGTGCGCTGAACGTCTTCGGTGACGCTGCCGCTCGACACGATGATGCGGGCACCTGGGTCGAACTTCCAGATGGCACGTGACGTTTCCAATCCTTCCATGCCGCCTTTGAGTGTGAGGTCCATGAGAACCACGTCAAAGGGCTTTCCAGTGCGGAAGGCGTGCTGGTAGGTGCGGGCAGCCGTTTCGCCATTGTCGCACTCGAACACATCGTAGCCGCACTTCTTCAGGATCAGTGTGGCGATGCTGCGGATGTGCACTTCATCATCCACGATCATGACCGAACCCTTACCTGTGCGAAGGGGAGCTGTGGCTGGACGTGGGGCCAGAGGCAGGCTGGGATGAGCAACTGCCGGTGTGATTTCGACGATGGCGGGCAGAAACAAGCGGAACTCGGTTCCTACACGGAGAGTGCTGCTCACTCGGATGGCGCCGCGATGCTCGTCGATGTGACGTTTGCACGTCGTCAGCCCAATGCCATTGCCATCAGCTTTGGTCGTGAAGCTTTCATTGAAAAGGCGTGCAAGGTTCTCCGGTGCGATGCCGGATCCGCGATCACGAACGACGATCTCAAGGTAAGGCCCTGGTTGCAGTGCAGGATCCTGGCCCATGCGAACTTCGACATTGCGAGCTTCAACGTCCATGAAGCCACCATGGGGCATGGACTGCATCCCATTGAGCACCAGGTTCTGCATTACCTGGGTGAGCTTGGTGGGGTCGGCCATGGCACGCTTGAGATCATCCGGAAGCTTCATGCGCACCTGCACATTCGAGCCGGCTTGAGCAAGACGGACGGTGTCCTTGATGATCTCGCATACATCGGTGGGCTGCAGCGTCGAGGACTTCGATTTCGCTGCTTTGACGACCTGCGAGGTGAATTGCTTGGCGCGCTTCACCGCTGTCAAAACCGTTTCCAAGGTCTGGCCCAGTTCGGAGTGCTGCTCGATCTGCGGCATGATGAAGCTCAACTGTGCGGTGATCGGTCCCAGCAGGTTGTTAACGTCGTGCGCGATGCCTTGAGCCATGGCTGCCAGGTTTTCGATACGCAGGCGCTCGGATTGGACCTCCAGATCTTCCTCCTTCTCCTTGGGCTGCGGCGTTAACGGAGTGGTTTGAAGCGTGAACTCATTCGGGACCGGCTGGACGGTGATCGTGAAGTTCAGCAGACGCTTCATACTGTTGTGCAGCGCCTTCACCCGCCAGGTGCAGTAGCGCGAGCCCCTGCTATAAAAGGTTTGAATTTGGGCCTGGCATTCCGCCGCGCCCCCTTCGGCGGCGTCTTTGAGCGCCCCCAGAAGGGCCACCACGTCGCGTTCGCTTGAAACGAGATCTGCCAGGTGCAATCCCCGAAGCCCTTTGCCGGGCTCTACGCCCACCAAGCATGCCACCGGCACATTGCTGTAAAGAACCCGCGGGCCGGAGCCGTCGAACGGACCCGCATCCAGCATGATGACCCCCTCGGTCACTTGGTCGAGTGCCACGCGAAGGTAGTGATTTGCCAGCTTCAACTGCTCGATTTCATCAGAAGGCGACCCCGCAGAGGCAGGGGATGGCGGCGTCGGAGATGAGGAGGCAGACATGATGCTGGGAGGAATAATCGCAATCTCTCTATCAAACCCTGATTGTAAGGCAAACTTTAATTTTTGGGAAATATGATATTATGGAGTCTCAGATTTGGGAATAACTGTAGAGGCGAGTGATTAGAGGCGTCATGGATGCCTTGTTTGAGCTTGTCGTTCTTTGGGAAAAACTACTTGCTCACATCGCCTGACTCTCTAGCATCGCCGCCCCTATGTCCAAGAACCCAGGTATATGCAAAACGAGGAAAGCGGTCGCCAAGCGATTCAAGGTGACAGGTTCCGGTAAAGTGCTCCGCCGCCGTCAAGGCAAGCGTCACTTGCTGGAAAACAAGAATCGCAAGCGCAAGAACAGCCTCAGCAAGTCCGTCCTCGTGGCGGAAGTTGATGTGCCCGCGATCAAGGCGAACCTTCCGTTCCATTGATCGTCCACAGCGACGACGCCTCCGTCCTGGAGGCAAAGACGATCCATCTGGCCCGCATCTGCGGGCCTTCGATCAGGTGAGATGCATCGTCCTTTATTGAAAACAGCCCGATCATTCAGATACACCCATGCCAAGAGCAACAAACTCACCAGCCAGTCGCGCTCGTAGAAAGCGCACGCTGAAGCAAGCCAAAGGCTTCCGCGGTTTCCGTTCCACTCACTTCCGTTACGCCAAGGACGCCGTCCGCAAGGCGATGACCTATGCCTTCCGTGACCGCAAGGCACGCCGTCGCAACTTCCGCCGCCTGTGGATTGCACGTCTCAGCGCAGCCACTCGTCCATTGGGCCTGTCCTACAGCCGCTTCATCGAAGGTCTCAAGGCCGCCAGCATTGACATGGACCGCAAGGTTCTTGCCGATCTCGCCATTCACGATGAGGCAGGTTTTGCGCTCATCGTTGAGCGTGCGAAGTCTGCTTTGGTTAGCAAGAGCCAGAAGGCCTAAGTCAAACTTTTGCAGCAGATTTGAAGACAGCCGGAACCGAAAAGGTTCCGGCTGTTTTGTTTTTGAATCCGATGTCTGGCTTCTATGAGGCCGAGATGTCCTGGTGGAAGAACACCTTGATGAACTTCATGCTCTTCGCGGGATCGAATCCTCGCTCCAGCACCGGCTCTTCTTCGCCCGCCTTGATGTGGATCTCCACTCCGGTGTCGAGCTTGAGCACCGAGTTCAGTTTCCGTTTCACTTTGTTCACCTGCTTCTTTGCGATCTCGAAGTCCGTGCCCAGCGGCGCACCGTGCTCTTCTTCCAGTCGCGAGCGCTCATCGTGGAAACGTGCGACGGCCTCGGGTGTCTTGAGCACCTCGCTTTCGAAGGCTTCCAGGCTGAAGGTATCCCTCTCCTCGAAGTAATCGAGCGCCTCGCGTGCCGCGTGCTTGGTCTCCCAGGGTGGCGTGTCGTCATCGTCCGATGTCGGTGGAGAAACGGGTTCCAGCGCGGCCACCGCCATCTTGGCATAGGCGTCGGTGAGGAAGGCAGCGTCGGGCACGGCTTGCAGGCCCAGGAAGTCGCGCACCCAGAATCGCGAATCCGCACCTGCCCGGTCAAAGGTGAGCACGTAGTAGCCCTGCTCCGCCCAGTGATCGAGGATCAGGCAGCCCTTGTCGATCTTCTCCGGGGTGATGCCTTGCTCGGTGGTGAGCTGGAGGTCGCCATCGCGTGTGGTGATCGTCAGGAAGGGCGTCATCGTCTCGGACTTCAGGATGCAAAGGCCCTGCTTCATCTCGCCATCAATCTCGATCCCTTCGATCAAGGCAATGCACAGATCGCCCGACTTGATGTTCGGATGCGTGGACTTTGTGTAGAGGCGGGTTGCGATGTCCCAACCCTTGTCCAGTAGGCGTTCGCCATTGCCAAAGATGGCCTTGGCGCACTGATTCATCTCGTGCTTCGACAAGGAGGAGTGATGCGAGAAGCGATGTGCGATCAGGTTCTTGAACGGGCGCAAGAGCAGCGTGGTGAGCGGCACGCGATCCTTTTCATCCACGCGGAAGATTTCCTTCGAGGTCTGCAGAGGTTCTTCACGTTGCGGATTGCCGACCTTGGCAAGGACGACGCCTGTGACGAGAGCGGAGGTGTAGCGGGCTTTGACAGACATGGGGCGCGGAAGCTGGAACGAAAATCCCGTCTGAAAACTGCTAAATGCATTCTCTTCATCGTGAAGCGCGGATGATGCATCCCATCTTCTTCACTTCATCCGCAGGCCATGATCGTGAAGGGGTTGCGTTCTGCTACCATTCCCCGCTAGCATCATCACCATGCGCTGGTCATTCCTCCTCACCTTCTTTATTCACACGCTCGCTTCCGCCGCCGATGTCACGGTGATCAAGGCAGCGCTGGAGGCCGCGATCAAAGCAGGCCAGACGCCCGGAGCCGTGCTGTGGATGGCGCGTGGCGGCGAGGAGACGCACTGGGCGCAGGGGCATCGTTCGCTTGTGCCGGTGAAGCAGGTCATGACCGAGGACACGATCTTTGACGCCGCCTCCCTGACCAAGGTGGTTGCCACCACGCCCTCCGTCTTGCTACTTATCGAGCAGGGCAAGATCGAACTGGACGCCCCTGTGCAGCGTTACCTCAGCGGCTACTCGCATGCCGCCGTCACGGTGAAGCATCTGCTCACGCATACCTCTGGCCTGCCTTCGGGCATCCCGAAGGATGAAGCGAATCCCGATTGGGTTGGCTACGACGAAGGCATCAAACGAGCACTCGCCTGTGCGCCCGATCCTGCGCCGGGCACCTTGTTCCGCTACAGCGATGTGAACTTCATCCTCCTCGGCGAGATCGTGCACCGTGTGAGTGGCCAGACGCTCGACGCCTTTGCCAAAGCGAATGTCTTCGATGTGCTCAAGATGAAGTCCACCGGCTACAAGCCCTCGAAAGCTCTCCTGCCACGCATCGCTCCCACCGAACGAGACGCCGAGGGTAACATGCTGCGCGGCGCCGTGCATGATCCCACGTCTCGTCGCATGGGCGGCGTAGCGGGCCACGCCGGCTTGTTCACCACCGCGAGCGACCTCGCCCGATATGCCAAGGCCATCATGCGCGGCGAGGTGGATGGCATTCGCTTGCTGAAACCCGAAACGCTCAAGCTCATGACCAGCGTCCAGACGCCATCGACTCTCACCGAGAAGCGCGGGCTCGGATGGGACATCGATACTCGCTACTCTCGCCCGCGCGGCACCGCTTTTGCGCTCGGCTCCTTTGGGCACACAGGATGGACCGGCACCGCGATGTGGATGGACCCCGCGAGCGACAGCTTTTACATCTTGCTCACTACCCGTCTGCATCCCGATGGCAAAGGCAATGTCCGCGACCTCTACGAGGAAACGGGAACCCTCGTGGCCCGTGCGCTCAACGTGCGACCCTTCGTGCCCACGGTGCTCAACGGCATCGACGTTCTCAAGCGCGATGGCTTCTTTCAGCTCAAAGGATTGCGCCTTGGACTCATCACCAATCACACAGGCATCGACAGCGAGCGCAACGCCACCATCGACATCCTCGCCAAGGCACCGGGCGTGAAGCTAGTGCGGTTGTTTAGTCCCGAGCACGGCATTCGCGGTGAACTCGATCAGGAGAAGATCGACGATACCAAAGATGCCCGCACCGGACTGCCGGTTGTCAGTTTGTATTCCGAGAAGAAGCGCGCTCCTGACGCCGCCGACCTCGCTGGGCTGGATGCTCTTGTCTTCGACATCCAGGACATCGGCTGCCGATTCTACACCTACATCGCTACCTTGAAGAACGGCCTCGAAGCCGCTGCCAAGGCCAAGGTGAAGTTTATCGTGCTCGACCGCATCAATCCGATCCGAGGCGATCGAGTCGAAGGTCCTGTGATGCTCGACAAGCCCGTGTTTACCGCCATCCACATGATCCCGCTGCGTCATGGCATGACGGCCGGTGAACTCGCACGGATGTTCAATGCGGAAGCGCGGCTCGGCGCCTCACTTCAGGTCATTCGCACCGAGGGCTGGAAGCGCGATCAATGGATGGATGCCAGCGGCCTGCCCTGGCAGAACCCCTCGCCTAACATGCGCAATCTCAACGCCGCCACCCTGTATCCTGGCATCGGCCTCCTCGAGTATGCCATCAGTGTGGGGCGGGGGACGGACACGCCATTCGAAGTGATCGGCGCTCCGTTCATTGATGATCGTTTGCTTGCGCATGAGTTGAACCAGATGCACCTGCCAGGCATTCGCTTTCAGCCTGTGCAGTTTACTCCCACGGCCAGCGTGTTCGCCAAGCAAGCCTGCGGTGGCGTGCGCCTCCTCATCACCGATCGCGATGCGCTGCCATCCGTCGCCCTCGGACTCGCCATTGGTCATACCTTGCACCGCCTCTACGCCAAGGATTTCGATCTCACCAAGTTCAATACCTTGCTCAATCACAGTCCCAGCATCGAGATGCTGAAAGCCGGAAAACCGTGGTCTGAAATCAATGCCCTTTGGCAGCAGCAAGCCCAGATGTTTGAGCAACGGCGCAATCCTTTCCTTGATGGTGCAGTCGGGCCGTAAGGCATGATATTCAATGCTGGCTTGTTGTCGCTCGCTTCCGCCTTTGCTGGCAAAGGTAGGTGCCGAAGGTGGCGAACAAGCCGCTGAGAGCCATGGACAACGGGGCTTGCGGGAGGCCCTTGATGGAGATGTTGACGGGCGACCAATGCCACAGCGTCCATGTCAGCCAGACGATCGCGGCACCGAGCGGTGCCATCAGGAGATTGGGCAGCGGGCGGCGGAAGCAGCTTTGGAGGAGGAATCCGAAGGCGATGGGGATGAGGCCGGGAAGGCTGAGCACGGCCAGGATCAGGATGACGACGGCCTTGAGGGCGTGGCGAAGAAGGCTGTTCTCGCGGGCGAAGCCTTCGGCAGTCGTGCGTGTTGTCATGATGCGGAATCTCTGAAACGAGGCTGCAAATGCCAATGCTGAAATTTATCCCTGGGCTGCAATGAGCGAGGTGCGGCACAGCTCGGAGTAAAGGCCGCCGGCGGCGATGAGTTCATCGTGGGTGCCTTGCTCGATGATGCGCCCATGTTCCAGGACGTAAATGCGGTCGGCATTGCGCACGGTGCTCAGGCGATGGGCGATGACGAAGCTGGTGCGCTGCTGCATGAGACGCTCCAGAGCTTCCTGGATCTGGCGCTCGGTCTCGGTATCGACGCTCGCGGTGGCTTCGTCGAGGAGGAGGATCGGCGGGTTGCGCAGCAGCGCGCGGGCGATGCTGATGCGTTGCTTTTCGCCCACGCTGAGCTTGATGCCGCGCTCGCCCACATGGGTGTCGAGCTGCTGGGGCAGACGCTTCACGAACTCGTCGGCATTGGCGCTGGCAAGGACGGACCACAGTTCTTCGTCGGTGGCATGGCGTTTGCCGATAAGCAGGTTCGCGCGCACGGTGCCATTGAAGAGGAAGCTCTCCTGCGTGACGTAGCCCATGAGGCGGCGGAGGCTCGACTTGCTGATCTGCTTCACCGGGATGCCGTCGATGGTCAGCTCGCCTTCGTCGTGTTCGTAGAAACGGGTGAGGAGATTGATGATCGTCGATTTGCCAGCACCCGTGGGACCGACCAAGGCGATGGTTTGTCCTGGTTGTGCATCGATCGTGATGCCGTGGACGGTGGGCAGCTTGCCCGTGTAGCTGAAGCCCACGTTGTCGTAACGAATGTGGCCGCGCACGGTGGTGATTGTCTGACCGTCATTGATGCCGGCCTCCTCTTCGGCGTCCATGATGCCAAACACACGCTCGCCTGCGGCGCGTCCGGCCTGGATCATCTGATTGAGGCTGTGGAGTTGCTCGACAGGCTCGTAGAACAAGCGAGCCAGCAGAAGGAACGCGGTGAGGTCACCGGCTTTCATCGTGCCGTGCATGATCGCGCGGGCTCCGAACCAAAGAATGATGACCACGCCGGTGTCCTTGAGGAATGACATGCTGGGTCGGTAGATGGACCAGACATGCATGAGGTGCAGGGTGGCATCCTTCAGCGAACGGGAGCTTTCATTGAAGCGTTCGTGCTCCTCCTGCTCCATGGCATACGCCTTGATCTGTCTCATGCCGGAGACGTTGTCGTGGAGGAGGGAGTTCAGTCCGCTGCTGGCCTTGCGCACCCGGCGGTGGCGCTCGCGTGCGCTCTTCGTGTAGAGCACCGCTCCGAGCATCAGCAAAGGCAGAGGAATCATCGCCGTCCACGTGAGGGTGGCGTCGGTGTAGAACATGAAGCTCGCGACGATGATGATCTGCAACACGGCGACGAGCCCCTGCTCGACGCCGTCGATGAGCACGCGCTCCACGGCGGGCACGTCCTCGGATACGGTGGTCATGATGTCGCCCGTGGGACGATTATCGAACCACTTCAATGGGAGCCGTTGCAGCCTCTGGTAGAGGTCGCTGCGCAAATCATAGATCACCTTTTGCTCGAAGGTGTTGTTCAGCCGGATGCGGAGCGAGTTAAAGAGGTTCTGCGCCAGATAGGCTCCGAGCACCAGCAACCCCGCAGGCGTGAGTTTCTCCCAGGCCTGATGTGGGATGATGTCGTCAATGATCGACCTCGTGACCATCGGCAGCACCAGCACCATCAGCGTTCCGCCAATGGCGCACGCCAGCTGAGCCACCGCCATACCGGGGTAACGACGGAGATAAGAGAGGACGCGGAAGACGGACATTGGGGGGGGACGGGGGCGGTGGGGAGGTAGAGAAGTGCAAAAGTCGAGAAGTGAACCGGATGCCGATCACAGACCTACTGATCTACAGTCCCACCGATCTACTGATGCTCTGGTCCACGGCCTCTACCGGACGATTTGCTCAGGACTGGCTGACGTAGTCAACGACCAGCACCTTGTCGAGGATCGGGCGGAGCAGGGTGCCGAAGGCCTTGTGATCAGGGTGCGGGAGATAGACCTCCAGACCAGCCTTGTCCTTGAACGTGACGAAGAAGCAATGCGTGAAGCCATCGTTTTTGCCCTCAGGGCTCACGTTGGTGCCCCACTCGTAACCGGTGATCGTGTTGATCTTCGTCGGCAGCGCACGGAATGCGTCTTCCACGGCCTTCACCTGCTCAGGCGTGGCACTATCTTTGAACTTGAAGAGAACGACATGGCGGTAAACGCCAGCTTCGGCGGCGGAGGATTGGGTGGACATAAAGAAGGCGATGATGCTGCTAACGACGGCGGTGAACAAGAAGAGACGCGATTTCATGAGCGGGGCATAGGACACAGCAAGCGGTGGAGTTCAAATGCCGGTTGCGGAGATTGGGTGACGACGAGCCAAGCAGGTGTCGCGCAAGAATGCTGTCGCAGCGCACGAACTCCTGGGCCTCAACCATGAAGTCGCTATCCATCACCTTGCTCGTTCTTCTTTCGTCCGTCGCTCTCCATGCCGAGCCCCCAGCGGGCTTTCGCGCCTTGTTCAATGGCAAGGATTTGTCCGGCTGGTATGGGCTGAATCCGCACAACGTGGCGAAGCTGACGGGCGAGAAAAAGGACGCGAAGCTCAAACAGGAGCGCGAGGAGTTTTCGAAGCACTGGCGCGTGGAGAACGGTGAGCTGGTCAATGCAGGCACCGGACCCTACGCGACCACGGACGAGGAGTTTGGCGACATCGAATTGCGCATCGACTACAAGACGGTGGCCAAGGCGGACAGCGGCATCTACCTGCGCGGCTGCCCTCAGGTGCAGATCTGGGACAAGAACCAAGTCTTTGATCCCAAGAAGCCGGATCGCAAGCCGCACCTTGGGTCGGGTGGTCTCTTCAACAACACCCCTGGCAAGCCGGGCCGCGATCCGCTGGTGCTGGCGGACAAGGAGTTCGGCGAGTGGAACCAGTTCCGCATCGTCCAGGTGGGGGATCGCACCTGGGTATGGCTCAATGACAAGCTCGTCGTCGATGGCGCGGTGATGGAGAACTACTGGGACACCAAGCGCGAGACGCCGCTGCCCGCAAAAGGCCCGATCATGCTGCAGACCCATGGCGGAGAGATTCGCTGGCGCAATCTTCAGGTGCGCGAGATCGGTGCTGACGAGGCGAAGAAGATTCTCGCGACCGGTCCGGCTGCCAGGTAGGGCAGGGGCTCCTGCTTGGACCGTGCGTTCCGCTCACATCTTCGTTTGGCAAGTCCGTGCATCGCGCTACCGATGCGCGCTCCGGGCGAGGGCTTGTCCTGTGCCCGTCATCTTTATCACCTCGCGTCATGCCTACCTACCACGTCTTCCCCACGCAGCAGCACAATGATCTCGTTCGCGCCGCCTACCTTCATCGCGGCTACACCGCCGCCGAGGCAGAGGACGCCGCGCGGTTTTGCGAAATGGCCAGTGCCCATGGCATTCGCACCCATAATGCGATCAAGGCCTTGCACCTGGACCATCTCTTCGGCAGCGCCACCGGAGGCTGCAAGCCAGGCGCAGAGATCGAGGTGATCGCGAAGAAGTTCGAGGCTAGCGAGGTCTGGGATGGCAAGCTGAAGCTTGGGCAATCCGTCGCCTTCCGTGCGATGGAGCGCTGCATGGAACTCGCCGACAAATACGGCGTGGGCCAGGTGAGCGTGGACAATGCCTTCCATTATCTCTGGGGCGGTGGCTACGTGATGGACGCGGCGAAGAAGGGCTACATCGCTTACACGAACTGCACATCCACACTGGCCGAAGTGGTGCCCTTTGGTGGCAAGTTCCCCGTGCTCGGCACCAATCCCCACTCCTGGGGCCTGCCCACGCAGGATGCCTGTGGTTTCCCCATCGTGATCGACTGGGCCACCAGCACCGTTGCGATGGGCCGCGTGCAACAGCTCAAGCGTGAGGGCAAGCCTTTGCCTCCTGGCGCAGCCGTGGATGCGGCTGGCAATCCCACAACCGATGCGAACGAAGCCGCCTGGCTCCTGCCCTTCGGCGCGCACAAGGGCTATGGATTGTCCCTCCTGATCGAGGTCATGGGTGGCATGATCGGCGGCAGCCTGCCCACGCTTCGCGGCGGCGGCGGTCATCCCGACATCAAGGCGCAGCCCTTCCCCGCAGGCGAGAAGCGCACGAGCAGCTTCTACTTCCAGGTGATTCATCCCGATGCGATCAGCAGCGGTCTCTTCGCCAAGGGCCGGACCTTTGCGGACAATGTGAAGGCTGTCATTGATGACATCCTCGGCCATGGCAACGAAGGCTGCATGTTGCCCGGTCAGCCCGAGGCACAGAACGCGGCGCACACGGCGAAGGCGGGTGGCTTGCTCTTCAGCACGGCGGAAGTCGATGCGCTCAATGAGATCGCGCGTGAGGTCGGCTTTGCCGAAGTCAACGCGGCGAGCCTGCCGAGTTACGAGGCGTAAGATGAGGTGCGAAGGCTGCGGCGGTCCATCACCGCAGCTCTCTGCTACTTCTTTCATGCGTGACGATGGGAGTTTTTTGTCTTGTCACCTCATGCCCGCCTCTCTAAAACCAGCGCGTCTTCGGCTCTGGCAGCGCTTCGCGGTGTCCTGAACCTCCCGACCATACAAACGATACCATCATACCCTAACATCCACACACACGGACCTCACCTATGAGCGAAAACAATCGAATGCGACTACTTTGGGCTGGCTTCATGGCCATCCTTGCCGCCGGCGTCGGCTTTGCCATCCGCGGCGGTATCTTTGACAACTGGGGCAAAGAATACGGCTTCACCGGCGCCCAGCTCGGAGCCATCGGCGGCGCTGGTTTCTCCGGCTTCTGCTTCGGCATCATCATCGGCGGCGTGATCGTGGACAAGATCGGTTACGGCAAGCTGGTGGCTGTGGCGCTTCTTTGCCATGTGCTCTCCGCATTCGTGACCTTCGGTGCCAGCTCGCCGGCCAATGCTTACACCTTCCTCTTCTGGGGCATGTTCATCTTCGCGTTTGCCAACGGCACTCTGGAAGCCGTGGCCAATCCGCTGGTGGCGACGCTGTTCCCTGAGAACCGCACGCACTACCTCAACATTCTGCATGCCTCCTGGCCTGCGGGCATGGTGCTCGGTGTGACGGCAGGCTGGCTGCTGGACGATATGATGCAGGTGAGCTGGAAGATTCAGCTGGCTCTCTACCTCGTTCCCACAGCGCTCTACGCGTTCATGTTCATGGGCCAGACCTTCCCGAAATCGGAAGCAGCTGCCAAGGGTTCCAGCTTCGTCTCCATGCTCAAGCCGGTGGGTATCCTCGGCGCGCTGGTGGTGTGCTACCTGCTCGCTCAGTTCTTCGGCGACATCAGCAAGGCCTTCGCTCCTGATTCTGCCAAGACCATTGGCTGGGTCATCGGTGGATTGCTGCTTGCCGGTGTGGCAGTGATGACCAAAGGCTCCCTCGGTTCCATCTTGCTCTTCGTGCTCTTCTTCACCCACGCGCTCGTCGGCGCGGTCGAACTCGGCACCGATGGCTGGATTCAGAACATCACGGGCAACCTGTTCAACTCGACCCAGGGCAAGATCCTGTTCTTCTGGACCTCGGCCATCATGTTCGGTCTGCGCTTCTGCGCTCACTGGATCGAAAACACCCTCAAGCTCTCGCCTGTAGGTCTGCTCGTGGTTTGCGCTGCGATCGCCTGCGTTGGCCTGAACCTCGCCAGCGGCATGCAGAGCTTCGGCATGGCGCTCGTTGCTCTCGGCATCTACGCCGTTGGCAAGACCTTCTTCTGGCCCACCATGCTTGCCGTCGTGGGTGACCGCTTCCCGCAGACGGGTGCCGTCGCCATGTCCATCATGGGTGGCATCGGCATGCTCTCCGCTGGTCTGATCGGTGGCCCAGGTCTGGGCTATTGCAAAGATCGCTTTGCAGGCGAGGCGCTGAACAAGGCCGACGCTGCCGTGTATGCCGAATACAAGGCCGCTCAGCCCAGCAAGTTCCTCAACCTTGACGCCACGGCTGCTTACGGCCTCGACGGCACCAAGCTGGCCGCCGCCAAGGAAGCCAAGGAAAAGACTCCTCAGCAGCAGAAGGTGGTGGAAGCAGACCAGGCTGGCGATCGCGCCACCCTGAAGGCTGACTCCTTCATCCCGCTGACCATGGCGGTCATCTACCTCGCGCTCCTGCTCTATTTCAAGGGCATCGGTGGCTACCGCGTGGTCAAGATCGATGAAGCTGCGGCCTAGTCGTTCTCTCACGATCCCTTCAATCTCATTGCGACCCGCCCTCACCGGCGGGTCGTTTTGTTTTCAGGACCTGTGAACCTGTCCGAACCGCCTCTTGCATGAGGGCGCTAGCGATTCACAATGCCGCCCCTTTTCCCATGACCGAATTCGCCTTCTTCCGCCTCCCCGATGGACACGCCTGGCTTGGCCTGGGTCCGTTCGTGGAGCACGCGGAAATGCCGACGGGCACGGTGTTTTACTGGAACGACTTCGATCTGTCTGACCCGAAGCCCTGGAAGGTGCCCGCGAAGCTGGTGGAGGTGCGCTCGATGGAGGACCTTCAGCCTGTGCTTGGTGACGCCACTGCCTTGCAAGTGATGTGGGAGAAGCCGCCGACCGAGGGCTTCAAGATGGCCTTCCGACGCATTCGCCGTGAAGTGCTGGCTGCTCGATTGCAGAAGATGGTGCCCGTGCTGACCGAGCGCGGCAGTGTCTCAGCGGGTCAGCCTGCGGCGTTGCTCAAACAAGTGCTGGCGGCTCCGGCGAATCTCTGGGGCTATGCGCACGTGGGCACTTCGAGTGGCTTCCTGGGTGCCACGCCGGAACTCCTTTTCCGCACTCATGGCACGCAGGTGGAAACGATGGCCCTCGCGGGCACGGCCAAGCCTGGGGCAGGGGAGTCTTTCCTGACCGACCTCAAGGAGATCGAGGAGCATGAAATCGTTGCCCGTTTCCTCATGGATCGCCTGAGCCCGCTTGGCCCCGTGGAACGCGATCCACGCGAGGTCTGCGAAACCGCCGGTCTGCGCCATTTCCACAGCAAGCTACGGGTATCCTCTGGCACTGCCCCTCGCCCCGATGACTTGGTGCGGTTGCTGCATCCAACGCCTGCCGTGGGCTGTCTGCCTCGCAGCGAGGAATGGCTGGACCGTCTGCGCGAGTATCGCACGCTGCTGAAGGTGCCAGGTTTCTTCGGGGCTCCGTTTGGGTTCAGCCACGATGGCACGCAGCACTTCGTGGTGTCGATCCGTGGCCTGGGGTGGGATGGTGACGTGGTTCATCTTCCCTCCGGTTGCGGCATCGTGGGCGGCAGTGCCTTCGATCACGAATGGCGTGAACTCCGCCTCAAACGTGAAGCCGTGGTGCGACTGCTCGGGTGCGGGTGAGGAATTGAACCCTCAGTCACCTCAGCGAGTCAGCAGCACCTCAAAGCCGAAGATCTCGCGGAAGAGATCGCACTTCGAATTGATCGCAATCTGCTCCACCGTGGTGTCATCGACGCCGGGGGTCTGAATGATGAGGCGGTTGCCTTGCGGGCGCAGATGGATCGTCTTGATGCGCTGGGAGTGGCTGCGATCCAGAGCATCGGCAATGCGCAGGATGGCGGCCAGCTTGAAGACCACCATGCGCTCCTCACGGCTGAGTTCGGAGAAGTGCGGATGGTTGGACTCGGGATTGTAGCGGCGATGGTAGCGAGCGAGCAAGGCTACGATGGTCCGGTCCTCGGTGCTGATGCCGAACAACTCCGTGTTGAGGATGAGATACATCGAGTGCTTGTGATGCTCTCGCGCACTGACGAACATGCCCACCTCGTGCAGGATGGCGGCCACGCGGAGGAGCAGTTCATGCTTGGGCTCCAAGGCGTGCAGGTGGCGCAGCTCACGGAAGATCTGCTGTGCGAAAGTGGCGACGTGCTCGGCGTGCTTGTGGTCGGTTTTGTATTTCTTCGCCAGCTCCTGGGCCGATGACATGATCTCTTCCTGGAAGGTCCCGCTGAGGGAGCCTTCGTTCATGAGGTCCAGGATCAGGTCGCGCTGGAAGTCGCGCGCAGGCACATAAATCATCTCGTCACCGAATCGGCGGGCGAGGGCGAGATTGGTCTGGAGCGCAGGCACGATGCCCTCGCTGCCCGTGTAGTGAACGTGCAGTCGCCGCACGAGCTGGTCCGGCGTGAGTTGGGCGAGTTTCTCTGTAAAGTTGGCCAGCTGGTTTTCCGTGACCGCATAGGCTCCGTGCTTCTCAGCCACGATGTGCGGCGACACGCTCTGAATCTCGGCACCGATCGCGACATGGTGATGAATCTCCACGCCGGAGAAGTCCTGCGCGAGGTGATCGACGACGCCTTTGATCTGCTCCTCGAAGTGCGCGAGCTTGCGAGGGTTTTCCGTTTCCTCCATGGCGGCCACGGCTTCACGAGCGCGGAAAATGCCCAGGCGGTAGCTGGTGTAGGCGGCGATGCGGCCCTTCTTGAAATACAAGGCACGGGTGTTGCCGGGGCCGATGTGGGAGATCATCGTGAGCCCTTGATCCAGTGCGCTGTTTTGTTTCAGCAGGCGCACGGCGGCGAGGTAGATGAGGCGCGTCATTTCGCCTTCGTCGAGCAGGCTCACATTGCAGCCCGTCGTCACTTGCAAGCGATTGAGGAAGACCTCGGGATTCGTGGCTTCGCTCAGGATGTTCGTGGTGTAGAGCCTCACACGCGAAGCCGGAATCTCATACTCACGAATGCTCTGCATGAAGTCGCGCAAGATGTTCGCGGCCTGCTCCATGGTGCTTCGTGAGACCGTGCCGGTGCGGAAGATGTCGCGCGCGGTGGGCAAAGGTTTGTCCAGGTGCTCCAGGGGCGTGACAGTGCCATCGGCGGCGCGATCACCAATGATGAGCGAGATCGACGCTGCTCCCATGTAAATGAGAGCGGTCTCGTGACCTGAAAGCTGGCTGCCGCGAGCAGCAGAGAGATCGTGTGCGGGGTCCATGGGGAAGGGTGAAATAGGAATGATGAAGGATGAAGAGAGGCGTAGAAATCGAAGGCGTGCTGGAGATCAGGCTTTAGCCTGTGGTGGTGGGCTTACACTGTGTCTCCTCACCGCCGCAGCTTAAAGTTTGAAATCCAGCGCTGACACGAAGCCTCACCGCACACGCGAGAAGCAGATGTTCTTCATCATTCATACTTCATCGTTCATCCTTTCGATCAGCCGTCTCCGAACTCTCGGAGATACGCCACGGCCCCGATGGCAACGGCTCCGTCTTCGAGCTTGGCGAAGGAATACTTGATGCCTTGGGCGAGTTCGGGAATCGCGTAGCGCTTCACCTCCTCCTTGAGCAGTTCCAAATACAGATCCTTCATCTCTTCAGCGAGTCCGCCGCCGAGGGTGATGTGGTCGGGCGCGAAAAGGTTGACCACGATGGCGACACCCATGCCGAGATAGCGAATCGCGTTTCGGAACATCACGATGGTGCTCTCGTCTCCCGCCTTGAAGGAGCCGGCGAGCGACTTGCTGCGCATTTCGCGAATGTTGCCCGCCGTGGTGTTTTGCAGATCAGGGGCCTGGCCGCGATAGCAGGCGATGGTGCCTGCAGAAGCCAGTGCGAGACGGCTGGTGAGGTCTTCGAGCAGGACGGAGCCGAACTCCGTGGAGCCCAGGTGCGTGCCGGGCAGGAAGATATTGCCCAGTTCCATGCAGGAGATGCTCTTGCCGCGCACGAGCTTGCCTTCATACACGAAGCCTGCGCCAAGTCCGGTGCCCGGGAAGACGCCGAGCAGCGATCGTGCGCCGCGCCCAGCACCGAGCTTGAACTCGCCGAAGGTGCCAGCATCCACGTCGTTGAGCACGGCCACAGGGCATTTGAATTCGCCGCCGAGCAGCTTGCGCAAGTTGGTGTGCTTCCAGCCGAGATTGGGAGCGACGAGCATGATGCCCTTCACCGGATCGACCAGCCCAGGGCAGCCAATGCCGATGCCCTGCAGCCCGGTGCGTGGCAGCCCAGATTTCTCGATGGCCTCCTTGATGCAGGCGATGATCTTTCTCTTGCCCCGGGCTTCGCCGTCGGCGCCGTTGGTCGATTTCTTCGCCGTGGCGACGATCTTGAATTTCTCGTCAATCACACACGCGAGCATCTTGGTGCCCCCGAGGTCGAAGCCCACCCAGAACTTCCTCGTTTTGGGAGGCTGTGGGGCTGCTGTCTTCTTTGCGGATGGTTTCTTCGCCATAGGACCACGCTGGACTCGTTGGCGTGATGGGCAAGTGACAATCTCCAGCCGCTACGTCTTCGAGGGTGCGAGCAGGGCTTCGATTTGTTCTGCCAAGGCGAAGTCGAGCTCTGTGATGCCGCCTGCGTCGTGAGTGCTGAGCGTGATGCCCACCTTGCGCCAGCCCAGATGCAGATCGGGATGGTGATTCATCGCTTCGGCCGTTTTTGCCACCGCCAGGATGAAGTCCGCGCCCGCGAGGTAGCTGGTAAAGCGGCACTCGCGCACAAGGGCTTCGTTTTCCACCCGCCAGTGGGGCAGGGGGATGAGTTTGGATGCAATGTCTTCGGCTGAGAGCTTGCGCGGGCGGTTCATCTTTGGATGCTGGACCACCTATGCGCTTCCGTCACCATAAACAGGACATCTTTATCCCCGACAATCGCGACCCTCTTGCTGCTCTCGAACGCGTGACCCACCTGGGCATTGTCTCGCATCAGGATGACCTCGAAATCGCGGCCTACCATGGCATCACGGAGTGCTTCCACAGTGGCGACAAATGGTTTGGTGGCGTGGTGGTGACCGATGGAGCCGGCAGTCCGCGCAAGGGACCGTATGCCGATTACACAGACGAAGAGATGCAGCAGGTTCGCCTGATGGAGCAGCGCAAGGCGGCCTTCGTCGGCGAATACAGCATCATGATTCAACTAGGTTACGCGAGTGAGGAGGTGAAGTTCAGCAAGCGTCAGGACTGCGCGGCAGATCTCGTGACCATCCTCGAAACGACGCAGCCGGAGGTGCTTTACGTTCACAATCCCTGCGACCGGCACGACACCCATGTGGCGACCTTCCTGCGCTGCATCGAAGCCATCCGCGCGCTGCCCAAGGACAAGCGCCCGCGTGCGGTCTACGGCTGTGAGGTGTGGCGGAAGCTGGACTGGCTGCTCACGGACGACAAGGTGATGCTATGGGTGGACAAGTATCCGCACCTGCTGCGTCCGTTGCTCGGCGTCTTCGATTCGCAAATTAGCGGTGGCAAGCGCTACGACCTCGCGGAAGAGGGCCTGCGCCACGCGAACGCGACCTACTTCGATTCGCACACGACGGACAAGACCAGCCTGCTCACCTTTGCCATGGATCTGACGCCCCTCGCGATGGATGACGCCATGTGCGTCGAGGAATATACCCTCGGCTATGTGCGTCGTCTGGAGGACGATGTGCGCAAACGTGTGCGTGCTTACTCCTGACCAGTGCGGCGGCGACGAACGATCCATCCGGCACCCACGCTGAGCAGCAGCAGGCTGCCGGGTTCAGGCACTGGCAGGAAGTAGTTGCTCACCACATTGCTTGCGGCGCTCTGGCCTGATGTCTGGGCGAGCGTCACGGAACTATTGAACGATCCACCGCCATACACGCCAGCCATGCCGGCTTCGATCGCTGCTTGGGAAAGGCTCGCCCAGCTGCGAGTGGAATCATTGAGCCCATCGCCATTGGTGTCTCCGAGCAACGAGATGGCAACATCGCCGAAGTAGTTCTTCAGCACCGTGGCTGCACTGGAGCTTAGCGCCGCGCCATCGGAGGTCAGCTCCGGGGACGTGGGTGTGTCGAGCAGCGGCTCCCAGCCAAATCCTGGGATGCCAGCCAGTCCATCGCCGATGGTTGCCCCGTTGCCGTCGATATCGCCATACGCGATCGCAGTGAGGGGACGCCAGAGGTCAAAGATGTATTTCGCGTCGTAGCTGGAGATCGCTGCGTCCGCCAGCGCCACATTGAGTGCTGCCATTACCAAGGCTTCGCGGGCCGTGCCTGCCGAAGGTCCCAGGAGATTCTGGGCGATCTGGTTCCACTTGCCTGCCGTCGTGATCGATCCGTAGCGATCCTCCCAGAAGTAAGCCGCCGCTGTCTGGTCCGCAGTGCGGGTCGAACCCACCTTGGCTCCCAGGGACATCACTTGGTTGTAGTCGGAAGCATACTGCGAGGTGGCGAGGTAGTTCAGCACCGACTGCCCATTGAAAGGATCCGGACGGAACTGACTGCCTGACGTCATGGCGAACGGTGTGACATTGCCCCAGCCTGGCACGAGGGGTGGATTAACGAAGTTGTAGGCTGGATTGCTATGCGGCGTGGTCGCCCACCCTCCCAGCTGACCGCTCGGTGTGTAGGGCGTCGTGGCAGCGTTGGCGGCACCGTCGGCGGCTCGCCAGTTCAGAATCTGCGTAGCTACGGCATTGCCCCAGTTGATGCCATCGGTCACGGATTGGCCGCTGCCGATGGCCGTCATCTGATCGTTGTAAAGGGTGGTGAACGAGCTGCCTAGCGCCGGATACAGGGCTCCCAGGATCGTATTCGCAGCGGCAGCGGCGGCGGCGTCTGCAGATGCTCCCGTGGGGGCCGTCCCGCTTATCCGGTAGGACGAGTGGCCACCGTCAATCGCATTGACCGCATCGTAAATCGCCACCTGAAGCATCGCCAGATTGCGGCTGGCCATCGGGGTGTTCGTGCTGCTCGACTGAATGGCGTTGAGTGCCTGATTGTTCCAGTCCAGAACGATCCCCGCCTTGGAGGAAAAAGGCGCGCCATAGGTCAGAACCAGGGCGGTCAAGGTGAGGGGAAGAGAGGGTTTCATTGCATTTGATACGGAAGGTTAAACCTCCTGTTTTATTATTTCAATAAAAATCATAATCCAATAAAGCCGACCTTCTTGCTCTCCTGGCCTCTTACGAAACAGCGACTCGCCGTTCCAAGCATGTCCTGGTTCCCGGTTTCGAGTGTCGGCGGCCCCCTCGAATCCCCATTTGACGCCCTGCCTATCGCGGCGAAGACTCAGCCTGCTAACAGGGGCGCTGACTTGAACCGGCTGAGACCTTCCGAAAGGGAGGAACCCTTTGAACTTGAAGCGGGTAATGCCGCCGCAGGGAGCAAAGCACATCTCTCATCCATCCCAAGCCATGCCGCCCTCGTAAGGCCGCATGGCTTTTCAGTTTCATCCTTCAGACTTCACCCTTCATCCTTTCCCATGATCGCCGACCCCAAGACCTCCTTCGAGCCCCATTCCTCCGACCAACTCCCCGCCTCCACCCGCGTTTACGTCGAGGGCCAGATTCACAAGGACGTCCGCGTGCCCATGCGTGAGATCGCGCTTTCGCCCACCAAGGCCTTCAATGGCCGCATCGAGGTGAACGAACCCGTGCGCGTCTATGACACCTCCGGTCCTTGGGGCGATCCCAGCTACACCGGCACCGTCGAAGAAGGCCTGCCCGCCCTGCGCAAAGCGTGGATCGCCGCCCGCAACGACGTCGTCGAATACCAAGGCCGCGCCGTCGAGCCCCGCGACAACGGCTACCTCACCGCCAACCACGCCGAATACGCCGCCGCCAAGCGCGAAGGCCTCCTCAGCCCCCTGAAGGCCCCCATCAACGCCCAGCGCAATCCCCTTCGCAGCACCGGCAAACCCGTCACCCAGCTCCACTA
>JAEUHN010000018.1 GCA_016795365.1 Verrucomicrobiaceae bacterium
GATGGTGCGGGTCAAGTCCTTGATCTCCAACACCAACACCCCGCCACCCAGATCCACAATCGTCACGGAGGTATTCGCCGCTCCCGGTGATCCCGTGGCGTCGATCGTCAAAGTGCCAGAGGAGAGAGACATCGGGATCTCAGCAGGAGCCACAGGGGTCACCGAGTTCGAGGGTGCAGAGGCAGCGCCGGGGCCCACGCCATTCGTGGCCTTCACCGTGAAGGTGTAGGCCGTTCCATTGGTGAGACCAGTGACGTTAATCGGGGAAGCTGCCCCCGTTGCCGTAATGCCACCAGGGCTGGAGGTCACTGTGTAACTGCTAATGGAGGAGCCGCCGTTGTTTGCTGGCGGGGTGAAGGTCACGCTCGCGCTCGCATTGCCCGCCGTGGCCGTGCCGATGGTCGGCGCACCAGGGACCGCGGCATTGACCGTGCCGCTGATGGTGAAGTCGTAGGCACCCTCGTCCGCGTCATTATTGGTGAAGCTCAATGTGCCGCTGGGCGTCGCAACCGCGCTGGCGCTCATCGTGATCTGGAAGGTAGTGGTGCCTCCACCGCTAGCGACCGTGCTGCTGGCGAAGTTCTGCGCGATCGTGAAGCCCGATGGCACCGAGAGTGCCGACAGGTTCAGCGTGGCGGTGCCCGAATTGGTCACCGTGAAGGTCTTTGTCACTGGCGTGCCGACGGTCGTCGTCCCAAAACTCAGCGAGCCACCATCCGCGACATTGTTGCCGCTTTCGGTCACGGAAATCTCAGGAGCGGCTGCAGGCGCAGCGACGGCCTGCGTGGCAGCGAACCACAGCGGCCGCGGCGGAGCACCCGTCGGCGCATTATCGAAGAGCGTGTAAATCATGCCGTTGTTGCCCAGGACGCCGCTGAAGTAGTTGCAAGCCTCCGCAGGTGGCTGCGAATTCGGCGTGAAGATGGTGCCGATGGTCCAGGTGCTGCCCGTGCCGCCGGGCAGCGCGGCGTATTTCATCGGATATGGCCCCACATTGCCGACATAGGCGAGGACGATATTGCCCGCGCTGTCACGGCTGAGCCCGTTCCAGCCTGGATACCCAACAAGGTTGCCATTGATCTGCGTGTTGACGAAGGAGCCAGAGGCATTGGTGCAGTAATACACCCCGCCATTGCCGCGCTGGTGCGTGATGTGAATCTTGCCGGCCGCATCAAAAAGGATGTCCGAGTTGTAACCGGTGGCGTCGTTGGTAGCGCCCGCCGCCAAAGCCACCGCCGCACTGTAGGAGCCGGAGACGTTGTTGACGTAAAACAGGCCGCCATCCAGGCCGCCGCCATTCGTTTCCGCCTGGAAGACGAAGTGCGCCTTGTTATTGGCGTCGAGCGCGAAGTTCGGGTAGTTCGTCTCATTGTTTGCATTGCCTGCCTGCACATAGACATTGCCCGCCGCACCGCTGCCCTGCCAGGTGGTGCCGTCAAACCAACGGTAGCGGACGGAGTAACTGCGGGAGCCATTAACGTCGTCGTAGTCGAAAACGATGTGCGGGCGGTTGTTGGAGTCCACGCGGATGGTGGGATCATCGGTGTTTTTCCAGCCATTGGGGTCCGAATAGGTCTCCACCTGCGTGAAGGTCCAGGTGGTGCCGTTGGCGCTGTAGCCATACCAGACGCCGCGCGTGCTGGAGATAAGATTGGCACCATAGTCACCGCGGAAGGCCACGTGAAAGCCCCCGACGCTATCGACCGCGAGCGACACATCATCCGACGCCCGAGTCATGTTCGCGGTGGCCCCGACATTGGCCGGGGTGAAGGTGCTCAGCGTGTCGAAAGTGGAGGTGCCGCTGTTCCACTTGATGAGCGAATACACCGCCGTGGTGCCCGAATCCCTGCGCCAGAAGCCGTAGATGTTGCCCGCGCTGTCCTTCGCCATGCTGTTGAAAGGCCAGTCAGAGCTGCCCGCCGTGCCGCCATGCACCTGCCCGGAGGGAGAGGGGGTGAGCGTGTCACGCGTCACGGTGATGGTGTAGGTCTTAGTCGTCGTCCCGTCCTGCGCCGTGACGAGCACGTTGATGGTGTTTGGTCCAACGGCCAGTGCCAGAGCCCCGCTGGCGGCTCCCGAGGTGATCGTGCTGTAGGCACCGCCATTGACCCGCGCCTGCAGCGTGGCATTGGAGTCGGCCACCGTCGCGGTTACGGTCACGCTGGCTGTTGCATTCGGCACATTCGGCGTGGTGTAGCTCGGCGTGGTCGCCACGAAGGCGGGAGAAAGAGCGCCCGCTGTGGTGGTGAGGGCGCTGAGATTGGCGTTGCTACTGGCACCCGCCACGCCGAGACGTGCGACCTCCGCCGCATTGGCGGTCACACCGCTGTCACCGCTCACGATCATATTGCCATTGGCGGTCACGATGAGCGCCTTGGAGCCGATCACCTGGGGTCCCACACGATCGAGGAAGTCAGTGGCCAGGATGGTGCTGCCGTCGGACTTGTTGAGCTTCATCACCCTCAGGATACGACCTGCCGTGGCGGCGGGCGGAGCCGAACTGGTATGGTAGCCCGCCAGATATACTGTGCTGCCCACGACGCGGATGTTCTCGAGCTGCTCACTTCCCGTGCTGTTGCCGTTGTAGGTCTTTTCCCACACAATGGTGCCAGCGGCGAGGCTCAAACGGGCTGCATACCAATCAGCATTCGAGGAAGTAGCCTGATAAAAACCCGTGAGATACACGTCACCCCCGTTGTCCACCGTGATGCTGGAGCACTGGTCATTCGCGGCGGCGAAGGGGCCGTTGATGAAGCGGTTCCAGAGTTGCGCCCCATCGCTGGACCGGTAACGCGCCGCGCAGATGTCATTGTTACCTTGCGATCCAAGATTCAACCCCCCCGTGACCACATCCCCGCTGACCGGGTCCAATGCGATGTAGTTCCAGCGGTTGAACTGCCCACCATTGGGCGCATAGGTTTGGTGCCATTGCTGGGTGCCGCTGCTGTTGAACTTCGTGATGGTCGCTTGATTGGACACCCCAAAGGTCTCGCCGCCGCAGAAGATATTTCCGCTGGAATCAGCCACCCCCGTCCACAACTGCTGAGAAGTCGCCGTGCCCCAAATCAGGGCACCTGTAGCAGAGTTGAGCTTCACCAGTCGCCCGCGGGGCGTGAAACCAGAATCAGTCGTTGTGCCCACCACAATCACATGGCCGTCGTTGGGAGAGAAAAACAGGGCCCGTGGCTCGTCATTCTGGCTGGCGAGGTCGAAGGTGTAAGGTGCAGCCCAGGCATTGGTGCCGTCCGCGCCATTGATCTTCATCACATACCAGTTCAACTGACTGGCGGCAGACCCGGCACGACCGCAGATATAAGTGTCCCCCGTTGCGGGGTCCGCGATGATGTCATTCACGTCATCGCTATTGAACCCTGAATCCAGCGTCCGCGTCCACATCACCGCCCCCGTGGATCCGTTCAGCCGGTAAACAATGAAGTTACGGACCGATGTGGGGCCGGTTTGTCCTCCGACGACCAGATCGCCATTGGTGAGGGGTGCCATGTGCCGAGCTGTGTCGCGATTGGCGGGGTCATTATCGAGCGTCGTGCGCCACAACACGTCCTGAGCGGTCAGCAGTCCTGCGGGCAGCATCCAGAGACTGGCCATCAGAAGAAGCCATCGCCTAGCCATAGACCGGCTGTCACTGTGCAAACGTCGAGAACGAATCGGTGTGGGTCTCATGGTGAGAGAATTGGAGTTAAGGGTGGGAGGCCTTGCTGTTATTCCTATGATCAAAATGGGAGCGCAGTTGCCCTAAAATGCACAGGCGTGACAACAAGATCGGCCTTTTTAGCAGACTCTGTTTGCCAAGCAAGCTTTAAGCGGAACTGATCCTGGCCGTTTGAACTGCGCCTCGCCACTTAGTTGAAGCGCCCGTCTCACACATCCCCAAAGAGTTCCAGTATCATGGTGAATCAAAAACATCACTTAAGCCTCGTCTTGCATCCTGATTTCTGAGGGGATGCGCCCCGCCTCCAGCCCTGATAACCCCTCGTTGGCAAGCAATCCCCGTCACTGGAACGCCTCCACTACCACCGGGAGCCTGAAGAATCCCGCTTTTGTGCAGCCAAACCCCGCCTACACCCTAGCCCCTGGCCTTGCACATCGAAGTTCCATCCCCGGGCCGCTCCCGGGAGCACTCCCCTGCTCTGCTACAGCATCCTCCGCGCATATCCGCCATAGACCCGCAAGCGACTCTCCGTAGTGAAACGCACCGCATGAGTATCAAATCCCTCCTCGCCACCGCTGCGCTCCTCTCGTCCTCATTGTTCGCCGTCGATGAGGACCACCACACCATCCTCATCAGCATCGATGGCTTCCCGGCCTGGCTTTGGAAAGAACCAGCGCTTGCTGTGCCAAACCTGCGCAAACTGGCGGCTGAGGGTGCTCAAACGGAGGCGATGACAGTCTCGAATCCGTCCATCACCTGGATCAATCACACCACGCTAGTGACGGGCGTCTCGCCGCGAAAGCATGGCGTTCTCTTCAATGGCTTGCTCGTGCGCCAGCCCGATGGCAAGCCACCGAAGATCGAACAGTGGGTGGACAAGACGAAGCTCGTTTTCGCCCCGACGATCTACGACATCGCCCACGAAGCCGGCCTCACCACGGCGGAGTCCGACTGGGTGGCCGTGACTCGCGCGAAGACCATCAACTGGAGCTTTCCCGAACTCCCCAGCCTGGAGGACAAGCTGGTGCAGGAGATGATCGCGGATGGTGCCTTCAGCGCGGAGAAAGTCAGTTGGATGCAACTGGGACCTGGCCGCAAGAACGTGGCATGGCTGGACGAGTCGTGGACTCGTGCGGCACAATACATCTTCACCAAGCACAAGCCCAACCTGCTCATGTATCACATCCTCAACACCGACGCGACGCATCACACGTATGGCCCGGGCAGCATGGCGAGCTTCACGGCGCTCGCCTATGCCGACCGTCTGGTGGGTGACCTGATCAAAACGGTCGATGACAGCGGCCTGCGCGACAAGACGACGATCTTTGTCGCCACCGATCATGGCTTCAAGAAGGTTAACAAGCTCGTGCTGCCCAACGTGGCGCTCAAGAAAGCTGGCTACGCCATGGGCCTCGGCCCCTCGATCACGAAGTGCGATGCGGCCGCGATGGCTCAAGGAGGCATGTGCTTTATCTATGTCACCGATCCCGCCCGCAAGGCCGAGCTGTTGCCGAAGCTGAAGGAACTCTTCACGCAGACCGAAGGCGTCGAGCGGGTGATCGACGGCAATGACGGCCCCTCGCTCGGGATGCCAACCCCTGCGGAGAACCCAGGCATGGGCGACCTCGTGCTCTATCCGAAGCCCGGCTACGCCTTCAAGCCTGACGCCGCTGGTGATGCCGTCGTGACGCCCGCCGTGAACTACGGGGGCACGCACGGCTACTTCAATGGCGATCCTGAGCTGGATGGCATCTTCATTGCCAATGGTCGCGGCATTCGCAAAGGCGTCGTGCTGCCACGAATGGCGAACCTTGATGTGGCACCCACGATGGCCCGCCTCATGGGCCTCACTTTGCCTGCCCCGGAAGGCCGGGTGCTTGAAGAAATTCTCGAACCCCAACCCTGATCACCATGCGTCTCTTTGTTCTTCTCTCGCTGCTCCATGCGTCTCTCGTCGCGGCTCCGATCGAGCGGATCTGGCTCAACCATGCAACGAACGATCCGAGCAAGCTGATGGTGAACTGGGAGACGGCGACGGCTTCCGATTCCATCGTGGAGTTTGGATTGGATGCGAGTTGCAGCACTCGCGTCGCCAATGATGAGCGCGTGACCTTGCACCATGTGGAGATCCCGCTCACGGCCAAGGACACGACCTATCACTATCGTGTCCGCAGTGGCGACGATGTATCGAGCGTCGCCACCTTCAAAGCGTATCCCACTCATGAACTGCGTGTGGCCATCGTCGGCGACTGGGGCTACTCGAAGAGCGAGGACCTCAGTGCGCTGGTGAATGATGATCCGCACCTGCTGATGACTGTGGGTGACAACGTCGCTAGCCTTCATGAAAAGGGTCGCGAAGGCACGAAGGCCTTCAGTGCGTTGATCGACAGGCAGCCTGCCTTGTTTCGCTCCGTGCCCTTCATGCCCATCCTGGGCAATCATGATCGCGAAATTACACCGCGCGGTCCCAAGCCCCCCGAACACGCCGTTTATGATGTGGAGGCCAGGGCTTATCGCGAGTTCTTCGCTCTGCCGGATGACGAGTGGAAGTGGCGCTTCGATGTCCCGGACTTTGGCCTGCGCTTCCTCGCGCTCGATGCCAGCCACACCAAGGACCAAGGCACCACCTGGCAAACGAATCATCCCATCCATGGCGGCTCCGAACAGTGGCAATGGTATGCCCGTGCGGTGGCGAAGACGGACCGGCCGTTCGTCTTCACTTTGAACAACGAGCAGAACTCTCTAATGCGCGGTTACGAGAAGGCTGTGTGGATGCCGCTCTTCCGTCAGTCGAGCGCAGTGATCACGGGCTATGGCTACTTCGCCGAGCGAGCCGAGGTGGATGGCCAGCCCTTCTTCAACACCGGCCTCAAAGGCGACGGCGATCCCTACAAGGACCCGAAGTCGAAGTTCTTCGCGCGCGAACACAACTACCTCCTGCTCACCTTCAAGGCGGGAGCCGACACGATGCTCGCGCAGTTCAAGAATCTCCAAGGTGCCGTGCTCGACACCCACTCGATTTCACGCCGGAACTGAGCGCGATGGCTTCACTCACTTCTTCTCCAGCGACATCAGCTCAATGTTCCTGAACCACACCGGCTGGCCTTCAGCCTGGAGTGCGATGTGGCCAAAGCCGAGCATGAGATTGCCTCCGGCCTCGATCTGATCAGTAGCGGGTGCGTTGTCGTTCTTCGAGTCGAGTTGCGGGCGCTGATAGCGGAGCACTTCCACGCCATTCACACGATGAATGATCTCCTCATTGCCACGCACCTCGGCCTCCACCTTCACCCACTGATCTGCGGGAAACGTGGGAGCACTGGACTTCACGATGTGCTTCGTGATCAACTGACCGCCCATCTCCACATGCGTCCCCGGCGTGCAGAGGTTGCAGGTTTGCCGCTGGCCTTTGCCTTCATCGGCGAGGAACTGCATCTCCAGGCTGGCCGGGAATCCTTGATCGAATCTCATGCTCTGCGGTGGTTGCGCATGGAGCATGATGCCGCTGTTGAGGTTCACATACTTGGGCGCGTCAGGAACCATCTGCCCGACGAAGCGATACTCCAGGCGGACGATGTAGTGCGAGTAGGCGAGGTTGGTGAAGAGGTGACCGAACTGCCCGTCGAACTTGTCGTAGCCCTCGTAGCTTACCTTGAGGATGCCATCCTCGACGCGGAACGTGTTGGCGAAGTTCTCCCCGAGCGGACGCTTGGCGATCTTGATCGTCCACCCGCTCAAGTCCTTGCCATTGAACAAAGGAACCCAGGAGCCTTTCGTTTCTTGTGCGGAAACACGGATGGCGGAGCCAAGGCAAAATCCGGTGACAACAACGGCGGCGGCAAGTCGAAGAGCTGAGTGCATGAGGCTCACCTTGGCGGGTTGAGCGCCGATGCCAATCGGAAGATCACGGTGCATCCTGAATAGCCTTGTGTGCGAGACCCGAAGGAAGTTGCATGAGGCTCCACCGTTTCATCGCCTCATGAGAGTCCTGCTCGCCCTCCTTCTATCACTGATCGCCCTGCCCTCCATCGCCGCCGATAAACCCAATATCGTCGTCATCCTCGTGGATGACATGGGCTTCTCGGACATCGGCTGCTACGGCTCGGAGATCCCCACGCCGAACCTTGATGCCCTGGCTACGAACGGCTTGCGCTTCACGCAGTTCTACAACACCGCCCGCTGCTGCCCCACTCGCGCGAGCTTGCTTACGGGACTCTATCCGCATCAGGCAGGCGTGGGCCACATGACCGATGACAAGGGCGTGCCCGGCTATGCCGGCAGGCTCAATGACTCGTGCGTCACCATTGCAGAGGTGCTCAAGCCCGCAGGCTACTTCACGGCGATGAGTGGCAAGTGGCATGTCGGCCAGAACTATGGAGTCACGCCCTGGGGTCGAGGCTTTGACCGCAGTCTCAATGCCGCTGCCGGTGGATTCTATTTCCCTGAGTCCGACAAGGCGAAGCTCTTCCTCAATGGCGAGGAGATCGCGAACAACGATCCGCGTTTGCCGCAGGGCTGGTATTCCACTGACCTGTGGACCACCTTCGGCTTGAAGTTCATCGACGAGGCCCTCGCTGCGAAGAAGCCCTTCTACCTCCACATTTGTCACAACGCGCCGCACTTCCCGCTGCAAGCACCTGCGGAGGAGATCGAGAAGTTCAAGGGCAAATACCAGATCGGCTGGGGTGCCACACGCGATCGTCGCTACGCGAAGATGATCGAACTCGGCATCATCGATCCCAAGTGGGCCAAATCCCCTCGCCCACCAGCGGTGCAACCCTGGGCCGACGTTCCGCAGGAGGAGAAAGATCGCTTCGATCACCTCATGGCTACGTATGCAGCCGTCGTGCATCGCATGGACAAGGCCATCGGTGATCTCGTCAACGGACTGAAGCAACGCAACGTGCTCGACAACACGCTCATCCTTTTCATGAGCGACAATGGTGGCAACGCCGAATCAGGCCCGAAGGGACGCACGGTCGGCGACCCAACGAAAGGCGGCTCCGATTGGTTCTGCGGCGAGAGCTGGGCCTTTGCGGAGAACACACCGTTCCGTCTGTTCAAGCACTACAACCACGAAGGCGGCATCTCCACACCCCTCATCGCGCACTGGCCCCAGGGCATCACCGCGAAGAATGAGCTGCGCCGCCAGCCCGGCCACCTCATCGACATCATGGCCACCTGTGTCGATGTCAGCGGGGCGAGCTATCCCGCTCAATTCAAGGACAATCCGGTGCTGCCGATGGAGGGTCGCAGCCTTGTTCCCGCCTTCAAGAACGATCCCATCGCTCGCGACGCTCTCTTCTGGGAACACGAAGGCAACGCGGCGATTCGCGTTGGCGATATGAAGCTTGTTCGGCAAGGCCGGGCGGGCACCTGGGAACTCTACGACCTCAAAACAGATCGCACGGAGCTGCACAACCTTGCTGCCGAACAGCCCGAAAAAGCCAAGGCACTGGCCGATCAGTGGGAAGCCTGGGCCACTCGCGCTCACGTCAAACCTTACCCCGGCAACTACGATCTCAACGGCGGTGGCAAGAAGAAGGGCAAAGGCAAAAAGAAGGCCAAGTGATCTCATGAGACTCTTGCTTCTCATCATCGCGCTCCTGCCTGGATGGCTCACCGCGGCGCAGCCCAATGTGCTGCTCATCCTCGTGGATGATCTCAAGCCAGCACTCGGCTGCTATGGCGATTCGGCAGCGAAGACGCCCCACATGGATCGCCTGGCCTCGCGCGGGATGCGCTTTGATCTGGCCTATTGTAATCAAGCCGTCTGCGCTCCCTCGCGGTTCACCCTGATGCTCGGCTCGCACTCCACCACCACGGGACTCTACGGCCTGGGCAGTCAGCTCCGGCGTCGATGGCCTGAGGCAGTAACGATGCCTCAGTATTTCGCGAAGCATGGGTGGCATACCGAGTCGCTGGGCAAGGTCTTCCACATGGGCCATGGCAATGAAGGCGATCCGCAATCCTTCAGCGTGCCCCATTTCAAAGACAAGGTGATCGAGTATCTCGATCCGGCGAGCACTCAAGGTGGACAGCTCACTCGTGAGGAAGCCTTGTTCACGAATCAGAAACTCGACCAGATTCGCACCCTGCCGCGTGGTGCCGCCTTTGAATCGCCCGATGCCAAAGACGAAGACTATGCGGATGGACGTGTGGCAGCAGAGACGATCAAGCGTCTTCGATCGGCGTCGAAGCCCTTCTTCATCGCCGCCGGTTTTGTTCGACCTCACCTGCCCTTCTGTGCGCCCAAGCGCTACTGGGACATGCACGATCCAGCCAAGCTGCCGATGCCCGCGCACGAGCTGCTACCCGAAGGATCACCACGTGTCGCCCAGAAACGTGGTGGCGAAATCGCTGCTTATGCGCCCGTGCCCGAAGGCGATGTGGCCTTCTCACCCGACCTCAAAAGACAGCTCATTCACGGCTACTATGCGGCGACGAGTTATGTCGATGCGCAGATCGGCAAGGTGCTCGATGAACTTGAACGCAGCGGCCTTGCCAAAGACACCATCGTTGTGCTGTGGGGTGATCACGGCTTCCACCTGGGTGATCTGGGCATCTGGACCAAGCACACCAACTATGAGCAAGCGAATCGCATCCCCTTGCTCATCACCGCGCCCGGCGTGACCTCACCAGGCAGCAGCACACGACAACTGGCCGAGACCGTGGACATCTTCCCCACACTCGCGGAACTAGCGCAACTGCCAGCACCTTCGGGCACTCCCACCATTGATGGCCGCAGCCTCGTGCCGGTGCTCAAGGACCCGCAAGCTCGCATTCGTGATCACGCATTTCATTGTTATCCCAAGGAGAAGATGGGCCGCGCCATCCGCACCGAGCGCTATCGTCTCGTCGAATGGAAGAAGCCCGGAGCACCGCCTCAAACGGCTGAGCTGGAACTCTACGATTACGAGGCCGACGCCTTGGAGACCAAGAACCTGGCACCGGAGAAACCGGAAATCGTCCAGCACCTTCGCTCCATTCTTGCCTCCTACCCCGAAGCAGTTCCCGACGCGCCCGATGCTCCCCGCAAGCCCATCAAGAAGTAGCCTCATCATGCGCACTCTGATCCTCGCCCTTCTCTTCTCGATCACCTCAGGAACGCTCATCGCTGCGGATCGACCGAACTTTATCATGCTGCTCATCGACGACATGGGCTGGGGCGACTTCTCATGCTTTGGCAACACGGATGCACAGACTCCGAACGTTGATCGCATCGCCTCCGAGGGCATTCGGTTCACGCAGTTTCATGTGAACTCTCCCATCTGCTCGCCGTCACGCTGTGCCCTCACCACGGGCCAATATCCTCAGCGCTGGCGCATCACTTCCTTTCTCAACAACCGCAAGGACAATGCCCGCCGAGGCGTGGCCAACTGGCTCGATCCCCAAGCACCCACGCTCGCACGTTTGCTTCAGCAAAGCGGTTACGCGACCGGACACTTTGGCAAATGGCATCTCGGCGGCCAACGCGATGTGGATGATGCGCCCCCCATAAGCGCCTACGGCTTCGATGAATCACTAACCAACTTCGAGGGCATGGGTGCCAAGCTCTTGCCTCTCACCCTCAAACCCGGCGACACTCAACCCGGGCGCATCTGGGAGGACGCGGTTCGTCTTGGCCAACCCGTGACATGGATGCAGCGCTCCGAGATCACGACTGGCTTCATCAATGGTGCAATCCCATTCATCGAGAAAGCCAGAGCCGCCAAGAAGCCATTCTATATCAACCTGTGGCCCGATGACGTGCATGGTCCCTGGTGGCCTCCCGTGACCAAGTGGGGCAAGGACAAGCATGAGCTGTATAGTTCCGTGCTTGTCGAGATGGACCGCCAGTTTGGTCGGCTCTTCGATTATCTTCGCTCTAACACCGATCTGCGTGACAACACCTTGCTCCTGATCTGCTCTGATAATGGCCCTGAACCGGGTGCTGGCAGCGCAGGCCCCTTCCGGGGCACCAAGACCACGCTCTACGAAGGTGGAACTCGCTCGCCCCTCATCGCCTGGGGTCCGGGATTGATCGACAAGACGAAGACTGGCACTCGCAACGAAACGTCCATCTTCGCCGCCTTTGACATCGTTCCGTCATTGCTAACGATTGCAGGAGTGAAGTCCAAGGATGCTATCGAGTTCGATGGTGAGGACATGTCATCCGTGTTGCTCGGTAAGAGCGATGCATCACGCACCAAGCCCATCTTTTGGCGACGGCCCCCAGATCGAAAGACCGCTTCTGACAAGCTGCCCGAACGCCTCCCTGATCTCGCGATGCGCGATGGAAACTGGAAGTTCCTCTGTGACTACGACGGCTCCAAGCCACAGCTTTACGATCTATCCAAGGATCAATCCGAGACGACCAACCTTGCATCTCAGCATCCTGATCGTGTGAATCTGATGAGCCATGCGGTGCTGTCATGGCATGGCGCTCTGCCTCCCGACAATGGTCCTGCGCTCGGCGTGGTGAAGCCGTCGATGAAGAAAAAATAGCGCCGGGAGGTTGTTCCGACATTCACGTGTGCATCAACTCTCCGTTCGATCAGGCTTCGGGTTTGCCGCTCGTCGAAATGCTCCAGGTGTTTCTCCATAACGTTCACGAAACGCAGATTGGAAGTAATGGCTGTGCGTGAAGCCGGTCTGCTCGGCAATCGCGTCGATGGTGAGGTCGGTGTCGCGCAAAAGCCGTTCCACGGAACGGAATCGCAGGCGCTGGATCTCCTCCTTCGGTGAACGGCTAAGCGAAGCTTTCATACGGCGCTCCAGGGTGCTGCGTGAGGCGTTCAGCTTGCGGCACACCTCATCCACCGTGATGCCTGTGCTCGCCCCCTCGCGCATCAGCCGCGACGCACGCGCGACGAGCTGGTCATTGATCACCAAGTCGTCAGACGATGCGCGCACCACGATCCCACGTGGCGGCACCAGCGTCTCCATCTGCTTCGGCTTCTTGCCGCTCATGAGACGATCGAGCACCTCCGCCGCGCGATAGCCTACCGTCGCGCCGTCGTAGCGCAGACTCGTCAGCGGTGGTGTGGCGAACTCACACAGCGTTTCCTCGTTCTCTGCGCCGACCACGGCGACCTCTTCCGGCACCGCGATGCCCGCTCGCTGGCAGGCGTCCAGAAGTCGAACGCCGAGCTGATCGGTCGCGGCAAAGATGCCCACGGGTTTGGGCAGTTTGGCCAGCCAGTCGATGAGTCGTGCCTGGCTTTGCTCCCAGTCCGACACGCTCTCCGGCTGCGTCTCCGGCAGCACTGTGCAGGAGCAATTTGCGGCCTTGGCGGTGCTGACGAAGTTCTGCACACGCTGCTCGAAAAACGTCTCCGTCTCCAGACTGTAAACGGCGAAACTCCGGTAGCCGCGATTGTAGAAATGCTCGGCTACCGTTCGCCCGATCAGGTGGTTGTCCATGCCCACGAAGGGCAGCTGCTTGCACAGCTTGCTCGAGCGCACTTCGACAGCCGGAACACCACTCGCCTTGATCGCCTCTGCCATCTCTGGCGTAAAGGTGCGACTAATGATGCCGTCGCCGTCCCAGTGTTTCAGCCACGGTGGCGGAGAGGAGTCGAGCGCTCGCAGTTCGATGAAGGTGGACCACGGGCCGTGCTCGGCGATGTAGCGACGCACACCTGCCAGCAGCTCGCGCGTGTAGGTGCGCGTGGTCTCCACCAGAAGGGCGACACGAGGGATGCGGCGGCGAGTTTTGAGCATGACGGAAAACCTGAGGTTTAGTGCAGCATACCCGCAGTTACACGACGCAATCAACCGCGTTTCATAGAGCGCATGTCCAAACCCAAAGTCCTTCTCATTGTCGGCGATGCCACGGAAACCGTGGACACCCTGTATCCCTATTATCGTCTGATCGAAGGCGGCTACGAGCCCGTGGTCGCCGCGCCTGAAAAGCGTCGCTACCAGATGGTGCTGCACGAGATCAAGCCCGGCTGGACCATCACCAAGGAGTGGGAAGGCTACAGCATCATGGCCGACGTGACCTTCGCCGAGATCAAGCCCGAGGAATATGCGGGCATCTTTTTCAGCGGTGGACGCGCGCCGGAATACATTCGTGAAGACGAAGACCTGCTGCGCATCACGCGCTGGTTCTGGGAGAACAAGAAGCCTTGCGCCAGCGTGTGCCACGGCGTCGAGATTCCGGCTCGCGCTGGTATCGTGAAAGGCCTGCGCATGGCCACGGTGGCGAAGTGCAAGTTTGACCTCGAGATCTGCGGCGGCATCTACGTGAACGAGCCCTGCGTCATTGATCAGCACATGTTCAGCGGCCGCACCTACCACGACAGCGGTCACTTCATCGGACCATGGATCAAGGCGCTCGACGCATCGATCGGTCGCTAACCATCAACCGCTCATCGTCATGAACCGCCGCACCTTCCTCCAGAGTCTCGCCGCTGCTGCGGCAGCACCTGCATTTGCTCAGAGCGCAGGCAAGCCCAGCCTTGGTTTCACGCTTTACGGCATGAAGACGCTGCCGCTCGATGTCGCGCTCAAGACCTGCGCGGAGGTCGGCTTTCAGCATGTCGAGTTCGCGTTGAATCCGGGCTACGTCACTGAGCCGAAGGTGTTCGACGCGGAAGCACGCAAGGCAGCGGCGACCAAGCTCACCGAACTCAAGCTCGGTCTGCCGTGCCTGATGGTGAACATGAGCCTCACTGCTGACGACAAGGGCCACGCGAACGCTTTGCAACTCATCGCCGAAGCTGGGCAAATGGCTCGCGATTTGGTGCCCACAAATCCGCCGCTTCTGGAGACCGTGCTCGGTGGCAAGCCAGCGACTTGGGACGAGCAAAAGGCGGGCATGGCGGAGAAGCTACATGCCTGGGCTGAAGCTGCGGAGAAGGCGAAGACGGTCATTGCGGTGAAGGGCCATGTCGGTAGCGCTGTGAACTCGCCAGAGCGATTGTTGTGGCTGCTAGATCAGGTGAAGTCGCCCGCCATCCAGGTCGCGTATGACTACAGCCACTATCAGCTCATGGGCTTCGATATGGAAGAGACCATGAAGCTGCTGCTGCCGCGCACGAAGTTCATTCACGTCAAAGACTCCGTGGGCACGATGCCGAAGTTCCAGTTCGCCCTGCCCGGCGAAGGCAGCATCGACTACGTGAAGTATTTCTCGTTGCTCAAGCAGCACGGCTACACCGGTCCCGTGTGCGTCGAGGTCAGCGGCCAGGTCTTCAACAAGCCTGATTACGATCCGATCGCTGCAGCGAAGAAGAGTTTCGCGACGCTGAATGGTGCACTGGCGAAGGTGGGTTAAATCATCGCGATCACTCCATGCGCACGCTTGTCCTTCTTGCCGTGCTGCCGATGGCAGCGCATGCCGAGCCACTGGTCACGGGCTTCGAGCGATTTCATCAGCAAGCGCCGACCGCAGACGCGGGGCGCTTGTTGTTCAATGAGTTCGGCTGCGTCAACTGCCACGGTGGCGACACTGGTTTGCCAGCGCGGCGTGGGCCGGTGCTCGCGGGTGTGACGCAACGTGAGCAAGCCGAGTGGCTGAAGGCTTTCATCGCTGATCCGGCGACGGTGAAGCCGGGAACGAACATGCCGCATCTGCTCAATGATGAAGCGAGTGCTGAAGCCGTGCTGCACTACCTCGGCACGGTGACACCGAAGACGCCGTTCAAGCCAAAGGGCGCGAAGTATATGAACGCGGAGCGCGGCAGTGATGTGTTTCACACCGCCGGTTGTGTGACGTGCCACCAGCCAGGCAAGGACTTTCAACCACCCGCTGGCGTGCCTGCTGCGAAGGACTACACGCATCGTTCCGTGCCGCTGTCGGAGCTGACGAAAAAGTATAGCCTCGCCTCGCTCACCAACTTTCTCAGCGATCCGCTGAAGTTGCGTCCCGATGGTCGCATGCCAGCGATCGAACTGCACGAAGGCGATGTCACCGACCTCGCGGCGTTCTTGATGGACATCCAAGCGAGCGATGGCTCCAACGCTCCGAACATCGCGCCGTTCAAGGCTGACAAAGCGCTCGCAGCGAAAGGCAAAGCGATTGTCGCATCGATGCGTTGCGCGGCCTGCCATGAGCTGCCGAAGGAAGTCGCGGCGAAGCCTGTCGCGTTGAAGGAAAACGATGGCGGCTGCCTTGATGTCAAAGTCTCTGGCGTGCCGCGTTACGACCTGAGCGAAGCCCAGCGCAAGGCTTTGAAAGCCTACCTCGCTACACGCGATGCAAAGATCAGCGCGAAGCAAAAAGCAACACTCACGTTGCAAGCGCTGAACTGCACGGCGTGCCATGAACGCGATGGACTCGGTGGACCCGATGCAGCGCGGAAGGCTTACTTCACCGGCGATCACAACCTGGGCGACACGGGACTCTATCCGCCGCCGCTGACGGAAGCGGGACGCAAGCTCACGCCTGCATGGATCAACGACGTGCTCGGAGGCAAGAAGCGTGCGCGGCCTTATTTGCAGACGACGATGCCGCGCTTCGGCAAGGCGACGGATGATCTCGCCGCGTTGCTCGCGGAAGCGGATGCGAAGCAAGAGAAGCCGTTACCTGAAGGCGACATCGCGGCGGGCCAGAAGCTCATGGGCACCATGGGTGGCATTGGCTGCATCACCTGTCATCGCTGGGACAAGCGTCCTTCGCTTGGCATTCAAGCGCTCGACTTGAGCACGCTGGCGCAACGCATTCAGCCGGGCTGGTTGCGCGACTACCTCATCAATCCTGCGGCGCATCGCGCGGGCACCTTGATGCCATCGTTTTGGCCGAATGGTGTGTCTTCCAATCAAGTCATCCTCGGCGGCGACACAGACAAGCAGATCGCATCCATCTATGCTTTCGCCAAGGCGGGCAAGGGCGAGCCCGAGGGATTCCCCGCCATGATTGCGGGTGAGTTTGAATTGATCCCGAAGGATCGTCCGATCATCCAGCGCACGTTCATGAAGGACGTGGGCACGCATGCGATCCTCGTTGGGTTCCCTGCTGGCATTCACATCGCCTACGATGGCTTGCATGCGCGGCCGGCGATGATTTGGAAGGGCAAGTTCTTCGACGCTTACAACACCTGGTTCACGCGCGCGGCACCGTTCGAGAGTCCGTTGGGTGAACTTGTCGCGAAGTGGTCGGACCCGAGCGCGGCAGCTGACGATGTGCAGTTCCGGGGCTTCAAGCTCGATGCGGCCAAGGTGCCCACCTTCCTTTACGATGCGGCGAAGGTGCGCGTGCAGGAACGCTTCGAACCGAAGGACGGCATGCTGCAACGCACGCTGACATGGGACGCCGCGGCGCGTGCGGACATCGGCATCTCGCATCCCGATGGCGTGACCGTCACGGAAGCCCCCGGCAGCGCGGCGGGACATCGCACCTTCATCTACTCGTGGAAATGAAAACGACTCTCCTCCTCGCCTCGCTCGTGGCCGTGCGTGTGTTGGCTGCCGATGCAGCTTACACCATCACCGATCTGCTCACGGCCAGCACCACGACGGCCTCGCGCAGCGCTGACTGGAAGCCCGGCCAAGGCATCACGCTCGAAGTCAGCGGCATGGACTGGCTCGCCGATGGCAAGCTCGCGGTCTGCACGCGCAAAGGCGACGTGTGGATCATCTCGAACCCGCACGCAGCGAAGGCTGCCGATGTGGGCTACAAGCTCTTCGCCTCCGGTTTGCACGAGCCTTTGGGACTCCAGGTGGAAGGCGACAGCCTGCTCGTTGTGCAGCGCTCTGAGATGACGCGCCTGCGCGACACGGATGGCGATGGCGAAGCCGATGAATACCTCACCGACTCGCGTGGTTGGAATGTGTCCGGCGCGTATCACGGCTATGCTTACGGCCCCAAGCGCGACGGCAAGGGCAACGACTGGATGACGCTGAACGTCGATATGGGCGACCACGCGAACAACAAGATCGGCTGGCGTGGCTGGGCGGTGATCAAAGGCGCAGACGGCTCGATCATTCCCATGTGCGCGGGCTTCCGCAGTCCGTGCGGGCTCGGTGCGAATCGCGAGGGCGACATGTTCTGCGTCGATCAGCAAGGCACCTGGGTGCCTGCGACGCCGGTGTTCCATCTGCGCAAAGGCATCTTCACGCTGAACCCTGAAGGCCTCGACTCGCAGAATCGTCCTGAGTCGCCGCTGAAGCTCGCGGGTCCGGTGCCGAACAAGGTGCCGTATCCCGAAGCGATCAAGACGGTGCCGCAGATGGTGCCGCCCGCTGTGTGGTTGCCTTACAACAAGGCGGGCCGCAGCGGCACCGACATCGCGCTGTGCGTTGCGGGCGGGAAGTTCGGCCCCTTCGATGGCCAGCTCATGATCGCGGAATTCACGGATGCGAAGATCAATCGCGTCTTCCTGGAGAAGGTGGACGGCGAGTATCAAGGTGCGGCGTTCCCGTTCATCGGCGGCTTTGCCTCGGGCATCGTGCGCCTGTCGTTCAGCAAGGAAGGCGATCTCTTTGTCGGCATGACGAGTCGCGGCTGGTCATCGCTTGGCACCCGCGCCTACGGCTTGCAGCGCGTGCACTGGAATGGGAAGACCGAGTTCGCGATCAAGGAGATGCGCGCACAGTCCGATGGCTTCACGCTGGTCTTCACCGAACCGGTCGATGCAGCCACCGCAGGCAACGTCGCGAGCTATGCGATGAGCAGTTACACGTATCTGTATTCCAGCGCTTACGGCAGCGACGAAATCGATGGCCAGACGCTCAAGATCACTGCCGCCGAAGTCAGTGCTGACAAGCTCAGCGTGCGGCTCAAGGTCGATGGCCTGCGCGCGCTCTACGTGCATGAGTTGCACGCGGACGGTGTGACCACGGCGAACGGCGCGAAGCTCGCGCACGCGAATGCCTTCTACACGTTGAACAAGATTCCGAAGAAGCCGTGATCTCGTCGGCGGAGCAACTTGCTAGATAAGGTGCTGCTCAAAGATCGTTAGGTGTGAGCCATGATTCGTTTCTTTCTTCCCCTGCTCTGCCTCTCCCTTGCGGCGAGTGCCGATGCTCAAACCACAACGCCCAAAGCCAAGGCTCCAACAAAGACCCCAGCTGCGCCCAAGAAGAGGGTCTATCCCCCCTACCCAGTAGCGCCGACAATGGTCGATGTCTCCTACGGTCCCCATCCGAAACAGAAGATCGACTTCTGGAAAGCCGAGTCCTCCAAGCCCACTCCGCTGCTTTTCTTCATTCACGGCGGAGGCTGGCAAGGTGGTGAGCGCAAGGTCGCTGGAGCCATCATCAAGCCCATGCTCGATGCCGGCATCTCCGTGGTATCGATCGAGTATCGCTTCATCAATGAAGCCACGGCTGACAAGGTGGTTCCACCGGTGAAGGGTCCGCTTAGCGACGCATCGCGCGCACTTCAGTTTGTCCGGAGCAAGGCGTCAGAGTGGAACATCGACAAGGAACGCATCGGCGCATCTGGTGGCTCCGCAGGGGCTTGCTCCAGTCTCTGGCTCGCCTTCCATGATGACATGGCCGATCCGAAGAGCAGCGATCCCGTCGCCCGTGAATCCACCCGGCTCTGGTGCGCTGCTGTCGATGGAGCGCAGACCACTCTCGATCCCAAACAGATGCGCGAATGGACGCCGAACAGCCGCTACGGCGGTCACGCCTTTGGGTTCACTGGTGATCCGAAGTTCAAGCTCTCGCAGTTCGATGAGTTCTATAACAAGCGCGACACCATCCTGCCCTGGATTGCCGAATACTCGCCATATGCGCTCGTCACCAAAGACGATCCCCCCATCTACATGAACTACGGTTCACCTCCGGCTCTTGGCCAGGATCAGAAGGATCCCACCCACACGGCCAACTTCGGCGTGAAGCTGCAAGAGCACTGCAAGGCGAACGGCGTCGAGTGCGAACTGCGCTATCCGAATGCCCCGGACGCTCCTCATGCTTCGTCGAAGGATTATCTGATCGAGCGGCTCAAGGCACCGAAGAAGTAAGGCGGATAGTTGTTGCCCGATGATGCTGCGACTTCGCGGTGCCAGATCGCGCAAACATTTCGATCAAACAACAACTCCCGGCAGTGAGTAACCTGATTTGTGATGTTGCCGTTGTCGGTCTCGGAGCCATGGGTGCCGCGACCGTCTATCAACTCGCACGGAGGGGCGTGAAAGTGATCGGCATCGACCGCTTCACGCCTCCCCACGATCAAGGCTCCTCACATGGTGACACACGGATCACTCGCCTCGCTTTGGGCGAAGGAGCTGAGTATTTGCCGTTTGCCCGGCGCTCGCATGAGATCTGGCGCGAACTGGAAGCCGCCACGGGACGAACCTTGTTCCGCCAGACCGGAGGACTGGTCTTCAGTTCATTGGATGGTCGCAGCCCGGCGCATGGCAACGCTGACTTCCTCCAGACCACGATTGATGTGGCGCGTCGTCACAACATCCCCCACGAAGTGCTCGATGCCAGCACCATGGCCCGGCGTTTTCCACAGTTCCGTTTTGAGGGTAATGAAACGGGCTGCTTTGAGCCGAGCGCAGGACTCGTTCATCCCGAGGCATGCATCGCCGCCCAGCTCGAACTCGCTCGCGAAATGGGTGCCCGGCTCATCACCAGGAGTCGGGTTCATCAATGGCAAGACGATGGATCAGGCGTCGTGATCGAGGCAGACTCGTGTCGAATCCAGGCCGATCGTTTGGTGATCACCGCAGGAGCCTGGCTGCCTGATTTGGTGCCCCAGGTTCGCCCCCTCACACGCATCTGCCGACAGGTCTTGTATTGGTTTGACCTGGACCACTCCACACAGGCCTTCGAGTCCGATTACATGCCTGTATTTATTCGAGTTCCCGATTCCCGTGCCGACATGTTCTATGGCTTCCCTCCCGTGGACGGCAAGCAGGGAGGCCTCAAGATCGCGACCGAGCAATTCACCACTATGTGCGAACCTGATCACGTTGATCGCACAGTCACAGCCGCAGAGGCACACTCGATGCACCAACTGGCCTCACCCCACGTGCGCATCCTTCCACGCCTTCTGCGTTCCGCGGTCTGCAAATACACAATCACACCCGACTTTCATTTCTTGATCGACCGACATCCCGAATCAACCAACGTTTGGCTGGCATCGGCTTGTTCGGGACATGGGTTCAAGCACTCGGCTGCTATCGGTGAATACCTGGCAAGGCAAGTCGCGCAAGATGGCGGTCGAGACGAGCTTGCGTCAACAAACTGGTGGGGATTCAACCGATTGAAGCTGTGAGTCATGATTGGCATCTGCGCACCTTGACGCAATCCTGACAATTCTCTGGTGAATTCAGTGCATCGTTTTGACAGAGCGCCTGTTTTAGATGGACCATGCACTCGATTCTCATTCTCCTAGCCGCGTTTCACGTCACGGCCTTTGCCGCCGCGCCGCCGAACTTTGTTTTCATCCTCGCGGATGATCAGTCGTGGAGCGGCACGTCGCTGCGGATGAAGGCGGATGAGCCGTTGAGCGCGACGGCGGTGTTTCGCACGCCGAACTTGGAAAAGCTGGCGGCGCAGGGGATGACGTTTTCGCAGGCATACTCGGCGCACTGCAAGTGCGAGTGCTCGCGGGCGGCGATTCAGATGGGACGCACCACGACGACGCTGAACGCGCCTGACAAGTCGGCGCGAAACTGGAGCGCGCCGGTGACGGATTCGCTGGTGAACACGCTGAAGAAGGCGAATCCGGCGTATCGCGCGGCGCATTTCGGGAAGTGGCAGTGGTTCCACACGCCGGAGTCGATGGCCTATGACGCGAGCGATGGCATCACGATGAACGAGGATGGCGACACGACCGATCCGGAGGACCCGAAGCAATCCTTTGGCATCACACGACGTGCAAAGGCCTTCATGGAGTCGCAAGCGAAGGCGCAGAAGCCGTTTTACCTTCAACTCAGTTACTACGCGCCGCATCAGAAGCCGCAGGCGCTCGCGGCGACGCTGAAAAAGTATGAAGGGCTCAGCGGTGGCGGCGGGAAGGGAGATCGTGCGGTTGTCGCGGCGATGACGGAGGACTTTGACACATGCATCGGCGAGGTTTTGAAGACGCTCGACACGCTGCGCATCGCGGAGAACACGGTGGTGATCTACAGCTCCGACAACGGCGGGCGCACGGAGATCCTGAACGGTGGCAAAGGCAATCTCGGCGAAGGTGGATTGCGCGAGCCGCTGATCGTGCGCTGCCCGGGCATCAAGCCCGGCACGCGTTGTGACACGCCCGTGATTCTCTACGACCTGATGGCGACGGTGCTCGACTTTGCAGCGCCCGGTTCTCCGCTGCCAAAAGGCGTGGAAGGCGGCAGTTGGCGGCCATTGCTGCTCAGCGGTGGCAAGGAGCCGGTGAAGCGGCCGATTGATCGCTTTGTGTGGCATCAACCGGTCGAGATCGATCATCCGCAGTCGGCGATCCGTCGCGGTGACTACAAGGTGCTCTACTACTGGGACACGAAGGAAGCGATGCTCTTCGATTTGAAGAGCGATCTCGGCGAAACGCGTGATTTGTCGCGTCAACGAGCCGACATCACTGAAAAGCTCGTCACCGAGCTCAAAGCGCATGTTTTGGCCGGACTCGGCGCGGAGGCCGTTTCGGCGCTGGAGCGCGGTGAGGTCTCCAGCGGCAAACCGAAGGGCAAAGGCAAGGGTAAGGGCAAACCGAAGAACGGTCAGTGAGACAAGCTGCATTCAAGGCTTGCAACCTGTCCTGAGGAATCACGTTACCAAGCAATCCATGCGGCACGCCCTCCTTCTCCTGCTTATGCTAGGCTTCCAGTCTTTGATCAAGGGAGCGGAGGCAAAACCGAACGTCATCTTCATCCTCGCGGACGATCTTGGCATCGGGAACGTCGGCTGCTACGGCTCGGATCGCTACAAGACGCCGCACATCGACCAACTGGCCGCACAGGGCGTGCGCTTCACGCAATGCTTCACGGCGGCGCTCTGCGGCCCGTCGCGGGCGCTGATCATGAGCGGACGCTATGCCTTCCGCAATGGCGCGACGAATCAGGATGCGTGCACGAACCTCGACCCGAAGGAGATCGTGCTGCCGCGTCTGTTCAAAGCCGCGGGCTATGCCACGGCGTGCATCGGCAAGTGGGGCCAGCTTCCCGGCGAGCCGGGCGATCATGGATTCGACGACTGGCTGCGCTTCAACGGCAGCGGTGTCTATTTCAATGCCAAGGATGGCAAGCCCGAGCGCTACAGCGTCAACGGCGATGACAAGAAGCTCGCCGATGGCGAATACATGCCGGACATGTGCCACGACCGCGTGGTGAAGTTCGTGCGGCAGCATCGCGACGAGCCGTTCTTCGTTTACTACCCGATGTCGCACGTGCATGGCGAGCTGATGCCCACGCCGGACAGCGCCGCAGGCAGCACGGACCTCATGGCGGACAACATCGCCTACGTGGACAAGCTCGTGGGCCAGCTCATGGCCGAGCTCGACACACTGAAGCTGCGCGACAACACGCTCGTCATCTTCATGGGCGACAACGGCACCGGCAAAGGCATGGCAGACCGCGCCACCATCGGCGGCAAGGTGCTCTCCGGCATGAAAGGCACGATGCTGGAGTGCGGCGGCCTTGTGCCGATGATCGCCTCATGGCCTGCCAAAGCGCCCGCAGGCCGCGTGTGCGCCGATTTGATCGACTCGACCGATTTCGTCACGACCTTCGCCGAAGTCGCCGGAACAACGCTGCCCTCCGGCATGGTTTTCGATGGTCACAGCATCGTTCCGCAACTGCTCGGCGAATCCGCGAAGCCCCGCACCTGGGTTTTCAACCAACTCGCCCGCATGTGGTATGTGCGCGAGGCGCAGTGGAAGCTGAACGAGAAGGGCGAACTCTTCGACATGAGCGGCGCTCCTTTCACCGAGACGCTCGTCACCCACGACACGGAAACCTCCAAAGCCGCGCGTCAACGTCTCCAGGCCGTGCTCGCCGAGCTGAACCCCGCTGGCGGCATCCTTGACCAAGGCGACGGCAGCGGCCGTCATGCGAACAAGGAGAAGAAAAAAAAGCGAAGGAGTGAGGTCAAACCCAATGCACAAGAAAGGATCAGGCAATCTGCTAACCACATTGTTCTGCCCGGCGGGTGAGACGCTGTCGGGCTAGGCCACGGGCCTCTTTACACGATCCCGACAAAATTGTCTTTGGGGTCTGAAGAGGGCCTGACATGCGATTTGCAGCATGGGGGGCATCATGAAGAGGCTCCTCACATCACTTCTCGTTCTGGCAACCGTGACCGCATTCGGTCATTCGTTTGACGCCAAAGATAAAGAAGCGCTACGCGCGCACCTCTTGGAGGAGTTCATGCGGACGTCAGGTTCCGGGAAGCTCCCTAAAGTTAGACCGCCGGAACAGCCCGTGCCGAAGATGCTGAAAAAGCCGCTGCAGGTGGCGGGGTTCTCGGGTTTTGACATTTCGTCCTTCCTCACCGCTTCGGCGACGATTCCTCCGGCGGGCAATGGTTCGCTGATGCAGGCTTCGTTTTCGGCGTTTGCACCGAAGGTGCGGCTGAACTGGGATGGGACGACTTTTTTCGTGGAGTCGGACAACATGCCGAACGGCATGCCGGATCGCATGGTGGGGATCACGACGTGGCAGCAGCAGATCCCGCTGCCGACGGCTTACTTCGCGAGTGTGACGAACAATGAAAATGATGCGGTCTCGCTGGGCTTTGGGCAGCCGAACTACTGGCGCATCCCGCTGGTGCCGACGGTCGCGGCGTCGCCGATCACGATCTATGATCCGCCGGCGGCTCCGACGCATTTCCTGCGGGATGCGGTGGCGCTGGCATCGAACGGCATTGCGATCTTCAATCCGTCGAACAACGGCGGGAATGTGTCGTATGAGATCGGCGAGCTGGACTACTACGGCGGTCACTGCGGTCTGGCGGATGATTACCATTATCACATCGCACCCACGCACTTGAACACGCGCTTCGGCGGTCCTTTGGGCGATGACAAGCCCATCGCCTGGGCTTGGACGGCTATCCGATCTATGGTTTCCTCGAGCCGGACGGCACCGCGCGGCAGGCGCTGGATGCGGAAGGCGGTCACGATCACGGCGGCGGCTGGGGCTACCACTATCACGCGGTCGGCACGACGACAGTGGACGCGACGCATCCGTATGGGACACCGCAGTCACCTTACATGATGAAGGCCTTCCACGGCACGGTGGTGAATTTTGGCAATCAAGTCGATGGTCAGCCGGCGGTGGGAAATCTGCGTGCGGATGGAACGGGCGGCTACAATGCGAAAGCGGTCGCCGGGGCCTACATCGTGGCGCAGATGAATCCCGCGCCGCTGGTCACGGATGGCAGCGGGCATCTCAATCTCGTCGCGGGCGTGAATCTGACGAACTGCGCAACGCCCTACGGCAGCACCACGGTCACGTGTGCGAGCACCACGGGGCTGACGACGGGCCTGGCAGTGGTGGGTTATGGCGTGAGCAATGATGCCCGCGTGACCTCGGTGACGAATGCCACGCAGTTCGTGATCAGCATCGCGGCGATTGCCACGACGACGGGCAAAAGCTTCACCGCGGTGTCGATGGCCAACGCCTCGCCGGATGCGCATCTCGTGCGCGTGAACATGGGCGGCGTGGACTATGACGAGTGCTGGACGATCAATCGCAAAGTGAATCCGCGCACGCTGACGATGACCTGGCGTGCGCAGGCGCTCATCAGCGGCTCGCTCAGCGGTCCAGTGCTGACGACGACGCAAATCTACACGCCCACGGCGGGCTCCGCCTCGGGGAACCGCCTCACGGCTTATCCGATGGGCGCGTGGTCGGAGGTGAGCCTGCCCGACACGAGCCAGACCGTGAGCACGACGGCGACCTTTGGCGAGGACGGCGACTACACGACGCCACCGGCTGCGAAGCCGCAGTCCTTCACGAACAACGGCAATGGCAATGGCACGATCACCGACAACGTCACAGGTTTGATGTGGCAGAGTGTGGATGCGGGCGAGATGACTTGGGAGAACGCGATCAACAATGCGTCGGCGCAGACCACGGGCGGCTACACGGACTGGCGTCTGCAGAATCCGCATGAGCTTTTCTCGATCATGAATCATCAGAACAGGAACCCGGCGGCGATGGACACGACGTATTTCCTCCTGAACGGCGCTGGCGCGGAGTATTGGTGGTCACGCGATGACTGCCGCTCACTTCGGCAGCTTCGAGAAATCGAACTGGCAGCAGCCGAGGTCGAGCACGTTCTTGTTCTCGGCGAGGTGCTCGGTAAAATCCGCCGCCAATGAGTAGAGGCGTTGCTGGCGGTTCTTCTCCGGCTCCACCAGACCGGCCTCGCGCAGGATGCGCAGGTTTTTGGACACGGTGTATTGCGTCAGGCCCACGGCATCGCCGATTTCCGTCACGCTGCGTTGGCCCTGCATCAGCAAACGGATGATGCGCAGGCGGTTCTCGTCGCTGAGCGCCTTCATGGCCGTGATGCAGTTGAATTTTTTCACGGACCATCGCTAGCGGATGACGCTCGCGGCATCAAGCGCGGCCATTATATGCCAAAAGTCGCAAATAAGCGGTTATTTCGCCGCGTTATATGCCAAAAGTAGCATATAAACAACCCCGCTCTCGTGCTCACCGCCTTCATTCTCCTCGCCGCGCTCATCGTGGCCTATGCCAATGGCGCGAACGCTAATTTCAAAGGCGTCGCCTCGCTCTTTGGCAGCGGCACCACGGGCTACTGGCCGTGCGTCCGTTGGGCTACCCTCGCCACCGCCGCAGGCTGCATCGCGGCGCTGCTTGGATCATCGGTCATGCTTCAGGCCTTTTCAGGCAAAGGACTCGTTCCCGGCGATCTCGCCGCGCAGCCGGTGTTTCTCTTCGCCGTCGCCGCCGGTGCGGGGCTGGCGAATCTGCTCGCCACACGCCTCGGTTTTCCGGTTTCCACCACCCACATGCTCATCGGTGGGCTGATCGGCGCGGGACTCGCAGCAAAGACGGACGCGCTGAACTACGCCACGCTCTGGGAGACCTTTGCCAAGCCGCTGCTGCTCGCGCCATGCGTGGCCGTTGTGCTCGGCGCGGTGATGTATGGCGTGTTAAAGACGCTGCGCCTCGCCCCGGACCACCGCACGCGCACGCTCGATGCCCTGCACTTCCTCAGCGCTGGTGCGGTGTGCTTCGCACGCGGCATGAATGACACGCCAAAGATGGCCGCGCTGCTCGTCGGCATCGCCACGCTCAGCACGCGGAGTGCGATGCTCCTCATCGCCGTGTCCATGGCGGTCGGCGGGCGCATCAGTGCCCGGCATGTGGCCGATACACTCGCGCACAAGATCACCGGCATGAATCCCGGCCAGGGCTTCGCCGCGAATGCCACCACCGCGATTCTCGTCATTCTCGGCACGCTCAAAGGCCTTCCGCTCTCCACCACGCATGTCAGCGTCGGTGCGCTGCTCGGCATCGGCATCACCACGAGACAGGCGAAATGGAAGACCGTCATCCCCGTGCTCGCCGCGTGGGTCATCACCCTGCCCGCCGCCGCCGTGCTCGCGGGCTTGATCTACAAGCTCGGCAAGCTCTTCACCTGATTTTGCTTCCTCATGAAAACCAAAGCACTCGCGCTTTACGTGCTCCTCACCGCCTCCGCCCTCGGCACACCGACGGGCCTCAACAACATCCCCACCGCCGACGCCGTGCCACACCGCACCGTCGCCGTGCAAGCCTTTAGCAGCTTCGGTCCCGGCGCGAACCAGTTTGCCGCCAATGGCCCCGATGAGCACTCCTTTTGGATGGGCTTCAAAACCGGCTGGGAGCTCACCAGCAAGCTCCAGCTCGAATGGGGGCTCGACTGTCCCCTCCTCACCCAACAGAGCGGCCCGCTCTTCTTCCAGACCAAAGTCGGCTTTGAGCCCTGGGAGCACGCCAAGTTCAGCGTCGGCATCGCAGGCATCGCTCTAACAGACATCGACCGCGCGGGCGATCCCTTCACCTACGCCGTGCTCAGCCATGACTTCGGCCTTCTCCGCGCCCACGCGGGTTATGGTGTGCAAACCAATGGCAACAGCCTTCTCCTTGGCCTGGACCGCAGTTGGAAGGTCTTCGACCGAAACTTCAACCTCAACGTCGATCTCGTGCAGGCCGCCGACCAATCCTTCTGGCTCCCCGCCGTCGGTTGGAAATACGACCTCAGCAAACACATCGTCCTCGAGTGGTGGAGCAACCTCCCCGAGAACGGCAAAACCAGCCACATCGCCAAAATCAACTTCGTCTTCACCTTCTAACGCATCCACCAACACCCACCAGCCATGAAATCCATCCTCACCCTCCTCCTCATCGCCACCGCCGCGCAGGCCGACATCGGCCTCATCACACCCGCCGAGGCCAAAAAACTCATCGAGCAACCCGACGCCGCGCAGCGCCCCATCGTGCTCGACACCCGCGGCGGGTATAAAGACTACTTCCGCGGCCATTTGCCTACCGCGCATCACATCAATTTCGACACGCTGCGCGGCACGAATGAAGCCGTTCCCGTCCAATACCTCCCCGACGACATCACCAAGGCCCTCCTCGTCCGCGCCGGAGTCGATCAAGACCGCCTCCACCTCGTCTATGCCACCGGCGACAAGCTCCCCAACGATGAAATCCTCAGCACCAGCATGGTCGTCTATGTGCTGGAGAAATTCGGCGTGCAAAACATCCGCGTTGTCGATGGCGGCCTCGCCGGATGGAAAAAAGCCGGGTTTGAAGCCGCCAAGGACTACTTCGGCAATCCCAAGGGCAACCTGCCGGAAAAGGGCAACACCAGCATCGGTGTCGATGTGAAAACCGTGCAGGCCCACGTCGGCCAGCCCGGCAATCTCCTCGTCGATGCCCGCCCGCTCAATGAATACCAGGGCGATGACGACGTGTGGCTGCGCAAAGGCCACATCCCCGGAGCCATCAGCTTCCACTGGGCTCGCCTCATGGAGTCCGACAACACCCACCAGTTCAAGCCACTCGCCGACATGAAGGCCGAGCTGGAAGCCGCAGGCATCACCCCGGACAAAAACATCATCTGCTACTGCGGCACCTCGCGTGAAGGCAGCCTCATCTTCTTCACCCTCAAGCATGTGCTCAAATATCCGAACGTCCGCCTCTACGAAGGCTCCTGGAAAGAATACGTCTGGCTCGACGGGAAATCGCTACCAGCCGAAACCGGCGGCAAGGCGGCGGGTCTCAGCAAGTAACGCATCGTTAGGAGTGTTCGCAGCGCGGCACGGAGCATTTCGTGCCGCGTTTTGATTTTGGGTTTTCATTCAGAAGGAGAGTTTGCCAAAAAACCATCGCGTTCCGGCAAAATCCGATCCCAGGCCGACGCCTCCCGCAAGGGATGCGATGACTGCAACAACGCCAAACGCCTCCTCTTGGGTCCTGCCGCCATGGCGGCGCTAAACGGTGCGAAGGTGGTTTGAACGCGTCTGGTTCTCTCTATCGTCCGAAGCATGAAACACTTGCTGCTTTTCATCCTCGCCTTTGCCATCTTTGCTCACGCAGAGCCACTGAATGAGAAGTCTTCACCAGGGACTGAAATCGTCGTGGACTTGGCCTCGGTTGACATTTTTCCCAAAAGCTGGAGAGGCGGCAAGATCAACGTCAGTGCCAAACCTTTGCTGGATGAGCAGGTGGCCCGTTTTCGCAGCATCGCGGAGCGTGCGCTGGCGAAGTATCCTCCGGCCCTGCTGCATGCCACGCTGAGGAAGCTCCACGGCTTGGGGCAGTTGGAATACAGCGGCGTGCAGACGGGCGGCACCCGCTCCGAAAGCGCCATCTACATCGTGTGCAAGCCGCACTACCGCGATGCCGCCGTGGAGCGCATAATCCACGCCGAATACTCCAGCCTTCTGTTCATGAAGTCAGCCAAGAAGTTCGATGCCAAAGCCTGGCTGGAGCAAAACGCGGAAGGCACGCGCTATCTCGGCAGCGGTGTGGCGGCGGTGAAAGCAGGCAAAACCTCCGCGCAGATGAAGCCTGAGCTCAATGAGCAGGGCTTCCTCAGCGAGTATGCCCAGGCGAGCATGGAGGAGGATTTCAATTCGCACGTCGTGCGCCTGTTCATGGGCGAGGAAACTTACTGGCAGGCTTTGGAGAAGTATCTCCGGCTGCGGGCCAAGGCGGAACTTGTGATGGCGTTTTACTCAAAGCTGGATGCCCGTTTCAGCCGCGCCAGCTTTGCGAGGCTGAGAACCCTCGCGGCGCAGGCCGCAACAACTGCCAGCCCGGGCAAACCAGATGTCTCAAAGTGACGCTCGACTCTTTCGCAGCCCCGCCCACGGCACCTCCAAACGCGTCCCGTCTGGTCCTGCCGACGTGTCGGCGGGGCTAGACGGCTCTCATCTGCGAGAGCCGGGGCATCGGCAGGGCTGGACGGCTCCCGTTTGAGGCTGCCGAGGCGTCGGCAGTGGTGGATGGCTCTCGTTTGGGGCAGCCGAGTCTCCGGCAGGGCTGGACGAGGCCCGTTTAGGACAGCCGAGGCTCCGGCAGGGTGAAACGGCTCTCATGCGTGAGAGCCGAGGCGTCGGCTGGGGCAGACGAGGCCCGTTTGACGCTGCCTTTTGGGCGGTTTCGCCTTGGGAGAGGTGCCGAGACTGTCAGATTATCAGACTGTCAGACTTGGAGACTGTCAGACTTCCCGTCTCCTCGTCTCCAAGTCTCCAGGTCTGACAGTCTCCGAGTTGACGGCTGAAACACGAGGCATACTTTTCGGGCCAGTTCGTCCTTTATCACATCGGACTGGTTGTCTGGCGGAGGGAAGAACCCACCAACCAGCGGCAATCTTCAACCTCGAAAAACGTGGCCCGATTCGGACAAGCATTCTTCGGCGACGGCTCACGCTTTGGGGCGCAGGACCCTCCGCGAACAACTAGAACACGAAATATGGCTTCCAACGCCCTACCTGATAAACGCGACCGCCTTTTCGCACTCGGCGATGATATGTGCGACGGTGCCCATACCCACGAAGTGGCTATCGGGCTCAAACAAAACACCGAAGCCGTGGTGCGCCCGGCTCTGGAAGCCGCCAAAGCGGCGGAATCGACCTTCGGTGCCTGCCAAGTGGTGAGAAAAGTCGCGAACGCCACCCACAATGCGGCGGACAATGCGGCGAAGGTCTTCATCACGAACGCCAAAAAGCGCCTCTCGAAGTTCTTCGGCGAGGCCTACTCCACCGAATGGGGGGCGGCGGGCTGGCCGAACAACTCGACGGCCATGCCGAGCACGCAGGCCGAGCGTTTCAGCCTCATCAATAGCTTGAAGCTCTACTTCACCGCCAACCCGGCCCATGAAAGTGTGGACATGGAGGTGACGGCGGCGCTGGCCACCACGCTGCATACGACAATCAGCAATGCACGCACGGCACTGGACCAAAAAGTGACGGAGAGTGGACAGGCGAAGGCCGCCCGCGATGCGGCGGAAACAAACCTGCGTAAACGCCTCCGTGGCATGATCACGGAGCTGGAGACACTGCTGAGTGCGGAAGACCCGCTCTGGCACGCCTTTGGCCTGAGCCGCCCTGCGGACGAAGAGACGCCCGAAGCGCCCAGCTTCACCACGGCGACTCCTGGCGGTGCTGGCATCACGCACGTTGATTGGGATGATGCCCTGCGGGCAGATCATTACCGCGTGTGGATTCTCATCGTGGGCACGGACAACGATTTCCGTGCGGTGGAAACCGTCACCGACAGCGATGGGACTCTCAGCGGCCTGCCGAGCGGCAGCACGGTGAAAATCCAAGTGACCTCCGTGAACGGTGCGGGCGAAAGCGGGCCGGGACCCATCGCTCAAATCGTCATTCCGTAATTTGAAGACGGGGAGACCATCAGACTATCAGACTATCAGACTGGGAGACGATGAAGACGAAAATTGTTCGGCACACGGATTTGGAAGTCTATCGGCGTGCGTTTGCGGCGGCGATGCAGGTTTTCAAATTGAGCAAGGCGTTCCCGAAAGAGGAACGTTACTCGCTCACCGATCAGGCTCGCCGCGCCTCCCGGTCTGTCGCCGCCAACATCTCTGAAGGGTGGCGCAAACGGCGTTACGCGGCCTCGTTCGTCAGCAAGCTCAACGATGCTGAAGGCGAGGCCGCTGAAACGCAAACGTGGCTGCAATTCGCCGTGGAGTGTGACTACCTCAAGCCCGAGGACACCCGTGCTCTATATGCCGAATACGACCAGCTCATCGCCATGCTCGTGACGATGCAAAACCAACCCGAAGTTTGGAAACTGTGAGACTGGAAGCAGTCTCCAAGTCTCCCCGTCTGAAAGTCTCCCAGTCTCAAACCCTTCTCCACCTATGGCTTTCGACCCCGCATGGCCCCAAAACGGCCAAAACATCGACGCTGACCGTTTTCGCGGTCAGTTCGCCGGAATCATTGATCTCATTGGCAACGGCTCCGGTGTCAGCGCCGCGCAAGTGGACGGCGTGAACACCCTGCCGCCCAGCACCCCGGCCAACGCAAGTGTGTCTCTGGTCGGGACCACACTGCATTTCACCTTTGAACTCCCGCAAGGCCAGGAAGGCCCGATGGGTCAGCAGGGGCCGCCCTTTGCGAACGCCGTGGTGGATGCCGTGAACACCGTGAACCCCGGCGATCCCGCTGCCGTTGCTGTAAGCTTCGATGGAACGAACGTGCGCTTCACCTTCGACATCCCGCGTGGCAGTGACGGCATGAACGGGAGCAACGGCAGCGACGGAGCCCAAGGCCCGCCCGGAAACGACGGCGGGCAAGGCCCCGCTGGAAATGACGGCAGCCCTGGGCCACAAGGACCCCCCTTCGCTCAAGCCGTGGTGGACAGCGTGACCACCCTCGATCCCGGCCAGCAGGCCACGGTGGGCGTGAGCTTCGATGGAACGAACGTGCGCTTCACCTTTGGCATCCCACGCGGTAGCGATGGCACCAACGGCAGCGACGGCTCCCAAGGCCCGCCCGGCGAAATCAGCCAAGCCCAGCTCGACAACGCCATCAGCGGCACGAGTGCAAACACGAACAGCGTGAGCACGCTGGACACCCCTTTCGCCGATCCCGACATGGAAGCCATCCGCCAGAAGCTCAATGAGATGATTCTGAATGGGCGGAGGTAGCGTTAGGCGTTCTTCACACCTTTTTGAACGTTGGCTTCTTCGTGATCTCGACAGGTGTCATAAACACTTGCTGCCATTCGGCTTTGTATTTCCTGGGAAAGTTGTCTCTCGCCTCCCCTGGCCGATAGCGATCAAGGATGCTTCGATAGGTGCGAAGCGCAAACGCGACAGAAAAACGAAACACCTGGGGGAACTTGGTCCAGTCACGAATGTTGGGCACTTGAAATCGAGTTCCTCCGTCGATTTCGAGACTCGACATCAATGCCGACCCATGTCCTTCCTCTGAGAGGTGGCCGTAAATCCGGCGATAGTCCCTCAATCTCCCCACCTGATCAAAAATGTCTCGAATCTGCACCTTCGGAAGACTCTTCATTGATTTGGGCGGGTTCCCAGCAGCAATACGACGATGTGCTTCATAGACATCGGTCCAAACTGGCTCTTTTCCCTTCGCAGTCGCAGCTTGGTCAAATAGCTGGTAAATGGCTCCGAAGACCGGGTGTTGTCCCATTTTGTCAATCGCAGCGGACTTGACCTGCGCACCTGCCACATGTTCGGCCAATCCTGCCGAACCAAGGTCATCGACTAGCTGTTGATGGGTGGCGCTACCTGGAATGAACGAGTCTGCCACGGCCTTTTTCCGCCGAAACGCCGCCACGAACATGAAGTGCGCTCTTTGCTCCGTGTCCTCCTTCAGCAACCAGTCCACCAGGACAGACGCTTCAAGCATGGCTCGGAGTTCAGACATCGCCCCCGCAACCGCTCCCTGGGACAACAGAATGTGGATGCTATCGAGATGTGTGATCACCTTTCGGAACAGATGAAAGATGATGATGGAGTCGCTGATGCCCTTCTGGCTCGAATCCCACGCTCTTGGCATTAACTGGGTGCCGTAGTTGATGACTTGCTCGATGAGATTGAGCTGTTGTTTGAGTTGGGACGCTTCGGCAGGGACGCCATCTCTATCAAGGACATGGGTGTAAGGATCGTCTGGCATATCGGCTGATTCTTGCCTGCAAGTGAGACAGTTCAACATCGACAACGCCAAACCGGAGTTCAAAAACCCGATCCGCATCCCGATCACCGGTTTGCAGCCTGACACCGAGTATTACTACCGCGTGCGTCATCGCAATGTCGGCGCTCCTTTCTACAGCGCACGCGGCGAGCGTAGCTTTCACACCGCGCGGCCTCGCGGCACGACCTTCAGCTTCACCGTCACCGCCGACCCGCACATCGACGTGAATACCGAAGCTGGCGCGACCTCTGGAACAACGAAGGTGCCAAAGCATGGCAGGATACCGTTGGTTACAACCTATTCGACTACGACGACGCCAAAGGCTGGCATTCGGTGTGGGGCAGCCGCCTTCGTGATTCCGTGTTCGGCAAACCTTCCCCGAAGGATTCAACGGTCGTGCATCGCTTCGATCAGGTCGTGCGTGATCCTGTTGCATCGATTTTCACGGTCCAGGCGAACAAGGGCATCATCCTGAGCGGTGCAACTCTGCCTTCGTTGAAACATCCGTCGGGTGTTGAAGTTTCATCGAGCGATTCATCTTTCACGATCATGATCGCCGTGGCCGACGATCTTCCGTTGACGCAATCGAAGAAGCTCTGGCTCTGCGCCCTCAGTCGAGCTGAGAACCAAGGCATGGCCTGGGACAAGGACCGCCGGACCGTCGGCAACAAGTGGGGCACGGGCCCCGCGCTGGTGCTCGGCGTCAAAGCAAAGATCAAGCTCCCCGGCGATGCCACTTGGAAAGTCGAAGCCCTCGATCCCTCTGGCGCACCGAAGGCGGTGATCGCGGAGAAGACGAACGACTTCCGCATTGATCCCAGCCAGAAGACCTGCTGGTGGCTGATCACTCGCGAGTGAGTCGGCTCGGTGCCTACCGCTTCACAAATGCCATCTGCAAGGGATCGACGTCGAGCTTGATGTAGTCGCCGTAGATCAGTCCGTCGATGGATGGTGCGAGGATCTCCAGGACATCGGAGGCCTGGAAATGCGCAGGTTTGGTTTCGGGATGCGGGTAGTAGATCAGGCCGGTGCAGATCACGCCGTTGAAATGGATGCGGCAGTCGAAGAACGAGAAGTCCTCAGGAGGTTCCATGGGGTGCCATTGAACTTGTCGAAACGTGAGGCGAGGTTCCAGCACCTGATAGCGCAGAGGTGCAATCGACACGTTCAAGGTGCCAGGATGAAAACGTGTGAGATCGAGGCCCAAGGCCCTGAAAAACGGAGCCTGCATTGCCAGCGTGCCGCCGGGGAAAAGTGGATTCTCATTGGCACCCGATGCCACACGATGGCCGGGCACGACCTTCGCATTGATCATGGCAGGTTCTTGTCGGAGGGAGATTTCACACGAGGGATGACCTGCCAATGTTCGTCGAAGAAATCGGCAGCGACCACCTTGCCCGCAGTCTCAGCATCGGGAGCTTGAGTGATGTCGAGAATGGCCCAGTCGGGAAGCTTTGGATTTTGCAGCGAGTTCGTCTTGTCGTGGGCCTCACGGAAGGTGAGGCCGGAGTTGATCACGACTTCGAAGCCCATGGACTTCAGCGCTGGATAGGTGAGCAGCGGCACATGCGTCTTCGCATCGAAGGCTTGGGTGCCGATCCCGACTTTCCCATCGCTCCACTTCACCGGTAGCGAGGAGGCGAGTTGCTTGATGCAGGAGTTCGACTCCGGCGTGCCCCAGAGGATGAGGCTCTGCGTCTTGCCCGCTTCATAGACATCCTTAATTTCCGAGGCTTTGGCGACACGGACGTCACCACGCATGAGGCCACGCCAGCGCTTGAGGAAGTGCGCAGACTCTGCATTCACCCATGCATCGACAGCTTCGGACGATGACTTCCCATCGGGCAGCACTACGAGGAAGCGCTTCATGAAGGAGGCATCCATCGGGCCTGGATGCGCGCCCGGTTTGCCACCTTCGGGGCCTTCATGCATGAAGGGCTGATCGTTGCCGTAGTCGGTCCATTGGCCGTTCTTTTTGATCAAGCGGCAGAATGCACCTGGCTCCTTCTTGCCTGGGCTGAGAAAGTTTTCCCACCCTGCTTGTTCGGGTCCCAGCTTCAGCTTGAGCGTCTGGCCATCCACGTTCACGGTGATGCTGCCATTGCCCTTGCGAGCCTGCGGCGGCGGGTAGAAGACGATGCGGCTAACGTTGCTCGATTTGATCTCGATGGTGCTGCCATCAACGACCTTCGCGTCGATGCGCGCATCCTGCCACCCCTGCTCCAACCCATGCAGGTTCATCCACTTCACGCGACCATAGAACGGAGTCTTGATCTGGATGTGAATCTCGTTCGGGAAGTTGTCTCGGCCCTTCTCGACATGCTTCTCGATGAGTGCCTGCACTTCCTTGATCGTCTCGGGATGATACTTGTGCGGCATCCCAGGGCCGATGAGGTGCGGCGGCTTGAGCCCTTCCTTGGCCAGCACTTCCATCATGTATTCAGCGCTGTCGCGCTGCGCATCCACCTCGCCACTATAGCTCACGAGGGGGACGTTGAGGAAGTTGCGCGCATAGTCGGGCACGTCATAGACGCCCCACATCATTTGTTCATACCACACGGGATACTTGTCGGGCGTGAGCTTCTGGTAGCGCTTCACATCAGCGAAACCAGCACCAGTGTGAACGCAGGCCCACTGGTCGGGATAGTGAGCGCCCATGTGCCATGCTCCGGCTCCACCCATGCTGAAGCCAGCGAGCGCGATGCGGTTCGTATCCACATTGAAACGCGCCTTCGCATCATCGCGTGCTTCGAACACATCAATCTCGCCGGCGCTCTTCCAGCCGTTGCAGTAGCGACCGAAGGGATGGATCACGATGGTTCCCTTCGGCTGGAACTGTCCCGGCTTCTTGGCCATGAGACGTGAATAGACGAAGGGAAGATCAGTCGCTGTATCGCCACGGCCATGCAGCCAAATCCACATCGGCACCGGCTTCTTGCCAGGGCCAAACTCCAGTCCTTCCGGCACCTCGACTCCATAGGGCTGCGGCGAGTCGTCGATCCTCGAGTAGAACCCGAGCACCTTCTGGCCACTGCCGTCTATCCAGGGCGTTTGATTGGCTTTGAGAGACTCGATGCGTTTCGTCGCTTCATCGAGTAGCGCGTTGGCTTTCTTCACGCTGTCTGCCGCCTTCTTGTCATACCACTCGTGAAACTCCACAGCGTAGCGCACGGCTTTGATGAAGATGTCGGCATCTGCAGCGCGGGGATGCTTTTTCACGACAGCGAACTGGGCCGTGACTTCAGCAAGTCGCTTCTCAATGGAACCTTGCTCGTCAGCAGACAGATCAGCCGTCGGCTTGGGCGGGAGCGAACCTTTGAACGAAGCAGTGGCACCACCCGGCGATAGCTGGGCGAAGCAGGCTGAGCTGAGAAGGCAGGAGGCGAGGATGGATTTCATGTCGAGCAATGGGATGAAAACAAACGAGGCCGAAGAGCCAAGCTCTCCGGCCTCGTTCAAAAAAGTGCAGACGCTTAGGCTTCCAGCTTCCAAGGACCGCGATAGTCGCGGCTCAGAAGTTTGGCGGCTTCGTCGTTGCCCACGATAACTTCCTTCTCAGGGTCCCACTTGATCGTGGTGTTGGTCATCAAAGAAATGAGAGCCAAGTGACCTGGAGTCGCACTGCGGTGCGCGGTAGTCACTGGAGTCACCGTCGGCATCTTGCTCTTGATGCAGTCAAGGAAGTTGCGCTGATGGCCGGGAGAGTCATAGAGGTTGGTCTTGATCACATCGTCGCCGAGCTTCTTCGGCTTGCCAGCCTGGGTCACCTTGCCGTCCTTCTCGCGCTTGTTGAAAGTCTCCTTCCATTCGGGATTCGAGCAGTCGAAACCACTGCGATCCACCCAGACCCAGCCATCGGTGCCGACCCACTTGGCTCCCATCTTGATGTCATCGTGCGCGTTGCTGATGAGCATCTTCACACCATTGGCATAGGTGGACTCGGCCTGATAATCGGTGGCCGTATTCCACATGTCCGTGCGCGGCGGGAACTTGGAGCTGATCGGACGCATCTCGACCGGCCCGGTGCTATCGCAATCCATGCCCCAGTGCGCGATGTCGCAATGATGGCCGATCCAGTCGAGCAACTGACCGCCGCCAATGTTGTAGTTCCAGCGCCAGTTCTTGTGAACGCGAGCTTCGATGTAGTCCTCCATTGTGGCGGGTCCGATCCACATCTCGTAATCGAGTTCAGCGGGCGGCGGGGTCACTTGATTCTTGTCCTTGGTGCCTGCGAAGTCGTTGTGCCCGCTGGGCAATCCAACCACCACATTCTGCAGCTTGCCGATGAGGCCGTTGCGCACGAGTTCCGCCGCCATGCGATACTGCGACTGACTGCGCTGCCAGCTACCTGTTTGCCACACGACACCGGCCTTCTGCACGGCCTTCACGATGGCCTGCTGCTCTGCGATGGTGCGCGCGAGCGGCTTCTCCCCATAGATGTGCTTGCCGTTCTTGGCGGCTTCGATCGAGACCAGGGCGTGCCAGTTATCCGGGATCGCGATCATTACCGCGTCGATGTCCTTGCGGGCCATGACTTCGCGATAGTCGTGGTAAGGTTTGCAATCGTTGGTGCCTTGCTTGCCGTTGATCGTCTTCACCGCCGCATCGAGATGCTTCTGGTCCAGATCGCAAGCCGCGAGCACATGACAATCAGGCTCGTTCATGAACGCATTAGTGTTGCCTGGACCCTGCATTCCCCAGCCAAAGACGGCCATGGTGATCTTGTTGGACGGCGCATTCTGCCCGAGCACTGACGAAGGAATGATGGAAGGGAAACCAAAAGCCGCAGCGGCTCCGGTGGTCTTTTTGAGGAAGGAACGACGTGTGTTCATGGATGATGGAAAAATGGAGACGCCAAGGTTTAGCGAAACGCCTGCGCGGCGTCGAGCTTTCGTTTGAGCAGGCTGACTACCTGATCGTTATCGGATGAATCCCAACTCACTCCACCTTCCACAGCTTCTTGTCACTACGGGCATACACGGCACCGCCTGCAATCGCGGGCGTGCAGAGCACGAGGTCCTTGCTGTCTTTGTTCGTGAGTTCGATCTCTTGGAGGATGGAGCCCTCGGGCGAGGCGGTGTCGATGGCCTGGAAGGTGCCGCGTTCGCCGACGATGTAGAGACGCTTGCCTGCGGCCACGGGTGAACCACTGAAGGGGCCTTTGAGGCGGAGCTTGAACTTGGAGTCGTCATCGCCGGACTTCGTGTCGGCCTTGAGCAGCACGCCTGCGTTGTTAATGACGAAGAGATCGCTGCCCACGACCACGGGGCTGGCGGTGCCGGGACGCAACTTCTCATTGCGCCAGAGCTGGCTCACAGCGCCGTTCTCAGGCATCAGGGCCGTGATCCCATTGGACGCGGCGTAGATGGTGCCGCCACCGAGAGCGCTGGAAGGAATCGTGCTCGCACCATCCGCGTAGTTCCATACCACTTCGCCAGTGGCGGCTTTCACGCCGGTGATGCCCTTGCTGGATTGCAGCGCCACCACGCCATCCTTCAAGGCCAGAGCGCTGCTCCAGTTGGCGGCCTTGGGACGTTCCATCTTCCAGAGGTTCTTGCCGGTGTTGACGTCGATGCCTGCGGTGAAGCTCTCGCTGTCATTCTCACTCTGCACAACGAGCGTGCCGCCCACAATCATCGGCGACTGCGCCATGCCAAGGCTGTTGCTGGCATTGGCATAGTCATACGTGAGGCCGCGAAGCCAGAGCAGATTGCCATCCAAGTCGAAGGCGAAGAGATCATTCGATGAGTAGAGAGCAAAGACTCGCTTGCCGTCGCTGCATGGCGTTGGAGCGGCCACGCAGGTCTTGCTCTGAGTCATCGTTCGTCCTGTAGCACGAAGCGAACGCTCCCAGACCTTCTTGCCATCTGCGGCGTTGAAGCAAAACATATGCAGGATGGCCTGCTCGGGTCCGCTCGCGGCGGTGAGGAAGACCTTGTCACCGACGATGATCGGCGACGACAGTCCACGACCTGGAAGATCGACGGACCAAGCCACCTTGAGATTGTCGCCGGGCGTCTTGGCCTCGGTGGAGACGGCCGAGGCATCGGGGCCACGGAACTGAAGCCAGTCGGCATGAACTGAACTGAGCGTGAGGGCGAGGATTGCAGTGGAGGAAAGGATGAAGCGCATGGCTTGGGAAAGGGTCAAAGGTGGGTCACTTTATTTCGCGGAGGCGATGGCAGTGCCAGTGGCGTCGCAGATGCGGAGCTGGAATTCCCACTCCACGGTCCAGGTCTCCTTCTGCTCGTTCTGGCAGCACTTCACGAGGAGCGTGTTCTTGCCGGCCTGAAGCTGGCAGGGCAGCCTGTATTGATCGAGCTTGGCACCCCGATGGTATTCATCGCGAGCGAAGAGTAGCTTGCCATTGAGCCAGACCTTCCAGCCATTTTTGCAGCCCATGCGAATCTCGGCATTCCGGGCTTCTTTGCTAATGAACTCGGCGGCCGCGTAGCCAACGACTTCCTTCTCCATGCCGAAGGGCTTGTTGAAGTCGATCTTGCCATACTCATCCGTGCTCGTGAAGTCCTGCCACTTGGCGTCTTTGCCTTTGCCTGGGTAGGTGGCGCTGAAGTCGAGCTTCTGCTCCGGGGGAAAGACTTCGTCGAAGCCTTTGCGCTCGCTGTTGTTGAACGGGGCGATGAGCTTCCAGTTCATGAGGAAGCCGAAGTGCGCGGGCAGATCGACGGTCTTGCCCAAGGCGCGAAGTTGTCTCGCGAGCACCTTGATCTGATCTTCATCGCGTGCGCCGTTCAGGGCCTGCTGAAAAGCTTTGGCAGCAGCGTCCTTGTCTTGCTTCGCGAGGGCGGCTTCACCTTCCTCAATGAGCTTGGCCACCGGATGACGACGGAGGTCGGCACTGGGATCTTCGATGAGCTGCGGAGTCAGCTTGGCTGCCTCATCGGGAGCATGGCGCTGCAGCAGATCAAAAGCCAGCGCGCGGGCTTCAGGCGAGTGCTTGGTGTCTTTCAAGAAGGTCGCGACCTCAGCCACCGGCAGTGTCTTCCCTTCACGATCTTCCACGACACCGACCGCAGCGCGAATCCAATTCTGCGCAAGCGGATTGGCTCCATCCATGGCGGCGAGGAGCTTGGTCACATCGCTGGCCTTGGCTTGCGACACCGAAGACCATGCGGAGGTGGCGGCCTCGTTCCCCTGCCCTTCTTTGGAAACCGCGCGCAGGGCGTCGAGGGAGGTGGCAAGGTCAGCCCAGACGGGCGACGACAGCAGCAGAAGGAAAGGAAGAAGCTTCATGGCAAAAGAGTGCCATGGAGTCGAAGCGAGCCGAAAGGGTCTTTCAATAGGAATCGCCGAAACGCAGAACCGCAGCGTGGCGGCCATGGTTGTGGTTTTCGGAACGATGCGAATGACCACGAATCCGTGCCTTGATACCATTTGCGGCCATTCGTTCTCATTCGGCCTTCATTCGCGTGAAGAAACAACTCCCACGGTTTCCATTACTCGGAAGCACGAACGGCCTCCATCGACGGGATTCAGATCAACACGAACGAAAACGAATTGAAACGAATGACCACGAATCCATGCCTCGATGCCATTCACGGCGATTCGCGATCAAACCGATCCACCGTCCCACTAGCTTCACTACTTCGCGGGCGGAAAGAAGGGAAACAACTCGCGCAGCTGGCCCTCGCTCGGACGGGCACCGTATTCGCACAGCTCGAAAGTCTCGGCGAACTTCACCGCCTTGCCTTGCTCATCGCCATACCACTTCACTAGCAGATCACGATACTTGTTTGCTTCGCCGCTCTGGCGAACTTCCCAGCGACGACGCAGCCAGGCCCTGCGCATGGTTTCATCCGACTCCGGCGGCACGGTCTTCACATACTCCGCACTGCCGCTGGCTCCACCTTCATAGACTTGCGAGGGCATCAGATGCAGGCCTTCGAGCTTCTGATCAAAGACATCATCCAGGGCAATCGCGACATCAGGCTTGAAGGGATAAGGCTTCTGGAAGCCATCGCTGGAATACATGAAGACGGGGTTCTTTTTCAGGAACGGAATGTCCGGGCAGAAGAACGGCACCGTCACCATGAAAGCAGCGTCCTGCACGAGCACGCCGACATAGCGATGATCAGGATGGTAGTCCCACGGGCGGTGCGAGATGACGAGGTCGGCATTGAATTCGCGAATCACCTTCGTAATGAGCTTCCGATTCTCCAACGTGGGCAGCAGTTCGCCGTCATGAATGTCGAGCACTTCGGTCTCGATGCCCCACACCTTGCCGGTGGCCTCGACCTCCGCCTTGCGCCGCTGCGCGAGCGGCCCTCCGGCTTCCTTCCAGTGACCAATGTCCCCATTGGTGACGGCGACGAGTTTGACGTGATGCCCTTGCTTGGCCCACTTGATCGCGGTCCCGCCTGCCTTGAACTGGGGATCATCGGGATGCGCGCCGAAGACAACGATGTGCAGCTTGCCGTCATCAGCAGCCCGGAGAGCACTGGTGAACAAGGCGCAGGCAATCAGAAGAAGAGTGAGGAGGCGATGGTGCATGAAGTCACTACGCGATCCGCAGACACAGACTCTCAAGGGGCTGCGAAGTCTTCCCTTTTCATGGCGTAGGAAGCTCCATGTCTCCTCGCCATCTGCTTTCAGTCCTCATCAGTTGCATCTCCCTGCTCCAAGCCGAACCCGCCAAGCGCATTGACGCCGCTGCCTTCCCCAACCTACAGGCAGCAATCGATGCCCTACCGGAAAGCGGGGGCATTGTGGTCGTGCCGCCAGGAGACTATGAACTCACCGAGCCACTCATCGTGAGGAAAGGCGAAACCCGGATCGTCGGCAGTGGCGCGTCCTCGCATCTCATCAACAAGAACGAAGATGGCAAACCCGCCTTGATGGTGGAGCCATCGGATATCGACACGAACAAGAAGTCCCGAATCTGGCGCGTGCAGGTCGCTGATCTCCGCATTAGTGGCAATCCGAAGTCGGGCGATGGCATCTACGCACACGGGGTCCATGAAATCTATCTGCACGGTGTGTCCATCGACCACAACGGTGCCAACGGGATCCACCTCCTCGACTGTGAGGAAGACCCACGAATCGCCGACAGCATTCTCACCTACAATGCACTCGCTGGACTCCAGATCACGGGCTGCCATGACATCGTGGTGAATGGCAATCACTTTGAGGAGAACCAAGATGCCCTCCGGTGCGTCGATGCCTTCAACCTCTGCGCCAATGGCAACAACATCGACGACCACCTGCGCCACGGGATCGTCATCGAGAACACGTATGGCTCCGTGTGCAGCGGCAACATGATCGAGGAATGCAATGGCACCGCCATCATCCTGGATCGCGACTGCTACGGCATCACGCTCAGTGCCAATGTCATCGCGCATCACCTCCAGGGCGGCATTGATCTCAAAGACGCCAATGGCTGCGCAGTGAGCGCGAACACCTTCGTGCTCTGCCATGGATTTGGTGTTCGGCTAAGTGCCGAGGGCGGACGCAACAGCATCGGCGGCAACGCCTTCTGCAACACCTACATCGGCAATGGCCAGCTCAAGCGCACGACTCGTGAACACAAAGACCCGATGCAGATCGACACCGGAAGTGGCGTGGTCATCGAAGGAGCCAGCGATCTGGCGATCACAGGCAACACCTTCACCGGGCTGGACACTGAAGCCGTTAAGGCTCTCCCAGGCAGCCAGCGGTTGATGATTGCCAACAACATCATCACCGAGTGCGGACGCCGTCTCGCCCCCGATGCGAAATGGCTGGCGGTGGATGAGGCGAAGGACTCCATCATCAAGGACAACCTCGGAGCGAGGTGACGGGTGAAGTCACTTCGGCGGTGTCTCGCGGAGCAGCTTCTGCGAGGCGTCGTCCAGATCGTCCACCATGAGATGAGCGATGCCACCAGGGTAATTGATCTTCACGCCTGCGTTATTCTTCTCCCACTCCCACGAGGTGATGCCCTCGTAGGTTTTGCCCTTCTTTGATTTGAGCGCGATCACTTTCACGCCCGCCATGCGAGCAGCGACCTTGGCTTCCGACTCTTTGCGATTGATCTCGCGCTGACGAGCCTCAGCCGCAGCAGCTTCCGCGTCCGCCTTGGCTTGGGCAGTGACCTTTGCCTGATCCTCGGGAAGCAACTGGCTGAAGTTTACCTTCTTGACCCCGAATCCGGCGATGAACAACTCCACGACGGTGCCATCGCTGCGCAGGATCTTGGTGTTGCGGTAAACTGTTCCGTCGCGCAATTTGAGATCCGCTCCCGCAAGAGTGGCCGTCATCAGGGCAAGGACGCAGAGCACACCTTTTTTCATGTCGGCGAGTGTGCCAACCTGATGATCAAAGGTCAAGGCATCACTGCAAACCTTTCTGTCGCTTGGCGTGAACGGCGGCGTTGTATTCGCTCGCGTTGAAGTCCACGTATGCCTCGGAGAGGTCGCTGGTGTAAACGACGTAATTTGAGGTGCCCAGATTGAGGTCGATGGTCACGGTGAACTTCGGTTCGCGCACGACTTTTTCGAGTTCAGCCATGGGGGTCTTGGTCACGAGACCACCCTTCGCTGCCTGAAGGCCACCGAAGTAGATGTCCACCAGCTCCTCACGAATCTTCGCGCCGGAGTATCCGACCGCATGGATGATGCGGCCCCAGTTCGGATCGCTGCCGTTGAAGGAACACTTCACCAGCGTGGACTTCGCTACTGTTTCAGCCACACGCTTGGCATCGCTGAACGTCCTGGCATTGCGCACGCGCACCTCGACGAACTTGGTCACGCGCTCACCATCGCTGACGATCATCTTTGCCAGAGCACACATCACCTTTTGCAGAGCATTGCGGAACAAATCGGCCTCGGGCGTGCCGCGCTTGATCTGCGGGGCATCGGCCTGGCCGTTGGCGATGACGATGACCGTGTCGTTCGTGCTCGTGTCGCCATCAATGGTGATGCGATTGAAGGTGTGATCCACTCCGTGACGCACGGCTTTCTTGAGTTCGGCAGCACTCACCTTCGCATCGGTCGTGATGAAGCAAAGCATGGTCGCCATGTTCGGGCAGATCATGCCTGCACCCTTGGCAATGCCACCAATGCGGAAGCTGCCTTTGCCACATGGCACTTCAATCGCGAAGGTCTTGGGTCGCGTATCGCTCGTCATGATCGCAGCAGCCGCGTCATCGGAGCCATTGCCTTTGAGAGCCTTGGCAAGATCGCCAATCTTAGAGGTAATGCGCTCGATGGGCATCGTCATGCCAATGATGCCGGTGGAGCCAACCATCACCTGCTTCATGCGAATCCCGAGTTGCTCGGCCGCGCCCTTGGCCATCGCCTTCGCATGCTGAATACCCACGAGTCCAGTGCAGGCATTGGCATTGCCGCTGTTGGCGATGATCGCCCGGATGTCGCTGCCTGCCTTCAGATGCTGCTGACAGAGCCGCACCGGGGCCGCCTTGACGGAGTTCGTCGTGAAAACGCCATCACACACCGTCGGCGCATCGGAAACGATGAGCGCGAGGTCCAGGCGGGTGGCCGTGGGGTTCTTGATGCCGCAGGTGATGGCGCTGGCTCGAAAGCCCTTGGCCGCGGTCACGCCGCCTTTGATTTCTTTGAATGGCACGCGACACTCGTCGCCGCTGGTGGTCAGGTCCTTGCTCATGGGTCAGGCAGTCAGAAGTCCGGTGGTTTCGGGAATTCCGCAAAGGATGTTGAGATTTTGAACGGCTTGTCCGGCAGCTCCCTTGCCGATGTTGTCCTCTGCACTCATCAAGATGAGCCGGCCAGCACGTGTATCCAGCGCCCAGCCGATATCGACAAAGTTGGTGCCCATCACGTTCTTGGTGTCAGGGCAGCCCTTGTTGCCTAGCAGACGAACGAAAGACCGTCCGGCATACGCCTTGGCATACGCGGCTTCGATTTGCGCACTGGTCAACCCATCCACGGGCGTGGCAAAGATGGTGGAGCAGATGCCAGCAAAGACAGGCACTAGGTGGGGGACAAAGCTCAGGGGCACAGGTCGACCAGCCGCCAACTCCAACTCCTGTCCGATCTCGCTGAGATGGCGATGGACCGGCACACTGTAGGGACGAAGACTGTTCTGCACTTCACAGAACAACAACTGCACCGACTCCTTCCGTCCGGCACCGCTGGCGCCACTCATGCTCGAGACGGCGATCGGGTCGGCCTTCAGCAGCCCATCCTTCAGCAAGGGAATCAAAGGCAGCAAGATGCTCGTAGGATAGCATCCCGGACATGCCACCAAGCTGGCCTTGGCAATAGCTTCCGCACGAATCTCGGGCAAGGCATAGACCGCCTGGTCGAGCAGCTCGGGAGCTGGATGCTCATGGGCGTAGAACTCCTTATATAAGGCAGCCGACCGGAGACGGAAGTCAGCGCTCAGGTCAATCACCTTGATGCCCAGGGCGAGCAGCGGCTTGGCATACTCGGCGGAGACTCCATGCGGCAACGCCAGAAAAGCGACCTCCGCTCCCGCTGCCTTCAGGGTATCCGCGTCTGGGGCCGTGAAAGTGAGGCTGTCAGCATTGCCGACGCCCCGGAAGCGTGGGAACTCGCCGGTCAATGGTTTGCCCGCGAGCGAACGCGAAGTCACCGCCACAAGTGAAACATGGGGGTGGAGGAGGAGGTAACGAAGCAACTCCATCCCGGAGTAACCGCTCGCACCGACGACAGCGACGTTGACTTTGTTAAGCATCGAAAAAGGGGGGCGGATTCTGGAGTGTTGGGGGGCGGGAGGCAAGGATGTTTTACCCGGTTCCAATCATTGTGATTCGGCCCGTCATCGCAATCCGGCCTGGCAAGACCACCGCCTGAGGCACCCAGCGTCTGAAACATCTTCAAGAAGCATGAAATTTTTCTTGCTGATATGAAAAGCGTGTGGAAGTCTGCGCGCCCCGTTGCCCGGCCCTTGAGGTTATTGGAGCTGAGCTTTGCGGGCAACTCGTTCAAGACACAAGACTTATGGCATACGCGATCATCAAGACAGACGGCAAGAGCTACAAAGTAGCCGTCGGGGACAAGCTCAATGTTCAGAAAATCGAACTCGCTGAGGGCGAAAGCACCACCTTTGATCAGGTTTTGGCCTGCGGTGAAGGCGAGTCGCTTCGTATCGGTGAGCCCACTATTCCGGGTGCTACCGTGACCGCCAAGGTGGTCAAGCAATTCAGGGCTCCCAAGGTGATCATTTTCCACTTCAAGCGCCGCAAGGGCTTCCACAAGAAGAAGGGTCATCGCCAGAACATGACCCAGATCGAAATCACCGGCATCAACGCCTAATCTCCAAACTACTCAACTCGAGCAACCAAACGTCATGGCTCATAAGAAAGGTCAAGGATCAGTCAAGAACGGACGCGACAGCCAAAGCAAGCGTCTCGGCGTGAAAATCTACGGCGACCAGGCCGCCATCGCCGGTAACATCATCATTCGTCAGCGTGGCACCAAGTGGAAGCCAGGCAAGAATGTTGGCATGGGCCGCGATCACACGCTGTTCGCCCTCACTGACGGCCTCGTGAAGTTTGAGCGCAACAAGCGTTGCATCAGCATCACTCCAGTGGCAGCTCCCGCAGCCGCGAACTAAGCGACTGAAACTCTTCTGAAAGCGGTGGTGAAAACCACCGCTTTTTTATTGCCCTTCGTCCACCACATTCCTCGCCCCTTTCCCCTTATGAGAAAGCTCCTCCTCGCCTCCTACATCGCCATTGCTACCCTTTCCTCAGCTCAAACACCCTCGGCACTCACACTCGCCGAGAAGGTGGTCGATGCTTCGGGATTGAAGGCCAATCTTGAAAACAGTTTTGTCCAAAGCATGGAGGCCGCCACCCAGCAGCTCAAGGCCACCGGCGGAGAGGAACTGGCAAACGCTGCCATGGATGCGATCAGAAAGTTCTTCACCGCCAACGCCAAATGGGAGGAGATTCGCCCCACTTACGCCAAGGCTTATGCAGCCGAGTTCACCGAGGCGGAACTTACCGAGTTGCTCGCGTTCTATGAGTCTCCCACAGGAAAGAAGCTGGCCGCCAAATCGACCGGCCTGAGTGCCGACGCCGCCAAGGCAATGAAGGACAAGCTGAACAGCAAGATGCCTGAGCTGCAGGCCGAGGTTATGAAGATCGTGCGCGAGCACATGGAGAGTAAACAGAAAGCCGGGAAGTGATTTTCGTCGTGGACTCCCACGATGCTACACTCTAAAAGGCTCGCTCCACTTTATGAGCAGCCTGCACGGAAACCATCTCATCGCCGGACGCCGCGTCGCGCCCACCGGATCGACTTTTCAAGCCCGCAACCCCAGCACCAGTGCCATGCTGGAAACGTCGTTCGGTGACGCCACCGAAGCCGATGTTGATGCAGCTCTCAGCGCTGCCGATGAGGCCTTCGATGCGCTACGTGGCGCGGGATACGACAAGCGTGCCCAGTTCCTCGATTTGCTCGCAGACAAGATCATGGGCCTCGGCGACGCGTTGCTGAATCAGGCACATGCGGAGACCGCGCTGCCGATGGCGCGACTCACCGGTGAGCGCGGTCGCGCGACGGGGCAGTGCAAGCTCTTCGCTCAGCTCATTCGCGAGGGCTCGTGGGCCGATGCACGCATTGACCATGCAGTCCCAGATCGTGCGCCGCTGCCGAAGCCGGATGTGCGTCGCGTGATGCAGCCGATCGGACCCGTGGTCATCTTTGGTGCCAGCAACTTCCCCTTCGCGATCGGCGTCGTGGGCACTGACACGGTGTGCGCTCTGGCGGCGGGATGCCCGGTCGTGGTGAAAGGCCATCCAGCTCATCCTGGCACCTGCGAGATGCTTGCGGGCGCGGTGTATGAGGCACTCGCGGAGGCGGGACTGCCCGCAGGTTCGTTCTCGCTCTTGCATGGCAAGTCGAACGAGATGGGCGCGGCGCTGGTGCGGCATCCGCTGGCGAACGCCGTCGCGTTCACGGGTTCGCTCAAAGGCGGACGTGCGTTGTTCGACATCGCCTCGTCACGGCCCACGCCGATTCCGTTCTACGGCGAGATGGGCAGCGTGAATCCGGTCTTCGTGCTGCCGGGCGCGCTGAAGGCTCGCGCTCAAGCCATCGCCGAAAACTATGTCGGCTCGGTGACGATGGGCGTCGGTCAGTTCTGCACGAACCCGGCCATCGTGCTCGGCGTCGCAGGCGCGGAACTCGACACTTTCATCAGCTCCGCTGCCGAGGCAGCGGCAAAGGTGGCTCCGCAGACGATGCTTCACGCGGGCATCTGCAGCATGTATCAGCAAGGCACGAGCGCCTTCGCGCAGACGAAGGGCCTGTCCATCGCTGGCAAGTCGGCCACCGCTGCGAGCAGTGATGCCACCCAGGCCGAGTGCATCATCTTCACCACCGACATCGCCACGCTCGAAGCCAACGACTCGCTGCGTCACGAAGTCTTCGGACCGTGTTCCATCGTCACCAAGTGCGACGCGAAGGACGACATGCTGCGTTTTGCTCGATCACTTGATGGCCAGCTGACCGCAACGATCCACGGCACGCCCGAGGACCTGCGCGAGCACGCCGACCTCGTGCGCATTCTGGAGCGTAAGGTGGGCCGCATCATCTTCAACGGCTTCCCCACAGGAATCGAAGTCTGCCCCTCGATGCACCACGGCGGTCCGTATCCCGCGGCCAGCCACAGCTTCTTCACCAGCATCGGCACCGCCAGCATCTACCGCTTCGTGCGCCCCGTGTGCTACCAGGGCTTCCCCGACGATGCCTTGCCCGAACTCCTGCAAGCCAAGAACACACGCGGCGGCTTCCGTCTCGTGGATGGCTCTCTAACACAAGCCGACGCCTAACGCCTTCATGCCCCAGCGCTCTCAAACGCTTTAGTCCTCCTCATACTCCTACTCTTCCTCATACTCGACGCCGCAGCACCCAACGACGTCGAGCAAGAGTGGGAGTAAGAGGAAGAGTAGGACTCAATCGTCGGAGCGCCGGGACGAATTCATCTTTGACTCTTTATGCGCCTCTACCGCACCACCACCGGCCCTGTCCTCGAACGCGACTCGCAATTCCTCGCGCTCAGCGATGCGTGGGATGACCTGATCAATCGCGACGACCTACCTGCGTATCTCGCGAGCGTCACCGGCACTGCCACAAGCGCGCCGACGGCCTTGCTTTCACCAGTGTCCACGCAGGAAGTGTGGGCTGCTGGCGTGACCTACTTCCGCAGTCGCACCGCTCGCATGGAAGAGAGCAAAGACGCTGGCGGTGGGAGCTTCTACGACCGCGTTTATGCGGCGGACCGCCCGGAGATCTTCTTCAAGGCGGCACCGCATCGCGTAGCCGCACCGGGAGCCCCGATGCATCTGCGTCGCGACTCGAAGTGGATGGTGCCGGAGCCCGAACTCACGCTCGTGATCACGCGCAACGGCAAGCTCATCGGCCACACCGTGGGCAACGACTTGTCATGCCGCGACATCGAAGGCGAGAACCCGCTTTACCTGCCACAGGCAAAATCCTTCCGCCTCGCCGCTGCGGTGGGTCCATGCATCACGGTGACCAACGAAGCGCTGCCCGCGACCACGGCGATCAAGCTGGAGATCGTGCGCGCTGGAGCCACGGTCTTCGCTGGCGACACCACGCTCGCTCAGCTCAAGCGCACGCCCGAGGAACTCATCAGCTGGCTCTTCCGCGACAACGATTATCCCAACGGTGCCTTCCTCATGACCGGCACCGGCATCGTGCCGCCGGATGAGTTTACGCTCGCGCTCGGCGATGAAGTTCGCATCACCATCGACGGCATCGGCACGCTGGTGAATGTGATGGGGTAATCGGTGGTCGGTGAATCAGTGGGACAGTAGAACGGTCGTTGTTCGAAGAGAATCACCTGCCTGAGCAATGATCCACTGTCCTACCGTCACTGTGACCTACAGTCCGCCAAGATCATGAACTTCTCCCTCACACACTGCTCCGCCATCATCACCGGCGCTTCGTCAGGCTTGGGTGCAGAGTTTGCACGGCAGCTCGCACCAACGGCGAAGTCTTTATTGCTTGTCGCGCGGCGTGAGGAAGCACTGAACCAAGTGAAAGCAGAGCTGCTCTCGAAGCATGCGGACTTGCAGGTGCATCTGTGTGTTGCGGACGTCGCTACCGATGAGGGACGTGCGCGCATCGTGGAGTCCATTGATCATTTGGACCACAAGCCGAACTTGTTGATCAACAACGCAGGCATCGGCGACTATGGCAGTTTCGCGAGCGCTGATCCTGCGAAGCTACGTGGACAGATTGATCTTAATGTCACCGCCCTCGTGCTGCTGACTCATGCCGTGTTGGCACGGCTGGTGGCACCGGCTGGCATCCTCAATGTGAGTTCGCTCGCGGGCAATGTGCCGATGCCGGACCTCGCCGTGTATGGAGCAAGCAAGGCCTTCGTCACCAGCTTCAGCGAAGCACTGCGGGTAGAGTTGCTCGACAAAAACATCGTCGTCACTGCACTGTGCCCAGGACCGACACCCACCAACTTCAGCAAGAATGCTAAGCGGGCCGATGGTGCGGATACGAATCGCAGTGGCCAGGGCCTGCTGCGCATTGCACCTGGCGTGGTAGTGCGCGCGGGACTGGATGCCCTCGTGAACGATTGTGCGTGCGTGTTCCCAGGCACCGGTGTGTCCATCGCAGCACCTGTGTTTCGGATCATGCCTCGCTCCTTGATGCGCTGGGCTCTGAAGCGGCGCTATCACAAGGATCATCAGGCTGAATCCTGAGAACAACCTAGCATTTAGTCTGTTGCGACGCCCACTAGCGGGTCCACTTCAGAGCCTGCGGCTTGAGACCGTTGCTGAGGCTGAAGTATCTAGTAATTTTATTATACACGTTGGCAAAAGTTTATCGACAAACTAAAACCTGATCCCTAGCCTCGGGGCTGGTTAGTAGATCGAAATAAACTCAACGCCACTCGCTGCTACATGAAAGCCACACCACTTAGCCTCTCACTGACACTCGCGCTTCTTGCGAGCGCTCCTCTCCACCTCAAGGCCGATGACCACGGTCTTCGCTCTCGTTCTTACGTGCTTTTGGACCTGAGTGCAGCCCTGCCTGCGGGCTTTGGATCCGAAGTTCGCAGCATCAGTGAAACCGGCTTCACAGCCGGTAACTGGCTCGATCCTGCCCTGACGAACTCGGCAGGCCGCTGGGATCGTCAAGGCACCTTGCTCGATCTGGGAGTCAGCGGTGTGGACAGCCGTGCGTATGCCACCAACAATCTGGGCGTCACGGTCGGCGTCAGTTCTGTGGACGCGGGTTCCCACGCCTTCCTCTGGATCGGCACCACAGCCACGGACCTCGGCACTTTCGGCGGCAGCCAGAGCATCGCCCTTGCGATCAACAACAAGGGCGAAGTGGCTGGACAGGCATCGGAAGCCAATGATGTGTCCAGCACCGCCTACATCTGGAAACGCGGTTCGAAGCGCCGCCTGGGTATGCCCGCTGGCTTTATCAATTCGAATGCCTATGGCCTCAACAATGAAGGCGAGGCCTGTGGCACCGTATTCGATGAATTCGGCTTCACCTTCCGCGCCGTGCGCTGGGACAAGAAAGGCCGAGCCACTTTGATCGCCACCCTGGGTGGCGCTGGCAACGAGGGACTCGCGATCAATGACGAAGGCACGGTAGTTGGCGGCAGCATCGACGCCGATGGATTCTACCAGCCTTACATCGCCAAGAATAATCGTGCAGTCGCACTGCCCACCTTGGGTCAAGGCGGAGCCGCAAGCGCCATCAATAACCAAGGTCACGTCGTTGGTTACGTGCAGGACCCGGATTCCGGCCAGTCGCACGCAGCGCTGTGGGTGAAAGGTCAGCTCATTGATCTATCCACCGTCCCAGCTCTCCAAACGGCGGGCTTGGCAGCGGGCTCGATTGCCACAGGCATCAACAATCAAGGCGACATCTGCGGCGTCACCTATGACAGCAATATCTCGCAGAACCGCGCCTGGGTGCTGAAGCACAGCCACGGTGATGAAGATAATGACTGATCGGTGACCGTGCCGCATGGATCAACCGCTGGCGCAGGCTGAAAGGTCTGCGCCAGTTTCATTTTCACCTCATGCCAGGGGGCGTGTGAACTTCGCCTCATAGCTGATCTTGCCTTCCACGTCGCGAAGCTGGAAAGCAATGGTGCTGCTCCCGCCATCGGCCTTTAGCTCGACACACAGGAAACCACCCTGCACGCGATGAAACTTGTGATAGGAGCGATCCTCACCCGGTGTGCCGCCCGCATGGGAATTGCTCGCCGGTCCGACGCTGAATTCCTGCACGCCAGAAGTCGGATGCACCGAGTGATACTGCCAGTGACGATCGCCACACACGACGAAGAAGTGGTCCGGCACGTTGTCATTCAGCCATGCGCGAATCTCATCGCCCTCGTGAGCGAAGCCCTTGTTAGAATGGTTGTCGTTCTTGTTGTCCCGATCAGGTCCCACGAGTGGTGTGGGCGAGACCAAGACTTTCCACGTGGCCGGGCTTTCCTTCACGGTGCGCTTGAACCACGCCTTCTGCTCGGGACCCCAGATCGTTTTGTCCGGGCCATCGGGCATGGTGTTGGGTGAACGATGATCGCGTCCATCGGTGAACCACACCTGCAAGTCGCGCCCCCAGCGGACCGTGCGATAGCTCTCCGATCCAAGGGGGGCTTGCTCATGGAAAATTTGGAGGCCTTCGTTGAAGGTGAGTTCACCCACTTCCATGCCTGGCCAGCAATCGTTTGTTAGGGTGTCGTGGTCGTCTTTGAGCCAATAAGTCGAGGTGCTACGCATGGCTGACACGAGGCGCGGCAGACTGAACATTCGCTCCCAGTGAAGTCGAGCGAGTCCCAGGGAGGTGGCTCGTGGAGGATTGCTATCGTAGTAAACGAGGTCGCCTGTCATCACGATGAACTTCGGATCAAGCCCCTGCATGGAGGGATAAATCGGATGCCCGTCCTCGTGATCGCGGTCCTGGTAGCCCTGGCAGGTCATCACACAGAAGCGCATGTCCGTGGGTGCAGCAGGTGCGGGTGCCGTGCTGAACTTTCCAAGGCAGCTCTCATGTTTCGCGCCATCCGCAGCCTCACTCTCCGTGACGTAGTGATAAGTGCTGCCGGGCTTCAGTCCCTGGATTGCGAACTGATGAATGCCATCCTGGGCCTCAGTCACGGTGGCCCATTCGGTTTCTGCCCACCCGGATTCATCTTCATTCAAACCGTAGCGCACTCGCACACGCCCGGACATCGCCGGGCACGCACCTTCGATCTCTTGCACCGGTGGCGCCACCATCTTTGCCTTCGCCCTGCCTTTGCCAGCTTTGAGTTCCTTGAAGGGCACGCCTGCATTGTTGCGAGTCGAATGACGCGTCAGACGTGTCCACACGATCGCAGATTGATCCGTCACCTCCCCCACCCTGGTGCCCGTGGCTTGATGAGACTGAGCAGTTGATGCCGCCAGCAAGGGAGTGGCCAGGGTGGCGGCTCCGGTGCGGAGGAAGGTGCGGCGATTGAGGCGTGGCGACGAGTTCATAAGGTGATCAAAAAGCATCCCTCGAACGCCACGACATCCGGCGTTCCTTCCACGAGATCGGAGGTTCGCGTGGCCCCGAAAATTCATCGCAAAGCGGTTCCCTTTGTCAGTCGGGCACTCCAGTATAGCATCACGCGACACCATCCCTTTCCTCCGGTCATGCCCAGCCGTCAGCCTCAGCCAGCTCCCCCGTCCCAACGTCCACCCACTGCTCCGGGTGGGTTCCTAGCTGCTCTCGCGAAGCTCGTCATGCTATGCACGTTGCTCTTGCTGGTGGTGCTTCCCTTCACGCCGGTCGCGGGCAAGATCAAACGTTCGCTGGCTGAGATCTTCCAAGGCAAGACCACCGTCCGAGAAGTGATCAAGCGGGTGGAGGTGCCCGTGCCGAAGATCGTTGAGCGCAAAGTGGTCGAGAAGGTGGAAGTCGAAGTGCCCGCACCGCCACCACCGTTGCCGAGCAACTACGTGCCCCGCAAAGAGACCGACCTGGCCACGCTTTTCAACGGCATCAGCATCAACACCCAGCTTCAGACTTCGCAAGGAACCTACGCCAGCCTCGAGAAGCTCGATCCCGCAGCCTACCAGGTGCGCTTCCAGGTGGACATCCGAGTCCCGAAGGCCAACCAAAGCATCGAGGAACTCGCGCGCATCAATCCCGATCTGCCCAAGGCTTTGCCTGGACTTCGCGACATGCTGGGCACCAGCCGCGTCTCGGGCTTCTATCACCTTCTCTACGACAACAAGGTAAAGGCCGTGAGTCGTGAACTCACGAGACTCAACAAGATCCTCGACCGTCACAACTTCTTCGATTGCGAGACCATCCTGGAACTCAAGCACCCCACTACCTCACGTAAGGCACTCCTCATTCAGAGCGAGATGGATGTGGTGGCCGATGGTTCGGACGGCGATCGCATGGCCAGCATGACGGCGGACATCTATCAGTCCGACTACTACCAACCCTTCACCAGCTACGCGTGGAAGAAGCAGACCAAGACGCCCAATCCCCTGCTCGCTCGTTGGGAGGCACGGCTGAAGGATGCCAAGGCCGAGTATGCCAAGAAAGGCTTGTCCGCTGAACGCAATCGCCAGCTCAAGGCACTGATTTCACAGCTCACGCTGGAGATCACCGACTTCAAATCGCGCAGCAGCCTCATCGCAGAAACCGATCCCTTCATTGTGCTCTCGTTGCTCTTCCGCAATCAGGAAAACAACAGCGCCCACACGCCCCAGATCGGAGACTACGCCGTCGTGATTCACGGCAATCAGATCCTTCCTGCAATCTGCGGCGACTATGGGCCTTCGATGAAGATGGGCGAAGCAAGCTTGCTCATGGCCAAGCAGATCAATGCCAAGGCAACGCCCTACTGGCGCGGCGAAAGCGATCTCAAGGTCAGCTACCTGATATTCCCGGGCACCGCAAAAAAACCCTTCGGTCCACCAAACATCGCTGATTGGCATGCGCAGTGTCAGCAATACCTCAATGAGCTAGGCGGCATTGGCGCAGGCTTCAAGCTTCATGAATGGAACGACATGATCAAGTGGCTGCGTGAATTCGTCGGCCCACCGTGGCCGCTCCCGAAAGTCTCCTCCTAAAGTCGGAGGCACCAGTCAGTGAGACGCAAGAGATGCGGCGATCTGGTCACGTTGATCATGCAACGTCATGCACCAGCGCATCATTGAATCTCGTCCACCTCTCGTCATCCGAGTCATCGGCATCGCGATCATGCTCGGAGGGCTTCACTTCTTGCGAAAGTATTTCCTCACCGACCTCATCGCCTCAGTGAAGGACCCCGACTTCCTTCCTGGAGGTCTGATTGGCGTGCTCATCATCCTCATCATCGGCCTGGTCATCACGGGAATCGGCGCACTGATGGCCTTCCTGCAAAAACGCACCGTGATCGATACGATGCTGCGCACAGTCACCAGCGAGCGAGGGCTGTTGGGTTTCAAGCGAACGGAGAGCTGGCCCTTCAGCGACTTCATTCGCGTGATGAATCTCTGGCACTCGGAGTCCAACCAGACCAGCAGCACTGACATCTACAACGTGGAACTCCTGCACCGAAACGGCAGCTACGTGAACATCGAAGTTTTCACCAAAAACGACGCGGCTAACGAACTCGCGAAGACCCTCGCCGAGATGCTGCAACTCCCGATCACGGATAGCAGTCGCGATGAGTGGATGGCTAGCGACGACAAGACGAGCTGAGTCGTGGGCCGTTCATCACACCTGTGGTCACCACTTTTTGCTTCAATCTTTCGCGCCTTAAGCTAGAGGCCAACAATGCGCCTACTCTCCCTCTCCCTGCTGGCTCTTGCCTCCCTGTTGTCCGTCTCCTCCGCTGCCGATAAGTCGAACTACACCTTGTTCAATCCGGTGCCTGAGGCAAAGATGCGCGACCTGGACACCGATCGTCCAGACAAGACCAATAGCGCCATCACGCTGGATGCCGGTCACGTGCAGATCGAGTCCGACCTCATGAACTACACGCGTGAAGGTCATGGTGTGGGCAAGCAGGAAGCGTGGCTTTGGGGCAATACCAACTTCCGCCTTGGTCTGTGCAATCGCACCGATCTTCAGATCGCCGTGCCATTCGTCATGGATGATGGCTCGACCACCGGCATTGGCGATCTCACCGTCGCGCTCAAGGCCAACTTCTGGGGCAATGATGGTGGCGATTCCGCCGCAGGCATCTATGCCGCACTCTCGACGCCGACGGGTTCCAGTGGTCTGAGCGCAGGCACAGTGCAGGCCTTGATCTCGGCCATCTATCAGCGCTCGCTCGGGAGCTTTGATGCGGCAGTCAATTCAGGTGTGGCTATCGCCGCCGATGATGAAGGTTCCTCGCACCACACCGAGATCGTGAACTCCATCTCCATCGGCCATGATCTCTTCGGCCCCGTTTCCGGTTACGTCGAATTCTTTTCCTCCGTGCCAACCTCCCACAGCCAGGACTGGGTGGGCACGATCGATGCCGGTCTGCTTTTTGCCGTCTCAAAGAACTTCCAAATCGACACGGGCATCAATGTCGGCGTCACGGACGCCGCGGATGACATTCAGGTCTTCCTCGGCGTCTCGTGGCGCTTGTAAGTGCTACTTCATTAGTTCGGCGAGCTTTGGGCTGATCGCATCGGCCCAGATCTGATAGCCAGCAGGCGACAGGTGCAGAAAGTCAGGCATGATGTCCTTCGTCAGCATGCCATCGGGCTTCATGAACTTGTCGCCGATGTCGAGAAAGAACACATTCTTGCCATCCTCGAGCTTCGCGATGATTTCATTCACCTTCTTGAGCTTGTCGCGCCCTGGATTCGGCGCAGGCTTCTCACCGCGAGGAAACACCGCGAGCAAGAGGATCTTCGCTTGAGGCTGCTTGGCACGGATCGTCTCGATGATGCGCGTCACTCCTTTGGCAATTCCTTCCGCTGGATCGGTGCCGGAGTTGTTGGTGCCAATCATCACCACAGCGGCCTTCGGCTTGATGCCTTCCAGTTCGCCGTTCTCGATGCGCCAGAGCACGTGCTGAGTGCGATCGCCACCGATGCCGAAGTTCAGCGGCTGGTAGGCACCAAAGGCCTTCGCCCACACCTCCTTCCCATTGCCAGCCCAGCCTGCGGTGATGGAGTCGCCAAGGAACACGAGTTGTCCTTCACCCTTCTTGGCCTGCGCCACGAATCGCTCGTGCGCCGCCATGAACAAAGTCTGCGGCTTGCCGTCTGGCCCCATCTTCGGAGCCGCAACATCCGGCGGCTGAGGCGGAAGAATGATGCGAGCGACCGGTGGCTTCGGAGCTGCAGGCTTCACTGGCGCAGCTGTTTGAGCACGGGCAGCACAGGTGACGACGAGGAGTGTGGCGATAACAATCGGGGACAACTTCATAGGGCTTCCAAGCTGATCAGTTCGGCCCTTGACGGCAATCTCAAACTGCCGCGAAGCGACCCATCATGCGCACTGCTCGCAAGCTCATCGCTTGGTCCAAGCGACACCCACAATCGCCCTCGCCAGCAACCACACGTAGCCAGCCGCGAAGGGCAGCAGCACCCAGCCCAGCCAGGAGTAATCAATGTCTGCGTGACCGATGCTAAGAAGCAAGGCGCAGATCACGGGCGACAGCATCCCGATCCAGTAAGGCGGCTGCACAAACCAGATCTCGGCATGAGCCAGCAATCCATGCCACAGGCCAGGTGCCACAGTGCCTTCCTTCGGTTTCAAGATGAGCACTCCCTGATGAGGCTCCACCGCTGCATCAGAACTGGCCTGTGCTTGTCGGCACTGGTAAGACATCCACGCGCACAACGCCGTCGCTACCGACGCGATGGCTGCCAGCGCCAGACTCGCCGAGACCTGAATGTTCGCCACCGGCACACTGATCTCTTCGTTTTCATAGCTGTAGCGTGAGGCCGCATAAAGATTGTCCACAGGTCCCGTCGCGCTGGTCCAGTTTCTCGCCTTGAGAAGAATGCGCCCCTCGATGTCATCCTCTGCCATCGGCTCGGCTTCCCCCTTCACCATGGCACGCAATGGCATCGCTTCCCACACCTTGGTGTGAAGGACTGGATTCACGCTCTGCTCCGCATTGGTAAAGGTGAAACGCAGCTCCCCCTGCTGGTGCAAGTCGGAGTCCGGGGTGACCACGATCGACAGTTCGTAAAGCGGAGTCGCACCCTCCACCAGCGGTGGCGCGAGTTGTTTGAAGGTTGCCGGATCTGCGTGAAACCGAAGCCACCCACCGCTCGGCAAGGACACCCGATGCACCGGGGGCGAATACGCAGGCTTCGCTTGTGAGAGAAAATACGCCATCGCATCCAGTTCACTCGCCTGTGGGTTCTTCGCTCCATACTTGCCCAGATCGCTCGCCATGTTTGCGGCCGCCGGCGACGAGTTGTCGTCCAGATCATTGTTACGCACCTCCGCCACGGTCGCGGTCATCAGCCGATGCGACACATAAAGATTCTCCAGTTCCATCAGGTCCGCCGTCTGACTGCGGCGGTTGTTGGAGAATGTCACACACAGCACCACGATCAGTGCCTGGGTAATCAGATTGCTACGGATCTTCTCAGCGAGTTCGGGCTTCATGGGAGAGTGAAAGAGCGCGGATCTAAAACAGCCACGCAGCAGTGATCAAGCCACAATATCCGCCGTGTCCGATGTCATCCGCGTGCGCAAGCCAACGAGGGCTACGTCATGCCGCTTCATCGGAGTCCTGAGGTTGAAGAAACCGTGAACCATCGAGACGTTGCGCGCAGCGCCTTGGAGTGTGGCAGCCACACCCAGCCCCGCCTCCAGCGTAGCCGCTCGACTTCATCGGAGGCCTGGACTTGGAAGAAACCGTGAGCCGTCCGAGACGTTGCGCGCAGCGAAAGGAGCGCGGGCACTCTTGCCCGCAAGCCGGAGCGACAAACTTCCATCAACCCAAGAACCTCGCGACCGATCCGCGCAATTCACCGGTTAACGCCGATGTTCGAAGGGCAAGGAGCGCTCAGAAAGCGCTTCTCACTGACAAGCCGGTTCCTTCGACGAGCGGACAGGAGTGTCC
>JAEUHN010000012.1 GCA_016795365.1 Verrucomicrobiaceae bacterium
TGCATCCGCTCATGCTGATGTCGGCCAATCCCGACCGCCTCATCTTCTATCGCATGATGCCGCTCGGCCCGGATCGCATGAAGCTGCTGACCACCACACTCGTGCCCGCCAGCACCACCGAGCATCCCGACTGGCCCGCCATGCTCGAAAGCGAAACCAAACGCCTGCGTGACTTCCACCTCGAAGACATGGAGGTCTGCACCGCCGTGCAACGCGGCTTCTATGCGAGTGGCTATCAACGCGGTCGCCTCAGCTACCTGGAGATGTCCGTGTGGCTGATCCAGCGATACCTCGCTGCACGCACGCGAGGCGTCTTGCCCGCGACCGACACACCACCTGCACCGTCGCAACGGTCATGACTTGGACAGGTCACTGCCTCTGCGGAGCCGTCAGATACGAAGCGACTGGCGCACCGCTGAATACCTCGCTGTGCCACTGCGAGGACTGCCGGCGCGCCAGCGGCGCGCCGTTTCAAGGCTGGGTCTTCTTTCCGCGAACGCAGTTCAAAGTCCTCACCGGCGAGTTGCGCGTGCATGCGTATGAAGGTCGCGAGCGATCCTTCTGCGCGGCTTGCGGATCACCCATCTCGTTCACCGACCAAGCCTATCCCGATCTCATGGAGGTCACGCTCGGCACCATGGACAACGCCGCTGCGCTGAAACCCGATGATTACAACTGGATGGAGGATCATCTGCCCTGGCTGACGCTTGATCCATCGCTTCCGCAGTTCATCCACAACGGACCACCGCCATGTTTGAGCTGACGAACAAAGTTGCCGTCATCACCGGTGGCGCGTCTGGCATTGGACGCGCCATCGTGGAGCGCTTCATCCGAGCAGGAGCCAAGGTGCTGCTTGTAGATCGCAACGAAGCGCAGGTCGAAGGCGCAGTGTTTCATCAAGCCGATGTCTCGAATGAAGACGCCGTGCGCGACATGTTGGAGCGGGCGAAGGCGGAGTTTGGTCGCGTGGACATCCTCATCAACAACGCGGGCATTCAACCGCTCGGCGTGACCTTCGACGAACTCACCCCACAACTGCTCCAGCGCACCATCGAGGTGAACGTGAACAGCGTTGCCTTCGGCATCAAGCACGGTGGGCAATGGCTGGAGCGCGGCGGTCGCATCATCAACACCGGCTCCTTTGTCGGCATGATCGGCACGCCCAGTGGCACCGCTTACTCGACCTCGAAAGCGGCAGTCATTCATCTCACCAAACTTGGAGCCATCGAACTCGCGCCACGCGGCATCACCGTGAACTGCGTCTGCCCTGGCACCGTGCTCACGCCTGCGGTCACGAACATCACGAACAACCCGGAGATCCCCTTCGTCAGCAAGATGACACCGCTCGGTCGGCTCGCACAGCCATCCGAAATCGCCGCCGTGTTTCACTTCCTTGCTTCCGACGACGCCAGCTACATCACCGGCGCAATCATCCCCGTCGATGGTGGCATCACCGCTGGCTGGAACGAGTATCCGCTCGCCGCACCGGACAACGTCATTGGAGGGCAGTGGCATGATTGAGCTGCCGGACATGATCACCATTCCCGCCGGACGCTTTATCATGGGCACGGTGGGCGAGGATCGCTTTGCCAACTCGACCGAGCGGCCCGCGCATGAAGTCGTGATCGAGAAGCCGTTCGCGGTGTCGCGCTTTCCGATCACGGAGGCGCAGTGGTCGGCGTTTGCGGATGGACCGAGTTCGTCTCTGCCCGTCGTGCGCGTGAGTTGGTGGCAGGCGATGAAGTATGTCGAGTGGCTGAGCGCGCAAACAGGCAAGCGCTTCCGCCTGCTCACCGAAGCCGAGTGGGAGTATGCCTGCCGCGCTGGGAGCACGACGATCTTCAGCGTCGGCGACACGCTTGAGCCCGAGCACGCCAACTACTTCTACGACGAGCATGGATTCAAGGTCGGTCCTGGGCATCGCACGCCACCTGGCTCGTATCCGGCGAATGCCTTCGGCTTGGAGGACATGCACGGGAATGTCTGCGAGTGGGTCGCGGATGCATGGCGCGCGAGCTACGATGCCGCGCCCGACGATGCGCATCGCGTGATTCGCGGCGGCGCGTGGGACTACATGCCGCGTCTGCTGCGGAGCGCTTGGCGTGACTTTGCCACGCCTGAAACGAAGCGCGACAACCTCGGCTTCCGCATTGCCTGTGATCTATGAACACGACTCCCTTCATGCCACCTCCGCGCTTCATCTGGCCCAATGGTGCCAAGTGCGCCTTCATGCTGTGCTTTGATGTCGATGGTGAAACCACCGCGTTGTCCGAAGACCCGAAGCTGGTCTCGCGACTGACCACGATGTCGCAGTGCGAGTATGGGCCGAACGTGGGCGTGCCGCGTTTGCTTGGCTTGCTCGATCATCTGCAAATCCCGGCGACGTTCTTCGTGCCGAGCTACATCGCCGAGCAGCACCCGCGCATGATGGAAGCCATCGTCACGCGCGGACACGAGGTCGGCGCGCACGGACACTTGCACGAGAAGCTTGCGCATCTGTCGCCAGACGAAGAGCGCGCGGTGCTGGAGAAAAGCATGGGCATTCTCGAACGCATCACCGGCAAGCGGCCCATCGGCTTCCGCGCACCGTGGTTCGAGATCAATCCGGGCACACCGGATCTGCTGAAGGAGTTCGGCTTCCTCTACAACGCCAGCATGATGGGCGACGACGTGCCCTACACGCACGCGAACGGCCTCATCGAAATCCCCGGCCAGTGGATGCTCGAAGACTGGGAGCAGTTCGCCTTCAACGCCGAGCCAGCCTGGGGCTTCATCCCCGAGAACTGCGCGAAGGTCTTCGATCTCTGGTGGCGCGAGTTCGAGGCGATGCACGACTTCGGCTGCTGCTTCGTGCTCACGCTGCATCCCTGGCTCAGTGGTCGTCCGTCGCGCGTGCGTTTGCTGGAGGAACTCATCACCAAAGCTCATGCGCGGGGCGATGTGTGGTTCGCGCGTGGACAAGAGATCGCAGCATATGTGAAGGCGAATCCTCAAGCGCGACGGGAGGTGAACTTCGATCTGCCATGAAGCTGAGCTTCTTCGTCTCCTGCTGGGGCAATGAAGTGGACATCACTGGCGCACTTGCTCTCGCCAAGTCCTGGCAAGCCGATGGCATCGAAGGCCCAGTGCCTTCCGACGAAGCCAATCAAGATGCGCTTCGTCATCGCTCTGTGCCATGGATCACAGAGATCGCCACCGGCGGTGGCTATGTGCTGCGTCCGCATCTCACACCTCAGCAGCATCTCGATGATCTACGCCGCAGCATCGAAGCGGCACTGCCGTTCAAGCCGACCATGATCAACACGCTTGCTGGCAGCGATGCGTGGTCGTTCGCGGACAAGGTGAAGTTTCACGCTGCCGTATTGCCGATGGAGCAGGAGTTCGGCATTTCCATCGCCTTCGAGACGCATCGCAGTCGTCCCACGTTTCATCCTTGGGTCACGCGCGACTTGTTGCTCGAACTGCCGGACCTCCATCTCACCTGCGATTTCAGCCACTGGTGCGCGGTGACCGAGCGGCTCGTCATGGATGAAGAAGCCGAGTTGCTCGACTTGATCGCTAGTCGTGCCCGGCACATCCACGCGCGAGTCGGCTACGATCAAGGTCCGCAGGTGCCCGATCCTCGCGCACCGGAGTATGCGGATGCCGTCGCTGCGCATGTGCGCTGGTGGCAGCACATTCTGAAGACGCAGGCCGCGATGGGGCGCACGAGCTTCACTCTGACGCCGGAGTTTGGCCCTGATGGCTACTTGCAGAGCGAGCCTTTCACGCGGAAGCCTGCCGCTGATCTGCGCGAGGTGAATCACTGGATGCTGAGACATTTACGGGAGTCCCTTGTATTGGCGTGACCCAACGCACGCTTACAGTCATGCAAGATGAAGGCTAAACAGCCTAAGCGAGAGAGGGCCTGGCTTTTTCGAACAGCGGGGACTTTTGCTTGCCTGTTGCCATGGTTCTCATTCATTAATCGGCGATGCCCTCCCGTCCATCTACTGAGCAAAGACTGCGCAAACTGCTGGAAGCAGTCGAGATCCTGCACAGCCATGATAGCGGTCTCTTTCAGGATCGGGTGCTCACGGCTTGTCAGCACTTATTCCCGGAGACAAGCAACAGCTTTGAGTTGTGGCATCGCGCAGATGGCTCGCACGAAGGTGCGATGAATGTGCCCTATGGCACGAGCGATATGGAGGAACGTTTCAGGATCATCGGCGAGCTTGCTCCCAAGCAGAATCCTATTTTCCCGCATTTGGTGGCGGGAGTGACGGACCCTCTACGTCTCTCAGACCATACCACGCTGAGAGAGATTCGGCGCACCGAGTTCTTTGATATGGTCTTCAAACCGGCGGACCTAAAGTATCAGGTGGCCATCCCCGTGCAGACGGAGAGTCATGTTGGCGGTATCACCTTCAATAAAGGTGGCACTCGTGATTTCACCACTCAGGAGATGGAACTGATTCGCATCCTCGGGCGGCATACCGCTCTGGCACATCGGACATCCCGAGTGCTGGCTGCCGCTCAATCTCAAAGGGAATCCGTGGAAGCTGTTGATCATTTGCATCTCCGCCGAGCTGGCTTCACCCGCCGAGAGTGTGAGGTCATCCGGTGGATGGGAGAGGGTAAGCGCGATAAGGAGATCTCCATCATCCTTGGCATCAGCCACCGCACCGTCAGCGATCATGTCCGTTCTGTGCTAGTGAAGCTAGGAGTGGAAAACCGCACTGCGGCAGTGGCGGCGTTACGTCGGATGTAGCCATCGATTTGGCAGAGGTTAGCTGCTCGACGATGAAAATCCCGTAGTTCTACGGATACCGAAGCCGTGAGCGGTCTGGCAGTATCCTTCCCGTCCTGATGGCTGATCGAGGCTCTGCCGCGCAAATCTCACAGAGTATGAGCGGCCAGAGCGGCTGATGAGCTGCCAGGGCTCAGCCCTTCGCCCGTTTCTATTCATGCCCGCTTCCGTCGCCACCTGGGATTCATCTTTGCTCTGGGATACACCCTCAGCCGCGTGGGACGGTGGCGCGCCGCAGCCGCCTGTGAAGACGAAGAAGAAGCCTTTCCGTCGTGCCCCCAAGCCGGAGAACCAACCCGAACCTATACCCACTAACACAATGCCAACGTTTAAATACAACGTCGCCCCCAAGTCCAGTGGCGGCTTCACCACCCGCGCGGTGCGCGGTAATCCGGCGGATCAGGCCGCGCTACTGGCTATGATCGCGTCGGAGACGGGAACCACTCCCGCGCAGTCGGAGGCCGTGCTGCGCGCCTTCTTTAACAAGGTGCTCCTCTGTGCCGCTGGTTGTGATTGGAGCCCAGACTTCCTTGGCCTCATCAACTTTCGCCCGACTAGCGGCGGTAGCTCTACCCTGCCTGATGGCTTTCACAATGCAGACGACATCAATGCTGATGTTGCCCTTTCCTTCACGGCAGAGACCATTAGGCAGTGGCGTTCCACTCTATCGCTTGAGAGCATGGGCGAGGTAGGGAAAGTCACCCCAGTCATTGAGAGCGTCATACGGCAGAGTGACAAGGCGGTGGACAAATATACTCCCGGCGGCCTCATCGAACTGCGCGGTGAATACATGAATCTTAATCCCACCCAAGTCACCCAGGGTGTGTTCTTGAAGCCCGTCGCAGGGGCGGAAGTGCGGGTGGCTGAGTATGCAGGCATCACGCCCACCAGCATCATCATTTTGGTGCCTGCGGCACTTAGCGGAGCGCTCACCGTGCGGATAGCCACGTTCCTCAACGGCAGCGTGCGCAGCTTCACCTATACCAACTCGCTGACCACGCCGTGATCACCCTGCCCATCAGCGCAGAGCACTCGCCGGGTAGCCTGTCACTACCCGGCAGGTGATTATTCGTCACCCGCTGGGTAGTTGTTTCTTACCCGATGGGTGCTGCGCTGTTAGGCGGCGGGTAAGCCTCCGCTACCCGGCGACTGCGTGTCCCGAAACCGGCGAGTCGTGATCTTCCACCCAGCGCCCGATCCATCGCCACCCAGAGACTCGGCTCCCAGCACCCAGCCCGTAGAGATTTCTCACCCGGCGAGTCATCACTCACCACCCTGTATGCCCTGATCCCATACCCACCGTCGCACTCCCTCTCACCCGCAGAGTGACGCTTCTTTTCCCCCCCTCTACCAAGCCCACCACCCATGTTTGATCCCGCACAACCAGCCGACGGCAGCGCGCTCTCCAGCGCGGTCATGCGTTCCCAGCTCACCAGCTTGAAGGCGCTCATCGATGCCATCGTCACCCTCTCCAGCGCACAAGTCATTAGCACCAGCACGCTTGGTGCAGGGAGTCCGGCCACGGCCAGCGTAGCTGTGCAGGGCAACACCCTGCGATTCAGCTTTGGCATCCCGCAGGGATTCCAGGGCGCGGAGGGCCCCCAGGGGCCACCCTTTGCCAACGCCATGATAGATAGTGTCAGCACGTTGGACCCTGGGCAGCCAGCATTCGTGAATGTCAGCTTCGATGGGAGCAACGTTCATTTCGACTTTGGCATCCCGCGCGGGAACGACGGGTCCCAAGGCCCACCCGGAGAGGTCAGCCAGGTCACCCTGGACAACGCCATCGCCACCACCGCGCAGAACCCCGTCAACGTCTCCAGCCTCAGCCAGAGCGCCTCCTCGTTCTACGATCAGAACCAGATGCAGCAAGTGATGGACAAGCTGGATGAAGTGCTCGCCACGCTGAAACGGGTGTGAAGTCAATGAAATGCACGTCGAAGCGACGCCATTCATTCAGTCCCCAATTTAACTCAACTGCCACCCTCTCCGATGCGTAAAATCTACAAGACCGTTATCTTATTCGTGATCATTGCCATCTCTGCGGCTGCGGCCCTGCATCCAGAGTTGCTCCAAACGTTGGGCATTTCCAAGGAGTGGCGCAGTGGTCAGACAACTGCCAACAACATAGTCCCCTCAGCGCCGGGCACATCATCCGAGGCCAATGGCGGAAGAACTTCCACGGAAGGGACTGCCTCAAGCGTCAATCCGGTGCTTGCGACGTTGGCCACTGCCTTCTCGATATTCGCCTTCCTCTATCAATGCCACTCGATGGTGGCCAACAGCAAAAAGAAAAAGCGGAAGCAAGCCACCGAAAGCCCGGAGGCGAATCCGAAGCCGAGAGAATCTGGCGTGGAGTTGGTGTTAAAGGTGGGCACTTGGTCGTTGTCTGCCGCGCTGTTAGCCTATCTCTTCCTCCAGGTCCAATGGACGGCGGCCAGCGTGAGTGATCTCACGAACGCTGTCCTGCCGGATGGCCGGGCGCAGAACATTCAGTCTTTGGAAAAGCGAATCCGAGATCTTGAAACAAGCGTGCGAGTTAATGCAGAATCTAGATGGATCCTGGTCTGGTATAATCACTTCGAGAGCAATATGCTCTATCAAGTCAACCGGACAGACATGGGCAAGAATGAGGTCCGAAACGATGAGTTCCGAACTTGGTGCTCCCTTTTCAATGAACAGGACTACATCATACAGGAACGCTACCTTGTAGCCGCTGATGAGCAGTTCAAAGACGTGCCCGGCAAGGGAAAGGAGAACTGGTGGACCACGCCGGAATACAACAATCTTCCCCGGCTAAAGCCTCGCTGGCTCCAGATCATGGACGATGAGCGCTGGTATGTTTACAAGGTGATTCCCCGGGGTCAGACGGCAGCACATTGATAACCCTTTCCTCGTGCCATCTGTCGTGCCAGCCCTCATGTCCGTCACCTGCACGTTCCTGCTCACATCAATCTACGGGATGCCTGCCGCTGCCGTATTCACGCTTGTGCATGGCACGGCAGGCGGGTGGAAGCTGCTAGCGGTGATCGTATCACCGCTGCTGTATTCGGTGCTCTTTGCCGTGACGGCGGGGGTGCTGAGCCTGCCGTTTCATAAGGCCATCGTGAGGGGGAAGTTCCCGCGTGATGTGCGGCATCCGGTGTATCGAGGGCGGCGGCTGTATGGGGTGTGCTGGACGGCGTTGTTTTACTTCAAGCCGGTGTATTTCCTGGTGCTGACGCTGCCTTGGCTGAAGTGGATGACGTTCCGCTTGTTCGGCTACAAGGGGCAGATGGACTTCACGGTGTATCCTGACACCTGGATTCGTGACCTTCCGCTGCTGGACTTCGGAAAAGGTGTCTATGTAGCGAACCGGGCAACGCTGGGAACCAACATGCCGCTGAAGAATGGGCGCATTCTTGTGGATGGTATTCGAATCGGTGAGGGTGCGCTCATCAGTCATCTGACGATGCTGGCGGCCGGCGTGCAGATTGGCAAAGGCAGCGAGATAGGTCCCGGCTGTGCAGTCGGCGTGCGCGTGAAGGTGGGTAACCATACGACGGTGCTCGGGACTTCGCAGTTGAACCATGCCTCGAAGATCGGGGACAACGTGTATCTCGGTGCCAACTGCTATGTGGGATTTGGTGCAGAGGTGCCAAGCGGGACCAAGCTGGGCGGCTACAAGTCGATACCCGACAGATCTTCGGAGCGGCGGAATGGGAACCAAGAAACGCTCGAAGAAGATTGAATCATGATAGCACGACACTTTTTGAGCGATCTCAATCCGCATACTCTCTGGCCTGCGGCGCTGACTGGCGCTGCAAAGGGGTTGGACGCTTCTCATCCGATCCCGGACTCGGTGTGGGCGGGCTGCCAAAGGGCGGCGCTGGAGGTGGAGGACATTGTGAAATCGGGGCGCATTGTCTATGGCATCAACACGGGGTTTGGACGGTTCGCCGAATGCGCGGTGGACCCGGTGCAACTGGCGGAGCTACAGCGGAATCTGGTGCTCTCTCATGCTGCCGGTGTGGGTGAGGAGACTGAGCGTGAGGTGGTGATGGCGATGTGGCTACTACGCTTGCGCACGCTCCTACGCGGGCACAGCGGCGTGACGGTGGAGACGATCCAGCGACTGATGCGCATCCTGCAAGCAGGCATTCTGGGCTGTGTGCCGGTGCGTGGCAGCGTGGGGGCCTCGGGTGATCTGGCTCCGGGTGCGCACTCGGCATTGGCGATGATGGGCATCGGTCCCTGCACCTATCTGGATGAAGCGGGCAAGGTGCAGCGCGGTGATGCTGGCGAGGTGCTGGGACGAGCGGGACTGGCCGCTGTGGTGCTGGGACCCAAGGAAGGCCTGGCGATGATCAACGGCACGCACTACACGACAGCGCTGGCGATCAAGCTCTGGAATCAGACCTGCCGTCTGCTGCGCGTGGCGAATCTAACGAGTGCCATCAGCATGGAGGCCACGGGCGGCACGGGGACGGTGCTGGAGCCGACGGTGCTACGCACGCACCACCGCGAGACGGAGCGTGCAGGCGCAGACATCCGGCATTGGCTGACGAACTCGACTGCTCACCATGACGCGCGGGAGAGTGGTCGCTTTGCCCAGGCTCCGTATTGCCTGCGCTGTGCTCCGCAGGTGCATGGGGCGGTGCTGCGTGAACTGCGCGTTGCTTATGACACGCTGCATGGCGAGATGGATGCCATTGGTGATAATCCGCTGCTCTTTCCCGAGGAAGGGCTGGTGGCCTCCTGCGGGAATTTCCACGCCATTTATCCAGCCCGCGTGTGTGATTCGCTCGCCGCAGTGCTGGCGAATCTAGCGGTGATCGCGGAACGACGGATCAATATGCTGATGGACACTCGCCTGAGTGGGCTGCCGATGTTCCTAGTGCCCGATGGTGGATTGAACTCGGGCTTCATGATGGCTCATGTCTCAGCAGCGGCGCTGGCCTCGGAAGCGAAGATCCATGCGATGCCTGCAAGCGTGGACTCGATCCCGACTAACTGTGACCGTGAGGATCATGTGAGCATGGGACCGGGCGCGGCGCTCAAAGCCCTGCGCGTGGCCGATCTAGTGCAGAAGGTGCTGGCCATCGAACTCATGAGCGGGATGCAAGCGCTGGAGATGCGTGGGGGCCGTGAGATCCCGCTGCATCTGCGCTCTGTGCGCGATACGGTGCGCGAGCAGGTGCCTTTCCTCGCCAAGGATGCCGTGCTTTCACCCATGATAGCGGCTTGCGATGCCCTGCTGAATGATGGCCCAATCATTCAAGAACAAGAGGCGGCTGCCTTCGTGACGGCACCGCTACCAGAACGCTGAACGATGATGACTCCACGAACCATTCGCGCACCCCGAGGGGCTGAATTGACCTGTAAAACGTGGGCCGCTGAGGC
>JAEUHN010000040.1 GCA_016795365.1 Verrucomicrobiaceae bacterium
CATGGGCGTGCTGCCCTGCAACTTCAAGGACAAGGCCGACTACGACAAGGTGAAGGACCTCGGCGACGCGACCTTCGACCTCCTGGGCATCAGCAACGACATCAAACCGCAAAGCGAAGCCACCCTCCGCGTGACCAAGTCGGACGGCAGCAGCTTCGACGTCCCGGTCGTCGTCCGCCTCGACACCCCCATTGAGATCGACTACTACCGCGCCGGCGGCATTCTGCCGTATGTGCTCGCGCAGATCATCCGGGCGAATGCATAACCTGCCGTTTTGGCAGACAGCCTGAGTAGCTTATGGCCCTCTTTCGATACTTAACGTTCGAAGGAGGGCTTGCTACGTTGAAAAACGGAACGTTGAAGCTCACGCCGCCCCGTGAGTTCAATGATCCATTTGATATGCATCCAAGCTGGCGCGTCGAACCCAGCGAGGAAATGCTTCAACAATTCTATGTAAACGAGGGTTATGCCGAGCAGGGCATTAGCTACGAGGAGTTCAAGATAGCCGCCTTGAATGATCCGAATGCATATCGCCAAGCCGCACAAACAGAGGTCTATGCTGGAATGAACAAAGACTTTGGGGCTGTATGTTTTTCACGCCGCAAGGACTCTATCCCGATGTGGGGCTACTACTGTTCGGACCAAACTGGAACGCAGAATGGAATGGTTGTTGAGTTTGACGAAACTCACGATGGCTTCCGCCAAGCATTTGGTCCCTGGCTTCATGATGTCAGATACGTATTCACTCGACAGGCGTTCACCAACATGGGTGGCCATGATTTCTCAATTTTTTACACCAAGTGTTTGCAGTGGAGTCACGAAGCTGAGGCTCGTCTTATTCATCCGTTGAAATGGGACGGAGTTACAGAGGGACACATTGGTGATCGGCGAGGATGGTTCCTGGAATACCCAAAGGCGTCAGTCAAAACTATCTACTTCGGGATTCAAATGAAGAGCGAAGACAAGCGAGTAATTGCCGGGGGCTTGCAGCAATGGGGGTTTAGCGATGTCCGGCTCATGGAACTGCATCCGCACCCAGATCATTTTTCATTCGAGCAGAAAGCTTATCAACCCTCCCAAGATCTGGGTGCCAGCCAATCCACCAATAAAAACACGATGACTGAAGCCTAATTCTCTTCACGGAGGCGAAGCTAACAAACCCTGTAACCTTTGGCTTTACGCACTATCTCAATTCAAATGAATCGACGGCAAAGCATCGACAAAAAGAAAGCCCGCCTCGACGCGCTGCGTCCGTTGCGGGCGGAGTCGATTCGTAGCCTGATGGAGGCGCTGGATGTGGAACTGGTGTATTCCTCGAACGCGGTGGAGGGGAACACGCTGACGCTGCAAGAGACGTCGGCGGTGCTGCTGCATGGCGTGACGGTGGCGGGCAAGCCGCTGAAGGATCACCTGGAGGCGGTGCATCTGGCGAGCGCTTGGAAGCGGGTGAAGGAACTGGCGCAAACGCAGGGGGCGCTGACGGAGCATGAGTTGCTGGAACTGCACACGCTGGTGCTGGGCAAGGATGATCCAGCGGCGGGACACTATCGGAGTGTGCCGGTCTTCATTCGTGGCTCGAAGCATGTGCCGCCAAATGCGCTGAAGGTGCCGGACAAGATGGCGGAGTTGTTTGCTGCCGATCGATCGCATGAGCATGTCGTCGAGCAGGTCGCGAACATCCACGAGGCGCTGGTGACGATTCATCCGTTCGTCGATGGCAATGGACGCACGGCTCGGCTGGTGATGAATCTTTTGCTGATGCGCTCGGGCTTTCCTCCGCTGCGCATTCAGCCGGAGCAACGCGCTGCCTACTTCACCGCGCTGGATGAAAGCCGCTTCGGCAAGCGTGAGGCTTTCGTCGAGTGGATCGCGGCCTTGGCAGAAACCGAGTTGGACTTCTGGCTCACGCACTTGGAGTTGTGATCAACTTTAGCCCGGCAGTCATCGACCGATCCCGTTGAGAAGCGCGCGACGAAGATATGTCCGCTACCCCCCCTGCACCGGCGGCATGATGGCCACTTCGGCTCCATCGTGGAGGGCGGCGTCACGTTTCACATAGGCGTGATCGACGGCGACGAGGAGGCTGGAGTCCCACTCGGCCAGCTTGGGCCAGCGGGCGTTGAGCATGGCAAGCAAATCAGCAACGGTATGGACGCCCTCGCAGGTCAGCTCGATCTCTTCCTGGCCGGTGAGATCGCGGAGCACGGAGAAGAATAAAACGCGGAGTTTCATGGCCTGAGAATGCCGATGCAGGGCAGGTTGCGGAAACGTCCCTGGTAGTCCATGCCGTAACCCACCACGAACTCGTCTTCGATCTCGAAGCCCACGTAATCGACTGCCACCTCGCGTGCATGTTCGCGACGTTTCTTGAGGAGCACGCCAGTCCTGATCGTGGCAGCGCCCTCCTGCTTGAGGCGGTCCTGCACAGCTCCCAGCGTGAGGCCGGTGTCCAGAATGTCGTCGAGCAGGAGCACATGCTGGTCCTTCAAATCGAGCGACGCTGGCCATGGCAGATGCACCTGGCCGCTGCTTTTCGTGGTGCCGTGATAACTGCTTGCACTCATGGTCACCAGCCGCATTGGCAGATCAATCGCCCGCAGCAGGTCGGCCACGAAGAACAAGCCTCCGTCCATGATGGCAATGACGGTGATCACCTTGCCATCGAAGTCCGCCGCCACCTCGCGCGCCATCGCGGCAATGCGTGACTGAATGGACGGCGCATCGAGCAGCACGCGGTCGAGATCGGAAAGGACGCCCGTGGGATGAGGAAGCATGATCGGAACAAGTAATCGCATTGGCGCGTGATCCATTCGCGCGCACTGTGCGTTCGTTTTCTAGCTGCGATGAATCCACAAGACAAACCCAACCTGCGCGACATGCGCGTGAGCTACGAACTCGGCGAACTCAACGACGACACCGCCCCCGCGTCGCCCATCGAACTTTTCCAGGGCTGGCTGGCGGATGCCGTGGCACACCAATTGCCGGAGCCCAATGCCATGTCGCTGGCGACCATTGGAGCCGATGGCTCTCCCAATGTTCGGACCGTGCTGCTGAAGGGCGTGGATGAGCGCGGTTTCGGATTCTTCACCAACTACGAAAGCCGCAAGGGACGCGAACTCGCTGCCAACCCTCGCGCGTCGCTGTGCTTCCTCTGGACCAACCGTCAGCGTCAGGTAGTCGTGCGAGGCATCGTGACCAAGCTGCCCCGTGAGGAAGCCGAGAGCTACTTCGGTGTGCGTCCTTATGGTCACAAGATCGGAGCCTGGGCATCCAAGCAGAGCGAGGTGATCCCGAATCGCGAATGGCTGGAAGGTCGTGCCGTTGAACTGCGCCGCACGTTCCCAGAGGACCAGCCCGTCCCCTGCCCCGATTTCTGGGGCGGCTATGCGCTGCAACCGCAGGAACTCGAGTTCTGGCAAGGCCGCCCCAGCCGTCTGCATGACCGCCTGCTCTACCGCCTCGTCAACGGTGTCTGGCAGCGCGAACGCCTGAGCCCTTAGTGGTGTCTCTGGGCATCGCGATCATCTCGGTCGCGTCACCATCGATCTGCCAGAAGGTCTCAACGCTCGGGCAATTGCAGCGGACCGTGCCCGCTTCGTGCCCGCAGGTGGTTCACCGCTTTCAGCACCCCCGGCAGCCGGATCAGCCGGAGCTCCAGCGCCCGCTTCCCTGGGAAGTTGAGCATCATGATGCCGATGATCATCGTCAGCAGTCCCTGCCCTGGCAACGCGAGCATCGCGACGCCCGCAAGCAGCACCAGCAGACCCACCACGTTCTTCACGATCAGGCCCGTCCAGCGCAGCACCGGATGCCGTCCTGCAAGCGTCTCATCCTTGTCGCGATGCGGCATGAAGTAATCATCTCCCATCCGCACGCACAGAATCGGAATCAAAATCAAGGACCCCACGAACGTCACGACCGAGAGCACGCTCAGCGCCACCAGGAGTTCCTTGTGTTCGGACAGCGATGAAAAAGCAAAGGCAAGCATGGCCGCGATACTGCCACCATCGTTCGAGATCGACAGGCGAAAAGTAAGCTCTGTTTCGCAGCAAGCCTACGTCAGCATCTTCTTGATGAGCTGCCCGTGGATGTCCGTGAGGCGGAAGTCGCGGCCTTGGGTGCGGAAGGTGAGGCGCTCGTGATCGAAGCCGAGGAGGTGCATGATCGTGGCCTGGAGGTCAAAGACATGCACCGGGTCTTCCACGATGTTGAAGCCGAGTTCATCGGTCGCGCCCATCGTGAAGCCTTTCTTCACGCCGCCGCCCGCCATCCACACACTGAACGCCTGCGGATGATGATCGCGACCGAGCGCACGACCGAGCGCGGGGTTCGTCTCCACCATCGGTGTGCGGCCAAACTCGCCGCCCCAGATGACCAGCGTGTCGTCGAGCAGGCCGCGTTGTTTGAGATCCTTCACGAGCGCGGCACTCGCTTGATCGGTCTGCTTGCAGTTGTTGCGCACGTTGCCTTCCACGTTGCTGTGCGCGTCCCAACCTTCGTGATAGATGTTCACGAAGCGCACACCGCGCTCGATCATGCGTCGCGCTAGCAAGCACGCGCGGGCATAGCTCGGCTTGTCCGGGTTGCAGCCATACATCTCCAGCGTCTCCTTCGATTCACTGCCGAGATCCATCAGCTCCGGCGCGCTGCTTTGCAGGCGGAACGCCATCTCGTAGTTCGCGATGCGCGTGGCGATCTCAGGATCACCGACGGCGCCGAGGCGCTTGCGATTGAGTTCACCGATCACGTCCAACGCATCGCGCTGCGCCTTCGTGTCGATGCCATCGGGGCTCGTCACATTGAGGATCGGATCGCCTGTGTTGCGGAAGCGCACACCGGTGTAAACCGACGGTAGGAAGCCGCTGCTCCACAACGCGCTGCCACCGCTCAGGCCCGAGCCCGTGCTCATCACGACGAACGCGGGCAGGTTCTGCGTCTCCGCACCGAGCCCATACAGCACCCAAGAGCCCATGCTCGGACGGCCCGGCACAGGGAATCCCGTTTGGAAAAAGATCTGCGCCGGCGCGTGGTTGAACTGATCCGTGTGCACCGACTTGATGAGCGTGATGTCGTCCACGATCTCCGCGAGGTGCGGCAGCGTCTCGCCCAGCTCGATGCCGCTCTGGCCGTGCTTCGCAAACTTGAACCGTGGCCCGAGCGCGGCCGCATCCGGGCGAATGAACGCGTAACGCTGACCGCCGATGACCTCCGGCGGGATCGGCTTGCCTTCATACTTCGTGAGCATCGGCTTCGAGTCGAACATCTCCAGCTGGCTCGGCGCACCTGCCATGAACAGATGAATCACACGCTTCACCTTCGGCGCGTAGTGCGGCTGCTTCACGCTGAGCGGTCCCGGTGCTGCAAACGCCTGATCCGCGAGCAACGAGGCGAGCCCAATCTTGCCAAGGCCAACACCGCAGTCCTTGAGGAAGTGACGACGAGAGAAGTAGGTGGGTGAGTTCATGGGGATCATCCTTTGGTGACGAATTCGTCGAGGTTGAAAACGGCGCGTGCGGCCAAGGTCCACAGCGCGGCGTCGAGCGTGGCTTTCGCATCGCCGGTGATCTTCGCGGCGTCGAGTTCCTTGGCTTGAAGGCGGGCACGCTGGGCGGTGAGGAAGCGCTGCATCAGGGCGCGCTCGTTCTTGTCAGGCGTGCGTGCTAGCGCGCGGAGATAGAGCTGATCGAGGCGCTGATCGTCATTGCCAGCGACACTCGCGATGAGCTTGCCGGTGGCCTGGGCGGCTTCGGTGGCGATGACGTCGTTCATCGTGGTGAGCGCCTGCATCGGTGAGTTGGAAGTCTCGCGCGTGCAGAGGCACTGCTCACCAGTTGGCGCATCGAAGGTGGTGAACATCGCGAACGGCGCGGTGCGCTTCATGAAGGTGTAGAGGCTGCGGCGATAGCGATCCGCACCGGTGCTCGGCGTCCACTTGAAGTTGCCATACGCGGCCTCCGTCACGCTGTCGGGCTGCGGCGGATACACACTCGGTCCGCCGATCTTGTCGCTGAGCAAACCGGCGGCACTGAGCATGGAGTCGCGGATGATCTCGGCATCGAGTCGGGTGCTCGGAAACGAAGCGAGCAACGCGTCGGGCGCCTTGGCGACCTTGGTCGCGCTTTGACGATAGGTGCCGCTCATGACGATGAGTTTGTGCATCGCCTTCATCGACCACTTCTGCTTGATGAACTCCGTGGCCAGGAAGTCGAGCAACGGCTGGTTGCTCGGCGGCTCGCTTTGATAGCCAAAGTCCTGCACCGTCTTCATGATGCCGGTGCCGAAGAACGTGGCCCACTCACGGTTCATCACCACGCGCGGCGTCAGGGGATTGTCGGGCGACATCAGCCACTTCGCGAAGCTGAGGCGGTTCTTGGGCTGGTCTTTCGGGAACGGATGCAGGAAGGAAATCGTGACCGGCTCGACCTGTTCCTTCGGCTGCGTGAACTCGCCGCGATGGTGGCGGAACGTGGGCCGCGGATTGCTCGCCGGGCGCTCGCGCATCACCAGCGAAGTCGTGGCCGCAGGCTTCTTTTGCAGGCTCTTGATCTTCGCTGATTGCTTCGCGAGTTCGGGCGTGGTGATGAGGAAGTGCTCGAACAATTTCGCGCGTTGCTCCTTCGAGAGCTGCGCGTCGCTTGCAAGCAGCAGCTTCTGCAACTCATCGTCCACCGGGCTGGCGACCGCGTTCGGCTGCGTCGTGGCACTGAGCTTGAAGTGACCGAGCGAGCACGCGTAGTGGCGGCCGAACATCATCTTCACGTTGAGCTTGTCGGCGGTGATCGGCTTGTCGAAAACGAACACCGCTTCATGACGCTCGCCGTAACGCGCCGCACACGACCAACCCGTCTGCGGATCGCCATCCGTGGCCAGCATCGCGGTCGCGTCGTTCTTGCCGAAGTTGTTCCTCGCATAACTCTGCGTCGCGCTCGCGATCTTCACCGGCTGTCCATTCGCCGTGATCTGAAACTCGCCCATGAAGAAGTCGCCCTTCGGCCCTTCGTAGTAGCACATGCCGGGGCCATGCGCAGGCAGGCTGTCATGTGGCAGTGCTTCGAGACGCAGCGCGGTGATCGCTTTCAAGCCATCGCTCTTGAGCACGAGGTTGTAGGTGTCGGACTTCGTGATGTCGCCAGAACCAAGCAGGCTGCCGTCCGGCTGCGCGGTGAGCAGCGGCATGTTGGTCTTCGCTTCCAAAGGTGTGAGCGTCGTCCACGACACGGCCTTCGCGCGCTGATCGGCGAGCGACTTCGTGAAGGCCTTCTCCGCAGCCTCGCGGCCACCGGGGAATTGATCGGGCAGCTTCGCGAGCATTGCCTTCGCTTGCTTGAGGTTGGCTTGATACTGCTGCTCGGCGGTCGCATCCGGCAGATCATAGTCGGGCTCGTCCGCATTGTTGAGGAAGGCCATCATGCCGTAATACTCGGTGTGCAGGATGGGATCGTATTTGTGCGTGTGGCACTGCACGCATTGCATCGTGAGGCCCAGCCACGTCGTGCCCGTGGTGCTCACGCGGTCCACCATGGCATTGAAGCGGAATTCATTGGGATCGATGCCGCCTTCTTCATTCAGCATCGTGTTGCGATGGAAGCCGGTGGCGATGATCTGCTGCGGCGTCGCGTTCGGAAGCATGTCGCCTGCGAGCTGCTCGATGCTGAACTGATCGAACGGCATGTCCGCGTTGATGGCATTGATCACCCAGTCGCGATACGGCCAGATGCTCCGGTAGCGATCCTTCTCGTAGCCGTTCGTGTCTGCGTAGCGCGCGAGATCCAGCCAGCGCCGCGCCCAACGTTCGCCGTAGTGCTTCGACGCGAGCAGCGAATCCACCAGCGCCTCGTAGGCCTCATTCGTCGGCGACTTCACAAACTTCGCGAGCTGCTCCTGCGTCGGCGGCAGACCCGTCAAATCCAGCGCGACACGACGCGCGAGCGTCGCGGCATCGGCTTGCTTGGATGGTGCAAAGCCTGCCGCTTCCAGCTTCGCGATGACGAAGGAATCAATCGGATTGCGCACGGCGTCCTGATGCTTCACCGGCGGCACCGGCGGCACCGGCGGCACCGGCGGCGACTGCGGCTTGAGGTAGGCCCAGTGCGGCTGGTAGTCGGCACCCTCGACGATCCATTGCTTGAACAGGCGCTTCTGCTCCTCGCTCAGCGGCTTCTTCATCTCCGGTGGCGGCATGATGTCGCTCTCGTCCGTGCTGAAGATGCGCGTCACCAGCTCGCTCTCGTCCACCTTGCCCGGCACGATCGCGCGCTCGCCGGACTTTGCGGGCTTGAGCGCGTCCTCACGCACATCCAGCCGCAGCTTGCCCTTGCGCTTGTCTTCGTCAGGGCCGTGGCACTTGTAGCAGCGGTCCGAAATGATCGGGCGGATGTCGCGCTGGAAGTCGATCTTCTTCTCGGCGGCGAAGAGACTGGCTCCGATCAGGAAAGCTGGTGCAGTGAGATGGAGAAACGAGACACGCATGGGGATGGAAGACTGAACGCGCGGCGTGTGCCTTTCCTTCTCGACAAGCCAAGCGCACGATTTGGCAAATCCGCTCTGAGCCAATCCATCTCACTCCTACTCTTCCTCATCCTCCTACTCGACGGCGCTTCTGCTTTCTGGCAGCTCATGAATCGAGGACGAGTAAGAGTAGGAGGACGAGTAGGACTGAAGCGTTTGGAGCGCCGGGGTGACGCAAGACGGACATGTCAGCCCTTGCGATACAAACTATCCACCACGTTGCGCACATACTGCTCGTCGCTGAGGCCGAAGTCCGCTTCGTCGGGGAATTTCACCTTCTCACGGAAGCGCGCGGCCATGAGTTCGAAGAGCTTGATCGTCGCGTCGGACTCGAGTTGCTCGCGACGCACCAACGCGGCGAGCGCTAGCTGTGCTTCATCGGGCGAGACCTTCTGGCGCAGGCGGGCTTCGAGGTGTGGATAGGCGCGGAAGCTGTTGTATTTACCGCCGAGCACGCCTTCGACGTCGGGTGCTGTGGCTTTGACTTCACGCACCACCACCGTGCCAGCAGCGAAGTCTCCGAGCCGCTGACAACGCCGACTGAACAAGCAGAACAAGCCGCCCACGGCATAGGCCATCGGGAGCATGTCGGCGATGCGAACCAGGTTGCGGACGATCACCTGACTGGGCCGCAGTCGAAGCCCGCGCTCGTCCATCACGCGGATACGCATCACGCGCTTGCCGAGGGTTTGACCATTGAACAGCAGCTCGCAAAACCCTCCATATCCGAAGGTCAGCATGAACTGCACGAGCACCCCTGCGGCAGCACCGAAATCCTGCATGAAAATGGCGAGCGGTGTGATCACAAACATCAGCGCATTCTGCACGGCCATGATCACAGCGTAGTCGATGAAAAAGCCGATCGCGCGAGTGACGGGCCCTGCGAGCGGCAATGAGAATACCACTCCCTCCGGCGTGGAGATGTGCAAGGTGGCAGTGCTGTTGCGAGCGGCGGACATCAGGCAGAAGCAGGCCGGGGTTTGTCATTGCGTCCGCACAGGATCAAAAAGGCAGCGAGCGTGACCAACTCCGTGGAGCCAAAGGCGATCTTCACCCAGTAAGGCAGAACGGGCTCATGATATTGGGAAAAGAAGGCCTCCACAATGCCTGCCCACACCAGCATGACGGCGACACCACCGATCAAGGTCGCCACCTCGGGAACGATGAGTCGAAGTCGAGTGCGAATGCCATCCCGCGTGCCCCAGCCAATCAAGGCGCGTGCGATTACCAGCCCCGCCTGACCACCGATGAGGATGGCCGGAATCTCAAACGAACCATGCGGCAGCAACCACCCCAGCATGAACACCGTCTGCCCATCGAGCATGTAATCGAGACACACCGCGCCGAGGATCACGCCGTTGTAAAACAGGATCAACACGGTGCCGATGCCCCAGGTCAGACCGAACGCCATCGCCTTGATCGAGACGCCAATGTTGTTCGCCATCAGCTGCGCGGAGAAGGTGCCGCTGTGTTCGCTGATGCGATGGGAATTCTCCTTGTAGTTTTTCTCTTCGTTCGCGACACGCTCCGATGGCGTCTGCATCGCCACGTGCTGGAACGGAGCAAGCGCCACCCGTCGGCCATCGACGTCGAGCACCAGCATCAGTCCGCCAACGATCATGCCCACCAAGGTCAATGTGGAGGACAAATGAAAAGCCCAGGCCTGCCGCCGGAAGGTCTGCGGGAAGGTATGCAGCAGCCAATGCACTGGACGGAAGCGCCTCACATACGTCTGCGCGGAATGAATCTCGGCGTAGCCACGCCCAACGAGCGTCTCCAGGTAGGTGCGCAGCTCTGGCTCGGCATTGGCCTGACCCACACGCGAAAGATCGGAGCAGGCCCGCTGGAACAAACCCAGCACGCGACGGCTCTCCTTGAGGTCAGACAGATCGAGCGTTCCCGCCTGAATGCGATCCAGCGCGCGCTCCAGATCCTGCCAGAACGGACGCTCTTTCTCGACGAAGCGTTTGAGGTCAATGATCATAGCAACTGCCGCTTCTTCACGTTGAGGTATTCGGAGATGACATCCGCGATGAGGTTCTCCTGGAGACTGGAGGTGAGATGCACGCCGCATTGCTTCAGGTCGCGCGTGGTCTCTTGCAGATCGCTCCACATCAGATGCCCAGCCATGCGCGAGTAGAGATCGTCCGCGTGATCGATCTTGTCACTGCGGTGGAACAGTGGCTGGAACTCCTTCGATCCCAAGGTGTGGACCAGGATCACATGCCGACGTGCTGCCTGTCGCACGGCCTCGGAGAACGACTCCGACAGCCACGGTTCGCCCAGGTCCGTGAGCACCACGATCAGCGAGCGATGGCGCAAACGATTGCCCACGGTGATGAACAGCTCATTGTAGTCCGGGCTCACGATGCGCGGCTCCAGCGTGTAGAGCGCGTCGCGGCACGCATTGTAGTGCGAGCGCCCTCCGCCCGCAGGCAGCGTCGTGTGCACCTGATCGCTGAACGTCATCATGCCGAAGCGATCGTTCTGCTGCTCCGCCGCCAGCGCCAGGACCAGCGCCGCCTGGATGAATCGCTCGCACTGCGTCTTGGGTGCAAAGCGATCCGCCGCCGCGCCCAGGTTCTCCAGCGGACGAGCGCTGCGCCGCGAGATGTCCAGGATGACGTGCATCTCCTGCGTGCGCTCGATTTGATACATCATCGTCACCGGGAAACGACGCTTCGCCGTGCCCTTCCAGTAGATGTCACCGTAGCTGTCGCCGGGCGTGTAGGCGCGAAGTTGCTCGAACTCTCGGCCTTTGCCCAACTGCCGCACCTGATGCGTGCCAATGCTGCCGCGCCGGAAGAACAGCGGCGCGAGCAGGTTGCGTTCACGACTCAAGTCAGGATACACACGCACCTCACACTGGCACTGCACTGCGCGTCGCAGGTCCCACAGCCCCAGGCGTGAAGAGGTCTCGACGTAAGCGCGGTTGATCGTGTAGGCACCGCGTTCCAACGCCAGCACATCCCAGCGCGGCTTCGCTCCGCTGCCATCGTCGGCCAGACTCACATCGAGTTCCGCGGCATCGACTTCCAGCATGCGCGGGAAGGGCAGACCTAAGCGCAGATGACGCAGAGCTTTGGAGGCATCGAGCACGATGGCTTCCAGCTTGAAGCTCTTGCTCTTCGATGTGCGCACCATGTCCGGCAGCACGACCTGAATGCCATTCAGCCGCAGCAAAGACGTGAGCGCATCCAGAGCAAGGATGCCCACCAGAACCACGCCCGCTAACACAAGCACATCGACGGGAGCACCCGCAACGCCCAGGACGAACCACGCCGGCACAACGACCAGCGCGACGAACCAAAGAAGGCGTTTGGAGGGAACGAACATGCGGCGCTAAATTAGTTTGTCGTATTCCTCGTGCTTGCCGATCCACACCCACAAAAATCCAGCGGGTATCGCGACTGCGAGCGCGCGATGATCGCGACCGACTCGGGCAGACCATAGTTTACCCACTTTCTTGAACTGAAGCGAAGGGTGTCGCGAATCACTCTTGAGGAGGGAGAAGTTTTTGTCAGCGAGTGCTTGCACATCGGCTGACAGGCTTGAGTAGGCTTGCCAGAAACTGCTGGCGGCCTTGTGTTCAAAGATCTCGGGCTTGTCCGGCATGATACTCGTCCATGGCGCGGTTGATCAATGAGTCGAGTTTCCCGGTGGCACTATCCGTTTCGATCTGCTGGTCCCACGCTTCCATGTCGCGATCAGCGAACCAGTTGCGCAACTCCCTAAACTGCTCCGCAGGCAATTCTTCGATGGCATGTTCAATCTCGCGAACGCTCATAGTGTTGAATTCAATGGGTTGATTGAATGTTATCTCGGCACCGGAACCACGTCGAGGATTCGATTCACCAACTCCGTGACGGTAAGGCCTTCGATTTCGTATTCAGGGCGCAGCAGCAGACGATGGCCGAGCACAGGTTCAGCGAGAGCTCGCACATCATCGGGAGTCACGAAGTCGCGCTGATCGAGGACCGCACGCGCACGACTGGCAAGGACGAGAGCGATCGTCGCACGCGGACCGGCGCCAACGAGAACGGCCTCGTGCTCGCGCGTTGCGCGGACGATTTCGACCACGTAACTCACCAGCTCATCGCGAACGACCACCTGCTGCAGCGCCGCCTGCATCTCGGCGATTTGATCCGCGGTGATCACCGGGCGCACCGCGCCGCTGTCGAGCACGGACTCGGGTGCTTCCTTGCCCAGCAAGCGACCGGCGAGCGAGATCTCTTCATCGCGCGTCGGATAGCTGACCTTGAGCTTGAACATGAAGCGATCTTTCTGCGCTTCGGGCAGAGGGTAGGTGCCTTCGTATTCGACCGGGTTCTGCGTGGCAAAGACGGTGAAGCTGGCGGGCAAGGCGTGGGTCTCGTTGTCGATGGAGACCTGACGTTCCTGCATCGCCTGGAGCAGCGCAGATTGCGTCTTGGCCGGAGCGCGATTGATTTCATCAGCGAGCAGAAAGCTGCAAAACACAGGGCCCTTCACGAGCTTGAACTCATTCTCCTTCAAGTTGAAGACGCTCGTGCCCGTGATGTCCGCAGGCATGAGGTCGGGTGTGAACTGCACACGACCGAAGTCCGTGCCCAGCACCTGTGCGAGCGTGCGCACCAGCAAGGTCTTGCCTGTGCCCGGCACACCCTCGAAAAGCACATGGTTGCGCGTGAAGATCGCGATGAGCGCGTGATCGATGACCGACTGCTGGCCGATGATCACTTTCGCGATCTCAGCGCGGGCGGTCGCGAGCATGGTTTTGAGGAGGTCGAGGTTCATGGAGTAGTGGCGTTCAGGGTTTTTTCGAAGGATGCAGCGCGTCGCGAATGCGCTGGTAGGTGCTGACAGGGGTCTTGAGGACGGCGGGATCGGCGAGGAGGGCTTCGGCCCGGGCTCGGCGCTGCGGAGGCACTGCACCCGCTGCAGCACGAGTGCCAGACCAGATGGTGAAGCATCGAGGCAACAGTTCGCCGAACTTCACACCACGACGCAACAGCCCTTCGAGACCACTGGCGGTGCTTTGTCCTGCCACAGCGTCGGATCGCCAGTGCCCGAGGTCATCATCTGCGGACGAAGGCACGAGACTGAAAGCATTGCGCCAGACGTAGAGAGCGAAAAGCAGGATGCCTCCCAGGAAGAGCCCGTGCATGTGGTAGCGTCGGGCGAGCGTCATGACACCATCTTCGTCGCCGATCATCGCACCCAGGTGAGTCTCGTCGAAGATGACGGTGGTCGCGTCACCGAGGAGCCAGGAGATGAACTTGGGCTTGGCGTTTTTCCACAATGCCTCGTTACTCAAGAAGAATCGGTCGGTGCACAAGATGATGGTGCCTGCGCCTAGCGAACGCTGCATGATGGTGGGGCGGGAGCCCTTGCTGGCCAAAGGCTTCCATGGCGAGGGCTCGGAGGTGATGATGGTCTTTTCGGTCGCTGGCTTTGGAGTTGTCTCGACCGCGGGTTTGGTCGAGGTCGCATCGGTGCTCTCCTTCTTTTTGAGTCGCTCGGCGACACGGCGAGTCCAGGCTGGCGTCCAATCCTGCTTGGGATTGTCATCAATGTAGAGCCTGCTGAACCACTCGGGCACCTCATCGGGTTTGAGCGGAAGTCCGGGTTTCACATCAAGCTTGATGCCACTGCCATCTTCGTTGGCCTTGAAGGGCTCCTTCACGATGCTGGCCTTAAAGGCGAACGAGAGAGCATCACGATTGCCAAGCAAATGCCGTGGTCGTTTGCCGTTCTCGCGTTTCTTGTCCTTGTCGGTCTTGGAATCCACCGCAGGCGCGGGTTGGGGCGATGACTTGGCTTTGTCTTCGGGAGCTGCCTTGGCCTTGGGATCTGGCTTCGATGGCTCGGGGGAATCGGCCTTGCTGTCTTTGGCGGCATCCTTCTTATCACGAGCTTTCCGACGCTCGACCTCATCCTCTTCGTCCAGTTCATTGAGGGCGCGATCCAGATCACGCTCGATCCGACCTGGCGGTGAACTGTCAGGATCAAGCGCAAGAATCAGCCTTCCACCCGCGCGAACGAAGCGCTCGAGATGCTGGGTGCGTTCGGTGGGCGTCTGAAACTCATCGGCCGTTAGTCCAACGAACACCAAGGCCTGACCTCGAACGTCAGCGGGTTTGTGTCCGGCTGCACCGTCACCCGCCCACAAAGCGATGCGCTGATCGCGGGCGAGCTTGTGAAGGGAATCGAAGTTCCGCACCACTTCCACGCCAGGCATCATGTCGAGCGCTTCGAACAACGCACGAGTGCCGAAGGGATCGGTGCGCATCGTTGAGTAAGGCGGATACTGGCTGCCGCTGTCGAAGCGATCCGCAAACATCCGGCTCACCGCGAGCCCGCCGAGCACAAAGATTGCCGCCAGCGCAAGCCATGCGCCGGTGCTGCTTTTGCTGGGAGATGAATCAGCGGGGGACGCCATCGGATACGATGTGCTGGTGGTTGGTGCGGAATTGATCGAGCAGGTCGCGAGTCACGTCGTGCCAGCCATACCAGGCCCAATCAAAGGTGCGGACACTGTCGGTGAACATGCCGCGCAGGTCGTTGCGGTCACGGGCTCGCAGGGCGAGTTCGCGGACGTAGTCGCCATTGGACTTCGACTTGCGAATCATCAGCAGCTTGCGCTCGCCAAGGTGCGCGAGCGTAGCGAGGAAGAAGGCCCGCATGGCAAGGCGATAGTCGCCGCTGTCGATTTTCTCCTGCGCGAGGCGCAGCCATTCGTTCTCGGGCAACTGGCTGGCGATGATGTGGTCGCTTTCGAGATTCACCTCGGGCATCGCGGCCACAGCGGCCGTGGCCTTGGCAGGCGGTGTGCGGCGGAGGAAGCGGATCAGCATCACGACAATGATGAGGCCGAGCACGATGAGCAGCACCTTGAGAACAAGTTGCGCAGACTCGGCCCAGGCGGCGGCCGTTGTTGGTGCATCGTCGAAGTTGGGTCCGTGTCTGAGCTGACGAAGCCACTCCTTGATCTTCTCGACGAGAAGCTTGTCAAAGGTCTCGCTAACCCACTTGCCCGCCTTGTCGAGCCACTCACCCACGCTCTTGAGGAAGGAGGCGATCCAGCCACGATCCTTGTCCTCGCGCTTTTCTTCGCGAGGCAGTCGCCATTGAAAAGCCTCGCGCTGGAGCACTTCACGGATGTTGCGATCAAGCTGAGCGGGGTCGGCCTTCACTCCAGGATTCTCTGCCACCACAGGTGCCACGGCAGCCTCAGGCGCTGCCTGCAATGACGAGCCCGCCGCGAAGAAGAGGACCGCTGTGATCAGCGCCAGCGCTGGTGCCGCCGCCCTGCGGAAGGCCACGATGAGGTCCTCGCCGTTCTTGCGCGAGAGACTGTAGAAGCACCGCAGCACATACATGGACTTCACCAGCGGACCCACGATGAGGTAGCTTGCCATGATCGTGGTGGCGAACATCGCGGAGCTGAGCAGCGTCCACGGATTGCGTGAGAACTCACTCTCCACGCCAGTGAACGCCTTGGCCAGTTGCACCATCAGGAGCACGCCCAGGAAACAGTTCAGCCAGACGATGCTGGCGAAGGTGAGCAGGATGAGCATGAGGCCGTGGTTCTGCCCTTGCCGGTAGTTCGACTGCACCACGGCCACACGCATCAGATCACGCGTGCGCCCGCCTTGACGAAAGTGGCTGAGGGCCAGCACGGACACATTATGAAACGCCGCATACATCCAGCCGAAGGGCAGCATGGCGAGCAATGACAAGGGCAGCGTGAAGGATGCCGTGCAGTGGATCATCGCCTGCGAGGTGACAAAGCGGAGCCACGCACGCTTGCTCATCTTCTCCGCCTGCTCGCCACCACGCAATTGCCTCAACAAACGATCGCTGAACACCGCCTGTGCCACCTTCATCCACCAGTAGAGCAGGCCCATGGTGAGCGAGGCACCTGGCAGTCGGTCCCACGCACTCGCCGCACGACTCATGTCGCTCACGTAGTGAAGCAGTCCACACACGAAGGGCATGGTGCCTGCGAACCACCACACCCAGGTATTCATGTCCGCACGGCGCAACAGTTCGGTCGCCTCCTCCACGATCTGGAGGAGGGGCTGATCCGCGCGTGTCTTGGGCTTGGCCATGGGTGGGTTACTTGCTGATCATCCTTTCCCATGCGGTGCCTTCATGAAAGGTGTCGGGCATCTGCAGCAGCACCCGGCCCATGAAATAGGCGACGAACCAGACACCCATCAGCCCGAGCAATGCCTGCCCGATGATCGAGACCACAAACCAGTCGCGCTTCTTCTCTGCCTTGACCGCCGTCTTCTCCTTGAGGCAGCCAGCGCACATCATCCGTCGCTCTACGGGTGTCACGCACTCGCGGCAGTAGGAGCGCCCGCAGGAGACGCACTTCGCCGCCGCCTCACGCTGCGGATGATGGAAGCAGGTCGCCCTCGTGATCGATGGTGCGGAGGCGCTCATGAGGGATCAGCGGGTGGTTCGACATCCGTGGAGGGCGTCACAGGTGGTGTGATCGGCGGAGGCGCTGAAGAGGAAGGTGTGAGAGGAGGAGGCGCAGAGCTTTCGCCAGACTTCGACTGCCGCAGCGTCTGCATCAGCGCAGGCATCCCGAGCAAGGCAAAGAACACATTCAGCACGCCCAGCCCGACAAAGATCCAGGCAAAGCCACTCAGTTCCTTGAAGCCCGCATTGGCCATCCAGAAAAAGATGCCCGTATTGACCTTCATCCCCAGATCATCCACTGCGCTATCGCTGCGGACTGCCTCGGCAGCGACCATCATGGAGCCTGCGATCAGCAGCCCGTAAGCAAAGATGGCGATGACGAAAAAGTTCACGACTGATCCCCAAAAAGCGGTCTTCAGCGTGCCCGGCAATTCATAGCGAGACAAACGGGCCAGACCAATGCCCATGAGGATGTGAGCGGCGAGACAGACGAGAAGATCCACGACCGTGTAGGCCGTGCCCGCGACGAAAGGCTCACCCGCAAACATCGCTCCCGCCACCAGCAGCAATGGCACAGCGATCATCAACAACTTCGAACGCGGCATCGGTGCCTTGATCCCGCGCTGATCAAAGGCCTGAGCGGGCCTCGCCTGCCCCAGCGATTCCAGCGGCACGGCCTCTTGCCCTTGATGCAGGCGGCATAGTTCCGTGATCCGCGCGATGACGGCCTGGGCGCCACGCAGGCGTTTGAGCGGTTTCAAGCGCACCACCTGCACCGCCGTTTGCAGCTTCACCACGCAGGTGGGGCCCTTCGCCAGATGAATGATCAGAAGCACGCCAAACAGCAGCATTGCCGCAAGGCAAATCCCTCCGCCAATCGCTGCATCGCCGATGCCACCTGTGCGGGTCAGCAACGAAGCGAAAATGAGCCCCGCCAGCAGCACCGGAATCACGAACGCCGCTGCCAGCCAGCCGAACTTGGAGGTGCGGGCAAGATTGATCGTCTGCACCTTCGCGTAGTCGATGCGCTTGTAGGTCTCGCTGAAGGCGAAAAGAAAACCGCCCGCGTCGATAAAGAGCAGATGATCGGGCCCTTCCCACAGCGAGCCGGACACGCCGGAGCCTCCAGCCAGGTAGCGATAGTCTTCGAATGCCTTCTTCATGGGGTGCGAGATCGGCTCAGTCCAACCAGCCAAACCACAGGCTTAAGATGAAGGTAACCACACCAGCCACCTGGAGGAAGGCCAGCAGCAGTCCGGTGATCAGCCGCCAGCGCCCTCTCGGCACCAGACTGCGCGGCGAGTTCCAATGCCACAGGCCCAGGATCAATGCCGCGGGTGCGGTGATGATGCCGATCCAGTAAAACACCAGCAGGGGCAGCGTAATGATGGGTGCCAGGCCGAGGGCCAGCACCATGTTGTCCCACAGCGTGCGCTTGCTGCCGAAGCGGGTGTCCTTGGACTTGTCCCGCAGGTGATCCAGGCATTTCAGGCAGACGGTGTCCTGGCCCCACTGTGCCGCCCACAAATCTGAGATCAGCACGCCGCAATGATGGCAGGACTTCGTAGCGCGCCGAGCGGGGCTGTAAAAACACGCAGCCTCGCCTTCCGCCAGAGGTTCTTCGGGAAGAGTCGGTGGCTTGGGCGCGGAGTCCGCCAGCAACGCTGGAAAGATGCTTGGCTGCGTCTTGCCACCACACACCCGGCAACGAACCGTGTTCGCTCCGCTGACCAATTGATCAGCGGGCAGAGGTTGGTTGCAAAAGGCGCAGCGGACAGCAGCCATGCGGGCAGGCGTGAGAGAGAGTTCGCCTATCGAGTCTTGATCACGCGCGTGGAGCAGATGTGATCATGCAAGGCACGCTTGTGATCATCGAAGCCAGCGATGACGTAACCAATCGAGCAGGTCATCCCGCTGATCATCTCTGCGAATCCACGCCCCCAGGCGCGGCCTTTGGTCACGGGACTGCCGTCTTCGTTGACGACCTTCAAACCGCACGCTGACTTCCCAGGCGTGGCACCCGATCGGGACACGAAGATGGCATTGTAGATGGGCGGCCCGAGGAACGCACCAATGTAGTAGATGCCAATCAGAATGATGAAGCCAACGGGAGGTGGCGCCCCTGGATTGTTCTGCGTGTCTTCAGGAATCACCTGCAGTCCGGCGAAATGCATGATCATTCCCAGCACCGCCATCACGAAGAGCAGGCTGAAAACAAAGATCAGGTTGTCGATGATCTTCGCCCCCACTCGAATCCAGAAGCCCGCATACTCCATGGAACCTGGCAGGCTGGGGCTCACGCCTTCACGGAGCTGCTGCACATACAGATCCTTCTGAGCAGCTGGCACCGCGAGGCCCCCGATCTGCGGCACATTGGCCGGAGCCGTATCCAGCGCTGCTGGAAGGGCAGTGGAAACAGGTTGCCAGTCGGCCAGTCCATCGCGCCAGATCAGGGTGCCGGCATTGATGGTTCCCGAGCTAACGAGTTGCATGATCTCCTGCTCGGAGACGGGACCTTTCTGCTGTCCATTGAGAGCGTAATACCAGTTCATGTGGGAAGGTTTGGAGGGAGGGGATGATGGGGATTGCTACGAATCGTCGGAACGCTCGCTGAAATCCGAACAGTTGAGAAGCAAAAAGTGCACCTCGTCACCAAGCGATCCGCTCTGGCACCTCGTCGTCAGGCCTCCACTCCAGCACCGGGGCGCAGCCAGTAGAGCACGCTCATGCGCACGGCGATGCCGTTCTCCACCTGCTGATTGATGAGGCTGCGCTCATAAGTCATGACGTTGTCCGTAAGCTCCACACCACGATTCACCGGACCGGGATGCATCACATAAAGCCCCTCGGCCCGCGCCCTTGCCAGACGATCATCGGTCATGCCATAAACCTTGTGATACTCGCTCACGCTAGGGAAGAAGGGTTCACGCTGGCGTTCCATCTGCACGCGCAGGAGGTAAATGATCTCCGGCTGCCAGGCCCAGAGTTCGTCCCAGGTGTTGAGCACTTTGACCTCGTCGGGCACATCGCGCGGCATCAGTGAACCAGGTGCAAGGTAGGCCACCTTCATGCCCAGGCGGCGAAGGATCAGGCTGGTGCTGCGAGCCACGCGGGAGTGCTTGATGTCGCCCACGATCACCACTTTGCGCCCGATCACACTGCTGACGGTTTCCTTGATCGTGAAGGCATCCAGCAGTGCCTGCGTGGGATGAGCATGGAATCCATCACCCGCATTAATCACCGAGGCGCGGGTGTTTCGGGCGATGAGATTCGGGATGCCGCTCTGCTTGTGCCGCACCACGATGTAATCGACCTTCATGGCCTCTAGCGTCTCCACCGTGTCCAGCACCGACTCGCCTTTGGTCACGCTGGAGGAGTCCACATCAAACTGGATGATGTCCGCGCTGAGCCGCGTGGCAGCGACTTCGAAAGACGACCGCGTGCGCGTGGAGGCCTCATAAAAGAGTGGCAGCACGGTCTGGCCTTTGAGCGTGGGCACCTTCTTCACGCTGCGCTTGAAGAGGTCTTTGAAAGGCACGGCGTTATCCAGCACGAACTGGATTTCCTCATCGGTTAGGGAGGCGATATCGAGCAAGTCCTTGCGGGGCGTCATGCGTCTTTGAGGTTGGAAGGTTGGATATAGACCTGGTCGCGGCCATCGACTTCGGCAAAGCGCACACACACACGCTCCTCGGTGCTGGCTTCGGCATGAATGCCCACGTAGTCCGGCTGGATGGGAAACTCACGTCCTGGGCGCTCCACCAGCACGGCCAGTTGCACCCGAGCGGGGCGACCGTGATCGAGCAATTCATCGAGCGCCGCACGCACCGTGCGCCCGGTGTAGAGCACCTCATCGCAGATCACCACGTGCGTGTCATTGACATCGAAGGCGATGTCCGAGCCCTCGAGCTTGGGCAGCGACTTCATCTGCTTCAAGTCATCGCGATACTGGGTGATGTCGATGGTGCCCAACTGCACCTCGGCGCAAGGCATGGCCTTCATCGCCGCCGCGATGCGCTGGGCCAGAGGCACGCCACGTTTGTGAACGCCCACGAGCGCGAGTTGCTTCGAGCCGCGATGGCTCTCGCAAATCTCCTTCGCCAGCCGCTCAATGCACGACGCCATCTCAGCAGGATCGAGGAGCGGACGGGACGAAGTTTCAGGCATGGGGGCATGATAGTGCCGTGCTCATCCGTGGTGTCAAAGTGTCTGCTTGTTCCTCCCGCGCCGATCCGGTATGATCGTCGGCTAAATCGCCCACAGCATCTGTCTGGCATGAAACCTCTCGTCCTTCTCGCGTGTCTCTGCGCGGCCACCATCACCGCCCAGGCAGTCGCGCTCTTGGAAGGTGCGTCACAGACACTGGTGTCGATCGACGAAGGTGGAGCCAAGGCTGCGGACGAGTTCGGCAAGGTGATCGCCACCAGCGGCAGCACCATGATTGCCGGAGTGCCCAGGGCTTCGCTCACAGGCCGGGCTTACGTTTATGTCAGATCGCCAGCCAATGGATGGCAGTTGGAGGCCGAGCTGGCTCCGCCTCCAGACTCTGGCATCACCGGATTCGGCAGCGTCGTCGCCATCGACGGCGACCTCGCAGCCGTGGGACATCTCTACAAATCCAAAGTCTGCCTCTTCCGTCGTAGTGGCACTACCTGGGCACTGGAGACCGTCTTGTCGAGCCCTGTCACGCCAACGAACGGGTTCGGCACCTCCATCAGCATCTCGGGCGATGCCGTGCTGGTGGGTGATGCAGATCGCGAGCGTGCGGATGTCTTCCGCAAAAACGGCAACTTCTGGGTCCATGAGGGCCTGCTCTCCGCCCCTTACCGAGATTGGGCGTGGGCACGGGGAAGCAAGGTGCTGATTCGCGGCACAGTGGCCGTGGTGGTCGAAGAATCGGTGCTCGACTGGTATCACTGGAACGGCTCGTCCTGGGTCTATGACCGTGAGGTGCGGCTGTCGAACTACCTGACCCGCAGGTCCATTCGTCTCAGCACTCTCGATATTCGACTCAACGAGACCCATCAGCTCCTCTGGGTGCTCACCTCGTGGGGCAGTGTGGGAGCTTTTTCCTGGCCCTCCGGTGACTGGGCGCAGATCGAGGTGATCCCGCCCACCAATGCCTCTTTGGGCACGCTGGGTGCGATCACCACCGCAGGTGACACCTTGTGGATATCGGGCCAATGGAGGACTCTCGCCTACCTGCGCAGCACGAGCGGCTCCTGGCAGCCCGCCCTTGCCGGGTCTCATGCGTTCGGTGCCACTTTCGCCTCGCAGCTGAGCATGAGTGACAACGATGTTCTCTGGGGCGACTTCAACGATCGGGGTTTCGCGGGGGCACGGACCGGACGGGTGCGAGTGTGGCAGTCCCTTGCCAATGGAGCCTTGCAGAGCGGGCAGATCATTCGGCGGGATGATCGGGGCAACGATCAGGCCCGCTTCGGGCAGGCGGTGGCGGTCAATGGTCAGTGGCTGGCCGTGGGCAGTCCAGGTCAGGTGAATGCAGAAAGGCGTCGGACAGGTGCGGTATCCGTCTTTGCAGCGGGAGCAGATGGAAATTGGGAGCCTAACACCGTGCTGAGGCCAACCGACGGAGTCGAAGGTGATCGCCTGGGAGTCAGCGTGGCGCTGGATGGCGACACCATCCTCGCCGGGGCACCCGGTGCTGACGAATTCACCGGCGCGGTTTTCGTTTTCGCTAAAGGCACCCATGGCTGGACTCAGAAGCAGAAGCTCACGCCGCCCTCCAGCATGGCCCAATTCTTGTGGGGGCAGGGCATCGCTCTCGCTGGCCAGACCGCTCTGGTAAGGGGCAATGGCTACGTGGCGGTGCTGGAGAAAAACACGACGGGCGACTGGTCCTGGAAGGGGATTCTGCCGCTGCCCGCACCGCGCGCTTACTTCCTTACCGACATGAGCTGTGACGGCACCTGGGCTGCGGTGGCGGACATTGTGGCGAATGCGGTGCTGATCTTCAAGAAGGGGTTGTCTGGCTGGGTGCTTCACAGCCAGGTCCAGGTGCCAGCCAAGCTGCCGCTCGATCAATTCGCTCGAAGCGTCTGCATCAGCGGTTCCGTGCTCATGGTGGGTGGAGTCGTGGAGCAACTCGTCCGCCCCCCTGATGCCGATCCCATCACCGCCGCCTCGGGAAGGGTGTGGTGCTACACCTTGCAAAGCAATGTCTGGAAGCTCGCGAAGACCTTGTCGCACGCGGAAGGCGGCACCTTCGTCAATGGACAAGCTTATGGAGCCCTGCTCGCCGCCCAAGGGAATCATCTCTTTGTGCAGTCGATCCACAACGATCCAACGATGACAGATCCCTATGGCAACCCACTCCGGGAACATTTTGCCATCGACGTCTATGACCGTGGCTTCCACTTGTTGACCCGATTGGTGCCCGGTAATCAGCAAGGCGGGTGCTTGGCCGTGCATGGTCCCACGATTTATGCGGGTGAGCCGACTTACTCAGGCGAGCTGGTCGAGAACTTCGGTCGCGTGATGAAAATGAACCTCGCCGGCCTTCAGCTGCGCCGTGTCACCCTGCTAACAAGTCCGATGCTCTTCAGCGGCGCGACGATCAATCTCGGCCTGATGGCCCTGGACAAGGCACGCACCGAATCACTGCGGATTCAGAACACGGGGCTGGTGCCGCTCACAGGAATCACCTCCCAAATCAGCAATGATCCCTTAGGGGCCGTCACGGTAGATCCCTTGCCCCGCACCACCCTCAACCCGGGCGAGTCGATGGTGGTGCGCGTCGTGGTGAAAAGTGCTACGGCGATCAACCTGGACGCTCTCGTCTCATTCAAGGCAGCCAGTTTCCCCAACTACACCTACGGCATCGGTTTCACCGCAACGGTTGCCGTTGCCAAAGCACCTGTCATCGAAGACGCGGCAGGCAGCGAGCAGACAGTCGAGATCGGCACCGTGGATGCAGTGCCATCTCAACTTTCCGTGAATGCCACGGGCACGGACCCGCTCCGTTACCAGTGGTATCGCAATGGCGCACCCATCCCCGGAGCGACCAGCCCTGCCTACTCCACGGCTCCCGTGAAATCACCAGCCGAGGCGGGGCTCTACATGCTGCGAGTGACCAATGACTTCGGCACCGCGCAGTCGCGAGTCTGGCATATCAATGTCTATCGCCCTGTCGAGCGCACCGTGAGACCAACGACTCGCAGGACACTCACCCTGGCCGTCGAGGCCTACGGACCGGGTCCTTACACCTGGAATGACGATTTCAGTGTTCTTGAAGATGGGGCCTTTATCCAAGGATCGTCCACCCCGCAGCTCCGTCTCGCACGACCACGAGGTGTCACTTACGGCCTGCAAGCCGGAGGCAAATCGCTGGGCACCTTCGCCGTCGAGGCCCCGGACACCACGAGACCCAACAACATCATGGAAGAGTTCCGGGGTGAGGGGCTCGCCTTTGAGATGGGGCAAAACGTCAAACTCTACCTGGGCACTCAAGGCGATGAATTGAGCGGCGTTTCGGCGCAGGGCTTGCCGCCTGGTTTGCTCGTCCAGCGTCTGACTCGACAAGGCTTTGACGGGAACTCCGTGACGGAATGGTTCATCGCAGGCAAGCCCACCGCCGCAGGCTACTTCGCCACGACCTTTGTCAGTTCGCGAGCAGGTGTGGCTAGCGCAGCACTGACACTGCCCGTGCAGGTGCAGCCCAAAAACTTCTCCCAGGCACTCGATACCCTTCTTTGGGCCGAGGAACTGAGTGTGGGTCGTGCCTGGCAGCTCGATCTTGCCCCATCGTTGCCTTACACGCCTTCGACAGCTCGCCCCTTGGTGATCACGGGACTTCCTCCCGGCATACGACTTGTGTTGGCGAGTCCGTCCCCTGGCGAACCACCAGCATGGCAGCTGAGAGGAGTGGCCACCGCGCCCGGATTCTATAAGACCACCGTCGTTGGTTATGATGCGAGCCTCGTGAAGCAGGTTCACTACCTGCCGCTGAAGGTGAAGCCGATGCCGCTGGGATCGGTGGGGACTTTTGCAGGCCTAATCGATCCTCATGATGTCTTTATTCCCGAAGGTGGCAGCTTCAGCATCACCACGACCTCCGCAGGCACGTTCTCCGGCTCCTTCACGCTGGGCGCTCAGACCACGCGTGTCGCAGGCCAGTTTGATCGACATGGAAACGATGCCGCCGTGGATGCTGTCGCCACCGTCCTGCCTTGGAAACTCCCTGGCTTCAGCATTCCGTTCGTTCTCAGAATCAACGCCGGGGCCGGAGGTGTGCTCCTCGGAGTCATCGGTGCCGGAACGGTGAGCGAAGCGGAGACCTCCGGCATCAATCCCTTTGCCATGTTCTTTGGCCGTTCATTGAAATGGAGCGCTCGAAGCCCCGTGCCTGCTGACGTTGCAGGCACCTACGACCACTGGACCTCGCCGCTGGTGAGTGGCGACACGGGGTATGCTTTCGAGCAGATCGAGTCCCTCACCTCCTCGTCATCTGGCGGCAGCGGTTCCACCGGTGGCAGTTGGGGTGGAGGCATTATCATCGGAGGCTCGGTGACCTTGGGCCGATCTCCTGCCTCACGTTCCGTGGCCCGGAATGAAGCGACTCCAGCACCACCCGCAGGGATCGGTTACGGCTGGACCTTGGTAGCGAGCAACGGTGCCGTCATCGCCAGTGGGAAGCTCGCGGATGGTTCACCCGTTCGTGCCGTCGGATTCCTCGACAGCGAATACACCGCCTTGATCCATCTCCCTGCCACAACGCGATCACCGGGCGTGCATGGTGCGATCAAATTCTGGAGCGGCCCCGATAGCACCGAGCCGGCTCGCCCTGATGGCAAGCTGCTCTGGACGCGTGCTCCAGGCAGTGGAGCCCTGTGGCCTGAAGGGTTCCACACGGCAGTCATGCTCACGGGCGAGCGCTTCCAGACACCGACCGCAGGGCTGAACCCCTTCGGCGACTTCGCTTACCTGGGCACCTCGGGCACTTGCTACTTCGCGTTCTTCAACGCCGACTTCACCATGGGTGCCGACCATCGACTTCAGCTGGCTCCTTCCGCTTACAATCTGCTGCCATCGTATGGGATCGATTGGATTCAAGGATTCAATGTCAACGTCAATGCCCGCACCGGCATCTTCAGCGGCAGATTCCGAATGAAGTTCGAATACACACCGCCACCCACCGGCGACACGCTGATCGAAGGGTTGATCCGCCCGCACTTCGGAGGCGGATTCATCCTGGGACCGGGCTCGGTTTCGCGACCGATTCGACTGCCCGTAGAGTGAAGGCGCCGACTATTCAAAGTGCATCCGTGCGATGTCCGTGCGGCGCTGGCGACCGTCGAAGCTGATCTTCTCAGCATTGGCATACGCGAGGTCACGAGCTTCGACACGAGTGGTGCCCTGCGCGACGACGGCGAGCACGCGACCCCCGTTGGTCTCAAATTCACCGGCTGCATTCTTCCGGGTGCCGCAGTGGAAAACGCGGGCTCCGTCCATGGAGTCGAGTCCGCTGATGACATCGCCGCTCCGTGATGAAGCAGGATACCCGGCGCTCGCCAGAATGACGCACACGCTCCAGCCTTCGGCGAAGGAGATGAGCGAGGCGTCCAGCTTGCCCTGGGCTCCAGCGAAGCAGTAGTCCGCGAAGTCGCCACGCACCATCGGCAGCACGGCCTCGGCCTCAGGATCGCCGAAGCGGCAATTGTATTCGATCACCTGCGGTCCGGTCGGCGTGAGCATCAGGCCGAAGTAGAGGAAGCCACGATAGGGCAGGCCGTCCCTCTGCAAGCCAGCGACAGTTGGCTTCACGATGTGCTCTTCGATCTGCTGCATCAGCGCAGGCTCGGCAAGCGCCATGGATGCGACGGCACCCATGCCACCGGTGTTAGGTCCCTGATCGTTGTCGCGGATCCGCTTGTAGTCGCGCGCGGGCATGAGGATGTGATAGGAGCCATCGCAGATGCTGGCGAAGACGCTGATCTCCGGTCCGGTGAGGCAATGCTCGACGATGAGCTGACCGGGACCGAAGAGACGCTGGGTAAAGACTTCATCGAGGAAGATCTCCGCATCCTCCGCATTCGGGCACACGGCCACGCCTTTGCCAGCGGCGAGTCCATCGAACTTCAGCACGATGGGATACTGCGTGATCGCAGCGAGGGCCTGCTCCTTCGAGTCCACCACGGTGAAGTCCGCTGTGGGAATGGCGTGACGCTTGAGGAAGTGCTTGGCGAAAGCCTTGCTCGCTTCGAGCTGAGCCGACTCCTTGCGCGGTCCCCAGCAGGGAATGCCGGCTGCGGCGCACATGTTGGAAAGGCCTTCATCTTTCACCAGCCAGGCTTCTTCACCTGCCACGCAGAGATCAATGCCTTCACGCTTCATGAAGGCGATCAGCTCTGTGAGATTCGGCACGTCCACGCGGGTGGCCAGGGATGCAATGGCATCGCTGCCTGGGTAAGCGAAGAGCTGGGGCTGGGAGGGTGACTGGCTGAGCGCGGTGAGGATGGCGTGCTCGCGGCCGCCTTTGCCGGTGACGAGGATTTTCATGGGCCGCCATTCAAGCGACGATGCGCGATGTGTCGAGCAGGGATCAATCAGCTCGTCCCAGGGCCGCTTCGCCATTCAACGAAACACCCGGCGCAACGGCCAAAGCCATCACGCCGGGTGCTCGCAACACACCAAACTTTACTTCGGTCCCAGCTCAAACGAACCGGACAAGATGTCCGAGGTGAGCAGGGTGGTCTTGGGCGGACCATCTTCGGGCAGCTTGGGCATGAGGAAGTAGCCCACGCCTTTGTTGATGCCCACACGCGGCACGATCACACCTGCATAGGCAACCGTGCGGGACAACAAGGCGATGGGCAGCACGTGGTCGGTGGGGTCGGGATCTTTCGCCAGGGTGAAGGTGCCACTGATGGCACCGGTGGCTGCGTTCAAGGCGAAGGTCAGCGCAGCAGGATTGTTGACAGCACCCACAGGCATCGCCGGTGTGTTGAGGTTGGTGATGCGGAACGTGGTGGCATTCAAATCGCCAGCCATCACGGCACCGATGATCGGTGCGGGACCGGTCAGACCACCATCACTGAACGTGAGCCGTGCATTGGTCGTGCCGACACCACCATCGACGAGACCCAGCACGGTCGGCACCACTTTCACATATTTCCCACCCGCCAGTGTTAGCGAGTGCAGCGGAATGCCCGCCTTGTAGTTGTGATTCGTCGAGGTGGGAAGTTGCGCCGCCTTCACCCAGTCGATGGTGCCATCGAGCAGCGGCAGTCCGCCATTGGTCGGTGTGGTCGGATGGTCAGCCGTGATCTGCATCCATCCATGGACGGAACCCGTGTTGACATAGAGCATCATGTGCATGGGAATCTGCCCTGTGCTGCCAATCGTGGTAGAGAAGGTCACGGCGGTGCCATCAGACAGCTTGCCACTCCAGCTCGCGCTCGCAGCGGCCACGGTGAGTGTGCCAAAGCCATAGCCCTGGGGATAAGCGAGATTGCCTGAGGGATCGGGGGTCTGTCCGGGCGTGAAGTCGAGCACCGCCGTGTAAGCCCCGAGCATCGTGCTGGCCGGAGCCGTGTGCCGCCAGGCGTGCACATTGACCATTGGTGCGACACTGTCCGTAAGCGTTCCAGTGAGTTCGCCCGTGTCTTTGTTGATCGTGAAGTCGAGCGTCAAAGGCGTCGCCGTGCCCCGGGGGATCACGACGTGCGCTGTGGGATGGCCGCCGATGCTGGAGTCCAGCACCTTGGTGACGAAGCTATAAGTCAGCGCCCCAAGCACAACCCTGCCCGAAAACACGCCCGTCGCCGTCGTCGCCACGTAAAGGCTGCCGCCGAAGCTGACCGTCTTGGTCGCGTTCAAACTCAAACCGCTGGTCAATGAAGCATCGCGATCAATGAGGCCATTGAACGTGCCGACGACCAGACCCGGCAGCGGCGAGACCGTGAGCAAGACGACCACGCTGTGCTTGTTCACTGCATTGGTGGCGGTGATCGTCACCTTGAAAGGACCCGTCACAGGCGAAGCCACCAGAGGCTTGCCAGTGATCGCTCCCGTCGTGGGGTTGATCTTGAGGCCCGAAGGCAAGGTGGCCGTGAAGGTCACCACGGAACGATCCGAACTGGGATCGACCGGCACCACATACTCGTGGCCTGTGCCGTCGTGGTAGGTGCCGCTCACGATCGCAGGTGGCAGCGCATCATTGGTGGCCAGCTGAATGATCGGGGCCTTGTCATAGACCTTGAGAGTCGTAGCACCGCTTTCGAGCGTCTTGTCCGCCATGCGCACGAGGCAGGTATAGACACCCGTATCGCCCGTGATGGAACCTTTGATGACCAAGCTGGCAGCACTGGTGCCGGTGACGATGTGAGTGCCCACCGTGCTGTCGTTGATCTCCACACCATCCTTCTTCCAATGGTAGATCAAACCTTCACCCGCAGCCGAAACGGTGATCGTCACAATGGTTCCAGCCTTCGCCAGCTTGGTGGACGCCACCGTGCTGACCACGCCCAGGCGTGCACCTGTGCTCACCACGCTGCCTTGGAGATTCTTCACAAGCACGCTGTAAACTCCGGCGCTGGTGAGCGCTGTTGCTGGTGTCGTGTAACTGGTCGCGGTGGCAAGGGCGATGGCCAGGCCGTTCTTCCGCCACTGATAGCCCAGTGTGGGAGCACCCACGGCGGCGGTGCTGAAACTGGCCGTCTGACCGAGTGGCACCAAGGCCGACACAGGCTGCGTGGTGATCGAAGGAAAATCCACCACGCCTGCCTTCGCCACGGCCAGCGTTGCAGCATCGCTGATAACACTCCCAAGAGCATTGCTCACGACCACGCTGTAAGCTCCCGCACTCGTGGCCACCGCAGGCGGAACCGTGTAGCTGCTGCTCGTGGCATTGAGGATGTTGACGGCATTCTTCCGCCATTGGTATCTGAGAGTCTCGGAGCCGACGGCGACCACGTTGAGCGTCACACTCGCACCGAGCGAAACCGTCTGGGAAGCAGGCTGCGTGACGATACGTGGCAGGCCCTTGTAGCCACGGCGAACGTTGATCTCATAGGTCTTGAGCACACCGCTCTGCGATGTCACGATGATCGTCACTGCATTGCGTCCTTCCAGCAGAGTTAACGGACTGCTGGCCACACCCGAAACGAGTGCCGTGCCATTGAAGGTAAGAGTGGCGAACTCATTCGCGGTGATTGGCGTGAGGCTGATCGTGGTCGTCGCATTCGGCACGTCCAGATCGTAGCTGCTGATGGCTGGATCGAAGGCCGGGCTCAGAGTTCCCACCGCGGGCGTCAGGCTGGCGAGGTTCGCATTCGCACTCGGCAGACGATTCACTGTGACCTCATACGTCTGCGTCTTGGACGTATCCTGAGAGGTGACAACGATGCTGACGAGATTGCTGCCAACGTTCAGGCTCACTGGCGAGCTGACTGCATTGTTGGCAACGGCCAAACCATTCACCTGCGCCGATGCGATGCCCGCAGTGAGCGTGGGCGTGAATGTCACCGAGGTCGTCTCAAGCGTGACATTCAATGTGTAGCTGGTCGTGGCAAAGTGGAAGGCAGGAGCCAGGGCACCCGAGCTAGGCGCGAGGTTGGCCAAGGTCGCACTCGTGCTCACGGCTTCACGTGTCACGGCGAGCGTGTAAGTCTTGGAACTGCCATCCTGAGCCGTGACCAGCGTGGTGATCGTGTTGATGCCTTCCACCAAACTGAAGGGCCCAGCGACGGCACCCGACACGGCGGGGTTGCCGTTCACCTGCAAGGTGGAGAAACCATCCGCCACCGTGGGCACGATGCTGATCGAATCAATCGCATAGACCACCGTGAGCGCGTAACTCGTCACTGCCGGATCAAACACCGGAGCGATGGTGCCCGTGCTCGTGGTGAGGCTCGCCAGGTTTGCATTCGTGCTCGCAGCCGTGCGAGTGACGTTGACGACGTAGTCTCTGATCGTGCCGTCCTGAGCGGTCACCGAGGTGGTGACGAGGTTGGCCCCCACGGAGAGCGAAATGGAGTTGCTTGCCGCACCTGAGACGACGCTCACACCATTGACCGTCACGGTCGCAAGGCTGGACGAAGTAGCAGGCGTGATCGTCAACGACGTGGTCGTGTAAGGAACGGTGAAGGCGTAGTCTGTCGTCGCACTATTGAAGGCGGGTGCCAGCGTGCCTGTGCTCGGAATGAGATTCGCAAGGTTCGCATTGTTGCTCAGCGTCGTGAAGGAACCCGTGGCCGTGTAGGAAGTCGTGACCTCGTTCGTCGCGTAGGCAGCGAAGGTGTAGCTCGTGCCCGGCAGCAAAGCGGACGCATTGACGGTGAAGGCACCGATGCCACCCGAAGCCGCTGCCACATTCGTGACGCCAGCACCGCCAACGGTGGGGTTGTTGTTCACACTGGTGGGTGCCAGCACGACGCCGCGAGCGGTGATTGTGGCACCACCATCGGAAGTGGTTTCACCACCGAGAGTGGCCGTCGATGTCGCCACCGCCGAAGCTGTCGGAGAGCTGATCACTGGCGCAGTGCCGGTCACGGTGAAAGCGGTGCTCGTCGCGCCCGTCAGGCCGCTCGCGCTTGCCGTCAAAGTGTAGCCATTCCCCGCTCGATTCAGAGAGAGGTTCGAAAAGGTGGCCACGCCTGCGACGGCCGCCACCGAGGTAGTGCCTGAGAGCACGCTGCTGCCTGGATTCGCACCCAGTGCGAGCGTGATGTTTGCTGAGCTCGGAGTCAGATTGCCAGCTGAGTCCTGGACCTCCACCTTCACCGCAGGTGCCAGCGTGCCACCTGCAACAGCAGACGATGGCTGCACACTGAACGCCAGCTTGGCCGGAGCACCGGCATTGTAGGTGTAGCCGCCGACCTTGGCAGCCGAAGCCCCCCCCGCCGTGGTGGACACGACCACATCCACCGCACCAGCCTCATGCGCTGGAATCGTGCAGGTTAGCGTGGTGAAACTGCCCGTGGTCACCACCACATTCGTCGCGGGCGTGCCGCCAAAGGTCACCACGGGTGCGAACGCTCCCGTGCCCCCGAAACCCGTGCCCGTGATCGTCACCGAGCCCCCTCCTGCCGTGCCTCCGCTGGTGGTGGACAAGCTGGTGACCGTCGGCGGATTCAGGTTGGGAAGCGCACCTTGATTGATCCAGTCCGTTAGGCTGGTTTTGTGCGCAGCCGTAGCCACCCAGCTAGCACCTTGGTGTCGAGACCCTGATCCTTGCGACACAATGACCGTGTAAATCGAACTCAGCGATGTGGTGGCGAAGTTCGGACGGACTCGGAAGGAGCCATACTTCCCGGAGGTCTTGTTGACCGTGTTCGCATAGCTGTTGGTCTGAAGGTTGAGCCCTGCATCAGGGCCCACGCTGCCGTGGCAGGTGATGCAGAGGGCATTGTAGATGGGTTGAATCGTCGTCGCGTAGTTGACGCCCGCCGCTTCGGTGGAGCGGGGCATCGACGCCATGATGGCGATCAACAAGATGGCGGCCTTGGAGGCCTGGGAGCAGAGCTTGGCAAGCAGGTTCATAATGAGGTTGGAGTGAGGTTGTTTCAATTGCAGCCGCAGCCGCCACCGCCGATGCCGCGACCTCCTGTGGCGGCCTCGCGTGAGAAGAAGACATGCTCGCCCAAAGTGAGCGCGAGCGGATCGCGGTCGGGCCGCATGGAGTATTCGGCGAGCTTGCCGCGCTGCCAGGGATGCACCGGAGCGCACTGACAGAGAACGATGCAGGCAAGAGCCAGTGACAAGTATCTAACAATGATCGGCACCCAACCATGCAGGCCGGTGAAATCAGATGACGTGGATGTGTTCATAATGATGGAAATCGGGGGGGCGGTTCATGCCAGCACACTGGCGAACCTGGTGGTGTCGTGCCGCACACCGTTCTGCCAGAGACAGCCCTGGGCGAAACATGAGCGCTCGACGAGCGCGAGCCCCTCTTCGGGGCCGAGGATCAAAACCGTGGTGGCAAGCACGCCCGCCTCCGTGCAGCTCGGGGCAACGATTGTGGCTGCCTGCGAACCATTGGCAATGGGGCGTCCGGTGCGTGGATCGAGGATGTGGCTGTAGTATCGTCCCTCGAATTCAAAGCCCCGCAGATAATCACCCGACGTGGCCACGGCACGATTGGCCGCGAGGACACCACCCCAGCATTGACCCAGCTCCACCGGATGCTCGAGACCCACACGCCACACGCTCTGACTCGGCGAGTGCCCGAGTCCACGCACATCGCGACCAAAGTCCACCATCACATCTGTGATGCCATACCCCGCAGCCTGTTCCAGCACACGATCCACGGCATACTCTTTGCCGATGCCACCGAGGTCGATGGCCATGCCTTGCACCGGAAGGAAGACCGCACCTGGACGGCGCTGCACCTGGTGCCAGCCGACGAGCGCCAGCGCTTGGGCGATCTGCGTTTCAGTCGGCACCACCGGATGCTCAGCTTGATAGTTCCACACCCTCATGAGGGGCAGCGACGACGGATCAAACACTCCTCCCGTGCTCCAGTGGTAGTGATCGCAGAGTGAGAAGATCGATTCCAGCTCCGCATCTACCTCGACCCACTCACTGCCGGCGGCTCGATTGATTGCCGAGATCATGCTGTCCTCGCGGTAACGAGAGTAACGGCGCTCAAAATCCATCACCCAGTCCACCGCCTGATCGCGGTAGCCGACCGCCTGCTTTCGAGACGGAGCCCGATAGATCAACTGGCAGGCGCTGCCCATGGCGCGGAAGTTCACGCGACACCAGTCGTCCTTGCCCCAGAGAATCGGGGCTGCAGCGTCGAGCTTGGAAGGCGGTGGGCTTAGAACCATACCTTCACCCCCGCCGTGATGATGTTGGCTGAAGGGAAGGCGTCTGGCGAGGTCGCCCCACCATCGCGCCCCTTCATCGTGTAGCGATCGTAGCCCAGGCTCATCTCCACCCGATCACCCGGCTTCCAGATCACCTTCAGGCCATAAGTGAGGGTCGATAGCTTGGCCAACCGGTAGTCAGCCGAGTAGAACTCAGGCTTGCCCGAGAACAGGGGCGCGTAGAAGTCCGCTGCCGACTGCTCGTAGTAGCGCACACTGGGGGCGAGAATCCAGTTCTTGCCAAGCTTTTGAAACCACGTGAGTCCATACGTATTCGCAGTCACTCCAAAGCTGTCGTTGTAGAGCCGATAGGTGGCTTCCAGGCTGCCGTGCAGAGGCTCGATCATCTTGTTGAGCATCACATAGCCCACACGACGATCACGTTGATCCGGACGATGCTCGGGCATGAGAACGTCGTCCACGCTGGCATACTTGTATTGGTCATCGAGATAGCCGGATGCAGATCCTAGGCTGCCGCTCACCGTGAGCAGCGTGGTCGGATTGATCACTTGCACGAGGCTCATCAGTCCCTCGATGGAATCCTTGCCATCCCATCGATCCAAGGCTGGATGCAAGACCCAATCATGGCCCACCGACAGGCCCGCATTGATGAGCGTGGTCTTGCTATTGAACTCTCGTCCGACCTTGATCGTGCCCGCCAGCGATTCGTAGTCTGACTCAGTCCCGTAAGCCACGGAGCCGCTCAGGATCCAATCCTCCAGCCGATGCTCAAGCTCGAGATTCAAACCCAGCCGACGATCTTCAAACTCGTGCAATGGCAGGATCGGTTTGCCGTAAGGCACCAGTGCGGTCTGCTTGGTCGAGGTTACCCGCCGCACTTGAGTGGTGGTGCCCGAAGGGCCGCCGACAACATCGTAGGATGTGGAATAGACGGTGGTGGTGACCTCTTTTGTTCGCCGTGCTGGAGGCGCGCCCGTCGGTGAAGCACCCGAGACCACGTCATACACGGCTTGCACCCGGATGACGGAACTCTTGTTGAAGTCCGCTTCCCACAAAAGCACCGGGCTCCAGACTTCGACGCGGTTGTGATCTTCCAGGTAGTAGCCCAAAGAAAAGTCCACACGATCTTCCGCATGACCACTACGGTTAAGCAGCCAGAGCATGCAGATGGCAAGGATGATCGAGCGGTGTTTTGAGTTCACCGGACGAGCTTATGTCGCCGCTGTGAAAGCTCCAAGTTACCGATTGGTTACAATCGCTTTGTCATCGCCATCTGACTTCCAATGAGGTGTCCTAGACACGCGTGGGGCAAGGAAATTACAGCAAGGTCTCGCCATAGCCGCGGCCGCCTTTGCCCCGGTAGAAATTAACAAACGACTTGTTCACAACAGCGAAGCCTCCGGGAGTCGGGTAGTTGCCGCTGAAATACCAGTCACCAAACTCTTCGCCCAGGGCGCGATGAAGATCGGGAATCGTCTGGTAGATCACTTCCACATTGCCTTTCCAGGTGGAGTTCTCGGGTGTCACCAGTTCAGCCACCTTGCGAGAGATCTCTTCGTCGGTGAAGGGCTCGTAGATGGCCTTCACGGCATTCTGCATCTGCTCCTTCGGCTTGCCCAGTTCCCTCAGGCAGGCCTGATACGTGTCATCCACGACCTTGCTCATGCCACGTTCCTTGAGCAGGGCGATAGCGGCCTGGAAGGCGATGAACTTGCCGAGTTCCGCCATGTCGATCCCATAGCAATCAGGGTAGCGGATCTGGGGCGAGGTGCTGACGATGATGATGCGCTTCGGATGAGTGCGCGCGAGAATCCGTAGCAGGGAGGTGCGCAGGGTGGTGCCACGCACGATGGAGTCGTCGATGACCACGAGATTGTCCTTCTCGGAAACCACGCCGTAGGTCACGTCATAGACGCTAGAGACGAGTTTATCGCGGCCATCTTCCTGCGCGATGAAGGTGCGCATCTTGATGTCCTTCAGCGCAATCTTTTCCGCGCGCGGCCAGTTGTGCAGCACGAGTTCATCGAGCTTCTCTTCGTCAAACTCGCCCTTCTTCATCATCTCCACCAGCGCGGCCTTGACCACGTCCCGACGGCTTTTGCGCAAGCCATCAAGGAAACCAAAATACGCGGTCTCTGCGGTGTTCGGGATGAAGCTGAGCACCGTGTGCCCGAAGTCGTTGTCGATGGCTTCGATCAGCTGCGGCACCAGTGTCTCGCCCAGGCGTTTGCGTTGCTGGTAGATCTCCGCGTCGTTGCCACGGGAGAAATAGATGCGCTCGAAGGAGCAGGGCTTGTAGGGACGCGTCGGGGTGAACTCGCTGATCTTCAGCGTGCCGCAGGCCTTCATGACCGCCACATGCGCGGGCGGCAGTTCTTTAACCTGCTCGTGCTCCAGCTCCAGCACCGACATCAAGGCCACGCGCTCGGAAGCAACGACGAGCAATTCATCGTCCTCGTAGTAGAAGCACGGGCGGATCCCATTCGGGTCGCGCATGAAGAAGAGGTCGCCATTGCCAATAGTGCCCACAATCGTGTAGCCGCCGTCCCAAAGCTGGGCCGACTTCCGAATCACAGTCGGCACATCCAGCATGGCGCTGATGTGCTCCGGGATTTTGTCCCCAGGGATACCTGCGTCGCGCAGCTTGTGGTAAAGCTCCGTGTGGGCCTCATCCAGCTGGAAGCCAATCTCTTCCAGCACGCTCTGCGTATCCGTGCCGAAGACCGGATGCTGGCCGCGCTTGCGCATGACCTCATTCAGTTCCGCAGTGTTGGTCAGGTTGAAATTGCCCATCACCATCAGGCTGCGCGTGGGCCAGGTGCTGCGACGGAGATAAGGGTGCAGGCTGCCTTTCCCAAAGTCGCCACTGGTGCCGTAGCGGAGGTGGCCGATGTAAACCTCACCGGCCATCTCGAACTCGCGTTTGATCGCCACCGGGTCTTCATCAAAGGGCACAAACTCGGTGCCAATCTCATTGCGCTCCTGCTTGCGCTCCTTGTCGATGCGCCGGCCGATGCGCTTGAACTCCTTCATCTCTTCCTCGAAGACCTCGCCAATACGTTCCGCCGAGACCATGGAGCGAACGCGGAACATGTAAGGCATACCGGGCGGCATCCCCAGCTTCGTGCAGCCCACCCCCACGCCATCCTGGCCGCGGTTGCGCTGCTTGGTCATGAGAGCTTGCAGGATGTTGAACCCATGCAGCGCTCCCCGTCCAGTATCATGGAAGTAGCTCAACGGCTTTTTCAGCCGCACAACGGCTATGCCGCACTCGTGCTTGATGGGGTCGCTCATGCTTTAGAGAGCGCCCACCTTTGGCAGCATGTGACGAATGCGCAACCTGGGAGGGAGGGTAATTCTCGATGACTTGTTCACATTGCCCGCCTCACCTCGACAAGGAAAAGCCCGGGAGCCATGACGCTCCCAGGCCCGAACCTCGACCGAACCACGGTCTCTGACGAAATCTCAATCTTCCTGCACCTCACGCGAGCCGCCTCACGGAGCCTCTTTGCACTGCAATCCCAATCAAGGTGCCGGGGTTCCCGACGGCGCGGCGGTTTCATCGGCGAGACGAATTGCGTATTCAATGCTCGCGCGTTCGCCTCCCGTCGTCTGGCTCAAGGCCTTTTCCAGGACTTGGCGGGCATCGGCTTTCCCTTGAGTGCCGGCAACGGCCATCGCCAGTAGCGAGCGCTGGGCAGGGTCCGTGGCCTCCACCAGAAGTGACCTGAGAGTTGCCAGCGTAGCGGCAGCATCCGGCTGCCTCTGAGCCCAATAGTGCAGGGTGTCGGCAAGGTCATCCGTGGTGGCCAGACCCGATTGCGCCAGTGCCAGCAAAGCCTGGGGAGTAGAGGGGCTCAGGCAGGTCTCCAGACGAGCCAACGCCTCCTGCACCATCTGGGCGTCACCTTTCTGACCGGCCACCACGGCGGAGCCGGAGTAAAACCAGGGGTTGTCGAGCGACTCGATCTGCGAACGAACCAAGGAGGTGGGCTCCGAGGCCCAGCGCTCCGTCAGAGCGTTCCCGACCGACTCGCCGTTGTGATCCGTGCGCAGGCCTTTGAACACAACTTCCTGCATGGGCTCGCTGAGCGATGAAGTCTGCCCTTGCGAGGGAATCAGGGCCTCCACCAGTGCGCCAGAAGCGCCCTCGCTCAGGGACACGTTGCCCAGATCCAGCAACCATGCGCCTGCTCCAGCCTGACGGGCTTCAAGATCGCACACCGCCTTCAAAAATGCTTCAGCCTGGGCCTTGGTCGCGGTGCCCAGGAAGGTAGCTGCCGCGATAGCGCGCTCGGCACGCGACTTGGAGCCGTCGAGCGCGACCAGCATCTGCTGGTCGGACTCGACTGACTGGACCATCGAATGGCTTTTCTCGTCTTCGCTGCCACTCCTGGTCTCGAGATCACTCACGATCTTCTGGATTCCCACCGTAGCAGGTTTCAGCCCTGCCTTGGATGTCATGTGATCACTGATCATTCTGGACGGGCTGTCCGCCAAGTGCCAGGCGCCGAAGGCAGCAAGGGCGGCCATGGGGAGGGAGGCGGTGGCGATGATCAGATTGGTTTTCATGAGGATCGAAGAGTTCGGGAGTTTCTGAGACCAGGAGTATGGCGCTGAAGCGATGCGATCTTACCTGTTGATTACCTCATATTGCGTCGTGCCGTTGCCATCGAAGAGCTGGGGATCCTGGCGGCCGCTGGAGCTGCTGTAGCCAGCCGAAGCTGCGGCAAAGGCTTCCTCCATGCTGATGAGGCGATTGTTGTTCCTGTCGTAGGAAGCGGTGCTGAAGCCCACCACCAGACGGCCTGTCAGCCAGCCATTACGGCCCACTTCATAGCTGTATTGATTGCCACGGCAGCCCGTGATCACCACATAACCATTCACGCTGAGCGACCGAGCGAAGAGATCGGTGGCACGGGCATCAGGAGCAGCTGTGCCCTCGACGCGATGGTAGCGAATGACAGGCGCAGGACCGCCAGTGGTCGAGCGACCGATGAAGAGACCACTGTTGCAGCTGTCGAAGACCAGGGAGATCTTCGTTGAGGTGCTGATGGTCGCCAGATCAGCGCGGAGTTCCGTGTCCGAGAGGAGGCTGGCCGCATTGGTCGTGTCAGCCGGGCAAATCGCACCCATCGTGCCGATCGCGGTGCCGTGGCCGCTGTAGTAGAAGAGGAACTGCGAAGCCCCGGTGGACAAGGTCTTGATGGCGCTGCGGATGGCCGCCTTGGTCGCCTGACGATCGGTCAGCTTGGTCACTCTCCAGCCCGAGGAGATCAGCTTGGCACCGATGTCATTCACATCGTTCACGCAGGCACCGAGGTCATTGACCGTGGGACTGATGTAGTCATTGATGCCCACGAGAAGCGCCACCTTGCTGCCAGGAGGGTTGGTTCCGCCGCCAGGGGTCGTCGTGGGTGTGAAGTTCAGGTTCAGCGTGTAGCTGCCCGTTGCCGAACCATAGCCGCGAACGGTGATGTAGTAGGTGCCAGCGGTCACCGTGGAACTGAGGGAGAAGTTCCGATTGGAGCCCACATCATCATTGCTGGCGAGCTGCACACTCGACGCATTAAGCAAGGCGCCCACGGTGTCCGTGCTGCCCGTGGTGCCGGCCTGGAGGCTGCCAGCCTGGGACAGCGTAACAGCGAACACATCGATATCGCCAATCACTCCGATCACGCCCGAACGGCTTGCTTGATTGGAGGAAAGCGTCAGACGAGTCGCGGCGGCCACCGTGTTCCCGTGATCATCCGATGGTGTCGGCGTGAAGGCATTGACCAGCACGTAGTCTCCTGTGGAGGTGGTGCGGTAATGGCGAACCTTGACGTAGTAAGTGCCAGCGGACAGCGTCGCGCGAATGCTGAAGTTTCGATTGTTGGAGCTGACATCGTCATGCGAGAACAGAACGGTGCCGCTGCTGTTGAGCAGCTGTCCATAGGTGTCGGTCGTGCCCGTCGAATTTACGACGAAATCTCCACGGGATGTCAGGTTCAGGCGGAAGAAGTCCACGTCACCTGCTGGGTTGATGGCGCAGCTCTTGGAGCTGTTGAGGTTGAAGGATTCGGCCGTGGCGAGGGTATCGTTGGCAGCCGCGTAGCCAGCGAGGCTGGCGAAGGCGAGGGATGTCAGGATGAGTTTCATGGAGAGGCGGTTGATTGAGTGGTTGCGTCGGGAGCCCGTGAGGGATGACGAGGGCTATTGCCCCTCCACCGCGAAGTCTTATGCGTGGCACCAAAAAAATTTGAACCCTTTGTGCTGAAGCCTTCTCCAAGGCGCCCGGCGCTCCCTTCTTGCAATCCAGGAGCGAATGTCCACACTCTTCGCCCATGCATGTCACGACCCGGTTCACTCTGATCGAAGCGCTGCGCAATGGCGGCGGCGCCAGTGCCTGGGAACGGTTTTACAACACCTACAGCAGCGTGGTCATCTCTTTTGCCCGGAGGCAGGGCTGTGATGAACACGCCGCCCTGGATGTGCTGCAGGAGACCATGATGGTCATTCTTCGAAAGTTGCCCGACTTTCAGTATGACCGGGAGCGCGGACGCTTCCGCAACTGGCTCATGACCATCGCCAGCAACAAAGTGCGCGAAGCACGGCGACGGGCCAAAGTGGACCGGCTGGTCTCGCTCGATGCGCCCCAGGAAGGCACTCATCCATCCCTCGCCGACCAGCTCTCCGCTGAAACGGAAAGTGCCTCAGACAACCTGGAGCGTGACTGGCGCAGCACCCTTCTGGAAACAGCACTCCGCAAGATTCTCGAAGACCCACGCACCAATTCGGTGTCCATCACCATCTTCCGTCAGGTGGCGCTGGAGAACATCGAACCATCGGAGGTGGCCCGCCTTCACGGCATGAAGGAGAACAATGTTTATCAGATCAAAAACCGGATCATGACTCGCCTGAAAGCGATCATCGCCGAACTCGAAACCGGGGCAGTCTCCGAGGACTGCTGAACCCCTTTTACATATCCCATTCCCATGAACGACTCTGATTGGCCCTCTCACCTGAGCAGCGAGGAACTGCGCACCGCCACCATCGCGATCGAAAGACCACCTGCGGATACGCTTGCGATCAAGAACCGCATGGAACGCGCGGCCCGAATCCTCAGCCAGCTCGACGAAACTCCACGCGTGCCATCGCTGGTAGTCGTCAAACCTCCACTGACGGCAATTCGAGTCCTGCCCATCAAGGAAGAGATGAACGTCGGCAGACACGCTGACTGCGATGTTCCGGTGCCCGAAAGCAAGGCCATGAGCCGCCAGCACTTCGTGCTTCGAGTGACCGACGGCCTGCTGATGATCGAGGACCTCGGCTCCAAAAACGGCACCTTCATCAACGACCCGAAGACCCGCCTCACCCAGTCGCGCGCCCTGCGCGACGGAGACATGATCTTTGCCGGTGAAATCGCATTCCTGTTCGTGAACGCCTGCGACGAGTAACGCCGCTTCAGTTCACGATCTCCACGGTCACTTCGGCCGTCGAGTTCATGGTGCCGATGATCTTCGCGCCAGTGCCGCACTTCACCGCAGTGTCGGCTTGCTCGGGCGAGACGATCGCGACCCAGCCGAGGCCCATGTTGAAGGTGTCGATCGCGTCGCGCTGATCGGCGTGGGCCAGGACCTTCTGCACCACGTCGTTCTGCCAATATGGAATCTGCAGCGAGCAGCCGAGGCCGCGCTTGAGGAACATGCGGCCCAGGTTCTCGGGCAAGCCACCGCCGGTGATGTGCGCCATCGCCTTCGGCTTGATGCCAGCGGCTTTCAGCGCAGCGGGCTGCTCATGATAAAGCAACGTGGGCAGCAACAAGGTGCGCATCTCGTCTTCGGAGAACTTCAGATTTTCCTTCTCGATGATGCGGCGGACGAGGCTGAAGCCATTCGCGTGGAACCCAGCGCTGGGCCAGCCGACGAGCACATCGCCAGCCGCGATCGTGCCGGGATCGAGGAGGTCTTCCTTTTCACAGGCACCAATGGCGAAGCCGCTCAGCTCCACCATGCCCTCGGGCACCATGCCGGGCATCTCCGCCGTCTCGCCGCCCGCGAGGATGCAATTGCACGCCTCCAGGTAGTCGGTCATGCCCGCGATGATGCGCGTGATCTGCGTCTTCTGAATCTTCGGGATGCCGACGTAATCGAGAAACAGGATCGGGTCCGCACCCGTGGTGAGCACGTCGTTCACATTCATGGCCACGAGGTCCTTGCCGGCGGCTTCGAGCTGGTCGTGCTTCAGCAGCAATTCGATCTTCGTGCCCACGCCATCGCAGCCGGTGAGGATGATCGGATGCTTGTAAGCGCTGAGATCGTAAGCGGCGGCGAAGAGACCGAACGGATTCGCGAGCTTGCGACGCTGCTGCGTGCGCTTCACGAGAACGCCGATGTCATCGACGAGGGACGCGGCTTCGTGAATATCGACGCCAGCTTGCTTGTAAGTATGGGCTGCCATAGGGGCGGCCAGATATGCCGTGCCAGCGGGCGAGTGCAAGCACAGGGTTTTCGGCTTGCTGAACAACACCACATTCCAGGCACGTATGGACAGGATGCGCACTCTCCTTGCCGCCTGTTGTTGTCTTGTTGCCGCCAGTTACGCCGCCGAGCCGAAGATCGATTTCGGACCGGTGCGCGAGGAGCATCTCATGATTCCGATGCGGGATGGGAAACGGTTGTCGGCGTATGTGTTTTTCCCGCCGGGTGAGGGGAAGAAGTGGCCGGTGATTTTTGAGCAACGCTACGCGGACATCAGCAGTGCGGGATCGCGCAAGGCGGCGGCGAAGTTCGCGGAGAGCGGGTTCGTCATCGCGCTGGTGAACTACCGGGGCACACACGAGAGCGAAGGCGTGTATCGCGGCTATCGCGGGCTGCAATGGGGGCCGCTGAAGGATGGCTATGACTTGTGCGAGTGGTTTGGCACGCAGCCGTGGAGCACGGGCAAAGTGGGCACGTATGGCGGATCGCAGGCGGGCTATGCGCAGAATTATCTGGCCGTCACGCAACCGCCGCACCTCGTGGCACAATACATGACCGACACGGGTTTGAGTCTGTATCAAGAAGGCTACCGCATCGGTGGTGCGACGAAGCCGCTGCGCTTCAAAGGCCAGGAGAAGCTGCTGCCGATTCCCTCGCAGAACGATGACCTGTTGCGCGAGTGGGACGCGCATCCCGATTACGACGACTACTGGAAGGACGAGGACGCGTCGCTGCACTTTGATAAGATGAACTACCCCTGCTTCACGATTGGCAGCTGGTTCGACTTCATGTGCCAGGGCAGCGTGGCGAGCTTCATCGGACGCAACACGAAGGGCGGTCCCAACTCACGCGGTCAGCAGCAGCTCATCATTGGTCCGTGGCTGCATGGGGGCTATCCAAAGTCGAACAAGATCGGCGAACTCGTGTTCCCGGAGAACGCGATGTTCGACGTGTATCCGCACATGGTGAAGTGGTTCAATCACTACCTCAAAGGCGAGGACACCGGCGTCGAGAAGGACCCGGTGGTGAAGTATTACGTCATGGGCGCGTGCGGAGAGCCGGGGGCTCCGGGCAATGTGTGGCGTGAAGACAAGGACTTCCCACCCAGCGCGAAGGAAGTCGATTGGTTCCTGCAACCTGATGGCTCGATCAACACAAGCAAAGCCGCCGCAGCGAGCGCGAGCACCTCGTATGTGAGCGATCCGACCCGTCCCATGAGCCTGCCCTACACCGGCTTCCCTGGAGCACGTGATGCGCGTCCCTTTGAAGAACAAAGTGAAGTGCGCACCTGGACGAGCGAGGTGCTCACGAAGCCGATGGAAGTCACGGGTCGCATCAAGGCGGAGGTCTTCGTGTCATCGACGGTGAAGGACACCGACTTCGTCGTGCGCATCACCGATGTGTATCCCGATGGTCGCTCGATCTTGCTCGTCGATTACCCGCTGCGTGCGCGCTATCGCGAGGGGTTTGATCATCAAAAACTGCTCGTGCCCGGCGAAGTTGCAAAGCTGTCGTGGGACATCGGCTGGGTGAGCATCATCTTCAACAAGGGCCACCGCGTGCGTGTCACCATTGCCAGCACCGGTGCACCGTTCTATGAGCCGAATCCCCAGACGGGCGGCCCGATCACCAACTTCGTTCCCGAGCCTGGTCCTGCGGCGATCAACACCATCTGGCACGATGCGAGTCATGCCTCGCGCGTGATCTTGCCGACGCGGTGAGTTTGAGCCGGCGTTTATAACCACTGACTGACACTAACTAAAACTGACGGTCCTGAGTCGCCGGTCTCGGCTGGCACGTCGGGAATCAGAGGTCAGTGTGAGTCAGTGTCCTGTCAGTGGTGAAAAGAGAGGCTCGAGCAGCTAGCTCGGTTGCGCACGAGCCCTAAACGTCGCTTTCCTTTCCCGCAAAGGGTCGCATAATCGCGCGCTCAAACTAACCCGCCTCAATTACACGAAATGGAAAAACGTCCCTCCTCGAAAGCTCCAGCGTGGAGCATTGATGAAAGCGCGAACCTGTATGGCATTCGCGAATGGGGACACGGCTACTTCGATGTGTCGGCGAAGGGTGAGGTGGTGGTGAACCTCAAGGACGGCGGCAAGACGAAGCCGATCAGTCTCGCACAAGTCGTGAGCGGTCTGCGCGATCGTGGCACCCAATTGCCCGTGTTGATCCGCTTCGGCGACCTGCTGCGCTGGCGAATTGACGAGCTGAACGAAGGCTTCGCCGGCGCGATTCGCGAAGCGAAGTATCAGGGCGTGTATCGCGGCGTGTATCCGATCAAGGTGAACCAGCAGCAGGAAGTGATCGAAGAGATCACGCGCTACGGTCGTAAGTATCACTACGGTCTGGAAGCCGGCAGCAAGCCCGAGCTGATCGCGGCGCTGGGCTACATGCACGACCCGCAGGCTTACATCGTGTGCAATGGCTACAAGGACGAGGAGTTCATCGACCTCGCGCTCTACGCGCAGAAGATGGGCCTCCAAGTGATCCTGGTGCTGGAGATGCCCACCGAACTCGATCTCATTCTGAAGCGCGCGAAGAAGATGGGCGTGCGTCCGACGCTCGGTGTGCGGTTCCGCCTTTCCACCGAAAGCGCAGGCCATTGGGCAGGCAGCGGCGGTGACGCGAGCGTGTTCGGTCTCAACATCTCGCAAGTCATGCGCGTCGTGGACAACCTGCGCGAGGAAGGCATGCTCGATTGTCTGCGCATGTTGCACTATCACCAGGGCTCGCAGATCCCTAACATCCGCGCGATCCGCAGTGCCGCTACGGAGGCCGCGCGTGTTTACGTCGGCCTCGTGCAGGAAGGCGCGCGCATGGGCATTCTCGATCTCGGTGGCGGTCTGGCCGTGAGTTATGATGGGCTCAAGGGCACCAGCTCCGGCAGCTCCGACTACGGCACCAAGGAATACTGCGCCGACGTGATCGAAGCTATCGCCGAAGTCACCGACGAAGCCGCCGTGCCGCATCCCGATCTGATCACGGAATCTGGGCGCGCCATTGTCGCCTACTACTCGGTGCTCGTGGTGAACATCCTCGACATCAACCGCTTCGAAGGCGCGAGCGACATTCAGATCGACGAAGACTCACCGCCCTTGCTGCAGAATCTCGATGCGCTGAAGACCGAGCTGCAAACCGGCATCAAGAAGCTCACGCGCGAACGCCTTCAAGAGATCTACAACGACGCCGTGTATTACCGCGACAAGCTCCGCAGCGAGTTCAGCTACGGCAAGGTGCGGCTGCGCGAGCGCTCGCAGGGCGAAGAGTTGTATTGGAACATCCTGTGCTGGATCAGCCAGAAGATCGAAGCCGTGGGCGGAGACATCGGCCAGATGTCGCGACTCGAGCATGTGCTCACCGACTACTACTACGCGAACTTCAGCGTGTTCCAGAGCCTGCCCGACTTGTGGGCCATCGAGCAGATCTTCCCCGTGATGCCGATTCATCGGCTCAAGGAAAAGCCCACACGCAATGTGGTGCTCAGCGACATCACGTGTGACAGCGACGGCAAGATCAACAAGTTCGCCCACGGCGGCGAGTTGCATCCCAGCCTGCCTTTGCACGACATCAATCCCGAGAAGGGCGAGGACTACATGCTCGGCGTGTTCCTCGTCGGTGCATACCAAGAGACGCTCGGCGATCTGCACAACCTGCTCGGCGATACCAACGTCGTTAGCGTCAGCCTCGATACCGGTGGCAAGCTCAAGTATCGTAACGAACTCGAAGGCGATACGGTCGCCGAAGTGCTTAGCTACGTGGAATACGATCCGAAGCAGCTCGTCACGCGCTTCCGCCATCTCGCGGAAAGCGCTGTGGTCTCGAAGCGCATCACGCCCTCCGAGCGCCGCGAGATCATGAACGCCTTCGAGGCGGGCCTGCGCGGCTACACGTATTTCGAGAGCTAGAGCTTGGCTTCGATTTCAGAGCGGCATGCCGTGCCAAATGCCGTCATGATCGGTCATGAAAGTTTAGCGCAGCAGTTTCACCGCTTCTTCGGCGGTCTTCTTCGCGCCGAGTTTCATGAAGTGCTCGACCATCTGCGTAGCCGCGATGCCACCACCGAGGCCCCAGCTGTTTTTATCCACTCGGATAGTGCCGAGCTTCTGCCCGGTCGCTCCATCGGCGAGATAAACGTTGGCATCAAAATAGGAGCTGCCTGCGCCCATGCCGATGAACAAGCGCAGGGCTGCATTCCCTTCCATGTAGCGTGTCACCTCGCCTGAGATGACGAGGGTGCCAGCACCTCCCTTGCCACTGCGGGCCACGACGGCGCTGGGTTTCGCGGCGCGAATGGCATTGGCGATTTCATCGGAGAACTTGCGCGCGGCAATGGGCGTCGTTCCGTCGTCATCCGTCACGGTGTGGGTGAAATCCTGCACCAGCACACGCTGGAAGGCCTTTCCCACAGCGATGGGACTCAGGGATGATGGCTTCTCGGTCGAGACCGAGCCGCAGGAGGTCAACAACGCAATGGCCGACAACAAGGGGAGGAGGAGATGCTTCATGGCACTGGAGGTGGTAGCAAAATGCTGGTCGGAGTGTCGAGACGAAGTCGTCACACGTGGTGGGCTTGATCGCGTTGAAGAGGGGATTCCCTGCTGTCCGTGGTGTCGCTTGCATTCGCGGCGGGTCTGCTACACTCCGCGCCCATGTCTCATCGTGTTCTCATCATTGGCGCTGGCGGCGTTGGCCGCGTGGTCACTCACAAGTGTGCTCAGCTTCCCGACGTCTTCGGCGAAATCATGCTGGCATCGCGCACGAAGTCGAAGTGCGATGGCATCGCTGCCGAACTGAAGCGCCCGATTCAAACTGCCGCTGTCGATGCCGACAACGTGCCGGAACTGGTGAAGCTGCTGAAGAGCTTCAAGCCGGAAGTCGTGATCAATGTCGCGCTGCCATATCAAGATCTCACGATCATGGACGCGTGCCTGGAGGCTGGTGCGCACTACATCGACACCGCGAACTACGAGCCACGCGACGTGGCGAAGTTCGAATACCACTGGCAGTGGGCTTACCAGGACAAGTTCAAGAACGCAGGCCTCACCGCGCTGCTCGGCTGCGGCTTCGATCCAGGCGTGACGAATGTTTACACCGCGTATGCGCTGAAGCATCACTTCAGCAAGATCGACACGCTCGACATTCTCGACTGCAACGCCGGAGACCACGGCAAGGCCTTCGCCACCAACTTCAATCCCGAGATCAACCTGCGCGAAGTCACCGCGAACGGTCGCTACTGGGAGAATGGCAAGTGGGTGGAAACCAAGCCGCTCGAGATCAAGCGCAGCTTCCCGTTCCCCGACGGCATTGGCGCGAAGAACATCTACTGCCTCTACCACGAGGAGCTGGAGTCACTGACCAAGCACTTCGACATCGGTCGCGCACGCTTCTGGATGACCTTCGGCGATCAATACATCAAGCACATGGAAGTGCTGGTGAACGTGGGCATGACCGGCATTCATCCCGTGAAGCACAAGGGCGTCGATATCATCCCGATCGAGTTCTTGAAGACGCTGCTGCCTGAGCCCGGCACGCTGGGCGCGGACACGAAGGGCAAGACCTGCATCGGCAACTGGATCGAAGGCACGGGCAAAGACGGCAAGCCGCTGCGCTACTACGTTTACAACATCTGCGACCACGAGGAGTGCTACAAGGAGACCAACTCCCAAGGCGTGAGCTACACCACCGGCGTGCCCGCGATGATCGCCGCGCGTCAGCTGCTCACGAACCCGAGCGAATATCGCCAGCCCGGTGTCTGGAACGTGGAGCAGCTCAACCCAGATCCGTTCATGGCCGACCTCAACGCCTACGGCTTGCCATGGGTGGAGACCTGGCCAACGGAGAAGCTGCCGGGGGAATAGAACTCCCTCCTTCCTCCGCCTAACGGCAGAACTTGATCGACTATGTGGCTGCCGTCTGGCTTTGGACTGTTTGCCCTCCGCGCGGGCTTGCTCGTTGCCGCAGCCGGATGGGGCATCTCGTTTTACTTCACGTTTGCTTCGTGGCCTGCTGCTTCGGGTCAACTCAAGGCCATGGGAGGCGAATGGATCGAATACCGACCAATGCTCGACTACTGGCTGCGAATGGCATCCGTGGTGTTTGGGTTGATCGGAGTCGCGTGTGCGCTGTCCTGGGCCGACCGAAGGCATTCGCCAGCTTAATTGGTTTGCTAGGGCCGTTCCATCTTGTGATTGGTCTTACTTTGGTCATTGCCGCTCATCGCAATGAATTGAACTCTGCGATTCATCACAGCTTCATTCCCGACATAACGTTTTGCTTTTTGGTCGGCACCTTGATTCAGGTTCCTCTGCTTCATGCCTGGTTCGGCAAGAAAACTGAGCCTAACTGATTGCAACTTCGCGCCTCACAGGACGTTCTCGCCCTGCCATGCCCCACCGCGTTCTGAACCTCGTCTTCTGCTGCCTCTTTGCATCCGTCACCTTCGCCGCGGACAAGCCCAATATGCTCATCATTGTCGCTGATGATCTTGGCTACAACGATGTGGGATTCCAGGGCAGCAAAGAGATTCCCACGCCGAATCTCGATGCTCTCGCGGCTCAGAGTGTGCGCTGCACGAATGGCTATGTGTCACACCCGTTTTGCAGTCCCACACGCGCGGGTTTGCTGACTGGGCGCTATCAGCATCGCTTCGGTCACGAGAACAATCCGGCCTGGCTGCCGGAGGATACGAAGCAAGGGCTGCCACTCGACCAAATCACCCTGCCGCAAGTGCTGAAGCAAAGCGGCTACGCGACGGGTCACGTCGGCAAGTGGCACCTCGGTGCGCATCCCCAGTTTCATCCGCTGAAGCGTGGGTTCGATGAGAACTTCACCGCCCTCGGTGGCGGACATCTGTATTTTGCGGATGGCAAAGGCGGCGAAGAATACAAGATCCCGCTCGATCGCAATGGCGTCAAAGAATCCCAGAAGGGCTACCTCACCGATCAGTTTGGCGACGAGGCGGCTGCCTTCGTCCAGCGTCGTGCAGGCGGGCAACCATGGTTCCTTTACTTCGCATTCAATGCACCCCACACACCGCTGCAGGCACCGGAGAAGTGGCTGACCAAGTTTGCAAGCATACAAGATCAGAACCGCCGGACGTATGCAGCGATGATCGCATCCCTTGATGAGAACGTGGGCAAGGTGCTCACCCAGCTCGATGCCACGAAGCAGCGCGAGAACACGATCATCACGTTTGTCAGTGACAATGGTGGACCGCACCTCGCCAAGAAGGGCAATGGCATGACCAATTTCACCGACAACTCGCCGCTGCGCGGGTGCAAAGGCGAGGTCTATGATGGCGGCATCCGCGTTCCTTTCCTCGTGAGCTGGCCTGCCAAGCTAAAGCCCGGCGTGTATGACCAGCCCGTGATCTCGCTCGACTTCTTCACCACGGCGATCGCGCAGGCTGGAGGTCAGGCGCCAGCGGATCGGACGATCGACGGCGTCAACTTGATCCCCTTCCTTAGCGGCGACAACAAGGCAGCGCCGCACGACGTGCTCTTCTGGCGCAGCCAGGGACCGAAGGGCCAATACGCAGCACGTATGGGCGACTGGAAGTTCGTTCGCCTCGGCACGGCGGCTCCTGAACTCTACAACCTCGCTGAAGACATCGGTGAATCGAAGAACCTCGCGAGCGAGAAGACCGAGGTGCTTGCCAAGATCGAAGCCGCCGTGGCTGCGTGGGACAAGGAAACCATCGCTCCTGTGTTCGCAGGTCCGCAGCAAGGCAAACCCAAGGCCAAAGCGAAAGGACCGAAAGGCAAAGGGAAGTAAGAACTACTCGGCGCGATACGCAGCGGCGAGCAAGCTGACAGGCTGTGTGACCTCCACGGTGCCCGGCACACGGAGTCCAAATCGCAGTTGCAGGTGGCAGCCTGGGTTGCTCGTTGCCACGGCGGGCGCGCCGGTCTTGGCAACGTTGGCGAGCTTGCGATCCAGCAGTTTCGCAGACTGCTCGGGCTGCGTGATGTTGTAGATGCCGGCACTGCCGCAGCACCAGTTGCTCTCGGGCAAGTCGATGACTTTGAGACCTGGAATGGCGGCGAGCACGGCACGGGGCTGGCTCACTACTTTTTGTCCATGACAGAGATGGCAGCTCTCGTGATACGTCACCGCGTCGAGGCCGCACCCCGCCGTCGGCTTGCGAATGCCGATCTGGACCAGCCACTCGTGGATGTCTTTCACCTTGGCATCCCATTGCTTCGCCTTGGCGGCATAGAACGGGTCATCGTGCAGCAGGTGGGAATACTTCTTCAAGTGCGATCCACAACCACCCGCATTGGTGATGATCGCATCCAGCGAATCGAGGTCGAAGCTGTCGATCTGAAGCCGTGCCAGCTCTTGGGCCAGCTCCACCGCGCCGTTGTGCGCGTGCAATGAGCCGCAGCAATGCTGTGAACGCGGGGTGATGACTTCGCAGTTGTTGGCCAGCAACACATCGGCCGTGTCGCGATTCACATCGCTGAACGCGAGGTCTTGCACGCAACCGGTGAGCAAGCCTACGCGATGCTTCTTCACCGCAGGTCGCTCGACGACGTCAATCAAGTCATCCGAGTTGCCCGGCGACATGCGAGGCGTTTGTGGCTCCAGCTTGCGGAGGTGCGCGGGCACGAGGCGAAGCAGGCCTGAGCCACGCACGAGGCGCTCCAGGCCACAGTTCTGATACCAACGCAACATGGAACCGATGAATCGCAGCAGCCGTGGGCGCATGAAAATCAGGTCCAGCACCAGCCAGCGCCAAAACGTGCGTTCACCATGACCCGCTGCACCTGTGCGCTCGATCTCGGCACGAGCAGTTTCGAACAAGTCCGCGTAATGCACGCCCGCAGGACAAGCGGTTTCACAGGCCAGACAGCCGAGGCAGTAATACATCTCGTCGGCGAAGGCTTTGTTCACCTCCGACTCACCATCCGCAATCGATCGCATGAGGGAGATGCGTCCGCGCGGGCTGTTTCGCTCGCGCTTGGTCTCCATGTAAGTGGGGCACGTGGGCAGGCACATGCCGCAGTGCATGCACTGCTGCACCACAGAGTAATCCATTGTCTGGAGCAGGTTCCCGGAAAGCATCGGAGCGGATGAGCGCTCCATTACTGGGCGCACGATCCGCTCCTTGCAAAACAATGCGCCGTCAAGCGCCGCCTCTCACCGGCAGTAATGGTGATGATGGCTGTAGTATCGCGGCGCACACGAATTGTAGCCGTAGCCATAGCGATAGCCGGGCGCATACGAGTAGCTTTGATACACGACTGGCGGCGGGCAGTAGCTCTGGCGGTAAACATAGGTGCGCGGCGGCGGGTAATAGGCGCTGCCGTAATACTGATCGTTGGCATTGCCGAGCGCTGATCCTGCAATCGCTCCGATCACGCCGCCAATGGCCGCACCTTCGAGGGGACGATCACTTTGATTGCCGATGATGGCTCCTGCCGCGGCTCCAGTCACTGCACCAACAACACCTCCCTGCGAAGTCATCGGGCCTGGAGGATAGGGCATCACGCAAGAACTGAGCGCGAGAGCGGCGACCAAGCCGCCAAAGCATCGAATACCGAGTGGGGTTTTCATACCAGTGTGTGAGTAATGATTGGATTCCTCTGACGCAACTGGGCTGAAACCATTCAATCTCAGTGCGAATCAGGTTTGAGCCGCCAGACGGCCACCGGCTCAGGCTGGCCCTTCACCTCGTGCGTCCCTGCGGGCTCGAAATACTCGGCGGCTCCCGGCCAGCCATTGGCAAAGTCTTCGCTGATTAGCACCGGAGTCTCCAGTTTCCGCGTGAGGCTCTCGATGCGGAAGGTCACGTTTACCGCTTCACCAACCGCCGTATTCACTCCCCGGCCCATGGCTCCAAGCGCGACCTCGCCCACATGCAGGCCAATGTGGCACTTCACGGCAATGCCGAGATTCTCCCGCACCCAGCGGCGGGTAAGCGAATTGCTCGCCTCCGGATTGCTCAGCATTCGCGCGGCCTCGGCGGCGAGCGCGTGCGTCTTGGCATCCACACGCGGCCAATAGGCGAAGACTCCATCGCCAATAAACTTGTCGATCGTGGCTCCACGCGGCTTGAGGATGGTCTCGCAGTCGGCATACCACTCGCGAAGCATCTTGGCCACTTCCTCGGCGGTGAGCTGCGAGGAGATGCGGGTAAAGTCGCGCAGGTCGCCCACCAGCAGTGTCGCTTTGATCGTCTTCACAGGCAGCGCCATGGTGCGCAGCATCTGTGTTTGCATCCCGTGAATCGAAGCGCCGTCCTCGTCATCATCCTGATCAAAAATCAGCACCAAGGTGCCAAGCTGCACCCGGTCCCCCGTGCGCAAGGCGCGGGCCGCCGTCAGGGCCACATCATTGACGTAGCTGCCATTGGCGCTGCCGAGATCGGTGATCCACCAATGATTGCCTTCACGGCGAATCGTGGCGTGCTGGCGGGATATTCCGCCGTCCTGCAAACGAATCGTGGCATCCTGACTCCGACCGATGAGGTTGAAGTCTTCCAGCGGGAACTCCACGCCGGTATCCACTATTCGAAGTATTGCGCCCATGATTGGTAATCACCTCTTCAAGCAATCCGGCGATGAAAAGTCAAGCCAAGCGATTGCTGCGATCCATTTACCTTCACAATGAATGACCCCTGTGCCTGGCGACTCAGCCGGACACAGGGGCCAAACCCTGAACCATGAAGTGAACTATTTTTCGGATCTCAGCCGATTAGAAGCGGATCGAGAAATCGAAGGTGAAGCGGTCGTCGGTCAGGCCTTCAGGGCTGATCACGGCCTTTTCATAAGCCACACCGAAGTCGATGTTCTTCGTGAGACGTGAGCGGAAACCGCCGCCAAGCGTCATCTGAGTGGTGCCGTCGGCGAGCGACGAACCGAAGTTGATCACATCGTAGCCTTCGGAGTCGAGAGGCAAGCCATTGCCTTCCGAGACGACCGTGAAGCCATTGGCGACGATGAAGGGGATGAAGAGGTCATGCACATGGTAGTCCAGCATCAGGCTGTAGTGCAGGATGGTGCTCTGCTCGTCCGAGTCGTTCGGAATGCGGAAGCCCACATTGCCTTGCAGGTGAGCATCACCGAAGCCCTTCTCAGCGGACACAAAGATGTTCCATTCACCGGAGCCCTTGCCCTGGAACACTTCTTCACTTCCCGTGGGGATGTGGAAGGTGAGTCCTGGGGTGAGGATGAACTGGCTGGCAGCGTCATCAATCACGGCATACTTGAAGCCAGCGGCAAGGTCCATCCAGCCATCAAGGCCTGCACCGTTGTCGAGGTTCACATCAAAGTAGCCGTCCTGGGTGGCGATGAACGCCAGACGCTCAGTGATCGCAAGGCGCACCTGAAGCGCCCAGAGCGTGGCTTCACCACCGCCAGTGATGAATCCATCGTCGATGCGATGATAGGCGAAGATCGGACGGACCTCGTTACGGATCACCGGGTCTTCAAAGAAGATCGGGTTGGAAACAGAGGAGATCGTGTTGTCCTTCCAATTCGCAGCCGCGACTGGAGCCGGGGCAGGATTCTTGGCGGCAGCAGGAGTGCCGGCTTGAGTGAAGGGAGACACGGTTGCAGACACCGCGAGAGCGGCGGCGAGCAACCACCGGTGTGGGGAGGAGTGCTTGTCCATGGCGATACATAAAGCCGGGACAGCGCACGTTGCTCAGCGCATCTTGTCGTGTTGGCTTCGTATCCTGCGCAGCTACCCCAGCCACCACAAAAGTGGGAGTGGGAGCAGCAGGACGAGATCTGAGAGTGTGTGAAACAACTCAGGGCGCATTCTTCGTGCCATGATCAGCACCAGTCCGTGAGCGAGTCCTGCCAGCATGACGGCCAAAGCGAGCGCTCGCACTGCGGCCGACGTGTCGAAAAGCATCGCCTGCAAAGCAAAGCACGTCACACCTCCGATCAGCAGCCAGACTGGCCATGGAAAGGAATTCCCAGGATTCTCTTCCATCCGCTCGCGCCATTGAATGCCCAGCAAGTTGCCCAGCACCAGCGCCCAGAACCACTGCACCTCGGGACAAAACATGCCGTGCTCCGACGGCGTCCAAAGATGCACTCCAGCCGAACAACCCAGTGTGAACAACAGAGACGCCACCAGCTCCTTGGGGATCATGGCCTTGAGCCTCTCATCAGGCCCGGTCCGCAATGCCGAGACCACAGCCACCACCACCAGCGCTGCCAGCCACAGCTGAACCTTCAACGGCACGGGAAGCAATGCCACGACCGCAAGCCCGGCGATCGCAGCCGAACCAAACATCGCCACCCGCAACCGGCCACGTGTGGCAGAGAAAGCCGCGAGATAAAAGGCCGCCGCCACGCACAGGCCCAGACCTTGGATCAACAGTCCCATCGGGATATCGGTCAATGCCAGCCAGATGACATACACGGCCGCCACTGGCACCATGACGCGCAGAAGAATCGTTTGATGACGCAGACAAAAGGCGTGTCTCGCGCTCATCGGCACCGGGAGCCGTCCAGAAATCGCGTCGGCCGTGCGGTCGAGCACATACACGATCCACGTGACCAGCCCGAGCCCGATGTAAAACGAAGGCTGCAAACGCAGATGGTGGCTTTTGGCCAAGGCGGCCATCCACGACACCGCAACTAGAGGTGCATCGAGACATAGCACCTGCGGCCACAGCCACCAAGGCGTGCGAGATGGAGCAGCCACGGAGGTCATGGTTGAATGACGCAGGCGTAAGCAGCGGTGTTCGTGCCGGGCATGGAAACGACGGAACTTCGTTGATCATCGCTCGCGAGCTTGGCTGCGAGCACGAGTTGCAACGCGCTCGCGCAGCCCATGCCTTCGCCTAGCACGCGGTGCGGACTGATCGTCTCGCCGGCCCACGACCACGCTTCGCGCTCGGCGTTGTCCAGCCGTGGCAGCCCCATCGCGCCATCGATCAAGACGCCGCCCTCGGGCTGGGTCGTGGCGCTGGCGAGTTGCGCGAGTGCCGTCACGCGCTCGCGATTCGAGTGATAAGCCATCGGCCCCGCGATCTGCTCGACGCGAGGACCGGTGCCATCGAGGGAAAGCAGTAATGCACCCGCGCCTTCGGTGACGATGAGCCGCTTGTCGTAGTAACCCACGGCTTCCGTGCTCAGCCAGTCGGCTTCTTCCGCAGCAATGACGAGGCATTGTTCGACGAGGCCCGACTTCATCCAGTCGGAAGCCATGCGCATGGCTTCGGCGATGATGTTGGGTTCACCGATCAAGGTGGTGACTTGTCCGCTGATGCCGAGGTAGGCAGCGATGTGGGACGCTGGCGCGTTGAAGACGGTCTCGGGGAACAGGATCGGGCTCGCGAGCGCGGGCTCGTCGATGACTTCATTGTAAAAGCGATTGGTGAACGCCACGCAGCCGTTCATGAGGCAGACGATGAGACCCAACGACTCCGGCTTGGCACCACCGAGCGCCTCCAGTCCCGCCGCCATCGCGAAGCGCGAGACGTTGCTCACGCGACGCAAGCGTGGGTGCTTCACATGCTTCTCCGGCGGTGGCGCGGGCACGGGGCGCACGCGGCATTCCCAGTCGCGCGAACCAATCGAACGCTCGCTCACGATCCACGGCAGGTCGCGCTTCTCTTTGACCGCCGCGACGAGATCGCTGGCGCTCCAGCCTGCAGCGCTGACAGCACCGATACCGCGAATGAAGAGTGGTGCGTCCGTGTTCATGCCTGCTTCATCACCACGGTTGCGTTCGTGCCACCGAAGCCGAACGAATTCGTCAAAGCCGTCTTCACCTTCGCGCGCCGGAAGCTTCGCACCACATCGAAGGTCGCGACCGGATCGACTTCGCGAATGTTGAGCGAGCCCGGCAGCCACTGACCCGCGAGCGCCATCACGCAGATCACCGCCTCCACCGCACCCGCACCACCGAGCAAGTGGCCCATCGCTGACTTGGTGGAACTCACCGCGATGCCCGGTGCTGCATCGCCTGCCCAAGCGCGGATCGCCATGCCCTCGGCCACATCATTGAAGGGTGTGCCGGTGCCGTGCGAGTTGATGTAATCGATCTCGCTCGGCTGCACACCTGCCTGACGACAAGCCTCCGTCATCGTGCGGATCGCGGCTTTGCCTTCAGGATCGGGTTGCGTGAGATGATGCAGATCCGTCGCAGTGTGATAGCCGCTCGCTTCAGCGATCGCATCGTTGCTGGTGAAGCCCTCGGCTTCGATCACCATTGCGGCCGCGCCTTCACCGAGAGCCAGTCCATCACGCGCCGCATCAAACGGACGAGGAATGCCCGAAGGCGCGAGCGCACGCAGACTATCGAAGCCCGCGAAGACGAGTTCCGACACGGCATCGTAGCCCGCAGCGATGACGCGTTTCGCACGACCGCTGCGGATCATTTCCATTGCGATGCCGATCGCGTTCGCGCCCGAGGCGCAGGCATTCGAGACCAGCGTCACGGGACCATGCCAGCCGAGTTCCTTCGTGATCGTGGTCATCTGCCGATGCGGCTGGTAGTGCTCCACGAGCGTGAGCTGCCCGGGCTGACGTTTCGCGCTCGCGCGCACGTTGCGGCAGTAGCGCTCGCCGAGTTGCATCGCGCCTGCGGACGTGCCGATCACGATCGCGTCCACGTCGCGCATGTCCTCGCGCTTCGCTTGTTTCAAGGCCTCGCGCAGCGCGAGCAGGAGCATCTTGCTGCCGCGATCCACGCGCTCCTCCTGCCGCGCGGACAGGCTTTGATAAAGACGCTCTGCAGGCAAGTCGATCAGGCTCGCCGTCTTCGCGATGCGTGCGGACACATCGAACATCTCGACCGGACGAAACACCATGCGATCCGCCGCGAACGACGCCTCGTTCTCACGCCAGCCGAAGCCGAGCGGCGTCACGATGCCGGCACCGGTGATGAGCAAACGTTGTGGGGAAACAAGAGGCACGGGACTTGAAATGAAGGCGGCGGGACGGTAGCGGGCAGGCCTTGGGTTTAACAATGATTGGAAAGCGTTGGCAACAGGTTCTCGATACGCGCGGCGATGCTGTCGCGGTGTATTTTGCTGAGGGCACGCTCACCTTTGCTCAGATCGATGAACGGGCTCGCAGACTCCATGCCGATGACGACCACGTTCTGGCACGCGGAGGTGCCATCGAATTGCTCACCGCCTGTATCGCCGGATTCACGCGTGGGTTGCCTGTGCACGTGGTGGAAAAGGATCGCACACGGCGAGTGCCTGCCTCTGGCATCCCCGCGGGCACGTCACTGATCAAGCAGACCGTTGGCGGCTCCGGCGTGCGGCGTTGTCAGTTCTTCACGGAGGAACAGATCCTCTCGGATGTCGATCGTCTGCACCGGGCCTTGGGCCTGAAGGAAGATCATGTCTGCGTGGCTGCGATCTCACCCGCGCACTCGTATGGACTCACCGTCACCGTCTTGCAGACCGTGCTGCACGGCGTGCCGATGCACTGGCTGCCGGAGCCGTTTCCCGCGCCGCTCAATGTGGCGCTGCATCAGCACGCACGTGTCTTTCTGCCCGGCATTCCGGCGCTGTGGCGTGCGTGGCTGATGGGTGGCGTGGACCTTGATCGTGTCGATCTCGCGATCAGCGCGGGCTCGCCGCTCACGCTCGAATTGGAACGTTATGCGTTCGACGCACACGGCGTGAAACTGCACAATCTCTACGGCACCAGCGAGTGCGGCGCGGTGGCCTACGATGCGACCGCGACGCTGCGCGAAGACGCGAGTCTGCTCGGCACCTTGCTGCCCGATGTGCAGGCCGAAGTCGCAGACACGCTCGTGGTGCAAAGCGATGCTGTGGGCATCGGCTACGACGAACTGCTGCCATGCGAATGCTTCGGCGATGGTCGCTTCCAAACGTGTGATCGCATCACGATCGCGGACGACGGTTTGCATTTCGTCGAGTCCATCGGCGCGGGCATCAACGTCGCAGGCCGCAAGCTCTGCCCCGATGAGATCGCCGCCAAGCTGCGCAATGCTACGGGCGTGGCGAAGATCGACGTGCGCGGCCAGACCAGCCGCGATCCCGAGCGCTGCCAGGAAGTCGTCGCACACGTCGGCTTGCCGCAGGCGGAGATCAGCGTGGAGTTCCGTCAAAAGGCGTGCGCGGATCTGGCTCCGTGGGAGATTCCTCGTCGGTGGGTCGGCATCTGATGGCTGGCAAGTGAGTGCGAGCACGCTACGATCCGGCCCATGAAATCCTGGATCATCCGCCTCGGCCTGTGCGCCGTCTTGATCACCGCGCTGGTGGCTTTCCATCAGAGCCGGCAGCATCGCGAGCAGCGAGTGGTGGCCGCTGGAAAGAAGAAGATCCTGCTCATGGGCAATGGCACCGAGATCTCGACGCTCGATCCTCATCAGGCCAATGGCATGCCGGAGCACCATGTGATCTCGGCCTTGCTGGAGGGACTGGTGGCACCTGCCGCCGACAATCCCGACGCCGATGCTCCAGGTGCGGCCGCCAGCTGGGACCACAAGGACTTCACCGTGTGGACCTTCCACCTCCAGCCGAAGGGTGCCTGGAGCGACGGCACACCTGTGACGGCGCACGACTTTGTGTATGCCTACCAGCGCATCCTGTCGCCCGAGATGGCAGCGGACTACGGCCAGATGCTTTATGCGCTGGTCAATGCGGAGGCGTTCAACACGAGCAAGCTCAAGGACTTCTCGCAGGTGGGCGTGAAGGCGATCAACGATCTGACTCTCCAGCTCACGCTGACGGGACCAGCTCCGTATTTTCCGGGCATGCTCAAGCACTACGCGTGGTTCCCGATGCCCCGGCATGTGATCGAGAAGTTCGGCGGCATGACGAAGCGTGACACCTTGTGGTTCAAGCCCGGCAACAACGTGGGCAATGGCCCCTTTCAGCTCAAGGCCTGGCACTTCACGCACTACGTGGCCATCGAACGCAATCCGCACTACTGGGACGCCGCGACGGTGAAGCTGAATGAGATTCACTTCTTTCCCATCTCCTCCGATGCCACCGAGGAGCGCTCCTTCCAGGATGGTCAGCTGCACGTGACGGAGATCGTGCCGCTGAACCGCATTCCTTACTACAAGACGCGGCCTGATGTGTATCGCGAGACCACCTCACTCGCGACCTACTACTACCGCGTGAACACCACCAAACCGCCCTTCAATGACAAGCGAGTGCGCCGTGCGCTGGCGCTGGCGATTGATCAGGAGAGCATCATCCGCAACATCATGCGTGCCGGCCAGAAGCCCGCTACGGGCCTCACGCCAGCGGGTTGCGCGCAGGGCTACGAGACGCCCAAGATGGTCGCCTTCAATCCCGATGAAGCGCGACGATTGCTCGCAGAGGCAGGCTTTCCCGATGGCAAGGGTTTCCCCAAATTCGACATCCTCATCAACACGAGCGAAGCGCATCGCTCGGTGGCCGAGGCGATCCAGGAGATGTGGAAAAAGCATCTCAAAATTCCTGCTGGCATCCTCAATCAGGACTGGCAGGTCTATCTCGATTCTCAGCGCAAGAAGGACTACGCCGTCGCTCGCGCTGGATGGGTGGGCGACTACGCGGACCCGCTGACCTTCCTAGGCACGCTGCGCTCCACCGATGGCAACAACAACACCGGCTGGGCGAGTGCGCGCTACGACGAGCTGCTCAACCAGTCGTCCCAGGAAGCCGATGCGGCCAAGCGTTACGCCATGCTCCACGAGGCCGAGACCCTCATGCTGGAAGAGATGCCCGTGCTGCCAATTTACTGGTATGTTCGCTACTACCTGGTGCGTCCCGAGGTGAAGGGCTGGAAAGAGAGCGTTCTCGAGCACCGCTGCTACAAGGCGCTCGATCTCTGAGTTTTGAGTGGATACTTGGGAGCAGATGGCGCATAGCAAAACGCCGTTTCCGAGTGCTCCTGCGACCCTGGGAAACGTAACTCCTCCGCCTCCATGTCCGACTCCGCGCCCACCGAAAAGACCATCAATCCCTGGACCGTCTGGGTCCCGATCATCATGATCATCCTGGGCGTCGTGGTGCTCTACAACTACCTCGTTCTCCAGAGCCTGGAGAAAAACAAAGATCGTCCGCCTTACATCACGAGGCTGGAAAACGACCTCGATGGCCTCACGGAGCGCAGCGGCAAGCAGGTGCGCCTTGGCGAACTCAAAGGCAAGGTGATGGTCTTCGCCCATGTCTATACCTCGTGCCCCGTCGGTTGCTCTCAGATCGTGGCCGAGATGAAGGACATCTATGACGAGTTCGCCCCCAAGCACACCGGGCTGCAGTTTGTCTCCTTCGCCATTGATCCCGGTGACAACGCCGAGCGCCTGAAAGCTTACGCTGACGCGAACGACATCGTGAAGGACAACTGGTGGTTCGTGAACGGCGACCAGACGAAGATTCGCACCTACCTCACGCATGTGGTGAAGTTCTTCGCCGTCAAAGAGAAGCCGAAAGAGCAGCAGACCAGCGAGGTGGACAAGTTCGAGCACGACATGCGCATCGCCCTCATCGATCACGCCGGGCACCTCCGCGGCATGTATGACATCATGAATCCCGATCCCGAGTTCCGCGACCTCGCCAAGAAGCGCCTCCGCAAGGACCTCGGCTACCTCCTTGCCGATCAGGAAAAAGAACTCGCCAAACCATGACCGTCTTCGACCTCCCCAAGATCTACACCGCGTGCAACGCAGCGGCTTTGCTGCACATCATCATCGGCCTGCTCGTGATCAAGCAAGGCCAGCGCAAGGCCCACATCGCCAGCATGACGATCGCACTGGTCTTCTCCACGATCTTCCTCGGCTGCTACCTCTACTACCACTTCCACGCCGGCCATGTGAAGTTCGCAGGCACCGGGCTCTCGCGTCCGATCTACTTCGCCCTCCTCCTGACCCACATCCCGCTGGCCGTGCTCAACCTGCCGATGATCATCATGACCGTCGTGCCTGCCCTGCGGAACCGTTTTGATAAACACAAGCGCATGGCGAAGTGGACGGTGCCCATCTGGCTCTACGTGAGCGTGACCGGCGTCATCATCTACTTCATGTGCTACGTCTGGTTCGGCCCGCCGATCCGCGCCTGAGGCCCGGCCATCAGCCATTGCTTCACGGGCCAGCGCGTGTAGTCTCCGCGCCCGATTCCTCCATGACCACGCGCATCCTGCCCACTGACGAACCCGACACTTTCAAAGCCGCCGTCGCCGAAGCCGCCCGGCTGCTGAACGCTGGCGACGTCGTGGCCCTGCCCACCGAGACAGTCTATGGCCTGGCGGCCAATGCGCTCAACGCCACCGCCGTAGCGAAGATCTTCGAGGCCAAAGAACGGCCGAGCTTTGACCCCCTCATCGTCCACCTGCCGCATCGCAAGGACCTCAGAGACGTGGCTGAGGTGCCCGAGGACATCGCCAAGGTCATCGACGATCTCACGCACAAGTTCTGGCCCGGTCCGCTCACCATCATCCTGCCCAAGAAACCCGCCGTGCCCGACCTCGTCACCGCAGGCATGAACACGGTCGCCGTTCGCGTGAGCGCCGATCCCGTCTTCATGCGCGTCTGCCGCACCGTGGAGAAGCCGCTCGCCGCGCCCAGTGCCAACCGCTTTGGCAGCATCAGCCCCACCTCCGCGCTCGCGGTGAAGGCGGAACTCGACGGCCGCATCCCTCTCATCCTGGATTCCGGCGCCTCATCGCATGGCGTGGAAAGCACCATCATCAAAGTAGAGCCCGGATCGCCCAAGCCCATCATCTCCATCCTTCGCCCCGGCCCTATCACGCCCGACGATCTCAAGCCCTTCGGCACCGTGAAGCACGCCTTCAAGAAGAAGGACAAGGACGACAGCGCTCCCCTCGAAGCCCCGGGCACCCTGGCCAGCCACTACGCACCGCGCACGCCGCTGCGATTGCTCTCGAAGCCCGAGGACTTCACCCCCGAGCCAGGCAAGCGCTACGCCTTACTCAGCTACCGCGGCGAACCCGATGACGGCTACCTGGAACTCGCCGACTGGGTGGGCATCCACATCCTCAGCCCCGGCAAAGGCAAGATCATCGAGTGCGCCACACGCCTCTTCTACGCCATGCGCGAACTCGACAAGCTGGGTGCCGACGAGATCGTCGCCGAGCCAGTCAGCGAGCAAGGCGTCGGCATGGCGGTGATGGATCGTCTGCGCCGCGCGAGTGCGAAGTGCTGACGATCAGCGTGCGTCGAGCTTCACGTAGTCGATGCCGACCATGTAGCTCTTCACCGCCTGCGGGTTGGTGCCCTTGATCGTGAAGGTGAGCTTGTGCTCGCCGACGTTGAGGTCGTGGGTGCCGAGGTCGAGTTCGTCGGTGACGATGACGGCAGGGTAGTTGTAGCCGTCGAAGTCGGTGAGCACAACCTTGCCATCGAGCGCGATGTCACAGATGCCGTAGTCGCGCGCTTTGGTGAGCAACGTCTTCACGGCGAACTTGCCGGCTTTCGCCACGGGCAGCGCGAGTGTGAGCGTGTTGCTGGGCTTCGCGCCGGTCCACCAGAGCTGCGAGCCGCTGCTCCACTTGTTGCCGAAGCCGCCCATGCCTTGCGGACGGGTGCTGCCACCGGTCTTGGACAAGACCGTCATCGTCTCGGCTTCGATCGCGCCTTCGACTTTGATCGCAGGACCACTTCGACCGGTGTCAGCCTTCGCGGGCGTGGCGTTGGTTTGCAGGTAAGCCACGAGCTGGCGGAGCTGCTCCACGGGCAAGGCATCGAACAAGCCCTCGGGCATCGTGCTCACCTTCGACACGGTGCGCTTCTTGATCTCGCTCGTCGTGATCGTCTGCTCCAGACCACCGGGCATCGCGATGCGCACCGCGCTGGGCGAGTCCTCCTTCACCACGCCGCTGGCCACGCGTCCGTCCTTCAGCTCGAAGATGTTGAGCTGGTAGTCCTTGCCGATCACGGCGTTGGGATCGAGCACGTTGTCGAGCAAGTAATCGAGGTTACCGCGATTCGAGCCGGTGAGATCGGGGCCGACCTTCTGCCCTTCGCCAAACATCGCGTGGCACTGGCCGCACACGGCACTGAACAAGACTTTTCCTTTGGCTTTGTCGGCGGCAGCGAGATCGCCCTTCGTGAGCAACGCGCGGAACTTCTTCTTCCGCTCTTCCAGATCGGCTTTCGGTGCGTTGAGATCGCCGAAGGTGTCCTTCAGCAAGGCGGCCACGTCGGCGTTGTTCAAGGTCGCGAGCTGTCGCGCGAGGAAAGGCGAGAGCATCGTGCTTGGGATCGTCTTCGCCTTCACGGCGGTGAGCAGCGCCTTCGCACCCGAGGCGGTGGTGGCGAGGGTGTTGACGGCGTCTTGTTGTTCGATGACATTCATGTTGCCGAAGGTCATCACTAGCCATTTGGCATTGTCCGGGTGCTGGAGAACCGCAAGGCTCTGGATAGCGGCCCGCTTGAGAGGTGAACCTGGGCCGGTGCCAGCGAGGATGTCGTGAAGGCCGAATTCCATCATCGTCGGGGTGCTGAACTTGGTCTGGGTGACCACTCGAATGGCATTCAGAGCGAGAGGAACGTCGGCACGTTGATGGACGATGATGTCAGCGAAGTGCTGTAGCGTTGCCGTATCGCCCATGAAGGCTTCGAGTTCGAGTAAAGTCGCTTCGACTTGAGTCGAAGGTTCTTTGGATTCGGCTAAAGCCGAAACCACTTTGGTGCGCAGCGCTGCCCAGTTCTCCGGCTTGCTGATCTTGTTCCCGGCGCGGGCAGACTTCAGCACGGTCTCGAGCAAGGCATCGCGCATGGCCGCGTCCTTGGTCTCAGCGGCCACCGTGAGCAACCCGGTGCGTCCCGATTCCTCGGCACCCATGCGACGGTAGATGAACTCGGTGACCTTCGGCATCTTCGACACCTTCGCTAGTTCGAGTCCCGCCTTCGGGTCCGCGCCGACCAGTGGCTCGATGCCATACCAGATCAGCAACGGGATGTAGGGATCGTCTTTGTCCTCGCCGTGGGCGAGAAGGGCGCGAGCGATGGGGGTGCGCTGGTCGTTGGGGAGACGCTGGAGCGCGGAGGCCAGTTCGCGGCGGACGATGGGGGAAGGATCGCTCTTCGCCACTTCTGCCATCGCTTTCAATTCACTAGCATCAAGGTCGGCGACAACTGCCGTCACGCCTTGGCCAGGTTTCAAAGGGTTTCCCGGGTTGTCGCCAAGAAACACTTCAAACGGCAGTGACAACTGCCGAACAGCAGCCACGCGCACTCGTTCGTCCGCATCTTTTAGTTGCTTCCCAACAAGATCGGACGTCCTCGCCACACCGAGTGAGTAGGCGAGCCACATCTTTCTCAGGCTGGAAGAACCCGACGACAACTCGGCGAGGTCAAAAAGCTTGTTGTTGAGTGCTGTGCCGCGCACAACCCGTTCCATCAATACCCTCCGCGCCTGCCTTGAGAACCACTCGTTCTCCGTCTGCACGGCGAGCTTGGCGAGGGTCTCGTCGCTTTCCTTGGCGAGATCGAACGGGGCTTTCGGGAAAGGAGCGCGGGCGCTCTTGCCCGCTTCATTGTTCTTCGCGGCTTCGCCGCCATTTGTTTGAGTGCGGACAGGAGTGTCCGCGCTCCTTTCCACGCCTTCGCTGCCGACGTAGCTCACCTTGTAGATGCGTCCGTTGCTGCGATCCCAGATCTCCACCGCACCGCTGCCGCGATGGCACACCTGCTTGTCGCTCCAGTCACTGACATACAAGGAGCCATCGGGACCGACCTTCTGCGTGACAGGAATAAAATTCATGTCGTTGCTGCGCATGAAGTCGCTGCCGTGCTTGCCGATGTAGGTGCTGCCGTGCGGGTCGAGGTAATCGGTCACGAGGCGGTGGCCGTGCAGGTTGCCGAAGATGAGCCGGTTCCGATAGGTGGCCGGGAACTGGTTGCTCTGATAAATCGCGAGGCCGCAGTGCGCGTGGCCGCCGCCAGCGGCGTTGGTGTCGTCTTGCACGAGGCTGCCGTGATCGCGACCGCCCCAGTGTGCGTTGTCGCGGATGTTCCCGGCGTAGTGCGCGTGATCGGCGATGGTTTCGATATCCTCGTAAGTGTAGGGATTGAAGTGCTGCCCGCCCTGCCGGTGATAGCGAGCGCCAGGGACGATGTGATACAGATGCGGGATGACGCAGGCGGTGACGAAGAACTCGCCGTTCTGATCATAATCGAGGCCCCAGGGATTCGATGTGCCGTGCGCAAAGACTTCAAACACATGCCGCACGGGATGATAGCGCCACACACCCGCATTCATGAGCGTGCGCTGCTCGTCGGGCGTGCCAGGCTTGCCGATCTTGGAATGCGTGAAGACGCCGTGGCAGCCGTAGAGCCAGCCATCGGGTCCCCAGAGGAAGGAGTTCAGCGTCTCGTGCGTGTCCTGCGTGCCGAAGCCGTCGAGGAGGGCGTAGGCGGTGAAGCTGAGGCCGGGGACTTTGGTCAAGGCAGTCAAGTTGGTCAAGATTGGGGTCAAGTCTTGCTTCGAGGCACCCTTGACCTCTTGACCCTTTGACTCCTTGACCAAGCCTACCGGCTTGTCCCCATCTCTCGGAATGAACATCAAATACGGAGCCGCGCCGATCCACACACCGCCGAAGCCAACCTCGATGCCACTCGCGAGATTGAGGCCTTCGCAGAAGGTCTTCTTTGTCTCGTAGGTGCCGTCGCCGTCGCTGTCTTCGAGGATGCGGATGCGATCCTTTCCGGCGCCGACTTCGCGGGGCTGCGGGTAGCTGTTGCCCTCGACAACCCAGAGGCGACCACGCTCGTCGAAGCAGAAGGCAATCGGTTGCACGATGTCGGGCTCGGCGGCGATGAGGTCGGCTTTGAAGCCGGTGGGGAGTTGCAGGTTCTTCAGCGCGTCTTGCGGCGGCTGGCCGCGGGCATATTCGATCTGCGGCTTCAAGCCGGGGCCATACATCTTCACGGGCTTCGCCTCGGCGGTCGAGTCGGTGCGCTTTTGCGTGAGGATGAAGACGCCGCTTTTGTTCGCGGAGACGATGTCGGGCAGGCCATCACCGTTCACATCGCCCACGGTGACATCGACGCCGACGCTGCTGACGGTATCGACGAGGTGCGGGATGAAATCGACGCCGCCCTTGCCATCGCGCTTCGTCTCATACCAATAGACCACACGCGCACCGCGCTCGTCGGGATCGTGGCCGTTGTGCGCCCAGTAGCGTTTGCCGGTGACGATGTCCTGGATGCCGTCGCCATTGATGTCTGCAAGTGCTGCAGCATGAGGCTGGGAGAAGACGATGCCGTAGTCGTTGTCGGCGGGGTTCTCGCTGGCGAGCATGACTTGCTTCCAGTTGGGCAGAGGAGCGCGGGCACTCTTGCCCGCATCGTCATGCTTCGCGGCTTCGCCGCCAGGATCAGAAGAGCGGACAGGAGTGTCCGCGCTCCCTTGTGGCTTGTTCTGCAAATACACCGCCACACCATAGCGATGTGCCTGCAGACTCGTGAAGACATCGTTGGTGCCGTTGCCGTCGAAATCATACGCGAACATCTGTGCGCCACCGCCGACACCGGCGGCGAAGTTGTGCTGCTCCCAGAGGCCGCTGTCCTTGTGCTCCCACCAGCGACGTGCTTCGAGGAGGTCGAGTTTCCCATCGCCATTCACATCGCCGACACCGAGGCCGTGCGTGAACTTCGCCACCTTCATGTCCTCACTGACGGCTACGAACGGCCACTTCTCGGTCGGCTTGTCCCAGTTCGGTGCGAACCAGCCGAACTTGCCGCCCGTGCTGCACACGATCTCCGGTTTGCCATCGCCGGTGATGTCGGTGAAGACGGGCGACTCGTTGTCCACCACGTCGGCGACGATGCTCATCGGCCACGGCTTGTCGTCGTGAACGCCGGAGTTCAGGTAGAGCCGCGCTTCTTTGCCAGGGAAGCCAAGGATGAGGATGTCGTTCTTCTTGTCGCCGTTGAAGTCATGGACGTAGGCGAAGAAGTTGTCCGAGTAGCCATTGATGCTGAAGATCTTCGGCTCGTAGTAGGCGTGCTTCTTTTCAAAGGCGGGGCCTTCCCACCAGAATGGACCCGCCACGATGTCGGGCTTGCCGTCGCCATTGATGTCGCCAATCGCCGCGCCCTCGGAGTAAAAGTCGCCGTGGAGCTGCTTGCGTTCCCAGGTGATCTGGGTGGCCGCGTGCAGCGAGGTGGCCGCGAAGACTAGAGCGAGGAGAACTTTCATGGTGGTGGGATGCAAACGCTATCAGACGTGGGCAGCATCAGACAAGATTTGTGTCTAATCTGACAGCAGCCTTCGTGGGGCAGGACTAGCGATGTTATGCCCACAAATAATGCACTACCAAGCGAGGCAAGTTACGCCACCGGATGTCATCTGCTACTGAACGTGCCAATCGCGCATCTTTGACATCGTAGCTGTAAACTCTGCATGAACCACATGGCTGGCGCTGGCGATGAGACGGCCCGCCTTGCCGAAGGTCCACTCGACGGCGTAGCTGAGGCTGGTCCATCCGTCCATCCAGGTGATCTTGTCGGAGGCGATGATCAGCATCCCGGCGACGATGTAGAGATTGCACAGCATGATGAGCCAGCCGGAAAAGGAAGTGCCATTGCGCTTCAAGTCGCTCTGCTCGATGCGCAAGGTGCGCAGGGTATAGCTGAGATGAAACCACCAGGTGAATCCAATCAGGAAGCACAGAGTCTTCAGTGAATCGAATGGGATGGAAAATGAGCCAATCTGAATCTGCTGGATCGCTTCCAGGTTACCGAACAAACCAGCGATGCCATACGCGACGATCACCATCACGGTGTAGGCCGGTATCAGGTAGGGAGCCAGTGAGATGAAGGTGTTGCTCTTGTTGGTGTCCACCCAACCGCCGTCGTGGCCGACGTGCCAGTCATAGACCACAGCTCCACAGAGCTTGGCAGCGATGATGTGCGACCACTCGTGACCGAAGACGTAGGCGATCATGAAGGTGTGCCTGGCAAAGGCGAAGATGGCGAGCCAGACGAGTCCGCCGAAGCCAAACCAAACGAACTCCGTAGTCGCCAGCAGGGCTCCTCCGCGACTGGCCTGCAGGAGCAGCTCAGCAAAGCTGAAAATGCTGATCACCGCCAAGGGGAGCAGGAACACCCATCCGACCAGGGTCTTGCAATCGAGGATGAACTCCTGCCAGTCCGCGCCCGTCCGTCGCCTCGTATCCAGCCTAGAACGATCATCCTTGCGCTGTTTCTGGTCAGCGTGGGGCTTGTTGGAGCGCCGGGCGGCACGTTGGAGAGCGATGGCCATGAATTGTTCACATTGTTAACAAATGTGAAGTAATTTGCCAACAAGCTTCCGTAACGATTTCCGTTACAAAACGCTAATCGAGCTGCTCCTTCGGTGCGGCAATGTCCACCCGCTGCACCGGCGCATTGGCGGGCGGCGGGGTGAAGGGCGAGATGGTGACGCCAGGCAGGCGCGTGACAAAGAAGTCCTGGCCGTAGATCTGCCAGCCAACCGGCACCCCGATAGCATCGGCCACCTCACGTGCCGTGAGGTAGGTCTCCACGGAGTCCTTCACCACGTAGAGCCAAACGATCTTGTTGGGCTCGGTCTTGAGCTTGCGCATGTAGCGCTGGAAGAAGGAAGCCGGGTTCCGAAGGTCCTGGCTGGTCTCACCAGCCCCTTCCTGCGGAATCAGATTGAGATTCATCACCGGAGCGTTGGCGACAGGCACCAGCTTGGCCTGAAGAGATCGATCGCCGATGCGCGCACGATCGAAGTAGGCCGTGAGCTTCTCCTTGGAATAGGTGATCTTCGCCGCCGGGGTGGTGGAAGTAACCTTGGGATGATTGGGCGACAGCAGCGCGTCACGATTCTTCACGATCTCTTTCTGCACGATGTCGAGGTAGGAGCGATCGTTGAGGTAGAGGACGCGTCCCTTGGCGATGAGGAAATTCTCGCGCACGGCACCCTGGGGCACGGGACGTGGATTGGGAATGCGGACGTATTTGGGGGGCGGGGGCTTGAAGACGGGCGTGTCGTCCAGGAGCTTCTTCAGGCGGTCGAGTTCAGCGAAGAGCTTGTCGAGTTCCTTCTTCTCACCGTCGCGGTCGTATTTAGCGCGTTCGATCTTTTTGCGGATCTCATTGAGATCCATGAACTTCATCTTCTGCTGCTCGTCGCTGAGGTCGATGGTCTTGAGTTCCTCGGCCAGTTTTTTGATCTGGGCGATGGAGTCATCGATCTTCTTCTCCACCTGCTCTGGGGTTTCCGGCACCTTGGGGATGGCCATTTCCTGGATCAGCTTGGCCAGTTCCTCCTGCGTCACGGGCGGCAGATCGGAAAGGATCTTCTTCACCGTGGTCGAAATGCTGAGGCCGACCATGACGAGCACGATAAGGAGCACGCCGACCACGTTGGTCATTGTGTCCATCAGAGCGACGAAAGGAAGCTCTTCGTCTTCGGCATGTCGTTTCTTGGCCATGGTAAAAGATTACTTGGGTGGAGGCGCTGCGGGCGGGGGCGGCGGCTGATACTCGGCAGGAACGGGACCCACCTTGCCTTCGCGCTCGCCGAACAAGCTGGTGTCGATGTCACCTTGTCCAGGAATGAGCAGACGGCTGATCTTGATCCCGTATTTGTCCTGCGCCCAGCCACCACCGCGCGTGTAGGCGGTGGTGCCATCGTCACGGAGCAAGAAGATGAGCTGCGCGTTATTTCGCTCCTTGGAGACCTGGGTGAGGAAGTAGTTGAGTGGCGCGCTGCCGATGATGGTCTCTGGCACAGCGGCAACGGTTTCTTTTTTGTCTCCCACCTTGAAGACGAGCTTGGCACCGCTGGCCTCGATAAAAAAGAGCTTCTCCGCCGCACTGGTGCCAGAACCACTTGGCTGCACGACCACTGGCGGCGGTTTTTTGTCAGGGGGAATCTGACGGGCTTTGATCTCAGCGAGGAGTTTGGCGATCTCGGGCTTGATCTCGGCGATCTGCTTTTTGAGGCCATCGATCTCGAGCAGCAAGTTATCTAGTTCCTTCAGTAGCGCCTGACTGAGTTCCTGGTTTTGTTTCTGCACCTCCTTTGAGGTGCTGAGCAGTTTGCGCAACTTGGCCAGGCGTTCCTCTTTCTCCTTTTGCTCCTGCTGGAGTTGCTGAAGTTTGGCCAGCAGCAGCTTCACCTGTTCGCTGGAGACATTCTGCTCCTGCTGCTCCTTCTTCAGGTCTTTATATTTTTGGGCACGCTCCAGCTCCTCCTGGGTGCGGCCTTCCGTCTGCTGCGTCTGCGAGATGGTAAGCACGACGATGATGAGGACGAGCACGCCAATGAGCGAGCACAAGATGTCCAGGAAGGGCACCAAGAGGATCTCGTCTTTGGAAGCGTGGCGGCGTTTAGCCATCTCAGGAAGCGAAAGAGTGAGTGATGAGGTGTGTTAGACCAGCAATGATCAAGAGAACCAGCCTTTCTTCTTCACCTGCTGAATCAGCACCTGCTTCTCGCCCAGGTCTTTGAGCACGCCGTTGAGACCCTGAAGGGCCGTCGCGAGGGTGCGGATGTAGTCCGTGGTCTTATTCGCAGAATCGGAAATGCCGCTCGTCACGTCCTCGCGCAGCTTGATCATCGTCTTGGTGAACTCCGTGGCCACGAGCGTAGCATGGGCATCGGCGCGACGATCCAGATTCATCGCCTGCTCGTCGATCTTCGCCGTGAGCTGGCGAAGGTCGCGAAGAAACTCTTGCTGGGCCCCGGCCATCGCCTGGCTGAGAGCAGCGATGAAGGCACCCGTTTCGGTGCCAAGTGCGGCAACGAGGCTGTTGTTGGAACCGCCTCCGTCGTTGAGGCGCGGCAGAAGGACTTCATTACAGAAGGCATCGATGGCGTTTAGATTATCATCCTCCGCCTTGATCATCGCATTCATGGGGAAGTTCAGCAGCAGGGCGAGGACGAGGCCGAGCAGGGTGGCATCGAAAGCAGTGCCCAAGCCGCCGACCACGTCGCCCAGTGTGGCTTTGATCTTGGTCAAATCATCCATGTCCAAATTCATGCCGCCAATGGCGTGCGAAAGACCAATAACGGTGCCGATGAACCCGAGAATCGGAATGGCCCAGAGGAAGGCTTTGACCATACTGAAGCTGGAACCAATGCGGGCGCTGTCGATGTCCGATTGGCTGGACATCATGGCGCTCACATCGGAGTTGCTGGGACGCACCTCGAAGAGTTCCAGACCCTTGCGGATGCGGTTCACCATGAGGCTGTCACGCAGGCGGTGATGGAAGGAATATAGATGGTCGATGAACTGGCCAACGTTCTCCGCGTTGATCTCCTTGGCGATGTCCATCGGCAGGATATCGAGCATCAGGGCGCGGCGCTGGTGGCGCAGCTTTTCCATCTTCAGATAGAGGATGGCCATCGCCCAGCAAAAGAAGATGGTGTTGGTGACAGAGACCAGCGCGTGCTTGAAGAACAAGGCCGCGAGCCATTCCATCGTCTTGTATTCCGCTGCCGGTTTGGCATCTGGCGGATTGAAAAGATAGAGCATGCCCAGCAACGTCAGCGCGGAGACCAGACCCATGCCAAAGGCGACGAACGAATTGGGATTCGTGGGATCAGTCTCCACCCAGCCTTCACGCTGCGGTTTCTCAGGAGCCAATGGTCGTCCATCGGCACCCAGGCCCGTCTCCAGGTGCTGCTTCTCGCTATCCCAGACATTCGACACACCCGTGGGCTGTGGCACGCCTCCGTCCGTGGGAGCGGGTGCCTCGGCAGCTGAAAACTCAGGGATCTGCAGCTTGGAATCACAGGCAGGGCATCGAACCATCTTGCCTGCCATCTCGGTTTCGACTTGAAGCGTGGTGCTGCAGGATGGGCATTTGAATTTCACGGTGGGGAGTCCTCCAAAGTTGGGTGATAAACGTGGTAAGGGGAAATGAAGGGCAAAGCTAAGCGTCCGTTATCCGGGCGATGTTTCACTGCGATTGACGTCAGCCGAGGAAGACGACATCAACCTCGCTTTCTTGGAACGAGAGCAACGAAGTTTCTCACGGTGGCGATCTCGGGCGATGAGACCACGGAACCATCTACGAGGCGAGCCCAGAATCCGGTCGATTTTCCACCATCGAAATTCAATGCCCGGGCGATTTCCATACCCGGCACAAGACCAGGTGAAGCCAGGAGCTTCGCAAGCTCCGCGAGCGACACATGGCTTGTCGTGCCCAACAGCCATCTCCCAGCCACATCCGTGGCAATAAAAGTGCGCGGCCGACTGGCCCGAACATCCAGCCCGCTTACTGGCTGCCCGTTGTTCACCAAGCGAGGACCCGCCTGGAGCAACTCCGTGACGGCCTCGCTGTCCTGGAACTCATCCCGCCAAAGCAGCAACAAGCGACCGCTACGAACCACCACCACGCCTCCGAGCAGCGATGAGCGAGACCATGTTCCCACTCGCCGGCCACTGCTGATCGTAAGCCCCAGTGGCGTGAATTCGGGCGTGAAGAATCCACCATTGATTCCGGCAAGAGCACCAATGCGAGGCATCACCTCCTCAAGATCCTCAGCCGCAGAGCGAGATGGTTGATCAATGATGCGCAGCACGCACTGCCGTGCCTCGAAGTGCACCAGATTGAACTCCACCGAGTCGCCATCGTCTTCCCGCACAGTGAATTGAAGCAAGCGACAGCCGTTCGCCATGGACCGATCACGCTGCCTCTCCTCGATAAAGCTGGGCTCGGCGGCGATGGCGGACCACGCATTCAATAGGACAGCAATAAGAACAACGGGCAGGCGCAGCAGCATGGTCGGGTCATTGTGATCAAGTCCTCGCGATAGTGCAAAACAAAGCGCGAAGGCCTCTCGACCTTCGCGCTCAGGGTTGGGTTGGAACTGTTATCGGACAGCGACCGGGCTATTCCTCCGCTTTCGGAGTCTTGGCCTTGCGCGTGCGCTTCTTGGGCGCAGCTTCCGGAGCTGTCTCTTCAGCAGCAGGAGCCGGAGCTTCTTCAGCCACGACTTCAGCTTCCGTAGGAGCGGCAGCTTCGAGGACTTTCAACGGCTTGGGCGTATCCATCCACTCGATGTAAGCCATCGGAGCAGCGTCCGAACGGCGCTGACCGAGCTTCGTGATGCGGGTGTAACCACCTGGGCGGGCCTTGTGCGCCGGAGCGATCTCATTGAAGAGAATGCGCACAGCTTTCACATTGTTGTCGAGCTGGGCGATCGCCAGACGGCGATAGTGAAGAGCCTTGGGAGTGTCGTTGGTGACATCCGTGCGGCCTTCGTTGGCGAGCATGGCCTTCTTGCCCAAAGTGAGGATCTTCTCGGCGAGGGGACGCACAGCCTTGGCCTTGGCCACTGTGGTGCGGATGCGGCGATGTTCGATCAGGCTGACGATCAGGTTCGACAGCAGCGCCTTACGATGGGCTGGCCGACGCTGAAGTTTGGTTGTTTTAAGTCTATGTCTCATATCCTTATTCTTCGGTCACGGGTGTTTAGTCGTCGTCGCCTTCGTCATCGCTCATGCTGGCGCCGATCAGTTTGGCGAAATCTTCTGCGTTGGCATCGTCCTCGTCGTCTTCCTTGAAGGTCGTGCTACGAGCGAGCAGCGAGACGCCGCCCGGGTTCGGGTCAAGCAGCGTGCTGTCGAACTTCATACCAAGAGACAGGCCCAGCTCGGCGAGCTTTTCCTTGATCTCGGTGAGGGACTTCTTGCCGAAGTTGCGGTAGCGCAGCATCTCGGCCTCGGTCTTCATGGCCAGCTGGCCCACGGAGGTGATGTTGGCGTTGTTGAGGCAGTTCGCGGCGCGGACGGAGAGTTCGATCTCGTTGACGCTCATGTTGAGCAGCTTGCGCAGCTCGCTGTTCTCTTCGGACTGAGCTTCCGGTGCGGCCTCGAATTCGATCTGGCTGTCGTCGTAGTTGACGAACACATCGAAGTGGTGGCGCAGGATGGCGGAGGACTGGGTGAGGGCGTCGCTCGGGTTGATGCGGCCGTCGGTCCAGATGTCGAGCACCAGCTTGTCAAAGTCGGTGTTCTGGCCCACACGGGTGGCCTCCACACCATACTTCACGCGGGTGACCGGCGAGAAGATGGAGTCGATCGGAATCACGCCGATTGGAGTGTCGGGGCGCTTGTTTTCTTCCCAGGAGGAATAGCCGCGGCCCACGCGGACTTCGAATTCAGCCTCGAACTTGGCTTTGCGGTCCAGCGTGCAGATGATCTGATCCTTGTTCACCACGCTGTAGCGGTGGTCTTCCTTGATGTCGCCAGCGGTGACGACGCCTTCCTTGTCCACCGTGATAGAGAGCAGGGCGGCTTCCTTGTTGTCGCCGTGGCTGAACTTCACCTTCTTCAGGTTCAGCACGATCTGCGTGACGTCTTCAAGCACGCCAGGCAGGGTGGTGAATTCGTGTTCGGCTCCGCGGATTTTCACGGAGGTGATGGCCGCGCCTTCCAGTGAGGAAAGCAGAACGCGGCGGAGGGAGTTCCCGATGGTGTGACCGAATCCGCGATCAAACGGTTCGGCGACGAACTGGGCGTAGGTATCGGTGGCCGTCGCTTCGTTGCGAACGAGGCGATTCGGCATTTCGAATCGTGCTAGACGTGTGGGCATGTGTTTGGATGTGGCCGGGTTACCGCTGGGGCGAGTCCCTGAGTTCATCGTGAGATGGCCCAGGCCCAGTGACCGACGGCGATTGACGTGGCTCGCGAGGGGCGTGCATTAGACACCACGCGCCTTTTTTTGCAACCAGGAATTCTAGCGGCTCAGAGCGGCGGAAACCGTGTCCACGGAAAGCAGTTCCGGCAGGATCACCGGGTCCTCCGCGCCGGGGGCGTAATACACATTCACCGGCACGGCAGCCTTCTTGTATTCGTCGCGCAGCACGGTGGTGATGCGGTCGTCGTAGTTGGTCCAGTCGGCTTTCAGCAACTGGATGCCCTTGTCGTGGATCAGCTTCTGGAGCGCTTCATTGTGATACACGCGCTTGTTGACCTGGCACGTCGCGCACCAGCGCGCGGTGAAGTCGATATACACCGGCTTGCCCGCGTCGCGCAGTTGCTTCACCAGCTCCGGCGACCAGGCCTGCCAGGTGATGTCTTGCACCGATCCCTTTTGTGGGGGCGGCTGCGGCCAGCCGATATACAACCCCGATGCCAGGGCCAGGACAGCGAAGCCCAGGCCCATCGTGCGCGCCTTCTTTGATTTGTGCGGCAGGCACCAGCGACCGTAGATCCAGCACGCCATCGCCACCAGCACCAGGCCGAAGATGGTCATCAAAAGATGCCACTCATCCACCAGCCCGCCCAGCGTCCACAGCATGTAACCCACCGTGCCGAAGAGCAGGAAGCTCATGCCTTGCTTGAAGCTTTCCATCCACGCGCCCGGACGTGGCAGCATCTTCACCAGCGCTGGAGCGAGCGACAGAATCAGATACGGCGACGACAGTCCAAGGCCGATCACCGTGAAAACGCCGAGCGCCAGCGCCGTGGGCAGCGACACCGCATACGCCAAGGCGGGTCCGAGGAACGGCGCCGAGCACGGCGTGGCCACCACGGTGGCGAGCAGCCCGGAGAAGAACGAGCCCTGCAAGCCGCTCTTGTTTTGCAGCCCCTGTCCAACTCCGACTGCCGACGTGCCGATCTCAAACACACCCGCCATGTTCAGGCCGAAGGCCATGAAGAAGTAGCACAGCGCCAGCACGAACAGCGGCGACTGCAGCTGCGCGCCCCAGCCCTTGCCCAGCGTGATCACGAACAGCGCCAGCGCCCAGAAGCACACCAGCACGCCCAGCGTGTAGGCCGCGCCGTGCAGGAAGATCTTCTTCCGATCATTCCCCGCCTGCTGCACAAAGCCCAGGATTTTTATCCCCAGCACCGGGAACACGCACGGCATCACATTCAAAATCAGCCCGCCAATGAAGGCGAAGAGCAACAGCGTCGCCGTGCTGTATTGCTGCGCCGGAGCGCTCACCGTGGAGCCCGTCGTCTTCGTCGGCGTGGAAGCCGGAGCCGCCTTGCTCGCGGAGCCTGCCGCCTGAATCGGCAGCTTTACCGTGAAGGCTTTCGTGTTGGCATCGCCGTCCAGCCAGCCATCCTCGGACACGAGCAAGCCATCGAGCGCCTCCTTCGGCGGATTGTCCTCGGTCGGTGGCAGGCTCAGCACCCAGCGCTCGCCGTCCTGCTTCAGCTCCTGCGGCTTCTGCGAGTCGATGTCCTGATCGGGATAGGCTGCGCTGAAGAAGTAAGCCTTCGCCAGCTTCGCATTCGCTCCCGCACCCGGCTGAAGCACGATGGAGAACGCCTTGTCCTTCTGCTCCGCCGTAAACGTCCAGCCCTTCGGTTCGATCGGCAAAGCCGCGCGCGCCTTGGCAAACAAGGCCGCTGTGCCCGCCTCGGGTGCGCCCGCTGCATCGGCCACGGTGACGGAAGCCTTCGCGACCAGACCCCGCACCGGTGTGCAGTTCTCGATGCAGACCAGCGCATTGATCGAGACCTCGAGCGCAACCGAGTCGCCTGCCTTCACCGAGGCTGGCGGCGTGATGGTCACCAGTGGTGCGATCTCGCCTTCAAACAGATAGCCAATGAACCCCGCCGCACTCCCTACCTTCGGAGCCGGCCACTGCGGATCAGCCGCCGTGAAGCCCTCAGGCAGCGTCCACTTGAACTTCGTCGCCATGCCCGGCCCGCCCGGATTCTTCCAATACGAATGCCCGTGCTCGATGTGCTTCAGCTTCACCGCCACGGTGAAGGGCTTGCCCGCCGCGATGGTCGTCGTCTCCGGCACCAGCTCCGCCTTGAGCAGTTCATCAGGCGATTGCGCCGCCGCATTCAGCACGCAGGCGAGGAAGGAGAGACCGAGGAGCAAGGATTTCATGGGTGTGGAAAAAACGACGCCGAGCACGATGACATACGCCTCGCCCGCCCGGCAATGCACATTACGAGTTGGTGACGCGGGGAATATTCCGAGGAATTGAGCGAGGACGATGCGTGTAGCGAGTGTTCGCCTCCGTCTATCGACAGGATGAGCAGGATGTCTCATGATCGACAGGATGACTTTGCGCCCGAAATCTATAATTCAGCCGAGGTGTGAGTCCTGATGATCCTGAAAATATCCTGACATCCTGTCTGAAGAACGGCACAACGCTTCGATTTGCTATGGGACAAAGCCAAGAAACGCCGCCAAATCCTCCGGCAGCGGCGCGTCCCAGCCGCACTCGCCTTCCAGCTCCAGCCGAGTCGAGTGCAGCGCCTGGCGCTTGAGCAGAAGTTTCTGCGCGAGCGCGTCGGTCCATCCGGTCTTGATGAACTCCAGGTAGCACTGCTCATCGCGCCCATACATCTTGTCGCCCACAAGCGGGTGGCCGAGGTGCGAGAGATGCACGCGGAGTTGATGCATGCGGCCGGTGTGCGGCTTGCACTCGATGACGGCAAAGCGTTGCCCATCGGCCTTCTCGAAGCGGCGCAGCACACGGAACGCCGTCTGGCATGGCGAGCCGCCTTCGTGCACGACTTGCTTCACGTAGATCGGGCAGTCCATGACATCGCCTTTACGCAAGATGGGCGCGTCGAGGTCGAGCGATTCCCACTCGGGCCAGTCGTGCGTGATGGCGACATAAGTCTTGCGAAACAACCGCGCCATCATCGCCTTGCCGAAGCGACTCGCGGTCTCGCCGTTCTTCGCCACCAGCGTGACGCCGCTGGTCTCACGGTCCAGCCGGTTCACGATGCTGACCTGCCCGCCCATCTGAATTTCATACGCGAGCAGGCCGCGCAGTTCGTCGTAGAGCGTGGGCGCGCCGTCGGGCGAACCCGGATGCACCTTGAGCGGCGCGGGTTTGTTGATGACGATGTAGTCGTCCGTCTCCTCGATGATGTCGAAGCGCGGGTTGTTGGCGATCAGACCTTTCATGCGGAGTGGCGATCTGAAAGGTGGGCAGATTAAACGATGGGAAGATGGACCTTCATGTTGGGTTCCTGTGACTTCTGTCCCCAGAGACGCAGGTGCCGAGAACCATGATTGTTCTCCATCTTCCTAACTTCAAAACCAACACACCCATGACCTCGGTGCCGAGGCTTCAACCGCTACACAAGCGAAGGCACGGCGACGTTCGGGTCGGTGTCGGCTTCGTAATTGACGCCTTCGAGACCGAAGCCGAAGAGACGCAGGAAGCTAGACTGGTAGCCTTCGAAGTCGCCGAGCTGTGGGAAGTTTTCGGTGTTCACGTCGATCCAGCGCTGGCCGACGAGTTCCTGCACGGCGGGCTTCATTTCCCAGTCATCGACGCGGATGCGACCGGCCTCATCGGGCTGCGGATTGCCGTTGTAGAGTCGGTCGCGGAAGAGGCGGTCCATCTGCTCGATGCAGTCCTCGTGCGTGCCTTCGGCCTTCATCACCTTGTAGAGCAGGGAGATGTAAAGCGGCACGACGGGAATGGCGGAGCTGGCTTGCGTGACGAGCGCCTTGTTGACCGAGACCCAGGCCTTGCCGCCAAGGCTAGCGAGCTTGGTGTCGAGGGCACGCTGCACGCGTTCGAGGTCTTCCTTGGCCTTGCCGATGGTGCCGTTCTTGTAGATGGCCCAGGTGCATTCAGGTCCGATGTAGGAATACGCGACGGTCTGCACGCCGTTGGCCAGCACGCCTGCGCCTTGCAGCGCGTCGATCCACATTTCCCAATCCTCACCACCCATGACAGCGACGGTCTGCGCGATCTCGTCTTCGCTGGCAGGCTCGATGGTGACCTCGTTCACCACGCCGGTGCCGGTGTTGAGGTTCTTGTTGGTGAAGGCGGTGGAGCCGATCGGCTTGAGCACGGACTTGAAGACTTCGCCGGTCTTCGGGTGCGTGCGGCGCGGGGAGGCGAGCGAGTAGATCACGCAATCGACCTGACCGAGGTCGGCCTTGATCGCGTCGATGACGGTCGCCTTCATCGCATCAGAGAAGGCGTCGCCGTTGAACGACTTCGCATACAAGCCAGCGGCCAGGGCTTCCTTTTCAAAGGCGGCGGAATTATACCAGCCAGCGGTGCCGCAGCGGTCGGCTTCGGCGGGCTTCTCGAAGAACACGCCAATGGTGGCCGCATTCGATCCAAAGGCGGCGGCGATGCGCGAGGCGAGGCCGTAGCCGGTGGAGGAGCCGATCACGAGCACCTTCTTCGGTCCGTTGGCGATCGGGCCGCGGCTCTTCACGACGGCGATCTGGTCGGCCACATGCTTGGCGCAACCTTCCGGGTGCGCGGTGGTGCAGATGAATCCACGAATCTTCGGTGCAATGATCATAGGCCGCGAGGCTTATGCGGACCGGGCGTGTCTCGCAAGGGTTTTTGCGGTGAAGCAGATTTGTCCAAACGAAGCCCAGCGCTGCGATTGCTTCAGTCTTACTCATACTCTGCCTCCTACTCTTACTCGTCGGCGAAGGGTCCTGCGGCGTCGAGTATGAGTAAGAGTAGGCCTGAAGCGTTTGGAGCGTCACTGCGTGGCAGAGACTTCATCAGGACTCGCTACAACTGCTGAGCCTCGCGACGCAGAGTCCGCGCGATGCCGGAACCAAGGGCCGCGCCGAGCTTGAGCCAGCGGGATTGCAGCAGGGCGTTGTGCATCTTTTGCAGCTTCTCGATGGCTCCCTTGCCTTCGTTGCGGCGCAAGGTTTTGCCCAGGCCGAAAGCGGCTCCGAGACCCACCCAGTGCGAGTCCTGGAGCTGCTGCTTGATGCGATGCAGCTCATTCCAGGCATGGCGCTCGGCACTCCACTGCTCCTTCTCTTCACGAAGGATATCCAGCTTGCGACAAAGCTTGGCGACGGAGAGCGGTTCCGTGCCGTCGTAGCCACCGGCGAGCGCACGGTTGGGCGACGTGTCGAATTCCTGGCCGGTCAGCGCAGCCGCCAGGGCCTCGCGTTCCTGCTCTGAAATCCCGGCGACGACCTGCGCGAGCGCGACCTGAAACATCCCGGCGTGGAAGCTGGAAATGTTGTCCCACAAGGTGCGGCAGTAATCGGCGAAGCGCGTGCGCATCCCGTGATCGACCGCCAGCTCGGCAGCGAAGTCGTGATACAAATCGAGGTGCATGCGCAGCATCTCACGGATCAGCGGCTCGGGCTTGGTGGTGATCGTGTTGCTGCCGTGGATACGATACTGCATCAGCACCTCGGGGAGCAGCAGCAGCACATCGCGCCACGCAGAGGACGCGAGAAAGTAGTAGTCGTGATTGAACCGGTAGGGCCGGAATGGATTGGCCAGCAGATAGTCGGTGCGGGCGAAGACGTTGCTGGTGGTGGCGATGAAGTTCGCCTTGCCGATGAGTTCGGCCACGCTGTGATCGCCGGTTTCGGTGAGGCTCTGAGCGCCATAGAACCATCGTGCCCTTGGACGGTCGGGAGGCATGACCTCGCCCGAATCATCAATGACTTCGAGCCTGCCGCTGATCACCTGCTTGTCAGGGTTGGCCCGTGCCGCAGCGGCGCACATCTCCAGCTTGCGCGGGAGGTAGCGGTCGTCGCTGTTGAGCACGTTGACCCAGTCACAACCCTCTGCCTTCGCCCATTGGACGAGTTCATTGATCGTGTTGTGCGCTCCACGATTCTCCCGTCCCCGTGCCTGCACGCCGCGATTGGCGTAACGCTGACAAACCGCGAGCGACTGGTCCTTCGATCCGTCATCGATACAGAGAATGCGGTCGGCCCGGCGCGTTTGCGCCAGCACAGACTCGATCGCTTCGCCGACGAAGTGGGCGTGGTTATAGACCGGGATGATGACGGCAATGCGCATGGCGGCGGAAGGCGGGCGCATCCTTGCTGTGGATGGTCGGGGTTTGCATCCAGAAAGTTCCCTTATGCTGGGGCCTTTTTGTGACCTAGCGGACCAATAGCCAGCGATTCGCCACCACGCCGACGATCCGGACGCAGTGATCGGACTCGGATTTCTCGGGATAGGCGATGCGCAGCGTCAGCGCGGCCCGGCCCCGCACCTGCGCGAAGATCGACTTCAGCGTGTTCTCCATTTCCGACCCCTTCTCGCAGTAGCCGTAGATGAAGAAGTTTCCGTCCGGCGAGGTGAGGTGGACCGCGGACCATCGCTTGTCATCGCTGAACTCGTAATTGAAGTAGTCGTCCTGACGGGCAAACACGCGCAGCAAGGTGGGCTGGGTAGGCCGGTTTTTCTTGAGGACAGCCCAGGGGACGTCGCTAGCACCGATCATGCTCTCCCAGTCGATGAGGAATTTCCCGTCGCGCTGCGCAATCATCGCCACATCAAGGGTGCCGCTGGGCCGGACACTGCTGTAGCTAAAGAGCAGCACCTCGGTGTTGTTGATCTTGAAATGAGCCTGCCGGGCAGACCCGCCCATCATGGGATCGAGCAGCTGATGCGTCTCATAGTAGTCGCGCATGAGGGGAAGCACACGCTCCGCATCGTGGACAAAGGGCAGTTTTTCCTTCCAGGTGGTGGCCTGCCAGAAACGCTGCTGCGTGCTCTGGGCATCCGCCTGTCGCTCAGGGCTGACTTCTTCGGTCAGCGGCACCGGATCGGGGAAGGCGCTGCCTTCATTCACATGGGACATCTCCACCAGACTAACGGCGGACTTCTCCGGCTGGGGAACAGGCGCTTCCTTCACCTCGATGGTGCTAAGCACAGACTTCCGGACCGTTTCCGCGCGAAACGCCGCACGCTCAGCGATGCCTTCGTCCGCCTTGCGACTGATGCGGGCCAGCTCCAGGCGCTTGTTGATTTCCCCAAAATACCATCGCCATCCAATGAAGAGCACAAAGCTCAGGACGATCACCATGACAAAGCCAATCAACATGAGCGCCACATGCGGCTTGAACGACGATGGGTGATGTTGAGAGAACGGCATGGACGGGTCGGAACGGCGAATGGCCGCGAATTCTCTACAATTCGTGGCTCTGCATCAAGCCTTTGTAGAAACTGATCAACTCCTGGTCCTGGGCTGCCCGATCGTATTTCCTGCCCACAGCCTCCCGTCCGCCCAGCGCAATCCTTTGCCGCAAGGCCGGATCTTCGATGATTCGAAGCGTCGCCGCCGCCAGCCCCTCCGCATCATTTTCATCCACCAGCAAGCCGCTTTCACCGTCGGTGATCGCCTCGGGAATGCCACCGTGGCGTGTGGCCACCACCGGAATGCCCGTCGCCATCGCCTCCAGCATCGCGTTCGGCACACCCTCCCGATTGCCATCCGCACCTGTGCGGCTGGGGTGGAGGTAGATGTGGGCATCGTAAAGCACTCGCGCCAGGGTTCCGTGGGAGGCGAAGCCCGTGAAGGTGACCCTCTCAGCCACGCCCAAGTCACGCGCCTGCTGCTCCAGCGCTTGGCGCAGAGGGCCGTCACCCACCAGAGTGAGCCGGGCCTGTGGAAACCTCTTCACCACGGTGGCAAAGGTGCGCAGCGTCAGATCGAGACCCTTCTTCTCGATGAACCGGCAGCTCTGCATCAGGTGCCAGGCACCGTCCGCAGGAGCGATCCGCTCCCGCAACGGCCAGTCCTCCATCGGCACGCCCGTGCGCTGCAGCACCACTTTCTCGGGCGGGCAGCCCAGCCTGATCAAATCCGCATTGAGCGCCTCCGAGCGGCTCTGAATTTTCGTCGCGAGCCGAAACACCTCCTGCATGGCCGCCAAATACCGCGGCTGGTCCAGGTAGCCGCCCGCGTCTGCTCCGTGAAAGGACACGACGATGGGCTTGGGCCACACCTTCATGAGGGGAATGAACTGCGGGGCCACGTGCCCGAAGTAGATGTGCAGCAGCTGCGCATCAATGCGCGCCAGGTCCAAAATCCAGCGCCGCAACTCCCAGCGATAAATCTGCCAGGGCTCGTTGCGCAGCTGCGTGTGAATCAGCCGCCGCAGCCAGCGCAGCCGGGGCCGGGGCAGAACGTGCAGCCATTTCTCGTGGTAAGGGAAGTGCTCAGGATACTCCCGCTTGTGCGTGAAAACGTGAGCATCCAGCTCGTGCCGCAGGCCCGTGATCTGGCGATAGACGTGGAGCTGGTCCAGCTTCAGGAAATCGGCCACATAGCTGGCCACCACGGGGTTCTTCGGCATTGATCGGGAAAGGCGGGTTGAGTAGTGTCGGGGCCGCCCAGTTTGCCGGAGTGCCCCCGCCTTGCCACATGAATTATCCCGAAAAAGCCCGCCGCGTCATCGACCTCGAAATCGAGGAACTCCAACGCCTGCGCGAGCGCATCGGTGATCCGTTTTCCCAGACCATCCAGCGCATCATGGAAACGCTGAACGAGCGGCGCAAGCTGGTCGTCTGCGGCGTGGGCAAGAGCGGCAACATCGGCCGCAAGCTCGCCGCCACACTCAATTCCACCGGTGCCACCACCGTCCTGCTCAATGCCCAGGACGCCCTCCACGGGGACCTCGGCATGATCGACGAGGGTGACCTCGCCATCCTCCTGAGCTACTCGGGCGAGACCTCCGAGCTGCTCAACCTCCTGCCCCACCTGCGCCGCCAGAGTCTCACCTTGATCGCCATCACCGGCAACGCCGAGAGCACCCTCGCCCGCAATGCCGATCTCACCCTCGATGTGAACGTGTCCCGGGAAGCCTGCCCGCTCAACCTCGCGCCCACCTCCAGCACCACCACCATGCTCGTCCTCTGCGATGCGCTCGCCATGGTGCTGCTCGAAGCCCGCGGCTTCCAGCAAGAGGACTTCGCCAAGCTGCATCCCGGCGGCTCCCTCGGACGCGTGCTGCTCACCAAGGTCAGCGACCTCATGCGCAGCGGCGATGCCCTCGCGCTCATCACGCCCGAAACAACCGTGCGCGACGCCCTCCAGGCCATGACCCGCGCCCGCGCCGGAGCCGCCATTGCCACGAATCCCGATGGCACGCTCGCAGGCGTCTTTACCCATGGCGACTTCGTCCGCGCCTTCCAAAAAGACGCCGCCATCGCCGACCGCCCGGTCTCGGACTACATGACGCGCAAGCCCATCCACATCAGCGCCCACAAGCTCGCCGCCGAAGTCCTCGCCACCCTCGAGCACGCCCGGATCGATGACTTGGTCGTCGTCGATGACGAAGGCAAACCCGTGGGCCTCGTCGATACCCAGGACCTCACAAGATTGCGGGTGGTTTAGTTCGCTTCGTTCCCGTTCCCCCGTCACACTGCCTGCTCCTCATGCCCGCCAATCGCTTCTACTCCGCCTTCGATACGGAAACGCTGGCTCCTCGTCGGACCTCCGAAGGCGAGTATCGCAATGCGTTCCAAATCGACCGCGATCGCATCATTCACAGCTCTGCGTTCCGTCGTTTGCAGAGCAAGACGCAGGTCTTCCTCTCCGGCGAGTATGACTTCTACCGCACGCGGCTCACGCACAGCATCGAAGTGGCGCAGATCGGCCGCAGCATCTGCTCCTACCTTCAGCAAAGTGACTTGCTCGCGGACGACTGTTTCATTGATCCCGACCTCGTCGAAAGCGCCTGCCTGGCTCACGATCTCGGTCACCCACCCTTCGGCCACACGGGTGAGCGCACCCTGCACGCACTGATGCAGCCCTATGGCGGCTTTGAAGGCAATGCGCAGACGCTGCGCATCCTTACGCAGACGATCTTCAGCGAAGGTCGTGATGGCATGAACCCCACGCGGGCTCTGCTCGATGGCGTGCTCAAATACAAGACGCTGCAAGCCGAGACACCCACCGCGCCGAATCACTTCCTCTACAACGACCAGGAGCACTGGCTCGACTTCGTGGTCGCGGGCCAAGCCTTCCCTGCGGAACTCACACCAGGCAAGGTGCGCAATGGCTTCAAGTCCATCGAATGCCAGATCATGGACTGGGCGGATGACACCGCGTATTCGCTCAACGACGTAGCCGATGGCATCCGCGCCGGATTCATCAGCCTGGAAAAACTCGAGCGCTGGGCCTCCTCGCAGTCGCTGGATACGGCGGGTGCCGAGCACGTCGCCTACCTCTGCAAGGCCATCCGCGATCAGCGTGTGGAAGCCCGCTTGAACCGCATGATCGGCGAGTGCATCCGCGCGGTGAGCTTGCGCGCGACCAGCAACTTCCTCAGCCCGCAAAGCCAACGCCATGCCCATGAGTTGGTGATTGATCCCACGGTGAAGACGCGCACGAAACTGAACAAACGCATCTCCCTCGAACTCGTCTTCCAGGCACCCGCCCTTCAACAGCTCGACCACAAGGCCGACGTCATCCTGCGCAAACTTTTCGGCGTGCTGCGCGATCGCTACATCGAGCGCACCGGCGGCAAGCTCCACCTCCTTCCCGGCGATGTGGAGAAGGTGCTCGAAGCCACCGAAGACAAGACCGCGCGCGCCCGCCTCGTCTGCGATTGGGTGGCCAACATGACGGACTCCTTCGCGTTCCGCACGTATCGCCGGCTCTTCGATGCCGAGTTCGGTTCGATCACCGATCTCGTCTGATCAGGCTTCGCCGAGCTTGGCCTTGAGGTCCGCGAGCTGGGCGCGCAGATCGGCGATCTCGCCCTCGATTCGCGCCCGCCACAGCTGGTCATCCTCGCGCGCCGATGCACTAGGAGCGAAACTCTCGGTCACCACGGTCCCGCCTTGAACCGTCGGAGCCTCGGGCACGCCAGACAAGATGTGAACGTAGAGCGGTGACTTCCGTCCGGGGCCCGGGGGAAAAAGCACGACAGTAGGCTCATTGCCATCGCCTGTGATCATCGTCTGCAACGTGGCCTCCAGCGCAGCCAGATCAGGGAACGTGTAGAGCCGCTCGGTGCGCTGCCGCAGCTCGCCAATGGTCTGCGCACCCCGCAGCATGAGCACGCACAGCACCGCGATCTGCGGCTTCTCCAGCCAGGGCAGCTTGCGGTCCAGGTTGTGCTTGAACTTCTGCACCCGGGAACCGGCCAGCGTGACCTGCAAGGCGAACTGCCGCGCTTTCAAACCCTCCAGCGCCTCCATGACCGTCTCTTCGGCAAAGGCCACCACCGGCTCGCGATTGGTCGATTGATTGCACGCCGTGGTCAGGCCATTCAGCGTCATCGGATAGTAGTCCGGTGTGGTCGCTTCCTTTTCGAGCAAGCAGCCAAGCACACGGACTTGCTCAAAGGTCAGGGGCACAAAGGCGGAGTTGGTCGCAGTTTCTTCCATGGTCTTGAGGGATGTGGGACGGTGCCAGCGGCCCCGCCCTTGTCAAACCACCGCCCCGGAAGTCCTGCGGCAGCGCAAAGTCGGTTCTGGCACTCGACGCGGAAAAATGCCAGACTCCCCGCCGATTGAATGAAAGCCGCCTGATCGCGGTCCATAGCACCCGAACGCTTCTCCATGAAAACCAAGACACTCCTTCAGTTCTCGCTCGCCTGTGCCATCACCTTGCTCACCTCGTGCGTGGCCTATGATGCCGGATTCGATGGCGGTGGCTACAGCTCCGGGCCCGCGTATGGCAGCGGACCTGGCTACTACGGCAGCCCTGGCTACAGCTACAGCGACGACGACTTCTACTATTACGACGGCTACTCCAGGCCCAACTACTACGGCCGACCATATGGCAGCTACACCGCAGGCTACTCCTACTATCGCGGCTCCGGTCTGTGCCCCATCTGCCATCACAGCACCTGCTCGGGCCACAGCGGACGCCACCCTTCGAGCAGTGGCTCGCACAATCACTATGACTGGGATCGAGACCGCGATCACGATCACGATGATCACCGCAGCTACAGCAGCAGCCACAACTCCTCCAGCAGCAATCACAAGAGCAGCGGAAGCAGCAGCCACAAAAGCAGCGGCGGCAATTCCTCCAGCTCCCACAAGAGCGGTGGATCTTCCTCATCTCGAAGCAGCAATGACTTCCGGTCCTCCATCGAATCTGCACGCACCTCTTTACAACAGCGCATCAGCGGCGGCTCATCCTCCAACCATAGTCACAGCAGTTCCAAAAAGGACGATGACAAGAAGCACAAGCGCTAACTCGCTTGTCTCCTGAACCGGTCTATCCACCCACGCCGGAATCGCGCCTGCGGTTCCGGCGTTTTTCTTCTACCCTTTTAGCGTCATCAGGTAGCTGATTAGATCCGTCGCCTGCTGATCGTTCAAGCCATCGATCAATCCCTCGGGCATCAGTGAGCGACGGATGTAGCGCGTGCTGCGCACATCCTTCTTCGCGATGCGGCGATCCTGCACGCCGGGCTGGCGCACGACGAAGGCTTCCTTGTCTTCGCTGACGAAGAGCGCGTCCACGATGTCGCCCGACTTCAGTTCCACGCGGAAGATGCGATAGCCGGATTCCATCGCCGCGTTTGGCGTGAGGATGTTGCGCAGCACGCCTTCAAGTCCCATCGCCCCGGCGCCACTGAGGTTCGGACCGATCTGGCCGCCTTCGGGTCCGATCATGTGGCAGGCCTTGCAGATCATCGAGAGCGCCTTGCCTTGAGCGAGGCTGCCTTTCTTCAAGTCGAGCGTGCTGAGATGCGCGAACTTCTTGTCGAGCGCATCAGCTTGCTCAGCAGTGAGCAGCGGCGGCGTGTCGATGGCCTTCGCGAGACGAGCACCCGTCCGACGAGGCTGTGGCTGGACCTTGGAGGGGACAAAGGTGCCTTGTCTTGGCTCAGAATCACTCATGACAATATCTCCGATCACTTTAATCCACGTTTCTCGCTCGAGCTTGCTGCCGGCATTGAGCACGCGGTCAAAGTTTTGCCGAATCTCCTGAGCCGTGCGCTCCTTCTTCCAGATGCGGAATTCCGTCATCACGCCTTCCGTGCCTTTCTTCGGACCGCTCCAACCAATGCGGCAGTTCTCCCACTTGTCCGGCGCGGGCACTTTCGACACGGCATCGAGTTCGCCGTTCTGGTAGATCTTGATGAAGCCTTTCTCGTCGCGCGTCACAGCGATGTGTGTCCACAAGTCCGGTGTCATCGGCTTCTTCGCCACCGCCACGTCATGCAGTTTGGGTCCGGCGAACACGCGGAACGTCGAGCCAAAGAAGTTCATCTCCACACCACCGGGCACGCCGAGGATGTCGTCCTCGTTGCCGATGCCGGGCGCGAGCTTGATCCAGGTCTCGACGGTGAAGGTGCCATCCAATGTGATCTTCGAATCAATCCACGCCTCCTCGCTGCCATCAAAGGCGAGCACATCGTGGAAGACGTGGCCGAGGCTGGCCATGAGCTTGTTCAGCTCCGCATCGTTGCCGAGCACGAGCGACAAACGCTCGGCTGTCGGCCCATCGAGATCGGTCTTCGGAATCTTGTTCGACGCGAGCGCAGCGACGATGGCCTTCGCGCCGGGCTTCGATGCGGAGAGCGCATTCAAAGCCGCATGTTGCTGTGCGCTGCTAAGCGTTGGATAAAGTGCGAAAAGCTGCTCGGCGGCGCTCGGATTCTTCGAGACGGCGAGAGCTGCGAGGGCTTCGTCGCGGATTGTCGGCCCAAATGTCGAGAGACTCACAAACAGCTCTGCCGCAGTGGAGCGAAGCTCTTTGAGAGCTTGAAGAAGCGAAACCATGGTTGCTTGCGAAAGCCGGTCATCAGGCGTGAATTCAACGCGGCGCGTTGCACGATCCCATAACTTTTCTTTAAGCTGAGTCAGCGCTGTGACGAGATCGCTCTCCAACGACGCCAACTGAAACCCGCCGATCAAACTCACGCTCAGCGCGCGCTCGTCATCCTTGCCACTGAGCAATGCCTTCGCCGCCTCGCTGAGCAAGGGCGCGATCTTCGTGGGATCTAGCTTGGTCTTCTGCGCGAGCAGCTTCTCCGCCACCGACGTGCGCGACTTGGGATTCGACAGCAACGCCTTCAAGGCATCGCCGCAACCCGCCTCCTCCGGGAACTGCGCGAGGCGCAGGAGTTCTTCATCGTTCGGTGCGCGATCCAACTGCGGCAGCAGCTTCGCCACGCGCGATGCACTCGCTTTCGGTTCCAGCGCGAGCGACGCGAGCACACGTGCTTCGACGGGAAGCTTCGCGGCCTCATCGGTGTCGAGGAACTTCACGACCACATCAGGATGCCGTTCCAGGAACATGCGCACGAGGAAGCGCTCGAACTCACGATCATAGGCTTCGCCAACGGGGATGGGCTTGCCGGTGCGACCGGGGGCGGTGGGCTGTGTTAGGGAGGGTTTGGCGAAAGAGAGAAGTGACGACAGAACGCCCAAATGATCTGCTCGCTTGTCTTGAAGATATTTTGCAAGTCTCTGGATAGCAGCTTGCCGGACCTCTGGCGCTTCACTAGTGGGCACTTCGCCAAAATCAGCCTCAAACTCAAAAGTCGAATCGGGAGTATCCGCAATCACCGTTCGCAGTAGCGGCGGTGAAGCAGACTTCTCAGGTGACGAAACAGAATTAGGTGCGGTCCAGTGAGCTTGGACACGTTTGGATACACTCTGGTTTCCATCATTTACCAGCTTCCAAAGACGCTCGCTTCCTTCGATGTCACCTCGATCTGCCAACGTCTGCCACGCCAGATGCGCCCGCGCCGTTGGCTTCGTCCCGAGCAACGCGATCAACTCCTCCGTGCTCAGCTTCGTGAAGTCGGGGATCGTCATAGGAGCGCGGACACTCCTGTCCGCTTCTTTAGAATCAGGCGGCGAAGCCGCGTTGCTGTTCGATGCGGACAGGAGTGTCCGCGCTCCTTTCGCGTCGTCGCTTGCCTTCGGCTTCACGCGCCAGATGCGACCGCGAATCTTGTCACGATCTGGATGATTCCGCGGCACCTCGTTGTGACTGATGATCTTGTTATACCAGTCCACGATGTAGAGGCAGCCATCGGGACCTTGCGTCATGGCGACGGGACGGAAGAACGGATCGTCGCAGGTCACGAGGTCGGCGGCTTGCTCGTAGCGCCAGCCGTTCGGGGCGCGCTGCGGATCTTTGCGACTGTCTTCGCGATGCATCGCGAGCGTTTGCACCTTCGAGATGATCGGGTTGGCGACGAACATGCACAACGTGGGTTCGGCTTTAGTCGAATCTTTCTGACCTTCGGCTGAAGCCGAAGCCACTTTCTTCAACTCCCCCTCGCCGAGCGCGAGTCCGCTCAGTCCCGTGCCACCCATCTTGAAGTCGGGTGTCTGCACCGGGAACTCCGGCTGGTAGCTCTTCCGCAACGCCTCCATGCCTCCCGGATAATACGCATACTCGTGGAAGGGCATGACCGGGTAGCCGTAGTCGTTCGCTTCCTGGATGAAGGCCTCGCCTTCGCCCGTGATCACGAGGCCCCAGATGTTGTTCGGGCCGAGGCTGGTGACTTCGAACTCACTGCCATCCGGCCTCATGCGCGCCATGCTGCACTTCGGGTAGTCGATGACATTCGCGTCCTCGCCGGGCTTGTGAACCTTGCTGTTGTTGAACAGGCCCTGCGCCATCCAGATCCAGCCGCCGGGCGCACGCGTGAACTGATGCGGAAACAAATGCGAGTCCTGCACGCCGAAGCCGGTGAGGATCACCTTTGATTCGTCGGCCTTGCCATCGCTGTTCGTGTCCTTCATCAACAGGACGTCGTGACCGTGCAGCACGTAAGCGCTGTCGCCATTGCCCCACGGCAGCAGGCCGAGCGGAATGGCGAGACCATCGGCGAAGACAATCGGATTGGTGAGTCCGCCCGCGGGAAGCGTCGTATTCAACGCCTCGCGCGGATAGACCAGCACCTTGTCCTTGCCCTTCGCGGCATACACCGCCTCAGCAGCGGCGGGGTTCTCATTGCCATCGACAGGATACTCCAGCGCGGTCTGCGTCCACAGACGGCCGCGCTGATCGAAATACACGCTGACGAACTTGCCGATGCCGGGCGATTCCTTCACCACGAGTTCAATCTCGTAGCCCTCGGGCAGGTGGAACTTCTTGATCTGTTCTTCAGCGGTCAAAGGCGTGCCCTGGACGTTGTTGTAGCTGATGTCGCGCTTCGCTGGCTTGCCTGCATCGGCTTGCGTCTTCTTCGGCGGAGCGACCTTGGCACGCGCGGCATCAATGCCACCGAGCGATTGCCAGGTTGGTGCGTTCGGCGTGGCGGGCAGTTCTTCGATGGTCACGTCTTTGACCTGCACGAGACAAACCCCGCCGCTGTGAACCTGCGGTCCGATCAGACCATCGAGCGCGACGTTCTTGTCCTCCTCGACGTAATCCATGCACAGCACGCCATTGATCCAGGTTTGAATGCGCGGCCCTTCTGCACGGATGCGATACTCGTTCCAGCCGAAGACATCGATCACTTTGTCGAGCGCGGTCTGCTGCTCAGGCGTGGGAGCCCAGATCACCTTGTTGCGACGGAACTCATCATAAATCTTCCCGAACCAACCCGCGCCACAGTCCACCTGATAGCCGCACATGTGGGCTGTGCCCGGCACACGCAGACTGCGGATTTGAATGCCGCTGTTCAACATTCCCGTCTTCGGATCGCCGCTGACCTTGATCTTGAGCTTCAGCTCGAAGTTCTGGTAGCTCTTCTTGGTGCAGATGAAGTAGTTCTCTTTGATCTTCTCCGTCGTGGAGCCGCCGGTGATCATGCCGTCTTCGACACGCCAGATCGCGGGATCGAAGTCCCAGCCGTCGAGCGACTTGCCGTCAAACAGAGAGACCGGCTGCGCGAAGGCAGCCGTCGAGAGCAGGAGAAGAGCGAGGAGTGAACGCATGATAGGCAGAAGAACGCCGCTCATTGCAGCAGGTTCGCACGATCATGTCCACATGGAGGTGACTGAAACGCACCTCACACCCGCGCCCGATACTCCGACGGGAAGCACCCGGCCCAGCGCTTGAACGCACGCGAGAAGGCGATGGGGCTCTGATACCCGACGAGCTTGGCGATGGTCTCTTGCTTGTCATTGGTCGAGGCAAGCAAGTGCTGCGCGGCCTGCACACGCAGCGAAGTAAGATGCGCGATGGGGCTGCGGCCCAACTCCTTCCAGCACAGGCGGCGGAAGTGCTCTTCGCTCACATGCGCTTCGTGCGCGAGCGTGGCGACGCTCCAGTCCTCGGCGATGCGTTGCTCGACTTTAGCCCACAGCTTGCGCAGGCGTTCATCGCGACGCCACGGTTCGGCAAGCCGACGCGCGTGATGTTGAATGAGTTCAATCCAATGATGCAGCGCCTTCGCATCACGCGTGGTTTCCCATTCGGCACGCAGACCTTCCCAAACATGGAGCAACTGATCGACATCGACTTTCACCTTCACCGGCGATGACGCACTCACCAGCGGCGTAACGAATGCAGGCTCCTCGTAGCGCAGCCAGAGGAAGCGCCACGCTTTGCCAGGCAGCGCATGGAACGCATTCGGCACACGCGGTGGTGCCATGCAGGCGGTGCCTTTGCCAATCGTCTGCCAGCGACCATCCAGCAGCACACGGCCACTGCCTTCCACACAGATCATGAGAAAGCTGCCATGCGGGTGAAGTCGCACGCGCTCATACGGTGCGACGGCGTTGTCGATGCCCAGCCGTGCGATGCGCTGCACGGCGAGCGGCTTGCAATCACTTGCCTCCAGCACCCAACGTGTGGTCTTGGGACCGTCGATGGTGGTTTCACGGAGCGGAGGTGCGTCTGGCATCGTCGTTTGATTTGTGGCGCCCATCAGTGCCGCAGTCAGGCCCGCAGGCAAGGAGCGAGAGAGGCCGTCCTTCGCGCGTATTCTGCGGCCTATGATCCGACCTCTACTACTGGTGACCACCGTGTGCGGCGTGATGGCTGCGACTTCCCTCCATGCGGAACTCAAGGCCGGTGCGGCGGTGATCGATATCTCGCCGCCCAAGCTGCCCGTGCTGGTCAATGGCGGGATGCTGAGCCGCTACGTGGACAAGATCAACACGAAGGTCCATGCGCGCGCGATCGTGGTCAGCGATGGCAAGGAGCAACTCGCGATCGTGGTCGCGGACAGCTGCATGATGGGCCGCGACTTGCTTGATGAGGCCAAGGCGATGGCTGCCAAGAAGACCGGCATCGCGACCGATCGCATGCTGATCTCGGCCACTCATGCGCACTCGGCGCCGGCGTCGATGGGCTGTCTCGGCACCGATGCCGATCCGAGCTATGTGCCTTTTCTCAAAGAGAAACTCGTGGAAGCCATCGCTGCCGCCCAGGCCGCGCAGAAGCCCGCGCGCATTGGCATGGGCAAGGCGGATGCGGCGGAGTTCACGGCGCTGCGTCAGTGGATTCGTCGGCCTGATCGCCTCGCGGAAGATCCCTTCGGCAACCTGACCGTGCGCGCCAACATGCACGCGGGTGCGAAGTGGGATGATGCCGTGGGCGAAGCTGGCCCCGAGGACCCTGATCTCTCGCTCATCTCGATTCAATCGAAGGACGGCAAGCCGATCGCGGTGCTCGGCAATTTCTCGATGCACTACTTCGGTGACAAGGACATCAGCGCCGACTACTTCGGGCTGTTCTCCGAAGGCCTGAAGCAACGCATCTCGCCGGACACCAACTTCGTCGGCATCATGTCGCACGGGTGCAGCGGAGACATCTACCGCGTGGACTACACGGTGCCTGTGGATCAGCGTCCGAAGCCGACCATCGATGAATACACCAACGCACTGCTCGACCGTGCGATGCAGGCGTATGCGTCCATCCAGTATCGCGACGACGCCGACATCGCGATGGCTGAGAAGCGCATGACGATGAAGTATCGCGTGCCCGACAAGCAGCGCCTCGAATGGGCGCAGCGCGTGATGACCGAGGTCGGTGACCGTCTGCCCAAGACGCAGCCGGAGGTCTATGCGCGTGAGCAGATTCTCCTGCACGAGCGCCAGCAAACCGAGATCGTGGTGCAGGCCCTGCGCATCGGCGATGTCGCGATCGCAACGACTCCGTGCGAGACCTATGCGATCACGGGGCTCAAGATCAAAGCCGCAAGCCCGCTGCCGAAGTGCATCGTGATCGAACTCGCCAACGGCGGCGACGGCTACATTCCACCACCAGAGATGCATGCCTTCGGCGGCTACAACACCTGGGCCGCGCGTTCCGCAGGACTCGAGGTGCAAGCCGAGCCGAAGATCACGCAGGCCGCGATCGACTTGCTGGAAACGGTGAGCGCCAAGCCGCGTCGTCCATGGACTTTGAGTGAAGGCGCTGCCACGCAGGCGATCCAAGCCGCGAAGCCGCTCGCCTACTGGCGTCTCAACGAGTTCACCGGTCCGCACGCGGTGGATGCGAGCGGTCATCATCGCGACGCGACGTATGAAGTCGCGAGCGTTTACTACCTGGAAGGTCCGCAATCGAAAGCCTTCTGCGCGAAGGGCGAGAAGAACCGTGCACCGCATTTCGTCGGTGGTCGCTTGCGTGCGGAGCTCAACGACCTCGGTGCCAACTACAGCGTCTCGATGTGGCTATGGAACGGCATGCCCAATGATGGCCGCGAGGTGAGCGGCTGGTTCTTCTCCCGCGATCACGATCAAGGGCTTAGCGCCTTCGGAGAGCACGTCGGCATCGGCGGCAAGAGCGGCCACACGGGGCAGCTCATCTTCCAGTCCGGCAAGGACGCGACGACGATCATCGCAGGCAAAACGGAGATCCCACGCTGGCAGTGGCAGCATGTGGTGCTGGTGCATGAAGGCACGAAGGTGCGAGTGTATCTGAACGGCGCCCTGGAGATCGAAGGCAACGCCACCGCGTGCAACATCGCTCAGTGCTTCTTCGCTGGTCGCAGCGACAACGACTCGAACTGGGAAGGGCGCATTGACGAGGTCGCGGTCTTCGATCGTGCGCTGTCAAATGCCGAAGTCGCGAAGCTGGTGGTGAAGTAGCTTGGACTACTTCTTGGCTTCGGCAGCAATGGCGGACAGCTGAGCTGCTTTGGCTTTGAGGGCCTTCACTTCTTCGGGCTTCAGCACACGACCTTCTTCACCTTCGACGAGAGGCATGAGTTCCTGAAGTCCTTGGATGATCTTCTTCATCGTGGGGATCTCCCGAGCTGCGTCACTCAATCCTTCGAGACTGGCGAGGTAATACTCGACGATGTCCTTCCGGGCCAGGTTGCGGGTCTTTTCGGGATTGTAGTTGGCATCGACGGCCGAGGTCGCGATCTCGAAGGCGCGCAGCCAGCCGCCGAGGCTGACGAGATGCGCGATATCGACGTCGCGTAGCTGCACCATTTCAGCTTCCACATCGAACTGGGTCTTTGCGAGTTCCTTGCGCAAGGTCTTCCAGTCACCCTTCAGGCTGTGCTCCAGCAAGCTCTGGCTGTGGCGATTCATGCGAGTGCCAGCGCCGAGCACCTTGGCGTGCTTGAGCAGGGCACGACCGATGTCGGTCATCTCTTCCACCTTCTCGCACTGCACGATGAGGAACCCATCTGCGATGAGGGCTCCAAGGTTGAGCGAGACGGCCACGCGATCACCGGGGGTCTTGTCGGAGATCTCGCGCTTGAGCTTGTCGTAATGCAGGGTGCCGAGGGTATCGAGCAATTCGAAGAGAGCCTCGATGGACGGTGTGGTCACACCATTCACGCCGAACTCCTCGCGCAGGTGCTCGTCGCCTAGCAGGTCATCGGGGATGACTGCTTTGCGAACTTCGGGTGCGGGAGCCTGAGCTTGCGCAGAAGGAAATGGCAGGCACGCCACCGCCAATAGGCAAGCAAGGCCGGAACGCAGCATCCAGGGAGGGCAGACTAGCGGGAAGGACTTCACGGGGGCGAGCATACGGTGCGTGATTCCTTTTTCCAGCACGAGTCCTGCCAAACGTGGTTTTGATTCCGGCTAGCGAAGCTGGCTGCGAATCGCAGGCACCAGGAGTTCCGCCACGAGCTGATGGCCGAGGTCGCCGGGGTGCATGCCGTCGAGGAGCATCTCGTCGATGGTCTTCTGATGCTTCTGAGCAAAGGCGGGGTAGGCCGCGCGCACATCCACCAGCGGCACATCGAGTTCCTTCGCGAGCTTGCGCAGGGCCTCGTTGTAGGCGGCGAGGAAAGGCGAATCAAAGCCGTCCTCGGCGTCCCGAAGGTAGGGCGGCTTGCCATACATTTCCCTCAGGCGCGAGGTCCAGCGCAGCGGGTTGGTGGTCATGAGAATCACTTTGGCCTTCTGTTTCCGGGCCTCGGCGATCATGAACCGCATGTTGTCCAGGTATTCGGCCAGCGGCACGCGGGGCTCGGTAGCGGGCGGCGTCTTCCACACATCGACCGCCGCATCGTTGATGCCGAACTGCATGATCACGATTCTCGGTTTGTATTGGAGCGCATCTTTGACGAGGCGCTTGCGAGCCTCGCGGGTGGTGTTGCCACCGAGTCCAGCATTGGCCACGCTGAGGCTGGAGCCGATGCCTTGCAGGGCCTCGTCCACGCGCTGGGAATAGACTTTGTTCACCGCACCCGGGCGGAGCGCTGTGGTGGAATCGCCAAATGCGATGATGCCACCGGGCCTCGGTGGCGCTGGCACAGACGTCTTGGCCACCGGAATCTCGCCCGCGCTCAGGTCCGCCACGTGGACTTTCATGCGCAGCCCGCCCTGCATCGTGGTGATCCACAGCTCACCCGGTTTCCGCTCGTAGAGGTAGGGATACGAGACGCGTCCGGCGGGACCGTAGTTGGCCGCCACGATCACCGGCTTGCTCCAGGTGCGGGCCTCGTCTTCTGAGAAGGCGAGCGAAAGCTCTGCCCGGCTGGTGCCATTCGTGGGCGAGTGGCGTGGCGGCGCATTCCAGAGCAAGGCGATACGACCATCAGCCAGTCGTGCCATCTGAGGGCAGCAGGTGACGGATTTGATCGAGGTCTGCTGCAGCTTCTCCCACAGCAATCCATCGCGCGAGGTGGCCTCCCAGAGGTAACCGGACTCGGTCCTCAGCAACAAGTAGAGCGTGCCGTCCTTGCGCTCGACCACCGATCCTTCGATCGAGCCCGCGTGGTCATGCTCGCCCACGCCGTAGTCCAGCACATTGCTGCGCTGCCAGGTCTTGCCTTGATCATCGGAGACAAACATCACCGTCGCATGACGCCACGCCGGAATGATCTCCTGACCTACGAGCACGAGGCGTCCGGTGCTCGTCTCGATCAAGGAGTGAATGCAACCACACCACGGCTTGTTAAGGAAGATCGGAGCTTCCCAGGTCTTGCCATCATCGAGGCTGCGACACACGTAGGTGGGCAGCACGAAGTCCTGCCAGTTCGCGGTTTTCTCACCCCAGTTCCAGGGCTTGGGTGCCTTCATCTCCGCCCCATTCATCCAGGCTGAGATGATGATGCCGCTCTTGGTTCTCAGCAGCGCCCGCTCGTTGCTGACATTGAACTTCGCAGGTTCGGCAAACAAGGGCGTCTGGCTCCACGTCTTGCCCTCGTCCGTGCTGCGGAGCGCGTGTTTGGAGTCGATGCACAGCACGCCGCCATCGGCGGTGGTGACAAAGGGTCCCTGATGATTGGAAGGCAACGCCTGCGCCTTCGGGTGCAGCGTGGGAGGCTTCGAGTCCGCCGCCCAAACCTGAACGAGACCGAGCACGAGAAGTGCGAGAGTGAGTTTCATCGCGCAGAGCTACGGGGCGAAGGGGAGCGTTTAGGCAAGCAAGTTGCACGGCGGATTCCTTGCGTGTCGGAGGTCGGCACGTAGAATGCGCGCATGAGTCTGCAACAGCTTGAAAAGCAAGTCGCCGAACTGCCGCCGGAAGAATTGAAAGCCTTCTCCCAGTGGTTCGATGACTTCATTGCCGAGGCCTGGGATCAGCAGATCGAACGCGACTCTGCGGCAGGCAAGTTTGACAAGGTGCTCGCCCGTCTGGATGCGGACTTCAGTGCCGGCAAATGCCAGGAACTATGAAGCACTTCGCGCATCCTGACTTCTGGGCAGCTCTCCACTCGCTGCCTCCAGAGGTTCAGGAACTGGCCCACAAGAATTTCGAGCTGATGAAGGCCGACGAACGGCATCCATCGATCCGATTGAAGAAAGTGGGTCAGCTTTGGTCTGGCCGTGTCGGACGTGACTACCGCGCACTGGCGCAGGATCGAAAAGAGGGCCTGCTCTGGTTTTGGATCGGGCCGCACCAGGAATACGACAAGCTCCTGGGCTAATGCTTGCGATGCGTCCCGGCGAGGTTTTGGTTCTGTCTTGTTGAACCCCAGCACCATGGCCCCTGCAGACATCGTCCGCCCCACGCATGTGGAGGTGAACTTGTCGTGCCTGGAGCGCAACTTCACAGCCATTCGTCAGCACGTCGGCTCCGCCAAGGTGATGCCCGTGCTGAAGGCGAACGCGTATGGCCACGGCCTCGTCGAGGTCGCACGGCTGATGGTGGGTCTGGGTGCCGATTATCTCGGCGCTGCGTTCCTGGAGGAGGGTCTGCTGCTTCGTCAGGCAGGCATCACCGCCCCGGTGCTCGTGCTCGGCAGCCTCGCGGGTGAGCAGATTCCACGGTTCATCCAGAACGATCTCACGCTCACCGCCTCGTCCATCGACAAGCTGAAGCTCATCGATGAAGCCGCCGCCGCCTTGAAGCTTCGGGCCAAGGTGCATCTCAAGGTGGACACGGGCATGGAGCGCGTGGGCATTCACTACTACAGCGCGACGAAGCTGCTCGAGGCCTCCCTGCTCTGCCGCCACCTCGAAGTGGAAGGCATCTACTCGCACTTCGCCAATGCCGATGCCACGGACCTCAGGCACGCGCAGCTCCAACTCGAACGCTTCCTGGACGTGCTCGCCTTTTACGAGCGCCGCAGCCTGCCCGCCCCCATGCGTCACATTGCCAACAGCGCCGGCGTGCTGCAGCTCCCCGAAAGCCACCTCGATCTCGTGCGCCCCGGCATCATGCTCTACGGCGTGTATCCATCAGCCGAGTGCCAGCGCACCGTGAAGGTGGAGCCCGCCTTGCAATGGAAGAGCCAGGTCTGTTACTTCAAAGTGGTGCAACCCGGCAGCCCTGTGAGCTATGGCTCCACCTGGCAGTCCGATCATCCCGTGCGCATCGTCACCGTGCCCGTTGGTTACGGCGATGGCTACTTCCGCGCGCTCTCCAATCAAGCCCAGGTGCTCATCCGTGGTCAGCGCTACCCCATCGTGGGCCGCGTGTGCATGGATCAGTTCATGGTGAACATCGAGTGGGACTCCGCCTACAACGGCGACGTGGTCACCCTCCTCGGGAGCGACGGCAGCGAAACCATCACGGCTGACGACCTCGCCCGCTGGGCCGGCACCATCCCTTATGAAGTGCTGACCAACATCAACACGCGCGTGCCGCGGGTTTATGTGCGGGACGCTGAAGTGTGATTCTGCGGCTGCACCTTGCGCATTGTCTGCGCTTGCTCATACTCCGCGCACCCTCCGCCCCGCCATGCTTTCCTTCCTCAAGATCAAGAACCTCGCGCTCGTCGAAGACGTCACCTGGGAGCTGGGCAAGGGTCTCGTCGGCGTAACGGGCGAAACCGGCGCAGGCAAGTCGATCATCGTGGGCGCGCTCAAGCTCATCCTCGGCGAACGCGCCGACCGCTCACTGATCCGCACCGGCCAGGAGCAGTGCAGCGTGGAAGCCAGCTTCCAGCTCGACAACGTGAAGGCCATCGACGCCATCCTCGACGACGCGGGCATCGACAAGTGCGAGGACGCCACATTGCTGCTGAAGCGCGTGGTCAGCAGCAGCGGATCGAACAAGCAATTCGTCAACGGCTCACCCGCCACCACGCAGGTGCTCAAAGCGGTCGGCGAGTTCCTCGTCGATCTGCACGGGCCGCACGATCATCAGTCGCTCAACTCACGCGAACGCCAGCTCGAGATGCTCGACAAGTATGCGGGCAACGAAGCTGCGCTCGATGCGTATCGCGCCGCGTGGAAGCAATGGCACAGCACCGTGCTCGAACTCGATGACCTCCAGAACTCCGACCGCGCGAGCCAGCAGGCGATTGATGTGCTGAAGTTCCAGGTCAACGAGATCGGCAGCGCCAAACTCAAGCCCGGCGAGGACGACGAGATTGATGCGCGCCATCGCTTGGTGGCCAACAGCGCACGGCTCGGCGAGTTGTGCAGCGGCATCGCGGACCGCCTGGGCGAAGGCAACACCAGCGTGCTCGACGCGCTGCGCGACGTGGCCAAGATGATTCACGAACTGGAGAAGATCGACCCTGCGAGCAGCAAGCTCTTCGAGGAGTTCGAGAGCGCGCAGATCGCGCTGCGCGAGATGGAATCCAGCGTGCGCGATTATGCGGACGAGTTGGAACTCGATCCGAAGGAATTCGCCGCGCTCGAAACCCGCCTGAGCCAGATCCAGATGCTCAAGCGCAAGTATGCACCCAGCGTGAACGGCATCTTGGAGCACCTCGCCGAGTGCGAGTCGAAGCTCGCGAAGATGGAAGGCCGCGGCGAAGAGATCGAGCGCCTCACGAAGCTCGTCGCCGATCAGCGAAAAGACGTCGAGAAGCTCGGCAAAGCCCTCGGCAAGAAACGCGCCGACGCCGCCCCGAAGCTCGCCAAGGAAATCGCAGGTCACCTCAAGGACCTCGGCTTCAAGCAAAGCGTCTTCGAGGTGCAACTCAGTGCCCTCGCCGAGCCGCAGCGCGATGGCTTGGAGGAAGTCGATTTCCAATTCGCCCCAAACCCCGGCGAGCCACTCAAGCCGCTGCGCCTCACCGCTTCCTCCGGCGAGATGAGCCGCGTGCTCCTCGCCGTGAAGAGCGCCCTCGCCAAGCAGGACGCCGTGGGCCTGCTCGTGTTCGACGAGATCGACGCCAACGTCGGCGGCAACATCGCCGAGGCCGTGGGCCGCAAGATGGCCGCCATCGGCGCGAACCGCCAGGTCATCGCCATCACCCACTTCCCGCAGGTCGCCAGCCTCGCCCAGCATCACTTCGTCGTGAGCAAGGAAGTCGAAGCCAACCGCACCCGCTCCACCATCCGCGCCATCGAAGGCAACGAGCGCATCGAAGAACTCGCCCGCATGCTCGGCGGCAGCGCCGCGAGCGCGAGAGAGCACGCAAAGAGTTTGCTGGCGGGGGCAAATTAGCCATGAGCAGGATCACCACCGATCCGAAACAATGCGGCGGCCAGCCTTGTATCAGAGGCATGAGGATTCGCGTGATGGATGTGCTCGACCTTCTCGCCGCAGGTTCGAGCCAAGAAGAAATCCTCGAAGACTATCCCTACCTCGAAGCCGAGGACATTGTGGCATGTGTTGAATTCGCCGCCCCGACACCATGAAGTTGCTCGTGACCATTGTTCTCGCTCTCTGCTCGACAACCCAAGCCGTCGATTTCAAAGCCATTGTTCATGCCGGCAAGAAGTTCACCGTCTGTCGTGTGGACCTGAGGAAGGAGAAGCTGCAGCTGTTCCTGAAGGACGACCAAGATCAGCCGCTGAGGTCCTTCGCCACTCTCGATGCATGGCTCCAAAAGAAGGGCGAGAAACTCACCTTAGCGATGAACGCAGGCATGTATCACGGCGACTTCTCGCCGGTCGGTCTGTGCGTCGCGGACAGGAAGCAGCTCGCGCCCGTGAACCTGGCGAACGGGGAAGGCAACTTTTTCCTCAAGCCGAACGGCATCTTCTTGATCTCGGATCAGGGTGCCAAGGTCATCAAATCTGAAGAGTATCCGACCCTGAAGGAGAAGGTGGAGCTAGCCACGCAGTCGGGTCCGCTATTGCTTCGAAATGGCGTGGAACATCCGGCGTTCAATCCAGAGTCCAAGAACCAACTGTTTCGTAACGGTGTCGGAGTCGCATCGCCGCACGAAGTCATCTTCGCCATCAGCGAGGAGATCGTGAGCTTCCACGAACTGGCGACGTTGTTCCGCGACGTCCTGAAGTGCCCGGACGCTCTCTTCCTGGATGGCACCGTGTCGTCGCTCTACGCGCCTCCATTGAAGCGCAGCGACAAGAAGATGGATCTCGGACCGATGATCGGCGTCACCACCAAACCCTGAACAAACTACCGATGCGCCACAGTGATGCCGTTGAGCTTGATCTTCAGAGGGCGATCAGCGGGGGAGCGTTGCTGCTGCTGGGCAGGGGGCTGGCTGGCGGGAACGGGTTGAGCTTGTTGCACGGGTTGGGCGGCCGGGACTGACTGCGGCTGAGCAGCCACGGCAGCGGGGGCGGTCGTGCCGGTGTTGCCGGGCAATCCGTCCTGAGTGATGACGACGGAGGCTCCGATCGACACTCGCTCGAAGACGCGAATCACGTCGCGCATAGCCATGCGCACGCAGCCGTAGCTGGCGGGAGTGCCGAGGCGGTTCTCTTCGGGTGTGCCGTGGATGTAGATGAAGCGACCATAGGCATTGCGGTTGGTGCGTTCGCAGCCACTGAGCCAGAGGATGCGGGAGACGATGGGATCGCGGCCAGGGGCATTGGGCCGAAGGACTTCACCATTCCACTGCCGGCTCTTCAACACGGCCCCTGCAGGGAGCCCATGCCCGATTTTGGCCACGACCTCGTGCTTGCCGAGCGGCGTGCAGTTGGATCCAGGACGATCACCGACACCGAATTTCGAGGTGGAGATACGATAAGTGCCGACGAGCTGGCCGGAACGATAGATGCCGAGTTTTTGATCTTTGACGCTGACAACCACGTCGGCTCCTCGCGTCTTGGGAGACGAGGACGAGCAGTGGCAAAGCACGAGCGTGGCAGCGGTGGCGGCGATGGCACGGAGGGCGAGTTTCATTGAAAACAAATTAAGAGAAACGAAATAACGCGCAACTGCTAGAATTGCCGGAACACCTTTTTGGAGAAGATCCGAGAGGTATCCAACAATTCTAGCGCAGGCTCGGGTGGTGGGGCGCAACACCCGTGCCAGCGACACCGTCTTGTGAGCCAAGACGATGAGCACTTCTCCATTACGTTTTGGCCTTTGCACTTTCTCATGCCATCGACACTGGGAGGCGGTCAGGGCGAAGCAGCCGGGCACTCAGTTCACGGGGCCAGTGAGCTTTTTGGACTACGGCCATCGTCTCGGGGCGGCTGGCGTGCAGACCCGGGTGCAGAACGACGAGTTCGCCCGCCAGATGCGGGAGCGCTGCGACGCTCTGGGAGCCTACTACGAAGGCGATGTTCGTCTGCCCAGGAAGCCGGAGGACGTGGCCGCCTTCGATTCGGACGTGCGGTGGGCGAAGGCCGCCGGTGCATCCGTCGCGCGGGCGGTGCTGATGGGCGGCCGACGCTACGAGGTGTTCAAGAGCCTAACAGAGTTCCGCAACTACCAGACCGGGTGCCGCCGGACGCTGCAGCTGGTGGAGCCGGTGCTTCGCAAGCACGGCCTGAAGCTGGCGATCGAGAATCACAAGGATCAGCTGATCCATGAAATGATTCCCATGCTGCGTGAGCTAGGCAGCGAATGGGTAGGCGTGTGCGTGGACACGGGGAACAACATCGCCTTGCTCGAGGAGCCCCACGCCGTGGTCGAGGCGCTCGCGCCCATGGCTTTCAGCGTTCATCTCAAGGACATGGCGGTGCAGCCAGCACCCGATGGATTCCTCCTCAGCGAAGTGCCCCTAGGCACGGGTTTTCTCGATCTACCGAAGATCATCAAAGCCCTCCACGCGGCGAATCCGTCCATCGTGTTCAACATTGAAATGGGCACCCGTGATCCGTTGCATGTGCCGTGCCTCACTCAGGCGTATTGGGCGACCTTTCCGCAGCGCCCGGCGTCGGAACTCGCGAAGGCAATGGCGAGTGTGCATGACCATCCTCCCAAGGCAGACCCGCCGAGCATCACGGGCAAACCCATGGCGCAACAAATCGGTGACGAGGAGGCGAACAATCGTCGGTGCATCGAATGGATGAAGGCGGTCCAAGCGTAATGGGAGACACATGATTCGCTCTCTCCTCATCGGCAGTCTCGGCTTCGCCGCCGTCAGTGTGCTCGCCTTCTCCGTGTGGGCCTTCGGCGGGCGTTGGTTTCACTTTCCGGGCGGCGAACTGACAATGTATGCGGTCATCGCGGTGGTGTTCCTCGGGCTCAGCGGGCTGGTGTTGGGTCGCCTGGTGCAGGGGGAACGTGCGATCGCACGATTCTATGGAGCCTTCCTGCCCGCGTTCCTGGCGTATGCGGTGCTCTGGTGCTTGGCGTGGTTTCTGGTGAAGGGAAGAACGGGTGAGTGGGTCGGCTCGCTGGCTGGGAGTCTGGCCTTTGCCGCTGTCGTTCATGCGCGGTTGGGCAGGCTCAACACGTTCGCGTGGTCCGGCCTGATCGTTTTCGTGGCTCACTCGCTCGGTTACTTCATCGGCGGCGAGTGGATGTATGGCGTGCTGGAGCACGGCCTGGCAGACCTGAAAAAGCCGCAGGTGGCACTCGCTGCCAAGCTGGGCTGGGGATTGTTCTATGGGCTCGGCTTCGGTGCCGGCATCGGAGCAGCGTTTCATCACGCTCAACGCGATGGGCGATCCAATCATGATGCGACATCGACGAATGAGCCTTCGTAATTGCATTCCCGCTCGCCACTGGTCACACTTCGCGACTCCAACCATGATCCGATCCCTCACCACTGCCCTTGTCCTTTGCTCCACGTTTGCGCCTGCCCAAGCCCCTGCCGATCACGGTCACGGAGCCGTCATTCCCGGGCTGAAGACGGAAATGTTCGCCGGCATCACGGTCGATGATTTGCTCAAGCTGGGTGACAAGCCGAACAGCGTGAAGGTGGTGCTGGTGGCCAGCTTCAATGGCGCAAACGCTGGCATGAACTTCAATGGCTACTCCCACGGCAAAGCGATCCTCACCGTGCCCAAGGACTGGACGGTGAACGTCTCGTTCATCAACCCGAGCCCGATCCCGCACAGCGCCATCGTGATCGACAAGGCGGACACCAAGAAGCTCCAGGTGCCCGAGCCCTACTTCGCTGGTGGAGCGTCACCCAAACACATCACGGGCATGAGCATGGGTAAGGCGGACTTCAGCTTCGTTGCTGATGAGGCAGGCGAGTTTGCTCTCGCTTGCGGCTTTCCTGCCCATGCCGCCACCGGCCACTGGATCACGCTGAACGTCAGCGCTGACGCCAAGGTGCCCACGCTCCAACTCGGCGAACTTGCTCCCAAAGAGATCAAGTAACGTTTTTCCTCCCTAACAACCAAACCCAACCCAACAAACCAGACCATGGCTCAAATCGTCCCCCTCATCTCCTCCGGCATCGCTGGCCCGCTCGGCGTCCTTCATCTCCCACGCCTCTGGCAGAAAGCCTCGCTGGCCAATGCTGGCAAACTTCACTCCGACTATCCCGGCATCGGCTGTGGCTACGATCAGATGACGCTCGACGCGCTCGGCATCAAGATCGACGACTTCAAGGCCTTCATCGCCACCAAGCCCACCTACGTGCAGACCGAAGCCTGGGTGAAAGCCTATCCGGGTGTGAACCTCACGCAGGCCGCCATCCACAAGCACAACGTGGCCATCCAGGGCTACATCCACACCGACGACACTCGCAAGAGCATCCTCGCCGCCGTAGGTCTGCCTGATGACGGCAGCTGCAACACCGGCGCCGTTGACCTGAACAACCTGGACGACTGGCACACCTTCTGGGCCACCGAACTGAAGTAATCTCACCGCTTAACCCATGATCGAACCACCACGGCGCCACGCTGTGGTGGTTCTTTTGTTTGCGGCGCGAGGCACCTTCGATAGCCATCGGACATCATGGACGTTCGCGCCTCACGCACCAAGAATCCCGATGCCTGGATGGACTCCTGCCCGGAGTTTTCAAAACCCATCTGCGAGCAATTGCGCGAGTGGATGTTTCGCTGGCAGCCCGATCTCAAGGAAACGATCAACACCAACATGCTCTGCTACTCGGGGCGCAAGCGTGTGGTGGCCATCGCGGGCTTCAAGAAGCACGCCCAGATGGTGTTCTTCCGCGGCATGGAGTTGGAAGATCCAGCGGGCTTGTTCTTCGGCGGCGAGAACAATACGAGCATTCGCAACGTGAACCTCCACACGCTCGACGGCTTCCCCACATCAGCCCTACGCCGCCTTGTGGAATCTGCAGTCCAACTGGATGCCAATCCCGATCTGCCACCGCCGCCGCCCAAGAAACGCGAGGAGTGGCCGATGCCTGAAGTGCTCGCGCAGGCGCTCAAGAAAAACAAAGCCGCCGCCGCAGGTTACGAGTCCCTCAAGCCCACGTATCAACGCGAGTGGAAAGTCCACGTCAGCACCGCCAAGCAGCCCGAGACCATCGCCCGACGTCTCGCCGAAGCGATCAAGGCGCTGGAACGCGGCCGGAAGTGGGCGCAGCGAAATGATCCGTAGCGTTCGATCACGGAGGCGTGCCCGCCTTGGCGATCTTCTCGCAGTTCTTCACGTCGAGCTTGCCCGACGCGAGCACAGGAATCTCGGTGACGCGGATCATCTTCTTGGGAATCCATAACGGCGGCACACCGCGCTCGATGAGGCGATAGCGCAGCTGCACGATCTCCTGGGACTCAGGTCCGCCGGTGAGCGTGGTGAGCATCACCAGCGCCTCGCCTTTGTCCACGTCCGGCACACCTACGATGGCGATGCGACGAGTGCTTTCGCCTTCAAGGCCGAGCGCACGAACGAGCGACTCCTCCACGGTCTCGTGGGGCACCATTTCACCAGCGATCTTGGAGAACCGCGAGAGGCGGCCTTCGATGTAGAGGAAACCATCGAGGTCCACACGACCCACATCGCCCGTGCGGAACCAGCCATCCTTGTCGAGCACTTCGGCGCTGCGTTTCGGATCGTTGAGATAGCCAGTGAAGATGTTCGCGCCTTTGAACCAGATGATGCCGGACTGGTGGATGGACTGGGGCTCGTTCGTGTCGGGGTGCGTCATACGCACAGCCAGACCGGGCAGAAGCTGACCCACGGAACCAAAGCGATAGCTGGGGATGACCGGATGGGCATCCTCGTTGCCAATCGGTGCCGCGTCCGGGAGATTCACATTGCTCACAGGCGAGGTCTCCGTCAGGCCGTAGCCTTCGAAGATCTGCTTGCCGAAACGGTTCTCGAACGATTCCGCGAGTGCCTTGGGCAGTTTTTCGGCGCCAGTGACCACCAGCTTGATGCTGGCGAGCTGCTCGCGATTGACGCCTTTGAGGTAGCCGCGCAGGAAAGTCGGCGTGGCGATCATGACGGAGATCTTGTGCTTCTGGATCAGCTCCGCGAGCTTCTTCACCTCCAGCGGCGTGGGGTAATAGACGAGATCGAGTCCGAAGATGACGGGATACCAAAGCGTGACCGTGCAGCCGAAACTATGGAACAAGGGCAGGCATCCAAGGACGCTGTCATTCGGAGCGAGGTTCAGCCGCGTGCCGAATTGAATCACGTTGCCCAGCAGATTGCGATGCGTGAGCACCACGCCCTTCGGATCACCGGAGCTGCCACTGGTGAAGAGCAGCGTGGCCTCCTTGTTTCCTCCATCGCGCGCGACACCAAGAATCATGGCGAGCAGCGATGCGGGCAGGATCTTGCTGAGCACGAACCAGATGCCAATCTTCACCTTCAAGGTGGGCATCAGACGCTCGAGCAGAATGAGATTCTTCATCGGCGGCCATGGGAAGCTCTGCACTTTGCGCACAAAGGTGTCTGCGGTGAGGAACTTGTCGAGGTCAGCCTGCTTGATCGCACTCTCGGTAGCGGCACGACCTGCAGTGAAGTTCAAATTGACCGGCGTCTTGCCAGCGAAGACGACTGCCAGATTGGCAATCAGACCGATAGGCGAAGGCGGCAGCACAATGCCCACGCGCGGCTTCTTGGTCTCGGCCTTGACCACCTTGCTCAATGCGATGGCAGCAGCCAGGATCTTGTCGAAAGTCAGCACGCTGTCGTCCTTGCCGTCGATCACCTGGTTGCGCGTCGAGTGCTTCTTTAGACCTTTGATCAAGGCATAGCCCAAGCTGTGGCCGAGTGCTGGCATGGCGGAGAAGCACTGCTCCGCGAGCGCGAAAAGGCTCTCCTGATAGCTGGCGAGCGAGAGTTCATCATCGGCCAGAGGCTTGCCAAACGCGATCGTCGCGGAATCAGCAGCTGGCGTGTGAATGATCGGAGGGCACACCTGGCGATCGAGCTGCACATAACAAGGCAGCACTGGCACGTCGGCCTTGATCAGGAAATCCAGCTTGGCTCCCGGCACTGTCGTCACTGGCGCATTCGCACTGGCTGCCTGGGCGGGCAGATAGAAAATCACCGCCCCACCTTTCACGGCGCCGCGCAGGGCAGCCCGATAAGACGCGATGTCCGTGGTCTCGGGCACGATTGCCAGCGCATTGGCGTGCTCGTTCTCAAGGTGGGCCTTCACCTCGGGATCGATGCCCGCGCCTTCTTCCAAAAGATAAACAATCGAGCGCCCATCCAGCAGGTGCTCAAGCCGACGCAGGGTAAGGTAGTCCAGCTGGCTGGGCAGGAGCATGAAGCCCTCTTTGGCAGGGATATGCTCGGCACCGAGGACGGTGAGATGCTTGAAGCTGGGGGGAGGCGTTTGAGACATACGTGGGGCAGGCAGAGGACGAGGAAGCGTGGGGCAAACTTCACGCCGGGCGGGCAGCGGCGCAAATGGAGCGCGCAAATGTTAGCATCGACTCGCTCGATAACAAAAAAAACGCCGTGGCCTTTGCAGACCACGGCGGTGAATCGGTCACGATGACGGGCTAGATCTTGTCGGCGCTGTATTCCCAGCCCTGGCGGTAGGCCACGCGCTTGAGCAGGTTGTTGGCTTCGCCGCCGTTCTTGATCTGCTGCGTAGCGCTGTCCCACTCGATCACCTTCCCGGGGTTGGCGATGGCGAGGTTGCCGAAGAGGCAGAGCTTGGTCAGCGGCACGGAGTAGTCGAAGTTGCTGCCTGCGGTCTTGTTCTGCTCGATGGCCTTCACGAGTTCGAGCTGCGGCTTGCCAGGGGCAAGGCTGCGCTCAAGAGTCTTCGGCGTTTCCTGGAGGAACTTGATCATCTTCTCCCGCTTGCCCACCACTTCGAGGTGCTCGCAGTAGTCGCCTGCATTGAGGATCGTGTCTTCGTCGCCCACGATCATGAAACCGCCGATCATCTTCTTGAAGTCGCGGCTGGCTTCCAGCTTGGCCGGGCGCTCGGGCTTCACGGGGTTCTCACCATTCTTGCCTTCATACCAGTGCAGCTTGATCTCGCCGAACTTAGCGTGCTTGAAGTAGCAGATGACGTGCGACCACGCGGGCCAGCTGACGTCCGTGAGTTCACCCACTTCGGCTTCCAGCTTGTAGGGTTCGCCCAGATCGCAGCCCCAGAAGGGACCATCCATGATGTGGCAGCCCATGTCGCCCATGGCACCGGCACCGAACTCGCGATGGCCACGCCACTTGAAGGGGTGCACGCCATCAAAGTATTCCACGTCAGGAGTCGCAGCCAGCCAGTTGGTCCAGTTCAGGGACTGAGGCACGGGAGCGGGCTTGTAGCTGTCCTTGGCTCCCTGACCCTGCGGCCAGATCGGACGATTGGTCCAGACGTGAACTTCCTTCACATTGCCCACCACGCCTGCCTGGATCCATTCCTTGAGCTGACGGATCTGCTCACCGGTGTGGCCCTGGTTGCCCATGTTGGTTTTCACGCCCTTCTTCTTGGCGGCTTCATGAAGCTGGTTGGCTTCCCAGATGCGGTTCACGAGAGGCTTCTGCACGCAGACGTGCTTGCCGCGCTTGATCGCTTCCATCGCCGCAGGGTAGTGCGCGTGGTCGGGGGTGGAGACGGTGACCATGTCAATCTGGTCGCCCATGGCGTCGAACATCTCGCGGAAGCTCTCGAAGGCCTTGGCGTTCGGATACTTCTGCTTCGCGGCTTCGAGGGTCTTGCGATCCACATCGCAGAAAGCGACGATGTTCGCGCCTTCGGCAGCGATCGCGATATCAGACGCGCCTTTGCCGCCGGCACCAATGCCTGCGACGTTAATCTTCTTCGCACCGCCTTCCTGGCCGATGAGAATATTGGGGGCAAAGATGGAGCCTGCGGCGACTGCGGAGCGCTGGAGGAATTGACGACGGGACGTGTGGTTACTCATAAGGGATGGAAAGGAAGCGAATCAAAGGCCCCCTTGCCACCATTCTTTCACGGGAACTCCCTTACTGGTCATCTGGCTAACAACCCCGCACTCAGGCCGAACGAGGCACCGTGAGCTTGAAGCACGCGCCTGCGTCCGAGGACTCCAGCGCCAGATCCCCGCCCAGCTCACGCGCCAGCCTGCGGCACAAGGCGAGCCCCAAGCCCACGCCCGGAGCGCTGTGCGCGGCCTCGGTTGCCGACTTCTCAAACGGGCGGAACAGCCGCTTCAGCTGCTGCCGCGTCAGCCCCGGCCCATGATCCCGCACGCGCACCACGGCCTGCCGGGGCTCCACGGTCACTTCCACGCGCAGGCACTTTTCCTTGCTGGCCGGAGCCGCGTATTTGCAGGCGTTATCGACCAGATTGAAAACGATCTGCTCCACGGCCAGTGCATCCACATTGACCCTCGTCTCTGCTGCCTCGGGAGCCACGCTAACGAGCAAGTCGAGCCCCGTGGGCTGCGTGCGCTGCCGCAACCGTGGCTCGATGCGCGCCAGCAGATCCGACACCAACAAATCTTCCCGCCGGGCCGAGGCACGACCGCGCTCGATGCGCGAGTAGGACAGCACGTTCTCCACCAAGTGCGTCAGCCGGGTCGATTCATCACACAAGGTGCGCAGGTATTCGCGGCGTTTCACAGGATCGGGCACCATGTCATCCGCCAGCATCTCCGAGTAGAGCTGGAAGGTGGTGAGCGGCGTCCGCAACTCATGCGTCACGGCCGATACGAAGGCCCCGCGTCGCTCGCTGAGCACCATCGCACGATTGAGCACCACGCCCACCGACGTGGCTGCGATGAAGAAGCAGGCCCAGGCGATTAGCAACGAGCGGCGCAGCGGCGACGGTTCCAGCATGCCCAACTCCACCTTGCCCGGGAGCAGGCGCACAGGCAGCGTCACCATCGAAGTGGCATCCAGCCAACTCGGATCGGTGGCGGAGAGTTCCGCATGCGGGAGCAGATCCTTGATCGTCTCCAGCAGCTTGGTCCGCAGCCCAGGCCAGTCCAGCCACAAGCCTTGCACCCGTGGCTGCCCATCCAGCTTCACCGTGCGCAGCAGCAGCAACTGATCCTCCAGCCAGCGCGGCTTGAGATCCTCCGGCGTGGCAGGCGTGAAAACCACGGGGGCATTGCCGATGGCAGCTCGTCCATTCGAATCCGAAAACAAGGCAGCTCCAGGCAGCGCACCCTGAGGCACGATTTCTCTCACCGCTGTATCCTTCTGCATCAATGCTACTTCTGTAGCAGCTGCTGCTGGCGCAGGAACCACGGGGGTTGGTGCCGGTGCAAGAGATTCGTTTTTCATGCTCTTCCCCACTGCCGTTTTATTCTCTTCGTCAGCCGGTGCCTGCGACTTCCTCCATGCCTGATCAATGATCTTCTCTGCGCGTGCTCGACTCTCGGAGTCCATCGTTGGCTTCGCGGGAGCTGCGGGTGCTTTCACGCCGCGAGTGGCGGGTGCCGATTTCGTTGTCACCGCCGATTCGGGTGCGGTGCTGCTCGTTGCCCGTGTGGAGGCGGGCATCGACGCAGGCTGCGGTAACGCCTTGGGAGGGCTGGGTTCCGGACTGCGGACGCGCTTCAGACTGGAGGTCGCATCCGCCACTTTCTTCTTCGTCAGTTCCAGCACGTTTGAGGTCCGTCCGCCGTTGAACGTGTTGCTCGTCACCAGTGCGCGCTGTTGGAGTTCCTGCACATTCGCCACTTGCTGAGCGTCATCCATTTTCTGCTGCTCAGCATTCATCGCCGTGGCGGCTTTCACCGGCGGAGGAACAGCTGCGGGCATCGCCGTCTGCTTGGCTTCATGTCCCGCCATAAATACACCAGGATGGCGGCCCAGGATCGCGTTGAGCCGGTCGAGCCGCTGGCGTGCTTGCTCGAGCTGGGGGCTGATCGCATACCAGTTGCTCGCCAGGGACAAATCCTTGCCCGTGGGCACCTGCGGACTCGTGCAGCTCATCGGCGACTGCGCGGTCTCGAGCTGAAAGTGCAGATTCACAAACTCCGGCGCTTCGCCGAGCAGGGGCGAAGGCATCACCGCCTCGCCCTTCGGCAGCTCGCGCTGGCTGCGATTCGAGAACAAATCCTCCGGCGAATGAAACGGCGTGTAGTGCCCTGGTGGCCGCGAGTTTTCACGAATCAAAAGCGTGCTCACCAGCGAGTCCATGCGCCACAGCGCCAGACGCATCTTTTCCTGCACCTGCGCGTCCCGCTCGCTCGCCTCGCGCTGACGATCCATACCGATCATGCGATGCGTCACCCACGCCATGGCCGCGACGAAGATCGCCACGCACAAAGCGAAGAGCAGCCAGCGAAAGATCGAGCGCGAGAAGATCATGGCATCAACTTTCAGTCTTCATACTTCATCATTCATCCTTCCCCAAGCATGTAGCCCTTGCCACGCACGGTCAGCAGAATACGCGGCGCGGAAGCATCATCGCGCAGCTTCGAGCGCAGGTTGGCGATGTGCATGTCGATGGTGCGCGTCTCGGTTTGATGAGGTTCGATGCGCCACACGCGACGTAGCAATTCATCGCGAGCGATGGCCCGGCCACGATGCGCCGCGAGGTATTGAATCAACTGCACCTCACGCTCCGAAAGCTCCGTGCGGGTGCCGTCTTGAAAGCGCAGCTCCAGCCGCGCGAAGTCCGCCACGCCGCCCTCGAAGGGCAGCTCCTTCACCGGAGCCGGGCGCTCGGGCGTGCGCCGCAGCACCGCCTCCACGCGCGCCAGCAGCTCGCGCACGCTGAAGGGCTTCACCACATAATCATCGGCCCCGAGCTTCAAGCCCTTCACCCGATCCGCCTCCTCGCCGCGCGCTGACAAGATGATCACCGGCGTGCCCGGACGATGCTCCTTCAGCGCGGCGAGGATCTCGAAGCCTGAGAAATTCGGCAGCACCAGATCGAGCAGCAGCAGGTCAAAGGTGGCCCGCAGCGCGGTCTCCATCCCGGTCTTCCCCTCGCCCGCCTCGATCACCTCGAAGCCCGAGAACCGCAACGCATCCACCACCCCGCGACGGATGGAGCTGTCGTCTTCAATCACAAGGATGGTGCGTGAGGTCATGTCTGGCGAAAAGCTAAGAGCTTAGAGCGAAGAGTGTAAACCCGGGATTCGAGAGCTGCGGGTGCGAACGAAGGATGCCAACCATCTCTTCGCTCCACGCCCTTAGCTCTTTGCTTGAACTTACTCGAAACGAATCTCCTTCTTCGCCGCTTGTTCGCGAAGCGTGGTGGCGATGGCAGTGTCGAGAGTCTTGGCTTCGCCCGAAGCTTTCTGTTTTTCAGCAACAAACTGCTGACGCTCCTTGTTGAGTTCCTGGATGCGTTTCTGGAGGCGCTCACGCTCGGCCTGCTTCTGGTCGATGAAGGCCTGGCGATCCGCTGGCGCGAGCTTGCGGAGTTCCTCAGGCAGCTCGGATTCCTTCACGGACTCCAGCTTCATCTTGCCGCGCTTGGTCGCGTCCACGAGGTCCCAGGACGTGTTGTAGTAGTTCGCGCTCGACTTCGTAATCGCGCGCTGCACCGCTGCTCCCGCAGGTGCTTTGGCAAAGGCGTTGCTGTCCTGCGCGGTCTGATTGCTCAGGCCCTCCTTGCCTTTGGCACCATAGCAAACATAGGTCGCATTGAGTTCGATGCTGAGCTTGGAAATCTCCTTGTCCTGCGGGGCCTCAATGTGAGCCACCGCCTTGTCCTGGTCGATGGTGAGGAACTTGCCCTCGGCCAGCGCCGCGCCCCGTCGCCAGCCGCCATTCGCACCATCGCTTTCGTTACCGCAGTGGATCGTGTTGACCACGATGCCCTTGTTGATGGAAGAGCGGCACACCTCATCCGGCTGCACCGGCCCTTGAGTGAAAGGCTCGTTGCCCGCGATGAAGACCGTCTTATAAACCTTCGAAGACTTGTCCCACTCCAGCTTGTCGATCGCCTCACGAATCACCGCGCCGCAGAACTCGCTGCCACCATTGGTCGTGAGCTTGAAGAGTTCCGCCGAGACCTTGTCCAGATCGCGCGTGAGCGGCAGCACCTGTCGGATGTAGTTCGTGCCCGCGCTGAGATTGTTGTTGCCATACTCGTAGAGCGCCACCTGCACGACGGGCACCTTGTCGCCTTGCTTCGCGTTGTTGAACTCATTAACGACTTTCCAGAGCTGGGTCTTCGCCTGCTCGATGAGGCCGTCCATGCTGTTGCTCGTGTCCAGCAGCAGCGCGATCTGGACCAAAGATTCAGCCTTGGGCGGGTCATCCACCACAGGCTCTGCAGCACGAGCGACAACGGACAAAACGCCTGCACAGGCAGAGGCAAGCAGGCAACGACGAAGGAGGAAACGATGTGTTTTCATGACGCCAGGAAGCTGTCAGGCCTCGCGTCGGGCGTCTGTAAGCGCTCTGTAAACCGTCACGCACTCCAATGCCCGGCTCTCTAAACCCGGTCGAGTCCCACAGCGCTGTCAAAGGCACCACATGGTCCATCCATCGTGCGCCATCCAGATTTCTCTGCCTCACGGGCACGCGATCTGCTTTTCCTAGATCGGTTCGCGAGACCTTTCCAACCACCTCGCGATGTCCGTGCCCAATGAAATCCCCCATCCTCGCCTTCCTGCAGGACCTTCACGCTCGCTACGCGCCCCTCACCGAAGGGAAGGTGGCTGACTACATCCCCGAACTTTCCAAAGCCAATCCGAACTGGTTCGGCATCTGCATCGCCACCCGCGATGGCCAGCTCTATGAGGTGGGTGACACGCGTCAGCGCTTCACCATTCAGTCGATTTCCAAGGCCCTGTCGTATGGACTCGCCCTCGAAGATCGGGGCGAGGACCATGTGCTCTCGCGCATCGGAGTGGAGCCCTCTGGCGAAGCCTTCAATGCGATCAGCCTGAAGCCGGGATCGGGCACTCCTTTCAATCCGATGATCAACGCGGGTGCGATCGCGACCTGTGGCCAGGTCTTGCCCAAAGACGGCGAGTCCCGCATTCAACGCATCGCCGCCTACCTCTCGCGCTGCGCAGGCGAGACCCTGGAGGTGGACGAGGAAGTGTATCGCTCGGAAAGCGAGACCGGACATCGCAATCGCGCCATCGGCTGGATGCTGCGCAACTTCGGCATCGTTGACGAGGACCCGCACGACATCCTGGAGACCTACTTCCAGCAGTGCTCGCTGAAGGTGACCTGCGCTGACCTCGCTGTCATGGCCGCGACGCTTGCCAATCAAGGTATCAACCCCACCACGGGAGAGCGCGCCATCGCTCAGGAGTATGTGGACAATGTGCTTGGCGTCATGGCCACCTGCGGGATGTATGACTGGTCGGGCGAGTGGATCTATCGCGTGGGACTTCCGGCCAAGAGCGGCGTCGGCGGCGGCATCATGGCCGTGCTGCCCGGACAGCTGGGCATCGGCGTGTTCTCACCGCCTCTCGATGCTCAAGGCAACAGCGTGCGCGGCATCAAGGTCTGCATGGATCTCGCCCGCGAGCTGGCCCTGCATTTGTTCAACCCCAGCGCCTCACCTCAGCCCGCGCTGCGCCTGGGTTACAACGCTTCGCAAGTCGTGTCCCGTCGCCGACTTCCACCTGCCGCCTCCCAGGCCGTGCGTCGCTACGGCGAGCGCATCCGCGTGCTGGAACTGCAAGGGCCGCTCATCTTCTCCACCTTCGAGCCCGTGGTGCGCACGCTCGTGCGGCAGGCCGCGTATTGCCAGCAAGTGGTGCTCAACTTCAAGCACGTCGTCAGTGCCGATCCCGTGAGCCTGCGGCTGCTCAGCCAGATTCGCACCCAACTGGCCGCCAGTGGTGTGACCTTGTTCTGCTGCCATGTGGGCCGATTCAACCGTGCTCTGCTCTCGAATGGCTTTGATGAAAAGGCCATCTTTGCGGACACGGATTCCGCTCTCGAGGCCTGTGAAAACTCTCTCCTCGGCGAAGTGCTCGGCCAGGACTGGCGACTGCCCGAGCCCGTGCCCCTTCCGGGTTGCCTGCTCTTCCGCGAATGCAATCAAGATGACTTGAAGGCGCTCGACCAGCACATGGACGAGCGCACCTACGCCACTGGCTCGATCATCATCGAAAGGGGCAGCCAAGCTGATCAACTCTTCGTGCTGACCGCCGGCTCGGTTGAAATATGTCTTCCCACCGAGGGCAATCGCAAACGTCAGCGCCTCGATGTCCTCTCGGCCAGCATGAGCTTCGGTGAGATGGCGTTCATTGAGGAAGCCCCACGCTCGGCCGATGTCGTAGCCCTGGAGCCTGTCACCTGCCGCATCTTGAGCCGTGGAGCCCTTGCCGTTCTCGAAACCCAGTGCCCAGGGCTGACGACCAAGCTGCTCACACAACTCGTCCGCCAGCTCTCCAGCCGTCTGCGCATCGCCAACAACGAAGTCTCAGCCTTGCGCGGCTAGACTGAGGCGCTGCACATCGGATAGCGAGGACGCTCTCCGTCGGCGGACGGGGCTGTCATCGTGGGATTGGGTGCCAGCGGAGCAAGGCCGAGTTCACGGAGCAGTTCCATGTCTTCGTTTGCACGCGGATTGGCCGCCGTGAGAAGCTTGTCGCCGTAGAAGATCGAGTTGGCTCCCGCGAAGTAGCACAGGGCCTGGGTCTCCTTGCTCATCTGCGTGCGCCCGGCGCTGAGGCGGACCTTGGCCTTCGGGATCGCAATGCGAGTGATGGCGATCATGCGGATCAGATCAAAGGTGTCCACGTTCTCATTGTCCTGCATCGGCGTGCCCTTCATCGCCATCAGCGTGTTGATTGGCACGGACTCCGGCTGTGGGTTGAACTCGCTGAGCACTTCCAGCATTTTCAGGCGGTCGTCATTCGTCTCGCCCAGACCCAGAATGCCACCACAGCAAACGCTCATCCCTGCATCCTGCGCGTGACGAATCGTGCGCAGACGATCGTCGAAGGTGTGCGTGGTCACCACGTTCTTGTAGTGCTCGGGCGAGGTGTCGATGTTGTGATTGTAAGCCGTGACACCCGCTTCCTTGAGCGCGACCGCTTCTTCGGAACCGATCTCACCCAAGGTGACACAGACTTCCATGCCGAGGGTGCTCACCTCACGAACGATGTCGCAGACCTGATCGAACTTCTGCGTGCCCATGCGCACCCCTTTCCAAGCTGCGCCCATGCAGAAGCGTGTGCTACCGGAGTCACGCGCCGCACGCGCGCGCTCCATGACCTGCTCCTTCTCCATCAGCCGCTCAGCCTGCACGCCCGTCGAGTAGCGGGCGCTCTGGGCGCAGTAGCCGCAGTCCTCGGAGCAACCGCCGGTCTTGATGCTCAGCAAGGTGCAGAGCTGCACCTCGCGCTCAGGCCAGTTCTCCTCGTGCACGGCACGGGCTTGCTTGAGCAGATCAAAGAAGGGCTGGTGGTAGAGGCGATGGAGTTCGGCGTATTTCACGGCGCTGGCTATAGCGGCAGCGACGGCGGGTTTCAAAGGGAAAGCCGGGGGTGCGGAGTTGTAGCCCGCCCCATTAAGGTGGGACCTGAGGCGCTTCCTTCTCGTGCCACACCTTCGTTGGGGAAGCGCTGAACCATGTTTTTGAACCACTAATGCACACGGATAGACACTAATAATCCCTGACGAGGAAAGGCATTCTGACACTTCATTATTAGTGTGGATGAGTGTCCATTAGTGGTTCAGCAGCTTCAATCAGCGCCTCCCTAGCTATGACGCGCAGCACCTCGCCGTGACGAAACGCTGCGTCTCCCACCTCGCTGAGGTCGGCTGCAACCATCATCCGACACATGTAGGATTTCTTTCTCGACAAATCCGACAAATGTCGTCAACCTCGCGAAATCTATGGCAAAAAAATCTCCCCCTGCCCTCTCGGCGGCCGAACAGGCCATCATGGATGCGCTTTGGAAATCGCATCCTGTCTCAGTGCTCGATCTGCTGGAAGCCGTGAACGCGGGCCGCAAGGAACCGATCACGCGCAACACGTTGCAGACCCAACTCACGCGGCTAGAAGCCAAGGGCTGGATCAAGCGCGATGACTCGGGCCGCACGCATCTCTACGATCCGGTGGTGCAGGAGACGCATGGCCGCACGAGCGTGCTGGCGGAACTGAAGAAGCGCTTCTTCGGCGGCAGCAGTCTGGCGCTGGTGCGCTGCCTGGTGGAGAGCGGCGACATCTCGGAAACGGAACTCGCGGAACTGCGCAAGCTGGTGCGCGATCACGGCAAAACCAAACCCACGACGAAGCCATGAACACGGTCACACTCTTCAGTTTCGCGCTGCATACGTTGGTCATCGCAGGCATCGGCTGGCTGCTGGTTCGCTGGGGTCTGCGCGATGCGCGGCATCGCTCCTGGGCTGCCTTGGTGATGGCCCTCAGCGCACTGCTTCAACCGCTGGCCTTCACCTTGGGTCGTGGACCCGCAACTCCGGACATCCAGGAGGCAGCGATCGCTGATCCAGTGCCCGCGTGGAAGCCTGAGTGGACGGTGAAACTCGCTCCCGTCAGACCGGCACCCATCTTGATGGAGCAAGCAACTGTTGATGCCCCTCGATTCGACTGGCGCGATCATTTAGACGACGCGCTGGGGATCTGGCTGAGTGGCACGCTCGTGCTCGGGCTAGTTCATGCGGCGCGTTCATGGCGCGCCTGGCGCTGGCGCAAAGGGCTGCGTCGTGGCACTCGCGCAGGTGTGTGGGTCTTCGATGGCGATGGCGGTCCCTGTGTCGTGGGTCTGTGGCGTCCGGTGATCGCTGTGCCACAATCGGTGCACGAAGCATGGACCGAAGATCAGTGGCGCTGGCTCATGGCCCACGAAGGCGAGCATGTGCGTGAACGTGATCCACTGATGGCGTGGCTGCTCAGCTGGGTGCGTGCGTGCCTGTGGTGGAATCCGTTTGTCCACTCGTTGATCAGTCACTGGTCCCAAGCGCGCGAGGAAGTCTGCGATGCGGTCGCTGTGGCACGCACGGACGACAGCGAACGCTACGCGAGCTTCCTGGTGGACATCGCCTCGCGTGGATCGCGTTCCTTTGCTATCGCGATGGCAGCCTCACGTCCGGCGCGACGGTTGCGAGCACGGCTACTCGCTCTGCTGGAGCGTCGGCCCGTGCGCGAGCGATTGAGCTGGGGCTTCCGCTCAGTGATGGCGGTGATTTTTGCCACCGGCACGGTGCTGGTGAGCTGTGTGGGTGTGGAGCAGCCGGAAGATCCTCCACTCAGCAGCACGGGCGTCGAGACGCGGAGTTCCAGCACCCTCCAGCTCACGACCAAGTTCGTGAAGTGGAAGGACTTTGAAGCGCAGATTCGGCGGCAACTCGAAGACGGTGGCACCTTGAACGATGGACGTCCCGAGGAGTTGGGCGATCGGGAGGGAGCTAGCATCACGACGAAGTCGGGTGAGGTGATCGAGTTCATTCGCGTGCCTGGTCCTGAGCAGATGGTGACGCGCGCGTTCAAGGTGGCTCCCGACTTCCTCACGCGACTGGCGGGCAACCGACAAACCGCGAAGCAAGGGCTCGAGGCGCGCGGCATCAAGTTCTGGCAAGGCGCGACCGTTGTCTTCAATCCGACCACGTCCCAGCTCATCGTGAAGCACTCACCCGCCACGCTGCGCAAGATCGCAGCCCTCATCGACCAGGTGCAGCAGGGACAGACGCAGGTGTATTTGCAATCGAAGCTCATCGAAGCGCCGGAGCTGCTGGGCAAGGATGGTGCCACGATGCAGGAGGCGGAGTATCAGTCGCTGTTGAAGGCCGCGAGTCAGAAGAAGGGATTCGATCTGCTTTCGGCTCCGAGCATCACCACGCGGCTCGGTCAGCAGGCCACTGTCGAGGTCTCGAAGGAACGCGGCCAGAGCGATGACTTTGTGGGCCTGCGCATCGAGCTGGAACCAGAGCTGGGCACGAAGGGCACGCTGAAACTGCAAAGCCATGTGGTCATCGCACACGAGTTCACGCCAGACACATCGACGCTGCATAACCTGTCCAAGCCGGTCAACGAGATCGACTGGCCGAAGGTGAAGCGCTGGGAGCACCGGACGACCTCCACGCTCAAGCACGGCGAAACCGCTGTCATTCACCTTGGCGAGACGCAGAAAGGGCGGTTCGTTACCGTCTTTATCACCGCGAAAGCACTGCTGCCCACCGGGGAGAACGCGAAGGAGTTCAGCGCAACCATACCCACCAGCCATCATGCCGATGAACCCAACCCTTCAACGAATGGCGTTGTCGCTGTGGTCGATGGACGCGTGATCACGAAGAGTGACGTGCGCGACTTCGTCAGCTATGAGCGGCTGCGTCTGGCGCATGTGTATCGCGACAATCCTCGCAAGGCTGACCCTGAGATGAAGAAGCTGGAAGCTCAGGCTACCGACCTGCTGGTGCAACGCTTGACGAGCATCAGCGACTACTTCCGCTATGCGAAGGACGCCGAACTCAACAAGTTGATCGATCAGGAGGTGAAGGCGATCCTTGGTGCCGATGAAAAAGCAGCGGCCGCAACGCTGGCTCGTGGAGGACTCACCCTGGAGAGGTTCCGCTGGCTGGCGAAAGCATCCGTGATCGCGCGGGCTCTGGATGACTACCGCGTGGGCAGACTGACGACTGACGCCTTCAAGGCGATCAACTGGCCAGCGAAGAAGGTCTTCATCAGCGCCAAGGTGGTCGAGGTGACGAGTGATGACGAAAGCTTCTGGCTGAATTTCATGACCAGCAATCTCGCAACGGAAGCGGCCAAGCCTGGAGATCAGCGCGAGGAATCCACGAAGGCTGAAAACCGCACTCCGGCATTGGTTCCAGCTGACCCCGACGGCAAGCCGATCGTGGTCGCTCCTGGGATCATGGCACTAACGGGCATCTTCACCGATCCACAGTTCCAAGTCGTCATGCGTGCGTTGAGTCAGATGAAAGGCATGAGCTTGGTTTCGATGCCAAGCGCTTCGGTGAACTCCGCTCAAGCCGCCAGCATGAAGGCCGGTGCTGTAGAGTGTGAGGTGACGCCAGCCATCGGGGCGGATGGTTACACGATTGATTTGACCATCGCTGTCAGCGAGAAACTCGGCGGCGCTGGCGAGCCTCAGCAGCGAAAAGTCTCCACTGCGGTCACGATCTGGAACGGCCAAACCGTGGTGCTGGGTGGACGCCTCTCGAAGGACGGCGAAAAGCCTGCGCACCATCGGCTGATTTTTGTCACCGCGCAGCTGATCAAGCCGCAGGACGAGGCGAAGTAGTGAGCGCGCTGGACCGAGCCCGGCGGCTAGCGAGCAACCACAGGCAGAGGCCGCTGACGAGCAGGGAGGACAAACCAATGTGCAGAATCTGGGCAACGGCGAGAATGCCCACGCGGGCGAGCACGATGCCGAGGAACATCTGAGCGAAGACGAGGCCGACGATGCTCTTTTCCAGCCAGGTGGTCTGCGAGGCTTTGCGATAGAAGAGCATGGCCGTGCCCACGATCAGCCACGAGAAGCTGCGATGGGCCAGATACACCCAGCTTTGCTCCAGCTCCGCCACCCAGGTAGGACGCGGCTGACCGGTGTGAACACGGGCGAGTTCGTCCGTGAGTTCGCGCACCTGGCTGCCCATGATGCCTTCGATGACGACGAGGAAAAAGAGTGCGCCCGCGAGCTTGATCGAGGGGTGCGTGGTATCGAATCGCCAGGGTTGATCACAGCCCCGCCAGGCGGCGAAAACGATCACGCACTGCATGAGAATGGCGAGGGCCATGTGCAGGGTGATGGTGCCGGGCTGGAGACCACTGAGCACGACGCGCGCACCCAGCCAGGCATTGACCAGCAGGAGCACGAAGGCGGCGAAGGTCGCCCAGCGAACGCTCCGCGCTGGCTGCCAGAAGGAGGCGATGAGCATCACGAGCACACTGAGGCTGATGGGGAGGCTGCTGAGGCGATTGCCATACTCGATCCAGGTGGCCACAGGATCGAACTCGGCACGCAGGAGTTCAGGTGTGATGGTGGCGGGATCGCGACCATGCTGCGCGGCCTTCTTCTTGAACTTCTCGATGTTGAGCTTGGTGAAGTCGATCTGGTCCGCGCTCGTGGGAGGGATCATGCGCCCGTAGCAGAAAGGCCAGTCCGGGCAGCCGAGTCCCGAGCCTGTGGCGCGCACGGCAGCGCCGATGAAGATGAGGGCTTCGAGACAGATGAAGGCAGTCAGGGCGATGCGTTGGAAACGGGTCATGGAGGTGATGGGAATTACGCGACAGCGATCACGAGGCCGCCTCCGATTTTGCGCTTTGCGCGACGATGAGGTGATTGTTGAAGGGGGTCCCGCCCCAGAGCGGTCGGATGGAAACACTCAAGCCCGCCTCGCCCAACACACGTCGGAACTGGTCGGCGGTCGGATAGGCCACAGGGCCGGCCTTCATCCAAAGCGTGGCCTTGGCAAACCAATCGCCCATCGTGGTGGTGCGAAAGCGCCAGGACTCATCGGCCAGACAGTTGCGGATGATCAGCTTGCCTTGGGGGGCGAGGCGCACGGCGGCAGCACGAAGAAGCACGTCTTGTTCATCAGGGGTGAAGAATTGCAGAATGTCGAGGATCACGACATGCCCGCAGTGCTCGGGCAAATCAACGCGTGCATCGCCCACGCTGAAGCTGACATCGCTCATGCCCGCTGCCATGGCGCGAGCGCTGGCGATCTTGCGATCATCGTAATCGAATCCGGTCATGGGCACCTGGTATCCCAGCTCACGCAAGTAATGGGTGAGCAATCCGATGCCGCATCCGATGTCGAGCACGGGCAGGGCCGACGCGTGCAACTCTGTGGCCACAGCTTCATAAACGGGATCGGATGCCAGCTTGGACGGCACATAGTGTCGATCCCAGCGAGTCGATGCCCGGCTGGCGATACGCTTCAGGGATTGCGGCGATAGCTTCATGTCGCACCGCGAAGGGGGTTGCCGCCCCGCAGCAATCGCCAGGTGAGCAGCGGCAGCCGGATGAGAAAACCAAAGAGCAGTCGTGCATGCATCCAGGTGAGCAGGGTATTGTCGCGCAGATAGCGGAACTGCGAGACGCCGCCTTCCTCGCGGCTGAGATACTTCACGGGTGTGGGCACATTGATGATCGGCACACCCTGCCAGGCGATGCGCACGGCCATCTCGGTATCGAAGTCAAACCGGCGGGCGAAACGCGTGCTCGCAAACGCCTTGAGCAGCGCCGCGACGGGATACACACGCATGCCGAACAACGAATCGCCGATGCCCCAGCCGAGCGTCTCCAGATTGGACCACGCATTGGAAATCTTCCGGCCTTGCACCCGCACCTGCGGGGCCTCGGGGCCGAACTGCGGACAACCGAGCAGCATGGCCTCAGGGTATTTCTCGCTCAGCGCGATGAACTGCGGAATGCGCTCTGCAGGATGCTGCCCATCCGCATCCATCGCGAGAATATGGGTGTAGCCCGCACGCTGCGCCTCCTGCGCGCCCTGCAGCACCGCCGCGCCCTTGCCTTGATTCACCGGCAGATGGATCAGCCGCAACCCAGAATGCTCCGCGAGCATGGCCTGCACCGCCTTGTCGCTGCTGTCCGTGCTGCCATCGATCACTACCCACACGTCTAGCCACTGTGCCAGCGCTCCACGCACCGTGCGCTCCAGGAGTTCGGAGCCGGTGTTGTAGCTAGGGATCAGCAGGAGCAACTTCATCTGGCGGCGCGGAGAGTGCCGCGATATACGCCGCCCGCAACCTTTCGAGGAAGGCGTGCGATGATTCTTCGGGTCCGCAGACCAATGGCTCGCCCAGGACCATGCGAATGCGAACCGTCTCCAGCGGCGGCTTCCAGGCGGGCCAGCCCTTGCTGCCGTAGTCACTATTCGTGGTGATGAAGACGGGAAACACGGGTGCTCTCGTCTGGTGGGCGATGATGGCCACGCCCCCACGGAAGGGATTCAAGATACCCTCATTCTTGCGTGTCCGCGTGCCTTCGGGAAAGAGCAGGAGTTGTGCCCCCTGGTGGAGTTCCGCCACACAGCGCTTCACCATCTCGAACGGCGGATCATTGGGAATGAACCGCGCCAATCGTGCACCGCCCGCGAGCAGCGGGTTCTTCAGAATCGCAGTCTTCAGGATGCACGTCAGCCCACCGACATGCGCCATGATAAAGACCACATCCCAGATGGCCGGATGATTCGGAGCAACGATGGCACCACCCCAATGCCGCGCCAAACGATCAAAGCCAACCATCTCGCACTCGGCGATGCGGAAGACGCGCAACAACTTCGTAAAGCCCTGGAACGCCATCTGCATCAAGCGCAGACCGATGCGGCGAGCCGTGGCAGCAGGCAAAATCGGACGCAGCACCGCTGCAATCACGAGGAACGAGAAGCCCCCCACCCCCCAGTAAACGGCACTAGCCACCGCAGCCGCCCATGGACGAACGTGCTTCATCCTGGCAGCCGTGCAGGAGGTTGTCGTTTGCCGCGCCCGCGCATCATGCGTATGGCCGAGTATGTCTCACGAGATCACTCTTTTCCAAGCGCTTTCCAGCCTGCCGCACGGCCCTGAATTTCGATTTATCGACGCTGTGACAGAACTCGATCCCGGAGTCTCGGCTAAGGCCATGTGGACGCTCAAAGGCACCGAAGAATTCCTGCGCGGGCACTTCCCAGGTTCGCCCCTGTTACCCGGCGTCATCATGATCGAGGCCCTGGCCCAGCTCGGCGGCATCCTCGCTCAAACCCGCCCTGGCATCGCCCCTATGAGCAACCTCCGCCTCACCGCCGTGCGCCAGTTCAAAATCCTCGGCAGCATCACACCGGGACAAAGCCTTGTGCTTGAAGCCAAGATCGAAGGCGCACTCGATGGCGTGGTGCAGGTGAGCGGATCAGTGCTGGATGACCAGGGCAACAAGCTGGCCATGGGCGGCGTGCTGCTCGCCGGCCAGCTGTGATCCGCTACAACCGCCGCAGCAAGATGCTGCCCAGCAGCGCTGCGAGGGCCGTCAGGTAACTCCACGATTGCACCGGCACCGGATACGTAACGGCGGCGAGTCCCTCGGTGGGCTTGGCAGCATCGAAGGCATTCGCTTTGGCAAGGACAGGCGCGGGATCGACGCCGAGCTGATACTCGTTCGGATACGGCGCGCGGTAGTGCTTCACGATGAGCTTGTTGTGCAGCGTGTCGTGCAGACGAACGGTGAAGGCGGATCGTCCGGCGAGCGGGATGGCGACTTCGTAACGCCCGAGGCCCGACTCATTGACGGTGAGCTTTTCGGATGCGCCGTTCTCATCGGCAATCGCTGCGTCCCAAGGGATCGCGCTGAGCGGACTGCCGCTCGTATCGGTGCGGTCGATGCGCAGATGCCAGATGTTGTTCGCGATGGTGGACTTCACATCCACGCCTTCCACATCGGCCTTACGCGCCGCGCCGCGAAGGACCTGAGCCCAGAACGACCCGCACGACTCCCAGCCCAACCACTCCGCTCCCCATTTGTCCGTGAGGTCGCTGGTGAAGCACAAGCCGGTGCCCAAGCCAAACCTGCCCACCGAGAGCAGCGGATCGCCGGTTTCCAGCGAGAGCACGGTCTGCGCCGTCGGCTTCGCCTGCGTCATCACAAAACCTAGCACCGCGGGCAACGCATCCTGACGCACGCCGCTGATCAGCGGATGCTCCATCGACACGATGGGCGGAAACAAGTCTTCCTGAATCGCGCTCTTGCTCGCCTGCATCGTCTCGCGCGTGAAGATCTGCGGCACATTCGCGGGATCAGCCGTTTCGTAATAGCGACCACGCCCTGCCTCGGCGATCTGCGACAAGATTTCGCGCGCCGCTCCATCACCCAGTGCCACGCAGGACACGGTCACACCTTCATCCACCAGCCGTTGCGTGAGCCCGAGGAAGTCCGATTCCTGCGACACACCATCTGTGAGCAGGATCATGTGTTTCACCTTGGCTGAGGCATTGCGTAGCATCTCGCCGCCAATGTCCATGCCTGGATACATGTTCGTGCCGCCACCAGCCTCCAGGGAATCAATCGCTGCCTGAATGCTGCCTACATCGCTCGCAGGCGTCATCTCGCAGATCGTCTGCGCTTCAGAGTCAAAGCCAACCACCGCGACCTGATCGCGACCCGTGAGCAGCTCGACCGCCATCTTCGCCGCCTGCCGCGCCAACTGAATCGGCACGCCCGACATCGAGCCCGACTTGTCCATCACCAGCGCGAGCGCCATCGACGGCTTTTCCTTCTCCTTCTCGAAGCGCGACACGAGCGGCAGCACTTCCTCAACGGGCGTCTTGTAGTAACCACCGAGACCAAAGCTGTTCTCACTGCCTAGCATGATCAAGCCGCCACCAAGGTCGCTGACATACTGACGGATGAGTTCCATCTGCCGCATCGTCATGTCACTAGCGGCAATGTTCGACAGCATCACCGCGTCGAAGGCGCTGAGTTCATCGAGCGACACGGGCAGCCCGCGCTTGCCACGCACATCGACCTCGAACTGCTGACTGCGCAGCGACTGCGCGAACGTGCGCATGTCCTTCGGGTCATGGTGAATGACCAGCACGCGCGGCTTGCCCTCCACCTTGATGACCGTCTCCGCGTGGTTGTTGATCGGGAAGTGATCCTTGTCGGGCACGATCTCCACGCCCCACACGCTCGCGCCGCTCGTCGCCATCGGCGCATCGAAGGTCACGGGCAGCTCCTTGTTCGCCTCCAGCGTGACCGGCTTCTCCGTCATTGCCACGCCCTTATGAATCAGCCGCACCTTGGCCCGCATCGCCGTATTCGCCTTCACCCGCGCCGTGAGCCGCACGACCTCGCTCTCGAAGGCGCTGCTCGATGACGACTCCAGACTCGCCACGCTCGCCTCAGGATCGCTCAGCGGCTTGATCGAGCGGAAGCAAAGATCCACCGCCTCGTCCTTCAGTTGCTTCATCGCCGCATCGAGATTCGCATCCGTCTCCACGCCATCGCTGCACACGATCAGTCGCCGCGCCTTGCCACCTGGGAAGCTCAAGCGCGATGCCAGCATCCCATCCGCCAGTCGCGTGTGCGCACGAAAGGCATCGTCGCTCACGCCCTTGCTCCACTTCTCGATCATCGCGCGGAAGTCCGCGAGGCTCATTGCCCGGATGCCATCGCCCAAGGCATACAGCGTGAACGAGTCGGACGCGCCGAGCTGCTTCGTCGCCTTCTCAATGTCGTCGATCACCGGCTTGAGCGCATCAAGCTGCACCGAGGCCGAGACATCGACGAGGAAGTTGAGATGCGCATCGCGTCGCTCCCGGCTGAGGAACGGCTGAGCCAGCCCCATTACCAGCAGCATCAATCCCAGTGCGCGCAGCGCGAACGACGCCCATTTCAATTTCGCCGGCCGATCCACCAACGATGTCCACAGCCCCCACGCCAGCGGTGCAAGCAGCAGGAGCCAGAGGAAGGCGTGGTTGTCAGTGAAGTCAGGCATCACTAGTTGAGAGTTGAGGCCCTGAAGCGTTTGTGCCAATAATGGCCCATGATCCTTGAGCGGTTTCCAGAAATAATGGCCTTCAGCATCGAGCAAAAGCGAGCGCTGGCAGATGAGCTTTGGGAAGAGATCGACAAAAGCGAAGGCGTCTCGGAAGTCGATCTGGCGATCGGCGAATTGCTTGACCAGCGTTTTGCCGAATATGAAAAAGACCCATCGACCGCTGTTCGGTGGGAGGATCTGAAAAAGCGGATGGGCAAGGCATGAAGCCTTACGATGTCGTCCTCTTGCAGATTGCCGAAGCAGACTATTTCGACGGCATCGTTCGATACGGAGACCGCTTCGAGCACTCGGTAGATGAGGCACTCGACCTCCTTTCCAAGTTCCCGGAATTGGGGCCCGTTTTTCTGCGCAATCACCGGCGGCTGATCATTCGCCGGATCAACTTTGCGATCTACTACACCCTCACCGGGCAACGAGTCATGGTCGGAGGTATTCTGCACCTTCGTCAGAACCCCAAGCGCATTCGAGAGAGATTGAAGAAGCTTGGCTGACATCATCCCACCTTCCTCCGGTGATACAGCAACGACTCCGCCGTCACGAGTCCGAGAGCCACCAGCGCGAGCCAGTAGGACCAGGGGCGGCCTTGCGAGAGGGGTTGCGTGGTTTCTTTGAGCGTTGCATTGTCGAGGGTCGACTCGGCTTCGTTGAAGAGGGATACGCCAGTGACCCACAGCGGATCGTTGTTGAAAAAGAAGCCAGCACTGCTCGCGATGCCGGATGGCAGAGATCCGCCCGTGGCGATGATCGAGGGCAGATCATCCTCGCGACCGCCCAGCACGCGTGCAGCGTTGTTCACCAGGACGGGGAACCACGCGGACAGGTAGAACGACGACTCCGCAGGATCGAGGTTGATCACGACCGACGATTTGTCCGGCTGGCGCGCGAGGTAGATCAGTGGCAGGCCTTCTTCACTCTCCACCAACACGAGCGAGCCGGGAGGCGCTTTGAGTTGTCGAGCACCGGTGAAGTCCATGCCTTCTGCATCGAGGAAGCGTGCGAGCGGGTGCGTGCGGTTCTTCCAGCGCGGCACGATGGCTTCCTTCACCACGTCGCCAAGATCGGTCCACCAGTCACTCTTGCCTTCGGGCTGGAAGACGATCGTGCGTGGTTGCTTCGGTGCGCTGCGAGTGCCGATGACGATGTCGGCTTTCGACTCGTCGTCGATGAGTTGCAGCGATTGATCGCCTTGCTCAAAGGCGCGCACGGCCTGCGAGTAGAAGAACGGCTCGCTGCTCGACACCGCCACCGTGATCGGCTCCGGCTGCGGCATCACCAGCCACGCGCGGTTGTCGAGATCGAGCGCATCCTTCAGCGTCAACTCCGCGAGGTAGCGGCCCGCAGGCGCATCGGCGAGATCGACGGTGACGGGCGTCTCCGCATTCGGCCTCAACTCGAGCGGGATCACCTTCGCGAGCGCCTTGGTGTCTTCGTGCGTGAGGTTGAGTTCCGTCTTCACCACCTCGCTGAAACTCGACCGCAGGCGGAGGAACAAGCGCAGGCCGATCACGTCGCCCGTCGCCTTACGCAGGTCACCGGCGACGATGCCGACATTGGATTGCGTGCTGCCCACGCGCAGGATTTCGCAGGACTTTGGCAGCCGCTCCATGCTGGCCGAGCAGCCATCGGTGATGAAGAGCACGCGCGAGTTTTGCTGCACGCTGCCGGTGGCGATGAAGCTCGCGAGCGCGCCGACATCGAGCGGCATGTCGCTGACCTTCAGCGCATCGACGGCCTCCAGCAGCGAGCGCTGATGTCGTGTCAGATGCGCCGCGAAGCTCAAGTCGTGCGCGATGCCCGCCACGGAAGCCTGCTGCGATCCACGCAGGCCGCGAATCACATCACGAGCACGTTGCTGCGCGAGTTCATAGCGCGTCTGCGTGCCCTCGCGCGCCTGCATGGACGCACTTTGATCAAGGATGAGCACGAGGTTCTTGCGTTCATCACCCGTGAGTTCCGGCTCGGACAAGGCGAGCGCAACCAAACCAAATGCCAGCGCCGTGAGCAGCAGCGAGAAGATGTCGCGCAGCCGCTGGAACAACGCGCTACGCCGATCCGGTGTGATGACCCTTTGCCACAGAAAGAAGGCCGTCGTCGGCTTCTTCCGCGGCCGCACCTTCAGCAGGTAGATCAACGCCAGCGGGATCAGCGCGGCGAAGGTCCAGAGGAAGATGGGAGCGAGGAGGGTCACGATGCCACGAGCCCTCCTCGACGAAGAATGTCTCGCACGACCACATCACTCGGCAAATCGTTCAGCGTGCTCGCGAGTCCGATGCCACGCTTCTTGCAGGAGCGCACGAGGTCATCGTTCCACTCAGCGACAGCGGCTTCGAAGCGTCTTGCGTCTTCGGGTGTGATCGTCAGGCGGCGATACTCATTGCTCTCGATACAAGTTAGATCGCAGTCGCCGACGAAGTCCCACTTCAGATCGCTGGGTGCGAGCGTTTGCAGGCAGAAGACATCGTGGTTGTGCCATTGCAGGAAACTCAGCCCGTCGTCGAAGCCGCCGGGAAACAAGAAGTCCGAGATCACGATCACCACGCCACGACGACGATGTCGCGCCTGGAACTGACGGCAGCACGACGTGAAGTCCGTGGCGTTGCCAAAGGTCGGCGCAGTCTCCAGCGCTCGCAGGAAGGGGAAGAGCTTCGCCTTGCCGCGCGTCGGTTCGAGCAAGGGCTTCAGCGTGTCCGCCAACGCATACGTCGCGAGCCGGTCGTGCGTGTTGAGTGCGATGTAACCGAGCGCGGCGGCCAGCTCACGAGCCTGTTGGAGCTTGGCCTGCATCGACGGACTGGTATCGACGAGCAGGTAGATGGTCGCGTCTTCTTCCAGTTCAAAGAGCTTGATCAGCAGCGACTCAAACCGCGCAAACACTCGCCAGTCGATCGCCCGGTAGTCGTCGCCCGGATTGTATTCCGCATAGTCCGCGAACGTGATGCCCGAGCCCTTCTTGATGCTCCGCCGATCCGCCTGCAACGAGCCCCCCAGCACTTTGCGAGCAAGCAGGTGCAAGGACTCCAGCTTTTGAAGGAACTCTGGGGAGGTGAGGGTCATGGGCTCTTAGATTTATCGTGCGCTCCACGCCACAAAGGCCTTCGACAGCTTTTCATCATATCCGACGGATATGCCGCCCCCGTTTGATTGCCGCTTCTCGTAAAAAACTCCCGCCATCACTTCGGCCTCAGGATCTGCTTCACGGAACAAATCGAACTCCTTCGACTCCTTTGGAAGGTATCGTATGAACCGATCCACATAGAATGGGCGCACAATGGGACGAAGCTGCCACTGCTGCGATATAGCAAAGGTCTGCAAGGCTTCAGCAGTGATTCGGAACTCATAGGCCTCCACGCTTCTCGCCCGAAAGTAGCAGACGTCCGAAGCTGTCGGGGGAAGCCATTCCACCTTGTCGCGGTGAACTCCGAACGTCGGATTCTCGGGCAGAAAAATCCAACCGAACGCCAACGTGAAGAAGGCCAAACAGCACAAACCCGCGAGAAGAAGAGAGATGGAGGTGCTTTTCTTTTTCATGCAGCGATCACTCGGTTCGAGCATTCACGACACTGAGAATTAACCCACCTTGTTCAACAACTCCGCCAAGATGCCGTCTGCCTTCACACCATCCGCTTCGCCTTCGAAGCTGAGGATCACGCGATGTCGGAGAGCGGGCAGAAGCGAGGCGCGGATGTCGTCTTTGGCGACGTGAAAGCGGCCGTCGAGCAGGGCCTTCACGCGGGCGGCGGCGAGGGTGGCCTGGGCTCCGCGAGGGCTGGCACCGTGGCGGAGGTATTTCTTCACGAGGTCGGTGGCATCGCCCGAGTCGGGGTGCGTGGCGCGGACGAGGCGGACGAGCCAGGCTTGGATGTCTTTGTCGATGGGCACTTCGCGCGCGACAGCTCCCATTTGCAGGATGTCGTCACCAGTGGCGACGGCGTCGATCTGTGGGCGCTTGCTGCCGGTGGTGCGGTCGAGGATGCCCATCCATTCATCGTGGCCGGGGACCTCGACGAAGAGCTTGAAGAAGAAGCGGTCGAGCTGCGCCTCGGGCAGCGGGTAGGTGCCGTCGTGCTCGATGGGATTCTGCGTGGCGAGCACGAAGAATGGCATGTCCAGCGGATGCGTGCGGCCAGCGACAGTGACCGTTTTTTCCTGCATCGTTTCGAGCAGCGCGGACTGCGTCTTCGGTGTGGCGCGATTGATTTCATCGGCGAGCAGCACGTTGCAGAAGACGGGTCCCTGCTGGAACTCGAGCACGCGGCTGCCGCCTTTGTCCGTGAGCACCTGGGTGCCCACGATGTCAGCGGGCAGCAGGTCGGGCGTGAACTGGATGCGCTGGTATTTGAGATGCAGCGCGTTGGCGAGGGTGTGGACGAGGGTCGTCTTGCCAAGGCCGGGCACACCTTCGAGTAGAACGTGGCCACCGCAGACAATGGAGGTGAGCACGTTGTCGATAATGTCTTTTTGGCCGACGATGTATTTCGCGATCTCGGCGCGGAGTTTGTCGAAGGTGGCTCTGAAGTGCTGAGCATGGGATTCGGGAGAGGAAGTCATGAGGGATGTGAGTCAGGGGCGATGCGGAGTGTGAGCTGAAGCAGCATTGAAAATTGGAAAATGAGAATTTGAGATTGGAAAGAGGGCCTGGGTTAGCGGAAGTCGCCACGGTTGGTTTTGGCGGTTTTGATCGAGGCCGCAATGATGTGGCAGAGCTGGTTGCACTCATCGAGCACGGGCAACATCCGACGATCGGGAAGTATCTTGCCGCGAACGATCATCTTGAGCCAGATGCGCGTCTCACGGAGTTCTTTGAAGACGACGCCGAGCTTGTGGATGAAGTCGTTCGTGCTTTCGCCGGCATCGGCTTCTCCGTAGTTGGGGGCGGGCGATGTTCCGCAGCGGATAATCTGGCTGGCGATGTGTTTGCCGAGCTTGCTCGCAGGCAACGCTTCAGCGACCGCACCCACTCGCAGAGCGAAATCAATCATGCGATCCTCCAGTTCTTCGGCCTTCCGCTGGCTGCTCTTATTGTCATCATCCGACTTCATAAACCCGACTTCCAAAGTTCCCGGACCACACCTTTCCAATTTCAAGTTTCCAATTTTCAATTTCCAATGAAGCTCATTCGAAGACTGGCTTTCAGCCCACCGCCTTCTTCGCTTCCGAAGCTTCCTCCTTCTTCGGCTCCGGCTTCGCCGGAACAGGCACAGGCAAGGGCTTGTCTTCGGGCTTGTCCTGGATGGTCCTGAAGTAGTTTTTCACGCCTTCCTTCACTTCGGCGGGGACGTCTTCGCGATGCACGAAGGACTCGGCTTGCTTCTGGTAGGTGCGCTCGCGGGTGCCGCCGCTTCGGGAACCGGTGCGGTCGCCGGAGTCGGCGGCTTCGGTGATCTTGTCGCTAGGGCCTTGTCCCTTTTGGCCTTGGATCTGCATGGTCTCGGTGGTGAAAGGGAGCGGATCGCTGCCATCGCGACGCGATTCGACCGTGCCATTGCCTGCTTTCTTGCCCCCAGGCTTGGTGCCGGGTTTGTTGCACTGGCCGTTGAGGCAGCCCTGGCACTGGCTGAGGCATTGACTGAGCTTGCTCAGGCTCTGGGAGGCACTGCGACACTGACCGAGTTTGTTGAGGTTGTTGCACAGCTTGTTGAGCTGGCTCTGGCACTGGCTGCTAGCGCTCTTGCACTGGCTCTGACTTTGCTGTTGCTGCTGCTGACTGGCGTTCTGCTTCTGCTGTTGCTGAGCCTGCTTGAGCGCGTCGTCCATCTTGCGCACGGCGTCTTCCAGCGAGGCCATGTTCTGCGCGAGCGAGTTGTCGGAAGACTGGCCACTGGCACCTGACTTCGACTTCCGCTGCATCGCTTCCTTGGCCACCTGGCCCATGCGTTGCGCAGCGTTGCGCAGCTTCTCCATGTCCTGGCGTTGCTGCTCGGGGCTCTGGCCTTCGCCCTGCGGTTGCATGGAGGCGAGTTGCTTCGCGGCGTCGGCGAACTGCTTGTTCGCGAGTTGCTGACCGAGCTGACGGTTCGCGGGGTCTTGTTGAAGCGCTTCACCGGCCTGGCGTGCGAGTTCTTCCTGATCGCGGCGATGCATCTTCTGCTCGGCCTCAGCGATGCGACGTTCGAGCGCAGCATACTGCCGCATGGCTTCCTTCAGGTCTTTGGTCTGGCGAAGCTCCTGCTCCCACTTCTTGAAGTCGTCTTTCGAGATGAGGTCATTGTCGTCGCCGAGCGCCTTCTTGAGTTCCTCGAGCTGCTTCTTCACCTCCTCGTTCAGCTCAGCGGTGAGTTGATGCGTCTCGGCCTCCTGCTTCCAGCGGGCGACGACTTCCGGCGATGGACTGCGGAAGCTGAGGCTGAATCCGGCGAGCACCAGCACGGTGCCGAGCGCAAGCATCCGCTTCGGGGCGGGCAAGGCGATGCCCTCGGGCTTCACGCGTGCGGCCGTGGCCACAGCTTGCTGATTGATCAAATCGAAGAACTCGCCGCTGCGGCCCTCGCGCTGGAAGTGCAGATCGGAGGTCAGCGTGTCCTTCAGATCGAAATACTCATCTGCCAATCTGGCCGCATCGTCCTCGGACGCTCGACGACGCAGGTAGAGGCTCGTGAACGTCAGCGCACCGGAGAGCGCCGTCACAGCCCAGCACCACCAAAGCAACGGATAGCCTTGGAGCACACAAGCGAGACCGCTGATTAGCAGCACGCCTCCGCCGATGGCGAGGCTCCAGGCCAGGGCTTGCAGCATGGCGGCTCGATTGAGACGAGCACGAATCGAGAGGAGCACGTCAGAAGTTTTCATGGTGATCTAGGAAGCAAACCAGATCTGCTTCCAAAAAGCACGCACGAAATGCTAAGTGGCCACAGCAATTCCCGAAGGCTTGCCTGCGCCCATCAGCGGCGAGCATTCTTGCCTTTGCCCGCTCCCTTGCTCGGCGTCGGGGGCGACCACTCGGCTGGCTGGGGCTTGTCAACGGTGAGCGGCACCTTGTCATCAAAGGCTTTCGCCTGTTCCTCAAGAACCGACTTCATCTTCGCCAGCGTGACGGCATGCTCAGGCTTGTCGGCGAGGTTGGTGATTTCGAAGGGATCAGCCTCGAGGTCAAAGAGCTGCGTCTTGTCCACTTGCGGGTAGCGGATCAACTTCCAGCGATCATCCCGCACGGCACGCATCACCTGACGGTAGCCGAAGAGCATCGTCGTGCGCGCAGCCTTCGACGGATCGAGCAGCGTTGGCGAAAGGTCGATGCCTTCACTGGAGGCCGGGCCCTTCACGTGGCAGAGGGCACCGAGCGTGGGCAGCACATCGAAGAGATAGCACATCGCCTTGGTTCGCTGATCGGATGGAATACCGGGTCCGCTCACGATCAGCGGCACACGCATCGAGTGCTCATACACATTCTGTTTGCCGATCAGACCGTGACTGCCGCGGGCAACACCCGAGTCGGCGGCGAAGACGACGATGGTGTTCTTCGCATGAGGTGAGGCCGCCAGCGCATCCAGCACGCGGCCGATCTGTGAATCAAGATACGAGATGTAGCGATAATACTCCGCGATCATCGCACGCACTCCCTGCTCCGGGCGTGGCCAGGGCAGCAGGGCCTCATCGCGAATGACCATCTCGCCATTGTTCCACGGATGCTGAGGCAGGAAGTTGGGTGGCAGAGGGATGTTAGCCTCATCATAGCGAACGGGAAAGTCGGCGGGCACGATGTGAGGATCGTGAGGTGCATCGAAGGGCACGTAGGCGAAGAAGGGCTGGGTGTGCTCGCCTTGAAGGAAGGCGATGGCTTCATCGGCAAAGACCTCGCACGCGTGCTTCGGGCTGAGTTGGGGCGGTGCCAGTTTTCCCTCGACCATGTTGCTCAGCTTCGCCTTCAGCGGGTCCGTCATGCCACCAGCGAAGATGCCACGAGCGAGCTGGAAGCTCGCTGCGAGAGAGGGCTGGCCATTATGCCACTTGCCGCTGACAAAGGTGGTATAGCCCGCCTTGCCAAACTCTGCAGGCCAAGTCGAATCACTCATCAGCTTCTCATCCACTCGAAACAACGACTTGCCGGACAGCAGCATCGCTCGCGAGGGCACGCAGGTGGCGCCTTGCATGCCGCCCATCATGTAAGCACGGTCGAATGAGACACCACCACGCACCAGGCGGTCCAGCGCTGGCGTCTTGATGACGGGATTGCCCAGGGCTGCGATGGTGTCCGCACGCTGATCGTCGGCGAAGATCACGAGGACATTGGGTCGCGCAGCCTGAAGAACCGAAGTGCCGAGCAGAAGCGAGAGCAGGAAACGAAGAAGCATGGTTCTCCGAACGCACCTCGCCTCTGAGTGTTTCACTTGGCAGCGAAGGTTCGCGAAGGACCATCGAGCGATGACTCGTTACTGTGCGCCCATGAAATTGATCTTCGCCGCCGCACTCTTCATCAGCACCTGTGCTTTCGCCGCACCGGCCTACAACGATCCCAAGCCTCAACGCTACGACTTGAAGGCCCGCGCCAGTGTGATCGATCCGAAGGCGAAGGAGCATCCGGAAATCGAGTTCGTCTTCGAAAAGAAGGGCAAGCCCAGCGACGAGGAGCACGCGATGGTGGACACGCGTGTGGCCCCGCAGGGCAAGCTGGTCGTCTGGCTCATGGGCTACAGCGCACCCTTGTTCGAACGCGTGAGCAGCTATGGTCTTCACGCCATCCAGGTGCATTACGCGAACAGCTGGTTCGGCAAGTTTGGCAACGATTCACCGGGCAGTGACGGCATGTTGCTCGGCAAGATTCGTCTGGAAGCCGCTACTGGCGAAGACGTGAGCAACCTCGTCAGCATCCCCAAGCCCGATGGCATGATGGAACGTGCACACCAGTTCGTGAAGTGGCTGGCCAAAGAGAACCCACAGGCGCACTGGGAGCAGTTCCTCGCCGCCGATGGCAAAGGCCTCGACTGGACCAAGGTGATCATCTCCGGCAGTTCGCATGGCTCCACCACGTCGGCACGATTTGCCAAGCAAGTGCGTGTAGATCGCGTGGTCATGTTTTGCGGTCCTCGCGATCAATACGAAACCTGGCAGGGCCTGCCCTCCGCGACGCCGGAGAATCGTTTCTTCGGCTTCAGCCATGTGCTCGATGGCGGCTGGAGCGGCGACCACTACTGCCGCTCCTGGCAGTTGCTCGGACTGAGCAAGTTCGGACCCATCGTGAATGTCGATCAGGCTAAGCCACCCTATGGTAACACCCGCCGCCTCATCACCGATGCCGATGTGAAGAAGGACGACAAGCGCGCCCACAGCTCCGTCGTGCCCGGCGGTGCCGCTGTGAAGACCGCCGACGGCAAGTTCATCCACGAAGATGTCTGGCGCTACCTCTTCACCCAACCCGTGGATCAAGTCGGCGAGCCCGTGCCTGCGGATGAAGACTGCACCATGGACCTGCGAGCGAAAGCGAAGTGATGCCGTGGCTCTACACCCAGATGCTGCTTGTGATCACCCTTTCCATCGGGTGTTCAACCCAGCACAACGACATCCGCATCGCGGTCATGGCACTGGGTCCAGTTTCAGATCGGCAAATCGATGCAGTGGTGGATGGAGTGCAAAAAGTCCACCACCTCAGAGCCACCATTCTCCCTGGCAAGTCGATGCCTTCATCAGCTTACGTCCGGTCGCGAGATCGCTACGATGGGAATGCAGTTCTCGCAGATCTGTCCAGCATCCAAGTCCGCGATTTCGACAAGGTCATCGGCGTTACAAACTTTGACATCGGTATCAATCGAGATGGCGAGCGAGCATCGGGAATCATGGGTATCGCAGAACTCGATGGCCGCGCTGCACTGGTGTCCACGCATCGCCTGAGCTTTGGAGGCGTATCACCAAGCAAACAGATGGAACGCCTCAGCCGGGTGGCTGCCCACGAGTGCGGTCACACTCTCGGGTTACCCCATTGCGCGCGGAAGGGGTGCCTTATGAACGACGCCCGAGGAGCCATTGCCACCATCGACGCCACCTCCGGCAGACTTTGTGTTTCGTGTCGCTTCTATCGACCATTCAGGCTGAAGGACGATGCTTTGGTGAATCCCTAATCTCGACCGCCATCGCGAGAGTCGCGCCATCGACTCCGTAGTGCTGGCCATGCATCGCATTGCTCTTGGCCTGGCTTTGATCGCCTCTGCTGCTCTGGCTGATTCGATTCCCAAGGAACGACCTCGGGCACGTCCAGCGTCGGCGCTCACGGAGATTGCCCACTGGGAAAAGGGCAATGAGTTGCTCAAGAAGTTGAACGTGCCGTATGCCAAGATCCTCACGCCTGAGGAGGAGATGGCCACGTTCAAGCTCGCGCCCGGCTACCGCATCGAACTCGTCGCGGCCGAGCCGATGGTGCAAAAGCCGATCTTCTTCGAGTTCGATCCGCAGGGCCGGCTCTGGTGCCTCGAATACCAGGGCTACATGCGCGACCTCGCAGGCAGCAACGAAGGCGATCCGATCTGCCGCTTCGTCGTGCTCGAAGACACCGATCACGATGGCAAGATGGACAAGCAAACGGTCTATCTCGACAAGCTCGTGATGCCCCGCTCGTTCGCCTTCGTGAAAGGCGGCGTGTTGCTGCAGGAGCCGCCGAAGCTCTGGTTCTGCGAGGACACCGACGGCGATCTGAAGTGCGACAAACGCACCGAAGTCGGCACCATGGGCGTGCCCGGCAATCCGCAACACACCGCCAACGGCCTGCGCTACGGCATCGACAACTGGCTGCACTGCTCCGACTGGGCGAAGGACTACCAATGGAAGGACGGCAAGCTCATCGAGCGCGACACGATTCATCGCGGGCAGTTCGGACAGACGTTTGATGAAACGGGCCGCTTCTTCTCCTGCTACGAAAACAAAGCGCTGCACGCCGACCTCATTCCCGCCGAGTTGCTCGTGAACAAACCGCTGCCTCGCGATCTGCTCTCGCAAGTCGTCAACGTAAGCGTCTGCGGCAACGCCCAGGAAGTCTTTCCCATCCGCGTCACGCCTGCGGTCACACTCGGCGCACTCGAACTCCGCGACGATGGCCGACTGCGCACTTACACCATCGTGAGCGGCATCTGCTGCTACGACGGCTATCAGTTCCCCGACGACGCGCGCGGCAACATGTTCATCCCCGAGTCTGGCGGCCATCTCATCGGTCGCCTCAAGCTCAAAGACGGCATCGTCCCCGAAGCCTCACGCTTCTATCCGCCGGAACAGGAATTCATCGCCAGCACCGACGAACGCTTCCGCCCCGTGAACGCCCGCGTCGGCCCTGATGGCGCGCTCTACGTGGCCGACATGTATCACGGCATCATCGAGCACGTCATCTTCATGGTCCCCTGGCTCACCGAGCAAATCAAAGCCCGCGGTCTCGACCAAGGCCAGGACCTCGGCCGCCTCTGGCGCATCGTCTCGACGGAGAAGCCGCTGAGTCGCGAGCCCGTGAATCTCGACGCGATGAAGTCAGACGAACTCGTGAAGCTGCTCGATCATCCGAACGGCTGGCATCGGCTGACGGCGCAGCGCTTGTTGATCGAGCGCGGCGATGCGGCGGTGGTGAAAGCATTCAAGCCAGCGACGGCGCTCGGCAAGTTGCAGCATCTGTGGACATCGGATGCGCTCGCCAGTGCATCGATCTCGATGATTCAGGCTGCTCTGGTTGATACAGATCCAAGAGTCCGCACTGCCGCCTGCCAACTGTCCGAAGGACGCATTGCAACTGAGTCACTGCTGCAAGTAGCAATGAGCGATGTGAACGAGCAAGTGCGTCTTGCTGCTGCTCTCAGTCATGGACATGCGTCGTTGAGCGTTATGGAGCAACTAGGCATCTTGGGGGCGAATCCCTTGGCACCATTCGAAGTGGTTGCGGTCAGCAGTCTCGCAGGGCACGAACTGGAGACGATAGAGTTGTGCCTGCGGAGGTGGACAGTTGGCCTGCCTCCAATTGTTGGTTCGGGCAATTCGTCGCCGAAGTGGCCGTTGTCCAACGAGCGCACTGAGCATCTCATCGTGGTCTTGCTGCGAGCAGTCTTGGAACGAGGTGACACCAGTGAACTGATCTCGCTGGTAAAGCAGGCGGAGAGTAGCAATCTGATCGCTCGTGCCATCGCTACGCACGCTCGCAAGCCGATTCAGCTTCAGCAAGAGCCCGCCTTCGTGATGAAACTCATGCGCAGCACCGACGCGAAGAATCGCGATCTCGGCTTCCGCCTTGCCTCGGTGCTCACGTGGCCGGGAGCGAAGGGAACATCGGCGTTCGTTTCGGCTGAAGCCGAAGCCACTCTGTCGCCCGCGCAACTCAAGCAACTCGACGACGGCCAGCGCATCTACCAGCAGGTGTGCGCCGCTTGCCATCAACCGCATGGCATGGGCGCGGCGAATCTCGCGCCGCCGCTCGCAGGCAGCGATTGGGTCGCGGGTCCGCCCGAGCGCATCGCGCGAGTGGTGCTGCACGGCCTCTACGGTCCCGTGCAAGTCAGCGGTAACACCTTCAACCTCGTCATGCCCGGCATTGGCATGAGCGGAGTGTTGAACGACGATCAGATCGCCGCCGCGCTCAGCTACGTGCGCCGCGCGTGGGGCAACAACGCCTCTCTCGTCGATGCGTCACTCATCACGAAGGTGCGCGAGGACACGAAAGGCCGCACGCTGCCATGGACTGCGGACGAACTGCTCAACGTGAAGAGCGACACGAAGATCATCGCCATCAAAGCCGATGCGAAGGGCGACTTCATCCTACCGGCAAGCCAAGCCACAACGTTTGGTCAGAAGCTCGCGTATCGTCCGGCGCTCGATGTGCTGGCGCCGTGGCGCATCGCCAACGATGTGGCCGAGTGGCACGTCGATGTCGCCAGCGAAGACGACTACGAAGTCACAGTGACACTCGCTGCCGACGATGCGTCCGCAGGCGACAAGTTCGCCCTCGAAGCCGAAAGCAGCCGCACCATTGGCACTGTGATCTCCAGTGGCGACTACGAGCACTTCGTCGAGGCATCGGCAGGCAGCATCCATTTGAAGGCTGGTGTGAATCGCCTTCTGCTCAAAGCCGAAGGGCCGCTCAAGCAAGAACTGGCCGATGTGCGCGCGGTGAGGTTGAAACGCGCGCGCTAGCCCGCGAACGCATCACTCGGCACACCCTTCGCACCGGGACGGCAGACGAAGAGACGACCGGCGAGCGGTTCTTCCAGCCCAGGCTTCAGACCCGTGGTGATGTAGAGATCGCCGAGGTCATCGCCGCCGAAGGCACACGCGGTCGTCTCAATGCAGGGGAAGTCTATCTGCTCCTGCACCTTGCGCGAGGCAGGATCGAAGCACACCACTTTCGCACCATGGCAAAAGGCGATCCACAGGCGGTTTTCGCTGTCGATTGTCATGCCATCGGGCGACGAGGGATCGTCGCTGGTGTCCCAGATCACGCGTTCGTTCGTGATGGCGCTCGTCGCCTTGTCGAAGTCGAACGCGCGGATCTTCTTCGAAGGCGTGTCGATGTAGAACATCGTGCTCGCGTCCTTGCTCCAGATGATGCCGTTCGAGTTGGTGACGGGGCCGAACTTCTTCTCCACACGAAGGTCCGTGTGCAGGCAGTAGAGAGAACCTTCCGCTCGCTTCTTCAGGCAGATCGTGCCCGCCCAAAGGCGGCCCGCCGGATCGCACTTGCCGTCGTTGAAGCGATTGTCCGGCAGGTCCGGCTCTGGGTCGGCGATCTTCGTGCTCGCGCCGGTGGCCTCATCCAAGAAGAAGAAGCCATCATCGCCAGCCCACACGAGGCCGCCCGTCGCACGCGGCACCACGGTCCCCACACGCTGGCCGACGTTCCAGATCGTCTCGGCTCCCGACTTCGGATCGAACGCGAGGATCTTGTGCGCTTCGATATCCACGTAGAGGAGACGATTGGCATGCCAGAGGGGGCCTTCGCCCCAGACGGAGACGTGGTTGCTGATGGGTTCAGGTGTGATCATGAGATGAAAGGGAGAGCTAGAGGGTGATCGAAGAGAGGCAACTGGAAAGCCTTCCACCCCCATAATCCTATGAAAGCACACGAGTGGCCATGGACGCTCGAGGTATCGCTGACAGGCATCGAGCCATCATAATACAGTGATCTATTAAAAAGACTGTTCATTCGAGTCGGTTTGTTCTAGCCTGCATGGAAGCCGGACCTTTCCGGCTGCTTCCCTCGGTCCGTCCATCCTCACTGGCGCGCCCAGTGAGGGCAGATCTGGATCGGTCATCCATCCCTCAAACCTGACACCCTGATCATGAGCAAAGGCATCTCACTGCACATCGGATTGAACAAGGTCGATCCCAAACACTACGGCGGACCGCAGACTCTCGCGGGCTGCGAGAACGACGCGAAGGCCATGGAAAAGCTGGCCAAGACGCAAGGCTTCACTCCCTTGCGACTGCTCTCCAAGCAAGCCACTTCGACAGCTGTGATGGACGCCATCACCAAGGCATCCGCCGAGCTAGTCGCAGGTGATGCCTTCTTCATCACCTATGCCGGACACGGCGGTCAGGTGCCCGACACCAACGGTGATGAGAACGACAAGTGGGATGAAACGTGGTGCCTCTACGATCGCGAACTGGTGGACGACGAACTCGCCGCCGCGTGGTCGAAGTTCGCCGCAGGCGTGCGCATCATCATGCTCTCCGACAGCTGCCACAGCGGCACCGTCAGCCGCCTCGCCAATCGCCCAGGAACGCCATCCGTCGGCAAGAAGGGCAAACGCTACCGCCTGCTACCGCCGGACGTGAACATGCGCACCTACCGCCACAACAAAGCGCTCTACGATGGCATCCAGGAGAAGTTCCGTGCGGGCAACAAGGTGAAGATCAAGGCTTCGGTGCTGCTCATCTCTGGCTGTCAGGACAATCAACTTTCCCAGGACGGCGACAAGAACGGCCTCTTCACCGAGACCATGCTCGAGGTGTGGGATTCGGGTTCGTTTGGTGGCGGCTATGTGTCCTTCCACAAGGAAGTTGTATCGTTCATGCCGCCGGATCAAACGCCTAACTACTCAGTGATCGGCAAAAAGAATGCATCGTTTGAAAAGCAAAAGCCCTTCACGCTCGCGGCTCCCTGATCTGATTCGATCGCGGATGGCAGATGCCCCACGGTGAGCCAGGGCACTGCCATCTGTCTTGAGCCCGCCTCGTGCTATCACCCGTTCTATTCCTCTTCCTCCCATGCCTGTTCCTGCCGCACCCACTCCCGCTCACTACACGACGCTGGCTAACATTTGTTCGTCGGGCAACTTCGTTTTCTTCCTGGGCGCAGGCGTGAACTACGCGCAGCGTCAGGGCGGCAGCAAAAACTACCTGCCCACGGGAGCCGAGCTGGCGGTGAAGCTCGCTCAGGACTACGGCTTCCCGGATACGCAGACCGTGCTCAACTGGAAGACTCAGTGGCAGACGGTCAAAGGCAAACTTCAGGCGGCCATCGCCGCCCAGGATTGGTCGATCGTGGAGCAGGCCGCCGACCTCGCGTCCAAGCTTGTGTTTCCCAATCTCGCCCGGGTGAGCCAGTTTGCCGACACTATGCGACCGCCCTCTGCAACGACGCTGCAGGAAGCGCTGCACAACTTGTTCAGCCAGAGATACGAGCCCACCGACCTTCACGAAGTGCTCGCTCACATTCCCTCCCTGGTGACCTCGGTGAACCGTAAGCCGATCTTCATCACCACGAATTATGACACAGTGCTGGAGCACGCTCTCGCCGAGCGCAACGAGCCCTTCGATGTCGTCTATTATCGCGAGCCGCCCAATGCGGACGTGCCTTGCTACCGGCACTGGAAGAATGCTCACAAGCACTTCCGGGGCGAAGAGCGGTCGTTCTCCTCGACTCACACCGAGATCACGCCTTTGCAAAGCTATGCCGATCTGCCTCTCGGGGCCGATGAGGCGCTTCGCCCGGCGTCAGACCCCAAGTGCGCCCGCGTCATCATCGTCAAGATTCACGGCACGGTGGCTCCCGATGCATTTGATGAGAGCGGCTTCGTCATCACCAGCGATCACTATGTGAATTTCCTCCGTCGCGTGGAAGTGAGCAATCCCCTGCCCAAGTTCCTCGCCTCACGAATGATCCACTGCCACTTCCTCTTCCTGGGCTATGGATTGCAGGACGTTAACATCCTCGTGATTTGCCAGAATCTCTGGGGACAGCGCACCAAGAAGACGCTGAACAACTGGGCGGTAAAAGTGAATGCGACGGAGTTCGACGAGAAATACTGGGCCTCCGAAGAGCATGGCAAAGTGACCATGTTCAACTGCGACCTCACCGCTTATGCGCAAGCCCTCAAAGCAGCTCTGCCGCCTGATCCGCTGGCTGTGCCACCCACTCCCATCAGTTGATCGCCCATGAGCACCTCTGAAGCCACACCCCTTTGCCCATACGTCGGCCTCGCTCCATTTCGCCCCGAGCATGCACCCTACTTCTGTGGGCGTGAGACGGAGACAGAAGTCCTCGTCGCCAATGCCAGCGTCTCCTCCGTGACGATCCTCTACGGCCCCTCGGGTTGTGGGAAGTCATCGCTGCTGGGCGCAGGTCTCATCCCCCGCATTCACGCCGCACCACTCGAAGCAGAGTCGTCGGGTGCATTGCCCGCGCACCCTGTCGTTGTCATGGCACGCGACTGGTCCAATGATCCGCTCAAGAGCCTGGAACGTGCCGTCAAACGTGCCCTCAAGCCCTGGCCGGAGTGTGAAGGCCTGGAGTGGCCGCAGGCGTGGTTCGCACGCCACCCATCAGCACCTCAGCTCATCCTCGCGATGGATCAGGTGGAGGAACTGTTCGTCCAGCATCCCGAACTGGCCGAGGCCAGCGCCGCGCAGATCATTCGCACCGCAGACGCCTATGCCAAAAGCACTGCCATGCCCGAGCCATCATCGGCCGCCTTGCGCTGGGCGGGGCTCATCACAGCTTTCATTCGCGATCCGCGCTGCGGCGTGAACACGGTCCTCAGCCTGCGCGAAGACTGCCTCGCGGATCTCGATGTGATCAAGGCGGCGCTGCCCCGCTTGTTCGACACCATGATCCGCGTGGACAGCCTGGATGAAGCCGCCACCGAGCGCGCCATCCGCGAGCCTCTGCTGCGCTTCAATCAACTGATGCGACCACCGCAGCCCGTGGAGATCCACGACGAACTCGTGAAAGCCCTCCTCGCGGATGCCGACCTGCGACTTGATCCTCCCTCCGCTCAACGTTCGTCCGCGAGCACGGTCACCCGTTACGCCACGCCTTTCCTTCAGCTCTCTCTGGAGCGCCTTTGGAAGGAAGACATCGATACCGCGAAGGGCACTGCACTTACCTTCGGCACCTTCAAGGATCACGGCTTCGCCGCAGGCATCCGGCGCCAGCATGTCAATGGCGCTCTCGAAGCCGCCTTCAAAGACCGCCCCGACTATCGACAGGTCTTTGCACGCGCCAGCACCGAACTGGTCACTCGCACCCAAAAGATCTCGTGGCTCGCCTCCGAACTTGCCGAGAAGCTCAACAAAACCCGTGGTCCTGATCCGGCCAATCCTGAGGTCCAGCAGGTCAAGGTGGAGCCGGCAGAACTAGCGGCATTCTTCCGGTCGCTCGAACAGCCGACTCGCATCATGCGGGAGATGTTCTACCCCGATGCGCAGCTCCTTCCCGACACCGAAAGCGCCAAGGAGACAAGGGACGGGTTGTTCCAGATCGCCCACGACAGGCTCATTGCCGACATCCTCGCGTGGCGGGAAACCTACGACAAAGAGGAGGCTGCCAAAGCGGCAGCCGTGAAAGCCCGACTCGATGCACAGCAGGATTGGATCAATGAACAAAAGAAGCTGAGCGACGAGAAAGAGACTGCACGTCGTCGCCTGAAGTATGGCGGCATCGGTGCCGGACTCGCGCTGCTGGCCGTGGGCATTCTTGCTGGGGTGTTTTACAATGCAAACCTCGCCTCCCAATCTCAGACCCAGAAACTGAAAGGCAGGGTGGATGAACTCGATGACACGATCAAAGAGACGACCGAACAACGAACGCTCACCCAATCGAGCATCACTCAGATCTTCCAACAGGAGTCGCCGGCTTCAGCCTCGACGTCAGCTGCGCCCACCACGGTGCTTGCGTCACCCGAAGCGACGAGCAAGCTGGACAGCACCAGTGCTCAACTCGTTGCCCAGGTAGCCGCTCAGGCCGCCGACACCGAGCGCCTCCAGGCTGAACTCGACAAGCTCGCGAGCGTTCGACTTCAGCAGGAACTCGTGACCGCTCAGCAGCGTGTGGACGATGCCTATCAATGGCTGTTCTTCAAAAGCTCGGATGCGGAGCTGGCGCGACGCATTACCAAGTCCCTCGAAGCATCAAAGGCTAGCATCGAGTCCATCAAGCTGCCCACGGGTGAAGGCGGTGATCAAGAAGATACAGATCGACTGGCACTCGAGAAGGAGCGTGAAGCGCGGCTGGGATTCATCGTCTCCGCCATCAAGTCGCTGGAGCAAAAGCTGGCACCCGTGCTGACGGCCGCACCCGTGACGGATGAAGCGCTTGCGGTGCTTCCTCATGGCGATCAAGTGTGGTCCGTGCAGTTCGCTCCGCAAATGATCGCAAATCTGGGATCGCCCAGCAGCAGCACGGTGAAAGGCCAGCTCCTCACCGCTGGCAGCGATGGCAAGGTGAGGCTGTGGACGCCCGATGGTAAGGCACCTGGCGGCGTGAGTGATCCAGTGCTGTTCTTTGCCAAGGAAGGTTTTTCAATGGCGACCTTCAATCGTGATGGGACGAAGATCGCCGCCGCAGGGAATGACAGCAATGTGTATCGCTTTGACGTCAAAGCCTGGAAGCTGCTGCCTGGCTACACCTACCACACCGATGTGGTGACATGCGTCGCGATCAGTCCCTCACTCGACAAACCACGGCTCGCTTCGACCAGTGCGGACCGTCGTTGCCGCGGGGTTTCCTGGGATTCCAACTTCACCAAACTCAAGAGCGGTCAGTATGGTGTGATGACGTGGTGCGCCTTTGACAACATCCCTGATGATAAACTGTCCATCATTGTGTCGTGCGACGATGGCATGCTGCGGCTTTACGATTTCGATGATCACTACATCCGATGGCAGCATAGCCTTGGAGAACCGATTCGCCGCGCCTCATTCAGCCCGCGTGATGGGCTCGTGGTTGCCGCCGCTGGCAGTCGTGCCTTCATCATCAATGCCAACGGCCCGGAGAAGGGATCGGTCAGCATCACTCCTCAACCGCTCTCACCTGGGCTGCAAACACCCGTGTGGTTCGCCAGCTTCCGTCCACGCCCCGCCGATGGCCCGACCAATACGACCGGCGGTGAGGTAGAAACCTTTGTTCTGTGCTGTGGCGACGGCAGCGCCCGCATCGGCACTGTCAGCGACGCTGGCACGGCACTCACCGTGCAAGAAACAGGCAAGCTCGTGCGACCCGACGGGAAGCCCTTGCACACGGCCGCGATTCGCGACGCTGCGTGGTGGCGTCCCGCCGACTTGACCAACAAGACGACGTTGCTCGCACTCGCATCAGAGGACGGCACCGCGAGTGTTTGGAACGTCACGAATCCCGCAGCACCCAAGCTGGTTCACCACCTTCGCGGCCACCAGGGCCGCATCTGGCGAATCGCCTGGAACGAAGAAGGCACGCGCATCGCAACCGCCAGCGAGGACAAGACCGCGCGTCTCTGGCAGTTTGATCCCACAGGGCTCTGAGACCGAGAAGTGGCTATGCCTCGGTCAGCCGGAAATATGGGCTGCCGTAATGCTGATAGGCACCCCAGGTGGAGGTGCCACCTTTTGCGTTCGCCGAACAAAGCCTGCCCCTGATCATGGCCTGACGGATTTCGCCTCCTTCCAGCAGCACCTTGTAAAATCCAATCGCGAATGCCCTCGCGGCCTCTGAGCCCACCGGCCATCCGGTGCAGACATAGTTGCGAGCGCCGAGCTTGAAAAATGCCTCCGCCAGTCCCGCTGCTACCAGCGTATTTGGCGCTGCATTCACAGCGATGCCACCACTGGTGCATGAGTTCGAAACCACCAAAGGAGGTATTCTCGGCAGCCGTGAGAGAAGGGCGGGATTCAACCACAAGTCCTGTCCTTTGCTGAACAGCCACCCAGACCGCGTGGGATCACTTTCATTGAAGTCACTGTGCCCGGCGAAGTGCAGCACATCATACCGCTCGCGCATGAGGCGGCTGATGACGATCGGCAGCCGTGCGCGGGTTGGTCCCAGAAGCGCCACCACCTCAATGTCCCCCTGAGCCGCCAGCAGCGCTTTCAATTCCTCACCTTCTTTCCGGGCATCGGCCAATGGCGCGTCGCTGGCCGGGTCTGCCACGATGAGAACGCGCAGGCTCTTCCTCTGCGTCACGCGCGTCTGCAATACCGGCACATTCTGGCTGCGGAACTGCCTTGTGATGCCGCGCTGGTCACTCAAGGCGACGAAGTTCTCCGCCCATGCGGACGCATCACTCGCACCATCGACCGCCTTCCCTTCCTCAGTCACCGGTGATGCTGCGAAACCCTGATCCGGCACGGCAAGCAGCTCCCATGGCAGCCTGGCCGCAGCGGCATCCAGCGTCAGCACCACGGGCGCTGCACTCTTGAAGAGATGCCCCTCCAAGTCGCATGGGATCAGCAACTGACGCAGCACCTGGCACCACTCCTTCTGCTCATCCGAGTCGCCATGGAGACCGGCATTCTCACTCACCATGCGAAGCACCGAGGGATCGATTGCCACCTGTCTTTCGGGGATGGAGGCACTGTCCGTCAACGCGGCAAAAGTCAGGCCTGCGGCGCTCGTCGATACCATGATGCGAGTCGGCGCACCTTTGTTGCTGGAGGTCTTCGAAGGCGGCAGGCGTTTTTTGCGAACGATCTCACTCGCCTTCTTCCTCAATGCTGCGGCCACCTTCGCCGCAGCATCGCTCACTTGTTTCTCGTCAGCCGGGACGATGGAAAGGTTCTTGCGCGGTGATGGTCCCATCTCGCCAAGCTCCTCACGGATCATGAGGAACCGCTCAGGATCATACTCCACAATCGTCACACGCTGCAGCCATTCGCTGCTGGACATCGACATCTTGTAGATGCCTGCCAGCCATGCATCCAAGGCCATCGAGAGACTCATGTTGCCCTCACCACTGCCGATGAGCACCGTGGCGAGATGCCGTCTCTTGCTCTGGCTCAGCGACCAGCAAAAGTTCTTCACCATGGTCTCGAGCTGCGAGGGGCCCAGACTGCCAAAATCTCCAAGCCCGGCAATCGAAGCCCAGCATCCATTCGTGAACGGAAGGGTGTAGGGCTCACCCAGCCCCAGGTTCAAAAGCCCTCGGCGTGTCATGCGGCCAATCACACCCACGTTGCCATCCTTCATCGGACTGCCAATGTCCTTGCTGATGGCTTCGTCGAGATACCATTCCGCGCTTTGCGGCTCGACCCCGGTGTAGTGCCCGGCTGCAACGACATCCACCGGCGGATTGCCCTTGCCCTGCATGCGGGTCACATCACCCCACTCGACTGCGACCTCAATGACCGGTGGGGCTTTGGCAGAAGGCTTGCTCATGCCGCGAGTATTTCAAACTCGCGCATGAGCATCAACGCCTAAGTTCTGCGCCTCAAGGAAATCGTGTGAGGCAAATCCTTGTCACGCTGTCTTCAAGCCGAGGTAAGCTTTGGCGTTGGCGAAGCAGATGTTGCGAACCATGGAGCCGACCATGTCGTAGTCGGCGGGAACCTCGCCACTCTCGATGTCCTTGCCGATGAGGTTGCACAGCGTGCGGCGGAAGTATTCGTGGCGCGGGAAGCTCATGAAACTGCGTGAGTCCGTCAGCATGCCGATGAAGCGGCTGAGCAGGCCAAGATTGCTGAGCGCATTCATCTGCCACTCCATCGCTTCCTTTTGATCGAGGAACCACCAGCCGCTGCCGAACTGAATCTTCCCCGGAATGGTGCCGTCCATGAAATTGCCGATCATCGTCGCGAAGACGTAGTTCAGCCCTGGGTTCACGTTGTAGAGCACGGTCTTTGGCAGCGCGTTCTCGGTGTCGAGCGTGTCGAGGAATCTCGACAATGGCTCTGCCTGCGGCCAGTCACCAATGCTGTCCACACCCACGTCGGCACCAATCTGCTTGGCGAGTCGTGTGTTGTTATTGCGGATCGGTCCGATGTGAAGCTGCATCGTCCAGCCCTTCGCCGCGTTCAGGCGGCCGACGTGGAGCATGATGTTGCTGGCAAACTGATCCATCTCAGCCAGCGAAGCCGCCGTGCCGCTCCTTGCCTTCGCGAAGATGCGCTCGGCCTCCGCGTCGCTGACCGGGTTCGCATGAGCCACATTCAGACCATGATCGCTGAGACGACCTCCGATCGCATGGAAATCATCGTGACGCTTCGCCAGCGCGGCGAGGAGCTGCCCATAGCTGGAGACCTCAATGCCGCTGGTCGCACTCAGCTTGTCGCACCACGCATTCCACGCCTCGGGCTGATGCACGCTGTAGCTCTTGTCCGGACGGAAGGTGGGATACACGCCGATCTCAAAGCCATCCTTCGCGCACTGCTCGTGCCAGGGCAGCGGGTCGGCAGGATCGTCGGTCGTGCAGAGGGCTTTCACCTTTTGGGAACGCAGGATGTTCTTTGCGCTCATTTCGGGCTTGGCTAATGCGGCTTCGGTTTGTTCCCAGATGGCAGCGGCGGTGCTTTCGTTTAGCAGCGTGTCGATGCCGAAGTAGCGCTTCAGCTCGATGTGGGTCCAGTGGTAGAGTGGATTGCGCAACGTGTGTGGCACCGTCTTCGCCCAGGCCATGAACTTGTCGCGCGGGCTCGCCTTGCCGGTGATGAGATCCTCGGGCACACCATTGCAGCGCATCGCACGCCACTTGTAGTGATCGCCTTCCAGCCAGATTTCGAAAAGGTTCTTGAACTGACGATCCTGCGCGATGTCCTTCGGCGGCAGGTGATTGTGGTAATCGAGGATGGGCTCGTCCTTAGCGAACTCATGGTAGAGGCGGCGGGCAGCTTGATTGGAAAGAAGGAAGTCGTCGTGGATGAAGGACATGGCGCGCATTGTGCGCACTCCGGCCACGATGCCAAGAGCCTTTGCATTTCCCCTGAACGATCAGGCCTGCGGAGCATCCAAGGAAGGGCGGCGGACGGGATTTCCATGTTGCCCGGCCCGTCGATTCCTGCCTATAACCGAGCGCTCTCATGAAGTTGCCTGTCACTCTCTCACTGCTCGCAATCGTCCTACAGGCATGGCCCGCGCAAGCGCAGCAGAGCTACACGGGAGGCTTGCTCCAGCAGGATTTTAACTCGCTCCCAATGGCGGGCGCGTTCGACTTCATGGATGTGGGCCTGAGCAATTTGAAAGGCCCGGTGCAACTGGCCGCATCGCCAGTCACTGCCACGAACGCAGCAGGCTGGAGCATGTATGCGCGCGTGGGTTCTCCCATGCAGTTGCGGATCGACAATGGCAACAGCACCACGGCGAGCGCCTACTCGTATGGCCCTGTGGCAGGGGTGGATCGTGCCTTGGGCTCACTCGGAGGCTCGCACGTTGCGAACCTGGGCTGGCGGCTGATCAACAACACCGGGCAAACGATCACGCAGTTCACCCTCACTTATCGAGGCGAGCAGTGGCGCAATGGTGGCAGCCTGAACGTGAACAAGCTCGACTTCGCCTATCGCATCACTTCCACCGTAACGACGGACATCGACAACTCGAGTTCCTACACCTTGGTGCCAGCTCTCGATTTCACATCGCCTGTATCACTGGCCAATGGCTTCGCCTTGAATGGCAACTCTAGCGCGAATCGCACGGAGATCTCCGCCACCATCTCGGGCATCAACTGGGCTAATGGACAGCTCCTGATCCTTCGCTGGCGTGATACGGACGAGACCGGCTCCGATGATGGTCTCGCACTCGACGACGTCATGTTCTTCGCTCCCACAACCGCCAGCCTGCCAGCAGTCGTCTCGATCACCCCAGCCCATGCGAGCACTCGCGTGCTACCGACTTCGCCCGTCATCGTCAGCTTCAATCAACCAGTTACCGTCTCAGGTTCGTGGTTTGAGATCACGGGAAGTGTGAGTGGCGGCATGACCGCGACCGTCACCAACGCAGGCCCGATGCGCTACACGATCACTCCTTCCGTTCCCTTCGTGGCGGGTGAAACGATCACCGTGCGCGTCATCTCCACGCAGGTGACCAATGCCAGCGCTCAACCCATGACCGCGGATGTGACGAGCGCCTTCGCCATCCAACCCTCATCGGCGAGCATCACCGCCATTCACGACATTCAGAGCAGCGATGGCCACAGCCCGCTCGCCAGCGCCGAGGTGACAGTGCAGGGTGTGGTGGTGGGCGATTTTCAGGGTGCGTCGCCAGCACTGGGCGGCTTCTTTTTGCAAGAGGAGGATGGCGATGCTGATGCCGATCCACTGACCTCCGAAGGCCTCTGGATCACCGACCAAGGCAATCCTCTCGCTGTGGATGTCGCCGTGGGCGATCTCGTGCAGGTCACAGGCATTGCCTCGGAGTCCGGCAGCCTCACTCAGCTGCTCAATCTCACTGCCGTGACGAATCTTGGCCCGTCGGCATTGCCTACCGCAACGATGGTCAACCTGCCTGCCACCAGCACCGTGATGATGGAGCGCTTCGAGGGCATGAGAGTGGAGTTCCCCCAGACCCTGAGCGTCACGAGCAACAGCGGTAGCAATGGCTCCACCGATACGTTCGCCCGATTTGGCGAGTTGCTGCTGAGTGCGAACGGACCGCTCGTTAGCCCCACGGAGGTGATCGACCCCAATGATTCGCCCGCGACCGGCACGAGCATCACAGGACGTTCGAATGTGCCAGCGATTCGCGCCTTGGAGAGCACTCAAACTCTGCGCATGATCGCTCTCGATGACGCCTCCACTGCTGACACACCGGATCCCACGCCCTTCCTCAATGCTCAAGGCACACGACGTGTGGGTGATACAGTGACCGGGCTCGCGGGCATCCTCACTTACAGCAATGGAGCCTACCGTGTGCAGCCCACAGGCGCGGTGCCTTTTCTGGATGCCAATCCACGACCAGCAGCTCCACCGATGATTACTGGCAGACTGAAAGTGGCGTCGATGAACGTGCTGAACTACTTCACGACTTTCGGAGGGGCGAATGATCGCGGAGCCAGCAACGGCGATGAGTTCCAGCGGCAGAAGGACAAGGTCATCGCTGCACTCGTCGGTCTGGATGCCGACATTCTCGGACTCATTGAGATCCAAAACACCAGCATCGCAGTGAACGACATCCTCAGCGCGCTCAATGCTGCCATGGGCAGCTCGGTTTACGCTGTGGTGGCTGATCCGGCCACGCCTGCATCCGGCGATTTCATCCGCACCGTGCTGCTCTACCGCCCTTCCAAGGTGAGCCTTTTTGGTCCCTGCTACGCCGACTCCGATGCCGTCTGGAACACTCCCAATCCGCTGCGCAATCCGATCGCTCAGGTGTTCATCGAAAACAGCACAGGCGAACGTTTCATTGCCTGCCTCAACCATTGGAAGTCAAAGTCATCCACGGGAGCCACGGGTCTGAACAACGACCAGAACGACGGCCAGTCAGCCTTTAACGAGCAGCGCAAACAACAAGCGAGCCGTGTGCTCACTTGGTTGCAAGGCATCTGCGCCACAGCGGGTGACTACGACGTGATCATCATGGGCGACCTCAACTCTCTGGGCCAGGAGGACCCTCTCGACGTGCTGCGCAATGGTGGCTTCAGCGATCAGGGCGAGCGCTTTCAGCCAGGTGATTACAGCTATCGCCTGGGCGACACACGCGGGCGGCTGGACCATGCTTTTGCCTCATCAACCATGGCCGCGCAGACCACAGACGCCCGCCACTGGCATATCAATGCCGACGAGCCTGCGTTCTACGACTACAACACCGAGGGCAAGACTGCTGCACAGCTGTTGATCAATGTCGGCACACCCTTTCGCAGCAGTGACCACGATCCAGTCTTGATCGGTGTCAGCCTTGCACCTCAACCAACCACCTTCGCGATGTGGACCGCGGCCAGCTCGGTCAGTGGCGCCGCAGCAGAAGCGGACAATGATCAGGATGGCATGCGGAATCTGATGGAGTTCGTCCTCGTCGCGAATCCTTCTCTTGCCGATCCGCAACGGCTCCCCGTCGCCACGCGCTCAGGCAATACCATGCATCTGGACTATCGCATGCGCACGAATGCCAGCGGCATCACGGTCACTCCGCAGTGGTCGGAAGACATGGCCACTTGGTATGACCTCATCGGCCAGTTCGTGACCACGGTGGATGCCGTGACAGCCAATCATCGCGCCTCAGTGGAAACCACCGGCAAGGGGCGCGTGTTCATGCGGTTGCGAGTCTCGATGCCGTAGCTCAGCCTCGCCGACGCTTGCGCTTCACGATCACGAGATGCTCGGGAGCTGTCACCACGATCTGAGGTTTTTCCTTGTAGAGCTTCACCACGCCCGAGATGCGCACGACGCGATCCAGGTAGGCACGCCATGACGATTCATCACTCTTCCGTGCCAATGGAAACGGCACCAAAGCGGTGAAGGCATGTTCGGGATAGATGCCGCCGAAGTTCAGAAACACTGAGCCCTTAGGACCAAAGCCAACATCTGTGACCATGCCTTCCACACAGACATGCTCGCCCACGTAGGCAGCGGCTTCTTCGAAGGCAATGACCGGCAGATCCTCGCCATGCGCGAAGACCAGCGCCATCATCAGCATCACGAGCACGCGAAAAGTCACGCGCTGGTCATACCTCAAGCATCGCTCTCAGGACAAGCCTTTTCAGGCTCCGCAGGCCGTCCGATCAGATCGTCTTCCACGAGTGATCCAGCTTCTTCTCGAAAGCATGAATCTGTTTCGCATTCGCATCCAGGTGACGCACGATCAGGCGCTGAGGATTGATTTGCAGATGGCTGAAACCATAGACCGCAGTGCCGAAGGGCATCTTGCGCGTCTTGTTCGGCAGCTCACGCACGCGCGCACCACCACCACCGGAGAGCACGAAGGATGTCTTGAGGCCTTCGAGTTCCAGGTGCTGGAGATCGTGGTCGTGACCGCAGAGATAAAGATGCACACCTGAATTCTGGAGCATCGGGGCCAAGGTTTTTACCAGTTCCTTGGAGTCACCATGCAGACCGTTCGAATACACCGGATGATGACCCACCACGATCGTGTAGGGCGCACGAGGTTTGGCGAGCTCCTGGTTCAGCCAGGTCCACTGAGCGGCTTCTTCTTCGGCGGTGAGGCTGTTCTTTTTCACCACCTGTCCATCCTTGTTCTTCGAGCTGCCGCTGACGCTGCGCAGATTCGTGTCGAGGAAGAGGAAGGTCACGAGAGAGCCGAGGTCCTGGCGATACCACTTGGCCGGCATGGTCCAGCGTGTGCCGCCTTGCTTGGCGTAAGCGAGCTGCACCTGTTCGCCTCCAGCGTTGTCATGGTAGTCGTGATTGCCGAGCACAGCAGGGCATGGGCCAGGGAAAACCGAGGCCGGATACATGTCCTCGAAGCCCGTCTTCCAGCGTGGCGACTTCAGTCCTCCGGGCATCGGCTTGTAGAAGTTGTCGCCCAGGAGCAGCAGCCATTCGGGCTTCACCTTGAGCCGATCAATGTAGCCCTTCATGCCATTGGCCACGGCCTGCTGCGGAGGTTCCATGCTGCCGAAGTCGCCAATCATGAAGAGGTGCTGGTCTTCGCTTTCCGCAGCCTCAAGGATCGAGGGACGAAGATTGAGCGACAAGGCGGCGCTGGAGCAAAAAACGGTTTTGAGGAGACGACGACGGGAAAGGAGACTGGCCATGGCAACTTCAACGATACGATCGCCGATCAGCTTGCGGTGCTTTGCCATGCCCTTCGATGCCATTGAAACCCAGGTGAACGCGGATGTCGTCGAGCCCTGCTTCCTCAAACCACTGCTGCAAAGTCTTCACCGTTTGCGGTTGGTCGTAGTAGGCCGAGAGCAAATCGAACGTGTCCAGGATCGCCCACTCCTTGAGCATCTCCTCGCTCAAATCGAAGTGCCCGCGATAGTCGGCCACCAGCAGCGCGAGATTGATGTGCATGCCCAGCGGCAGCTTGTTGATCTGCGTCGCGAGCGGCCACATCAAGCGGACGTAACGATTGACCAGAGCGTAGAGCAGATGCGGCGGCAGATGGCGAGTGAGCGGGCGAATCCAGCGGCCCTTCACCAGCAGCTCCACCCACCAGACCTTCTTCGAATACACATCGACGCACAGGTCTCCACCGGGCTTGAGCATGGGTGGCAGGCTCAGGAAGGAACGCCTCACATCAGGCGTGTGCTGGAGCACGCCGAAGCAGTAGAGCTTGTCGAAGAAGCCACGCCGCAAAGGCATCTTCAAAAGGTCAGCCTGCACGATGAGGACGTTCGCCTTGTGACCATTTGAAGCGTAGTTCGCCTCGACGGCAAAGCTGAAATCGAACGACACGACCATCGCACCGGTCTTCGCCGCCTGTTCGGTGAAACGTCCTGATCCACTACCAACCTCCAGGATGTGCTCGCCCACGAGATCACGCGGCCAGCCGGTTTCCTTGAAGAAACGATCTTCACTCACGGTCGCTCCAGAGTGGCTGTCATACTGCGTGCGAGCATGTCGGGTCCATTCCAGCCCGAAGTTGCGCGCATAGTTGTCCGATGAAACGAAGCGCGGGATGTGATCGATGATCGGGAAGGCCGCGTGACAAGACACACACGTCAGCGTGCCTGAACAAATGCGGTCGCCATCACCGGGCTTGGTCTGCGAGAGAGCCAGGGAAGCCTGGCACTCGGGGCAAACCAGCAGTGACAGGTGGCACTCTCGCATGATCGTGGGGAAGGGATTACATCCGCTCGGTCGTCTTGATACCGAGGAGGTCTAGCCCCTGCTTCAGCACACGACTAGTCGCCTCACACAGCAGCAGACGCGTGTTGCGCACCGTGCCCTCGCTGTTCAGCACATGGCAGGCCTCGTAGAAGCTATGATAGGTGTTTGCCAACTCGTAGAGGTAGGTAGCGAGCACGTTCGGACGATGATCACTCAGCACATCGTGCGTGGCCTCAGCGAACTGCGCGAGCTTCGTGGCCAAAGTGATCTCGGCGGGCTCGGTGAGCGCACAGTCATTTGTTAGGCTGATGCTGTCGCCCAGCTTGCGGAAGATGGAACGCGTGCGGACATAGGCATTGATCAGGTAGGGTGCAGTGTTGCCCTTGAGCGAGAGCATCTTGTCCCAGCTGAACTTGTAGTCGGTGAGCCGGTTCTGGCTCAGCTCCGCATACTTCACTGCGCCGCTGCCGATGGTCTGGGCAATGCTGTCCTTTTCTTCCGGTGTGAAGCCCTGCTCCTTCTCGTCAGCGGCAGCCCGCGCGCGGTCGATGGCCTCCTCGATCACTTCGAGCAGGCCCACTGTCTCGCCGCTGCGAGTCTTGAACATCTTGCCATCCTCCCCAAGGATGCTGCCAAAAGCGATGTGGATGAGCTTCGTCGTATGGCCCATGCGCGCCGCCGCATCGATCACCTGACGGAAGTGCAGCGCCTGCGGTGCGCCCACGACATACCAGATCTCGTCCGCCTTCCATTCGTTCACGCGGTAGTTGATCGTCGCGAGGTCGGTGGTGGCGTAGAGGAAGCCGCCGTCGCCCTTGCGCACGATGGCAGGCGTGGGCTTCCAGGCATCGCCTTCCTTGATCAGGAAAGGATCGTTCTCAGGTGCCTTCGTGCCATCGGAAGCAATGATGACTGCGCCTTCGCTCACGACGGCGATTCCGCGAGCGAGCAGATCGTCCACCAGCGGCGCGAGGGCGTCATTGAAGTAGCTCTCACCGAGGGTGTAATCGAAATGAATGCCTAGCGTGCCATAGACCTTGTCGAGCTGTTCCATGGTCAGACGCACGCATTCCTTCCAGATGGCGAGGTTGTCAGCATCGCCCTGCTGGAGCTTCACCAGCTCGCCCTTGCAGGTCTCGTGCAGAGCCTGGGCCTTGGCCACCACATCGGGAGGGAGCGGCACTTCATTGCCCTGCTCGTCCTTCTTGCTCACCGCGCACGCGCTGTTGACCGCCTTGTAGCAGCGGACCAACTCATGAATCGCATCAGCCTTGAGCGCTTCTTGATCGAGCAACGTCTTCCAGCCGTGGATGATCATGCCGAACTGAGTGCCCCAGTCACCAATGTGATTGTCGGTGATCACCTTGTGCCCGACGAACCTCGCCACGCGGGCCAGGCAATCGCCGATGAAGGTGCTGCGGATGTGGCCCACATGCATGGGCTTGGCCACGTTCGGAGCGGAGAAGTCGATGACGACAGTCCTCGGCGCACCTGTCTTCGCGACATCACACGCCTCGCCACTAACGATGGCGTTGACCTTGCTGGCGAGCGCCGCAGGGCTGATGCGGAAATTGAGGAAGCCGGGGCCTGCGATGCTGACCTCGCTGCACAGACCTTCCACGTTGAGCGCGCCTTTGATCTGCTCGGCGAGTGCCCGTGGATTCGTCTTGAGCTGCTTGGCCAGCGTCATGGCCGCATTGCTCTGGTAGTCACCGAAGCGCGTGTCGGAAGCGAGTTCGACGGCTACGCTGAAGCCTTCCGGCAAGGTGATGCCAGCCGCAGTGAAAGCGGCCTGGAGTTGGATGGTGAGCAGGGAACGATACATAACAAATGACAAAGAGAAGTGTCCCGAAACGGGGAGAACAGGGAGCCAGGAGCTTACTCGCCCTTGCGTCCCGTGGTGACGATGCCGCGCTGCGATCCTTCGACGAAGGAGATAAACTGCTCCACCTCGGCGGACATCGGCTTGCTGCGAATCGCCTCAATGGCCTGCGAGTTGTTCAGGCCCTTGCGATACAGCGTGCGGTAGGCGGAGTTGAGCGCCTTGATTTGCTCCTCACTGAAGCCAGCGCGACGCAGACCCACGAGGTTCAATCCCCGAGCACGCCCTGGATTGCCATCCACCACGGTGAAGGGCGGCACGTCCTGCACGATCTTTGAGCAGCCGCCAGTGATCACCCGCTGGCCGATGCGGCAGAACTGATGCACCGCCGTGAGCCCGCTGATGATGACGTGGTCCTCCACGGTTACATGCCCGGCGAGCGTGCCGTTGTTGGAAAAGATGCAGTGATTCCCCACCACGCAGTCGTGCGCGATGTGTGCGTAGCTGAGGAAGTGATTGTGGCTGCCGATGATCGTCTTGTTCCCCACGGAGGTGGCGCGATGCACGGTGACGAACTCGCGGAAATTGTTGTCGTCGCCGATCTCGAGGAAGGTCGGCTCGCCCGCGTATTTGAGGTCCTGCGTCTGCTGGCCAATGCTGCCGTAGGCGTGGAAGCGATTGCGTGCGCCGATCTTCGAAGGTCCCAGGATTGTAACGTGGTGCTGCAACCAGCACTCATCGCCCAGTTCCACACCGGCCCCGATGATGCAATACGGCCCCACGGTCACGCCTTGTCCGAGCTTGGCGCTCGGGTCGATGATGGCGGTGGGATGAATCTGGGCAGACATGGAGCCTGGGCTCATAGCGAGAAGTTGGCCGCGATCAAATGCTCAGGACGCCCAAGAAAAAAGCGGAACCGGCAGCCGGTTCCGCTTCGATCAGGGGCAATGGCGAGCCGCAGCGGCTACTGCTTCACCTGCGAAATGTAGATGTCGGGCGAGGAGTCGAACTTGGCCTTGGCCGCGGCATCCTTAAACGCCACCTCACGGGAATAAACGCTGCTCTTGCCAGCGACGGAAGACTTGTTGCTCAGCGGGCACTGACCTTTGCGAGCCTTCTGAATCGCCGGCATGTAAGCCTTGGGCGAGGCGTCGAACTGGGCTTTGCACTTGCCACAGCAGAACTCGATCGTCTTGCTGTAGGTGGTCTTGATGGCTGGGTTGGCTGCCTCATGGGTGATGGGGCACTTGGTGTTGAGCGGCTCGGCGGCAAAGGCAGCGGACGCGGTGAGGACGAGGGCGGCGAGGATTCGAGTCATGGTCAGTTTTGGGTTCAAGGGTTCCAAGCGCGTAGATACGAACCGGTTGGCGGATTGGCAACTGTGATTCGATGCCGCCTTGCCTCCGCGCCGAACACGGCCATGATCGCGCTTCGATGAAACGCCTCTACCGCAACGGCCAGATTGCCTCCGAAGACTCCCCGAAACTCACCGCCGCTGATGTGCTCGTCGAAGACGGCCGCATCCTCGGCGTGGGGCTACGGATTCAAGCCGAGGGTGCCGAGGTCATCGACTGCACGGGGCGAATCTTGTTGCCCGCCTTGTTCGACCTCCACGTCCACGCCCGCGAGCCCGGCAGCGAGAACAAGGAAACCATCGCCACCTGCGCCGAGGCCGCGATCAATGGCGGCATCACCGGCATCGTGATGCAATCCAACACCAGCCCCGCGATCGACACCTCCGGCCTCGTCCGCGCCGTCCTCGATCTGGGACGCAAGACCAAGATCGCCGTTCACACCGCCGGTGCGATCACCAAGGGCCGCAAGAGCGAAGAACTCGCCCCCATCGGAGCCATGAAGGCCGCCGGAGCCATCATGATCACGGACAACGACGTCCCCGTGCACAACGCCCAGCTTCTCCGCATCGCCATGGAGTATGCGCGGAACTTCGACCTCCCTCTCGCCAGTCATTGCGAGGTGAAGGAACTCTCCGCCGGTGGTGTCATGCACGAAGGCAGCGTGAGCTATTCCCTTGGCCTCGGCGGCATCCCCGCGTGCAGCGAAGAGATCTGCCTGGAGCGCGACCTCCGCCTCGCGCAGTTCACGGGTGCCCGTCTGCACATCCAGCACGTCTCGACCAAGATCGGGATCAATGCCATCCGCCGTGCCAAGAAGGACGGCGTGCGCGTCACCTGCGAGGTCGCCCCGCATCATCTGCTGTTCGATCACACCCACGTCGGCAGCTACGACACGAACTACAAGATGAACCCGCCGCTGCGCACCCCCGAGGACAACGCCGCTCTGCTTGAGGCCCTCATCGACGGCACCTTCGATGTGATCACCAGCGACCACGCACCGCACACCGAGTTCGAAAAGAACAACGACTTCGCCAGCGCCCCCTTCGGCATCACCGGCCTGGAAACCGCGCTGCCCTCCCTCTTCGATCACTTCATCTCGAAAGGCGTCTTCGGCTGGGACCTCATCGTCAAACGCTACAGCGCCGAGCCCCGCCGCCTGTTCAAGTTCGATCCCGTGCCCATCCAGAAAGGCGGCACCGCCGAGTTCATCGTCTTCAATCCCGCCGCCACGAGCACCTTCACGCGCGACTTCATGAAGTCGAAGAGCATCAACACGCCCTTCCTCAACAAGACCCTGCAAGGCCTCGTCGAACGCGTCATCCGCAACGGCGAAGAGATCTTGTCACGCTAGCGATCACAGCCCCTTCAGCCGAACCCGCACCAGCAGATCGTTCAGCGCCGCCCGCGTCTCCTCCGACGGCATCTCGCGCAGTGATGAAGCGTCATGCGCGGCCTGCAGCTCCGCCCGCAGCCGCTCGTATTCGCCTTGGTGAAACGCCATGTCCGCATCGTCGAGCGTGCCCTGTTCTGGTCCCGCGAGCTTGCGCGCTACCAGCTCGTCGATGAACGGCAGCTTGAACGTCTGATTCAGCGTTACCACGTTCGCCTCGATCTCACCCGTGCGCATCAGCCAGATGCCCGTGAGCAGCACGCGATACACATACAGCAGCGGCTTCACCCGACGCGGCGACTCCTTGGCGAACAGGTTCCACTGCGTCTCCACGAAGCCGAAGTAATGATGCGAGTGGTGCTTCGTGATGCACCCCTTCGCGATCGCCTTCAGCTCCTCATGCTCCGGCGTCGTCTGCACGATCAGCGGCGAGAACAACTGCTCCAGCACATAGCCATTCTTCTTCAGCAGCAGGTGGAAAAACTTCCGCACATCATGGCTCACAATGTCCATCTCCAGCCCCTCAATGACGCGCTCGTCCTGCACCGTCTCATCCACCACATCGAGTCCCACCACCTTCGACAGCGGCAACACATGCACACCACGCAAATCCACATCAGAGTCCGCCGAAGGAAACCCATACAAATGCGCACCGCTGATCGTGGCGAAGAGCAGTGGGTAAGGCTGTGCGGCGGTGATGCGATGGAGGCGGGGGTCGATGGTCATCGATGATGCTGGGGACTTGGTTTTGATACTGGAACCCAACTCGAGATTTCTCGTCTCAGGAATGGCCAGACATACGAGCGACCATTCTTGCCAAGTTCGCCCTCGCTGGCTGCTCGAAGCGCTCGCGCATCTGATCGGTGACGAAGATTTGATCTCGGTTCAAAAACCCCCGCAAGACCTCAGCGCGCTTCTCGCGATAGACCTCGCTAGGCACCCAGGAATACTCAAAGCGAATCTGTTCCTCGTATTGATCGAAGCGCTCAACGCTCTGCCCGAGGATAGCGAGATCGATATCGATGAGAAGACCATCGTCCACCTCCTCGCCTGCATGATGCGTCTTGGTGAGCATGATCAGGCGTCGAACACTCTGAACCACGGAGTCTGACAGGCCCAGGTCACTGAGGGCTTCAGCAGCCATGCTTGCGCTTCGTTCTTCGTTGTCGCCCGCCTTTGGATCATAGACCGCATCGTGGAACCACAGAGCCATCTCAACAACAGACGGCTGGGTGCAACGGGAGCTGTCGAGTAGGTCCAGACACTCCTCCAGATGTTGGAGTGTGTGATAAGCGCGCTGTGGTTCAGACCAAGCTGCGAGCAATCGTGTGTGCCAACCATCCGTGTCCCTGCGAGTCGCTCCGAGCGATTCACAACAGCGATGCCAGCGGACGAAGTCGATGCGCTTCATGGCTTCACGGCATGCCGCCGCGCTTCAATCAACAACCCATTCGCCGTCTCATAATCCGGTCGCTCCGGCAACTTCGTCTCGGCGAGCGCCTGCTCGAAGTCGCGGTGCAAGGCGAGCCGCCAGGCATCGACTTGCTCCCACGTGCGTTCGCCGTGTTTCACGGCGAGGAGTTCATCGCGGTGCTGCTCGACGCGCACGGGGACGCGATGCTCACGCAAGGTGGCGGCGCCGGTGATGAGCAGGCGCAGGAGGTGCATGGCATGCTTCCATTTGACCTGGCCTAGGTTGCGGAGGTCTTGCTCGATCTTCTTGAACTGACTGAGCGCGTAGCCGTTGAAGGTCTGGAAGATCATCTGCGAGAGGAAGCTCTCACGGACCCGCAACAGCTCGTCAGCGATAGGCGTGGTCTTCTCGACGAGGGGCGAGTAGAGGCACTCCAGGATGTTCGGGTTCGCGCGCAGCGCCATGACAATGAACTTCTGCAACTCCCAGTAACAAGACTGCGTGGCGTTGTCCTCGAACTGCTCGGGCGCGCCGAAGAGCGACCACTGCATCTCGGCTGGAGCGAGATAAATGCCCCGCAAATCGGTGTCGGATGCATCCGTTTCCAATCCATAAGCGCGCGAGCCAACGATGCAGCGGTAGATGACGTGTGGTTCCAAATCGAAGCCCTCGGCAGCCGGGCCGTCGCCGAGCCGTTCCTTGAACTGCTTGAGCACCTCGAACTGCTCTTTGATGAGCGATGCCTCGAAGCCATCCGGGAAGCGCACGAGGTAATGCGTCTCATGCCCGCACGGCGTCCGCGTGATGATGCCCACCGCACCGCGTGGATGCACGCACGCGCCTTGCGAGCCACGGATCTCGAGGCGGCTGACAACTTGGGTTCCGGCGGGGATAATGGGCGGAAGGTCTTGCACAGGACGACTAACCGCTGCGAATGGAGCAGGCTCAAGCCCTCACTTCGTCCACTGCTTCACAAACTCATACGTGCCCACGCCGTGGATCATGTGCGGGCCGTCGAAGTGCTCGATGGTGGTGCGGTCGCCGATGAGCAGCTTGTTATACAGGCGGCGAACCTTGGCATACTCGTAGTTCACCCACTCGTCAGTTCCCACGCCGTCGTTGTGACCACGCTCGACCATGAAGGGGCGCGGCGCGATGAGCGCGGCCATCTCGGCATAGTTGAACGTGCGGCCCATGTTCCACTCCCAGATCTCATACTCGTGGGTGTGGATGTAGCTCATCGGCATGTCAGTGCTCACGCACTTGCGGACCCACTCGTTGAAGTCGCCGGAGCAGATGCTGAGGCAGTAATCGGTGAGGATCGCGGGGATGCGCATGGCGCTCTTGCCACCGTAGCTGAGGCCGTAGAAGGCGATGCGCTTCGAGTCGGTGAACGGCTGTGTTTTGAGCCATTCGAGGATCCGCTGGTGCTGGCCGATGATGACGCTGAACAAGGTCTTGCCCAGAGGGTTCAACTTCCGCTGCAAGGTGCGGAAGGCGTCCATGCCGCGATACGGATTGTGCGGCGCGAAGGTCACAAATCCCTGCTCCGCGAGGCGCAGCGCAAAGGCTTGATAAGGCTTGAATGCCTTTGATTCAGGATCGGCGTTGAAGACATCTTCCGGGATGCCTTCGAGTCCATGCTGACACACGACGATGGGTCGCTTCTCGCCGGGCTTGAGATCCTTCGGCAACGCCAGCCAGCCCCACGCGAACACATCCTGCCACACATCGAGCGTGACCTCGTAGATCGTTACCTTGTCGGTCTCTTTGACCAGGCGGCTCTTCGCGTTCATCGGCACATTCGGATTGGGAAGGCGACCGATGGTGCCGTTCCAGAAACGCTCGCGCTCGCTGGCGGTGCGCTTCTCGAAATCGGCGATGCTGCTCAGTGGCAATGGCTTCCAGAAGGTCGCGTTGCGCTCGGCTTCGGTATCGACGAGCTGGCGCTGGGTGAACTTCTCCAGCTCACGCACCTGACGCTCCTGGCGTGTGGTGTCGATGGCAGCGCGCTGCTCGTTCTTCTGTGGCATGATAGGATTGATCGCCGTGACGATTTGCTCGGCGACTTCGGGTAGCAGATGACCTACGACTTCTTTCAAGCCGCCGTCTTCGCCGTAGAGCTTGATCCAGTCGCCAGGGACGATCTGCTGAGCGCGAGCGACTTCTGCCTTCATCTCATCGAGTGATGGCTTCACGATCTTGCCCGGCGCGGCGATAGCTCGCTGGCCTTGTGTTGCTGCGGGCGGGCCTTGCACGTTCGGATAGCCGAGATGCTGCACGACGAGATGACGCGGCGCGACGAGCGAGGCGATCTCGGCATCGCCGAACTCATTGAGCAGGCCAAAGAGGTTGCGATAGATCGGCTCTGACCACAGGGCCTCGCGCGCTGCGAAGTAGCCCCAGACATAGACCGAGCTGATGCGCGTATCGAGCGCACCTGCATACAGCGCGATCATGCCGCCTTCGCCGAGTCCAGCGACCAGCAGCGGCACCTGGTCTTTCTGCGTGCGGGTCCAGTCCACCAGTTGAAGCACCTTCTGCACTTCGTAGCCGATGATGTGCCTGCCCAGTTCGAAGGACTGGCGATAGATCCATTCGCGGTGTGGCACGTTGGTCTTCACGCCAAAGCGATCATTGGTGCTGAACTCGCTGCCACGGCTGACCAGCGCGGGAATGATGATCTCGCAGCCGCTGTAGGCCAGCATCGCATCGTTCGCCAGCTTCTCGGGATCGGTGTTGCAGTCGGGAAGGTAGATGACGCGCGCGAGCACCTTGCCCTTGGGTTGAATGAGAATGCCTTCGCCAAGCACGCCATCGAAGACCGGCCAGCGCACGCGCGAGATGCGAGCCTTGTCCGTCTCGGCGAGCAGAGCTGGTGTGTCGGTGTCGCCCACGAGTTCAAGCGCGGTGATGGGCAAACGTTTGTCGATGGCTCCGATGATCGTCTTGAGATGCTCGCGATGCGTGGCGGCATCGCCGGGCCACAGGGCTGCGCGTGCAGCCTTCGCCTTCGCCGTGAGATCGAGCACGAACTTGTCGATGCCTGCGACCATTGTCGCGGAGAAGTCAGCGTTGGGCGCGAGCGGTTGTGTGTTGGGGAGTTGCGCTTGCACGACACTGGCAAGGCAAAACAAGGCGAGGAGCGACTTCATGGTGCTAGCAATACGCTGGCACCATGCGATTCACGCGGGCAGTTCCATCACCGCCTGTGCGCCGCCTTCAGGACGATTGGTGAGCGTGAGTGTGCCGCCGTGGAGTTCGGCGGTCTCCTTCGCGAAGCACAGGCCGAGGCCACTGCCTTTGCGGCCGGTTTGCTTGTGCTTGAGCGAGTAGAAGCGCTCGAACAACCGTGGCAGAGCGTAGTCGGGAATGCCGGGGCCTTGATCGGCGATGCTGATCGTGTAACGACCATCGTGAGTGGTGAGCGTGATCTGCACGACGCCGTTCGCGGGCGAGAAGTCGAGCGCGTTTTCGATGAGGTTCATCATCGCGCGATGCAGCAGCGATTCGTCACCGGTGAGTGTGCATGATGCCTCGGGCAGCTCAGTGTGGAAGGTCGCGCCCTTCGCTTCGGCCATGCTGGCGAGTTCACTGAGCGCGTGCTGAATGACGTGGCGAAGATCGACTTCGCGGCGGGTTTGCAGCGTCTTCTGGCGTTCGACTTCGGCGAGTCGCAGGAGCTGGCGAATAAGGTGCTCGGTGCGCTCGCATTCATTGCGCAGAGCATCGGCGAACTTCTTCCGCTGTGCCTCGTCCATGTTGTTCTCCGCGAGCAACTCAGAGGTCGCGCGAATCGCAGCGAGCGGACTCTTCAGCTCGTGCGTGAGGGTTTGCACGAAGGTGGCAGCGTAGTCACGTCCTTCGAGTTCCTCGCGCATCTCTTCCAGCGCGGCAGCCAGCGTGTTCACGTCGGAGTTCGCTTTCAGTTCAGGCGCGGGCGGACGTTCACCGCGTTTGATCGCGAGCACATACTCGGTGAGCTGGCGCAGTGGTTGCAGCACCCAGTAGATCACTAAGCCGATGAACAAGGCGATGCCAGTGCCGATGAGGATGGTGCTGAGCTGGATGTTCGATCGCTTCTGCTGGACGAAGAACCACTGGTCGAGCTTCGGCTTCCGCACTGACAGCACGCCGATGATGTCCTTGCCATCGTAGATCGGGGCTCCGACGAAGAGCGTGCTGGTGCTGGAGTCGTTCTTCACCGTGCGCGACGAGCGCGCGCCATACTTGCCTTGCAGCGTGAGGCGCACATCGTTGAACGTGCTCATGTCCATGCCGGTGTGCAGGTCGTTGTCCGAGTCGTAGAGCACAATGCCCTTGGCGTCGGTGACATACACATGCGCGGAGAGCTTGGTCTTGTGCAGGTCAAAGATGAGCGCGTCGAACTTCTGATCGAGCGCCTTCGGGTAGCCATCGCGCAGCATGCTAGCGTCGATCTTGTGGTCTTTGATCCCGGCCTCGACGACACCCGCGAGCACATGCGCCATATCGACCATGACTTCCTCGGTGGCCTGGAAGGTTTCGTGCTCCGTGTTGCGCATCAGCGTGTCCGTGAGCAGCAGAAATCCGCCCGCCACGATGAGCGTGACGGCGAGGAGTGAGAAGCGCGTGGCCCTCATCTCACGCCTCCTTCAGCGCGTAGCCGAGACCGCGGCGCGTTTCGATCGGGTCAAAGTCGGGCACCGCGTCGCGGATCTTCGCGCGCAGACTTTTGATGTGCGCGTCCACCGTGCGATCGGTGACGGAACCCGGATCAGGCCAGGCAAGATCGAGCAGTTCCTCGCGGCTCAGCACGCGACCCGGATGCTTCATGAAGGTGAGCAGCAGCGTGTATTCGTTGCGCGACAGATCGAGCGCCTTGCCGTGGCAGTGAATGACTTTGCGGCGCTCGTCGTGATGCAGTGGATCACTCGGCGCGAGCTTCGTGGTCAGTGTTTCTGTCTTCGGCGAAGCAGGTGCGCGGCGCAGGATAGCACGCACGCGGGCGACGAGTTCGCGCGGGCTGAAAGGCTTCGGCACGTAGTCGTCACCGCCGATTTCAAGACCGAGCACACGATCAATCTCGCCATCGCGCGCGGTGAGAAAAATGACCGGCACCTGCGAGTGCTGACGCAGCCGCTGGCACACATCGAAGCCGCTGATGTCAGGCAGGCCCACGTCCAGGATCACGCAGTCGAACGACTCCATCGTGAGTGCTGCGAGCGCATCGTTGCCGGTTTCGTGATGCACTGCATCGAACAGTTCAGTGCGCAGGGCGTAGAGGATGGTTTCGGCGATGGAAGGTTCGTCTTCGACGACGAGGACTCGGCGTTGCATGGCGCGATGGTGAACGGGGCCACCGGCAAAGCCAAGCGGAAAGCACGAGCACGCTCGCATCGTATCGGAAGCCCGCCATGTCACGCCTCGCGCCCTTGCTTTGTCTTCTCGCCACGACTGCCTCCAGTCGTGTGCCTGACTTCTCGCGCGAGATTCTGCCGATCTTGTCGGACAACTGCTTCCAGTGCCACGGCACCGATGCAAAGGCACGAAAAGGCGAGCTTCGTCTCGATGTGGAAGCCGATGCCAAGCGCGTGAAGGATGGCGTGGCCGCGATCAAGCCAGGCAACGCGGACGCGAGCGAAGCCATCAAGCGCATCGTGAGCACCGACAAAGACGAGCACATGCCGCCCGCGAAGAGCCACAAGAACGTGACGCCCGCGCAGCTCGAGCTTTTGAAGCAATGGATCAACGGCGGCGCGAAGTGGGGCCAGCACTGGGCGTTCACGCGCATTGAGAAGCCGAAGACCGGCAACGGCATCGATGACTTCGTGGCTGCCAAGTTGAAGGAGCACGGTCTCGCCTTCTCGCCCGAGGCAGCGCCGGAGACGCTGTGCCGTCGGCTGTATTTGGATCTCGTGGGATTGCCGCCAACTCCGCAAGAGGTGGCTGAGTTCGTGAAGGTGGCGAATGGAACTGCCAAAGCCTACGAGACGCTGGTGGATAAACTCTTGTCCGATCCCCGCCACGGCGAGCGCTGGGTTTGGGAATGGTTGGATGCCTCGCGTTACGCGGACACAAATGGCTACCAGGGCGACCTGGAGCGCACGGCGTGGCCTTGGCGTGACTGGGTGATCAAGGCGATCAACGACAACCTGCCGTATGATCAGTTCACCGTGTGGCAGCTCGCAGGCGATCTGCTGCCGAACGCGACGAAGGAGCAAAAGCTCGCGACGGCTTTCGTGCGCAATCACATGATCAATGGCGAGGGCGGTCGCATCGCGGAGGAGAACCGCATCGAGTATCTCTTCGATCAGGTCGAGACGGTCGGCACCGTGTGGCTGGGCCTCACTTTCCAGTGCACGCGCTGCCATGATCACAAGTTCGATCCGCTCACGATGGTGGATTACTACTCGATGATGGCCTTCTTCAACGCGACCCAGGTCGATGGTGGCGGACGCAGTGGCCAGACCGCGCCGGTGCTGGACATGAGCACGCCGACGGAGGAAGCGAAGAGCCAGCAGGCACAGCAGCGTGTAAATCAGATCGCGAAGGAAGTGGAGGCCTTCGAGTTGAAGAAGTGGCCGCGTCCGGAAGGCAAGGGGCTGGAGGAATCCGAAGCCGCGAAGCTTCCTGGCAATCTGCCTGCGACGCTGGCGAAGACAGTGCCATCGAAGCGCGGTGTGGATGCGCTGCTGGAGTCGATCAACTACTTCAAGGACAAGGACAAAGCCTATGTCGCAGTGCTGCAGAAGCTGCTCAACGCTGTTCGCCAACGCGATGCCGCGAAGAGCAACATCACGAAGGTGATGGTCATGGAGGAACGCAAGGAAGGACCGCGCGACACCTTCCTGCTAGTGAAGGGCGCGTATGACAACGTAACGACCACGAAGGCCAGCATGGCCACGCCTGCAAAACTGCCACCGATGCCCGCCAACGCCCCGCGCAATCGACTAGGCCTCGCGCAGTGGCTGGTCTCACGCGACAACCCGCTGACTGCACGCGTGACGGTGAACCGCTACTGGCAGAGCTTCTTCGGCACCGGCCTGGTGAAGACGGCGGAGGACTTCGGCCTGCAAGGAGAACGCCCCGTGCACATGGACCTGCTCGACTGGCTGGCCGCTGACTTCATGGATCACGGCTGGGATGTGAAGCGACTGCTCAAGATGATCGTGACGAGCCGGACGTATCGGCAGGCGGGTGGAGCTAAGAGCGAAGAGCTAAGGGCAAAGAGTGGCGAACAGGCTCTTCAGAATCCGGGGGAACTCTATGCTCTTCGCGCTTCGCTCTACGCTCAGTTCCCGCGCTTTCGCATGCCCAGCTTCATGCTGCGCGATCAGGCGCTGGCGATCAGTGGCCTGCTCTCGCCGAAGGTGGGTGGTCCGGCGGTAAAGCCTTATCAACCGGACGGCATCTGGGAGGAGGCAACCTTCGGCAAAGTGAAATACACGCCCGACACCGGTGACGCCTTGTATCGTCGCAGCCTTTACACGTTCTGGCGTCGCATCGTGGGACCCACGATGTTCTTCGACACCGCGCCACGACAGTTCTGCGTGGTGAAGGCGACGCGCACGAACACACCGCTGCAAGCGCTCGTGACGATGAACGAGACGACCTACGTCGAAGCCGCGCGCGCGATGGCGCAGCGCTTGTTGCTTGATGCCTCGCTAAAGGACGACACTGCACGGCTGACGCAGGCATGGCGGCTGGCGACGGCGCGAGCACCGAAGGCTGGCGAGGTGACGACGATGCTGACGTCGTTACAGAAACTGAAAGCCAAGTTTGCCGCCGATGCCGAAGGTGCGAAGACGCTGCTCGGCGTTGGTGACTCGAAGCGCGACGAGCACCTCAACGCCACCGAGCACGCCGCGTGGACCAGCCTTTGCCTGATGGTGCTGAATCTCGACGAAGTGCTGACGAAGGAGTGAGTTCGTCTTGAGAACTGCGTGGTTGCTCGCGTTCTTTGGCGACTATGCCTTACACGTTTCCCAAGTCCGCCGAACTCTTCGCACGCGCTCAGAACAGCATCGCCGCCGGTATCAACAGCGGCATCCGCAAGATGGAAGTGCCGGTGCCGCTCTACTTCGATCACGGCAAGGGCAGCCGCTTGTTCGATGTCGATGGCAATGAATACATCGACTTCCAGATTGGTCAGGGGGCGATCCTTTACGGCCACGCGCCAGAAGGCATGGCGAACGCGATCGCCGAGCAGGCGAAGAAGGGCACGCATTGGGCCGCGCAGAGTGTGCTGGAGATCGAGGTCGCTGAGCGTCTGCAAGCGATGATCCCCGGCGCGGACCTCGTGCGCTTCAACAACTCGGCCACCGAGGTCGTGCTCAGTGCGCTCAGACTCGCGCGAGCGCACACGGGCCGTCGTTTGATCCTGAAGTTCGAAGGTCACTACCACGGCTGGGCTGACGAAGGCCTCGTAGGCTTTGCGCCGCCGCCCGATCAGTGGGGCAGCGAGGATGAGCCGACGCGCCTGCATCCGAGCAAGGGCGTCATTCCCGAGGTGCTGGAGCAATTCGTCGTCGCGCGCTGGAACGATCCCGCGCATCTGCGTCAGCGCGTGGATCAGTATCGCGGTCAGATCGCGGCGATCATCTTCGAGCCCGTGCTGTGCAACACCGGCTGCATGGTGCCCGTGCCCGGCATGATCGAGACGATTCGCGAGCTATGCGACCGCGACGGCATGTTGATGATCGCGGACGAAACCATCACCGGCTTCCGCTTCGGCGCCGGCTGCGCGCAGAAGCATCTCGGCTTCGTGCCTGACCTCACGATCCTCGGCAAGGCCATCGGCGGCGGTGTGCCGTTTGCGGCTTTGGTGGGCAAGAAAGAAGCCTTCGCCAAGATCATCAGCGGCGAGGTCGTCCACGCTGGCACGCTCAATGCGAACCCGCTCTGCCTTGCGGCCGCGAAGTGGTGTCTCGACGAAGTCATCGCGCTCGGCGACTCGCATCCGGCCAACGCGATCCGCCTGGGCAACAAGCTCATGGCCGGACTGCGCGCGCTCGCCGACCAGCATGGCATTCCGCTTCGCCCGCAGGGCCCCGGCTTGGTCTTCCACTGTGCGGTGCTGAAAGCTGGCGCAGCCGAAGGCCCGATCACCAGCTACCGCGACTACGTGCAGCGCCATGATGCCCCGCGCTGGGCGACGATCCGTCGCGCGTTGCTCGAAGAAGGCGTGCGCGCCATCGAGCGCGGCCTCTGGTTCATCAGCCTCGCGCACACCGATGCGGACATCGACGAAGCCCTCGAGAAAGCGGCGCGTGCGTTTGCGCGGCTAGGCTAGGAACCTCGCTTTGAGATGCTCGAGATGCCAGCGGGCATCGGTGGGCTCACCGGTGGCGGCTTTCATGAGTTCACGGGGTGAAAGCACCGAGCCATGGGCATGAACATGAGTGCGGAGCCATTGCAGCAATGAGGCGTAATCGGCGTGGTCGATGTCCTTGGCGATGGCGGCACTCTGGCGTGCAGCGCGGAAGAGCTGGGCAGCGTTGAGATTGCCGAGAGTGTAGGTGGGGAAGTAGCCCATCCCGCCCATGCTCCAGTGAATATCCTGGAGGCAGCCACGGGCCGCGTCTGGAGGCGTCATGCCGAACAGGGCAGTGAACTCTTCGTTCCACGCGGCAGGCACATCCTTGACCTTCAGTTCGCGGTTCAGGAGGCGGCGTTCCATATTGAAGCGCAGCATGATATGAAGGTCGTAAGTGGCTTCGTCGGCCTCGACGCGGATGAAGGAAAACTCGGCTCGGTTCACCGCGGCGACCATCTCGTCGATCGAGAGGCTCAGGCCAGGGAAGATCTCCTTCGCGCGAGGCAACCACTTTTCCCAAAAGGCTCGTGAGCGGCCCACGTGATTCTCCCACAGGCGCGATTGCGATTCATGAATCCCAAGAGACACCGCTGTGCCGGAAGGAAGGCCGTAGTCATCGGCGGGCAGCCCTTGTTCATACATGCCGTGACCAGCCTCATGCAGCACGCCGAAGAGCGATGAAGTGAAGTCCTTCTCGTCGTAGCGCGTGGTGAGACGTTGATCGCGCGGCCCGAGACGAGTGCAAAACGGATGGGCCGTGGTGTCGATGCGACCGCCTTCGAAGTTGAAGCCCACGCTCTCGGCGATCTCGCGGTTGAGCTGCTGCTGCTTCTCGATGGGATAATCGCCCGCGAGGATATCGGCGGGGATCGCAGCGCTGCGGGCGACGGCTTCCTTCGCGAGACTCGAAAGCTGCGGACGCAAAGTGTCGAACAAGGTGCTGATCTCGGCGGCGGTGGCAGCGGGCTCATACTCGTCGAGCAAGGCATCGTAGGCCTCGCCCGCGTAGCCCCAGCGCTCGGCGCGTTTCAGCGTGAGCTTGAGCAGCTTGTCGAGATGCGGCGCGAAGGCTTTGAAGTTCGAGTCCTTCCGCGCATCAGCCCAGGCCGACTTGGCGTGCGTGGTGACCTCACTGAATTCTTCCACCAGCTTGCGCGAGAGCTTGATCGCACGGTTCAACTGACGCCGCCATTCGCGCACGTTGGCCTGGGCGACAGGTGACAAGTCTTCGCCCTCGGCCTGATCTAGGAGCAGCCGGAATTTCTTCGATGTGAAGAGGGAATACGCCTTGCCGCTAAGGTAGCCGAGTTGCTTCGCGCGATAATCCAGCGCAGCGGGTGGCATATAAGTCTCCTGATCCCAGCCAAGCGTGGCGGAGGTGGAGTCGAGGAGCGCGATCTCGCCAGCGAGATCGCAGAGTTGGGGATAGGCAGCAGGCATGGGGAGTGGGTCAGGAGTCGCGGCGGATGTCGAGGATGCGCAGTTCGTTCACGGGGGCGTCTTCCCAGTAGCTGATTCGCCAGTGGCCGATGGTTTGATGATGAATGACTCGTCCGGTGTTGTCGCGTGTGGTGACGGAACTGGCAATCGAAGTCGTGTCAGCCATCATCTTGAGCAAGCGTGACACCTGTAGGCACTGTGGCTTGCGCAACTGGCAGAGGTATTCGCTGACCGAGTAGTCGAGAACGAGTTTTCTGAGCATCGCTACTCCAGTTCATCAGCAGCGATGCCTGCCTTGGCTAGGAACTCCTCAAAGGACACCTTTCGACCTTCGTCCATGGCTTTCATCCGGCTCGAGATGAGCTGGTTGAATTCCTCGTCAGTCTCCAGACTGACCAAGTAGCGCTCCAACTCCCGCCGTTGTTCAAACGGCAGGAGGGAGACTTGCAACTTGAGGTCAGCCAAGCTCATGGCGGCGCAACGGGACTACTTGGCTTCGATAGCGTCAGGGAGCTGCTTCTTGTTTTCCAGCACCTTGTCCACAAGGCCGTATTCAGCGGCTTGCGCGGCGCTCATGTAATTGTCGCGGTCGGCATCCTTGGCGATCTGGTCAACTGACTTGCCAGTGTGATGAGCAAGAATCTTGTTCAGGCGCTTCTCGAGGTTGAACATGTATTCGACCGTCGCACGCACATCGGAGGCGGTGCCGCGAGCACCACCAGAGACCTGATGGATCATGATGTCCGAGTTCGGCAAAGCGTAGCGCTTGCCCTTGGTGCCAGCGCAGAGGAGCACGGAACCCATGCTGGCCACGAGGCCGATGGAGTAGGTGCAGACGTCGCAGGTGAGGAACTGCATCGTGTCGTAGATCGCAAGGCCTGCGGTGACGCTGCCGCCCGGGCTGTTGATGTAGATGTGGATGTCTTTCTTCGGGTCCTGCATCTGGAGGAACAGAAGCTGGGCGATGATGATGTTGGCGACGTGATCGTCGATGGCGGTGCCAAGGAAAATGATGCGGTCCTTCAGCAGGCGCGAATAGATGTCATATGCGCGCTCCACACGGCCTTCCGATTCGATGACGGTCGGCACGATGTAGTTGTTCTGCGGGACGATGATTTTGGGGTCGTGGTTGAACATGGTGGGTAATCAACGAGCGGGGTTCTAGCTTGTCAATACGTGGGCTGCGGGCACGGGGACTCCAGCGGATGCAGCTTCAGGCCCGGGAGGCTGGGTGAAGACGGGAGTGCCCATGAAGCACACGTTGTCCCCGAGCGTCAGCACTTTGACGGGCTTGAGTTCGACGGAGGCAGGCAGAGGCAGACCCGCGATGCTGGGGCGACCGCCGCCGCAGAGTCGAGGGGCGACATACCAGGCGACTTCATCGACCATCTGGGTGGCGAAGGCACGACCGAGAATGATGCCGCCGCCTTCGACGAGCACGGAGGTGACACCACGATTGCCGAGTTCGCGCAGCACATCGGGAAAGTCGAGACCGCGCAGCACGATGGTGCGGTCCTTGAATTCATCGGTGAACAAATGGGAGTCCTGCGGCAGCACACCGGAGCGCGTCATCACCACGCGCCAGGGCTGAATCTTGCCCGCACTCACGTTCGCCTCGCGCAGCGTCAGCCGTGGATTGTCGCGGCGCACCGTCTCAGCACCGACGATGATGGCATCCACCCGACTGCGAATGCGCAGGGCATGGCCGCGTGCGGCATCGCTGGTGATCCATTGCGATTCACCTGCGGGACGCGTGATGCGGCCATCCAGGCTTTGTCCTGCCTTGGCGATCACGTAAGGCGTGCCAGTGGTGATCCACTTGGTGAAGGCCTTGATCACTTCCTTGCACTCGTCCTCCATCACGCCCCAGCTCACCTTGATCCTGGCGGCTTCGAGCACGTCATCGGCCCGACCTTGATGACGAGGATTCGGATCGCGAGTGCCATAGACCACGCGAGCGATGCGGGCGTTCTTGATCGCATCCGTGCACGGCGGTGTGCGCCCCGCCGTGCAGCAGGGTTCCAGCGTCACATACAAGGTGGAACCCGGCAGCAACTTGGGGAATCGCGTCACTGCATCGTGGATCGCCTCCACCTCGGCATGGGCCTCGCCGGCCTTCTTGTGATAGCCCCAGCCAATGATCATATCGTCCTTCACCACCACGGCACCAACGGGAGGGTTTGGGCTGGTCAAACCGATGCCCCGTTTAGCCTGATCGAGGGCGGCCGACATCCATCGGACGTCGGCAAGGTGTTGGTCGTGAGCAGAAGCCATGAGGGAGGGAGAAAGGCGGCGCAGTGTGCTGCATCGGTCGTGATGCGCAAGTTTACGCTCGCCGCAATCGCACAGGCACGCGAAGTTTCCTGCCATGAGCATGAACGTGAGTGACAAGGCGAGGATGTATCGCGAGCTGGGGAAGCTTTTCAGCGCCAGCTTCCCGATGGACAAGTCCATCGCCATGCTCCTGGACCAAAGCCCGCGCGGTGCACGCCGCGAGTTCCTGGAGGGGCTCGATCGCGGCCTCGCCCACCGTCTTGGCTTCGCCGACGCCATGACCACCTACAACCATGCGCTCACCTCCGACCTCGAGCGCAGCCTCGTCACCAGCGGCGAACGCAGCGGACGGCTGGCCGAGGCATGCGAGCATCTGGCACACTACTTCACCACCTGGCACAAAGGCATCCGCGATGCGCGCAGCGCCATGGTTTACCCCTTGATCCTGCTGCACGCTGGCGTGGTGCTGCCGGAGGTCTCGCGCTTCATGCTGATGAGCAACATGCCCGGTGCTGATGCCAAGGACATGCACCTGTGGCCCGCGATCCTCTGGCGTCTGGGGCTGTTCTGGCTGGCGCTTCTAATCCTGTGGCAACTCTGGCGCTGGATGAGCCGCGCGTCTGCGCACTCCGAAGCCATCGACCGCATCCTCAACATGGCACCGCTCATCGGCAGCGTGCGACGACACTGGGCGCTGGCGCGTTTTTGCCAGGTCTTTCACTCCGCACTGCTCGCCTCCATGCGCATCACCGAGTGCCTGCGCATGGCGGGTGATGCCTCGCAAAGCGGCATCGTGCGCAACGGTGCCGAGATCGCAGCCAAGGAAGTCGGCACGGGTGAATCGCTCGCGGCCAGTCTGGTGAAGTCCAAGCGCTTCCCCCGCCCGTTCACGAATGCGGTGCAGACCTCCGAAGCCTCCGGCGTGCTCGACATTGAGTTCATGCGCTGGGCGCAGGCCGAGACCGACATGGCCGAGGAGGCCCAGCGCAGTGCCGCTGAATGGTATCCCAAGGCGCTCTACTTTCTCGTGCTCGGCTACATCGCCGTGCGCATTGTTGGCTTCGCCTCGGACTACTTCGGCACGATGCTGAACCCCGACAAGTTCATGTGAAAGGCCGGGTTCGAACCACAAGGATCATCGACCTGCCCTGAAGCACGAAATTAGCAGGCTCAACTTCTTGCCTGCCTGCTCGGAAGCCTGGACAGTCACCACCTCCCATGTCCGCGCATTCCCCGCTCGATTCTCATTCCGTGATCCTCGTCTTCACCCTGATGAGCACGCTGGCGGCGATCTTCGGAACAGGCACGATGCTGATGACAGGCATCCGCACCGACGCATCGCCGTGGACGAGACGCGCCGTCGAATTCGCTAGTGGTCTCGTGTTCATCACCAGCATCACAGCCACCATCGTGCTCGGCCGCGTGTGCTACCTCACAGTGCTGCCTCTGATCCAGTTGGGGTTCATGGCGTATCAAGTGCGGCAAGGCCACCAAGCATGTGTCAGGGGCGCTGCTGACCCACATCGATGGACCCGAGACGAGATCCACTCGGTCGCGGGTCTGGCCCTCGGCACCCTCGCTTTCACCTCCTGGCATCAGGGCTGGTTGCTGGCCGGCGGAGAGCTGCGCTCCTTTCACAGCGACCTCGGTTACTTCATTCAGATGGTGGAGCAACTGCCCGAGGCGCGCATCGCCAATGGCTGGACCGCTGTGCTGGGCGACCGTCTGCGCGAACTGCCTGGGCAGCACGACGTGTGGTATCACTGGGGGCCGATGTGGCTGGCCGTGGCCGTGAAGACGTGGCTGAGGGACTTGCCAGCCATCGAAGCACTTCTGATCATCGCGGGCAGCGCCTTGAACTTCGGCCTGCTGCTCGCCACCTCGGCCGTCGTCCAGACGCTCTGCAAAACCAGCCGCTGGCGCAGTCTCACCGTCGCGGCGGCTTCGTTGGTCGCGGTGCAATGGCTGCGTGCGTATGGCCTGCTCTGGATCGCCAGCTGGTTCCCCTATGGTGTGGTGCAGCACCTGCGCTGGACGTTGACGACGATGTTCAGTTACAAGTTTGAGGGCTTGCTGGTGCTCACCACTCTCGCCGCGTGGCTCGAACGAAGAACCCTGCTCGCCGTGCTGCTGCTCTTCTGGGCAGGCGTCAGCGCACCCCATACCGTCGGCGCTCTGGGAGCCATGGCGGGCACCCTGGGTCTCATCGGTCTCGTGTTGAAAAGACCCGCCCTGTGGAAGACCGCTGGCACGATCATCGCCGTGCTGCTCACGGCCTGGATCGTGGTGACGCTGGTCTTCGGCTGCGGCATGCCGAAGGCTGATGGTCAGCAATTGCTCAGTCTCGACCTCGAAAACCTCCGCCGCAGTCTGCGAGCTGCCATGATCGACTCAGGCATCGGCTTGCTCGTCGGTGCTCTTTCGTTGCCCGGCATCCTTCACCTCATTCGCAGCCGCGATGAACGCGCCACCGAGGAAAGCCGCACTCTGGGGTGGATCGCCTTGTCCGCCCTCCTCGGCTCGTATGCAGCCTACAGCTTTCTTCATGCGATGGTGGACCGGTTTCACTTCATCACCCTCGCCCAGGCTCTTCTGGTGTTGCCCGCAGGCGTCTGGGGCGCTGCCCGCATGGCATGGTGGACGCGCCCGCCATGGCTGCGGTGGTGCGGCGTCGCCTTGATCGTGGTGACCACCGGCATGGGCGTGCATGACGTGATCTGGCTGCGCGCCACCGACACGCGCCTCCCTTGCACTCAGAGCAACGTGAGAGCCATCCGCCAGGTGCTTCAAGGCAGGCCCTTCGGCTTCTTCAGCAGCAACGACCGCCAGTGGTGGATCCCGAAGCACACCGTCATCGCCAGCTTGCTTGAGTCACGTTGCGTTCGGCTCAATGAAATCGAATCCAAGGACGCCTACTCGCGCTACTACGGGGCCGACCTCATTCATCAACTCGTGCCCCGTCAGACCCATGAATCCAACGAAGCCTGGTCCTTGCGCTTCGCCGCCCGCCTGGGTGTGAAGCATGTGCTGGAGCTGCCCGCCGATCCCCTGCCCGCCGCCATGAAACCCTTCGTCAAAGAAGTCGCTCAAGCGGGTGACCTCCGCCTCTTCGAGATCCTCACGCCATGACCCTCGCCGCTCTCCGCAAGGAACTCCGTCACCAGGCCAGCGCCGAACGAGCCGCTGGCTCCCAACGCTTCTTCAAGACCGGGCCGGGCGAGTATGGCGAGGGCGATCAATTCCTCGGACTCTCCGTGCCGCAGACCCGTGCCTTGGTCCCGCAAACCGATGACCTGAGCCAGGACGATGTGCTGTCCCTCCTGCACTCCGAGTGGCACGAGGAGCGCCTGATCGCGCTCTTCATTCTCATTCGTCGCTTTGGCAAAGCCCGCAAAAGCGATGCGGCACAGAAGCACCTGATCGACCTCTACCTCGCCAACACTCGTTGGATCAACAACTGGGACCTCGTGGACACCAGCGCCCCGCACCTCCTCGGTGCCTGGCTGCTGAAACGCGACCGCTCCGTCCTCGACCGGCTCGCGGCCTCGACATCCCTTTGGGAGCAACGCATCGCCGTGCTCACCACCCAGGCCTTCATCCGGGCTGGCGACTTCGCCGACACCCTCCGCCTTTGCCAACGCTTCCTCACCCACAAGCACGACCTCATGCACAAAGCCTGCGGCTGGATGCTCCGCGAAGTCGGCAACCGCGACGAGCACGCGCTGCGCTCCTTCCTTGACGAGCACACTCCCCAGATGCCACGCACGATGCTGCGCTACGCCATTGAGAAACTGGCGGAGCAGGATCGCAAGGGCTACCTGTCGAGGTAGCAAGGCCAGAGCCTCTCTTCTCCCCGTAGCCAGCGGTCGGTTCGTGCTGTCTATGGCAGGCCGCACCCCCACGCCCCCAGGATGGCATCCCGCAGAATCTCCGCGCTTGATTTGGCTCAAGTAATGATCATCCAAAGCCTGATTTATCGGGACATGAGCGGGCGAATGCTACTGTGAGCCTGGCATTTTATTTTTTATTTGGGCTGTGACAGCGGAGTGGGCGAAGGCGGTTGGCCGCTGGCACTGACCATGCTTCGGATGTGCGGCGCCTGACGGCCATGCGGCCCGAGCCTCACCGCTGCACAGTCAGGCACGAACGTAGCAGCCACCTACCGGGAAGGAGGTAACTACACACAATGTCGCGGTAATGTGGCGAGGCTTTGCGAGCGAACAGTTGGCCGCCGGGTCCCGTTCGTAGCGCAGCGGAGGCGGGTGGCGGCCAACTGCACATTACTCCGCATTGTGTCGTAGTTACCGTCTCGGGTGCGGAGCCGTGGAGCTTTGCGACACGCACTCGATGCGGTTGGTTCATCCGGGTGCGGAGCTGCGGCGTTACGGAAAGCCGCACTGTTCCTTGCGGCAGGGGTGGGAGCGGGCGGAGCAGTTCGGCGGCTGGCAACGGTGCGGAGCCGAGGAGCTTGGCGACGAGCTGGAGTTGGTCAGCGTTGGGATGGGTCGGCTTCAAGATTCCGCGAACCTGGCTTCGGGTTGTGGTAGCCTTCAATAACTGTGAAGTAATCACCAAAAGCGATCATTTCGACTTTGATGCGAGCAAAGGTGTTGTCATCAAAACGCACGAAGTATGAGCGGCGCACCGAGTCAGACCACTGAGGACGTGGCAGAGTATCGTTCATGTCGATGACATCACTCTCCTTGTAGCCACTGGCGGGGGCTTCAAACTCGAAGACTTCGCCCGAAGGCTGCAACCCGCCGTTGACCGCTTTGACCTCAAACCTCCAAGAGTATCTGCCGTCTGGTGTCACCTTGTCCTCAGTTTTGCACGCAAGAGAGATGCGGTGCGCTCCTGCATCTAGGGCAACCTCGACAGCTTCACCGGTTCGGCTCAAACGACGCGAAGTGGATTTAAGTCGGGTCAGCGGCTCAATGGTCCCAGGTTTGAACAAGTGCAGGATGACGGGCTTGGACGCATCTGGTTTGTGGATTCCTCTTCCCAAGTCTTCGGCATAGTCGAAGCCATTTTCAGACACGAACCCCGGCATTTTGTCGGGGTAGATGTGGTAATAACCTGGCTTGTCCACAGTCACAAAGAAGCTCATGCCTTTTGAGCTGAGCGTGAAGTTGCCGGAAGCATCGGTGGTCGTCGTGACCTTTGTTGAGTTACCACCCATGGAGACAGCAGCAGAGCCTCGGACATTTGCCCCAACAACAGGATCTCCATTTTGATCAAGAACACGGCCATAGAACGTGATGGGCGTGGCGAACGCATTCAGCATCTTTTCGGCAAAACTTTGTCTGGAGCCGGGAGGACCGCTTGCAGTTGAGGAGGCTCCTGCATTGGGTGCATTCGTGACAACTTCGGGGGCTTCTTTTCCACTTTTGCTTTTCGCATTATTTCCGGCAGGAAGCGGCTCGCTGCTTGGCGTGAACAGCCACCAGCAAGTGCAAAGAATGAGAACAGCAGCGATGATGGCGGCGAGACGTTTCATGGTGATCAGTTGGGATGCGTGTCGATGCCAAACTGCCTGAGCAATCTCGTGTAACACTCAAAGCTTTTCTGAACCGAATAAACCCACTCGGCGCTATGCTCTTCGCCAAAACCATAGCCATCCATGCTTTCGGAAAACTGAACACTTCCTGCCGTGAAGCTCGTGTTGCCAGCCGGTTTCGAGCGCGATTGCGCCACATAGGCCATTGATTCGGGTATCTTCGTTACTTGCCTTCCTCCAGTAAGACTGAGATTGCCTGCACCGCTGGCGTTTCCAGTTGTAATGTTATACCACATCTTCTGCCCGATACCGTCCAGTCCAGGCGGATAGGTGAGAGTGGAGCCATAAACATTGTGAGGGAAGTTTGGGAAGTAGGACCAGTATCGACCTGTGAAGAAGGTCGGTAGATTTTCTGGTTTGTTCTGAGCATGGTTGAACTGCCAAGCTCCCATCGCAAAATCCTGAGTTAGATAGAAGTTAATGGCAGTGGTCGCCATCGGGTTGAACTTGTTGTGAAGCCCGAGGCTGTTGGTTTCAACATCCGACGCCGTGTCGGGTGTGGCGCGAGTCGGATATTCTCGCTGAGTTGTTCCGTAAGCCATATGTGCCATGGCGGCGTTGAACATTGCATAACGGGAGACGCCAGACATGCCCGCACGGAACGCGGAGCCTGCCACCACATTGCCCATGCTGTGCGCCATCACGTTTTTGGTGTAGCCAGATGGCAGCGAGTTCACATAACCAGCGAGAGCATTGCCAGACAACCAAGCTCGGTATTCACTGTCGTTGTAAGTTAGGCGGCCATTGATCGGATTGAGCTCGGCCATGAGATCAGTTTCGGCGCTAAATGTGGGCCAGCGGAAGGCGGCGAACCTACCCTTGAAGCCATGATGCCACAGCCGTTTGAATGTCGTCTGTGCCCAAGTCTGAGTTTCCGCATACTCCATGCGCCAGCCGTGAACATGAACGATGTATTGCTTGGCTTCGTCAGGATCGGCTTCGAATGGATAGCCCCAAGGGTCGCTCGCGTGCGACAACACAGGATCAGGATCGTCACCCGTCACCCAAGCATCAGGAATGTCGTCTGGCTCTGCATAAGGAGCAGCGACTTTTGCACGCTCAAACATACGCCTGACATCCATAATCTTGATCCACGGTCCTGGCGCGGACACCTCCTGGCTTGAACCAAGTTTGATCACAGTTGCTAGCCGTGCGGTTCCTTCTTCGCATCCCTCAAACAAGAAGCATCTTTTGCCGCCCTGAGACGTGGTGCCCTGCCAATAGGACGCAGGGAGATAAACAGCCTGCGTCCCCTTCACATCGGCAACCGACTGATAGTAGTCGCCAGAGCATTGCTCATTTCCTTTCTGCGGGTCAGTCAGATACTCCAGTCCACCAGCAGCATCCGCAGCTTTATAGAGGCGTATGCGTGGGCCACTGCCATCGACCCACTTGAAGCCAATTTGCGCTTCACCTGATGCGGCCTTTTGAACGATGTCGGCTGGCAATGTCATGTGCAGCCTTGTGAAGTCCTCCAAGTCTCGAAGACCGTCGATGTGTCCAGATGTCGGAGCCGAACGCCAGTCTTCGAAATTGGGCGTCATCTCTTCATTTTCGGTCATCGCGCTTTCTACATCATCGCCAAGTGTGTTGGGATCATCGTCGTTGTTGATCCAAAACCTAAACGGCTTCGCTTGCGATGCTGTTTCTCCGCTGGTGATGGTGCCGTTTCTGTCTGCGTCGATGGCTAAGTCAACCGGGAGGAGGCGGAATTTCACCTCATCGGCGTCGATCCAGCGGTTGTTGATGCGGACTTGGAGGGTGATCTTCTCGCCTTCCAGGTCACTCCCGCGCAGAGGTTTGATATACAGGCTGGTCAGGCTGTGAATATCGGGGAAAACGGTGTTGTAGGCATAGACCTCCCGGGACAGGGCGGTATCACGATAGACTTGAAACCGGCGCTCGGGGCCCGAACCAGGAGAGAAGGAGAGGCGGAAGGCAGGCTTGAGCAGGTCCTCATTGGGCATGGAGGTGGGGGCGATGGTGAGCTTGGCCACTTCCTCGGTCCGTGGCTGATGGCCAGGAATCGGGCTGTTCTCTTCATCAAACGGGGACCTGAAGATGATGGCGGTTTTGTCGGGATCATCCTCTTCCCCATCATTGCGCTTCTCGGGCTTGGGATCGTCGTCAGGGCGTGGCAGGTAGATGTCGAGGTCAACCGGGAAATACGTCACCGTCCGCGTCACTCCGGGACTGGAAGGGAGGGGGGAGACGAACAGGCCTCTTGCAAATCCACTCGTCTCGGGGTCTCGAAGGCCGGAGGCGACCCGGAATCCGAACGATCCACCAGCGCCTCCCGAAGCTGACCACCCAAAGGCATTCGCCCAGCGATTGCCAGCGGGCACATAGAAGCTAAGCGTTGTCGTGGCCAGCAGGCTACTCCCTACTCGACCAGCGACGCTCGTGTCCATAAGGGCAATGGCGTTGAACACCCGGGGCTCATCGGCGAACTCCTCAGCGCGGGCTGTGACGATCGATGCAAAGCAAGCGCTGCGGCCGTAGCCCAAGCCTGAAATGGAATCCAAGCTGAGAAGTTGCCCTTGCCGATACTTTTCCTCTCGAATCCACTGTCCTATTGCCATGATGTTGCCCCAGCTTCCCGTTGTATCGTCATAGCCAAAAGGGACGGCCCGCAATTGTTCGAGGTAAATGTCTTCAAAGGCTTTCGCGTCGTTGTATTCAATCGTCGGCTCGTCGGAGAAGCTCCAATCGATCCCTAACCCTGGTCGAGTGAACTCGTGTTGACCAAAATACCTCGCTGAAGCTTCGTCCCACACATGACTGAAGTTATAAGTGAAGTAGGTCAATTTTTCGCCTGTGGCGACCTTCCATCCGAAGTCCTGGCTGTATTCGGGTGGCCAGATCACGGGAGGCGGATCTCCTCCACCACCGCCTCCACCACCGCCTCCACCGCCTCCCGCGTCAAAAATATCGCTGGGGTGTTCAGGCATGGTGGTAAACTCCGGATGATCGGCGAGCGATGGCTTGACCTGAGGGTTAGTCGCCCCACCGGGCTGAGGGGACCAGAGAACTTCAACCCCATCATTCACTCCATCTCCATCCGTGTCCTTGAGCGTCGGGTTGGTCGCAAGGTAATACTCCCAGAGATTCGAAAGGCCGTCTCGATCTGGGTCGCGACGAAGATTCTCGACGAGCGAGTAGTCGTTCTCCACATAACTGCCGGTGGTGCCTCCGTCCCGCCAATCCCGCCAATCAAAGTTGTAGTAGCCTTCCCAGGCGTTGGGCAGCCCGTCCCGGTCAATATCGTCAGACGCAGGCGGGTGGGCAGCAGGCTGGGTCTCCCGGGCCAATGGAGACAAGGCAGGGTATTTGTCGGCTCTCCACTTGTCGAATCCGTCTGGAACACCGACCGGCGGCGTATCAACATAGTTGATCCCCCAGGTGGTGACATCGATCACGGGGCAGCGCCACGTGATCCGTGAGTCCATGACTAGATCTCGACTCACGGGAGAATGGGACCCGTAGTCGTAAAGGTAGAAAAGCTGGCCGAACCGAGAGTCCAGCACATTCAGCAACGCCTGGTCACCAGCGGAACTGGCGCGCTTCTTCTCCTCAATCAAGACACAGCCTTCGACAAAATCCCGATAGGCCTCATAGGAGTGCAACCTTTTCCATCCTGGATTCTGGGCAGCTAATGTTTGCGCCGCAGAGGCACCTGCCTGAGGTGAACCGGTCCCCCCCGACACGGGATACGCTTCCGCGAGCCATTGCCAGAGTCTCGACTCATTCAGGTGGCCATTGTCCTGTTCCTGGCGCGCAGGATTGAGAATGAAGAACGCCGCGCCTGTGGTCACGGTTTTCAGTGTGCCGAGACGCTTATTCAACTGGAACTCAAACTGCAGTCCCAGTTCGGATGGTTGAGTGCCACCGCCGGCCAGATAACTGTCAGGAATGATTGAAGGCTTCGACCCAACTGCCGGAAACTTGGCCCTCAACGCAACGACCGACGTTTCCAGCTGGTTCGTCTCCGCCAGCCATCGAGTCCTGATGTTGATGGACCGCCGAATCTCCTCTCCGGTTAGCAGGCCATCGCCATCGGGGTCTTCAAAGGCATCGGCAAATCTGCTCTTGTTACAAAGCCCAGGCTTCTGTCGGTTCCAGTAGTCTTCTTCGATGTCCGTGATGCCATCTCCATCTTTATCAGCCATCGACACCGCCACCGGACTCAGGCCTTCCATATAGGTCTGGAGATTGGTTTTGCCGTCGCTGTCCAAATCTCCCTGAGCATCCATCGGATCCAACGGATTGAGCAGAGGAGCCCAGGCGGTCTCGTAGCTGTTGGGCATCCCGTCGCGGTCCCAATCCTGGTCATAGGGGAGATTCGTGGACACTGATATCCACTCACTAGACGGCGTGGACACCAAGGGGTTGGTCTGATAAACGACGCTTTCTTCATAGTCGGTCGCCCCGTCTGAATCGGTATCCACGTTCGTTGGATCGGTGTGCGTGGAGAAAACTTCTTCACCGTCCTTCAATCCGTCTCCGTCGCTATCTGGAACGAAAGCGCTGGTCCAATGTTCAGCTTCCTGGACGTCTGGCAAGCCATCGTTATCGGTATCCAAAGGCAATGAATCTTCGGAGTCAGAGACGCCGTCGCCGTCAGAATCCGGGGGAATCTCGGTTTCATCGTTGAAGCCGTTGTTGTTCCAGTCGTTCCACAGTTGGGGATTGCCTGCGTGGGAATCTGCGTTGTCGTAGTAGCCATCACCGTCAGAGTCCCCGATCGCCATACTGGCCTTCCAACCTGGGGGAAGGTTGTCGGGATCAAGCCCCATCTGAATGGCAAGAGCTCTGTCCTCTGGTGAAAGGCCCTGGCTTTCCGTCGTAGAGGAGCCCGAATATGTAATCCCACCATAGCTCTCATCAGAATCGTTCACCCCATTGCGATTATGATCGCACCACAACATAGGGTTGCCAGGATCAGTATCCGTCAAACTGTCAAACCCATCGCCGTCCTCATCAACTGCTGCGACCTGACCGTTGTCATTGCTACCGTCATTGTTCCAATCGCACCACAGTGCCAGGTTTTGAGGATGGGAGTCAGCGTTGTCAGCATAGCCGTCGCCGTCACTGTCTTGAACCCCGCTCTCCGTGTGGTCGTTCACGCCATTGCTGTTCCAATCACACCACAGGGTGTTGTTGTTCGGATGACTGTCGGCACTATTGATGACGCCATCCCCATCGCTGTCTTCCTGATCGTCGTTCACGCCGTTGAGATTCCAATCGTTCGAGAGGAACACGTCATTGGGATTGGAGTCTGAATCATTCGCTACCCCATCTCCATCATTGTCGTTTGAGATCGAACCGCCTGCACCATTGGGCTCAACATCGTCATTCACTCCATTGCTGTTCCAATCGCTCCATACATAGGCGTTCCAGGGGCTGGAGTCCTGGGAATCGACGACGTAGTCGCCGTCCGTGTCCCACTCATTGTTCACCGCATCGGTAGGATTGGGGTCATTGGGATCGGTGATGCCGTCGCCGTCCCAATCGTAAGGGGTAACACCATCGCCGAGGATCGTGGTGTCCACGGAAGTATTGCCATAGAACTCGTTGTAGTCGCTAATGCCGTCCGTATTGGTGTCTGAGGAAGTCGGGCTGGTTCCGGTGATGGTCACTTCATCGGCGTCGGTAATGCCATCGTAATCGGTGTCTGGATTATAGGCGCTGGTGCCGAGCACCATCTCGTCGGCATTGGTGATGTGGTCTCCATCCGAATCCTGAGTGCTGGTCTCCGTCGTGGTTAAAGTATCACTGGCAATCACCGAGCCAGGTGTCCCATCCCCAACAACCTCGTCATCAGCGCGAGAAGTGGGTGCAGGGGATGCAAGTATCAACTGTAGAAGCGCAAGCCACTGAACTAAGCGAGCTGACTGGCTCTGACGCAAATGAGCAAGGGTGGCTGAACCTAAATACCTACGGTGATGATTGATGATCATAGAGGTCGGTAGTTGGAAAATCCCGACTTTTTTAGTTAAAGCCGTCTGCTTTTACTAATTCCAACCTTGGTCCGTCAAGGAAAGTTTCCGTCGCCACACTTGAATCGGTGAGGACTCCGCCTTCGGCTCCCGTCCTGGGAGTCCAGCATGCCACGGGATGCAAACTCTTGCACCCGTCACTTCGATAGCCATGGGCGTGATTCCCGTAGCCGTTAGCACCGATGGGAGCGCTGTGGCAATGCGTGCTACTGCGCAGCGAGCGAGTCTTTCTGCTCAAGCTGCTGAATGATAGACGGAAGTTTGGGATGCTGTGGTTGCAGCCTCAGCGCCTTGCGGAAGCACTCCAGAGCGGCAGTTGGCTGGTTTGTGGACTGGTAAAAGGCTCCCAAGGCAATGTGGGCATACAGGTGCTCCGGCTGTGTGGTCACAACGCGCTTGAGCCAGCCCGCGCCCTCATGCTCACGACCCACATTGATGAGGGCGATGGCGTATTGGTATTGGATGTCCACTGAGTGGCCAAACTGGGGAATCGCGGCGACGGTCTTCTCAATCGCTTGGATGGCATCTGGATGCCGCTTGAGCGCATTGAGCAAGGCAAAGCGATTGAGCTGACCGCGTGCAAAGAGCGGCTCCATCTCCACAGCTTTCTCAGTGCATCGGAGGGCTTCTTCATGCTCCTTTCTCTCGTAATGGGCAACGCCGAGATTCGCCCACACCCGATACTTGCCCGGGCTCTTGGCCGCCGTGTCCTGCCAGAGCGAGAGCTTGGTGCTCCAAACGTCGTTACGATTCCATGTGGCAAGCCCGAGACCCAAAATGCTGACGGAGGCGGCGACAGGTGCCAGGTGCAGCAGGAACTCATGCTCCATGAACTGCTCCCGCACCCAGTTCAACGCCCAGGCCACCACGATGAAGAACCCGATGGAGGCCATGTAACTGCGATGCTCGGCCACGAGGTCGGGCAAGGGCACCGCACCCGACGAAGGGAAAAGGCAGATGAAGAACCAAAGCAGAAACACCAGCGGCACTCGATGCTGAGGCTGTCTGCCGTTTCGCCGCATGATCCACCACGCGGCCCCGAGGAGTGCTGAGAAGATGGCGATCGCACGCAGCACCGGCCCCTGGAACACATGATGGTAGAGAGGCCACTCAGGATCGATGTTCTGCCCAGTGGGCCAGACGAGCATTCGCAGGTAATGCAGCACGACCGTCAGCTGGGTGATGAAGTAGTGTGAGTGGTCCCAGGGCTGCTCCTTGAGGTTAGCCAGGTGGATGGCGGCCATCAGACCAAAGTTGTCCGGGCTTTGTGCCCAGGCGACCAGCAGCATGAAACCCGGAATCACAGGCAGGCAGAGCAGCAATGGCAATGCTCTTTTCATGGCTTTGCCCAACGAGGTGCGAATCAAAACCACATCGATCAGCACCGCGATCACCGGGGCGGTGATCGTGCTCTCCTTGGTCAGCATGCCCAGCAGCAAAAGCATCGTGGCACCCGCGCGGCGAAGCACTTGCTGACGACGGCTCGTGGCATCATCGGCGGCGAAATACATCCACAGGCATCCAAGGTAAAACGCCGTGCTCAACGAGGCGAAACGCTGGATGATGTAGGTGACCGACTCGGTGGCCAGTGGATGCACGGCAAAGAGCAGTGCCGCAGTGAAACTGATGAACCAGCGTGAATGGCGATTCACATTGAGCCGCCTGAGCAGCAGACCGGTGAGTCCGGCGATCAGAATGACGTTGGTAGCGTGCAGCAGGATGTTCAATGCCCGATACCAGCGAGGCGTGAATCCATCGAACCAGTAGTTGAGGTAAAAGGTGGCATACGCGACGGGGCGCATGATGAAGTTCGTGGCGAGGTCGGGATCGAGTCCCAGCTGTGCCGGACGATTGGCGAACTCATGAAGATGGCCGAGGTAGCCGAAGCTCTCCGCCTTGCCCGCGAGGGGATTGTTTCTCAGATACATCTCGTCATCGAAGACCATCGGATAGTCGAGCGTGCGACCATAAAGGGCGACACACACAGCTATGAAGAACAGGGCAGCAAGAGCACCCCAAAGCCAGGGAGAACGCGTGGAGGACGATGCGACAGCAGGCTCATTCCCAACCTCTTCAGCGTGCGCTGGTTGGATGACGTTGCTTGTGCGGCGAACATTTTTCTTTGCCATGCGCCAAGCCTCTCATGAGGCGAGGCTGGCTGGCAAAAGTCACCACTTGTAGCGCTGCACACCACCCGGTGTGGTGCCGGGCATCACGCCCCGTGATCACGCACCCACTGGCCGGCGCGAAGGTAGAGCTCGGCAGCGCTTCGTAGCTGGAGCTTCTCTTTGATTCGGGCTCGATAGGTTTCCACCGTGGACTCGCCAAGGTTCAGCGCCACGGCGATGTCATGGGTGCTTTTGCCACGACCCAGCAGCTGGAAGACTTCCAGCTCGCGATCGGCGAGCAGCGCGAGACCCTGGATGTCGGACGAGGAACGTTTCTGTGTCATGCGCTCCAGCAGGCGGGCCGTCATGCGCTTGCTCACATAGACCTCGCCGTTCATCACTTTGCGAATCGCTTTCACCACCTCGGATGAGGCTTCGTTCTTGGTGATGTAACCTTTGGCTCCGGCGCGCAGCGAGCGCTCGGCATACAGGTCCTCGTCATGCATGGAGAGAACGAGCACGGGGAGGTCGATACCCTGCGCCTTGATGTCCTTGAGCAGCTCAAGCCCGCTGGACCCTCGCAGGGTGATGTCCACGATGGCGATGTCGGGCTTCTGCTCGCGGATCAGCGTCATGGCATCCTTGATGTTGTCCGCCTCACCACAGACCTCCATGCCTAGGTCACGATTGATCAGCTGGCCGATGTGCTCACGAAACATCGGATGATCTTCGACCAGGGCCACCTGGAAGCGTTTTCCGGAAGTGTTGCTATGCTGGGCCATAAAAAGTGGGTTCTGGAAGGTCGGGTTTCACTTTGAGCTGGCACACGACGACGGTCCCGCCAGCCACTCGGTTCTTGATGATAAGGTCGGCACCCAGAGCCTGAGCGCGGTAGCGCATGGTGCGCAATCCCATGCCTTCCCGAGGTGAGCGGCGGCTGGCTTCAATACCGCAGCCATTGTCTTCGATGCGTAGCTCGAGGATCCCCTCGTGAGCTTCCAGCGCAATCACAATCAATGTGGCTCCACTGTGGCGCACGGCATTGGCGACGGCTTCCTGCGCGATGCGATAGAGGTGCATGGACACATCAGGGTCCGAGAGATGCACCTCCGCACCTTCCTTCACTTCAATGGGCACACCTGTGAGGCGGCTGGTGGTGTTGGCCAGTTCGCTGAGCGCTGTCGAGAGCCCACTGCGATCCACGTGCACCGGGAAGATGCCACGCGCGAGACTGCGGGCCTCGAGCACGGCCTGCTGAATGAGTTCCTCAATCTGGCTGGCGTCCTGGGCCTCGGGAAGGGCGCGTGCCTGAAGATCATCGGCCAGCGCACGCGCAGCGCATCCGATGGCTGCCAGCTGCTGACACAGACCATCGTGAAGATCTTGACCGATGCGCTGCTGCTCATGCTCGCTCACCGAGACAAGGTCCTGCTCCAGCTGCCTTCGCTCTTCAAGCATCCGAATGTGCGCTGCATCTGCCTCCTGCTTGTTCCGAATCGCCGCCCCACCAATCGCGGCGAACGCGAAGTAAACAAAGCGGCTGAACATGGCGAGATTGTAGCCCAGCTGAGTTTGATAGGGGTTGCCCGCTTGATTGGCCACCCACCAGATCACCGCGCTCCAGCCGGCCAGCAATAACCCCGCATTCCTGCCCCGCCACCACACCGCCAGAAAGATGGGGAGAGCATACAACACAAACAAGCTCCACTCCCACCCCGTGAGGTAGTCGATCCACCCGATGGCAGCCGAAAGTCCGGGCAACACGATCGCCATCAACCAGACAGGCATGCGCCTCAGCGCCGCCTCAAGGCTGACCCGAGACGAAGGAGCATGAAAGGCCTTGGTTTCGGAATGGATGATCATTGGGTCAGAGATGGATCGAAGGCAGGCTGTCGTATCTCCCCTTAGGTCGGAGCCAGCTCCCCGAGCGAGGCCTGCTCCGGCTGCACAGAGTCCGTGGACCCTGGCTTGCCGACAATGCCAAAAACGGAAGACCCAAAGGGCAGGTGCAACCAGCGGGCCATTGCTGCATCAACCCTGCCTGCGGAACAAAACACCGCATTCAGCCAGCGCGGCAAGGAGTGGAGGTCCGATGTTCCAGCACGTCCGCACCGACGCCTCACCAGCAGCGGCAGAAAGAGCCAAGCATTCCAGTAGTGAAGCATCTTGGGCTCAAGATTATGCCGTTCCAACAGATGTCGCACATGACTCACCGTGTAGCGCCTGGCACCACAAACCCGGTCATCGTGCCCGCCTCGCAAACAGTCAAATGCAGGCTCATTAAACACCAGTCTGCCCCCTGGGCGAAGCACCCGCGCCATCTCGTTCAGCGCCAGACTGTCGTCCACCATCTCGTGGTAAAGCACGTTGAGACAAGTGACCACATCAAAGGACTCGTCGGCAAACGGAAGGTCATGCACGGAGGCCGCTTGCACCGAAGACAACCCACGACCCCGGCAATGACTGATCGCATGAGCCGAGACATCGATTCCCTGCGCTTTCACGCGGTTCATCTTTGAGAGCAACCCACCCGTGCCGCAACCAACGTCAAGCAAGTTCGCATCCTGCGGAACGTGCTCCAGCTCCCTTAGCACCAGCCAATGCAACACATCATACCACCAGTGACTGTTTTCAAAGGTTCGGAGGAGGTCGTGTTCATCAGGTGGCATCCGTTTTAAGGTAGCGGTTGTGCCCCGCCTCGCCATGCCAATCGCTTGTGGTGCCAACTGCCACAACGATACCCAGGCACCTGCTCACAAGCGCAAGTGGCAGCATGGATGCGGTGAAGGTGACAGCCGTTGTCACTTCGTTTTGATCGTCGGCAGCTTCTCGGGATCGAACCAGTCGGCAGGACTGCGCCCGGCCTTCATCTCGCTCAAGGTGATGTCTTCGATGTCACCGTGGTTGTCGATGCGCAGCCCGGTGGCGCGTCGGGCACCGAGCACGGTTTCGTAGCGAGTGAAAAGCACCTGGCGGAAGACCCGGCGGCTGGCGGTGTAATGCTCGGCTTTCCATGGATGCCCGGCGTCGTCGATCCAGCAGCGGACCAGTGGCGAGCGGTTCTTCACACCGGGTTTGGGCGTGAAGTCCAACACCGTGCATGGATGCGCAGAACCCGCGGCTGTCACGGATTCCCGACCTGCGAGCGTATGATCGAAGTCATCGGTGAACCGCCAGTTCATGAGGTCCGCGACGAGCGCTTGCGAGGCGACCTGTTGTGCGGGCATGCGTGAGGCGCGCTTCGCTCGCGGGTCGAAGAACCAGCACGCGTCGCCCACGAAGAGGATCATCTTGCCCGCATCGCGCGCCGGCTCATCGCAGACCACCAGTGTATCGAGCACGACGCGGCCATTGGCTTCCACCCGACGATGCGAATACTGCCGGAACGTCGCGGTCTCGCTCGTCGAGGCGCCGGCCTTGGTCTTCTGCACGGTGACGCGGGCGGTGAAATCTTCGGGCGGCACGCGCATCGCGTCGAGCTTCTGCACCAGCGACACATGCGTGTTCGGCGTCTGGGCTGAAGCCGTCAGCACCCAAAGAAGAACAAAGATAGGCACGAGTGACTTCATGAGGATCAATGGCGAAGGGCCTCCGCGATCTCCAGGCGGCTGGCTCGACGTGCAGGGAACAACGCGCCGATGACGGCGACGCAGAAGCTGCTCAGGAAACTGCCCGTCACGATCATGGGAGAGTGCAGACAGGCCACCTCCAGCTTGGCCTGCACATTGAAATAAGGCGGCGTGTAGAGAATCATCGAGTGGTTCACCGCCCACGCGGTCACAAGGCCCGCAACGATGCCCGCACATCCGCCCAGGAGGCCGAGCACGATGCCTTCCTGCACGAACATGGTCACGATACCGGCACGGGTGACGCCCATCGCGCGCATCGCGCCGATCTCGCGCGTGCGCTCGACGATGCCCATCATCATCGTGTTGTAGATCGTGAACACGAGCACCACGGCCACGATGCAGAAGGCGAAGGCAAAGAACATGTTCACCATCGAGAGCGAGCGTGCGTGATTCGGGTTCAACTCCCAGCAATCGCGGTGCTCCCATTCGAGGTGGTGCTCGCGAGCGAGTTCATCGATGCGCTGCTCGACCAGCGGTAGATCCTCGGTGCTCTTGAGCAGCAGTTGCACCGACGTGACGTGCAACGGCTCACCAGGGAACAGCAGACCACTCGCCATCTCGATGGGCATGACGACGAGATGATTGTCGAGTTCCTCCATCGCGCGAATGCTTGTCTGCCTGACGGTGCCGGAGACCATGTTGGGCAGGCCGCCGGAGGGCGGCAGGGCCGTGAGTTCCAGCGAAGGCCGGGCGCTGCCGTTCACGCCGAGCACCCGCGCGAGACCTTCCCCGATGGTGATGCCATCCGGATCGCTGGCATCGAGTTCCGGTTCCCGCGCAAAGAGATGGCGGTTGGCCGGGATGTGCCGCGCCTCGGTCAGGCCATACGGATTCCAGTAAATGATGCGCTCGATCTCACCGGGGAAGGCACCCATGCCAGCGAACGTAGCCGTCGTTTGTTGTTCGGCGCTGGTGACGATGCCGCTGACCACCAGCCTGCCGGTGATAAGGTCGATTCGCGGGCCGATCACCGGGTCGCCAAGGAGCATCTTCTTGATCTCATCGTAACCCGTCAGCGCATACGCAGCGGGATTGCCCGAGCCTTTAGCCTGATAGCCCGCCTTGAAGATCTGCAGGTGCCCGGACAGCACCACGGCATGAACTTCAGCAGCGAGATGAGCCCAGGTGATGTAGCCGCCGAACAACATCAGACCCGCGCACGACAACGCGATGGCCAGCATCGTGGACACGCTGCGGCGGGCATTACGCCACACATTGCGGAAAGCCAGACTCCAGGCGGTCATGTGTCGGTGAGGAGTCCATCACGCATGAGCAGCCGGCGCTCGGCGAGCGCGGCGACCTGCGGATCATGAGTTGAAATGACAAACGTGGTGCCCAGGCGGTCACGCATCTCGCGCATGAGTTCGATGATCTTCGCGCCCGTCGTGGAGTCGAGATTGGCTGTCGGTTCGTCGGCAATCACCAGCGCTGGATGGGTGACCAGCGCGCGACCGACGGCGACCCGCTGGCACTGACCGCCGGACAATTCGGCGGGCCGTTGATGCGCCTCCGCTCCCAAGCCCAGTGAGTCTAGCATCTCCAGTGCGCGTGCTCTCGCCTCCGTCACTGACACACCATTGAGGCGAAGCGGATACTCGATGTTCTCCGCGGCGGTAAGCACGGGGATGAGATTGAAATTTTGAAACACGAAGCCCAGCTTTCGCGCGCGAAACCGCGAGAGGCTGGCGTCGGCCAGCGTGCCCACATCTTCGCCCGCGACCATGACGCTGCCGGTGGTGGGATGATCGATGCAGCCAATCAGATTGAGCAGTGTCGTTTTGCCCGAGCCCGAGGGTCCTTGCATCACCACAAACGCACCACCGGCAATTTCCACCGTGACTCCGCGCAGGGCCTGCACAGTGCGATGCCCGAGTGGGTAGTCTTTGGTGGCGGCGATGACGCGCACGAGCGGCGGTGGCGAGGGATCTGGCATGTAGGCGTGGCGGCCAGCATAGGAGTATCGGCAGCGAATGCAATGCACACGCTGGAACTCTGGTTGCACATGGCATGGATGCTTTTCACCATGCGACGAATGAACGGACCCATGCCGCGCCACTCCCAAGACTCGCCGAAGCGCGGCGTTTCCATGGTGATTCTGCCACTGGCTTTTGTGTGGCTGCTTGGGGTGCCGTTTGTGTCGCAGGCAAGCCTGGGATCGGGCTGGCTGGTGACCGGAGAAGCCGTCCTCGTGGGCAGTTTGATCCTCACCGCCACCAATCTCTGGTATGCATCACTGGAAGTGTCACGGCGCGATGCGTGGCGATTGTTTCTGCTCGCGTTTGGCATCGGCTGGGCAGCGGAGGCGTGCGGTGTGCATACCGGTGTGCCGTTTGGCAGTCGCTACGTTTACCACGCCGCGTTTCAGCCGCACTTGTCCGGCGGAGTTCCTTTGGCGATCCCGCTGTCGTGGTATGTGCTGGTGCGGCTGCCGGTGGTGCTGCTGCGTCGGCACACGTGGAGTCTCACCACACGGTCGCTGCTGTGCGGCCTGTTCATGGCAGGAACGGCGCTGCTCCTGGACCCGCTCGGCCAGTCCATCGGGCTATGGCACTTTGCGATCGAAGACGGCGCCCGCCTGCAAGTGCTGAACGCTCTGGGCTGGGGTGCTGTGACCACGCTGATCACAGCTGCATATTTCCACCTCGGTCGCTCGGATCAGCTGGAGGCTCGGCCGATCGACGAGCGCCTGGAGTCGCTGCTGCTCACGATGTCCGCCGCCTTCCACGCGCTGGCGATCGTGGCCGCCGCCAACCGGTTCGGCAATGCCTGGCCGCTGATCGCTTCCACCGTGCTCATGCTGCCGTGCTGGTGGGTGTGGTGGCGCGGGCGAATTGCCCTTGTCGTTCCGAGTAAATGTCGCTGACTCTCACCATGCCTGACTATGCCTACATGTCTGGAGCGCTGTTCTGGCTAGCGGTGTGGGCATTGTTGTTCGCCATCCTGAAAAAGCAGCGCACGACCATGGTCGTCGTGGGTGCCCTCCTGTCGGTAGCGGGACCTGTTTCCGAATACTGGTCGCTCCGCGATTACTGGCACCCTGGCTACCTGTGTCCCTTCATCGTCGGGGGCATTCACTTCGGTGGCTTGGAAGACCTGATCCTGACCTTTGCTCTCGCGGGAGGCTGCGCGGGAGTGTTTGAAGCCGTCGCCACACGACTTGGATGGGAGCCGCTGCCACCGCTTCACTGGCGCACGGTCGTCCGGGTATGGCTGCTGGGACTGTGCGGCATCGCAGGTTTCTTCCTGCTGACCGCCGTGACCACGTGGAACTCGATCCATGTGCTGCTCGCAACCGTCACCGTAGTAGCGGTCGTTATGCAGACGGTGCAGCCCTCGTGCGCGCGACTCACGCTGGCGCTCTCGCTCGCCGCAGGAGTGGCTTATCAGTTGTTCTACGTGCTGATCTTTGTGCCGCTCTACCCAGGGGTGTTTGAAGCGTGGTGGAACCTGTCCGCCACGTGGCCGATCCGATGGGCTGGCGTGCCGCTCGAGGAGACGGCCTGGGCCGCCGTGACCATGGCGTTTGCCGGACCGCTGCTGCGAGTGTGCTCGCGAAACAGGTCGTCGGAATGACTCCGGCCGAGGCCGGGCTCAGCGCTCTCATCGCTGGTCAAACTAGCGGTTGCGCTGCGCCCAGCTCCGCCATTCGCTTGTCACGCCGAATACGACCCCATGCCCGAAGCCAGCCCACCGACCTACACCCAGCGCGAACTGCTGCGCCGATTGTCGGCGATGGCGTGGAAGCACCGGAGTGGATGCCTCACCTTGATCGCCCAGCAATCATCGCTGGTGCTGCTGTCGCTCGCAGGCTTGGGCGGCATTGGCTTGGGCATCGACTACGTGCGGCATGTGCTGGAGCACACGGACACCGCGCCGGGATTCCCGTTCGGCTGGCAGCCACCGACCTCATGGAAGCCGATGCAGGTGCTCGCGGTGCTGAGCGCGTGGGTGTTCGGTGTCGCGATGCTGCGTGCATGGCTGAGCTATCGAGCCGCACTCACGAACTCGCGTCTCGGCCAGGGCAGGATCGTCGTCGGCCTGCGCAGTGAGGTGTATGCCAAGATGCAGCGCCTGAGCTTTCGGTTCTTCGATGCCAACACAACAGGGCCGCTGATCAATCGCGTCACCGGCGATACGCAGGCCGTGCGCTTGTTCCTCGACGGCGTGGTGGTGCAGAGCGTGAACACGCTGCTCGCCTTCGCCTTCTACCTCGTGTGCCTGCTACGCATTCATCCGGGGCTCACGCTCGCGTGCCTGCTGCCGCTACCGTTCGTGTGGCTCACGGTGATCATCTTTTCCGGCTGGCTGCGCCGCGACTACAATGCGAACCGCGACCTCGTGGACAAGCTGGTGCTCACCTTCGAGGAACTCATGCGCGGCATCAGCATCGTGAAGGCGTTCGCGCTCGAGCCGTGGGCGACGCAGCGCTTCGACGAAGCCAACGACGCCGTGCGCGTGCAGAAGCGCGGCATCTTCTTCAAGCTTTCGTTGCTGCACCCGCTCGTGGGCTTGCTCAATCATCTGAGCATGGCCGTGCTGCTCGGTTACGGCGGCTGGCTCGCGATTCAGGGCCGCATTCCACTCGGCACCGGCCTGGTCGTGTTCGCGGGCGTGCTGCAGCAGCTCGCGGCGCAGGTCAATGCGATCGCGGGCATCGCGGACAATCTGCAGCAGACGCTCGCCGGCGCGCAGCGCGTGTTCGAGATCATCGACACGCAGCCCGAGGTGCGCGATGCACCAAACGCCGCATCGCTCAATCGTGCGCGTGGTGAACTCGCCTTCGAGAACGTGAGCTTCGCCTTCAAGGAGAACAACACCGTGCTGCACGACATCAACTTCGCGGTGAAGTCCGGCGAACGCATCGCGATCGTAGGCCCCACGGGCGCAGGCAAGAGCGCGCTCATCCATTTGATCCCGCGGTTCTACGATCCTGATGCCGGCTGTGTGCGACTCGATGGACGCGACTTGTGCGAGTGGAAGCTGGAGGATGTGCGCAAGCAGGTGGGACTCGTGTTTCAGGAGAGCTTCCTCTTCAGCGCCAGCGTGGCGGCGAACATCGCCTTCGGCAAACCAGATGCCACGCGCGAGCAGATCGAGCGCGCGGCCCGACTCGCTGCCGCGCATGAGTTCATCGAACGCCTGCCGCAGGGCTACGACTCGCTCGTGCAGGAGAACGGCAGCAACTTCTCCGGCGGACAACGGCAACGCCTCGCGCTGGCTCGCGCGCTGATCCTTGATCCCGCGATCCTCATTCTCGATGACCCGACCGCCGCCGTGGACACCGAAACCGAAGCTGAGATCCTCCGAGCGCTCGACTCCGCGATGAAGGGCCGCACCTGCTTCCTCATCGCGCATCGGCTCGGGGCCGTGAAGTATGCCGATCGCATCGTGGTGCTCGATCAAGGCCGCATCGTAGCGACCGGCACACACGAGGAACTCAGCGCGCGCGAAGGCTACTACCGCGATGCCTTGCTGGCTCAGTCCGTGGGGTAGATTAACTTTGTCTTACTATCAACAAGGCCGCTGCGGAGTGCGAAAACAAAAGCTTGTCGTCTGGAATTATAGTAATTATAAAGCCGTCCATGAAACTGACTCCGTTTCCCTGGCAGGGCAGCAAGCTGATGCTTGCCGCGATCATTGCGACTTCTGCGATCACCAGCCTCCAAGCCCAGGCTCCACGTCGATTCCGACATAACACGGAAATCGAGAACACCCTTGGCAATCGCATTTCCTCAACAGCCCAGTCACTGGGTCTGGACGAAAAAGACTTCCGTGAAGTTGTCCGCCACGACCATGGTATGCGTTGCGATGAAACGGGTGCTCTCCACTACTGCTGTCAGGGCCTGATTCCCGCAGGCGTGGGCCGCGTTCGCACAACGCTGGGAACGGTGACCACCGCGACCACCGGATCAAGCATTGTGCCTGCCACGAACTATCCCACATCGCAGACTTTCCTGCTTCATAGCCGCCCGACCTCGACAAAAAAGATTTACCTCGATTTCGACGGTCACACCACCACCGGCACTTCGTGGAACAGCACCTACACAGCCGGAGCCAGCTTCACGACGCCTGCTTTCAACACCGACAGCACCACAGGATTCAGCGATGCTGAATTGCTGCGCATCCAGATGATCTGGCGGCGAGTGGTGGAAGACTTCGCTGCCTTTGATTTGGATGTGACCACCGAGGACCCAGGCCTTGAGGGCCTGCGCCGCAGCACCTCCACCGATCAGGCTTACGGCGTGCGCGTGTGCATCGGTGGCAGCAGCAGCGACTGGTTTGGCTCGGCAGCAGGTGGCGTGGCTTATATCGGTTCCTTCAACTGGAACAGCGACACCCCTTGCTTCGTCTTCACCACTCAACTCGGTGGCGGCAATGAAAAATACACTGCGGAAGCAACCAGCCATGAGGTCGGCCACACACTGGGGCTCACTCACGATGGGCAGACCAACGGCACTGAATACTATTCCGGCCATGGCAACTGGGCACCGATCATGGGCGTGGGTTACTACTCCGAAGTCGTTCAGTGGAGCAAAGGCGAATACTCCCTGGCCAACAACAAGCAGGACGACCTCACGGTGATGCAAAGCTACGGCGCAGTGCCTGTGGCGGATGAGCATGGCAACTCGATCACCACAGCCTCAGTGCTTAGCGGCAGCAGCGTGAGCGCCGAGGGACTCATCACCTCGCGCACCGACCTGGATGTCTTCCGCTTCACCACAGGTGCAGGCTCGGTCTCGTTCAACGCAGCAACCGCCACGCCCTCACCCAACCTCGATGTGACGCTCGCGCTCTATGATGGAGCAGGCACTCTCGTCACTTCCTCCAATCCCACCGGCCTTCCTGGCTCACTGACCACCACGCTCGCCGCTGGCACCTACTACCTCGCCGTTGACGGCACGGGCACAGGCGATCCCACCACTGCCTACAATGACTACGGCAGCATCGGGCAGTATCTGCTCACCGGCACTGTCATTCCCGCTGGCAACCAGCCACCCGTGGTCTCCATCGCCAGCTCAGCCCCTGTCACTGGCACCGCACCCCTGACCGTCAACTTCTCCAGCAATGGCACCTACGATCCCGACGGCACCATCGCGAGCTACGACTGGGACTTCGGCGACGGCACGCCCCATGCCACCACCGCGAATGCCTCACATCAATACACCACGCCAGGAACCTTCACAGCTTCCTTGGTCGCCTTTGACAATGGCGGACTCTCCTCCAGCGCGACGCTTTCCATCACGGTCACGCAGACTTTGCAGATCTACGTCGCCAACATCGCGATGTCCGTGAACACCAACAAGAAGGGCTCAGCTGCGACGGCTTCCGTCACCGTGCGGAATCAAAATGGAGCCTTGGTCCCCGGTGCTCGTGTGACCGGCTCATGGTCTGGCCTCTACGCCGCCAATGTCAGCGGGACGACCAATACCAGCGGGGTGGCCGCTTTGAGCACCGCCCGCATCCGCGGCTCAGGCACCTTCATCTTCACGGTCACGGGCATCACGATCAGCGGCAGCACCTACACACCGTCGTTGAACGTCGAAACCACGGACTCCATCACCGTTCCCTGATTCATCGACCACGGTCACTGTGCATCAGCCACGAGCTGATGCACATCGTCCTCGGTGACTTTCCATGAGCACATGAAACGGGAGCCGCCGCCGATGAAACTGTAGAAGCGCCAGCCCTTGGCCTTGAGCTTGTCCTTGATCGAGTCGGGCAGCTTCAGGAAACAGGCATTCGCCTGCACGGGGTAGAGCAGCTCCACACCGTCCAAAGCGGTCATTTTTTCCGCGAGCAATCGGGCGAGGCGATTGCCGTGATCGGCGTGCTTGCGCCACGTTTCATCGCGCAGAAGTCGCAGCCACTGCGCGGAGATGAAGCGCATCTTCGAGCAGAGCTGCCCGGCTTGCTTGCAGCGATAGGCGAAGGCTTCGCCCAGCTCGCGACGGAAGAACACGACTGCCTCGGTCACGGCCATGCCGAGCTTCGTGCCGCCACAGCAAAGCACATCGACACCCGCTCTCCAGGTGATGTCCGCCGCTGACGCCTTGCTGCCCGCGAGGGCATTGAAGAAGCGCGCGCCGTCCATGTGAACGGACAAGCCTTTGCGATGCGCGAGACTGGTGACAGCCTGCAACTCGGCGTGCGTGTAAACGGTGCCGAGTTCCGTGCTCTGGCTTAGACTCAGCGCGGCGGGCTTCGGGTAATGCACATCGGTGCGATGCGTGATCAGGCGCTCGACATCTGCGGCATCCAGCTTGCCCTGGACCGCGCGTGCGCAGAGTAGCTTCGCGCCATGGCTGAAGAACTCGGGCGCGCCGCACTCGTCGGTCTCCACATGCGACTCGTTCGCGCAGATGATGCTGTTGTAGCTCTGCGTCAGGCTCGCCAGCGAGAGCGAGTTCGCCGCCGTGCCGTTGAAGACGAAATACACATCGCAGTCCGTCTCGAAGAACTGCCGGAACGTCTCGCACGCCTCGCGCGTGATCTCGTCATCGCCGTAGCTCGGCTGGAATCCTTGATTAGCCTCTTCCAGTGCCTGCCATGCTTCAGGGCAGATGCCGGAGGTGTTGTCGGAAGCGAAGTGATACTTGGGCGAGATCATGATTTGCGAAGGCGTCGAATCTCCAGCCATGACGTGACAGCGCCCAACGCAAGCAGGATGCCATCGCGGGTGAAGAGCCAGGTGTAGTTGGAGGCAGCATCGGACTTGCCGAAGCAGCCGCATTTGATGTCGATGCCGCGATGCCAAGCCCAACCAATGGCGATGAAGAAGACAACGAGCAGCACATTGAGTATGAGCAGACCACTCGCACGAAACACCCCGATCACGACGGCGAGCCCAGCGAAGATCTCCAGCCAAGGCAAGCTGATCGACAGCCACGCAGCGTAAGGATCAGGCAGCATGTCGAAGCTGCGCACGTCGATGAGGAAGAGCCCGGGGTCGAGCGCCTTGACCACGCCCGCATAGACGAACGTGCCGCCGAAGACGACGGCGAGCACGCGCAGAATCCAGGGCTCAGCTTTGGTCATGAAGGATCAGCGATGGATTTCGCCCTTCGTGACATCACCGGGCACGTCGAGGAGCATGATCTGGTTGATGGTCTTGAACTGGGCGTGATCGGCCACGTTCCAGACGACTTTCTTGTCGGGCGTGACTTCGATCACCTGGGGCTGCTCGCCGATGTGGCCGTGGCCGAGGTAAACGCAGAAAACAGTGTTGCCACTGGGCAGGCGCTGGCAGCCAGCCATGAGGCGCAGGGTGTTGCCGGGCAGGTCGTTCTCGTTGAGTTCCCACACGCTTTTGCCTTGGGCATCGAACTCGATCACCTTGTGCCCATCGCCGCAGGTGACGATGAGATTGCCGTTGGGCAGTGGCACGACTTCATGCGGATCGCCGGGCACGGGGAGTTCGCGCAGCACCTTGCCGTCGGCGTCGAGTTCCACGACTTTGCCTTCGCCTTTGAAGCACACGAGGTAGTGACCGTTGGTGAGCTTGCGCGTGCCGCGAAACTGGTTATGCAGGCTGATGTTGGGAGCGGTGTGGAGCTTGATTTCCTTCGCGATCTTGCCACCGCGATCGACTTCGATGATGCGGCTGGTGCCGCACTCGGTGATCATGACGTTGCCATTCGGCAGCGGCTGGCAGGCGTGGCATTCGACGCCTTGCTCCACGTCCTTCTCCACCGTGGTGCCGTCTTTCTTCTTCTGCACGACGTGGCTCATGGCCTTGAGTTCCTGCTTGTATTCCCAGACGACTTTCTTGTCGGGCGTGACCTCCATCGCGCCGTTGAGGTAGCAGAAGAGGACGTTGCCGTTCGGGAGCTTCCAGCAGTCCTGTGGGTTCTTGCAATCCCACTGCCACTCGATGTTGCCTTCGGCAGAAACGACGCAGACCTTGCCGCCGCCGTAGTCGCAGCAGAGAAAAGGATGAGCCGCGTGGGACAGCGTTGCGATGGCGGTTAGGACGATGGTTACAAGGAGCTGGCGCATGAATGGCTGAACGTGACGCGAGTAGTCGATCCGTCAACGATTGGCCCTTGCGTGCGTGAAGTTCCCCGGCCTCATAGCGCCATGATCGCCTATCTCCGCGGCCGCGTGGCCGAGTCGTTGCCGAACCAAGCCATCATCGACGTGGGTGGTGTGGGTTACCATGTGCTGATCCCGCTCTCGACTTACGACAAGCTAGCGCAGTCGAGTGGCGAGGTGCAGCTGCTCACGCACTACCACGTCACGGATCGCGACCACACGCTCTACGGCTTTTTCACCAGCGATGAGCGCGACTTGTTTCGCCTGCTGATCGATCGTGTGTCGGGCATCGGGCCCAAGATGGGACTCGCGGTGCTGAGCGGGATGCCGGTGTCGGCTTTCAAGGATGCGGTCATTCGCGAGGATGTGGCCGCGCTGGCCAAAATCAGCGGCGTGGGCAAGAAGACCGCGGAGCGCATCGTGCTGGAACTGAAGGACAAGGTCGGCGTCGTGGGCGCGTGGCAAGAAGCGCGCGCCAGCACGGCAGCGCACGATCCGGCGAAGACCGCGCAAAGCGATGCGGTGCTGGCTTTGATCGCGCTGGGCTACAAGCAAGGCGAAGCGCAGAAGACGGTGCAGTCCATTGTCAAGCAACCGGGCTTCGACTCCACCTCACTAGACGCGAACAAGCTCGTTCGCGAGGCCTTGCGCGCGATGAACTGAACTGCTCCATGAGCCGCCATGAATGATTCGAACAAGTTGCTGCTGGCCAACACAAGGGCACTGATTTCAGGCCTCACGGGCATGGGAGGACACGGCTATTTCGTGTGGGACTACGAATCGAACAAAATGATCGCGGGCGGCGACCGCCTGGCAGAGCTGTTTGGCTACAAGGAAGAGGCGGTGGAGAAGCGGCCCGGAGGCTGGAGATCGCTGGTCCATCCTGACGACGCGGCGATCATCACCAAAATGAAACGCCGCCTCAGCCAGGCGGGCCCCACCACCATTGTCTCCGAGCGCGTCCGCATCCTCCGCGGGGACGGTCGCTGGGACATCGTTCACATTAGTCAGCGCGTGCTGGAGAGAAGTCGCAAAGGCAAGCTCATTTCCACCGTCGGCCTGTCCCAGGTCATCACAAACTACGTGGGACCCTACGAAGAAGTGGTGAAACGCGAGGCCCTTTACCGCCAGATGGTGGACGAAGCAGGGGACGGCATCTTTCTGTTCGACGCCCGCGGGGCCATCTACTACGCCAACCGCTTCATGGAGCGCCTGCTGGGCTTCAGAAAGGATGAGCTGCGCGGACAGACGCTGTGGCAGATCTTTGACCTGCGCCTCAGCAGCAAAGCCAAGCTGGATCTGCGGAAGCTCAAGAATGCCCAGATGCCACGGTTCGCCTGTCGAGCCCGTCGCCTCGGCGGAGGCGAGGTGGAGATGGACCTTCGCCTGCGGCGTCTCGACAAGGAACGCTTCCTCGGAATCGCTCGCGATATGACTCGCGAAATGCAGCTTGCCGAGGCCAGCAAGCAACAGGCAGCCTACTATCGAGGTCTGTTCCTCAACAATTCCTCGGGCGTAGCGGTGTTCGACGAGCAAATGCGGATCACTGCCTCCAATCGGGCGCTGGCCTCCCTTTTGAAGTATTCCGAAAGTGAACTGCAAGGCTCACGCCTCATCGACTTCGTCGCCAATGAGAGCCTGGACACCGCACGCGAAACGTTCACCGCCATGGAACGCAGTCCTCGTTTCAATGCCACCCATCGTCACGGTGTGAAGCTAGTGCTTCAATCGAAGGACAAGAAGCATATCCACACTCAACTCGCCCTGACTGCGATTGGAGACGACGGTGCAGTGTTTCGCCAGGGCATCGCGATTCTCACCGACATCACGGTGGAGCAACGTTACCGCCGGGAGCGCGACGATGAGGCCCAGTTCAACAAGGCACTCCTCGCCAACGCACCGGCAGCCATCATCGTCAGCGATCCTTCTGGACGAATCATCGACGTGAATCCAGCGGTCGAAAAGATCACGGGCTACACGCGAAAGCAGCTCGTCGGAAAACTAGGCTGGGAGTCCGGACTCCTGGACGAGGAGCAGGCCCACGGCACCCGTGATCGATTGGCGGCCCTCCTCAAGGGGGCACAGCAAGTCAGTTCCACCCTCAGGGTGTTTACCAAGCGCGGCGGCATCCGGCTGTTCGAAACCCAAAGCACGGCGGCTAGGCGTCCCAATGGAGACATCGCATGCATCATCATCACCGGAATGGACGTGACCGAGCAAAAACGGCTCGAAACCGAGGTGATCAAGGTAGCAGAGCAAGAACAGATGCGCATCGGTAATGACCTCCATGATGGAGTGGGCCAGGTGCTCACTGGCATCATGTCGCTCACCGAGGCGCTCGAATCGACCCTTGAGGGCACCGCCCAGCGAGAAGCCGCACGCATCAGGGAGCTGGTGCGGGACGCCATCCAGCAGGTCCGCCAGCTGTCGCATGGACTGTCGCCCTCTGCGGTCAAACATCGGGGACTCGCGGCCTCGCTGCGCCTGCTGGCGGAAGGAGTGAGCAGTTCCAAGCTGCACTGCGAATGCCGGATCGATTGGGAGCCACAATTCACTAATGTCGAAGCCGAGACGCATCTTTTTAGAGTGGCCCAGGAGGCTGTGAGCAATGCAATTCGTCACGGCAAGCCTACGAAAATCGCTATCTCTCTGAGGCGCGAAAATGGACAGTCAGCTCTTATGGAAATCGAGGACAATGGGGTTGGTATAAAGGCCGGAAAAATAGCCAGCTCAGAAGGCATCGGAGTGCGCGTGATGCGCTACAGAATAGGCCTTATCGGGGGGCAGTTCGATATTTCTCGTCGGGAGGAAGGTGGCACCCGAATACGCTGTAGATTCTCTTGTGCTCTTTAAAGAAATAGCTAGTTTTTGACTCACCTCCCTCCAACTCAAACAACTAGAACATACTCGTGAAGCATAAAATCTACATCCTCGACGACCACCCCATCGTTATCGAAGGTCTTACTAAAGTCATCAATGGCCAGGAAGACATGCAGGTGGTTGGCAGTTCCGACGATGCAACGGCGGCGCTGACACAGATCGGCAAGCTTAAGCCAGACCTCGTGGTGCTCGACATCACTCTGAAGGACAGGAGCGGTGTGGACATGATCAAGAAGATCAAGACGGCCGTCACCACAACTCAGGTGCTCGTGTATTCCATGCACGACGAGAATGTTTACGCCGAACGCTGCCTTCGCGCTGGTGCCATGGGTTACCTCATGAAGGGTGAAGGCGGAGCGCGCGTCGTCCAGGGCATCAAGCAAATCCTTGGCGGCAGCTTCTGTTTCAGCGCCAATCTGATCGGCAGCATCGTCAGCGGTGGCGGTCCTCGCACCGGATCCCGTGGCGAACCAGGACGTCTCCTCAGCGATCGCCAGCTGGAAGTCTTTGAAATGGTAGGTCGTGGCTTTGACTCCCACGAGATCGCGGAAAAGCTCAGCCTCAGCGCCAAAACCGTCGATGCTCACAAGGCGAACATCCGCCAGAAGCTCGGCCTCGCCTCCGCTCGCGAATTGCTCATGGAAGCCGTTCGCTGGGTCGAGAAATAACCCGCTTCGAATTCGAATCCTCCAACCAAAGCAACGCGCCCTTCGATGTTCTCGAAGGGCGTTTTGTTTGGCAGCAATCGAAGAGCTTACATCAGCCCATCGCGACGCAGCAGAGCATCGGGGTCTGGATCACGGCCCATAAAGTCGCGGAAGAGCTTCGCGGGGTCCTCGGAGTTGCCTTTGCTCAGAATGCAGTCGCGGAATGAGCGCCCCGTCTGCGGATTGAGCACACCCTCGCGCTGGAAGCGTGTGAAGGCATCGGCCACGAGCACATCGGCCCACTTGTAGCTGTAGTAGCCAGAGGCGTAGCCGACGGGGCTGCTGAAGAGATGGCTGAACGAGCGAGCCATCGAAGGTGGCAGCGTCTTAAGCGGAATCGTGTAGCCCTTGGTGATTTCGCGAGAGAGATCGTCCAGATCGCCCTCATGCCGCGAATACTTGATGTGGAGATCGAGGTCCAGCTTGCCAAAGCTGAGCTGCCGCATGGTGGCGCGCGCAGAGCCATAGTTGCGCGCCTTGATCATGCGATCCACAAGCCTCGCGGGCATGGGCTCCTGGGTTTGATGATGCTTGGCGAAGAATTCGAGGCTCTTGTAGTCCCAGCAGAAGTTCTCCATGAACTGCGAGGGCAGTTCGACGAAGTCCCAGGCGACATTGGTGCCGTTCATGGAAGGCAGTTCCACATTGCCGAAGAGCTGGTGCAAGAGGTGGCCGAACTCATGAAACACGGTGGTGACCTCGTTGTGGTTGAGGAGCGCCGGCTTGCCATCCACCGGGGGCGACATATTACCGCAAATCAGGCCGAGGTGCAGACGACGATCGCGGTTCTTCACTGGGGGGCAACCCGTGAGCAGGTGACCCATCCATGCTCCGGCACGCTTGGAGGTTCTCGGATGCCAGTCGGCATAGAAGGAGCCGACGTGCACGCCATCAGCATTACGCATCTCGTAGAACTTCACTTCAGGATGCCAGACTTCGACGGGGCCGGGAGTGTTAGGATCGAGGCTGGCAGGAGTGGCCTCGCTGGTGGACATGGGATGAAGGAAGACCGTCGGCCGCTCCACCAGCTTCACATCGAACAAATGCTCGGCGAGCCGGAACATGCCGTTGATGACGCCATCGACGGGGAAGTATTGGCGCAGCTCTTCCGTGTCGAAGTCGAACTCGTGCTTCCGCAATTTCTCTGACCAGTAGGGCACGTCCCAGGGCTCGAAGAGGTCGTGCTCGCAGTTTGCGGCCTCAGCGCGGAACTCCTGCAGCTGCATCACTTCGCGATCAAAGTGCGGCTTCACCCGCTTCTGCAGCCTCTCAATGAACTCGAGCGCGGTGGCCCCATTCTTCGCCATGCGCAGCTCGAGCACATGATCAGCAAAGTTTGCTTTGCCGAGCAGTTCCGCCTTTTCCTGCCTGAGTCGCAGGATCTCCCAGATCAGCGCAGTGTTATCATGCTGGCCACCGCGACCGATGCTGCAAACGCCCAGCCAGATCTGCTTCCGGAGTTCTGCATCATCGCCAAACTGCAGCACGGGGAAGTAGCTGGGGATCGTGGCGTTGATGCGATACTTGGGCTGATCGAGTGTGCCATGTCCATTGGCGGCGGCATCGGCTCTTGCAGCATCGATCGCTGTCTGTGGCACACCTCTGAGCCGGCTGGCATCGTCGAGGATGATCTCGAAAGCTTTGGTCGAATCGAGGACATTGTTGGCAAACTTTTGTGCTACAGCAGAAAGTTCGGCCTGAAGCGCTTCGAGACGCGCCTTCTTCTCGTCGGACAGTTCCGCTCCATGATTGCGGAAGTGCGCCAGCGTTTCACTCAGCGAGCGCTGATATACGCCGGCCAGGCTGCGGGCTTCATCCGTTTTGCTGTAGGTTTGGATCAGGTCCCACAGGTGACGATTGAGCGGGATTCGCGCGTGGAAGGCGCTGACTTTGGCTAGCATCACTTCGTGAGCGGCACGCAACTCAGGCGAGTCGCACACAGCTTTGAGGTGCTGCACCAGACCCCAGGCCTGATCGAGTTCGCGGGTGGCTTCTTCGAGACCGAAGATGACAGAGTCGAAGGTCATCCGGCCACGATCTTGCTCGATCACGGCATCGACGGCTTTCTGCGCACGCTCGAGCGCGAGTTCGATGTCAGGAACGATGTGATCGGGGGTCAGCGTGGACCAGCGGATGTGGAAGTCCTGAGTAAGAAACGGATTTGGCATGGGGGACAGCAACGGTGAAGGGCGACGGTGGAGGCGCAAGCGCGAACACAGTCAGGAACGGACGATGGTGAATGAGGGCGCAGTGGCCTCATCGTTCCGTCGAGCGATGCGTGAAGCATCCATCATGCCCATTTGCAAAGGCTCTTACTTCGCAGGAGAGGCGGTAGCCTCAATGGCCGCATCGCTGAAGTCGGCATCGGTGAAATCTTGTTCGCTGGAGCTGGACCCCGCGATTCTTGTCTGCGTGCCTTTGGCGGGTGTGCTGACGGTGAAGGTCCGGGGGCACCAGTAGCCGCTGGGCAAGCGGATGACTTCCTCAGCTTCCACAACGCGCGAAGGCTGATCACCGCCATCGAAGAGCTGCACGCGCCAGGCGATGTAGCGCTTCTCATCCACCCAGGTCTTCACTTTGCTAGGGCTGGTGCCAGCCTTGGGAGGTGTGGACTCGATGATCATGCACTGGCCGCTGCGGACTTTTTCTTTGCCGATGGCTTCATGTTTCGACCAGTCGAGGAATTCGGCGAGCGCATCTTCCAGAGTCATGTCGGTGCCGAAAATGGGCGTGCGTTTGTCCGTGGCGGAGAGCGTCTTGAAGCCCTGGCCGGGTGTGAAGGTGCGGGCCGTGAAGGCCGACCCGCGCTTGGTCCGAAGCAGCAGCGCCTCGCCCTTTCGTTCCTTCGGAAAGGTGATCTGGAAGAGCTGCTCGGTGGCACCGTCGGCTGTCTCGCGGCGTTTGATTTGAGCGAGGATCACCTGCTTCCCATCAGGTTTTGTTTGTTCCATGCGCACTCGCACCAGCAGGCCGCCTTTGGGCTTGGCTGCCTTGACCGTGGCGATTAATTCCGGCGCGCTCCAAGTGCGGGTTTCCTCCGCTTGAACAGAGATCACGAGCGCGGTGACAAGGAGTGCAATGAAGCGAGCCATCCTTACCTTTTGCACGAACCTTAGCCCTGCCGCAATGCCAAGCTGGGATTGATCTTGGTGCAATGAAGCGCCGGGTAGAGCCCGCTGAGCAAGCCGACGCCAATGGCGAGTCCCAGCGCGATGCCGATGAGATCGAGACCGATGTAGGGCTCCAGCTTGCCGGACATGAAGGGTGTCGCGGCCAATATCTTGAGCAGCACGACACCAAACACCACGCCCAACACGCCTGCGCCAACGCAAAGTGCCACGGATTCAAACACGATCATGCGCAGGATGCGCGCCCGCCGCCAGCCGAGGGCGATGAGGATGCCGATCTCCCGCGTCCGCTCGAAGACACTCATGAACATGGTGTTCATCACGCCGAAGGTGCCTACCAGAAGCGCGATCGCACTGGTGCCCCAGTTCATCGCTTCGAAGGTCTTGACCCCGTCATTGTTGGCCGTGACATCGTGTGCGGTATCGACACGGTAGCCGACGAGCTTTTGCTGCACGGCCTGCTGGATTTTTGCGATGTCCTGACCGGACTGCACGCGGATGTTGATGAAGTTGATCTTGCCCTCCTTCTGCATCACACGCTGGAGATGAGTGAGTTCCATGAAGATGGAGCCATTCTCGACAAAGGCTTTCCCATCGGCGATGCCGACCACGGTGAATTCCTCGGACTCGATGGCCACGGTGTCGCCAGGTTTCTTGTTGAGCGACTCAGCAGCCAGCTTGCCCAGAACAACGGTGCGTTCGGCAGCATCCTTGGGCTTGCGTCCCTCGACCATCTCCAACGCATCCCAAAGGTAGCTGCCCCACTCGCGACCGGACACAACCATGAGCGGCACCTCCTCAATGCTGAGCGTCTCGACGAGCAAGTTCGTAGCAGCCGCCACACCCGGAATCTGGCGCACGTCTTGGACCGCTTTGTCGTCATAAGGCTGGGCCTGAAGGCCGCTGCCTTTGCGCACCACAAGGTCGGTGCCGCGTGCCTTATAGGCGTCGTTCCAGCTTTCCGAGAGTCCTCGTGCCAGCCCCAGCAAGGCCACGACAGCGCCGATGCCCACACCAATGCCCATGACCGTGAGCACCGTGCGAATGGGCCGACGAAGAAGATTTTTGAGAGTAAAATCAAGAAGGGTCATCAGGCTACGGACTCCACAGGGTGGTGAGAAGGTTCATCGGACACGACCAAGCCATCCCGCATGGTGATGATGCGATCTGCGGCGCGGGCCACGTGCATGTCGTGCGTGACGAGGACCATGGTCATGCCCTTTTCGCGATGCACACGCTGGAGCAATTCCATGATCTGATGGGAATTGCGGCTGTCGAGATTGCCGGTGGGCTCGTCCGCCAGGAGGATATGCGGGTCATTGCCCAGACTGCGAGCGATGGCCACACGCTGACGCTCGCCACCCGAGAGCTTGCTGGGCAAATGATCGAGCCGGTGCTCCATGCCCACGGCCTGGAGCAGTTCGCGCGCCTTGCGCTGGCGCTCGCCCACAGACCAGCCCATCTCAAACATGGGCACCTGGACATTTTCCAAGGCTGTCAGAGTGGGCAAAAGATGGAAGGCCTGGAAGATGAAACCAATGTTGTGCGACCGAAACGCAGCGGGGTCCTTGAGCTTGGTGATGGGCTCGCCTTTGAAAAGGATCTCCCCCTGATCGGCGGTGTCCAGAGTGCCAAGCAGGCTGAGCAGGGTGGACTTGCCACTGCCGCTGCTGCCGATGATGGCCACAAACTCGCCTTCACGAATCGTGAGCGTCACGCCCCGCAGCGCGAGAACATGACCGCCATCGAAATCGCGATGCACGTTCACCACCTCCAGCAGCGCAGGCTTGGATTGATTGGCAGGTGAAGTGGTTTCGGGCAGAGGCATGGGAGGAACAGTCGAATCTGACAGTTTCGAAAGTCACAAGGCTCGCGCAAGCTCAACCTTTGCGACTGCGAACGGTCCGGGTTGACGAACAAAGCGGTTGCACTCACATCTGGCTCGCCACAATCGGGCGCTCTGCCCGGCTGTCGGGCCAGCGCGAATGAACGCTCGTCGGTGATCGCGCCTCCTACTCCCTCCCAGTGAATTCAGATCCTCTCCAGTCACGCAAGCATCCACCTCTGATCGACCTGAACGCCGTCGATTTGCCAGCGATCAAGCCGGTGCTGAAGTTGCTCGGCCCCACGCTGAGCCGCTGGCTGAAGTTTGACGAGCTGAATGCGGTTCACGATCAGGTCATCGAGACCGCATCAGCCGAGAACTTTTTCTCCCGCACGCTTCAGCTCCTGGGAGCGAGCTACGAGGTCGCGCAATCAGACCTGGACCGTATCCCTGCCAGCGGACCTGTGGTCATCGTTGCCAACCATCCCCTGGGCGGCCTCGACGGCATCATCCTTGGCGATCTCCTCCATCGGCGGCGGAAAGACACGAAGCTGATGGCTAATTTCCTCCTGAAGCGGGTGAAGCACGCGGATCAACACATGTTCTTCGTGGACCCGTTCCCACGTCCCGAAGCTGTGCGCGCTAACCTCTCGGGCCTGCGGGACTGCCTCAAGCATCTTAAAGGCGGCGGCTTGCTGGGAGTGTTTCCCGGCAACCGCGTTTCGCATTGGCAGTGGGATCGGCGGCAGGTGTGCGACCCTGATTGGGTGGCCAATGTGGGCTCTCTGATTCGTCGAGCGGAGGCCACCGTGGTGCCAATTTTTATCGAAGGCGGCAACAGCTTGCTCTTCAATCTCGCAGGCCTTGTGCATCCACTGCTACGCACGTCACTGCTGGCGCGAGAGCTGATCCGCCAGGCTCACGACCCCGAACCTGTGCAGTTGCACGTGGGCACTCCGATCTCGTATTCAAGGCTCAAACGCTTCGAGAAGGACGAGGACCTCGTGGCCTTCCTTCGCCTCGCCACCTATGTGCTGAGCAATCGCCCGGACGACGCGACCCCCGAGAAGCTCGCCGTCGTGGCGCAAGCGCAAGAACCAGAGCCTGTGGCCACTCCGTTGCCGCCAGAGCTTCTGGAGGCCGACATCGCAGCGCTGCCGCCGGAAGCCAGACTCTTCACTCAGGGCGACTTCGACGTTTACATCGCACGCTACCAGCAACTGCCTCACATCATGCAGGAGATCGGACGTGGACGCGAAGTCAGCTTCCGTGCGGCTGGCGGCGGCACGCTCAAGGCCCTCGACCTCGCTCCACAGGACGAATACTACCACCACATGTTCCTGTGGAATCGGAAGCAGAGCGCATTGGTAGGTGCCTATCGATTGGGCATGTCCGACGAGATCCTGGCCAAATATGGACCCGAGGGACTTATCTGCAGCGGGCTGTTCGAGTTGAAGCCCAAGTTTCTCGCCGAATTGAATCCGGGCATCGAGCTTGGGCGATCGTATGTGCTCCCTGAATGGCAACGAAACTACAATTCACTGGTGCTGCTCTGGGCAGGCATTTTTTCGTTCGTCGCCAGGGAGCCGCGCTACCGCATCATGTTCGGAAGTGTCGGGATCAGTCAGGGCGACGAATACACCGCGGCCTCGCGGACCCTGATCGTCAACTACATGCGTGAGCACCTGAGCCATCCCACGCTAGCAGTTCATGTGGAACCACGCAGCCCGTTCGAAGGGATCAAGCTCAGCGGCATGAAGCCCGAGGAAATCAGCAGCCTGGTGCAGAGTGTGGAGGACGTGAGCACGCTCGTAACCGGACTGGAGCAAGACGGCAAGGGCGTTCCCGTGTTGATCAAGCACTACGTGCGGATGAATGCCAAGCTGATCAGCTTCGGTGTCTGGAAGAACCACAGCAACGCCGTTGTGAGTTTCATTGTCACCGATCTGACCACGTCCGACCCGAAGTTCCTCCGCCGATACATGGGTGCCGAGGCGTATGAACGATTCATGGCCTACCATGGTGCTCAGGAGCCCTCGTCGTCGGACTAGAGCGCCCGACTCTTGGCTCAGGAGTATTTCACGTTCTTACGCGGCTCCATCTCGTAAGCCTGCACACTTTCCTCCGCGACTGCGGGCTTGAGCACTTCTTCGCGAAACTTGAAGTAGTGAGGATCGTCATGGCAGATGGCCAGCTTGTCGAGGCTCTCGACTTCAATGGCCACGAACCACTGCCAGGGATCGGATTCCTTCGTGCGCTTGCCAGTTCTCACCACCAGCACCTCCGGCACTCGCAGCAGGTGAACACGGGTAAGAGACATCATCTCCTCCAGGCGCTCCTCAGTCACCTCGGGCTTCAGCTTGAACAGGCTGATGTGGGCGATCATGAGTTATTTGTTCCAGCTCAGTGCGCCCTTCTTCCAGGCATAGGCGAAAGCCACCGTCAGGATGCCCACAAAGCCAAGCATGGAGCCAAGAATCGCACCTCCGTGGGCAGCGAGATAGTCCTTGTAGATCACCGACCAGGGATACAGGAACACCACTTCGATATCGAAAAGCACGAAGAGCATTGCCACGATGTAAAACTTCACACTGAAGCGCGGCTGGGCTTCGCCAATCGGCAGCATCCCGCACTCATACGCGCTGTCCTTCATGTCATTGCTCCGGGCTGATTTACCGAGCAGGACGCTGATGAGGAGCGTAACGCCGGCGAATCCGCCAGCGATGACGATTTGCAGAAGGACGGGGAGATAGTTTTCGAGCATGACGCAGAGGACGTGTAGCCGTTGCCCCGCAAGGCGTCAAACTGCGAAATCCACAGAGCCTGCTCGCGCCCGAATGCAAAAAGGCCGCCTGAACGCTTTTGCTCAGACGGCCTTCAAATCTAAATTCGAAACCAAATACTAGCCCGCAGCAGCGGCGGCGGCAGCAGCCGCACGAGCAGCAGCCGCAGCACTGGACGCCTGCTCGATGCCAGCAAGGCCACGATAGGTGCGGCCAGCCTTGGCCACCAATCCGCGGCTCACAAGACCCTGAAGCTTCTCATAGGAACGAAGGCGAAGCATTTCTTCACCACCACTCACCGCGTTCTTCAGCTTCAAGTTTTCATAAACCAGCCCGAAAAGCTCGTTGAACTCATGTGTCTTGCCTTTGGAGAGAACATTCACCAATTCATCAGTGACATGATCAGGAACGCGACGAGAAAAACGAGTTTTACGTGTGGTAGCCATAGACCAGCATCATAGCACGCCTGCGACGCCTTGGCGACGGATTTGTTGATTTCAAGAAGAGAATCTGCTCCCCATGCGATTGACGGATAGAACCACCATCGGGAGCCGTTCGGGTCCGAATGGCTTTTCCGGGCTGGGTGGTGACGCAGGAATCACACGAGCTTTTTGACAGCCCGGCCTGACGCGGAATCATCCCGACTTCAAAAGGCTCAGCCATCCATCAGATCATTCATCTCTATGCCTGTCACCATCGACCTCTCAAACCGCATCGCTCTCATCACCGGAGCCTCGCAAGGGATTGGCGCTCAAATAGCCCGAATTTTCCACATGGCAGGCGCTACCGTCGTTCTCAACCATCCAAACATCGGCACCACCAGCAGCGATGCAGCAGCTATCGCGGCAGACCTCAACGGCCAGCGGCCAGGCAGTGCCGTGGTGATAGCCGCTGATGTCTCGAAACCGGAAGAGGTTCAGTCGATGATGCAGGAGATCAAGACCATCGCTGGCGGACTCGATTTCCTGATCAACAACGCAGCCATCATCAAAGACCGAACGATCGCCAAGATGGACCTCGACGAGTGGGATGCTGTGATCGACGTCAACCTCTCGGGCGTCTTCTACTGCTGCAAATACGCCCTCGAGATCATGCGCGATCACGGTTCGATCGTCAGCTTCGGCAGCATCGCAGCGATCCAGGGCTTCTTTGGGCAAGCCAACTATGCGTCTGCCAAAGCAGGTGTGCAGGCGATGATGCGAGTCCTGAGCCGCGAGGCCGCCAAGAAACAAATTCGAGCCAACGCAGTGGCTCCCGGCGTCATCAATACCTCAATGGCAGCGACCATTCCTGAAGCCGTCCGGGCCGAGATGATGAAGAACGTCCCCCTGGCTCGATTTGGTTCCGTCGAGGAGGTAGCAAACGTCGTGCTTTTCCTTTGCTCGCCACTGGCCTCCTACGTTACAGGCCAGACCATTGAAATCAATGGTGGATGGCGCGGCTAGGATTGTGTGCCAGCTTCCGCTTCGAAGAGCGCCAGACTATTTCTCAGCAGGCCCAGGCCCGCGTCCTGGCTCTTTTCTGGATGGAACTGCACAGCCACGAGATTGGGCTTGATGATGCCACTGGCAAACTCCGCACCATAAGTCGTCGTGCAGGCCACCAGACTGTCATCTTCCACATCGGGATAGTAGCTGTGCACGAAGTAAAAGTGAGCCGCATTCGCACCGCCAGCGTGGAGCGCAGCTGCTCTCGACGTCCATTGAACCTGATTCCAGCCCATGTGTGGCACCTTGAGACCATGATCCGGTGAGAACTTCCGCACGCGCCCAGGAGCTACGCCTAGACCAGTGACACCTGGAGATTCCTCGCTGGACTCGAACAGCAATTGATAGCCAAGGCAGATGCCGAGGTAGGGCTTGCCAGAGCTCAACCAATCACGGAGAGGCGTCCACAAGTCGTTCTGCTTCAAGATCCGGACACTGTCCCCAAACGCTCCTTGGCCTGGAAAAACCAGGGTATCAATCCCATCGAAATCAGCCGGGCTGGAAATCAGTTTCCCCGGCCTGCCAATGGCAATGAATGCATTGAGCACGCTGCGCAGGTTGCCAGCACCATAATCGAGAACTCCAAGCTTCATGATGGAACCTAGAGCATGTCCTTGGTGCTCAAGACACCAGTGATTCGCGGGTCAAACTGGGTCGCTTGATCCATGACCTTCGCCAGTCCTTTGAAGATCGCCTCAGCCATGTGGTGAGCGTCTTTTCCACGCACGATCTCAATGTGCAGATTCGCCAGCGCCGAGGTGGAAAACCCGCGCATGAATTCTTCCACCAGTTGGAAATGGAAACCCACGCCGATCGTGTCCACGCGTTCAGGCACGGTGTAAACCAGCAGCGGACGCCCGCTCAAGTCGATGGCCAGACTTGCCAGCGTTTCATCCATGGGCAGGAGGCACCAGCCGTAACGACGAATGCCTTCCTTCTTCCCCAGCGCCTCACGAAACGCCTGGCCAAGAACGATCCCCACGTCTTCCACGGTGTGATGAAAATCGACTTCGATGTCGCCTTTGGCCTCAATCATCAGATCAAACAGTCCATGCTTCGAAAACAAGGTGAGCATGTGGTCGAGGAAGGCGACTCCCGTGCGAATCGTGCTCTTGCCCGCCCCGTCCACCTTGAGTTCCATGCGGATATCCGTTTCCGCAGTTGTGCGATGAATAGTCGAAGTTCGTGTCTGGCTCATGAAAGCCCAGACTATCGGCGATGCTCGAAGTGGATCAATGAGGAATCCAGACACAAAAAAGCGGCGATGGTGCTGCCATCGCCGCCAGAAATCTCTCGGTCTCTCTGCCTTACTTCTTCTTCTGGATGAACAGGGCTGCGAGCAGGATCACAAGGAGGGCACCGCCACCGATGATCAGATACTTCTGCAGGCCGCCATCAGAGTCCGCCGTGTCTTCCGTGGAAGATGTGCGCTCCGATTTGGAGCTGGACTTCGTCGAACTGGAACTTCCACCCTTGGAGCCTGCCGTCAGTCCACCGGTGGACTTCGCTACCGGCTCGTCTTTCTCTTCGTCCTTGGCAGCTTTCTTGTCAGCCTTGTCCTTGGCAGACTCTTCCATGGCCTTGGCCACGCGATCATCCGTCTCAGTGGTAGCTCCCGTGAGAGCGCCCGAGTTGCCGTAGAGCCTCTGGGTTGCACGTTTCTTGCCCAGTTCGCCTTTGACCTTGGTGATCTCACTCTTGAGCTTGGTGATCGCGCTGGAAACAATCGAAGTCCGGCCTGCCGCCTCCACTGCTTTTGCTACTGATGCCTCGGCAAGTTCCACATTCTGGTCACCCAGATAGCGGCGAGCGGCGGTGATTGCTTCGTTGGTCGCCTTGAGTCTCGCGAGATCAAGCGCCGCAATCTTTGCCAGCTCATCGACCACCGTCTTCGCAGCAGCCTGAATGCCCTTGGCGTCATACTTGTAAATCGTCATCCAATGCGTGCGGGTCTTCTTCTCGAGGTCGTTGATGTTCTTGAACTTGGCGACTTCCTCAGCAATGGCCTTCTTGGTTCTGCTAAGGTCGGGCTCAACCAATCCTTTCGTCGCACTGTCACGTCGGAGTTGCAGTTGAGGTTGCTCAGCGAGCTGGCGCTCCAGCACTTGCTTGTAGCTCTCCAGGATCTTCTGCGCTTCTGGAACGGCCTGCACATACTGCTCAGTATCGACAAAGCCGTCATCACGATCATTGAGCTTGTCCCACTCGGTCAGTGCCTGAGTCCACTCGTTCTTCGCAGCGGCTGAGTTCATCGACTTGCGGAGGCGATAGGCCTCAATGTTTCGCGTCTCGCGCTTCGCCACTTCCGGGGTCAGCCATTGGCCATCCATTTTCAGCTGGCCGCCCGTGACCTTCGCCTTCTCAGCCTCGTAAGTCGCGATCATCGCCTCCACTTCCTTCGCTTCGGCGGTGCCAGCGAACTGGCTCAAGAAAGGACGCAGCTGATCCTGGATAATGCCCTCATACTTGTCGGCAGTCAGCAGATCCTCTGAAGGCACCAGCTTGCGCAGCGGGACGATCGCAATCTCCTCGGGGCGCTGCTTGATGATCTGGGCGATGTTCGCTTTCGGCTCGGTGCGCGTATCGGGAATTCGCGGCGTGAGCATGTATTTGAACGTCACGGAGTCCGCTGTTTCGGACAGCACCGTGGCGCTTTCATATTTCTTGCCATCCTTCATCACGACCACGTCAGCCCGGGAGGCGTGAGGCAGAGCGATGAGGCTGAGGGCGGTGGCAAAGGCGAGGCTGAGACTGCTAGGCTTCATAATGAATTATCGGGAAATGATATGCAGAATCTCGTTCCTATCAGGATTGGCCTGATGAGTAAACAGCAAAACTCACACGAGCTGTGTCTCTACCGGACAGTGGTCAGAGCCATAGATGTCCGAGCGAATCGTGCATGATTGAAGGCGTGGCCTGAGAGCTTTTGAGGCCAGCCAGTAATCCAGGCGCCATCCGATATTTTTCTCCCGCGCGGAGCCTCCGGTGCGCATGGTCCACCACGTGTAGCGACCCGGATTGGGATCGAACTCACGGAACACGTCGAGGATATCGTTCTCGATGTAGCGGTCGAAACTAGCCCTCTCCTCATCGCTGAAACCGGGGTTCTTTCGATTCGACTTCGGATTGGCCAGGTCGATCTCCTTGTGGGCACAGTTAAGATCCCCACAGACCAGCACAGGTTTAGTCCTCTCGAGTTGCTTCAGATGGGCGCGGAACGCCTCGTCCCAAGCGAGTCGATACGACAAGCGGGCAAGCTCTGCCTGGGAGTTTGGGGTGTAAACATTGACCAGATGAAAGTCCGCGAACTCCACCGTGATGACCCGCCCTTCCTTGTCATGCTCGGCGATGCCCAGGCCCAGCGATTGCCCCACGATCGGAGTGCGACTGAGCACCAGGGTGCCCGAGTATCCCTTCTTCTCGGCACTGTTCCAGATGGCCGTGTATCCTTCCAGCCAGCTCAAGTCACATTGGTCGGGCTGTGCCTTGGTTTCTTGGAGGCAAATCACGTCCGCCGCGCCCGTTTTGAGGTAGTCGCGGAGTCCCTTGTCCATCGCCGAGCGGATGCCATTCACGTTCCAGGTGCTAAGTTTCATGCGCCGCGAGTGGTAGGCGCGCGGTGTCAGGACGCAAGCACCGTGTCACCTCGTTGCTAACTCCGTGATTGACGTTCCGAGCGCAATCTGGCTACACTCGCCCGTCGCTGCATTTCGCATCCGCACAGGGTGTCGAGTCCGTCGCGGCTCCTCCCCCACCTCTTCACCAACGCACTCATGAAAATACCCTTCCGTCTCCCTGCTCGCTCAGGCTTCACTTTGATCGAAATGCTCGTTGTGATCGGCATCATCGGCATTCTCGCCAGCCTCGCCGTGCCCGCCGCCACTGGCGTCATGAAAAAGGCCAAGAAAGTCAAGACCTCGGCCGCACTCAAAGACATCCAGCTCGGCATCAAGAACTATCAGGCCGAATACAACCGTTACCCGCTCAAGCCGGGCATGACGTCGGAGAATCCCATCGCCCTGGACGAAGGTGCTACCTTGCTCAAGATCCTGCTCGGCGAGAACGAGCAAAAGCTCAATCCCCGGCAGATCGTTTACATTGAGCCTCCCATGGGCAAGAATGGTTCAGGTGGACTCGTCGGCAGCGAAGGCAGCTACGGTCTCATGGACTCCTGGGGCCAGCCTTACCAAGTGATCATGGACGCCAATTACGACAACAAGATCTCCAACCCAGACACACGTAACGAAGACCAGAGCGTCTCCACTGGTGCCCCTGCCAATCTGCCTATCGGCGTGATCGTTTATAGCCATGGCGAAGACAAGAAACCGAACACCAAGGATGACGTCGCTTCGTGGCGCCCTTGATTGAGCACGACTTCAAATCATCCGGTTAAACTCAGAAGGCAACCCGCGAGGGTTGCCTTCTTTCGTTTCGTCAGAGTTCGCCTGTGAAAACCTCTCCTCGTTCGCTTCAACAGATCATGGCTTGATCATGAGCGGCGGCTGCTGAAGCAAGCCTCCCTCCAGCGGGATCTTGTTCGTCGTGGGAGCCGTGGGCAGGCCATTCGCAGAAGGGGCTCCAGGCGTCGGCGCGGGCGCGCGCGGTTCTGCCGCCGCGTCTTTCGCCTTGAGTCCCTCGGCCTTGATCATCTGCTCGGCTTCACGCTTGGACCTCTTCTTTTCCGCCTTCGTCGTCGGCAGCATCTCCTGGGCATTGGACATGGAGCGCAGCTTGCTCAGAGGAGGATACTTCTTTTCCATCTCCGTCACCACTTCCTGAGGCACGCCTTCCCAGATCGTGATGATCCCATCCGACACCGGTCGATCGATCGTCACATAGTCCACCGCGTGGGCATTGACCATCGCCAGCATGATCTCACCCGTGCGGGTGCGCGTGATCAGGTCCAAGGCATTCCCACCGCGGAAATCGAGCCGCAGAGTCACGCCATAGCCATTGCCGCTCTCGGCAGGAAAGGCGTGCATGCCAGCGATATTGTTCTGCGAGAACTCAGGCACCACCTTGAACACCACCGGATACTGCTTTCCTGGAATGACTTGGCGGAAGATGCTGCGCGGTGAATCCATGTCCGACCCCTGCACATGGAAAGTGATCAGGAACTTGTGCTTCTCTTTTCCCGTAAGCGCCGCGCATCCAGCGAGCGACAGGGCGGTGGCAGTCAGGGCGAGACAGGAGAGGAGTCGATTCATCGTGCGGAGATCAAATCAGAGATCAGGCCCGATGAAAAGGTGAATCCTGCTCTGTGCTCCAGGCTTGCTGCCTGTTCATGGTTCCTCTTCAATCCTCGCAACGAAGCCGGTCTCCTCGACCTGTATATTTTGGCAAGATGATGGAGTCCTTGCTGAACAACCAACCTCCACGAATCATCCACTGACGTCGCGGCTAAGCGTGAGAAGATAGTTTGGAGCCCAAAAACAAAAGCGGCACTCAGGTCGCCCCGAGTGCCGTTGAAAGGGAATCCTTGACCGACTACGCGAACAACTGCGTCACCGGCTTGGCCTTCACGAGTTCGCGAGGCTGGTTGAGGTGATTGTAAACGATCGTCTCGGGATCGATGCCCATGGCGTGGTAGATCGTGGCCAGCAGTTCGGTGGGATGCACGGGGTTCTCCACGGGAGCGGAGCCGGTCTTGTCCGACTTGCCATGGATGTAACCGCGCTTGATGCCCGCGCCACCGACGACGGCGGTGTAGCAATAAGGCCAGTGGTCGCGACCATCGGCACTGTTGCCGTTGCCGGAGGTGGACACGCCTTTCTCTGGGCTGCGACCGAATTCACCGAGGGCGACGACGATCGTTTCATCGAGCAGCCCCGTCGAATCCAGATCGGCAAAGAGAGCCGCGAGACCCTGGTCAAGCATGGGTCCAGACTTGTTCTTCATACGCTCAGTGAGGCCGACGTGGTGATCCCACGAGTGGTTGTCCGAGTTCGCGACCTTGGGCCAGATGACTTCGACGACACGGGTGCCAGCTTCCAGCAGGCGACGGGCGAGCAAGCAGCTCTGGCCGAAGGTGTTGCGGCCATAGCGATCACGCATGGCATCGGTTTCGCGATCGAGCGCGAAGGCATCGCGGGCACGGCCACTGGCGATGAGGTTGAGCGCCTGATCGTAGTATTGATCGAGGCTGAGGCCGCTCACGGCTTTTTCCAGGTCGGGCATCTGCGCATCAATGGCGTTGCGCAGCTTGGCACGGCGCTGGAGACGGAGGCTGAAGAGGTCGGGACGAAGCTGGAGATCGTCGATCTTGATCCGGCTCATCTTGTCCATGTCGAGGTCATCACCATCGGGGTAGAGTGTGTAGGGATCGTAAGCCTTGCCGAGGAAGCCTGCGGTGCCGCCTTTGCCGATCACGTTGGACTCCTGCAAGGGTCGGGGCAGCATGACGAAGGGCAGCATGGGCTCATCCATCGGCTTGAGGCGGATGATGTTGGAGCCGAAGTTGGGATAGTCCTTGGCGTTCGGTGGTTCGAGCTGGCCGGACGGGCTCACCTTGTCCGTGGTGTAGCCGGTCATGATCTGGTAGATCGCCGCCGTGTGGTTGAACAATCCATTGGGCGTATAGCTCATGGAGTTGATCATGGTGAACTTGTCATTCACCTGCGCGAGCTTGGGCAGGATCTCGGTAAACTGCTTGCCTGCGACCTTGGTGGGAATGTTCTTGAAGGCGGAGCGAACATTGTCCGGCACGTTTTCCTTTGGGTCCCAGAGGTCGAGATGCGAGGGGCCGCCCTGGAGGTAGATCATGAGGACGTGCTTGGCCTTGCCCCATCCGGCGCGGCCCGCGCCGCCTCCGGTGCTGGCGGCTTGGGCGCGGAATACATTGTTGAGCGTGAGGCCAAGCATCGAAGCTCCGCCAACGCGAAGCACGTCGCGGCGCGAAACCCCGAGATGAGTGTCGCAAAGATCTTTTCCAGGAACTCCAGGCAGGCGGAACATAAGATGAGAGCAGGGTTAAGGTTGCGGCCAATACGCCACCACCGGACGCAATCTTCGCACAGGTTCAGCCAAGAGCCGACAAGTGCGTGCTGCCTGCACCGATCTTCCATGCTCTGAACGCACAAAACCCAAGGCGGTTGCCCTGGGTTTCGCGGTGATTCGAGGATGAGATGTGCAGGCCCTACAACTCGCGTTCGATGATGGCACCAAGTGCTTTGATGCCGCGGCGGACACGAGCTTTCACCGTGCCCAAAGGTTCGCCAGAGCTGTTCGCCATATCCTTCCTCGCTTTGCCTGCGAAGAAGGCCTGCTCGATCGCTTCGCGCTGCGAGGGCGAGAGACGCTGCACGGCGCGGCGGACGATGGCGGCGCGTTCACTGAGGAGCAGGTTCTCGTCAGCGGAGTGCTCATCCATCTCAGGCAGCTCGACCTTTTGCTGGTTCTCGAAGCGGTTGTTCAACTCGCTCCGGCGCTGGCGGGAACGAACGAGATCGATCGAGCGGTTGCGCGCCAGGGTGGTCATCCAGGTGACAGGCTTGCCCTTGCTCGGCTCGTAGAGGTGAGCCTTCTGCCACAGGGCGACGAAGACTTCCTGAACGATGTCCTGTGTATCCTGATAATCGTCCAGCACACGGTTCACGGTGTGGATGAGCAGCGGGGTGTAAAGCTTGTGCAGCTCTGCAAAAGCGGACGCATCTTTCATGGCAATGCGGCGGAGCAGGGCGGCGTCCCGCTCAGTCGTGTCTGGAGCGTCGGAGGCAGAGGGGGAAGAGGTGTTCGGCTTCATGATGTTGGAGGAGGGTAAGAGCGAACGGCACGGAGTTTATTCCCGGACAACCCGGGATGTGGACAATCATTGTGTGAGTTTTGTCTAATGTAAATGTCTTTTTGTCTAATCTTTGTCCAACATCATCATCCCAGCTTGAGGCGAGGCGCTTCCCGGCCAGAGGTAAGGCCCCATGCTTCGCGCCCTCCTCGAACTCAGCCGCGTGTCCAATCTGCCGACTGTCTGGACCAATGTCCTGGCCGCCTGGATCATCGCCAGCGGGTCGGACTGGCGCTGGACTCCGGCACTCGGCTGGCTGCTGCTGGGTGCCTCCTTGATCTACAGCGCGGGTATGATCCTCAACGATGCCTGCGACGCCGTCTGGGACCGCGACCACCGCCCCGAGCGCCCCATTCCGAGCGGTCGGATTCGTCTTCGAATGGTGTGGATCATCGGCCTCACCTGGCTCCTCGGTGGTGCGGCAACCATGATCCTGCTCGGCGGTGCGAGCTGGCTCATGACGCTGCTCCTGCTCGGTGCCATCGTGGCCTACGATGTCTATCACAAGCCCTGGGCCGGCAGCGTCATCGTGATGGGCGCGTGCCGGACGTTGTTGTATTTGGCGGTGGGGAGTGCGCATCGCTCAGGAGCCGGGATTGCATTCTTTGTCGAGTCACAGGAAGCCGTGCCTTGGATGCTACGCAATTCAGGTGTGTTGCTAGGCCTCTACATCATCAGCTTATCGCTTGTCGCCCGGTCAGAGTCGAAGGGTGTCGTGGGACGAATCTCCCGGTATCTGGCTCAGGCTTTTTGGGCGTTGCCCATTGTCTGGTCGATACTGCTCTTCATTCCAGCTAGCAAAGGTATCCATCCTCCTGTGATCTGGCTCTGGCTCCCCATCGGATGTTACGTCGGCTGGCTTCTTTTCTCGGTTCGTCAGTTGCGAGTTGGTCCGCGGGGCATTGGCACTGCCGTCGGATGCCTTTTGGCCGGCATTCCTCTGGTGGATGCGCTCATGATCTCATCCAAGTCTCCGCTTACCGCGGCGTTCCTGTGCTGTCTCCCGCCCCTCCTCCGCTGCTGGCAGCGATGGGTGACGGCGACGTGAGCGGCACCATCAGCAAGCGATCACATCTTCGCGAATAACAAGCTTGCCGAGCTGCGAGGGCGTCTGATTACATGCAGCCATGCATCGCCTTCTCCTGCTGTCGCTGAGTGTTTCGCTGTCAGTTCATGCCGTGGATCTCGTCGGCGTCGTGGCCAAGGAAGTCCCTTCGCTCACGGAGCTTTACAAGGAACTGCATGCCAACCCCGAGCTGTCGCTTCACGAAGAGCAGAGCGCCGCACGTGTCGCCGCCGAGCTGCGCAAGGTGGGGATCGAGGTCACGGAAAAAGTCGGCGGGCACGGCATCGTCGGCGTCTTGAAGAACGGCGAGGGTCCGGTCGTCATGGTGCGAACCGACCTGGACGCACTGCCCGTGCGAGAGCAGACCGACCTGCCTTACTCCAGCAGCAAGACCACTAAGGACGACCTGGGCCGCGAAGTCTCCGTGATGCACGCCTGCGGTCACGACATGCACATGGCTTGCTTCGTCGGCACGGCACGGACCTTGGTTCAGTTGCGCGATCAATGGCGCGGCACGGTCGTCATGATCGGTCAGCCCGCCGAAGAGCGGGTGCTGGGAGCCCGACTCATGTTGCGCGCGGGATTGTTCTCCAAGTTCCCGAAGCCCGACAAGGCGCTGGCGCTGCATTGCTCGGCAGACATGCCGCACGGCACCGTGGGCCTGACCGAGGGCTTTGCCCTAGCCAATGTGGACACGATGGAGATCGTGGTGAAGGGCGTGGGCGGGCACGGCTCAATGCCAAACTTGTGCAAGGACCCCGTGCTGCTGGCTTCCCAGATCGTCGTGGCGCTGCAAAGCATTGTGAGCCGTGAGGTCAGGCCTGGCGACCCCGCGGTCGTCACCGTCGGCAGCATTCACGGCGGCACCAAAAGCAACATCATTCCCGATGAAGTCCGGCTTCAGCTCACGCTGCGGAGCTACAAGAAGGAGACGCGTCAGCATCTGATCGACTCCGTCAAACGAATCACTCTCGCGCAAGCCGAGTCCGCCGGCATGCCGAAGGACAAGATGCCCGAGATCATCCTCAGCGATGACCAAACGCCCGCGCTCTACAATCAGCCCGAACTCGCCGCCACCGTGAGCAAAGCCATCGCAGGCACCCTGGGCGCAGACAATGTGCAGACGCGAGATCCTTCGATGGGCGCAGAGGACTTTGCCGAATACGGACTCACGAGAGAGAAGGTGCCACTGTGCATGTTCTGGCTGGGCACCCAATCGCCAGCGACCGTTGCCGAAGCCAAGGCCAGAGGCCAGACGCTGCCATCCCTGCACTCGCCCTTCTTCAAGCCCGTGCCCGAACCCACCCTACAAACAGGTGTGCAAGCCATGACCGCAGCAGTGCTCGCCCTAATGCCGAAGTGATCAGGTGTCCCGCTCCTTCCAGCGCCTTTCGTGTTCTAACAGTCGCTGGAAATAGGCGTCGGCATCAGGCGTCGGCTCCTGGGCATCGACTGGAATAGTGATCACAATATTGAGTCCACCTCCCTCGCGTGGCGATGCTTCGATGTTGCCGCCGTGCTGATGCACGATCACGTAGCAGGCCGTCAGATTGACGCCGATCTCGGTAGGCTGGTGGGTGCGAACGAAAAACGGATCAAAGAGATTGCCCACGTTGTCTCGATTGGCCCACGCGCCGGTGTCTTGCACGACGAACCGGATCGCAGGACGGTCAGATGAATCGCAGCAAGGCTCAGCATGGATATGCACCTGGTCGCCACGGGACAGGTGCGTAAGTTGATCCGAAAGCAGCAGCCGCCACAGGCGGCTAAAGCGCTCCGAGTTCACTCGAATGGGCGGCACACTCGGATGGACATAGTGAGTGAGATGGATGCCCTTGAGTTCGAACGACTGGAGATACAGCGCCGCTGTTTCGTCCAGCACATCGAGAGGGTGAACGAAGTCCTCCCGCGGGAAGTCGCGTATCTGGGAGGCTTCGCCCAGGCGGTTGAGAACCGTTTGAATGCGCTGCATCTGATCCTGCGCCTGAGCATGCAGATCGGTCCAGAAGCTCGTATCTGCGGGCAGTTGGTCGTGCAGTTCCTCACGAACCTTGAGAGGGGCCAGATCGACAAACGCTCTCACCACCGTCAGCGCATTTCGCAAATGATGGTTAAGGCCTTCGGCAAGGATGCCGAGTCCGGAAACCTTGTCCGACATGATCACATGACGAACGGTGTCCAGCTTCTCTCCTAACAAACGCTCACGCTCAACAAGCGCTGAGTAAAGATCTGTCGCCCGCTCCAGCGTCAGATGCATCTCCTCCGGGTCCCACGGTTTGTGCAGGTAACGATAGATGCGGCCCGAGTTCACGGCATCGACAGCTGTGTCGTAGTCGGTGTAAGCAGTGACCAGGATGCGGACGAGATTGGGATTGAGACGTCGCGCCTTCTCCAGCAGATCTACGCCCTTCTCGCCAGGCATACGTTGATCCGTCATCAACACGCCAATGTCTTGCCCACGCTCCATAAGGATCGAGAATCCTTCCGCCGCGTTGTTGGCAGTGTAGATTGTAAAGTCATCTTCGAAGGCCTCCCGGAAATAGTGCAAGGCCTTGGCTTCATCGTCTACGTAGAGCACTGCGGCTCGGGTTTTTCGGCCAAGATCAATCATCGTCAGGGGAGGGAGTGAAAAGTGGGAACCAAAGGGTGAAGGTGGTGCCTGCACCCAGAGTGCTGGTGACCTCGATGCCACCGCGCATCTGGTGCATCAGGCGGAAGCTCACACTGAGCCCCATGCCCATGCCTTCACCGACATCCTTGGTGGTGAAGAAGGGATCAAAAACCTTCGGCAGATTCTCGGGCGGGATACCGCAGCCCGTGTCCGTGACGCTCAACTCCACACGCGTTTCTGTCTCGATCGCCTTGATCACGATGGCCCGGACAGCGCTGTGCTTCATCGCATCAATCGCGTTCTGGATGAGATTGATCAGGATCTGGATGATCTGATTTCGATCGCCCATCAGTTGCAGTCCACGTGGCAAGGATGCGTCCAGATTGACTTCGTGGTCCTTGAGTTCTTTGCCCATGAGGCGCACCGCGTTATGAACCGCGTCGTAAAAATCGATGAGCTGAGTGGACCCGGAGTCTGGATGTGAGAAGCATCGCAAGTCTGTCACGATTGACGACACGCGACTGATTCCATCTTTGATGTCGGCAACAATACGGTCGAAGTTCTCACGCTCGGTTTCAGGCATGTGGCGGCCCTTCTTCTTCAAGACGTAAAGCGCCTGATTGGTGAAGTTGAGCGGGTTGTTGATCTCATGAATGATGCCAGCGCTCATACGACCGAGAGAGGCGAGCTTCTCGCTTTGGAACAGCTGGTTTTCTGTCTCGCGCAGCTGTCGAAGGGTGCTCGTGAGTTCTTCGTTTCGCGTCTTCAGTTCTTCCTTCTGCTGCTCCACCTCGACTCGGTTGAGGAACTCGCGAACGCGAATGCGATGATGGTAAAAGCTGCCGCTGAGAATCACCACGCCGTTGAGCAGGATGAAGACGCAGTTGTTCACGAACGAGGCCATGGTGGCACCCGGCACTCCTGCGCGCAGAGCCTGAGCATTGGCAGCGAGATAGAAAGCGATGGTCAGAAACAGGGCGATCGCACTCTCACGGAAGGTCCAGTGAAACATGAACCCGATGGCCACAAGGCAAAGCGTGAGACCCGCGTAGTATCCAGATCCTGGATCATGCGCCTGCTTGATCATGAGGCTGATGAAGAAGGCGGGCGTCATCGGCACGATGACGGTCATCGCACGATAGTAGCTGTGCCCGATCGCTGTGCGTGAGGTGTAGAGAATGATCGCGAGACACGCCGTGCAGGTGAGTCGCAGCATCGTGAACTCCACCAGCAGCTCTGGATAGGCGAACCAGTCCAGGACCACGGCCGCAGGCACGAGCACCATCGCGATCCAGCACAGGTTGCGAACATTGCGCAGCGTTAAGGCACGGTCCTCCTGGCGAAACCGCTCGGCCAGACGCACGTCCCTGAACTCGGGCTGCCCGCGCACAATCTTGACATCAGGCTGCCCGGCAGGAGCCACGGGAATGTCTAGCGCTGTGCTGGCAGTCAACATGTTCAAAGCGCATTACTTCGCCATCTCCGCACGTCGGACTTCCGGGGTCTCCGTCGCGAAGCGAATGCTCTCGGCATAAACCTTGGAACGACCTGCCTCGATGGTGTTGGGAAGGTCCAGCGGGTCCTGACTGCGAATGATCTTTGGCTGGATGAAGATGAGCAGCTCTTCGCGAGTCTTGCTCTTCTCCGTGCGGTTGAAGAGGTGTTTCACGACCGGGATGCGGCGCAGGAAGATCAGGCCGTTCTCGGTATGTTGCTCACGCTCCGTGATCAGGCCGCCGAGCACGACAGTCTCGCCGTCTTTGACGGACACGGTGGTCTCGATTTCCTGAGTGCCAATGGTGGGGATGCTGTTGCCGCCGATGTTTTGCTGGCCAACGACGTTGTCATTCACCTGGAGGATACGAAGGGTCACTTCGTCATCGCTGTTGATCAGCGGCACGACTTCCAGGCGTAGAACCACATCGCGGTAATCGATGCTGGAACTGACCGCTGCCGTGCTGCCCACGGAACCGACGTTGCTCAAGGTGCTGACCGGAACGGCGATACGCTGACCATTGGCGATGACAGCCTTCTGATTGTTGCGCACGGTCATCGAAGGACGGTTGAGGACGGTGAAGTTCTTGTTGCCCTCCAGAAGGTGCAGATAGCGACCCAGCGACCCGATCTGGCCGTAGAGGTTAAACTTGTCCCACTCAAAGCCCGTGAGGTTGAGAGGCAACTCGATCAATCCAGGCGTGCCTGCGGCCTGGGCAAGGATCTGGCCGGCAGTGCTGCCAATGCCCGTTCCCGTCGTGGTGCCGGTATTGGTTCCGGTGTTCGTGCCCGTATTGGTTCCGGTGGTGGTCCCTGTGTTCGTGCCCGTGTTTATTATATCACGGGGCTGGGAGCGCAGTGTGAAATCATCCAACCCGCGGAGGAGATCGATGCCGTAATCGTAAGTGCCACCGAGATTGAGCTGCCCGATGATCGTGCTGATGTAGATCTGCTGTGGACGCACATCCATGCGCTCGATGAGCTTGTCCACGATCGCGATGTGCTCAGGGGAGCCATTGACGATCAAGGTGTTAGCCCTCGTGTCGGCGATCAACAAGGTCTTGCCCACGACGACCGACTCGGGTGCGCCTGCGTCTTCGGGGTCGTCGAGGGATGAATTGGACCCGATGCTGCTGCCGCCACCACCCATCCCATTCCCGAAACCACCGCCGTTCTGGAAGCCGTTGTTGCGGGCTAGAGCGTTGTCGGTGCTCGGCGTGTTGTTCGACCGGCTGCTGCGGCTGCTGCGACCTGATGACGAACGAGAGCTGCGTGATGATCCATTGCTGCTGCCCCCGCCACTGGTGGAACTGTCGCTCTCGATGTCGGTGTCGCGTGCCAGCGCATCTCTCGCAACCGCGAGGAACTCCGTCACGGGCATGTAGCGAAGCTTGCGCTCGAGGAAATTGGATTCGCCGCCTTCACGATCGAGCTTCTCGACCAGGGCCTTGATGTTCTCGATGTCCACGGGACGTGCGATCACGAGGATCGAGTTGGTGCGGCGATGAGGAATGATTTTCACCTTGGCTGCCGTGGGATTGGTGTTCGCAGCATTGGCACCACCTGCACCAGCAGCAGCGACTCCGGCAGCGGGAGCAGCTCCTGGAACCGGAGGCGTATTGCCACTGACGGACTGAGGAGCCGATGGCACGGACGACTTTTCTTTCTCCTCGTAGATGTCCTGAATGATCTCTGCAATGCCCTCAGCATCCGAGCGCTTTAGCTCGATGAGTTCGTTGGCAATGTCTGCCGGTGGAACGTCGATGATCTGGGCGAGTTCGTAGATGCTGCGAATGGTCGCGGTGTTCTCCTTGATGATGACGTTGGACGTGTTGTTCACCGCCGTGATCGCACCATAGGCGTGAAGCTTGACCACCGTGGTGAAAGCCTTCGTCGCTTCCTCAGGGGAGATGTGTTGCAATGGTAGGATGAAGTGAACAATTTCTTCGTTCTTGGGAAGATCGCGGATTGAGTTGATCACGGGGATGCCTTCAGCAGACGGATCCTTGCCACCGCTGTGATGGATCACTTTCACCGTTTCTTCGTCCACCTTGATGATCGCGTAGCCGTTGAGCAGCAAGGACGCTTCGATGAAGGCAATCGCTTCGCTCTTGGTCAGGGGCCGGGGGCTCATGATCTTCAAGTTCTCGCCCTGAAGCGATCCATCGAGGATCATCTTTTTGCCCGTCATTTGTTGATAGGCAGGCATGATGCCCTGAATCGGAGTGTTCGGGAAATTCACCTTCCAGGTAGCCGATCCGTCGTCCGCAGCTGGGGCAGCACCCGGAGTCTTGCCCGCGGGAGAAACGGCACCGCTAGGAGTCGCTGGCGTGAAGGTCTGTGCAGGCAGCCAGCGAACGACCGCTGCTACCATTCCGAGAGCGATGACCCGGAAAAGGACGCGTTGAAAGTGGTGCCGACCAAGTGCAGAAGCCATATATAATGATAATTACCATAATTATATAGGATGACAATGCTTTAGCAAGCAAACTATTTTAATTTACCAGAATATCTGGCTCTGCCGTTCGGATGGCCTAACCCAACGTCTCAACACGCATCCAGCTAGGAGCTTCGGTGACGCAACCCAACCCGGAAATGGCTTCCACTGCGGCCCGCATCTGCCCTAGGGAAGCATCATGAATCATGAGGAAAAGCGGTATCGTGCCGGTCTCGGAGGCGAGGTCCTCGGGCTGCATGACCGAGCTGATACCGATGTTGCGCTGGCCGAGCACGGTGGCGACTTGCGCCAGCACGCCGGGCTCGTCTTTGACCAGCAGCCTCAGGTAGTAGTGGCTGACGGTCTCGTCGATGGGCTTCGACTTGCCGTAGAGTCCGTGGGGAACGAAGCCGGTGTGACGGAAGCCGTAGATGAGAATGGCGGCGGCGTCGCAGAGGTCGCTGATGACGGAGGATGAGGTGGGGTCCTGGCCCGCGCCGCGCCCGTAGAAAAGCGTTTCGCCCACGATGTCGCCTTGAACAACGACGGCGTTAAACGAGCCGCTGACGCTAGCAAGCACATGGGAGTTTGGCACCATGGAGGGCTGCGTGCGCACTTCGACACGGCCCTGCGCGTCCGCGCGGATGACGGAGAGGAGCTTGATCGTATAGCCCAGGCGGCGGGCGAATTCGATGTCCGTGGCGCTCACCTTGTCGATGCCCTCGACATACACATCGGCCTGCGGAATCCAGAACCCATACGAGAGCGAAGCGAGGATGATGGCCTTGTGCGCGGCATCCCAGCCGCTCACGTCGAGGTAGGGATCAGCCTCGGCAAAGCCCTTTTCCTGGGCCTCTTGCAGCGCGGCCTCATACGTCAGGCCAGCCTGGCTCATGCGTGTGAGGATGTAATTGCAGGTGCCGTTGATGATGCCGTGGATGGACTGGATGTGATTGCCCACCAGACCTTCCTGAAGCGCCTGAATGATCGGGATGCCACCGGCCACGGCGGACTCGAAGTAAATCGGCATCCCGCATTGCTCAGCGAGAGCGAAGAGTTCTTTGCCGTGCTCAGCGAGCAAGGCCTTGTTGCCCGTGACCACGATCTTCCGGGCCTTCAGCGCGGCGCTGACGAGTTCAAAGGCCTGGCCGGTGCCGCCGATGAGTTCGACGATGATCTGTAGCTCCGGGTTGTTCACCAAATCTCGCCAGTCGGTGGTGAGCATCTCAGCAGGCACCTCCACGTCGCGGGGCTTGCCCAGGTCACGAACGGCCACCTGCACGATCTGCAAATCGGCTCCCGTGCGCTGCTGAATAAGCGCGGCGTTCTTCTGGATGTTTTTGAAGACGCCCGCGCCCACATTGCCGAGTCCGGCGAGACCGATTTTGATGGGACGAGGAGGGGAACCGTTGGGCATGGTGGAAAAAGGGTGGCTAATGGACCCCAGGACGGCGCGTGTGCAAGCTCGGAAGCCGCCGAGAGCACCTAGCGTTTCAAGTCCAGCACCAGCGGCTGTCCCTCGATCAACTCAGCCTCCACCGTCTGCTGGGCGGTGCCATCTGGCGTGTCGAGCCCCGGCACGTCGGCAGCGGAATAGGTGACGTGCAGCTTGTGCTTGCCAACCACTGCGCCATTCGCTGCTTCGAGCTTGAAGTTCCCTTTCATCACACGTGCGGTGGGGCGCGGGGCGTTGGTGTCCGCATTCTCAAACGCGATCGCTCCCCAGCTCACGGGCTGGCCATTGATCGTCACCTTGCCCGTGACGGCTGTGCGCTTTGCCGTGCTGAAAAAACCCTGATTGCGCAGCCAGGCGGCGAGATGCTGCGGCCAGGTGCCGAGCACCGGATCGCCTTGCATGAGGCCGACACCATGCGGTCCCGGCTTGTAGATGTGCAGCTCGGCAGGGACCTTGTGCTTGCGGCACGCGAGGTAGAAATTCACCGCGTTCTCAGCAGGCACCACGGTGTCGTCATCGGTCTGGAAGATGAAGATCGGCGGCGTCTTGTCGGTCACCTGGAGAGAGGTGGTCGTCTTCTCCATCAGTGCGGCGTTGTCGGCATTCGGGCCGAGCAGGTTTTTGCGCGAGCCCATGTGGCCGAAGTCGTCCTTCATCGAGATCACCGGATAAGTGGGGCACGCAACGGAGGGCCGGGCACTGAGCTGATCGACCGCGTCGTTGGTCATGCCCTCGGGCTTCTCATCGAACAAGGTGGCGGCCATGGAGGTGAGGTGTCCGCCCGCAGAGAAGCCAATGATGCCCACGCGCTCGGGATCGAGCGCATACTCGCCCGCCTTGAACCGCACGAGACGAATCGCGCGCTGCACGTCCATGAGTTCGATCGGGTAATGGTAACCCGCGCTGCCAAGCCGGTAGTGCAGCACGAAAGCAGACACGCCCAGCGCATTGAAATACTTCGCCACCTGCACGCCCTCGTGATCCGCCGCTAGCCCGCCGTAGCCACCACCAGGCGCGACGACGAATGCTGCACCGTTCGCCTTGTCCTGCGGCGCAAGCCACACATCCACCCAGGGCTGGTCTTTGTCTGTCTGGCCTTTGGCACCTGGCGCGCCATTCGGCCACAAGGGGAGTTTAGGCACTTCGGCTCCGAAGGTGGACAGCGCGATCAGGACGGGCAGCAAGGATAGGCGAAAGTTCATGAGAAATAAGGCTGTTCAAGTCGGGCTCATCCTGGCCATCCTCTCACACTTTCCAATCCAAATCGTCGCTCCACTCATGAACCGTCGCCACTTCCTCACCACCTCGCTGGGCGCGCTCAGCGTCTCCACCTTGCCCGCCATCGAACCCATCAATCGTCCGGGCAAAAGCCGCATGATGCTGGGCGTGGCAGCCTACAGCTTCCGTGAATACTTCCAGTGGTCGCGCGACAAGGAGCAGAAGCCCAAGGGCGATCGGAAGCCCTGGAGCATTCTCGACTTCGTGGACTGGTGCGGGGACAACAACGTCCCAGGAGCCGAGGTGACGAGCTACTTCTTCCCGCCGAACTGCGACGAGGCCTTCCTGCTAGAGCTGCGCCGCCGTGCTTACCTCCGTGGCGTTCAGCTCTGCGGCACCGCCGTGGGCAATACCTTCGTGCTGCCCAAGGGACCCAAGCTCGACGAACAAATCGCCTACACCAAGAAGTGGATCGACAACGCTGCGATCATGGGCTGCTCGCACATCCGCGTCTTCGCCGGTGCCAAGCCCAAGGACATGAGCGACGAGGACGCCGTCAAGATCTGCACCGAGACCTACCAGCACTGCCTCGACTACGCCGCTACGAAGGGCGTGTTCCTTGGCCTTGAGAATCACGGCGGTATCGTCGCTGAGCCTGACAATCTCGTCACCATGATCAAGGCGGCGAACAGCCCCTGGGCGGGCATCAATCTCGACAGTGGCAACTTCCACACCGAGGACCCGTATGCCGACCTCGCGAAGATCGCGCCCTACGCCGTCAATGTTCAGCTCAAGATGGAAATCTCCCGCAAGGGCGCGAAGAAGGGCGAAGGCGAACCCAGCGACGTGAAGCGCGTCCTTCAGATCATGCGCGACGCCAACTACCAGGGCTGGTTCACCCTCGAATACGAAAAGACCGACGACCCCTTCGTCGAGGTGCCGAAGATCCTCGACATGCTGCGCCCGTTGCTCGGCTGATCGAACACATCGCTCGTTGATCAACGAAAGTGGCTCGGAGAATGCTCCGAGACATCGGCGATGTATCGCGCATTGGTCGTTTGAGTCGTAGCAAACCTCGACTAGACTCGCGACCCGATTCCCCCAAAAACCCTCTCTCATCTTCCCGCCATGCCCAAGTTTATCGAGATGCCCAAATTGAGTGACACCATGACCGAGGGCACCCTTGCGAAATGGCTGATCAAGGAAGGTGACACACTCAAGACCGGGCAGGTCGTGGCGGACATCGAGACGGACAAGGCGACCATGGAATACGCCAGCTCGTATGAGGGCAAGGTGATCAGGCTCCTGGTCAAGTCGGGGCAAAAAGTCGCCCTCAGCAGCCCTCTCGCCGTCGTGCTGGAAGAGGACGAGGAAGCCCCCGCCAACATCGACGAACTCATCGCCGCCGCCCAGGCCAAGGCCAGCGCCCCCGCCAAAGCCGCTGCCGAACCCGCAGGTGGAGCCACTCGCAGCAGCGGAACCGTGGCCGTTGGTTTAAAACTCCCTCCCTCGGCCCCGCAGCATCGCCGCAACGTCGCGGCGGCCAGCAACGGAGCCCGCGTCAAAGCTTCTCCCCTCGCCCGCAAAATCGCCGCTGAGCGCGGGGTCAACCTCGCCGCCCTTGTTGGCACTGGTCCTGGCGGACGCATCGTCCGTTTCGACGTGGAGAATGCCCCCGCCTCCGGTGGTGCCGCAGCCCCTGCCAAAGCCGCACCCGCCATCCGTCCCGTCTGCGGCCCCGATGATGAACGCGTGGCCGTCTCCGGCATGCGGACGATCATTGCCGACCGCCTCCTGGCCAGCAAGACGCAGATCCCGCACTTTTACCTCAACATGGAAGTCGATGCCGCGCCTCTGATGAAGTTCCGTGCGCATCTGAATGCCACGAACGAGAAGACCGGCGGCAAGAAATACACAGTCAACGACTTCATCCTCAAAGCCGTCGTCCGCGCCGCTCAAGCCGCGCCCGCCATCAACGCCGCCTGGGACGGCGATGCGATCGTGAAGTTCAAGCACGTCGGCCTCAGCGTCGCCATTGCTGTCGAGGACGGCCTCGTCACCCCCGTTATCAAGGAAGCCGACACCAAAACGCTACTCCAGATCAGCGACGCTGTGAAAGACATGGCCACCCGCGCCAAGAACAAGAAGTTGTCCCCCGATGATTTCGCGGGCGGCACCATCACCGTCAGCAACCTCGGTGCCTTCGGCATCGACAGCTTCAGCGCCATCATCAATCCCCCCCAGGCCGCCATCATCAGCGTGGGCAGCATTCGCAACGTGCCCGTCGTCGATGACAAAGGCGCGATCGTCGCCGGCCAGCGCATGTGGATCGGCCTCAGCGGCGACCACCGAGTCGTCGATGGTGCCGTCGCCGCCGGCTTCCTCGCCGAGATGCGCAAGCTGGTGGAGAACCCGGCTTTGATGCTGGTGTAGCCTTCAGCGAACGAACCTTTGCGCCAGCGGGCTCCAATACATGAGCGCGAGGGCGATGCTCGCACCGGTCCATTGAAGACTGCCGAAGAAGCCGAATAGCGGACCTGCGACCGGCGGCGGTGGACCTAGCATGCAGACGATCGCCCACCCGAGCGTGCAGGCGTAAAGGGTTCTTCCGATTCGCAACTCGCCAAGGCAAAGTGCATTCGCCACCATCGTCAGACCAAGCAGGGGCCAGTGGCTCAGGTAAGCAAAGCGCCAGAGGGCGTCAGAGAGTGCGAGAGACGTGAAGTATTGCTCAACTTCCTCGGGGACTTTCGGAGTGAAGAGTGCGGGACAGCATGCGACCAATACTTCGAACATCAGATCATAAACAAGGAGCCATCGCAGGAAGCTGCGAAGCCTCGTCGGGGACTGCTGAGTGACGTTGTGCAAAGGGGCGGATTCAGTCAGCGGTGGTGAAGTGGCCGATTCGACTTCGGCCAGCAGGCTCGTTGCTTCCGCAAACTGCTCCTCAGGGAGCTCGATGCGAATCGACGCTGATGTCGCTCCGAGAATGTTGCCACCATAGGCCCGGTCCTCGACGACCACAGCATCGAGCCCCATCTCGCAGAGAAGCGCTGCGTCGATGCAGGCTTGCTCAGACTTCGAGTAGGTGCGGAAGATGGCCATGGGAGTAGATCGTGGTCGTCATGGGTCTTTCGGTGTGGATCACCGTGCCTTCATTCGTGGCGTTCCTTTGTGCGCGCTGAAATCAATGAGGCCCATCTGGGCGAGGTAAAGAACCTCCGTGCGATGCTCGGGGTGATCAGTGATCGACTGCCACTTGTCGGCGGCTTTCAACGCGGCGAGCACCTTTTCTAACCGCTCCTCCAACTCCTTTGAGGCGGGGATGCGTGAGGAAAACAACGTCCACGCTTTCAGCACCCAGAGCGGACCGGCGAGGAATGTCTGACTGATGACGTAAGCGGGCCCCGTGACTCGCTGGAGGTAGTGCTCGGTGAAGTAGGCACCGCCGGTGTCTGCGGCGCTGAGGTCATGATAAAAGGCAGACTCGTGGTAGGACTGCAAGCCGCCCTTGTTCTTCCACGTCCGATAGCCGCTGAAGGCAACGGCCAGCAATCCAAGTCCTGCAACAAGCTGGGCCATCATTGGGCTCAGTGGATAGCCAAACGACTTGCTGATAAACCCGGGCACATACCGAAAGAAGAGGTAGGCGAGGAAGAAACAGAACAGGCCGCCCACGAGCGCCACAGAGCCGAGGATCAGTTGCGACCGGTTGTAGCGACTGATCATCGGGAGGACGAGGCTAGCAGGTTGAGCCGAGCCTTACTTCTTCTTGTCCTCACCACCGCCAGCATTGGCGATGGCTTGATCTTCGGGGGGCAGGAAGCCCTTGAAGCGGGCTTTGTCGATGGCCTTCATGTAGGCTTCCATCGGGCTCACGAGACCGTCGCGGAGCTTGGTCCAGATGGCTTCGTCCATGAACTGCATGCCCTGCGCCTTGCCGCCGATGATGACGTCGTAGAGCTTCTGGGTCGCACCTTCACGGATGATGGAGGACACGGCGGCGTTGGAGATCATGATCTCGTTCACAGCCACGCGGCCACGGCCATCGGCTTTCTTCATGAGGAGCTGGGCGACCACGCCTTTCAGCGACGCGGCGAGCATGGTGCGCACCTGACTCTGCTGGTCGGCAGGGAAGACGTCCACGATACGGTCAACGGTCTTGCGGGCGTTGTTCGTGTGAAGGGTGCCGAACACAAGCAGGCCGGTTTCGGCAGCGGTGAGGGCAAGCGAGATGGTTTCCAGGTCGCGCATTTCACCCACGAGCACGATGTCGGCGTCCTCACGCAGGGCGGCGCGCAGGCCGTCGGCGAAGGTGGGCGTCTGGATCGGCACTTCGCGCTGGGTGATGATGGACCTCTTGTTGCGATGCACGAACTCGATCGGTTCCTCGATCGTGATGATGTGGCGGCGGAAGTTGACGTTGATGTAGTCGAGCAGGGCCGCGAGCGTGGTGGACTTGCCGGAGCCGGTGGGACCGGTGACGAGCACGAGGCCACCACGCAGATGGCCGAACTCCTTCACGACGGGCGGGATGCCGAGCTGCTCGAGCGATGCGATCTTCGTGGGAATGATACGGAAGACGCAGCCCATGCCGTTCTGCTGCTTGAAGTAGTTGCAGCGGAAGCGGTTGTCCGAGTCCATCTCATACGCGAAGTCAAGGTCGCCGCGCTCCTGATACTTGTTCCAGGCGCGCTCCTCACAGATCTCTCTCATCATCGGCTCGATGGTCTCGGGCGTGAGGATTTCGTCGGAGATGGGCTTGATGCTGCCGTGAACTCGAATCTTGGGGGGCTGGCCCTGGCTAAGGTGAAGGTCGGAACCACCGAGTTCGATGAGCTTGGCGAAGTAGGCGTCGATGACGGGCATGGGAAACGAAAGGATGAAGGATGAAGTCGGAAGGATAAAAAGGCATCAAGCGCCTTTGGCGAGGAAGGTGCGCATCACGGCCTTGTCCTCGGCGCGGGTCTCGCATTCCTCACGCGAGATGAGGCCCTGCGAGTAGAGGCTGCGCAGGGAGTCGTCCATGGTGATCATGCCCACCGACTTACCAGTCTGCATGATGCCGTTGAGCATGAAGGTTTTGCCATCACGAATCGTCGCGGCCACAGCGGGCGTGTTCACAAGAAGCTCGAGCGCCATGGCGCGGCCGTTGCCGTCCACGCGGGGGATGAGCTGCTGGGAAATGATGCCGCGCAGAGATTCGGACACCATGACTCGGATCTGATCGCGCTGGTCGGAGGGGAACACGTCGAGCACACGGTCCAGGGTTCGCGCTGAGTTACCGGTGTGCAGTGTGCCGAGCACCAAGTGGCCCGTTTCCGCAGCGGTGATGGCGAGCGAGATGGTTTCCAAGTCGCGCATTTCACCCACCATGATGACGTCCGGGTCTTCACGGAGTGCGCCACGAAGGGCAGCGGAGAAGGACGCGGTGTGCGTGTGCACTTCGCGTTGGTTCACATGGCAGCCTTTGGAATCGACGACGTATTCGATCGGGTCTTCCAGCGTGATGATGTGGTCCTGACGCTCGGTATTGATGGAGTCCACGAGGGCCGCGAGTGTGGTCGATTTACCGCAGCCCACGGGGCCAGTCACGAGGATGAGGCCGTTGTGGTAGCGCGTGAGGGTGCGCACGGTGTCGGGCAGGCCGAGTTCATCAATGGAACGCAGGTGCGTGTTGATGATGCGGAAGGCCATGTCGATACCGAGACGCTGCTGCACCACGGAAGCACGGAAGCGACCGTAGTCCGGTGAGTAGGCGAAATCGACGTCGCCGCGTTCCTTGAGCTGCTTTTGCTGCTGCTCGCCCAGGAAGCCCATCGCCAGACGTTCGGCGTCTTCGGCAGTCAGCGGGGCGGCCCGATGGGTGGCGCTTTCCCAGATGGGACCTAGGGTGCCGTAGCGACGCCACATGGGCGGGGAGGCGGTGGCGAGGTGGAGATCGGAGGCATCGTATTGGATGCAAAACTTCAGGTAATCATCCACCGAGTTCAGCACCGGGACGATCTGAGGTTCATCAGTGACGACGACGGCTTGCGGGACGTGTTCTTCAGACTCTTGCGACATGGGAATGGGTATCGGGGCCTTGGCGTTTCAGGACAGTAGCGATGTAATTCTGGAGATGGTCTTTGAGGTGCGTGGTGGCGAAATTCATCGCGGCGCGCCGTGCGACCGTGAAAAACAAACCGCTCATCATGCCGGAGAACCCGCGTTTTGTATCGGAACCGCCAAATTTGTCACTCCTAATCTTGGGCGGGAAGATCAATCGGATCGCCAAGAGCCCCGTTACCACGCCGCCGACGATCCAGGCGAGCTTGTGCTTTTCCAGGCTGCGACGCGCCAGCGTGGCGGGATTCCATTCGGTGCGCGCGAGCCTTGACTCGTAGGTCAGCTCGGCGCGGGCACTGTCCAGCTCTAGCAGGAGCTGGCGTTTCAGTTCGGCGGTTGTTGGTTGCGGGCGACCCATTCGCGATCCTTTTCGAATTGGTTGAGACTTTCCTCAAAGAGACGCACGCGCTTCCATCGGCCCTTCGCGGCGATGAGGAAGAGGAAGCCGAAGAAAAAGTGCAGCCCCGCGAGCATGAGGGCGAGGTATTCCCACCGCATCCAGGACCAGACGTGCTGCTGAAGGTATTCAGCGCCGAGAGAGACCACCGCTGGCATCGCCAGCAGCCAGGCCACGATCAGGCTCATCAGCGCCAGCACGCCGCGCGACCCCACCTTCGACACATGAGTGCCGGCCTCCTGGGCCTCGATTTGAAACAGTTTTCCGCGCGCTCCGACGTAGCGGAGCACGGCCTGCAAAAGCCCGCGAATGCGGCCCTCGGTGCCGGATTCCTGCGCTGGGGGCTGACCGGCGTCCGGCATGGCTGCTCTTAGTTCACCGCTTTTGGATTAGCGACGGAGAATGAGGCCGACAAAGAGGCCCACGCCGAAGGCGGTAAGCACAGCCTGCACGGGCTTTTCGCGAACGAACTTCTCACCTTCGGTGCGAAGATCAGCGTAGCGATCGCGTGCTTCGTTGAAAGCCTGGCCTGCATACTCCTTGAAGTCGTCGGCACGCTCGGTGGCCGTGCTCTTGAACTGCTGCGCACGTTCTTGCGCGGCGGAACGAAGTTCCTGTGCCTTCTGGCTGGCGGCGTTGCGCAATTCTTCGGCAGCCTTCATGGCACTCGCCTTGGCGGCCTGGAAGGGGTCCTGGCTGGCTGCTGCGCCAAACTGGGGGTCAGATGGGATGGGATCGCTCATATCAGGATGGATGGTTTCAGTTATTACGACTGCGAACGACTTAACTGAAACGCGTTTGATTCGCGAGAGAAAAAGCAGCGCGATTGTTGGAGGCGTTCGTAGCACCCTCGTGGTCCAAACACCTTGACCTCGCCATCGCACGCCACCAGATAACCTGCCTCCAACCAATGCCTGCTCCAACCAAAGTCCTGGTGCTGGGTGCCTCCGGGCGCCTGGGCCGCGCGCTGCTCAGGATCTACCGCGGCGCAGGGATTTCAGCGAGTGCCCTGTCCCACACGGACCTCGACCTCTCGCGCCCCGAAGACATCGCCACACGTCTGGCCCGCTATGAGTTCGATGTGCTGATCAACACCGCAGGCATCACCGACGTGGATTATTGCGAAGCGAACGAAGGTTTGGCCATGACTGTTAATGGCCAGGCTCCCGGTGCTGCGGCCGCCCACTGTCGGGAACGCGGAGCCCGGTTCGTCCAGATCAGCACCGACTATGTCTTCGATGGCGCAGGTCGCGAGCCGATCACGGAGGACATGCCGTGCAAGCCCGTCAATGCGTATGGACGCAGCAAGCTCGAGGGCGAGCAGACCGCCGTTGCTGCTCTGCCAGAAGCTCTGGTGCTGCGCGTCTCATGGTTGTTCGGCATCGAGAAGTCGAGCTTCCCCGATCGCATCATCCGTCAGGCACGTGAGCGCCTCGACGTCAGCGCCGTGAACGACAAGTGGGCATGCCCGACGTATGCGGATGACGTCTGCGATTGGATGCTCGCCCTGCTGTCGATGGACGATGTGAAAGGCATCTTCCACCTGTGCAATTCGGGTGCCTGCTCCTGGCAGGAGTATGGCGAAGCGGCGCTGACCATTGCTTCGCAGCTCGGTGTCCCCTTGAAGACCACCAGCGTCCGCGGCCACACCATGGAAGGCTTTGCCCCCTTCCTCGCCGCACGTCCGGCCTACACCGCGCTCAGCACCGCGAAGTTCACCGCTCTCACCGGCATCCAGCCGCGCAGCTGGGACGCCGCCCTGGAAGACTACCTGCGCACCAAGCACCTCAGCCGATGAACGACCAGCTCACCCTCCGCACGCCTGAAGGTGCCAGTGCCACGATCTTCCACCAAGGCGCGCATGTCACGTCGTGGAAAACCCCTGATGACCGCGAGCAGATGTTTCTCAGCAGCCGCTCGGAGTTCGGCGCTGGGACGGCCATCCGCGGCGGCGTGCCGATCGTGTTCCCGCAGTTCTCAGGGCTCGGCCCGTTGAAGAAGCACGGGTTCGCCCGCAACCTCGCCTGGACGCCAGTCTCGGTGCAAACCGATGCTGCCGTGCTGCAATTGGAAGACTCGGAAGAAACTCGAGCCCAGTGGCCACATGGCTTTCGCGTGGAGCTTCACATTCAGCTTCACGCCTGGAGCCTGGACATGACTTTGCGAGTTCAGAACACGGGCAGCACGACCTTCGATTTCACAGCTGCACTCCACACCTACCTCGCGGTGGATGATGCTTTCGCCAGCCAGGTGGAGGGACTTCAAGGCCTGACCTACCGGAACAATCCGACGCAGACCGAGCACCTCGAATCCGCCGCCCTCATTAGCTTTGGCAGCGAGATCGACCGAGCTTACTTCGGTGCAGGCTCGCGCCAGGTGATCCTGCACGATGGCTCGCGTCGCGTGCTGGTGAGTCAGCGCGGCTTTGACGACACGGTGGTCTGGAATCCCGCTGCTGAAGTCGGGGCCAAGATCCCCGACATGGAGCCCGAGGGCTGGCTTCGTTACGTGTGCATCGAAGCCGCCGCCGTGAAGCCCGCCATCACGCTGGCTCCCGGTGCCGAATGGTCCGGCACACAGCGGCTGGATGCGAGCGCTTAGACCGTTGCCGAATAGGCGCTTCATCCCATTGCCCACCAGGGAGAGTCCGTGAAGGAACCTTCGAGGTGCATCGTTTGGTTTTGGCTCCATCCACCACCGAACTCATGCGTCTTCATCTCGCTCTTTCCGCCCTGCTGGGCATGGCCCTCGTCGCCCATGCTCAAGAAAAGAAGCCTGCCCCCGCGGCAGCCAAACCCGCTCCGGCCAAGCCCGCGCCCAAAGGCTGGGGATTGAAGGACGGCGATCGCGTGATCTTCATCGGCGATTCGATCACCCACCAGTGCCTCTACACCCAGTATGTGGAGGACTATTTTTTCACGCGTTACCCGAACGTGAACATCAAGTTCCGCAACGCCGGCATCAGCGGCGACCGAGCCCAGGATGCGCTCGACCGCTTCGACGACGACATCGCGCCCTTCAAGCCCACCGTCGCCACCGTCCTCCTCGGCATGAACGACGGTAGCTACCGCGACTTCGATCCGGTCATCTTCAAGACCTACGCTGATGGCATGACGAAGCTCTGCGACCGCCTCGACGCCCTGAAGTGTCGCGTCATCCTGATGAGCCCCACCATGTTCGATCATCAAGCCTTCGAGCAGATGGTGGCCAAGGACCCCGCCAAGGCGAAGAACAAGGACCCACAGAACTACAACGGCGTGCTCGCCTACTACGGCAAGTGGGTGCAGGAAACCGCCCGCAAGCGCGGCTACGGCTTCGTCGATCTCTATGGTCCGCTCAACACGCTCACCACTCAAGGTCGCCGCCAGGATCCCAACTTCACTCTCATCGCTGACGCGATCCATCCCGGCCCTGATGGCCAGTTGATCATGGCTTACGAGCTGCTGAAACAGACTGGCGAACTCGGCGGTATCTTCGGCAGCGGGGCCAAGCTGGCGGCCGGTCAATGGAAGTCGTTGAATCCTGGCATCGTCACCGATGTGAGGGGCGAACCCGGCAAGTCTGTGAGCTACACGGCCACGATCAAATCGCTCCCTTGGATCGTGCCCGCCGAGGCGGCTCTGGGCTACAAGCTCAGCCGCGCAGGCCACACCGGCACGCAGGAGAGCCACATCGTCGTCGGCTTGAACGCCGGCTACTACAACCTCCGCATCAATGGTCAGGACGTGGGCCGGTTCGATGAGCGCGGCCTCGCCGTTCACGCTGAGATCGAAGAGAACCCGAATTCCCCCACGCATCAGCAAGCCCTCAAGGTCGCAGAATTGAACAAGCAGCGTAACGCCGAGGCCATCAACCCGCTGCGTGGCCTCTACGGCCAGCGCAAGGGCAAGCTCCGCGCCGCCCGAGAAGCCGCCAATCAGGCCGCCGCTCCGTCCAAGGACGGCCAGCCTGCCCCCGCCGCCGGGAAAGTGAACAGCATGGAAGCCTTCAACGCGTGGCGCGAGAACGAGCTGAAGCCCAAGGAAGCCGAGCTGCTCAAGAAGGCCGAATCCTTCGAAGAACAGATCCGCCAGGCCGCCCAGCCCCAGCCCGTCAAAGTGGAAGTCATCCCTACCGCCGCTCCCGCCAAGCCGATGCCCAAGGCCCGGCCCAAGGCGGCGGCGAAGAAGGCGGCTTGAGCTTGTGCATTTGCACGCCTTGTTCGCGCGCTGCCCATGGAACGTCTGAATCAGGCCATCGCCAACACCCATGCCCGCCTGCTGGCGGAGATGCAGCAGCACGGGCACTGGGAGGGCGAGCTGTCCAGCAGCGCGCTCTCCACGGCAACAGCCGTGGTGGCCCTGTCATTGGTCGATGCCACGGCGCACGAGGGTTTCATCCGCGCGGGCGTTCGATGGATCGCCGCGCACCAGAACAGCGACGGCGGCTGGGGTGACACGCCCGTGTCCCGCAGCAATTTGTCCACCACACTGCTGTGCTGGTCCGCTCTGGGCATCGTCAGCCAGGAGGCACCGATCGAAGTCGTTCGCCTGTGCGAGATGTGGATTCGGAATACCGTCGGGTCGCTGCGACCGGACGAGGTAGCGAAGGCGGTGATCGCCCGCTACGGCAAGGACAAGACGTTTTCCGTCCCGATCCTGATGATGGCCACCCTGTGCGGGCGCATGGGGGACAATGCCTGGTCCCGCGTGTTGCCCCTGCCCTTCGAGCTGGCTGTGCTCCCCCGCTCCTGGTTCGGGGCCATCGGCTTGCCCGTGGTCAGCTACGCCCTACCCGCGCTGATTGCCATTGGCCATGCGCGATTCCATCACTCGCCCCCGGGCTGGTGGTCGCCCCTGCGCTGGATTCGCGGCTGGGCCTGGAAACGGGTGCGCCCGATGCTGCGGGACTTGCAGCCCTCCAGCGGCGGTTACCTGGAGGCCACGCCACTGACCAGCTTCGTGACCATGGCCCTGGCTGGCTCGGGTGAAAAAGACCATCCCTGTGTGCCCAAGGCGGTCGAGTTCCTCCATCGGTCCATGCGCACCGACGGTAGTTGGCCCATCGACACAAACCTCGCCACCTGGGGCACCACGCTGGCGGTCAAGGCCCTGGGCGACGACTTGCCCCGAGATCAACGTTCGAAGATCAAGTCCTGGCTGCTCGACCAGCAATACACTTCCATCCATCCGTTCACCAATGCCGCGCCCGGTGGCTGGGCTTGGACGGATCTCCCCGGCGGTGTGCCCGATGCAGACGACACGGCGGGGGGGCTGATCGCGCTCTGGCACCTCTGCGACGATGAGGACGACCGCCAACGCCACGTGCCTCAAGCAGCCGCCGCCGTGCGCTGGCTGCTCGATCTCCAGAATCGCGACGGCGGCATTCCCACCTTCTGCCGAGGCTGGGGCACCCTGCCCTTTGATCGCAGTGCTCCCGAACTCACCGCCCACGCGCTCTGGGCCTGGCACCTGTGGTCCGTTTACATGCCCGCCGAGATCAGCGAGCGCCTGCCCGACGCGGTCGAGCGCGCGCAGCGTTACCTCACCCGCACAGGCAAGGTCTTCGCCAAGCTCGAAGCCCGCCGCACCATCGCCTATACCCCGCGGCATCGCCTTCCCGCGCCTCGCCGCCTGCCCCACTGGGAGCCACTTTGGTTCGGCAACGAAGCCTCGGCTGAGCAATCCAATCCCATCTATGGCACGGCTGCCGTGCTTCGGGGCCTGCTCGGCAGCGGTCTCACGGCAAAGCATCCTCTGGTGCGCAGCGCTGCCTTGTTTCTATTCGCGGATCAGGATGCCCTCGGCGGCTGGGGCGGTGCCCATGGCGTGGCTCCGAGCATTGAGGAAACGGCGGTGGCGCTAACCGCCCTCGCTCCCGTGGCCGATCAATTCAATGAGGTGGTGCAACGCAATGCCAAGCCGGTGGAACGCGCCGCTGCCTGGCTGCTGGAAGCCACTCGCGAGGGCACTCACTTCCCCGCCGCGCCCATCGGGCTCTACTTTGCCCGCCTCTGGTATCATGAGCGGCTCTACCCCATCATCTGGACGCTCGGCGCTCTGAAGGCGGCACGCGATGCGCTGACGAAGTCCTGATCACTGGGCCGTGGCCTGGAAAAGCTTTTCCTCACCACGCACGTGGGCCAGCACTTCGCCAGCGAGGTAAAGCGATCCAGTGATGAGTGTCCGTTCCTTGCCCTTCTTCGCAGCCGCGATCGCCAGGTCGGGACTCTCATGCACATGGGTCTCGACGGATGGTCCAAACATCGCTGCCAGGACCTCGCGGATGTGCGCGGGCGGAGCCGAGCGTGTGGACTGGAAGCCTGTGAAATGCCAGCGCGCAGCGATCGGCTGCATGGCACGCAGGATGGCGCGCACGTCTTTGGAACTCGCCGCCCCAAACACGATCGAGGCCTTCTCGCCGGGAAATTTTTGCTGCCAGGTGCGGACCAGAGTTTCAGCGGAGTCGATGTTGTGAGCGCCATCGAGGATCATCCGGTTGTCGGCATCCAAACGCTGGAACCGCGCCGGCCAATCGACTTGCTTCAGCCCTGCCCGTAGAACGGACTCAGGGAATCGCAGGCCCACGGCCTTGAGCGCCGCGACCGCGAGCGCCGCGTTCCACAATTGATGCTGGCCCGCCAGACCCAGCTCGTAGCCACGCACAGGCGTGGTCACGACTTGCAGCGGTGCCCCGCGTTCACGCGCTGTCATGGAAATGATCTCCATCACATCGGGATGCTGCTTGATCGTCAGCACAGGAATGCCGGGTTTGATGATGCCAGCCTTTTCACGAGCGATCTCGCGCAGGGATTCACCGAGCAATCCCTGATGGTCCATGCTGACCGAGGTAATGACCGTGACCTCGGGCTTCAGCGCATTGGTGGCATCAAGCCGTCCACCGAGGCCGGTCTCAAGCACCACCCACTCGTTCTTGCGATCACGAAACCAGTCGAGGGCGAGGGCAAAGGTCAGTTCGAAGAAGGTCGGATGCGGGTCCCACTCCGTTACTTTGGACCGGAGCGCCTCCAGCTTCTGCACGATTTCAGACGAGTTGATCATGCGCTCCGTGTCACGCACACGCTCGCGAAATTGAATGAGGTGAGGCGAAGTGAAAAGACCCGCATTGATGCCCCCCGACTTCATGATGCTGTGGATGAAGGCACACACGCTGCCCTTGCCATTGGTGCCTGCGACGTGGATGAACTTCTGCGCTTCGTCCGGCAATTCCATCTCGCGCAGGAGCTTGCGGACGTTGTCGAGTCCCAGCTTGATGCCGAACAACTGGGTGCTGTAAAGCCAGTCGAGCAGCGTCTTCTCGTTGTTGGGCGCAGACATCGGTTCAGATCGGTTCGGATGCCCACTCGTAGCCAAGGATTGAAAGTGCGCAAACGGCCGCTGTCTCACTGCGAAGAATCAGAGAGCCGAGGGACCAGGGCTGAAATCCCCCCGCCGCCAGCACCGCATACTCTCCTTCGGTGAAATCCCCTTCCGGGCCAATGGCGAGAGCCGCCGAGCGCGCCGCACCCTGCCGGATTGCCCGCAGACTGCGTGCCTCCGGCTGCAGCGAAGCGGTGAGTTTCACGTCCGCCTCGAGTGGTCCGCAGGCCGCTTCCACGCTGCATGGCATCACCACCTCCGGCAGCCACGCCTGGCCACATTGCTTGCAGGCCTCCAGCGCCACACGCTGCCACTTGGCCAGTTTTTTCGCCGCCTCCGCCGTGTTCAGCCGCACGATGCTCCGCTGCGATATGACAGGAATGATGCGCTGCACTCCCAGCTCCACCGCCTTCTCGATGATCCACTCCATGGTGTCGCCCTTCACCAAGGCCTGCAGCAACGTAATCTCACAACGAGGTTTCGGAATCTGTGAATCATCGAGCAAGTGAAGACGCACCACACCTCCAGAAGCCGCTTCGATCCTCGCCTCCGCCTTTCTGCCAGCTCCGTCAAAGAGCACAACCACATCGCCCGCCCGATGGCGAGTCACTTGAATGCAGTGCTTCGCCTCCTCACCACGCAGTTCCACGTCACTGCCATGCCACTCGGAGGCCGGGAGATGGAAATGGGCGTGGATCATTTCGTTCATCAGAGCGGACGGACCCAGAATGGTCAACACCAGTGCTTAATCCTTCTGAAGAAAGCGCTTGCGGAAAAAGGGACTGCGGCAATCATTGCGCCCCTCAAAATTCAGTATTCCTGAGTAGCTCAGCGGTAGAGCGGGTGGCTGTTAACCACTAGGTCGTAGGTTCGAACCCTACCTCAGGAGCCAAGCACTTTTTCGAACCTCGCAGCAATGCGGGGTTTTTTATTTGTGAATAAGTGCTAAATTTCAGGGTTTCCAGAATCGGGCCAAACTTGGCCCGCATCATGCTGAAACATTCCCGCTCTGTCGCTGCAGGGTCTCAACAACCCTCTGGCGATAACAACCTCAAACCGAACCAAACAAGAACAACGCAATCATGAAGAAAGCACTCCTCTGCCTCCTCGTCTCGGTTGCCGGCTTTACCCAGGCCGGAACCAAGCCTGCCAAGAACCCGGTGGTCGCCCCCGCTCCTGTGGATGACTCCCTCGGATTCAGCCTCACCGCTGGTTATGACTCCTCCTACATCTTCCGTGGTGTGAACTACGGTGACCATCTGCTCTCCGTGGGCCTTAGCGCTCCGATCAAATTGACAGACAAGGCCACCTTCACCTTCGCTCCCTGGTATGGCCACATCGCTGGTGAGTCCTACGACGAACTCGATCTCGTCGCCAGCCTCACCTACGACCTCGGTTTCGTCACCGCTGGCGTGGGCTACACTTGGTATTACTATCCGTTCTCGGACTTCAGCACCAGCGAACCTAACATCACGCTCTCCAAGAGCTTTGCTGGCTTTAACTGGTTCGCAGGTGCCTACCTCGACGTCAACGCTGACGGCGGCGATCTCTTCGCCAACAAGGGCGGCGACGAAGGCTGGTATTTCGAAACGGGCGTGAACTATCCTATCAAAGTCACCGAATCCTTCAGCCTCGTGCCTGAAGTGAAGATCAGCTACGGCGACAAGTATTACGGCGTGTCCGGCTTCAACAACGTGATTGTGAAGCTGACCGCTCCTATCGCGCTGACAAAGACGGCAACACTTGCTCCCTACATCGCTGGCTCCTTCGCCATCGACAGTCTGGAAGACCTGGGCGTGGAAGACTACCTCGTCGGTGGTGTCGCTCTGACCGTCACTTTCTAGTCGCGCTAGAAAAACAACCTTCGAACGGTCACTTTGGTTGGAGGCCGTTCGGATCACAAGGCTCGGTGGGATTTGGTTGGGTTCCACCGGGCCATTTTTTACTTCAGGAGGCTCGTGAGGGGCCTCCTGACAAAATAAAAAAGCCAGTCTCGCATCGCGAGGCTGGCTTTTTGTTTGTTAACGGAAGACCGGGCGCTGCCCGGTGCCGGGCTAGCTATTGCACTTGGCGCAGACCTTGCCTTCCTTGGCGGCCTTCACGCAGCAGGGGTGGGAGCATTCTTTGCCGGCCTTCTTGGCCTTGTCGCAGCAGGAACCTTCTTTGATCTTGGCGTCAGCAGCGAAGACAGAGGCAGCCATGGCGAAGGCGGTAACGATGATAGCGGTCAGTTTCATGGGTCAGTTAGTTTTGGGTTAACAGTGGCACAATCGAGATTGCCCGATGATGCAGCAGCCCCGGTATGGCTGAAGCGTTCGTGCGAATTCCCGACCACCGATAGACGATCAGACTCGCTGGTCTCTGTCGAGACAATCCGCCGATCAGTTCTTCAGCAGCTGATTGAGCAGCCCGCCGCCAATGCCTTTAAACATCTGCTCGATCGCTCCCGCCTGGCCACCCAGCTTGATCTTGGGCTTGGAGAGTCGGTCACTTGAAATGAAGTCGAAGACCATTCGCCCTTCCCCGTCGGCAAACACGGAGAACACCGTTTTGGCAAGGCCGTCACCCAACTTCGAAGCGACACCCGTCTTGATTTTGCTTGCCAGTTCTTCATCCGGCACCAGCTGGATGATCATCTCGTGATCATCGGCCGACCCGTTCAGCCAGCTGCCGGGGCGGACTCCCACCGCGTAGTCCTCAAACTCCACGCGCAGATCTTTAACAAACTCCACCTTGCCGTTCTGGAGGCGCATTTCCGCCGTCGCATCGTTCTGCAAGATGCCACCCACTTTCACATCGTCGATGTCGATGCCCAGATTGCCTTTGATGCTAGAGAAGGTTTTGTCTTTGCCAGCGGCCTCTCCGATTGTCGTCACCCCCCCGAACTGGCTGCCCTTCTTCAGCACCATGGTGACCACCGCAGTAGGATTCACATCGCCAGTCGCCACATCAAACGGCTGGACCGTGCCCCTGCCGTCGAAGGCGAATTTCCCCACGGGCACTTCCTTCGTCTCGCCATCCACCTTCATGCGAGCCGCATGGTCGATGTCACCGCTGAGTTCCACGACGCACCGGTTGTGGTGAGCCAGATCCCTCGGGTCCACATCAATGCCGGAAAGGCGAAGCTGCGCATTCAAGGCCGTGCGCGTCTTGCTCTGCCGATTAAGCACATGGCCCTCGATCTTCGCGATGGAGAACTCGTCAACGATCAGCCCCAGCGGCAACTCGGAGCCACCAGTCGTCTCGTTGCCTTTGGCAGCACTGGCTTTGGGCTCAGACGCAACAGGCTCCGAGGCCTTTGGGAGTTCGGGCACGGCTGCAGGCTCCGCCGCAGAAACCGCCTCCATCGCTGCTGGAGTTTCATCTGTCCCCGTCGGGCGCAGGGGCTTGCTGAACACAGTCTCCATCATGCTTCTGCCATCGGGGGTGATTTCTTCACGCATCCAAAGATGCGAGATGGTGAACTTCTCCACATGCAACCGTCCACGCATCAGATCAGACCACCGAATCGTGGTCCACACGCCGCCTGCGATCAGGACTCCTGGGCTGGTCACCTCCTTACGCTGGCTCAAAGGCTTGCCCACCTCCTCGTCTCGGGGAGACAGGCGCAACTCCTCCAGACTCACCACCGCAGGGCTAGCGAGTAAATCGACGCTGAGCCCCTTCACCTCGGCACGACAGTTCCATTCCTTCTCAAGCTGGTCGGCAATCGAATCCGCAGTGAGGGTTTTTTCCAGCCAGGCCTTCGTCAGGAACCAGCCACCGCCGCCCCCGAGCACCAGCACTCCGGAAAGAGAAATCAAAATCCACGTCAGCTTTTTCATGCGCGTGGAGATAACGACGCCGTTGCCCGAAGTCACGCGGGAACCCGTTCCACAAACGTGACTTTTCACTCACCCCTGGTAGCAGGCAACACCACCGCGTCCTCGGCCCGGAAGCCGATCCACACCTCGGCGTTCGGAGCAGGCAGACTGGTTTGGTGTCCCGTGTTCACGACGAAAACCTGATCGCCAGCCCGCACTCGAAGTCGCGACTCCGAGCCCAGATAAGTGCAATCCTCCACGCGACTGCGGATCGCATTGAGCGGCTCGGGTTCCAAAGCGATCCACCACTGCTCGGGCCGCACGCTGAGACGCACCTTCGTTCCGGGTGCGAGCGGCTCCAACGAACGCGCCGTCAGTTCGCCCAGTGCACCACAGTTCACGGCGCACAGATGTTCCGGCAGCTCGCAGGTCACCGTGCCCGAGATAAAATTCGTGTCGCCGATGAAGCTCGCAACGAAACCCGTGCGCGGCGACTCATAGATTTCTCGCGGCGCACCGCACTGCTCCACGCGGCCCGCGTTCATCACCGCGATGCGATCGCTGATGCTGATCGCCTCCGTCTGATCGTGCGTCACGTAAATGAAGGTCGTGCCCACCTCGCGATGGATCGTGTGCAGCTCCGCGAGCATGTGCTGCCGGAGCTTCAGATCGAGCGCTGCCAGCGGTTCATCCAGCAGGAGCACCTGCGGCTTGTTGATCAGCGCGCGCGCAATCGCCACACGCTGCTTCTGCCCGCCGCTCAGTTGCGCGGGCTTCTTGTCCGCGTGCTCGCCCAGCTTCACCAGGTGCAGCATCGCGTCCACATCATCAGCAAATTCACGCTTCGACTTCCCCGCCACGCGCGGACCGAAGGCGATGTTGTCCCGCACGCTCAGGTGCGGAAACAACGCGTAGTTTTGAAACACCGTGTTCACCGGTCGCAGGTTCGGCGGCACGTTCGTGATGTCCAGGCCATCGAGCAGAATGCGACCCGCGTCCGGCACCTCGAACCCCGCCGCCATGCGCAGCAGAGTCGTCTTCCCGCACCCGCTCGGCCCCAGCAACGAAAACACCTCCCCGCGCCCGATGCCCAGCGTCACGCCATCCACCGCGCGCGTGCCGCCGAAGTGCTTGCTAACATTGTCAAAGACGAGGAAGTCGTTCATGCCCGCCGCACCATAGTTCGCCGCGCGGGCGATCAACTGCTCATTCACCATGAAACGACTTCGCACCGCGATGCTCTGGATCACCGCTGCTCTCATCGTTGTGTTCTTTGGTCTCTCGTGGTTGGCGAGCACTCGGCTCATCTGCCGCAGCCGTCGCCCGTTGCAGGACTACCATCGTGACATCCTGAGCAACACCGCAGCCCACGGGCTCACGATCCGCAGCTTCACCGTCGGCCGCACACCGTGCTTGCTCTGCGAACCCACCGCAACGCCGAGCGCGAAAGGCACCAAGCTCCGCACCGAACTGCAAGCGATGGGCCTCACCGTTCCGCCCGCTGGCGAGATGCGTGCGACGCTCGTGCTGCTGCATGCTCACGGCGGTCGCAAGGAGGACCACCTGCCTGTGGCCGAGCGTTTCTGCGCCGTGGGCTTCCGCTGCGTCCTGCCTGATTTGCCGGGGCATGGCGAGCATCCGGCGACGTTCGCGACCTTTGGGCACACGGAGGTCACGCTTCCTGGCGAAGTGCTGCGCGCTGCGGCCGAGCAGTTTCAGTTCAAGGCGGCACCCGCAGGCTTGTTCGGCGTGTCGCAAGGCGGCGCGATCTCGGTGCAGGCTGCCGCTCGCAGTGAGGAACACTGGTTCGCCGTCGCCGAGGTCGCGGGCTTCGCGGCGCTCGATGATGTGATCGATGGACAAGCACGACGCTTGTTCGGCCCGCTGCATCAGCCCGCGCACTGGCTCGTTGAGCAACTCGTGCAGACACGCGCTGGCTTTGCTCCGCATAGCATTCGTCCTGTCGATGCCGCGGCGAAAATCACGATCCCGATCCTCATCGCGCACGGCGATGCGGATAGCTTCGTCACGCCCGATCATGCGCAGCGGTTGTTCGACGCCGCGCCCGCATCGCTCCGCCAGTTCATGAACATCCCCGGCGCGGACCACGGCAACGTCTTGATCACCGATGCACCGGTCTATGCAACGGTCACCCGCTTCTATCTGAACGCGCTGAAGTGACGAGGGAGTCGTGCCAACCACTAACCGACACTGACTCAACACTGACCAACTGCCCAAAAATGAAACCAGTCAGTGTTCGGTTAGTGTCAGTCAGTGGTTTGAAATGCCATCTCCAGCAAAATCGCGCACTGGCACAAAACGATGTCTTCGCATCATATTGCGATGAGCGACTCGCGCGCGTGGTCACGTAGTGGTGGGGTATGACTCGCCGACTTCTCCTCGCTTCGTTCGCACTGGCCGCTTCGGCCTTCGCTCAGGACACCAAGCCGCTGCGCTGCGGCATCATCGGGCTCGACACGTCCCACGTCCTGGCCTTCACCACGACGCTGAACAAGAAGAACCTGCCGCAGTTCGCTGGCGTGAGCATCGTGGCCGCGTATCCGAAGGGCAGCCCGGACATCGAGAGCAGCGTGAAACGCGTGCCCGAATACACCGAGAAGATCAAAGCCATGGGCGTGGAGATCGTCGATAGCATCGAGGCGCTGCTGACCAAGGTGGACGCGGTCTTCCTCGAAACCAACGATGGCCGCCCGCACCTGGAGCAGCTTCGCCCGTGCCTCGCCGCGAAGAAGATCACCTTCATCGACAAGCCGGTCGCGGGTTCGCTCAAGGACGCGATCGCGATCTATGACGAAGCGAAGAAAGCCGGTGTGCCCATCTTCTGCTCGTCCTCGCTGCGCTTCAGCAAAGGCACGCAAGCCGTCGCGCAGGGCAGCATTGGCAAGGTGAAGCACGCCGAGACCATGAGCCCCGCCAGCCTGGAGAAGACGCATCCCGACCTCTACTGGTATGGCGTCCATGGCTGCGAATCGCTCTACACCGTGATGGGCACCGGCTGCATCAGCGTGAAGCGCGGCACCACTGCTGACGGGAAGATCGAAGTCACCGGCACCTGGCCCGATGGTCGCACCGGCATCTACCGCGAGAACAAAGGCTACGGCGGCAAGGCCGTCGGCGAGAAAGGCGAAGCCGAGATCGGCAAATACGACAGCTACGACGTGCTGCTGGAAGCCGTGGTAAAATTCTTCCGCGACGGCAAGCCACCGGTCAGCGCCGAGGAAAGCATCGAACTCTACACCTTCATGGAAGCCGCCGACGAGAGCAAACGCCAGGGCGGTGCCGAGGTGAAGCTCGCCGACGTGCTGGCGAAGGCGAAGCAGTGATCCCGTATTCAAGCCCATCGGGCTTGCGTCTTATAGCCCAGGGTTGCCCGAGTTTCACGAGGGCTACCCTGGGTCAATCCGCCGAGGCATTGAACCCGGAACGGGTTCCGTCAATCGCTCGACCATTCGAGACGCATCCCCGTTGGGGATGATGATGTCTTCCGTGGGGTCCCTCGTTCCTCGCGCAACCCTGGGCTGCAAGACGGAAGCCCTTCGGGCTTCGGGAAAACTTCACGCCTCCGGCAACCGCAGCACCTCGTCCACTTCGGGATGGCGGGCCTCGCACGTGAGCTGGATGCCGCCGCGGGCACCGAACTGGCCGCGCACGACGGCTTGCTTCGGTGCACAGGCTTTCACCAGGTCATCGAGGATGCGGTTCACGATCGCTTCGTTGAAGGCGGCGTGGTTGCGGTAGCTGGCGAGATAAAACTTCAGCGACTTGGTCTCCACGCAGCGCTCGTCGGGGATGTAGAGGATCTCCAGGTGCGCGCTGTCGGGCTGGCCGGTCACGGGGCAGATGGAGCTGAACTCGGGCGCGCTGAGATGGATGCGATAGTTCCGGCCCGGCGTGCGATTGGGGAAGGTCTCCAGCTTGGCCTCATCAGGTGACGACGGCAGACGATGCTCGGAGCGGCCCAGGAGTTTCAGTTCTTCAGACATGCCGCAGTCTGTGGGCCGTGAAGGCGCAGGTTTCAACCGGGAAGCGGTGTGCCTAGTGCCTCGGTGGTCTCATGGGTTTCTCGAAGGACGGAAAGGACTTCAAGGACCGAAGGGACCCTGCTCCATGCTCCATGCTGCTCCCCTCGACCCTTGCCCCTCGCGCCTTCTCACTCTATGAAGCGCGCCTCCATGTCCGACCTGAAGACCTACCTCACCGACCGCAGCGCCCTCGTCGATGCCGCGTTGAATCGTTTCATCCCGAGCGAAGACACTTCGCCGCCCACGATTCACAAGGCGATGCGGCACAGCATTTTCGCCGGTGGCAAGCGCCTGCGTCCGATCCTCTGCCTCGCAGCCGCAGAGGCGTGCGGTGGGTCGATCGACACCGCGATGCCAGCGGCTTGCGCGGTCGAGTGCCTGCACACCTACACGCTGATCCACGACGACCTGCCGTGCATGGACGACGACGACTTCCGCCGTGGCGTGCCCACCTGCCACAAGGTCTATGGCGAAGGCGTGGCCGTGCTCGCGGGCGATGCGCTCCAGGCGCTCGCGTTCCAACTCCTGGCCGAGGTGCCGGGCAATGCGCAGTTCAATGTCGGCGACTACGTGCGCGAACTCGCGATCACGTCCGGCAGTCTGCATCTCATCGGTGGTCAGGTGATGGACCTGGAAGGCGAGGGCAAGAAGCTCCCGCTGGCCGACCTGCGCTACGTGCATGAGAGCAAGACGGCAGCGCTGCTCACCACCTCGATCAAGCTGGGCGGCATGAGTGCCGGAGCGTCCACCGAACAAATCGCAGCACTCCACGCCTTCGGTTGGAACACCGGTCTCGCGTTCCAGATCATCGACGACATCCTCGACGTCACGCAAACGACCGAGAAGCTCGGCAAGAGCGCCGGCAAGGACTTGACGAGCGAGAAGAGCACCTACCCAGCACTGCTGGGTTTGGATGCCTCCCGTGCCGAAGCTCATCGCCTCACGACGGAGGCAATGAACGCGCTCTCCATCTTCGGTGATCAAGCTGCGCGCCTGCGCCAGATGGCGGGGTATCTGCTGGCGCGGGATTATTAGACCGAGGCACCGAGGCGCTGGAGCTGATACTTGCCGCTCTGGATGTCTTCCATCCACTTGGCGTTGTTCAGATACCAGTGGACGGTGCGCTGCAAGCCGGAGGCGAAAGTCTCCTGGGGAGCCCAGCCGAGTTCGCGTTCGATCTTGGAGCAGTCGATCGCATAGCGACGGTCGTGGCCCGGGCGATCTTTGACGAAGGTGATGAGGTCCTCGGGGGTGCGCTTCAGCTCAGGACGCTCCGCATTCACGGCGGCGATGAGCGCGTGGACGACATCAATGTTCTTCATCTCGCACTTGCCGCCGATGTTGTAGGTCTCGCCGGTCTGGCCTTTGACGAGGGCGAGGAAGAGGCCGCGGGCGTGATCTTCCACGTAGAGCCAGTCGCGGACGTTGGTGCCGTCGCCATAAACTGGCAGCTTCTCACCACGCACGACCTTGTTGATCATCAGCGGGATCAGCTTCTCGGGGAATTGATACGGGCCGTAGTTGTTCGAGCAGTTGGTCGTGACGAGGTCGAGGCCGTAGGTGTGAACGTAGGCGCGGGCAAGGTGGTCGCTGCCGGCCTTGCTGGCGGAATAGGGGCTGTTCGGTTGGTAGGGCGTGGTCTCGCAGAAGGCGGGATCGGTGGCGCTGAGGGAGCCAAAGACTTCATCGGTGCTCACGTGCAGGAAGCGGAAGCCGGGGCACTCCTTGGCGTAGTTGCGCGCAGCTTCCAGAAGGCGGAAGGTGCCCACGAAGTTGGTCATGATGAAGTCCTCGGGTCCATCAATGCTGCGATCCACGTGGCTCTCGGCTGCGAGGTGCATGACGGCATTGATCTTGTGCTCGCGGAGCAGGCTGGCGAACAGGGCTCCGTCCAGGATGTCGCCCTGAACGAACACATGGCGCGGATCATCCTTGAGGGCGGTGAGGTTGGAGAGATTGCCCGCGTAGGTGAGCTTGTCGTAGTTCACGACCTTCGAGATGGTCACACCGCGCTCCGCTCCGGCAGGACCGAGGAGGTAGTGGACGAGGTTGGAACCGATGAAGCCGGCACCGCCGGTGACAAGGATGCGAAGATCTGAGGTGGCCATAAAAAGCGGGGCGGAGTGTAGAGCACTCGCGCGGCGCGTAAACAGCTAAAGCAGGCGCTCGGGGCCTACTTTTTCACCAGCCAGATGTTCCGATAGCGCACGGGGTTGCCGTGGTCCTGAAGGTAGAGAGTGCCCAGCTTGCCATCGGTGCTGACGGGCGCGGCAGTGGTGGGCTTGGGGATGGTCACCTTGTCATGAATCACCACGCCGTTGTGCTTCACCGTGATCTCGGCATCGGCCGTTTTCATGCCCTTGTCGTCGAAGAGCGGGGCCTTGAAGTCGATGTCGTAGGTCTGCCAGGTGAGGGGTGGCAGGCACATGTTCACTTGCGGCTTCGCCACGGTGTAAATGCCGCCGCACTCGTTGTTTTCACCGTTGAGCCCGAAGCTGTCGAGCATCTGCACCTCGTAGCGGCTGGCCAGATAAATGCCGCTATTGCCCCGTGCCTGTCCTTTGGACTCGGGCATGTAGGGCAGGCGGAATTCGATGTGAATCTGGCAGTCGCCAAAGGCTTCCTTGGTGGTGCAGCCTTGCATCAGGAGACCATCGGGAGTCATCTTCGCCCCCTCTTTGAAGGCGGCGAGGGAGGTGCCATCGAACAGCACGGTGGCTCCTTCGGGGGGCTTGGCTCCGAGCGTGTCACTCTTGCGCTCCACACGTTCGAGCGAGCCGATGGCCGAGCCTTTGAAGTCGGTGAGTTCCAGTGTGTTCCCCTTGAGCAAGCCAATCCACCCATTGCTGGAGAATCGCACGGGGGCGTCCGCACCTTCGCCCGTGCGCTTGCCGGAAACGATCTGCCGATGCGCTGGCTGACGCGTCCAACCTGCACCTGGCAGGCCACCAGGGCAGAGCACGGCATCAAAGGTTCCCTTGCCTCGCGCGACCACCTGAAAGGCGAAGGCAGCATCGCGCATCTTGCCCACATACTCGCCCTGGAAGGCGAAGTCCTCGTCCGTCTTGGCCGGATCGACATACACGGACGGTTTGGGCGGCGGGGTGGGCTTCGTCGGGACCGCAGGCTTTGCGGGTGCGGCAGGCGGTGCCGGATCAGCGGCAGAAGCGAGGATGCCGACAAGGAGCGACGCGCTGAGAAGGAGGGACTTCATGGTGAGAGAGACGATGACAGACCAGACAATCCTACCACTGTCAGAACGCGGGATGAAGTTTTTACCGGCTTGCACCATGGGTGCGCCGTGACACCTTCGCCGCCCGATGTCTGACCCGACACCCGCAGCCACCCAGCACACGACGATGAGCGATCTGCTCACGCTGACGAAGTTCCGCCTGAGCTTCCTGGTGATCGTCACGACCTTCGTGGGCTTCTGGCTGAAGAGCAGCCACGGCATTCAATGGGGCCTGCTCATTCACACCATCATCGGCAGCACCCTGGCGGCCTTCGGAGCGGGCGTGTTCAATCAACTCATGGAGATCGGCCCGGACTCGCGCATGACCCGCACGGCGGATCGACCTCTCCCAGCGGGACGCATCAAGCCAGGGGCCGCCTTTGCCATCGGCTGGATGCTGAGTGCGATGGCACTCATCCACCTCGTTCACATGGTCAATGTCGAGTCCGCTGCACTCACAGCGGCCACACTGGCGGTGTATTTGTTCATCTACACGCCGCTCAAGCAGCAAAGCGATACCAACACCCTCGTGGGGGCTGTCTCCGGAGCGCTGCCACCGCTCATCGGCTGGGCCGGTGCGGCGGGAGCTTCGCCCGTGGACTCGCCTTACTTCCGCTGGCAGCTCCTCCTTGAGCCCGGTGCCATCTATCTCTTCATGCTGCTCTTTCTCTGGCAGTTGCCGCACTTCTTGGCGATCAACTGGATGTATCGTGACCAGTATCGTCAGGGCGGATTCGTGATGCTCGCGAACGACGATGAACTGGGAGCACGCACCAGCTTCCACGCGCTGCTGTATGCCGTGGCGACGCTGCTGCTGATGTTCTACCCCGTCTATGAAGGTGTGGCCCAGGCGTGGTTCCTGGCTCCTGCCCTGCCGCTCGCAGGCTGGCTCTGCTGGCTGGCCTGGAAGTTCCGCGTGCATCGTGAGCGCGCTCATGCCCGGAAGCTTTTCTTCTGCACGCTGGCCTATCTGCCGCTGGTGCTGATCCTGAGCGTGATCGCGTGGAAACGCGCTTGAAATCTGTTTGCCAAACTCCGCGAGCCTGCGCCACAATCGCCGCCTTTCCGCAACTCCTAACCAAAACAAAACGATGGGCCGTCCAGTCACCCTCTTTACCGGCCAGTGGGCAGATCTGCCTCTGGATACCATGCTGCAAAAAGCCAAGAGCTTCGGCTACGATGGCGTCGAGCTGGCCTGCTGGGGCGATCACTTCGAAGTGCCCAAGGCCGACCAAGCCTACTGCGATGCCAAGCGCGCGAAGCTGAAAGCCGCTGGTCTTCAGTGCCATGCGATTTCCACTCACCTTGTCGGCCAGGCCGTGTGCGACAACATTGATCCTCGTCACAAGCAGATCCTGCCCGACTACATCTATGGCGATGGCGAACCCGAAGGCGTGCGTCAGCGTGCAGCAGCGGAGCTGATTGAGACCGCGAAAGCGGCCAAGCGTTTCGGCGTCAGCGTCGTGAACGGCTTCACCGGCAGCAGCATCTGGCACCTCGTTTACAGCTTCCCGCCGAACCTTCCCGGTCAGATCGAAGCAGGCTACAAAGACTTCGCCAAGCGCTTCGGCCCGATCTTCGACGAATACAAGAACCTCGGAATCAAGTATGCGCTGGAAGTGCACCCGACCGAGATCGCGTTCGACATCAGTTCCGCTCGTCGTGCTCTCGAAGCCGTCGATTACCATCCCGCTTTCGGCTTCAACTACGATCCCTCGCACTTCGGTTACCAGGGTGTCGATTATGTGAAGTTCATCTATGAGTTCAAAGACCGCATCTTCCACGTTCACATGAAGGACGTCGCGTGGGATCTCGGTCACGACGCCGGCGTGTTCGGTGGTCACGTCGATTTCCACAAGCCCGAGCGCTACTGGGACTTCAAGTCCGTGGGCCGCGGCAACATCAACTTCGAGAAGATCATCCGCGCGCTGAACGACATCAGCTACGGCGGTCCGCTCAGCGTTGAATGGGAAGACGGCGGCATGGACCGCGAACACGGCGCCACCGAGTCCTGCGCCTATGTGAAGGCCAAGGACTTCCCGCCTTCGAAGATCATCTTCGACGCGCAGTTCGCCGAGAACAGCAAGTAATCGAACCACTCACGAAGCCGGAGCCCGAGGGCTCCGGCTTTTTTATGCCTTCGTCGAGGCGGTTACGCTAGCTCGCGAAGGAGAGCTTTGTTCAGCTTCACGCCAGCCTCGAAGCTGGACACTGGGAAGTTCTCGTTCGGCGCATGGGCCTGGCAGTCGGGGAGCGCGAGGCCCAGGAGCAGGGTTTCCACACCGAGGACGTCCTTGAACGCCTGCACGATGGGGATGCTGCCGCCTTCGCGGATAAGGGCGATGGGGTGCTCGGGGCCGAAGGCGCTGGCGAGCGCTCGCTGCGCGGCCTGGCCCAGCGTTGAATGCGGGTCCATGACGTAGGGCATGCCGCTGTGGCCGGGGATGATCTCCAGGCGCACGCCGGGCGGGCAGTGCTTGCGCAGGTGGGCTTCGACTTGAGCGAGGATCTTGTCCGGGTGCTGATGCGGGACGAGGCGGAAGGAGAGCTTCATCATCGCCTCGCGCGGGATGACGGTCTTCGATCCCGCGCCCTGCCAGCCGCCGCCGATGCCATTGATCTCGGCGGTGGGGCGGGCCCAGCGTTGCTCGAGTTCGCTGAAACCGGTCTCGCCCCACAGCGCGGGCGCGCCGGTGAGATGCTGCGTTTCATGGTTGGTTTCGCCCAGGCCTTGCCACGCTTTGCGTTCCCAGTCCTGGAGTGGCTGCACGTCGTCGTAGAAGCCATCGATGGCGATGCGTCCGTCGTCGTGGTGCAAGGTGGCAGCGAGGCGTGCGATGGCCGTGTTGGGGTTCATCACGGCACCGCCAAAGATGCCACTGTGCAAATCGATGCTGGGGCCGTGGAGACGCACTTCCATGCAGGCGATGCCGCGCAGACCATACGTGAAGGTGCCGACGCCTTCCTTGACCATGCCGGTGTCGGAGATAGCGACGAGGTCGCACTTCAACTCCTCGCGATGGGCTTCCAGGAAGGGCTTGAGGTTCGGGCTGCCGATCTCTTCCTCGCCCTCGATGAGGAAGATGAGGTTCACGGGCAATTCCTCGCCGGCGGCGAGAGTCTCCTCGATGCCGCGCAGGTGCGCCATGTGCTGGCCTTTGTTGTCGGTGGAGCCGCGGCAATAGATGCGTCCATCGCGGATGGTGGGCTCGAAAGCGGGGGTCTTCCACTCGTTGAGTGGGTCGGCTGGCTGCACGTCGTAGTGGCCGTAGATCATCACAGTGCGGCGACCAGGCTTGTGCTCGTTGCGCGCGATGGCGATGGGATGCCCGGGCGTCTCGTGCAGTTCCGGCTTCAAGCCGATGGCGCGGAACTTATTGACCAGCCAGTCGGCATTGGCACGCACGTCGGGCTTGTGCTTGGGATCGGTGGAGACGCTGGGGAAGCGCAGCACGGTGAGGAGATCGTCGAGTCCAGGTGTCATGATGAGATGGGAAAAGAGTTACGGGCGCATCCAGTCGGACGGGCTTTTGTTGTTGAGTTGCTGCCAGCTTTGCACCGCCAGCATGGCGAAGAAGATCACGGTGATCCAGCGTCCGGTGGTTGCTGCGAACGCCGCCACGCCAGCTGCGGTGATGGCACTGACGATCAGCGTGGCCCGCAGCCGGAAGGGGCCGAGGGCAGCTTCCAAAATGTGGCCTCCATCAAGCGGGAGCACGGGCAGCAGATTGAGAATCGTCCAGCCGAAGTTCACCCACAGCCAGACATCCACGGCTTCCACTGCCAGCCAGTGGTTGACTGGAAAAGCACGGTCCACGAGCCAGCCCAGAAGCCCCAGCGCCAGGCTGAACGCAGGCCCGGCCGCGCTGATAATGAGACTGCTCATTCGTGGCTGACGCAGACTGCCCTGAGCGAACCCGCCAAACGAATACAGCGTGATGGTCACACGCCGGTCGTGGAACTTCCGCATGGCGAGCGCGTGGCCCAGTTCATGGATCAGGATCGAGACAAAAATGATCGCAACGGAGATCACAAGCAGCTGCAGGCCCTCGACGCCCTCCACACTGCCCACACCACTGAAAATCGCAGCCATCAGCCAGAAGTGCCACTGCACCTCGACAGGAAAGCCAAAGAATTGAAAGCGAAGCATGGTGCTGGCGGAGATTTCGCGAGCACTGTGGGAAGCTCGTCAGCAGCGACAAGCGCTTTCCCGCTTCCGGCAATGGATCGTAGGAGCGAGTTTGAAAGCTCTCATGGACAAGGCACGGGCATGAACGTTAGTAGCGGCGATCATGCTTCGCTCCTTCCGTCTGCTCTCCCTGCTCACCATTGTTGCCTGTTCCCATGCCTGTATCGCTGTGACGATCGATGAAGCCATGGAAATGCTAACGAGCGCACGATCGACCGAGCAAATCGAAGCTGCGGCGGCCAAGGCTCGCCGGGCTGGGATAACGAACCAGCGAATCGCTGAAGCCAAGATGCTTTTCGGCATCAAAACTCAGGACGCGGCCTACTTGAAGATGCTGCTGCCCGATCTAGAAATCATCGCGCAGAAGTTCGAGCAGCAGCCATCGCTGGCAGGCATCAGGACGGTCGAGCAATGGCGTGGGCTGGTGAGCTACACCGAGGCCATGGTGTCCATGGAGCAGCGCAACCAGGACAAGTTTCGCGAGCACATCACAGATGCGATATGGAACTTCCCCCAGCAAGCCGAGTTGTTTGGCCAGGCGATCGAGAAGTTCCAGCTTCAGCAGAAGATGGACATGTGGGTGATCGACTTCTCAACACCTCTGATCGAAGCCGGTGCGAGCGAGACCACCCTCGGTGCCTTGATTGGTTCAAAGAAGGCACTGCTCCTGTTCTTCTGGTCCTCAAACGTCGAGGCCAGTGTGCAAACCCTGGAGGCAGCAGAGAAACTCTACCACCACCTGCGCGGCAGCAATATCGTGGTCGCCACCGTGAACGTGGGCACCACCGAAGCGGAGAGCACGACCGAGAAAGTCCGGGATGAAAAGAAGCTCACCCTGCCATGCCTGGTGGAAAGCAGTCAGCGCGTCCTCGTGCGCCAGATGGAGATCACCAGCCTGCCACGTGCTATTTTGATCACGCAGCAGGGGCGAGTTATTTTCCACGGCCACCCGATGGACGATTCCATTTGGAAATCGCTGAAGCGGGTCGTGCCAACGGTGACTTCGCTGGGCGAGTAATCGTGGGCCTCTCGAAGGCGAGTATTACTTCGCTCCACTCACATCGTAGGCGAGCAGCAGCTCCTGATCGCGAAGGAACAGCTTGCCACCGCTCACCACCGGGTGCGTCCAGACCTTGCCGCTCTTGGAGCGCTGCGTCGTCTGGGGCGAGAGGGTGAAGCGTCCATGCTCATTCCAGCTCGTGGGCGAAGCATCGATCAGCACCACAGTGCCGGAGTCCTCTTCGAGCAGATAAAGTTGTCCGTCTGCAGCATGGATGGCTCCCTTTTTGAGAGCTTTTTTCTCCTGCCACTTCACGGCACCTGTCTTGAAATCCATGCAGGTCCATCCCTTACCATCGCAGAAGCCGTAGAGATGGCCGTCGTGGAGAATCACGCCTCCGTGATGATTCACCATGTCTGTGTTGGAATAAACGTCCGTTACCGCATTGCCCTCGCCCACGTGAACCATCTTGCAGCCCACGCCGTAGCCTGCGGCGACGAAGACATCGCCATTGTTGAAGATTGGAGTGGGAATGACGGCTGTCTTCCCAGGGAAAACAGATTTCCACAAGACCTTGCCATCGGCGGCATTGACGGCAGCAATGCTCTGCATCGTGAGCTGAATGAGCTGGCGCGCGCCGTTGTGATCGACGGGGATGATTGACGAATACTGGGCAGGATCGGTCCAGTCACTGCTCTGCCATACTTTCTTGCCCGTGTTTTTGTCAAAGGCCGCCATCGTGCCCTGACCACCGCCAGGAGTGCAGATCACCATATTGCCATCCACCAGTGGAGACTCCGTGTAGCCCCATCCTGGCACCTTGCCGCCGAGGCTGTCCATGGTCACACGCCAGACTTCCTTGCCATCGGCAGCGTTCACGCAGATGAGCGTTCCCTTGCCGCTCATGGCGTAGATCTTGTCACCATCGACCGTGGGAGTCGCGCGGGGGCCGTTGCCCCAATTGTTGGTGAGCAAGGCTCCAACTTCCGTAGCCCATTTTTCTTTGCCAGTGGCCGTATCGACCGCGATCACATACTCCACCACATCTCGAGAACCCATGGTGTAGAGCGTTCCACCCACGATCGCGTAGCTCGAATAACCGAGCCCTACATCCTGATTCACCCACAATTGCTTCGGACCATCGGCGGGCCACTTCTTGAGCAGACCTGTTTCAGCGCTGATGTCGTCAAACTTCGCTCCACGCCAGCGTGGCCACTCAGCAGAGGCATCGGTGACAATGATGAAAGCGGTGGCGAGGATCGTGAGGAGACGAAGGGATGTCATAGTCTTGGATTTGGGGAACACCGATTGAGCCGGAAAACTTGCGCCGAATCCAGCACAAAACATCCACGCTGCGGACTCAGCGTGTGCGATCCATCACATGGAGCGGTTCACACGCTCCGCAATAACTCCCTTCCTGCCTTTGAGATGTTAGGAGCGCGAGGCCAGGGGCAGATCATCCACGTAGAAGCCCTCGACATCCTTGTCAGGCAGAGCGCTGTCGCGAATGCCCTGAAGGCGCTTGCGGCTGCCGCGCTCAGAGCCGGGGCGATTGGCAGTCGCTTGGATCAAGTCCACCACCGTCGGTGCCGCGATTACCGCACCCGTGGCGAGCAACGCCAGGGCCGCCAGGTTGGCCGATGTGCGGCTCATGCCACGACCGAAGAGAAGCCCGAGCGCGCAGCCGAGGGCAGCAGGGGCGATCGTGTTGGAATACTGGGCGTAGGGATTGGGATCGTTGACAGGCATGGTGGAACTATATGCCATGTCACTCCCGTCAAAAGTGGAAATTGCCTCGCGTGCGCTTTCCAGTCACAGTCTGCGCCTCACATGAGTTCCCCTTCTTCTCGTTACGCCCTCATCCTCGCTGGTGGCAGTGGTCAACGCTTCTGGCCCGTGAGCCGGGATGCCCAGCCCAAGCAACTGCTTAAGCTCTTCGGTGACAAGACCCTGCTCGAACTGACCATCGACCGCCTCGAAGGCGTGGTGCCACGCGAGAACATCGTGATCCTTACCAATGCCCAGCAGCTCGCGGGTGTGCGCGCCGCGCTGCCCGATCTGCCTGCGGAGAACATCATTGCGGAGCCTGAGAAACGCGACACCGCGCCCGCCATTGCGCTAGGCATTGGGTGGATCGCCGCCCGTGATCCGCAGGCCACGATGATGGTCCTGCCGTCCGACCATCTGATCAATGATCACACGGCTTTTCAAAGCGTGCTGCGAGGTGCCTGCGAAACCGCCGAGGCCAGCCAAGGCCTCGTCACGATTGGAATCAAGCCCACTTGGCCCTGCCCGAGCTATGGCTACGTGGAGCGCGGCCAGCGAAATCACTTTCCCGGCGTAAAAGAAGAAGTGGCCATCTACGAGGTCACCCGCTTCCGTGAAAAGCCGAGCATCGAACTCGCCGAGTCCTTTCTCGCCCAGGGCAATTTCACCTGGAACGCGGGCATGTTCATCTGGACCGTGCCCGCTGTGGTGGGCGAACTCTGCCGTCATGCGCCTGCCCTGGAGAAGTTCATCAGCGAGCTGCGCCACAGCACGGATTTCTCAGCAACGATGACCTCGCAGTTCCCCGCGCTGCCCAAGCTCTCCATCGACTACGCCTTGATGGAAAAGGCCAGCCGCGTGCTCAACATCGAAGCCACCTTCGACTGGGATGACGTGGGCAACTGGACCAGCGTGGGCCGCTACCTTCAGACAGACGCGCATGGCAACCAGCACAACTGCGCGCTTTCCGAACACGGCACTGCGAACAACATCATCTTCAGCCAGACGGGCCAGCGCATCGCTTTGCTTGGCGTTGAGGACCTGATCATCGTCGCCGCCCAGGACGCGCTCCTCATTGCCACCAAGGCGCAAGCCGAGAGCATCAAGAAGATCGTCGATGGCTTGCCCAAGGAACTCCGTTGATCCCCAAACATGTCTCGCATTCTCGGCATTGATCACGGCACCGTCCGCATCGGCCTCGCGCTCAGCGATGAGATGGAACTCGTCGCCAGCCCGCTGAAGACCTTGCCAAACGGCCCCCAGGTCATCCAGGAAATCACGCGCCTCGTGCGGGCCAAGCAAGTGGGCAAAATCGTCATCGGCCTGCCCATTCGCATGGATGGCCTGAAGGGCACTGCGATTGAGCGGGTGGAAAAGTTTGCCGATCTCCTTGGCAAGGCGCTCGACCACGAGGTGCCCATCGAGTTCTCCGATGAGCGTCTGTCCTCGAAGACCGCCGAGCGTGCGCTGAAGCGCGAGGGCCATGAGATCAATCCCAAGGAGGGCATCGTCGATCAGCTCGCCGCCACCATCGTGCTCCAGGACTACCTGAATTCTCAGCGTGGTCCCGAAAGTTATCTGCTGCCCGACGATTCCTTCGAGATGCCGTGGATGAGCGATCCCCAGGACCAGCGCTCGCGCCGTCGTCATGATTGAACCCTCTGACATGCGTCGCCTGCGCCTGACGATCGCCTACGATGGACGACCGTGGCTGGGGTGGCAAAGCCAGCCCGGCGGCCAGACAGTGCAGGACAAGCTCTCGGCTGCGCTAACCACGATCGCTCGAATGCCTCTCGGCGTGGAGGGCTCGGGCCGCACCGACAGCGGCGTCCATGCGCTCGCCCAGGTCGCCCATTGTGATGTGCCTGCGCACCTGCGCATGGACTGCCACAACTGGGTGCGCGCGCTGAATGCCAACCTGCCCGCCAGCATCCGCGTGACGGACTGCGAATTCGCCACACCCGACTTTCATGCCCGCTTCCATGCGCAGGGAAAAATCTATCGCTACCGCATCTGGCGCGCGGACGTGATGAGCCCGTTCGAGGTGGGCCGCTCGTGGCATGTGTATGGCGATCTCGATGTTGCTGCTCTTGAACGCTGTGCCCGACAACTCGTGGGCACGCACAACTTCGTCCGCCTCAGCGCGAATCGTGGCGACATCAGTGAGGAGGCACGCCGCAGCGATCCCGAGGTGACCACCCGCACCATCCATCGCGTGGCCGTGAGCGAGCAGGACGATGTGCTCACCTTTGAAATCGAGGGTTCAGGCTTTCTCTACAAGATGGTGCGCATGATCACGGGCAGCCTCGTTCACATGGCACGCGGACGGGACAGCGAAGCGTGGTTCGAAGACTTGCTGCACAATCCGGCGGGAGAAAAGAGCAGCCAGTGCGCCCTGCCCGACGGCTTGTATCTGGTGCGAGTGAAGTATGGATCGCGTGGCGTTTAGTCAGCTCGCGCGCCGATGAACTCCGAACCCACCAGCCTCCCCTACACCGACACGAAACCTGTCGGTGCTTCGGACTTCTACTTCGCTTCCAATTCCACCTTCCGCTTCATCGAACAGCGCCTCGGCATGGAGGGTCTGCGGCGTTACTGGCACGACCTCGGCACGCGCTACTACGCACCCGTGGCCGAGCGCTGGAAGTCCGGTGGACTGGGCGCTGTGGCCACGCATTGGCGCGACTTTTTCAAGGCGGAGCCCGGTGCGGATGTCGAAGTCGAGCAGGCCAAATCGGAAGTGGTGCTACACGTTCGCACCTGCCCGATCATCAAGCATCTGCGAGACAACAACCGCGACATCATGTCGGTGTTTTGCCAGCACTGCCACTTCGTCAGCGAAGCCATCGCAGCACCCGCTGGCCTGTGTGCTCGCGTCTCGGGAGGCAATGGTTCATGCACGCAGCGATTCGGCGCCGCTCTGCCACCGCAGGATATTGAAGCGATCACTTCGTGCGCTTCGCCCTCTCCATCCATCACTGACACCCCATGATCGGCTGCTACGACTTCTGCGGACACTACGAGTGGACCTTCGAATGGCTGCGCGAGCAGGGCGGCCACGACCTCGTGCTCGACTACTGGGAGAACGCGATCTACCGCCAGTCACAGACCCACGCGACGGCGCTCATTTTGCAGAAAGGCTTCGATGGAATGCGAGAATACTGGGGGCACACGCTGGAACATGAAGCCGCTGGCTACGCCGCCACCGAAGCACCCGGCGTCTATCGTATCGATATGCATCAGTGCCCGTCGAAGGGCTTCCTTATTCGCAACGGGCTCGTGCAGTTTCACGACTACTGCGATCACTGCATGGGCTGGATCGGACCGCTCATGCGCGATGCTGGATTTGTCATCGACCATGAGCACAACCACGCCGGGCAATGCTGGTGGGAGATTCGCAGCACCTCGGATCAAAGCGCCGCCAGCGGCCCCGGCGAACTCGCGGGCGATGCCGACGTTCGTCTGCGTGCCGACTGGCAAACGCCCGCCATCGACCACTACGACCGCGCCATCCATCCCGACGACAAACGTCCTCTGCCATGATTACACGCCTCGTCTCGCTGTTCGTTCTCACCTTCTCACTGGCACGCGCCGACTGGGAACCGCTCGCACCGCTGCCTGCTGGCAATGGTGGTTTCGCGTGCGGCTTCGTCGAGGGCAGGCTCGTCGTTGCCGGTGGCACCAACTGGACTGACGACACCAAGCACTGGCTCGATGCGATCTGGAGCTACGATCCTAACAGCAACACGTGGGCAACGATTGGTAAGCTCCCACAGCCGTGCGGTTACGCCGCCAGTGGAGTGGTGCAGGGCAAGCTGGTCATCGCGGGTGGCAGCGATGGCAAGATCGCCCATCGAGACATCCTCACGGTCAACGCCAAAGGTGAAGCTCAGATCGTCGGACAGCTAGCCGAAGGTCGCATCTACTCGTGCAGCACGGCCTACCAAGATGAACTCTACATCGCAGGCGGAGGCACCGATCCCGCCGACCTCAAGACCTTCACCGCCACCCAACATTGGGTGAGTTTCTCCCCGGACGGCAAAACCACCGTGAGCGAGGGCCCCCGCCTCGGCGAGGTCGGCTTCGGCACCGGCACGGCGGCGGCGGCTTGGAAGCGTGTCTTCGTATTCGGCGGTGCTCGATCTGATCCGACAACGCAAGTCGTGAACCTCGATACGGTGCATGTGCTCCACGCGAGTGAACCTAAATCCACACTGCCCCACGCCATTCGCGGCATCACTGCGGTCCCCGTGAACGAGTATTACATCTATCTCGCAGGCGGCTATCCCAATGATGAGACCGGCTTCACCGACGAAGGATTCGTGTTCATCGCGACGAGCGGAAAATTCGTGCCCGCCAAGCCGCTCCCGATCAAGTCGATGGTCCATCTCGCGACCGACGGCGAGTGGGTTTACTGCCTGGGCGGCGAGGACAGGAAGAAACATCGCAGCGACAAAGTGTGGCGCATCCGCGCCCAGGAGTTGCTTGCGCCAGTGATCGTGAAATGATGATCGCCATGCGCTGGATTGCCTTGTTTTTGTTGTGTCTCGTGACGGTGGCTCGTGCCCACACCGTGCCCAGCCTCACCGTGGAGGCAGTGTTTCAGCCCGATCACAGCTACACGCTGCGCATCAATGTCGATCCACGGCTTTTCCTCTCCGATCAACCTACCAGCCTGCCACCCGTCGAAGCCGACTGGTATCGGACGCAGTCACCGGACCAGGTGAAGCAAACGGAGCAACGCGCCACGGACTACCTCAAGAAGGCCATCGGCCTGCTCTTCGCGACCAAGCCCACCGACCTGCCAGCGATCGCTTTCAAGCCGATGGACGGAGCCACGAACGAACCTCTCAAGGCCGAGTCCAAAGAGGTTCATCTGCTGGCCGAGATGCAAGGCACGGCCACGGGTGCCGACTTCCAGATCGTGATCCACCAAGCGGCCAATAGCTCCGTAATCCTGCTCAACTGCCTCGGCGACCAAATGGAGCGGCGGCCCCAGGTCCTATTCCCCGGAGAAACCAGCCGCCCCTTCGCCATCGAGGCCAAGAAGTGATCAATCCTTCCGCTCCCTAGCCGATCTCTCTGCCTGAACTTGTGCAGCTTTCTTGGCAGATTGCATGCCCGCTTGCGGACCGGTGATACCCATCGCAGAGGCAATTGCAACCAATCCAAAAAGAAGCACTGCATTGAACAGAACCGTCGTGATCATCACGACTGCACCACGATACCGAGGCCAACGCTTCCAGCGCAACTCCAACACGGCAAATACTCCGATGAGTCCACTCATCATCAATGGCCAATATCCTGGAACGAACGTCGTGATCTGTTCAAAGTAATGGCCCACAAATGCCCGATCCCACTGCTCGTGGGTGAGTTCAAAGAATCGCTTCAATTTCGGAATCAGGACGACTCGGCAGAATACTATTGCTAACAGGCCCGGCAGGAAAAAGCCCCCAGCCCGTGCGTAAGTGATCCACGCCCGCTCGCCTGTCGGAGACTGGGCTTGAGGAAGTGGAGTAGGAACCGAGTTCATGGATCAATCCTTCCGCTTCAGCTGCGGGAAGAACACGACGTCGCGGATGCTCTCGGCACCGGTGAGCATCATGATGAGACGGTCAATGCCGATGCCGATGCCACCGGCTGGCGGCATGCCGTATTCGAGCGCGGTGATGAAGTCCTCATCGATCTTCTGGATCTCTTCGCCTGCTTGTTCTTCCAGGCGAGCGCGCTGCACGATCGGGTCGTTCAGCTCGGAGTAGCCAGGGCTGATTTCCTGGCCGTTGATCACGAGTTCATAGACATCGACGACGCTGTCGTCCGTCGCGTTCTGCTTGGCCAGCGGCACGAGTTCCTTCGGGCAATGCGTGACGTAGAGCGGGTCCATTTGCACGGCTTCCACGAGGCGCTCGAACACATGCTGCGTGACCTCGTAGTCCTCGAAGTTCGCGCCGATCTCTACGCCGAGTTCAGCGGCGCGGGCCTTGCGTTGCTCCGGTGTATAGTCCCACCACTGCGGATCGACGCCCTTGAGCAGATTCTTGTAGCTCTCGCGACGCCACGGACGCGCGAGGTTGATCGTCTTGGTCACTTCGCCCTCGGCGTTCTTGTGCTCCAGCTTCAGTCCGCCGCAATACGTCTCCGCGAGGTGACAGATCATGCCTTCCACGAGGTCGGCCATCTTCTCGAAGTCCGCGAAGGCCCAATACGCTTCGAGCATCGTGAACTCCGGATTGTGGCGGCGCGAGATGCCTTCGTTGCGGAAGTTGCGATTGAGTTCGAAGATGCGCGTGAAGCCGCCAACGAGCAGTCGCTTCAAGAACAGCTCGGGGGCGATGCGCAGGTAGAGCGGCATGTCGAGCGCGTTGTGGTAGGTCTCAAAAGGACGCGCCGCCGCACCGCCAGCTACATCCTGCATCATGGGCGTTTCGACTTCCATGAAGTCACGTTCCTGCAGGTAGCGGCGGATCTCCGCGATCATCTTGCTGCGTGTGACGAAGATGTTCCGGCTCGCATCATTGCTGATCAGGTCGAGGTAGCGCTGGCGATAGATCTGCTCACGATCCGTGATGCCGTGCCACTTGTCCGGCAGTGGGCGCAGGCCCTTGCTGAGGAAGGTGAGAGCCTTCGCGTGGATGGACTTCTCGCCCATCTTCGTGACGAAGGACTGGCCCTCGACACCGACCCAGTCGCCGATATCGACGAGCGATGCGAGCACCTCGAAGTCCTGCTCGCTGAGGTCCTTCTTGTTCGCGTAGCACTGGATGCGGCCGGTGAAGTCACCGATGTCGAAGAAGATCGACGCCTTGCCCATCGTGCGCTTGGCCAGCACGCGACCGCCGACTTTCACGTCGAGTCCTTCCGTGAAGTTCGCCTTCAGCGCGCCCGCGTCGTGCGTGTTCTCGAACTTGCCGCCGAACGGATCAATGCCTTTGGCCTTCAGCGCATCGAGCTTGTCGCGGCGAATTTGCAGCAATTCCGATTCGTTTTGAGGGGGCGGTGGCGTCGGGGCTTGAGTTTCCATGAAGTGCGCTAGGGTAAAAACGTGGGCGCATCTCTACATGGCGAGTCACGCTTTGCCACCGCAAACGTGGGCCACGGCTGTCTGTTGGACAGCCGGCGTGCGCTCGTGCACGAGGCTCAGGGCTGGCTAGCCGTGGCGGACGTGCATTACGGCTTCGAGTTGAACCGGGCCCGCAATCACGGGGCGCTGCTCCCGCAATGGGGCATGGCAGCCACCGAGCAGCGCCTGATGGATTTGCTCCATCATTACAAGCCGCGCACGCTCATCATCAATGGCGACGTCATGGACGGTGGCGGCTCCGTGCGAGAAGCCGAGCGCTTCATTCACCGCCTGCGAGACTGCGTGGCCGAACTGGTGCTGGTGGAAGGCAATCACGACCGCCCGGCCTTGAAGCGCGAGGAACGATTCGTCAGCTGGCACGTGGCTGGCAATTTGCTCTTCCACCATGGGCATAAGTTTGGCCGGATGCTGCGCGAGCTGGAGGATCATCCCGCACGGGTCCACGTCTGCGGTCACGAACATCCGGCCTTGCAGCTCAACGACGGTGCGGGCCTGAAGCTGAAACTCCCAGCGCTCGTGCAGGACCAACTCGCGACCCGACCCGGCTTGCAGCACTGGATCCTCCCGGCTTTCTCACCCTGGGCCGGCGGCGCTCGCTACGAGAGCCCGAATCAGCGTCTGGCCACGTGGGGATGCGCCGATGGACGTGTGCTCCCCGCTTAGGACGGAGGGACTGCCTTGGCGTTTGCCATCCGATCACAATCGGATACCATGCGCGCCCTTCGTTTCGCATGAGAAAAGCCGTCCCCTTCCTCTGCCTTTTGGCCCTCTTCTCGACGGCTGTTTCTTTTGCCGCTGATGAGAAGGTGGAAACCGAAGAGAAGAAGAAAGGCTTCCTGAGCCGGATGACCAACATCTTCTCCAAAGACAAGAAAGACCCGCCCGCCGAAGAGAAGAAGACTGAGACCAAGAAGCCTGCCGCAGCCAAGACCGAGACGGCACCCGCCAAAAAACCGGCCAGCGATTCCCCACCGCCCAAGCCCAAGCTGAAATCTGCTTCGACCTCGTCCTCGAAATCGAAGCCCGCCACCAAGCCTGTCTCCAAGGAGCCCTCCAAGCCTAAAACCGAAACCAAGGCTCCATCGAAGGAAGAACCCAAAAAGGAAACTCCTGCCAAAGACGCTCCGCCCCCACCCGCCAGCCCGGACACTCCAAAGCCCGAGACCGCCAAGGCTGAGCCCACGAAACCAGCCGAGAAGAAGGAGAACACGAAGCCCGAGTCAACCGCTGCAAGCCCCGAGCCTAAAGCCGAAAAGCCCGCCGCTGGAGAAGGCAAGATGGCAGGCGAGTTCGACGACATCTCATCCGCATTCGGTGCCGGCTCCAAAGCCCCAACCCCGACCACGCCGTCCAAACCCAGCGACGACAAGCTCCCGCCCGAGATCGCCACCGACAAGCTCCCGCCGCCACCACCCTTGCCCAACAGCGATGGCTCATGGGAGATCGTGAAGCTGAACGGTCGCGACTACGTGACGGCGGATTCGATCCAGCGCTTTTATCGCTTCAACGCCCTCAAGGTGGACGGCAAGCACGTCTGGATGCGGTCACCAATCTACATTGTGAAGGCGAGCATAGGCAGCTACGAGCTACTGATCAACAACACCAAGTTCATCCTGAGCGATGCCGTCACCGAGTCCAAGGGCAAGGCCTTGTTCTCCAGGCTCGACCTCGTCAAGCTCATCGACCCGGTGCTCCTGCCCAACCACATCCACGCGGCCGAAGCCTTCGACACGGTGGTCATTGATGCGGGCCACGGAGGCCACGATTCCGGTGCCAAGGGTGTCTATGGTTACGAGAAGGACTTCGCACTGAAGATGGCCATGTCTCTCAATTCAGCCCTGCAGAAGCGAGGATTCAAGACGGTCCTCACTCGCAGCACCGACGAGTTCATCTCGTTGCCAGGACGTGTGGCCATCGCCAATGCGACGCCTCGCAGCATCTTCATCAGTCTGCACTTCAACAGCAGCGGCCCATCCGCCGCTGGGGTGGAAACCTGGGCACTCTCGCCTCAAGGCGCATCCTCCACCTTCATGGGCTCACGTGGATCGGATAGCTCATCCTTCACCGGCAATCGCCGTGACTCGGAAAATATCGCCCTCGCGACGGCCGTGCATGCCATGGTCATTCACAATCTGAATGCCTTGGCGGACAAAGGCATGATGGACCGCAGCATGGTGGACCGCGGCATCAAACGCGCGCGCTGGACGGTGCTCACGGGCTGCAACCGACCAGGCATTCTGTTTGAGGGCGGCTTCGTCACCAACGCGACCGAGGGCCGCCTCATCGCAGCGCAGAGCTATCGCGAGTATCTCACGAACTCGATAGCCGACGCCGTGCTGAACTACCGCAAGGCGCTGTATCCGAACGTCGCCAGACCTTCGATCAAGCGTTGATAAGGAACCCGCTTTTGGATGCGTGTTAGCAGGATGCGCATCACTGCTATCGAGACCGTCATTCCCTCCGGCATTATGCCGAACCTGCTGCTTGTCCGCATCCACACGGATGCCGGCCTCATCGGCTGCGGCGAGACCTACTACACGCCGCATGCGATTGCTTCGCTGATCCACAATTGGATGGGTGAACGACTGCTCGGCGGCGATGCACTGGCGATCGAATCGCACTGGCGCTTCCTCTACGAACGGTGCACGCCCTTCGGTCATCCGGGTGCGGAGATGCGCGCACTGTCCGCCATCGACCTCGCGTTGTGGGACATCCTTGGCCAGGCGACGAATCAACCTGTGTATCGCCTGCTCGGCGGTCCCGTGCGCGATGCAATCCCCGTTTACAACACCAGCGGCGGCCCCAGCTACGGCGCGCTCAATGGAGCGACCACAGCACCTCGCCATCCCGGCTGGCCCGGCTACGGCGACATCGGCAGCAAAGGCCCGCTGCAGGACAACTGGGCCTCGCACTTCGCCGCCGGTGATCTCGCGGAGGAACTGCTCGCCGAAGGCATCACCGCAATGAAGCTCTGGCCCTTCGATCGCGCCGCGCATCGCAACGGGGGACTGCACATCTCGTGGGCCGACGTCGAAGAAGCTATGAAGCCGTTGCGTGAGATTCGCGAGCGTGTGGGCATGAAGATGGACATCGCGATCGAAGGCCACGCCTTCTTCCAGCTCCCCGCCGCCGAGCGCATCGCGGATGCGCTGCGCGAGATCAAACCGCTGTGGCTCGAAGACGTGCTGCGCGTGGACAACGCTGCCACGCTCGCCGACTTCCGTCGTCGCTCCGGCCTGCCCATCGCGGCCAGCGAAATGCTGCTGGGTCGCAAGGAATACCTCGCCGTGCTGCAAGCCCAGGCCTGCGACTACTGCATGGTCGATCCGACTTGGAACGGCGGCATCAGCGAGACGCGCCGCGTGATCGACATGGCCCAGGCGTTCAACATTCCCGCCACGATCCATGACTGCACCGGTCCGCTCACCTTGTTCAGCGGCCTGCATCTCGCGGCCTCGTCAGCCAACGTTGTCTTCCAGGAAACCGTGCGCGCACACATCCGCTCGTTCTACGAGAAGCTGGTCGATACGCTGCCAGTCATCGTGAACGGCCAAGCCCAGCTCCCCACTGGCTCCGGCCTCGGCACGAGGTTGCGTGATGATCTTTTCGTCCCCGGTGCCAACGACTACCGCAAGAGCACCCGTGCTTGATCATCACCAGAGCAACTTGCCACCATCCAGCACGATGGTGCTTCCCGTCATGAAACTGCTGGCGTCACTGGCGAGATACAGAGCGAGGCCGCCGATCTCATGCGGTTGACCCCAGCGTCCCATCGGGATGGCGGAGGCGACTTCGCCTTCGAACTCGGGGCGCTCGCCGATCCATCGACGATTAGCATCCGTGAGGAACGGTCCCGGAGCGATACAGTTCACGGTCACGCCTAGCGGGGCCCAGTCAGCCGCAACGGCCTTCGTGAACATCGTGATCGCGGCTTTCGCGGTCTCGTAGCTGCGACCGCGCATCGCCTTGCCTGGCCAGAAGGCATTGATCGACGCGACATTGATGATGCGTCCATGACGGTGCTTGAGCATCGACGCGCCGATCATCTTCGTGCAGACGAAGACACTCGTGAGATTCAAGTCGATGAGCCGCTGCCAATCCTCGAGCGCGAGGTCTTCCGTGGGCGTGTTGATGCGACGACCGCCGACATTGTTGATGAGGATGTCAATGCGCGGGAACTGCTCCAGCACATGCGAGCACAGCTTCTCGGCTTCCTCTGGCTTCCCGAGATCAGCCTGAATCACATGCACGATGTGGCCTTCATTCGACAGCTCAGCGCGCGCCGTCTCCAGATGCCCCGCATCGCTACCAACGATAATGACCTCGGCTCCCGCCTCCGCGAGTGCTCGCGCCATGGCGAGCCCAAGCCCACGACTGCCACCCGTGATCACTGCACGACGTCCATCGAGACGAAACTGGTCGAGCACAGACATCAGCGTGATTTGATAGGCAGCACGATCTGCGAGGGATGCTCGGCATCGTGATGGATGGTGTTCACCGCCGTCTGCATCCGACGATGCTGTTGCAGCGGCTCGCCCGTGTTCGGGTTCACGTCGAAGCGCGGGAAGTTGCTCGACGAGATGTCCACACGGATGCGGTGGCCTTTCTTGAAGACATTGCTCGTCGGATACAGCCGCACCGTGAGCGGATAAACTTTGCCTGGCTCCATCAGCTTCTCCTCCTTCAGTCCCTCGCGGAAACGCGCACGGCAGATGCCATCGGCGATGTTTAAGTCGAAGCCACCCGACCAGTCTTTGCTCGGTGGATACACGTCGATCAGCTTCGCCGTGAAGTCAGTGTCGACACAGTCCGACGACACCCAGAGCTTCACTTCGAGTTCGCCCGTGACCTCGGTATCAGCGGCCAGCGGCTCGCTTTGGAACACCACCACATCATTGCGCGCCGAGAGGGGTAAGGGCTGCTGCCAGTTCCACACATGCGCTCCGCCGCGTTGGTCCCACCCGCCTTGCAACAGGATGTCGTCACCGCTGGAAATATTGCCGCCGATGGTCGGCACCGGATTCTTGGGATCAAAGGTATAGCTGGTGGAGGCTGCATTGCTTGCAGGCGCCTCCCGACTCAACACGCCATCAGCACGCAGGTAGAAGCTTGTGCTCTTCACCCCCTGCGGCGGCCACACCTCGGAGTCGTGCCACTCGCCACCGTGAAAGAGCAGCGACTTGTCCGTCTTGTGGCCATCGCCCGTGCCCATGGTGAAGTAGCGCACCTTCTTCGCGAACGGTGCCGACTTGCCCACGCTGTTCGCTTTGCCCTTCAGCGCGAAGTCATACCACTCCAGCCGCCACGCGAGTTCATCCGCGATCGCCGCCTCGGTGCCGAAGTCCACCATGCCATGCGCGCTCTTCGCCTGCTGACCATGAATCCACGGCCCCATGATCAGGTAAACGTCACTCTTCAGCGCCTGAGTGAGCACACGGAAGTTCGTCGTCGTATTGCCCGCCCACGAGTCATACCAGCCACCAACGAGATAGACCGGGACGTCCTTATACTCCGAGGCATGATCGATGATGTTGTTCTGCTTCCAGAAGTCATCGTTCGCGCCGTGGCGCATCGCATTGATCAGCCAGTCCTCGTATTCCGGCGCGAGCTTCAGCGGTGTCGTGCCGCGACGTAGCGGAAGCTGATGAATGTAGGTCAGCCGGTTGTCCGCCATTTCCTTCAGCACTGCCTCCGTGCCCGCATCCTGTGCCGCATTGCTGCCCTTGCCGCCGTTGAGCATGATCCAGTTCCAGAAGCGCATCTCAAAGGCACCCGCGTTGCGCATCGACTGCACACCGCAGTTCGACACCGCATCCACCGGAATGACGGTCGCCAGCTCCGGCGCACGCGCGAGCGCCATCGCGTGCTGAGTTCCACCGACGTAGCTGGTGCCCAGCATTCCGATCTTGCCATCGCTCCACGGCTGCTTGCCGATCCACGCGGCACAGTCCACGCCATCAGGGCCATCGTCCGTCATCCAATGCCACACCCCCTGGCTGGCATAGCGACCACGCGTGTCCTGCGCGACAAAGACATAGCCGTGCTGCGCGAAGTATTCTCCCTGCTTCTTCGAGCCCTTCTTGTTGTAAGGCGTGCGTGTCAGAATCGTCGGCAGCTTGCCCTCCAGCTTCGCAGGGAGATAGACATCCGTGGCCAGCAGCACGCCGTCGCCCATCGCCACCATCACATCATGCTGCACTGTGACATTCGCCACCGGCTCCTGAGCCAGCACGATCAACGGCAGACACGCCAGAACACACGCGAGTTTCATCGTCTTCATTTGAGATAGCCCATGACTCCCATCCACTCCGCGCAACGCTGCGGCCACTCGTTGATCGGATTGCCCATCTTCCTCATGCCAAAGCCGTGACCGCCTTTGGTGAAGACGTGCAGTTCCGCAGGCAGGCCCAGCTTCTTGTATTCAAGGTAGAGCCGCGTCGCCTCGATGGGGTTCGACTTGTCATCGTGAGCAACAGCAAAGAACATCGGCGGCGCATCCTTCGGCACCGCGAATCCTTCGCGGAACTTGGTCTTGTCGTTGTAGTCAAGGAAGCCACCGCCATAGATCATGATGCCGAAGTCCGGTCGCTCGCCCGCATCCCAGGCCGCATGGCCGAGCAGATTGCCACCCGCTGAGAAGCCGAGCAGACCCACGCGCTTCGGATCAATGCCGAACTCCGTCGCACGCTCGCGCACGATCTTCATCGCACGTCGCGCATCCTCCACCGGCATGGCGAAGGGCTCCTTCTCATCGCGCGTCGGCACGCGATACTTCAGCAGCACACCCGTCACGCCCACGGTATTGAGGAACTCGCACACCTGGCTGCCCTCGCTGATGTAAGTCATGAACATGTAACCACCACCAGGGGCCACGATCACCGCCGTGCCATTAGGTTTCTCCGGCTTGAAGATGGTGATCGTCGGATCGCTCACATCCATCACATGTCCGGGACTTGGCTTGCCATACGTGGCGATCAACTTCGCCGACGCTTCCGAGACAGGCGCGGGCTTGGCGGGCGGAGAATCGAACAGCTTCAAGGTGATCGGCTCGGCCGCATGGAGCGACGACAAGCAGAGGGCAGCAAGACAAAAGCGAGTGATGGGCATGGTAAACATCTACGCGCGCCATCGCTGAATTTCTCCACTTCACCGTGCTCGCAAAAATTCTGCATCACTCGGGAATAAACTTCCACGCGCCTGCTCACACCCTCGACCCGCCGCGAGCGCGGCATCGGTCTCTCACTGCAAACACACATCGAAAGACAACATCATCATGAGCAACAAGACACTCATCGCAGGCGCCGCGATCGCGGGCCTTCTCTCCGGAACCACCTTCGCCATGAGCGGCAAAGCCCCCACCAACGACGCTGGCACCGCCATTCTCAAGATGGCCGACAAAGGCCAGCACACCTGCAAGGGACACAATGCCTGCAAGGGCCAAGGCGGCTGCAAGTCCGGCGACAACGGCTGCAAGGGCAAGAACTCCTGCAAAGGCAAAGGCGGCTGCAACACGATGCCGAAGAAGTAAACCCAAGTCGTCCGAGTATGTCCGCCGTCGATGCGAAGTCGGCGGCGGACGCTTCATCCAAGTCACTTCGGTCCTTTCAGTCTCTCGAGTCACCCATGATCTCCTCTTGCCCCAACCTCGGTGTCGGCCTCGGCCTGCGCGTGCCGCACTATCGCCACATCTTGGAGAAGAAGCCGGTGTGCGACTGGTTCGAGATCATCTCCGAGAACTTCATGGTCGATGGCGGGCGACCGCTCGCCGTGCTGGATCAGATCCTCGAACAATACCGCGTCGTGCAGCACGGCGTGTCGATGTATCTCGGCAACGCTGATCCACTCAACCGCGAGCACTTGAAGAAGCTGAAGCGACTGGTGAAGCGCACCAACACACCGTGGCTCTCCGATCATCTGTGCTGGGGCAGCGTGAATGGACAATGCTCGCACGACCTGCTGCCAATGGCTTACACGATGAGTGTCGCGAAGCACACCGCACAGAAGATTCGCCAGGCGCAGGACTTCCTCGAAGTGCCGATCTGCGTGGAGAACGTCAGCAGCTACGCCGAGTTCAAGCAGAACGAGATGACCGAGTGGGAGTTCCTCAGTGAAGTCGTCGAACGCGCCGACTGCGGCATCCTGCTTGACGTGAACAACATCTACGTCTCCTCGCAGAACCATGGCTTCGATCCCTTCGAGTATCTGCGCGCTGTGCCACATCATCGCGTGGGACAGATCCATATCGCCGGTCACACGCGCTACGACGACATCATTCTCGACACGCACGATCACCCTGTGCCCGATCCCGTGTGGGCCTTGTATGCCGAAGCGATCCAGCACTGCGGCCATGTCTCCACTTTGCTCGAATGGGACGACCGCATCCCCAGTTTCGACGAGGTTCATGCCGAAGCCTTGAAGGCGAACCAGTTCATTCACGATCATGACCTCGTGCCCGCCTAAATTGCAAGCCCTAGCCGACCTGCGCGAGCTTCAGCGCACGATGGCGACCGCCCTCATGTCGCCGCTCACTCGCGACGAGAGCTTGCGGGCTTCGTTCAAAACTAGCGCCCAGGCGTTTATCAAACCACGCGCAAAACTCAACTCCTTCGACCGTCTCGAAATTTACGCACGGCAGTATTGGTTCCGCCTTCTCGACTGCCTCTACGACGACTATCCCGGCCTGCGCGCCCTGCTCGGCGAGCAACGCTTCCATCACCTCAGCCGCGCCTACCTCGCCGCGCATCCCAGCGAGTCCTGGACCCTGCGCAATCTCGGTCGCCATCTCGAAGCCTTCGTCCGCGACCATCCCAAACTCACCGGCGCGAAGCACCGCATCGCCATCGACACTGCGCGCTTCGAGTGGGCGCAAGTGCTCGCCTTCGACGAGGCCGCGCTCAAGCCTCTCCACATCGACGACCTCCTCGGCAGCGATCCCGCCACGCTCACGCTGAAACTCCAGCCGCACGTCTCGCTCCTCGCGCTCGATCACGCCGTCGATGATTGGTTCGTTGCCGTGCGCAACACGACGGAAGGCTCCCGCGGCGAAACCAGCAACGCCCGCCTCGAATCCCGCGCACCGGCCAAATCGAAGCGCGTCCCCTTGCCGAAGCGGCAGAAGCTCTGGCTCGTCGTGCATCGCAGCGACACCGACACCTACTTCAAGCGCCTCGACCGCGAAGCCTGGCTGCTGCTTCACTCACTCAGCGAAGGCAAACCCCTGCTCACTGCCATCGAGATCGCCCTCGCCGACGCATCGCCCGACCGCGACTGGTCTGCGCAAGTGTGCGAGTGGTTCCAATCGTGGTCAGCGCTCGGTTGGTTTGCACGCTGATCGCAATTAGGCACCGAGGTAAACGCCAAACGCTGAGAACACCGCAAGCACGAACATCACGACCGCAGCGCGCAGCCACTTGAACTTCCGCTTCAGCACGCGGGCGGCGAGGTAGTTCTGCACGCAGTATTGCTCGTCGAGCAGACCCGTCTCCATCACGCGCATGAACTCGCGCTGATAGCTCTGGAAGTCCGCGTGCTGCGCGATGTCGCCCCAGAAAAGCACGCTTGTGCCCTGGCCTGGCATTCTTGGGAAGATGACACCGCCAGCGACGACCGTGGAGATCGCGAAGCAAACGATGGCCACATAGAACAACCCATCGCGATGCGGCGGATTTGCCAGCAGGAACGTCGCTGCACCCACATTGCCCGCGAGGAAGGCCGTGGCCTTGGTGTCCATCACGGTGATGTAGTGATTGAGGTAGTCGTTGATGTCCTTGGCCGCGCTCGCCTTGTCGAGATCAAAGGGGCGCAGCGGAGCCTGGTCGTCGCAAGGCGCGTTCATGAGGTGGCTTTCGTGATGATCTGGCGAACGACCGGCAGGGCGCGGTCGAATGCTTCGTGCAACTCCTGGATGTCCGGCATGCGCACGTTCGCGAACGCAGGCTCCATGTCAGCGAGCGTGATGTGATCGTGACGGACCAGGAACTCCACGTCCTGCATGTCTTGCAAATCATTGCCGCGCATCATCTTGGTGAGGATGAGATCAATGGTGTGCGGGCGGAAGAGTTTCAGATGTCTCGTCGGCGGGCGGAGCACGGGGACGATGTGCTGCTCCCACTCGGGGCGGAGGAAGACTTGATCCTCCTGGAAGAGATGGGTGATGTAGAGGCCCTTCGGTTCGAGCTGTTTGTTGGTCGCATCCACCGCATCCCAAAACTGATCGTCGTTGACCAAGGTCTGGAGTTCGACGTTTCGTATGATGCCGTCCACATCCTTCGTGGATCCGAACTCGGGACGGACCCCATCGTAGCCGAGGCAAAGAGCGCCGCGACCGTAGAGCACCAGTGATACTTCGTGGTCGAGGGCCGCATCCAGGGTGCTCAGCACTTCGGAGGGGTTGTCTTGAAAAGCACTCATGCTGCTGAGGGACGAATCCACTGCATCACGACACCTTTGCCCTTCCGCGTGTAGCCGGTCATGGCGACGAAGCGAGTGGGGTGAGGTAGAAGGTCCATCGGTGCCGGAGACGTCTCGGGAAGCAAAGCGAGGAGGTCCGACCAGAAGCCATTCTCGGGTTCCACCTTTTTGCCGCACTCCGCGACATGCCGGACGACCACCTCGCACCGCTCCCGAATTGCCAGCGAGGCACACCGGGAGGCGGAGTTGCCTTCGGCTCCCAGCATCGCCGCTCCCACGCGAATGCCATGTTGCGAATGCGGCTGGCAGATGGAGAGCAATGCGATGGACAGTTCTTCGTTGGTTAGTTCACGAGTCGGACTGGCGGACGACGACATGCGAAGCACAGGCTCTTCGCGGAGGACGCCTGACTCATTCGCCAAGTCATAGTAGCGACACCCTCGCTGCACCGCGAGCGCGCACAGCTCATCCACGCCGCGCAAGCCCAGCCGCCTCGCCTTCATCAGCAGAGGGGAGAGGTGCGGGGTAGTGCCTAGCTTGCGGGCCAGCGTTTCAGTCGTCATGCGCGTGAGGATACGAGTTTCACCACCGTGTCGCAATCCCCGCTTCCATGATTTCGGTGGGCCACTCGCGATGGCTCACGGACCACACGAAAGATGAGATTACGGGAATAAGGCATCGGGCACCACCTCTCACGAGTGAACTCACTCATCGCTATCATGATCTCTCACTGCTGGACCTTACCCAACGCCATACTCGCCAAAGCCGCTGCCTTCCTGCGCGATCCGTTTCTTCTCGGCATCCGTCTTTACTGGGGCTGGCAGTTTTTCATGACGGGCAAAGGCAAGCTCATGAACCTGGACAACACCACGAGCTTCTTCATGGACCTCGGCATCCCGTTGCCGAAGCTGAATGCGCTCATGGCGGGCAGCACGGAGTGCTTCGGTGGCTTGCTGTTGCTCATCGGGCTGGCTTCGCGGCTCACGTCGATTCCGCTGATCTTCACGATGATCGTGGCCTATCTCACGGCGGATCGTGACAAGGTGCTGGGCATCTTTGAGGACTCGGATGCGTTCGTCACCGCTGCGCCCTTTCTGTTCATGCTCGCGGCAGTGATCATCTTCATCTTTGGCCCTGGGAGGTTCTCCGCCGATGCTCGCCTTCGCCTCACCCACGTTTCTTGATTTCGGCATTGACCGAGATGCCCTGGCCCCGTCTCATGCTCGTCGCACCACGGTGAC
>JAEUHN010000021.1 GCA_016795365.1 Verrucomicrobiaceae bacterium
GCCCCCGGTGCATGAGGTGCTGGTGCATGATGAAGACGGCAATCTGCGGCGGGACGCCCGCTGGCAATACCACTGGGACGCGGAGAACCGGCTGGTCATGATGGAGGAGCGCCCCGGCATCGCCACGTATCCCTCCGGGGCAGGCGATGCTCCCGCGCGCCAGAGGCTGGAGTTTTTCTACGATGCGCAGAGTCGCCGCAGCGCGAAGCGCGTGTTCCACTGGGACGCCGTCGCTAACGATTGGAAGCCCTGGGCCTACACGCTGTTCCTCTACGATGGGTGGAACGTGGTGGCGGAACTCGACCTGCTCAACGGCGGCACGCCAACGCGGACCTACACCTGGGGCACCGACCTCAGCAACACCATGGCCGGAGCCGGAGGCGTGGGCGGCCTGCTCATGGTGAAACGCTGGCAGCGCAATGCCAATGGCGACGCCAGCCTGCGCGCCCTCGTCCACAACGACGCTAACGGCAACGTGATGGGCCTCTACGGCATCGAAGCCCAAGCGATGCTCGGCGTGTTCGATTACGACGCCTTCGGCAACCAGGTGATCAATACCGTAGCGATGGGCAACGATGTGTGCCCCATCGGGTTCAGCAGCAAGTATCAGGACAAGGAGACCGGCCTTGTTTATTACGGCTTCAGATATTACTCACCTGAGATGGGGCGGTGGCCAAACAGGGATCCGATTGGGGAAAGGGGAGGAGTGAACCTTTACGGGATGGTCGGGAATGATGCGGTCAATCGTGTCGATAGGTTGGGGCTGGCATGCGCTGCGACTCAGGCGTTGCCGTCAAATCTCACTGATGCGCTCGGTGATGCCTGGAAAGATAGCTTTAATCCCGATGGAACCGTGAATGAGCAAGGTGGAAGCCTGATTGGAACAGGTTCTGGAACTGAGCCTCGGCCAGGTTCCGGTGGGGGATCGGGTTCGTTCCCACAAGAGAACTATCCTCAGCCTGGCTCAGGAGAAACTTTGGATGGAACTTATCATACGCATCCATATTCACCAGCCGAGGGCGGGCATAAAAACGTCTCGTTCTCCTGCGGCGATATCCAAAACTTTGCTGCTGGCACACAAGGGGGACAGAAAGTTGTCATGGCTGGCGACAGCATCTTTATTTTGACGATTGGAGATCAAGCCAAGCTGAAGAATTGCAAGCTGTGCTGCGGAAAATGGAATCAAGGTTTTGGCAGCAATCCAAAAGACTCATTTCAAGACCGGGTTGAAGCGGGAGTTCAAGCTGCAATCAAGGAGTGCGGCTTGTGCTACTACAAGGCGACAAGAGGAGGCAATGGCAAGTGGCCCAAGTCGGCAACGCTACAGAACTAATCAAGCCACATGATCAATGTCTTATGTCCGCAGCCAACAAACCTATTACTTCGTGGATCATTTTCCTCGTGTTCGTGGCCTTGGTGCAGTCATGCACTGAAAATAGACCAACAGATCAGGTGAATGTGAACTACCCGCCTTCAACTGTTGGAGCACTGCTCGAACTGCACAACGTTCCTTTTCCAGCAGTCACCTTCATGGACGAGCCTCCAGGCAAGCTCCGAACCGTTTTGATGACAGCCGGATCACTACAAATCGAAGCAGCTCTTCGTTATGCTCCCACCTTGTTTAGCGTCGAGCGAACTTGGAGTGAAGCAAACGTGAAGGCAGCACGGATTGAACGATTAGTTTACTCGAACATACCGCACCAAGAAACGCAGACTGTTGCTCCAAGGCCCGCGGCCAACTAGCCTGCGGAGCGTCTCCCAACCGCCCGAGTGGCTGAGCTAGGCATTATGCGGCGGGCGTTGCGGCCTTCGTATGTCACTCGCTTCGGTGATGCGTTGAGGACTGCGAGAGCGTGTGATGGTCAGGCCGCATAATGGGGCGCTGCAGCCAACACGGCCCCCGTGAGGCTCTGTCACGTCACTCGTGCTGGCGGTGTCTGGGGTTCGCCTCACAAGCTAGGCTCGTCCCTCGCGCTCCGCACCCACCTGCGCCCCCCTTCGTTTTTGAAGCTCCGCACCCCCACGCCGATTATGCTGCGACTCGATGCCGACCTGCGCCCCCCTTCGTTTTTGAAGCTCCGCACCCCTGGGTCGCCACGCTCCGCGCCGCAGCCCAGCTCCAACCCCACCGTGCACCCATCGCCTCCACGCTTCGCCACCAACCCCACTTGGCACGCTGGCTGCGATGCGGCCCACCCACCAACCCACGGCCTCGGTTGCTGCGCTCCACTTACCCGGGGATAAAATGCCATTCTTGCCAAGCGAATAGTGAGTTCAACACCTCAAAAGCTCATGGCAACAAGCCTTCCACCCGGATGAACCGACGGCTCCCAGGGGCGAACATTGCTCCTCAGCCAAGGAGCCACCCACACCTACTCCAGCAGCCGTGAGATTATCCTTGAGCCGTTTCGCCCGAATTCGATCAACAATGCAAACCGGCTCCAAATGCTAGTCCGACCACGCCCGCCATCGTCTCGTATACCCGCACAGGCGGGTGTTCACACTCCGCTGATGAAGACCCAACAAAGGCATTAGCTGAAAGAGCCGTCCGAACCCCCAGTGCTCTCGAGCCAGCCCTGGATTCGACTGCGCATGCTCGAACTCGGGGAAGCCGCCCCTCGCTCCCAACGTGAGATTCGATATTTGGGAACACCTAAAATCGCACCCAACCCTTGGTGGCCCAGACCGAGCCAAAGCCGCCGCGCTCGCATCAATTGGCAAAGCTGATTAGCTTCCCGCCGCTTCGTCCGGGTCGCCAACACCTCTCTCCGTGCGCCCAACCGTCGTGCAATTGTCCAATCACAAATTCCCAACAGAACCCCTGCACTACGGTGAGGACCCGGAGCCGACGACCCCGCCTCCAGGCGGTGCCAAGGTGAAGCTGGAACTGGCGGCGCGGTCGGACTCCAACCTGGCGGCCTTCGCGGAGGCGCATGTGACGGCGATGACTGGCAATGCGAACTTCCCCACGCCGACGCCTTCCGCGGCGGTGTTTGCCCAATGGCTGGCGGACTTCGAGTCCATGCTCTCCCAATACGAGAACGCGAGGGTGGCGCTGAAGAATCTGACAGAGCAGAAGGATGCGCTGCGGGCGGGCCTGTGCGCGGTCTTTTCCCAGCGGGCGCTCTACGTGGAGGTGGCAAGCAATGGCAACCCTGATGTGATCGCGACCTCGGGCCTGCCGCTGCGCAATCCGCCGTCGCCGGTGGGGCCGCTGCCTTTCCCCGAGAACCTGCGCGTGGTGCAATCGCAGAGCGTGGGTGAGCTGGTGGTGAAGTGGAATTCGGTGGCCGCCGCGAAGAGCTATGTGCTGCAATGCGCGGAGGTGGTGTCCGGTCAGCCGCCGGTGTGGCAGCAGGTCTATGTGGGTGGCAAGTTCACCTCCAGCCAGAAGAGCCTGGTGCCCGGCAAGACCTACGCCTTCCGCGTGGCGAGCATCGGCGGTGCCTCGGGCCAGAGCGATTGGAGCCCGGTGGTGGAACGCATGGCGGCCTGAGGGCGATGAAGCTCCTGCGACCAGCGGTGGGCGGTCTGTTTAAGGGGCTGCTCATCGCTGGGGAGGGCGAGGGGAAAAGATGAAGGATGAAGGATGAAAACTGAAAGCAGGGAGCAGGGAGCAGGGAGCAGGGAGTGAAGGGCGAAGAGTGAAGAGTGAAGAGTGAAGAGTGAAGAGGTGAGAAGTGAGAGGTGAGAAGTGAGAGGTGAGAAGTGAGAGGTGAGAAGTGAGAAGTGAGAAGTGAGAAGTGAGAGGTGAGAGGTGAGAAGTGAGATACGCGAACCGAGAACCGAGAACCGAGAACCGAGAACTGAGAACTGAAACGATGAAAACCATGAATCCAGAAGTGCGTGGGCGGGGGCGCCGGGTGGGTGGGGCGGGGTTTGATCCGGCGCTGCCGGAGGACCATTCTTTGATTGTGGCGGGGGTGCTGAGGGATCAGTTCCAGTGCTTGCAGGCGATGATCGATGCGGTGCCGGTGGTCTCGGGGGCGGTGGTGGACGGGGTGACGACGCTGCCCGCGGGGTCGCCTGCGGAGGCTTCGGCGGTGCTGGAGGCGGGGGCGCTGCACTTTGCCTTTGGGATTCCGCAGGGGATGGAGGGTCGCGAGGGGCTGCCCGGTGAGGCAGGGCCGCAGGGACCTCCCTTTGCCCAGGCGGTGGTGGATGGGGTGACCACGCTGCCGCCCGGTGATCCGGCGACGGTGGGGGTGTCCTTCGACGGGACGGATGTGCATTTTGCCTTCGGGATTCCGCAAGGTCAGACCGGAGCCGAGGGGGGATCGGGTCCGCCTGGGCCACCGTTCGCCCAAGCGGTGGTGGATGGGGTGACGACGCTGCCGCCCGGTGATCCGGCGACGGTGGGGGTATCCTTCGATGGCACGAACGTGCATTTCGCCTTTGGCATCCCGCAGGGGGCCAAGGGTGATCCGGGGGATGTGTCCCTGGAGCAACTCTCCCTGGCGATCGCCGGGACGAGCGCCAACAGCAACGCGGTGCAGCCGCTCCCTTTCAATGCGACGCCGAATTATGACCCTGATCAGTTCCAGGCGGTGATCGACAAGATGAACGAACTCATCCAGGCGCTGCGGCGGTAGGGAGTGGGTGGGCGCTGCTCGCCTATGGATCGGGAAGGGCCATGATTGAAAACGAATGGTCGCGAATGCCGTGCTGCGGTGGCGATACACCGGGTGGCAGTGCCTGGTGAACGATATTTGCTTGTCAGCGCATATATCCTCTCCACCATCGCGGGCATGAGCGAACTCTCACCCACTCCTGCGCGTTACATCATGATCGGCGGCTTCCTCGGGGCTGGCAAAACGACGGCCATGGGTCGGCTGGCGCGGCATCTGACGGACAAGGGCTTGCGCGTGGGCCTCATCACGAATGATCAGGCGGGCGGGCTGGTGGATACGAAGCTGATGCGCAACCAGGGCTTTGCCACGGAGGAGATCGCCGGCGGGTGCTTCTGCTGCCGCTTCAACACGCTGGTGGATGCGGCCTCGAAGCTGACGGATGCGACCAAGCCCGATGTCTTCATCGCGGAGCCGGTGGGCAGCTGCACGGATCTGGTGGCGACGGTGACGTATCCGCTGCGCCGCATGTATGGCGCGAACTTCACGGTCGCGCCGCTGAGCGTGCTGGTGGACCCGATTCGGGCGCGGCGGGTGCTGGGCCTGGATGAGGGCGGCAACTTCTCCACGAAGGTGGCCTACATCTACAAGAAGCAGCTGGAAGAGGCGGACGTGATCGTCATTAACAAGCAGGAGCTGCTAACGCCTGAGCAGATGGATGAACTGATCACCGCGCTGGAAAACGAGTTTCCCGAGGCCTTCGTGATGAGCGCCTCGGCCCGCGAGCAGACGGGACTCACGGCTTGGTTCGATGTGATGGAGCGCGACACCCAGGGCTCCCGCGCGGCGATGGCGGTGGACTACGAGGTGTATGCGGATGGCGAGGCGCTGCTGGGCTGGCTGAACGCGACGGTGACGCTGAAGGCGGATGATGAGTTCGACGCGAACGCCTTCCTCAAGTCCTTTGCGGCGGACATCCAAGGGCGGCTCCAATTGCAGAACGCGGAGGTGGCGCACTTGAAGATGACCTACAGTCCCGACGACGGCATCGCGGGCGAGATCGCGTCGGTGAACCTGGTGCGAAACGACAACGTGCCGGAGAGCGGCATGTCGCTCGACGAGCCGAGCACGGGCGGGCAGCTCATCATCAATCTGCGGGCCGAGGCTGATCCAGAGGTGCTGCTGAGCGCGGTGCGCGAGAGTCTGGATTCGGTGCGGCTGCAATTCTTCGGCCTGAGTGCCACGCTCGACCATGAGGAGCACTTCCGTCCGGGCAAGCCGGTGCCGACGCATCGCGATGGTGAGGTGGTGGAGGTCAAAGGTGGCTGCACGCCGAGCACGGCCTGCTGTTGAGTTCCATCGTGTGCCATGAAGAAGTTCGACTGCATCACCGCGATGAAGGCGCTCGGCGAGGAGACTCGGCTGCGCATTGTCCGCATGGTGCTGACGAGACCGCGCAGTGTGAACGAGATCGCCGAGGCGCTGGACATCACGCAATACAATGTGTCCAAGCACCTGCGTGTGCTGAGTGAGGCGGGCCTTTTGGACAAGGAGAAGAACGGCCAGCAACGCATCTATGCGCTGGCGGCCGAGTTCTCCGAGCATCTGGCGGAGAAGAAGAACGTGCTCGATCTTGGCTGCTGCCAGTTCGACTTCGCGAAGCTGCCGAAGTGAAGCGGTAGGCGAGGTGGTGTCGTCGATGATTCGAGGATGAGCGAGACGACGAGGACGAGTAGGATGCGGGGCTACTTCGAGAGCTGCTGGTGCAGTTGGTGGACCTTGCTGGCGATGCGGTCCTCCACGTCCTCGGCCCATCCGGCAGCGGCTTCGTAACCGCCTTCCTTGAGCACGCGGAGACTGGGCACGTAGCCGGTGTAGTCATTGCTGTAGCCTGCTACCCAGATGCCCGCTGCACCAGCGAACTCCTTTTTGAAGCGAAGGGAGTAATCGACGACGACCTCGCTGCCGAGCGTGATGAAGGTGAGATCATTGCCGATCCTGATCACCTGCACGGGGTAATCGTGGTCGGCACGTTTGGCGTTCGCGTAGCTGAGTTTGATCTCTTCATAGGCCGCGCGGATGGGGCCTGCGATGGGACGCGGATTGACGGTCAAGGCCATCTCCACCGCATTGGAGAGGGAGCGTCCGTGCTGCATGGAGAGTTCCAGATCGGTGATGCCGGGCACCACATCGCTGCGGCGAGGATAAGGATTCTGATCCGCGCCACAGCCCATCAAGAACAAGGCGGTGAAGCCGGGTCGGAACTCTTGCAGATATTGCTGGGCGAAGCCCGCGTAGTCGCCGCAGTAGTTGTAGAACCCGAGGCTGGTATTGTGGCAGGCGTAGCCGAACAAGGTGGCGCGCAGGGTGCCATCGGGAGCCTCCACGCGGAGAGCGGGCACCTCGTGATCGATAACGCCATCGGGATTGGGTGCTTTGTTGGCGTTAGGATGTTCGGCTGGCAATGAGTAGTCGCGGCGGCGATTCATGGCGAAGCCACAGCGTGCCTTGTTCCACGTGAGGCGGGCGGGTTGCAGCTCAGCGATCGACTTGCCGATGATTCCCACGATGTCGTTCTCGAGCTTCTGGGTGTATTCGAAGGCGTCTCGGGCTCGCGGGTTCTCTTTGTCGGCATCGGTGAGAGGCTGGGTGCGCAAGGTGGGACCGCTGTGCGTGTGCGAGGCGTTCATGACGAGGTTCGCAGGCGGGAGCTTGAAGTCCTTGGCGGCGCGATCGGCCACGTGATGGCGGAGGTCCTGCGGCACGCCGATGAGGTCGAGCGTGACGAAGACGAGTCTGTTGCCTTGTTCGTCTTCGAGGGCGAGCGCCTTGGCAAAGAGGTCCTGGACCTTGCCCTCGGCGGGCTTCTTGCGAGAGGCGTAGCCCGCCATCCACAGCAGCTTCTGCGGCGTGATCCGGGCCGTGGCGGCTGCGGCTTTCCAGTGGGCCGGAACATGAGGAGCGATGGACTTCGGCGGGGCTGGTGACGAAAGCGGCGTGGCTCCGGGCGGTGGCTCGGCATGGAGCAGGGCGGGGAGGGCGACGGCGAGGAGGAGGTGTCGGATGGCCATGGGTGACCTTACGGCCGCTGGACCACGGTTTGTTCAGATGGGAGGGCGGGACTGGGCATGAAGATGGTATGCAGGAAAACTTTCGAGATGAATCAGGGGCGTGCTAGCATGGGCGATGGGTCGCCTCGTTCTCACCTGCCTCCTCGTCCTTGCCTTGCCCGTCTTCTCCCAGACGACTCCTCCTGAGTCGGCTCCGGGTGAGAGCGAGAGTGTGAAGACCCTGCGGGCTCTGGTGGAGTCGATCACCACGCTGCGTGCGCAGTTTGATCAGCAGAGTGCGAAGGTGAAATCCGGGGAAACCGATGCGATCAAGGAAGCTGCCAAGCGTGAGGCGGACTCGATCCTGCAGCGACTGTCGCAAGCTCAGCGTGATTTCGAATCCGTGGCTACGGGAGTGGATGAGCGTGCGCAGCAGCCTGCGACTCTCGGCAAGCTGGATCTGGCGGCGGAGTTCAACGAACTCCTGGGGCCGCTCATGCAGGAGATGAAGCAAGTCACCGAGCAGCCGCGGGTGATCGAGCAACTGCGCGGTGAGGTGCGGTCCGATGAGCAACGTCTTGCCCAGGCCCGCCGGGCAGTGACGAACGTGGAAACGCTGCTAAAAGAGGTGCCCAGAGCCAAGGAAGGTTCCACGGATGCGGCGTTGAAGAAGACCCTGCAGGAATCGCAGAAGCGATGGGTGGCGATTGCCAACGAGGCGCAAGGCAAGCTGGAAGCCTCCAAGCATCGGCTGAGCGAGGCGATGGCGAAGCGGAAGTCGATCTGGCAGATCGTGACCACCACGGCCAAGGGCTTCCTGATGACGCGCGGGCTCAACCTCGTGCTGGCGGTTATCACGTTCGCCCTGGCCTTCATCGGGTGGCGGAGCATGCATCGCTGGATGCGGCGGCTGAGTCCGTGGCATCGGGGCGGGGGCGAGAGGTCCTTCTTCGCCCGAGTGCTCGATGTCGTCTATCACGCCATGGCGTTCGTGGTGGGTGCGCTGGCGGCGCTGGTCGTGCTCTACACGGTGGGCGACTGGCTGCTGCTGGGTCTCGTGCTGATCACGCTGCTGGCCCTCTTGCTCGCAGCGAAGAATGGTCTGCCACGCTACTACACGCAGGCCCGCCTGGTCTTGAATCTAGGCGAGGTGCGGGAAGGGGAACGGATTGTGTTCAATGGGCTGCCCTGGCAGGTGCGCTCGCTGAACATGGTGGCAGAACTGGTGAACCCGGCACTGCGTCACGGGGTGCTGCGCGTGCCCACGGCAGACCTGACGAAGCTGAGTTCGCGGCCCGTGGAGCAGGGGGACTTGTGGTTTCCCTGCCGCGAGGAGGACTGGGTTTCATTGGCCGATGGCACCTTCGGGAAGGTGGTGATGATCACCTCGGAGTTCGTCCAGGTGGTGCAGCTCGGCGGTGCCCACCGGACTTATGCGACGGATGCCTTCATTGGTCAGAATCCGGTGAACTACACGGGCGGCTTCCGAGTGACCGCCATCATCAAGGTGCATCCTGATCATCGCAAGTTGGCGACCAAGGAAATCCCGGAGGCCCTGCGCGAGTCCATTCACGGTGGCCTGCTCACGCTGGTGGAACCTCCGCAGGTGAAGAGCCTGCGTGTGGAGTTCCGCGCCATTATCCCGAACGCGATGGAGTTCGATGTCACCGTGGACTTCGCGGGCGAGGTGGCTGAAAAGCTGCCGACGCTACAGCATGCCCTGCAACACCACGCCCTCGCCGCCTGCAATGAGCAGGGCTGGCGTCTGGGAGGGTAGTCCGATGGGGGAGGAGGCGACTAGCGCTTCTTCTTGGCGGGCTTGGCGGCAGGCTTCTTAGCGGCAGGAGCCTTCGCCTTGGCTGCGGGCTTGGGCGCAGGCTTCTTGGCGGCAGGAGCCTTGGCTGGAGCTTTCTTGGCTGCGGGTTTGGACGCAGGCTTGGCGGCTGGCTTGGTCGCTTTCACGGGAGCCGTCTTGACGGGCTTCGTGGGAGCGGCCGGGGCCTTGACCGTCTTGGGCTCGGGAGCTTTGACAGCTTTCGGTTCAGGAGCCTTCGGGGCGGGCTCAGGCACCACGGCGACTGGCTTGGGAGCAGGAGCGGGCGCTGGCTTCTCGATCATCGGTGCCATGGCGTTCACTGCCGCGAGCAATGGCTTCACGTCAGGAAGGGGCTGCACCACGGGACGTGGAAGTGGAGGCAATGAACCTGGAGGCGGAGCTGCCAGGGACGGATCCTTCACGATGGCCGGAGGAGGCGAGGACTTGCCTTTCTTCTTGTTGAGATTGGCATTGCGCAGGGCCTTGGGAATCGGGTCTTCCTTCTTCTGGAGGGCGCGGCGAAGCTTGCGCAGGGCGATATTCTGGAGCTGGCGGATACGTTCGCGGGTCACGCCGAATTCCTGGCCCACTTCTTCGAGCGTGCGCGCCTTCTGGCCGTTGAGACCGAAGCGTGCGTCGATGATCTTCCGCTCGCGCTCATCCAGAACGGTCAGCAGGCCGTCGAGCTGGCCGTGCATGTTCTTGTGGCTGAGCATCTCGAACGGCGTCTGAGCAGTCTCATCGCCGACGATTTCGCCGAACTCGGTGCTGTCGTCTTCGCTGATCGGAGCGTCGAGCGAGGCGGGGCGCATGGAAGCGACCTTGAGCTGGCTGAGCTTGGCGCGGTCAATGCCGATTTCCTCGGACAATTCGTCGTCGGTCGGTTCACGGCCGAGTTCTTCGGACATGGCCATGGCCACGCGACGCATCTTGCTGATCTTGTCCACCATATGGACGGGCAGACGGATGGTCTTGGACTGGTTGGCTAGGGCGCGCTTGATGGACTGCTTGATCCACCAGGCGGCGTAGGTCGAGAGCTTGCCGCCCTTGTTGGGGTCGAAGCGCTCGACGGCCTTCATGAGTCCGATGTTGCCTTCAGAAATCAGGTCGAGAAGGGGGAGACCGTAGTTCGCGTAGTCCTGTGCGATTTTGACGACCAGACGGAGGTTAGCGCGGATCATGTGCGACCGGGCTTCGGGATCGCCTTTCTTGATGCGCTCGGCGAGTTCGACCTCCTGGTCCGGGGTGAGTAGATCGGTCTTGCCGATCTCCCGGAGGTAGATCTTGATGCCTCCGTCGAGTTCCATGTTGGCCATATCTGTGAGTTACGAGGGGAAAAAAGTCAGAAGTGAATCCCCCAGGCCAACAAATGCTGCTCCTGGGGAACCTTGGATTACATAATTCGCTGCAATGTTCTACACATTTTTTCAGCAACTTGTCTGCCACAAAGTGACAGGCGGAAGCAGAAATGCGGCTGATAGGTTAACGAAGGCAGAGGCTGAAGTTGTTTAACGAGTTGAATCAAAAAGTGCAGCGCAGGGCAAGCTTAATTTTTAATAAAAGCGAAATAAACGCCGCTTTTTTCAAATTTCTACGCTTCCCGTGGTCATTCAGTCTCGTGGAATCAGGGATTGCTGCTGCCTGTGCTTCAGAATCGAGTCCGCCGGGATCACACCCGATACGTTGGTGAGGGGGTAAATCACCGAGCGTCTGCCAATCAGAGTGCCGGGGTTGACTACACTGTTGCACCCCACCTCGGCATGATCGCCGATGATGGCTCCGAACTTCTTCAGCCCGGTGGCCAGGGAGGCAACGCCGTCACGAACGATGACCTCGCCGCGATCCAGGCGGACATTGGACAAGATCACGCCGGCTCCGAGATGGGCTTTGTGGCCGAGGATGGAGTCGCCCACATAGTTGAAGTGCGGCACTTCGCATTGATCAAAAATGATGCAGTTCTTGAACTCACAGGAGTTTCCGAGCACGGCGCCGTCGCCGACGATCACGTTCTCCCGGATGTAGCAACCGGCGCGGACCTGGCAGTTTTTGCCGATCCAGGCCGGGCCTTTGATCACGGCATGGGGCTCGACCACGGTGCCTTCATCAATGAAGACCGCCTCCCCGATGTGGGCGCTGGGGGCCACGTGGCCGAGGATGCGGGGTTGCAGGCATCGAGTGAGGTAGCTGCCAATGTCGCGCAAGGCTGTCCAGACGGGCTGATCGGAGGCAAACAAATCCGCGTGGGCGGTGTGGGTCAGGTCGAGGAAGTCGGAAGTTTTCACGAGGGCGAGGAGGTCAGGACTTGCCAAGCAGCAGCATGCGCAAGCCCATCAAGACGAGGAGAAGGCCGAAGATCTGGGTGAGGCGTTCACTGCTGAGTTTTCTGAGCCAGTCGGAAGCGAAGTAGGCGGTGACCATGGCACCGACCGTGGCTACGGCTGCGATCTGCCAGTTGCCCAAACCATGTTTGAGATTCTGCGAGGAGGCGACGATGGCCGTGCCGATCATGGCCATCAGAGAGGTCGCAACGGCGTCCTTTTGGCCAAACTTCAGGAAGAAAACAAAGCAGGGCACCATGATGACGCCGCCGCCAACTCCACACAGGGCGGCGACCACACCGCTGAGGGCGCCGATGCTGAGGGAAATCGCAATCGTGGCAGGAGACATAGAAACTAGCGTGCGGCAGCCCGGGCGGGCGCACTCAACATCCCTACCAGCAGACGTTCGAGGACGAGGCGCTCGTCGAGCTGGGTGGTGACGAGCTTGGAATTGGCATCCAGGCAGGCGCGGAGGGCGCTGTGGAGTTCCTCGAGCTTGAACCGGGTGGCTTCGCCAATCGAAAGGAACAACGGATACACATTGAACCCAGTGCCATCCTTCTTTCGCGGCAGGTGCGCGGTTCCCGAGGTGGGGAGGGCTTCGAGCGACACCGAGAAGCTGCTGTAGCTGCTGGTGTTGAGTTTGTGGCGGGACAGCAGGTCCTTCACGAGGAGCAAGCTGCGGACCTTGGGCACGATGGCCCCGAGGAGAATGCCGATGGCGTTCTGACCCTGAAACAGCAGCAGGTTGACGAGTTCCAGCGCACGCTTGAGGTCTCGGGCACCGATCGCATTGCCCACCTCCCAGATCACGCCAGCGCGGCTGACGGAAACCAACCCGCGCACCGTCTGAAGGCCTGCCCTGCGGCGCTCACCGAGGTAAAGGTCGATCTTCTCAATCTCATTTTCCAGCTGACGAGTGTCGTCGCCGGACATCTGCACGAGCAATTCCAGAGCGCCGCTCTCGAAGGTGAGGCCCAGTTCCTTCGCCTTCGCCTGAGCCTGCATCAAAACAGGGCCTTCCCAGCCTGCCTTTGACGTGTCTGGACGATCGAAGGTCTGTGTGTTGGCCAGCTTGGTCAGGCGCTTGTAGGCGGTGCGGCGCTTGTCGATGGATGAGGCGCTGAGGACAAAGTGGACGTCGAGGGGCAGGCCTTGGTCCAGGACATCGAGGAGGTTCTCAAACGCCGTCTGGGTCGTCTCCGAGCGTCCACTGGGCGAATCGCCGAGGAAGTTGGCGGCCTTGAGCCAGACCACCTTGCCACCGCCGAAGAAGGGGAGGGTCTGCAGCGCCTGAATGACGTTGTTGCAGATCTGGGCGGCGTGATCAGAACTCTCCGCCGTGCCGTCGATGATGTCGTTGGAGAACTCGCCACCATCGGGTGACGAAAACTTCTGCACCAGTCGAAGCGCCACTTCCTTGACCCTGCCGTCGTCGGAGCCGAGCACCGCATGGACATTCGGTGCTGAGCCGCTGCTGCTGTTGCTGGAAGAAGCTGATTTTCGGGCGAAGGCCATGGGAACGCGTGCGCCCATGATGGCGGGGTGCGACGGAAAGGCAATGGCAGGCTTGGGGAGCCTGCTTCATCCTTGGGAATCTACTCCCGCACATAGCCCTTCAACTGCCAGCTTGCAGCCAGTCGATTGAGGGCGCGCTCCACCGTTTCACCGGCTTGGCGAGCCTGGGCGCTGCTGACGGCATCGAGAGTTGCTGTCAGTGTAAAGCCTTCGATCAAGACATCACTGTTCAAGTCGAGGAGATTTAGCACTCCGGAAAGTGTCAGTGGCCCCATCGTCTTGTCCGTTGTCGAGATTGTCAGCAGGCTGTCTGCCCCACGCAGCCACATCAAGGCCCAACTCACGTGAGGATCTGATCCTTGAAAGGCGATGCGATCAACGACTGTCTGGCTCTTGCTGACAGGTCCGGTGGAATGCGTGTGCAGGTTGGGGCTCAGTTCGGTGCGGAAGGTGTTGATCACGCCATTCTTGCCAAACCAAATCATGCCGCCGCTTTGATTGGTGCGGTCCACGATCATCGTTGCCGTGATCGCTTTCTGGGTTGTGGTCACGCCTCGGTAGGTGGAGCCCGTGGCTGTAAGTTTGTAAATCAGCAGCCCAGCGTCATTCACGCGCAGCATTGCAGGCAGCGAGGTCACTTTTAGCGCACCGCTGGTAACGGTCACGGTGTAGGCTCCTGCGACGGAGGCGCTGGTCACAGGCACCGAGAGCGCGGCAGTTTTTGCCGTGGGTATGGCCACGCCATCTTTAGCCCATTGGTAAGTCAGCACGCCGGGGCTAGAGGCCGCCACCGTGAAAGTGGCCGTGGTGCCCACGTTGTTGGTGGAGTCTGTCGGCTGCGTGGTGATGGCTAGTGCCGATGTGAGGGAGAGCGTGACTGGGGCGGAAATCACCGTGCCGAAGCTGTTTTTCACCACCACATCGTAGGTGCCTGTGTTCGCCACCTGCACATTGGGCAGCGCCAGTGTCGCACTGGTCTTGCCCGTCAGTGCCACTCCGTTGCGACGCCATTGGTAGCTCAGGCCAACGCCGGTGGCGGTGACGGAGAAATTCGCTGTCGCCCCGGCCGCGAGGGCTTGATCCACCGGATCGGCGGTGATCACTGGCGGTGTCAGCATTGTCAGCGTCGCAGGCAGAGAGGTGGCACTGCCCACCACATTCGTCACCACCACATCATAGACGCCACCGGACGAGGCATCGGTGGTGAAGGTCAAGTCCTGGCCAGTCTCTCCGCTGAGAGGAGTTGTGTTCCGCCGCCACTGGTAGGTGAAGGGACCTGTGCCGGTCACTTGCACATGCAGTGTCACCTCGTCACCGACATTGGCCGCCTGCGTCAGCGGTGGCACCACGAAAGTCACAGGGTCATTCACCGTCAGCGCCGCAGCGGTCGGGGCCATGCTGCCGAAGGTATTGGTCACCAGGCAGGTGTAGCTGCCCTCGTGCGACTGCTGCGCGCTGGCGATGGTGTAGGTGCTGGCCGTTGCTCCCGTGATTTTGGCTCCGTTCTTCCGCCACTGGTAGGTGAAGGGAGCAATGCCAGTCACCACATTCGCATTGAAGGTCACAGCCACATTCGGATTCACCACCGGGCTGGCGGGTGTGACGGTCGCAGTCGGAGCGCGGCTGATGACGGTCAGAGCAGCGGCGTTGCTTTGGGTCGTCCCGGAGTCATCTGTAACAAGAACGTCAAAGTTCACCATGTCGGTGAAGCTGGCGGATGACAGTGTGTAGGTATTGCTCGTGGCAGTGGGAATGTTGGTGCCTGCGCGCCGCCACTGATAATGCAGAGTGCCGGTGCCTGTAGCTGTGACACTGAAGGTTATTGGATAGGTCTCATAGACGCTCTGTGACTGAGGATGGGATGTAATCACCGGTCCATTCGTGTTTACTGTAACAGTAGCGCTGATTTGCTGACTGGCCGAGTTCCTCACGACGCTCCCACCTCGCAGTGAGCGAAAGCCAACATTAATATTGGGTGTGTCTGCACGCCACGCGCCACGGTTTGAAACTTTGCACCACTCCGGACGATCTAGACCTGCTCCACGCTGAACGCGATTGATGACTGGTGATGGTCCCTGAGGATCGGTTGATGGGCTGGATGTGTAATAGCTCGCGTTGTAACTGTCCCAGCACCACTCCCAGACATTTCCAGCGACCTGATGCAGACCAAAGCCATTGGGAGCAAAATCTCCAACTGGGGCCGTGTAGCGTTCACCTCCTACCGCATATGTTGGATTGTAGCCTGCGCCGCCACTTTGATCTCCAAAGGAACCGTTGGCATAGGTTGAATAAAAATTTGCTTGGGCATAGCTGATCGTGTTGGTGCCCCAGGGATAGCGTTTCCCGGCGACGCCTCCCCGTGCTGCCTTTTCCCATTCAGCCTCAGTCGGCAGCCTGTATCCATTGGCATCCCACTTCACAGAGTCACTCGCTAGGTTCAGTGATCCCGTCCGGTAGATGGTTGTTTGGGAACTGTTGGTGTAGTAGCAAGGTGTCAGGCCTTCCTCCTCACTTCGGGCATTGCACCATTTCACGACGTCATACCAGCTCACGGAATATACGGGGTGATCAAGAGTGCCCCCTGACTTGCTATCTCCCGTGGCTAGATCGTTGTAGCCATAGGCACCAGCGGCTGCACGAACCGAGTTCCACAGTGACCGAGGCACCTCCGTCGTCTGCATGTAGCAGGTGCTCACCGTCACAGCGTGAACCGGCGCATTCGTGTCCCCATCAACGGCATCACCCATGTCGAAGCTGCTGCCGGGAATGAGAGAGAATCCTGGGATCACAAGCTCCTCGGCCGTGAGTCGAAAACGCATCTGACTGCTGGATTGTTGATTCCAATCCAGTCCTGCATTCCAAGTGATCGTCTTATTCGTCCCCGTGCTAATGCCGGTGCCAATGTCGCCCGATGTTGTGGTGACCGGAACCGCAAAGGAAACTCCACCATCGTTGGACACCTGGAGGCTGATCTTCACCTGACTGACGCTGGTCGAAGAGACATCATAGCTAATGTCCACCAGCTTGGTGCCTGTTCGCTGAGCAGCGGTGATGTTGCTCAACACGGGCGCAGCAGTAGCGGGACACATGAAACCGAGGATTGAGGCCAGAACCAAAATAGGCGGGGAATGTCGGGTCATATTAGAGTCCTAAAAAATTTCTGTCTTGTTGCCTTTAGCGCTCAGCATGCTGGCACTCATCAGAGTCTGTATGCCGTTCTCTGTGAGGAGCCACGCTGTCCCATCGGAAACTAATACCACATTAAAGTGGCGGTCTGCCCCATTTGGCTGCGGAAGATAGGCATCCTGGGTCACGTCAGGCCGCACCCAGATGGTGCCCGATTTGCGGCCATATTTTGGACAAATCAATTCTGGCGATTGGCCCACATACATTATAATTTCGTGGGCGAAGCGATAGCCGGAGTCTTGAGGCGACTTGGTAAACAGAGGACTGGTTAACTGATTCATAGTGATCGAGTAAATTAATTCTGACGATCTGAAAACGGTCCGTCGGTATCGAGTGATGCATGATGTTCTTTATAGCACTGTGTGGCCTTATCGAGTTCCGTGAGAATTATTTCCCGTTCATGTATCCACGAATTCACGGCCTTTTTGGTCTCTAGCCCGTGTTGCTTCAAGTTTTCGATATAGTCTTTTTTGTTGGCCTCGTGAATCCTCAGCAAGACCTGTTGAGTTTCGATTGATGATAGGAGGGAGTTGATAAGTGAGTCCATATTGTTGGTTTGTTTGTTTTGAGTTGAGGATGGGCCTGGAAAGAAAAAGAGCAGGGAGCCCATGCCCCCGATCCGAGGTGAGGAGGCGAATTTACCCGCCCACCGTGATGCTCACCTCATCGCTCCATTGGCCGACGCGGCTGTCGCTGACGCGGAAGATGGCTTTGTAGGTCCACTTTTGTGCGGTGGAGGGAATCGTGTTGGTGTCCAGGTAGTTGGGCGTGCTGTCGTAGGTGAGCAGGGTGTAGCCGCTGCCGCGGTCCACCTGGATTTCCAGGAGATCGAGGAACTGGCTTTTTCCCTGCCAGCCCCAGCGGACGAAGACCTGGCCGCCGCTGAGTTCCAGGGTGAGGGTGGGCTTGAAGGTGCTGAGGTCGGGCGCGCTGACGGAGTTGCCTTCGATGCCGAGAGCCTCGCCGATGCCGGTGTTGTAGGAGGGGTGGGATTTGATGAGGCGGGCGAGGTCGCGGAAGCGTTTTTCCACGCCTGGGGCGACGGCGGTGGCGGTGCTGGGGTAGGTGGGGGCCACGGGGGCACCGCTGGCGGGCACGTCGCCGCCATCGCGGATGTAGTTCTTCCATGCGGTGCGCTGCTGGGCGTGCTTCTCGGCGATGTCCTGGCAGCAGGTGACTTGGTTGAAGTAGTCGGCATCGGCGGCCTGGGCGCTGACCTGGGCGGGGGTGAGGCCGAGGAGGGTGGCGTAGGCACCGATGTTGTTTTTGAAGGTGAGGAGCTGGGCGACGAAGTCGGCGTCCTTGGATTTGATGGCGTCGGATTTGGGCATGGCTTTGCGGTGGGTTGGCGGTTGGCTTGGGGGAAAGCTGGCGGAGGTGGGGTCGGCGACGTAGCCGGGGTCGCCGGGCTCCAGAAGGTAGGAGGGATCGCCCCAGCGGAGGTTGGCGTCCCCGAATCGGAGGCCGGAGTCGAAAGTGGCGGTTCTCATAGGTGGGTGGTGGTGCGCAGGGGACCGTGGGTGAGGCTCTGCGGGTGGCAGATGGAGATCAAGGTGTGACTCGCGAGTGACGGCGGGTGAATCGCAGGTGTGCGCGAGTGGTCCGTTGGTGTGCGCGAGCGATCCGCTGGTGTGCGCGGGTGATCTGCTGGTGTGCGCGAGCGATCCGCTGGTGTGCGCGAGTGATCCGCTGGTGTGCGCGAGCGATCCGCAGGTGTGCGCGAGCGATCCGCAGGTGTGCGCGAGTGATCCGCTGGTGTGCGCGAGCGATCCGCTGGTGTGCGCGAGTGGTCCGCTGGTGTGCGCGGGTGACCCGTTGGTGTGCGCGAGTGACTCCTGGGAGTGGGGGACCCGTTAGGCGGGCGCGGCGGTAGGACGGCCCGATCTGGCTTCGTCTCGGATAACGCTTCTAAAAAAGAGATAACCGTTCGCATGAACGTTGTTTTGTCATTTTGCTTCTGGCTAAGCAAGTAGGAAGTCGATCTTTTTGACCTATAAATAAATTAGTTATTTGATCGAGAAAGGGCGGTGGATGCCGGTGGAGTCAAGGGGAGGTTACGAGTTCGGGCGCGTGGCTGCGGCCCCTTGGCCACAATTGGGCGGATCTCCGATGGCCGTCGATGATGGGTTCGCTTCCCCTTGACGATCATGATTGATCGCGGGCACCGGTGGTTTGCATCCATCACCACGTTCAGAGGCCCACCTGTGATGTGGCATGTAAAAGGCGCCGAGGCGTTGGCCTCCTTACGGCACGTTGCCGCTATACCAGTTCAGCTGAGGCAGGCCCGTGATCTCGATCCATTTGGTCGAGCCTTGTCGGCGCCACTGCAGTTCCACGATCACCCAGGAGGCTTCCTTGTCCCAGGAGATGGTGCTGTTCATACTACGTGCGAGAGGCGTGCTGCTAGGCGTAAACACAAAGCCGTGAGCGTTCTCCATCGGCGTGGAGATTTCGAAGGCGTCCATCTCATCTCGATTCGGCACATCGTCTTCGAAGTAGTGCGTGCGGCGAATGCCCACATGGAATCTCACGGGACCTTCCATGTAGTTGTTCAGGAACTTGTTAAGCAGGTCGTCCTTGAACTCGACAAAAGTCAGCCAATCCACCCGTGCATCATCGCCTTTCTGTTCGACCATCACAGGGAAGCCATAGTCCCAAGCGCGACTGAACAACACGAAGACCACATGCGTTCCACTGCCTACCTGGGGATCTTCGTCATGACGGAGATAATGAATCTCATCCACCTCCACAGGGCCATCAGGATTCGAGGCGTAGTAGGTCTCGGCCTTTTGCCGCATCTGATCGGGCATCATCATGTATTGCAGACGTTCGCGCCATGTCGGGGCTGCGAGGAAGTTCTTCAAGCCTGTGAGCGCGGGGTTGCAAACTGGAGGCACGTTCTTGGCGATCGGACGCGAACCTTCCGCGCCCGGCATTTCCGTGGAAGGTTCCGGAAGCACCTTGGGAGAATCGGGAAGGCGACCCACTTCCACTAGGTTCTCGTTCATCGGAGCAACGGGCGGGGCGGGGGCCTCGTCTTTGATCGCGTGCTCGGGAGTCCGGGTGGTTTGCACCCCTTGGGCAAGCACCGGCCTCTTTTCGATCGGTGCTGGTGGCACTGGGGGCTCATCCTCGACTGGCATGGCTCGTGGAGGAGGATTGTTCTGTGCGATAGTTCCACCAGAGATCGGCAGCGCACGGGGCGGCATCTTTTCGGCTGAAGGCGCTGGAACAGGCGGCGTGGGCGCGGGTGCCTGTGGAGTGGGTGCGAGTGTGGGCTCTACGACCGTGACTTGCGGGGCCGGAGTGGTGGAAGGAGAAGGTGTCGGAGCCGGAACCACATCTGGCACAGGCGCAATCGTCTGCACGTCAACGGTCTCTGGGAGCTGAGGTTTGACGCTGGGTGTGTAGCCCAGCGCGTCAATGATGTCCTTTCGCAAATACCACGCTGCGGTGCCGATCGAGCCAAAGATGAACAGGGCAGCAATCGCAAGCTTCAGAAAACCTCCCGAGCTTTTCTTTACAGTCACGTGCTGTCCTCGCGGCACGGTGTTCTGAAACATCATCGAGTTGGCCTGCTGATGGCGATGGGCATCGGGTGGGGCATAGGTTTGCCCCATGTTCGCCCCAGGCAATTCCTGGTTGCTCAAGACCGGCGAGGGGGGCAGCGGGTATCCGCCTTCTGCACCCGTGGCCAACTGGCGAGCCAGCAAGGAGAGTCGCGAACCTCCAATCGTCATCGGGCGGCTCAGCGGGATCGTGCCGCCCCCTTCAAATGAGGGTTGCTCATGGGTAGTTGGGTGGCCGACTGGCTCGTGTATGCGTCCCAACTGCTGGGCAATGGCATTGGGCGGCAGTTGAGGTGGGGCAGCCGCAGGGCCTTGAGTTTCGGGAGTGCCAAGGAATCCACCTGGGTTCAAGAGCGAGGCCTGACTACCCGATGCATTCGGGAAGAGAGGTCCTGAGGGCGGCCGTGGCGACAGCGGTGCGGCCTGCGATTGACTGCCTGGAAGCGCACCCCAGATCGCGGCGGGTGCTTCTGCAGGGCGGGCGGGCGGCCAGTTCGGAGCAGGGCCTGCCGCTGGAGGATAGGCATCGCCGATCGGCACTGCTGGCATTTGAGGCAGCGACGTTCCCGGTTTGGCTCCCCAGAGAGGTTGTGACAGCGGGCGGGCAGGCTGCGGCGCTTCCGGCTGCGGCACCGGCGCAACGTAGGCTGGCGCTGGAAGAATCACCGGAGTCTCAACCACCGGTGGCGTCTGAGAGGAGCGTGGGGACACGATGTGCTGCCCGCATTTTGGGCACGGCCCGGCTACTCCCGCCAGATGCGCAGGCACCGTCAGCCACGACTGGCAGTGGTTGCACGCAAACTGGATCACGTTGGGATTCATGAAGGAGACTGATTCGGGAAATGGCCTTGTGCTTGGATTCTCTTCTAGCCAGAAAATTCAACAATAACTTTGTTCTTCGTCACCTCTGATTGTTTATTTATCCATAATTTCATATTTATCATAGAAAGTCAATCGAGATTCTGCTTCCTGAGAATGATCTAGGCGGACTCCGGGAGCGGTCACACCGGACATCAGGAATCCTATGCGCTGGGGTTTGACTTGAAGGCGGAAATCGTCACTTTGTGAAAACTTTCACAAAGTCCGGCCAGCCCATGAATTCCTCGCCCACCGTCGTTCCTGCCACACTCGTCTTCCCGTTCGAGTTGGTGCGGTCCGAACTGGAGAAGGTAGAGGCTGCCATCGCCGCCCAGGCAAAGGAATTCGAGCCCGCGATCGAAGGCTACGTTGCCTACGTGTGCAAGTCCTCGGGCAAACGCATCCGACCAGCGCTGGCATTGCTGACCGGTGGTGCGACCGGGCAGATGACCGACGATCATCGCAAGCTGGGCGTCATCCTGGAACTGGTCCACATCGCTTCCCTCGTGCATGACGACATCATGGACGGTGCCGACCTCCGTCGAAACCTGCCCACCGCTGCGGCCAAGTGGGGCAATTCACTCAGCGTCCTGCTTGGCGATGTGCTTTTCGCCCATGCCCTCGAACTCTCAGCTAGCTACGACGATAATGTGGTGTCCCGTGCCATTGCCCGGGCATCTCGCGACGTGTGTGCAGGCGAGATCCTCCAGACGCAGCGTCGTTATGATTTGAATCTCTCGGTGCCCGATTACCTCAAGATCATCGAGATGAAGACGGCGGCCCTCTTTGCCGCCGCCACGCATCTGGGTGCCTACCTCAATGGCTGCACACCGGCCGTTCAGGAAGCGCTCAAGAACTACGGACTTCGCCTCGGCACGGCCTACCAGATCTACGACGACTGCCTCGACCTCGTGGGCGACGAAAGCGCCGCTGGCAAGACGCTGCGAACCGACCTCGCGAAGGGCAAGCTCACGCTCCCGGTTCTCTATTTGCTGGAGCAGGCGACTGATCTTCAGAAGACCAAGCTCAACCGAATGCTGCTCAATGGCGAGCCGATGGACACCACCATCCTCGCCAGCATCGCCGACTACGAAGGGGCCGTCGAGCGTGCGATCAAATTCGCGAAGGCCATGCTCAACGATGCTCGCAATGATTTGGTCTGCCTCGCCGCAGGTGCTCATCAGACCGCGCTGATCGAGATCACTGGCTATCTCGACAAGCTCCTCGACAAGTGCCGCGCGGTAGTGTGACATGCCCGCGAAAATCGCATGGGCCACCGCATTCACGACATTCCAGAGGAAGATCGTCCACGTGAGCGACTGCTCTCGCACGGGGCCAAATCCCTCTCCAATGCGGAACTCCTGGGAATCTTCATTAACACCGGCATCCCCGGTGAGAACGCCGTCCAGATCGGCCATCGCTTGCTGCGTGAGAGCGGCGGATTGAGGCAATTGTCCCGTCGAGACGTAGCTGATCTCCAGAGTGCGAAAGGCCTCGGCCCTGCCAAGGCCGCCGTCCTCGCTGCAGCTTTCGAGATTGGTCAGAGAGCGGCACGTGAAGCGGTTCGCGACGAGCCGATGGACAAGCCGGAGCGCATCTTCGATTACCTCGCGAGCGAGATGCAGGCGCTGAACCACGAGGAGGTGCATGTGCTGCTTTTGAATACAAAGCTCGGCCTCATTCATCGCGAGCGATTGTTTCAGGGGGGGCTTAATGAGAGCGTCGCTCATCCGCGCGAGATATTGAAGAAGGTGCTCACTTATGGAGCCTTCGCCTTCGCTATTGCTCACAATCATCCATCGGGCGATCCCGCACCCAGTGACGCTGATCGCAACTTCACACGCACACTGCGTCAGGCGGCGGACCTGCTGAAGATCCATTTCATCGACCACGTCATCATTGGTCATCCCAGCCCCGATCGAGCACTACCCTACTTCAGTTTTCGTGCTGCCGGCATGCTTTCCTAGCTCCCATGATTCATCCCACCGCCATTATTCATCCTGAGGCACAAGTCGATCCCAGTGCCGAGATCGGACCCTATGTGATCATCGACGGCCCGGCCAAGGTTGGAGCCGGGGTGAAGCTCGAAGCACACGCTCAACTCGTGGGTGACGTGACCATCGGCAGCGGCACCACCATTGGACGGGCGGCGATCATCGGATGCGATCCGCAAGACTTGGCGTTTCAACCTTCTACCCCCAGCAGCGTCGTTATCGGTGAGGGCAACGTGATTCGCGAGCAGGTCACCATTCATCGAGGCTCAAAGGCCGGCGCGGTCACACGTGTGGGCGACAAGAACTTCATCATGGCCACCGTGCACTTCGCGCATGATGTGCAGATCGGAAACAACAATGTCATTGCCAATGCAGCGCTCTTCGCTGGGCATGTGCAGATGGGCAACAACTGCGTTATCGGCGGAGGTTCGGTGTTCCATCAGTTCCTTCGTGTTGGCAGCTACTGCGTTGCCCAGGGGAATGGCAGCTTCAGCAAAGACATCCCGCCGTATTGCTGTGCGGTGCTCTTCAACCGTCTCACTGGACTCAATGTCATTGGCCTGCGTCGTGCGGGTTTCAATGCCGGGGATCGTGCCAAACTGAAGTCGCTCTTCGACCTCGTGTTTCGCTCGGGCTTGAACCTCACCCAAGCCCGCGCCGAGATCGCTCAGCAGGAGTGGCCTGCCCATGGCCAGAACTTCATCGACTTCCTGAACGGTCCCAGCCGCAAAGGCATCTGCCGCCCGCGTTCACGTCACGAGAGCGATGACGAGGAGTAACAAGCCATGAATATCGCAGGCATTCCGCATCGCACGATCGAGGTTGTGCCCGGCACACACAGCGTGCGCATCATTGATCAGACTGTGCTGCCGCATCAGTTGGTGTGGCAGACGCTTCGGACACTGAACGACGCGGCTGAAGCGATCTGCACCATGCGGGTGCGTGGTGCGCCGCTCATCGGTGCCACGGCGGCTTATGGTCTGGCACTCGGGCTGTTGGAAGATGCCTCGGATGCCGCGCTGAAAGCTGGCTACGACACACTCTTTGCCACACGCCCCACTGCCGTGAACCTGCGCTGGGCGCTGGATCGTGTGCGTGCTGTGGTGGCTCCATTGCCCCTGAATCAGCGCGCTGATCGCGCCTGGGCCGAAGCGGCGGCGATCTGCGATGAAGATGCGCGGACGAATCATGCGATTGGTCAGCATGGCTTCGAGTTGCTCCGCCAGCTTCATGCGGCGAAAGCGGACACATCGGCTCCGCTTCATGTCATGACGCATTGCAATGCAGGCTGGCTGGCGGCGGTCGATTGGGGCATGTCGTTGTCGCCCGTTTATCTCGCGCATGATGCTGGCATTCCGGTGCACGTGTGGGTGAGCGAGACCCGGCCTCGTGGACAGGGCGCGTCCCTCACGGCCTGGGAACTGCGTGAGCACGGAGTCCCGCACACGTTGATCGCGGACAATGCTTCGGGTCATCTCATGCAGCGTGGCATGGTCGATCTCTGCATCGTGGGGGCCGATCGTGTCACCGCACAAGGCGATGTGGCCAACAAGATCGGCACCTACATGAAGGCGCTCGCGGCTCGTGCTCACCAGGTCCCGTTCTTCTTCGCCATGCCGGTGAGCACGATCGACTGGACGATCTTGGATGGCATTCGGGACATTCCGATCGAGCAGCGCAGCGCTCGCGAGGTCACGCACATACCGGGAATTGCTGCCGACGGCACACGGCAGGAGGTGCTCATCACTCGAGAAGGCACGGCGGCTCGCAATGACGGCTTTGATGTGACGCCAGCATCTTTCGTTACTTCACTGATCACTGAGCATGGAGTGTTTCAGGCCGATGCGACCGACCTCGCGCGATTGAAGGCCATGCTCTGAATGCATAAAAGCGGAGGCCACTCGCGCAGCCTCCGCTTGGCTCAAACAACACCACGCTAGATCGAGTTCAGGAAATCAAGAAGCTGCTGCTTCTGCGCCGGGGTGAGCGCGTTGTAGCGATCACGGGAGCCTTTAGCTTCGCCGTCATGGGCACGGATGGCGGCGTCCACATTCGGTGCACGACCATCGTGAAGATAAGGAGCACTGGCACGCAGACCCCAGAGCGGAGGCGTCTTCATCTCGGTCCCGCTGGCATCGCCTTGCACAATCCGGTCACCGAGAGTGCCCATGTCGTGCAGGAGCAGGTCGGAGTAGAGATTGACCGCCTTGTTGCGAAGGGCGGCGACGGGGCTGTCACCACTCATCATCGTAGGCGTGTGGCAGAGATGGCAGTTCACTTGATTGAAGACGTTGCGTCCTTGCGCAGCGCTCGCGCTAAGCGTCACGGGCGGAGGCGGTGCGAGCAGACGCATGAAGTCCGCTGAACGGTCGATGTCCGCCTTGCCATTGGCTGGGTCGATGGTGTCTTCAGGATCAGCCACCTGGTCTGCAGCCGCGAGCTTGGCGGTATCTCCGTTCGGAGCGTTCTCCGTGGGGAAGAAGCGGTTGGTGATACCCATCTCGTTAACGTAGGCATCGCCAGAGAACGCGAGTAAAGTGGCTTGCTGAGCTTTCCAGCCGAACCTGCCCACGCGAGCCTGACCGCTGGTGACATCGATCACCATCGAGGCCTTTCCCTTCACGCCATCGACAGGTGTGGTGCGCACACCCGCAAGGATGGTCACGTCAGGGATCGCTTCGATGAGGCCGAGTCCGAATAGAGGTGTGGAATTGCGGCGTGCTCGGATGAGCGCTTGTGGCGGCACCACTTCACGTGACTGCGGTGTGATGGAGCGTTCCTGAAGCAATGAACCACCGAGCGCGGTGAGCGGATCAAAGACACCATTCGTGAGAGTGCCGAAGCGTGTCACATTAATCGGGCTGCCGCCACCGGGGGCGGGGCCGCCATGACAGGCCACGCACGAGTCGCGATTGAAGATCGGTCCCAGGCCACCAGCGGGGTTCTCCCGATTGAGGAACTCGTTACGTCCGTTCACGAAGGCAGCGCGTTCTGCGGTTGTGATGCCAGGCAGCGGATCGCCGAAGCGCGGCTGCAAAGGATTGCCCATGTCGGCCTGAGTTGTCTGAGGCGTTTGGGTCCGTTGTGCGGGGCGCATGCCCTGCTGCGGTGGTGGAGGCCGCTGTCCTGCGGGTGGTGGCTGGGTGCCAGGGCCAGGAGGACGAGGTGGTTGCGATTGGGCAAGGACAAGGCCGCTGAGACTGATCAGAGCGGCCGAGAGGAGGGTGCCATTGGTTTTCGCTTTCATGGGAACGTTGGGTTGGGATTCGATAGAATGCCAGAGCACTTGAGTGCTCTCGCTGGCGGACGTTCCGGTGGGCAACCTTAAGCCTTGATGAGGCCCAGCATGACAATCGAATCATGAAGATTGGATGAAGATCATCCCAGCATTCGCACGCGAACCAGCGCCTCGTCGATGTCCGCGCAGAAGTGATCGAGCCCGATCTTCTCGGCGAGCGTGCTGCCCACCAGCACCTTCATGGGTTGCGGCTGCACGCCTGTGAGAAGAATCTTCACACCGTCGCGATGGAGTTTTTCGATCACCACTTCCAATGCATGAAGTCCGCTCGCGTCCATCGCAGGCACGTTCCTCATGCGCAGGATGATGGCCCGAGGCTTGCCGCCTGAGGCACGCAGCGTGGACTCCAGCTTCTCCGCCGCAGCAAAGAAAAACGGCCCTTCCACGCGATACAGCACCACGCCCTCCGGCACTTCCTTGCCAGCGATCGAGTTGCTGCCTGAGCGTTCATCGTCATTCACGGGCGTCACCAGCTTGATGTGCGTGATCTCCTCCATGCGCTTCACAAACATGACGGCAGCCATGATGAGACCAATACCCACACCAATCGTGAGGTCGAAGATTACAGTGAGGAGGAAGGCGGTGAGCAGAACAAAGAAGTCCGAGCGCGTGCTGCGCCAGATCTCAGGAAACGTATCCCACTCCGCCATGCGCAGAGCCACGGTGATCAGGATCCCACTGAGGCACGCGAGCGGAATCATCCCGGCCATCGGCGCGGCGAACAAGGCGACTAGCAACAACACGAGTGCATGAACCATGCCCGACACCGGTGATCGCGCACCATTTCGAATATTGGCTGCCGTGCGTGCGATCGCACCTGTCGCCGCGATGCCTCCGATCAAAGGCGTGACCACATTCGCAATGCCCTGGCCGATGAGTTCTTGATTGGAATCATGTCGAGTGTCAGCCATGCCGTCGGCTACCATCGCTGAGAGCAGTGACTCGATGGCACCGAGAGCCGCAATCGTCAGCGCAGGACCCATCAGTTCTCTCATCAAGTCTAGTGACACCGGTGGAAGGTGCCATCCTGGCCAGCCCGAAGGAATGCTGCCGAACTTCGAGACGATGGTATTCACCGGTAGCTCGAACCAGTGAACCAAAGCCGTGCACACGATCACCGCGACGATCGAGGGGGGCACTTTCGTTGTGATCTTTGGAAACCCGAACACGATGGCTATCGTGAGCAATCCGATCCCGAGTGCAGGAAGACTGGTTTGCGACAGATGGCTGCCGATCAGCATCAGCTGCTGAGGGACATGCTCCGGCATCTTGAGCCCCAGACCTGCGAATTCATTGAGCTGCCCGACAAGAATGATCACCGCGATGCCGCTCGTGAAACCTGCGGTGACAGGGTAGGGGATGAACTTGATCAGCGAGCCCAACTTCAGTGCTCCCATCACGATCAACATCATGCCCGCCATGATCGTCGCCAGCGCTAGACCCGTGTAACCATGCTGCGCCACGATGAGCGCCAGCACCGGCACAAAGGCTCCCGTTGGCCCCCCGATCTGCAGTCGAGATCCACCCAGGAGTGAAATGAGAAACCCTGCTACAATCGCTGTCCACAGACCTTGAGTCGGCGTCACACCACTGGCAATGCCGAAGCCAATCGCCAATGGCAACGCAATCACTCCCACCGTGAGCCCTGACACCAGATCGGCTGCAAAACTTTGCCGGTCGTAGGTCTTGAGTGCTTGGAAGGATGCTGGGCGGAAGGTCACAGGAGGCTGCAGCGTGATGAAACGACGTGAGTTACTGGAACGGTTATTGGAGCCGAGCTACTGCCTTACGTCAGCAACATTCGTTCAACAGTTCACCGTCACACGCAGGCCTCGTGTGCTACTCCTTGATCTCAAAGATCGCTTCCACTTCGACAGCGGCGCCGGTGGGGAGCTGGGCAAAGCCGAGCGCGCTGCGGGCGTGGTAGCCATCACCTTCCTTGCCGAAGATCTGGTGCAGCAAGTCGGAGCAGCCGTTGATGACGAGGTGCTGCTCGGTGAAGTCGAGTGTGCTGTTTACGCAGCCGAGCACCTTGAGAACGCGCAGGCCGTTGAGCGTGCCATGCGTGTCCCACACGCTGCGCAGGACTTTCTCAGCGCAGTTCTTGGCGGCGGCGTAACCATCTTCGGTCTTGAGATCAGCACCGAGCTTGCCCTTCAGGTCACTGACATGGCCGCTGGTGAGCAACTGGTTGCCGGTGCGAATGCACAGATTGAGGTAGCCGGGGGCTTGCTTCGCGAAGGTGAGGCCGAGGGATTCTGCTTTTTCTTGAGGTGTCATGAGATGGATGAAGTCGAGAGGTGAGATGGAGAGCGGTGGAGAACGGGATTCATCTCTACTTCTCAACCTCTTCACTTCTCACCGGAAGTTTACAGCCGCCCGATCTGGCACACGGTGAGACCGCCATCAATGACGATGATCTCGCCCGTAATGTAGCTGGCGGCTGGCGAGCTGAGGAAGACGGCGGCGCCCGCGATGTCCTGAGGCCTGCCCACGCGGCGCAGGAGGATTTTCTTCTCGTAGTGCACGAGCAAGTCGTGCGCGCGCGGCTCCAGCCATTGCGAAGTCAGCGGCGTGCGGATCAAGCCGGGTGCGATGCCGTTCACACGAATGCCATGATCGGCCAGCGAGACGGCTAGCGAGCGGGTCATCATCACGAGCGCGCCTTTGCTCGAATCATACGCGACGGAGTCGGCTTCGCCTTGGAAGCCGTTGGTCGAGCTGACGATGACGATGCTGCCGGGGCGATTCGCGGTGACGAGCCGCTTCGCAAAGGCCTGCGCGACGAAGAACGAGGCGCTGATGTTGAGCTGGAAGGTTTTGTCCCAGCGCTCGCGCGTCATCTCCAGTGGCGCGGTGTCGAAGAACGAGCCTGCGTTGCAGATGAGCGTGTCGATTCCCGGCTCGTGCTCGAAGGCGCGGGCGACGAGTTGTTCGGGAGCATCGGGATCAAGCAGGTCAGCACTTACGTAGGCGGCATCTGCGGGGACTTCGGGTGTGCGCTCGGCTTGGAGACCATGAAACACCACTCGCGCTCCTGCCTCGCGCAAGCCCTGAGCCATCGCGAGCCCCAGTCCCTGTGAGCTGCCCGTCACGAGGGCGGCGTGTCCATCAAGCGAGAAGGCTTTCATCATCGAGTTTCAACCAAGCGCGAGTGTTCTGATTGGCAATGCGGTTTACGACGTCAGAACCGCAGGCGGTGAGCGCCTTCACTTCCGTCGGGTAGTCGCAGATGAGCCGCACCACCTCGCCATTGATCTCTGCGGCGTAGCTGTAGAAGGGGGAGTCGCTGCCCCAGCAGAACTTCGTGGGATAGGCGGCGGCGAGATCGGCAATCACACGCGCGGGGTTTGAATAGTCCGAGTCGAAGCGGCGATGCTTCTTGGCGATGAAGGGCATCTCCTTCACCACGCCTTCGCAGTGGATGCAGTGGGCGGAATTGTCGAACCAGGTGTTGGGCAGCTCGTTCACGCGGTCGAGGCTCGGCTTGTCATAGCGACACGAGTGCGCGAGCAGGAAGCGCAGGTGGGGATTGGCTTCCGCGACGTCGAGGATGTCGGAGCATTGCGCCCATAGGTCACTTTCGGCGATGCTGCTGTGGATGAGGAAGGGCAGGTCCCACTCGGCGGCGAGTTCCAGGAAGACCTTACCCTGATCGAGCAGATGCTTGATCGGAGCCTGGATGATCGTGGTCTGGAGCTTGATGCCATGGAAGCGATAGCGCTCCCGAAGCTTCCGCAGCTCGGCAGCCTGCGCCTTGGTTTCGCGCATCGGGTCCACCATCACGAAGGGCAACATGCGGGGGGCGAGTTCGGGGAAAAGATCGTGCACCTCGCCGAGCATTCGGCGGTTCTCCAGCGCGTAGGGCACGCTCTCGATGCCTCCTGGGAACTCGACTTCCCCCTGGCGCAGCTTTGACACGGTCATCGCCGCATACGTGACGAAGGGGAAGACGATCCAGCGGTCCACCCCCAGGGCGCGGCCTTCATCGTGCATGGCGACGAGGTGCTGAGCATACGGAAAGTCGCCGTGCAGATAAAACATGAGGTCCGCGCCGATGTGGTTATGACAGTCAATGATCATGAGATGGAATTGCTCCACAACGAAAGCTGGGATGCGAATCCTTGCGGTGGTCTGGGAGAATCGGCAATGGCTGCCATGCGGCACGTTGGGCACGTGGGTGGCTCGCTTCCGGGCATAGGCAGGAACCTTGCGCCCCTGAAGAGATTGCTCAAATCTCCGGGGTTGGATCAAAAGGTGCTGGACAAGTTCTGTGCCTCACGCTCCCCTGGAACCCGGCGCTAAATGCTATTAATATAAGGGGAAGCCTTATTTTATTTTGCATTTCTGAACCTTTTCTGGCAATCTTTGGTCTCGTGAACTCTAAATTCCTTCAAAATTCAGTCTCTCCTATCCGAGTGGGCATCGGTGGCACCGGGTTTATCGGCAGTGGGCTGCTGGGTTTGATGGAGTTTCGAGAGGATTTTGTAGCGTCGAAGGTTTTCACCCGTCGTAAGAGCGGACTGCCCAAGGTTGACGAATCGCTTTTCACTTCATCTGTCGAGGAGCTCGTGGAGTCCTCCGACATCGTGATGGAATGCTCTGGCGACATCAGTCGCGCAGCCGAAGTCGTGGAAGCGGCCTTCGCAGCGGGCAAGCCCGTGGTGACCATGGGAGCGGAATTCAATGTGACCATCGGTTCCTACTTTGTTGGGAAGGGTTTGCTTACAGAGGCGGAGGGTGATCAACCCGGTTCCCTGGCGGCGCTGCGCGAGGAGGCGATTGACATGGGTTTCGAGCCTCTGGTCTATGGCAATATCAAGGGTTTCCTCAACCATGATCCGCTTCCCGATGAGATGCATCACTGGTCTGATCGCAATGGTATCAGCGTCACTCAGGTGACCAGCTTCACGGACGGCACGAAGCTCCAGATCGAGCAGGCCCTGGTGGCCAATGGACTGGACGCAGACATCGCAGTGCGCGGGCTTTTGGGACCGAAGGATGAAGCACTCGATGTTTCCGCAGCGCAGATGGGACGCATAGCGAAGGTGAAAGGACGGGCGATCAGCGACTACGTCCTCAATCGAACCCTGCCAGCCGGCGTTTTCGTCGTCAGTGAGCACCACTCGGCCAATCCCAATGTGTTGCGTTACTTGAAACTGGGAGAGGGCCCTTTTTACACCCTCATGCGTCCCTACCACCTCTGCCACCTGGAAGTCTTCAAGACACTGCGCAGAGTCGCCACCACGGGAAAAGAATTGCTCAACAACTCGGCGAATCCGCAAATCAATGTGGCTGCCGTGGCAAAGAAAGCGATGCGCACAGGCACTGCGATCAGCACCGCGATTGGCGGCTTTGAGGTGCGCGGCGAGGCGGTGAGATACAGCGAGGCACCGCATGCGGTGCCGATTGGACTGCTCGCAGGCGCTCGCGTCACGAGAAAGCTCGACGCCGGACAGACACTGACCTGGGACGACGTGGAACTGCCCGACAACAAGGCCACTCGCATCGGCCTTGAGCTGTATGAAAAGCGGCTGGCCGACATGAACATGCTTCCGCTTGCGAACAGGCCGCGGCTGTGATTGTTCAGCGCCCTGATGATCCAGGGAAAAAAAGTCGCCGTCACCATGCCCGCGTATTACGCGGAGAAAACCGTTGAGAAGACCTTCGCGGACATTCCAAAAGATATCGTCGATGAGGTGATCCTGGTGGACGACTGCTCCAAGGATCGAACCTTCGAGATCTCACAGGGTCTCGGCATCAGCACCTATCGCAACGAGAAGAATCTCAATTACGGCGGCAATGTGAAGCGCTGTCTTCAGCTGGGGCTCGATTCAGGAGCCGACATCGTCATCCTCCTGCATCCAGACTATCAATACACGCCCAAGCTGATCACAGCGATGTCAGCCATGCTGGCCACCGGATTCTATGATCTGTGCCTGGCCTCGCGCACCTCGGGACGCGGTGCCTTGAGCGGAGGCATGCCGGTCTGGCGCTACCTGGCCAACTGGGGCCTCACCAACCTAATGGACTTCGCGCTTGGCACCTATCACACCGAATACCACACCGGCTATCGCGCCTACTCGCGCAAGCTTCTGGAGACCGTGCCCTTCCACGACTTCCGCAACGACTTCATCTTCGACAATCAGATGTTCGTGGCCGCCTTGCGCTATAACTGCCGCACTTGTGAGGTGACGTGCCCCACGAGCTATGAAGAGGATGCCAGTTCCATCCCCTTTAAGAAGGCTCTCAAGTATGGCATCCAGTGCGTGAAGCTCTCGGCAGAGCACTTCATCTGGCGCTTGCAGAACAAGCTCTTCAAGTAGCACCGGTGGACTACGGGTTCTGCCTTAACGGGTGGAACATCATCGTGGCTGGCATTGCAATGTTCGGGGGCACCCGGTAGATAGCGGCCCATGAATCTTGCATGCTTGCCTTCGGAGCCGGGCGAACGCCACCAGGCGATGCGATGGATGATGGCCCTCGGTTCGCTGGCGATGGTCTTGCTCGTCGTCGTCTTGGCCACGCGGGGTTCCTGGCCGGGTGCCATGGAGTCAGCCATCAAGGCGGGAAAAAAGGTGCCCCTCGATCGACTCGTCAAGACGTGGGCCTGGCGAGGTCTTGCGGTTGACTGCGTCATTTTGTTCGGCCTGGCTGCGACGGCGGGCTGGTGGTCCGGGTCGGTGCGCACCAGCACGGTGGCGGCTCCGGCGCGTCGAGGATTCTGGCTGGTGGCTTCTGGCATCTTGGTCCTGGCCGCCGGGCTACGAACACCGCGGTTGGGGCTCAGCTTTTACAATGACGAAGCTCACAACTTCGTGCGCATGACCTCCGGCGCCTTCAAAGATGATCCCTCCGGCAAGGACTCAAACAAGTGGCGTCCGGCGACCTGGACGGAGACCCTTTGGCAAAACTCGGCTGGTAACAACTCGCAGCCGCATTCGCTCCTCTCGCGACTTTGTTTCCAGGCCTGGAAGTCCATCGCCTCCGCCGCTGATGGCGAAGTGCGAGAGTGGCCGGTGCGTATCCCGTCGCTCATCGCTGGCCTCACTTGTCTGGCGATCCTGGGTGCCACGATGCGGAGTGTGGGAGGCGAGATCGTGGGATGGTTGACGATGCTCGCCGGTGCGGTGCATGGCTGGCATGTGAGGTTTAGCACGGAGGCGAGGGGCTACAGCCTGATGGCGATGGGCATCGCTTTGATGATGTGGTTCTCGCGGCGTGCCGTCGCGCATGGGCGCTGGCGTGACTGGATGGGCTATGGCCTGTCGAACTTCCTCGCGCTCTGGGCCTTCCCAGGTTGCCTCTACTGGGTGCTGGCGATGAATGGTGTGCTGGTGGTCCAGCTAGGATGGTCTGCCTGGAGGAACAAAAGTGGCGTGGAGCCCTTTGTTAGGCTGGTGGTGGTGGGCGTGCTGGCGGTGGTGCTGGCCGTGGGCCTGATGCTGCCGCTGATTCCTCAGTTGCTCGAAGCCGTCAAGAATGTGCCTGGGCTTCGCGGTGAGATGAGGGCTGACTGGTGGCAGGATGTGGGTGGATATGCCGTGTTTGGAGCACGCTGGCAGGATGCGGACGCCACAAGTCCGATCAGTGTGGCGATGGTGCGAATTCTTGCGAGCTCGCCTTGGGCTTGGCTCGGAGTGCTGGCCTCCGTGCTTATCCTGGTCGCCGGCAGTCTCAAGCTTTGGTCACGCGACGACATGTCGCGCTGGTTCATAATTGCCGCCGTCGGTTCCTTGATTCTGGGCTGGGCGGACATGGCACGCCAGAGTCGCTATCTGAATCACTGGTATCTGTTCTATACCTTGCCAGCCTTGCTCTGTGCCTTTGGCCAAGGCGTGGTTGTTCTTGCGGATCGCCTGGCAACGAAGGGGCTGGGCCGAGCGGTGGTGGCGTGCGTGCTCCTCATCGCCGGACTTGGGGTGACCACCAGCATCGCGTGGGGTTATCGCCATCGCTCCAAGGGCGACGAGCGATCTGGCGTGGTGCAGGTGCGCGGCGCGATCTATCCTCATTACGAAGCGAACCCGGATGCCCTCCAGCCTCTGCTCGCCGCCATCTGGAGCAATGCACCGATCTATGATCCGCTTGCCGTGCCGATTAAAGTCGCCGCCGACTTCGATGCGCTCAAAGCGAAGGCGCAGACTGAGAAACGTCCGCTCTTCGTGATCATGGGACATCGTGAAAGCGCGATCGGAAGCTTCCCCACGATCGTGCCGCAACTTGAAAGTCCGGCCTTCGAAGAGGTTGCGGTGTATCGGGGACTCGATGAAGCGCAATACACCCAGCGCTTGTTCAAGATGAAGTGACGGTGCACGGCGCGAGTGGGTTTACCACTTGCCCAGCCAGTGCTTCACCTTGCCACTGCGTTGCTTCGTGGTGAGTGGCGGCAGGTCGATGTGGAACAAGTGACGCAGCGCCTTGCTGTGCTGCTTGAGCGCTTTCTCGCTTTCCGTCTGGAGTTCCTCCCAGCGCGTCCAGGGATGCGAGGGAGCATTCACGATGTGTCGCAGCAGGCTGATCCACTCGATGTAAGCGCGGGAAACATCGCCTTCCGCAAAGCCCTCAGGCGTGATGTAAGCCGACCGGCGATCGCGATGAATCAACGCATCCATGACCTCGCACGCCCCTTCGCCGTAGTCCACGGGCAGGCCATTGATGAGGTAGCCTTCGTGACTGACGAAGCCATACACCTGGCGGCACACAGCCCCGAGGCGTTCGCTTTCACAGTAACCCGCCTGCTCAAAGCGGAATCCGGCGCGCAGATTCGCGGTGTGCAGCACCAGATCAGAGATGGCGTAACTCGTGTCCTCCAGCGCAGCCGCGATCGCCAGCCCTTCGCCATGCTGGAAGAAGCTCACGATCTCGCCACGTCGCGTCGGCACGCCATGGGAGTCGATCAGTCCGAGAGCACGCCACGAATGAATCGCCGAGCCTGGCCGTGGATCATAGTTCTTGGGTTCAGCAACGGAAGGTTCCATCACAATGCTGGTCGCGCTCTCGCGACGCATGACGCGACGCTGTGGCTGTAATAGAAGGCATCCCGCTTGATCCTCATACGCATCCACGGGCACGAGGTGCAGATCGTAGCGTGCGAGGATCAAGCCCTCGCGTTGCACAAGGCCGATGAACACCGGCAGTTCGTTGGGCTCAGGTTGTGCAGCTTTGTAGCGTGCGATCTCAGGGGCCAGCTTGCGCGCGATCTTGGCTTGATGGCGTCGCAGAAACTCATCGCACGACACATCCTCTACCGTTCGCGTCAGGCCTAGCAGCTTGCGCAGGGTCTTGGTCGGTTTGAACACGGTGGCGTCTTCCGCGATGGGTGGACCGAGGGCAATCTCAAGCCCATAGCCGTGATCGCTCTTGAACACGCGAGCCAGTCCCTTGCTTTGCGCGAGGACGAACTTCGAATCCCGCAAGGCGGTTCCCTGGCGGGTTTCGTTCGCGAGCCAGCATCGGCCCAGCGTGGTGCGCACGTTACGTCGGGACTGCGCCGTTTCCCATCGTCCGGCCCCATTGACGATTTGTTCTTCAGTGGCCTCGAGGTCAAAGATCGCGCGTCCATCGCGCACGGGCACTCGCGGCATGGCGGGATTGACCGGCTCTGCAGCTTCGATCCCGAGGGGTGGGGGAGCTTTGGCGAAGAGCCGCTCCGCAAACTTCGCCGCCGCTGCAAACGGCGCATCATTGCGCAGCGCGGCATGCTTCATCACACGCAGGAACATCGACCAAGCGAGCACGCCCGAACGAGTGAGTCGTGCAGGGCGCGCATCGTGGAGCGTGGGGCTTAGCTTCGAGGTGATGACATACCCGCGCTCATCAAGCCCTCGCCTGCCTGCTCGCCCAAACATTTGCAGCAGTTCGTCAGGGTCGAGCGAATGCTCTGTGATGCCATCGTGGAACTTGGTGGCGGCCACATGCACGCTCCGCACGGAGAAATTGATCCCAGCTGCGAGTCCCATGGTGGCGACGATGGCGCGCAGTTGTCCCGCTTTGGCAAGTGGCTCGATCACCCCTGCGCGTGCGGCATACGAGAGCCCGCTGTGATGATAAGCGATGCGTTTCTCGATGAGTAATGACAGCTCCTTCCCGCAGACTGCCTTCTGTTCGGGCGTGAGATGCAGCGGATCGCCGGGCGGCAATTCATTGGCCAGCGTGCGAGCGATGCCTTGGGCATCTTTGCGTCGAGGGGTAAAGATCAAAAGCGGTGCGAGATCGGCCATCAGCACCGAAGCGACAAGCTTCGACCACCAGCCCTGAAAACTCCGCCCATGAGCTTGCGGCAGCGACTCGAAGGGCATCTCATCGAGCGGCACGGGACGATGCTTCGTGGTCACCACTTCCACCTCGCGCTCCAGTCGGCGCATCCAGTCAGCGACCTCGTTTGGATTGGCCACGGAGCCGCTCAGCAGGAGCAAGGTGGTCTCCGTGCCGCACAAGGCGACTGCGCCCTCGTAGCTCGCTCCACGCGAGGTGTCGGAGATCATCTGGTATTCATCAATGACCAGGCAGGTCGGGCCTTCGCCGCGCAGCAGACGTTCGAGTTGAGTCTCCAAGGTGGCGACCAGCACCGGCGCATGAATGTTCTCCGAGACGTCGCCGGTTGCGATGCCCACATCCCAGCCACGTTGCTTCCATTCGGCAAACTTGTCATTCGCCAGGGCGCGCGTGGGAACGGTATAAACCGCCTGGCCGTTCAGGCACTTCGATTCGTGCAGCAACTCGAAGATGTAAGTCTTTCCGGCACCTGTCGGTGCATCCACGATGACATCCTTGCCCGCGCGGAGATAATCCACAGCCTGGTGCTGCCAGAGATCGGGGAGCTTCAATTGCGTCGCTAGGGCTTCAAACATGGGCAGGCCGAATAGAGGCAGCGACGGGAGTGAACCTCAAGTTGCAAAGCACGAAAAGACAGCCAGCGATGCGCGTTCCTTCACGCCACCCATGAAACATTTCGTTCTCGCCTTCCTCTGCCTCACTGTCGCTGTTCAAGCGAAGCAGCCCAACATCCTCTTTATCCTGTGCGACGACTTGCGCCCGCAGGGACTGGGTTGCTACGGCAGCGAGCACATCAAGACGCCGAACATCGACCGCTTGGCGAAGGAAGGTGTGCGCTTTGAGAACGGCTTCTGCACCACATCATTGTGCTCGCCCAGCCGCGCTTCGATCCTCAGCGGCGTATATGCGCACAAGCACGGCGTGACCAACAACTTCACCGAGTATCCCGACTCGATGAAGAGCTTCCCAGGCGTGCTGCACGATGCCGGATACGCCACCGCCTACGTCGGCAAGTATCACATGGGCGAGGACAACGATGAGCCGCGCAAGGGGTTCGACTGGTTCGTGACGCACAAAGGCCAGGGCAAATACTTCGACACCGAGTGGAACCTCAATGGCACCAAGCGCGAGGTCTTGAAAGGCTACTACACGACCATCGCCACTGATCTCACGCTCGACTGGCTGAAGAAGCGGAGTGCGGACAAGCCCTGGTGCATGTTCCTCGGTCACAAGGCCCCGCACAGCTTCTACACGCCGGAACCGAAGTATGAGCATAGCTTTGACCATGTCCGGGTGCCCTATCCCGCCACCGCCTTCCAGTTGGATGACAAGCCGACGTGGATCAAAGAACGCCTCTACACCTGGCACGGGATCTATGGACCTCTGTTCGAGTGGCGAAAGAAGTTCCCCGACGACAAACCGGAGGCCGTGAAGGATTTCGAGAACATGGTCCACGGCTACTGGGGCACGATTCTCAGTGTGGACGACAGCGTCGCACGCCTGCGCACTTACCTCGAAGAAACTCAGCAACTCGACAATACCATCATCGTCTTCATGGGCGACAACGGCTTGCTAGAAGGCGAGCATGGCATGGTGGACAAGCGCACGGCCCATGAGCCCTGCCTCCGCATTCCCATCATCGTGCGTTACCCAGGCCTGACAAAGGAAGCCAAGTCGATCTCGCAGCAGGTGCTCACCGTCGATATGGCCCCCAGTTTGCTGGAGCTTTGCAGCGCCCCCGCTCTCTCGAACATCGACGGCAAGAGCTGGGTGAAGCTCGTGCAGCAAGGCGATGCCTCCTGGCGCAAGAGCTGGCTCTACCACTACAACTACGAAACGCAGTTCCCCTACACACCCAACGTTCGCGCCGTGCGCACTGATGATTGGAAATACATGCACTACCCGCACGGCGACGGCAGCCCCGATAAGCACATGGCCGAGCTTTATGATTTGAAGAACGATCCCGGCGAAACCAAGAACCTCATCAACGATCCCAAGTATGCTGCGAAGGTAGAGGAGATGAAGGCGGAACTGGTGAAGGTCCTCGCCGACGTGGGGCTCAATGCCACTAGCGACAAGATGCCCGTTGACGCAGGCATCAAAAAGGAGCTGCCTGATCAGAAGATTCGGTGATCACTGCATCGCCTTGATTGCTTCCTGAGCAGCAGCGACGAACGCGGGGCTGTCGTCACGTGCAGCGACTTTCATCAAGCCGCGCAACGCCACGGGATTGCGAATGCATGCGACGGTGCGCAGGACTTTGTGCCCCTGACCGGCCTGCACCGCAGCCTGCCAGTGCAAGGCGGCGAGGTCCTCCACAGTCTCAGGTTGCGCGAGACGGGCGATCGCGTCGCTGATCTCGTTAAGGATCGTGTTGCCGCGGCCATAGTTGTTGAGCAATGCAGGCAGCAGCACTTGCAGAGCTTCGGGATTTGAAACAGCGCGCAGATTCTTGGCCAGAGCAGCACGCACGGGCCACTCCTTGATGTGCTCGATGCCATCGAGAAGCATCTGCACAGACTCGGGTGTGTTCATCTCAGCCAGCGATTGAGCGATGGGATCGAGTTGTTCCAAGGTGGTGCCCTTGGTCCACTGATCGCGGAGCTGATCGATCGATGCTGGTTCTGCTGCGGCAGCAGGTGCTGAGATCGCAGGTTGGCTCAGGACGATGGCTTGGGGTTGAGCTGCAGGCAAAACAACCGTCGGTGCCTCCACAGTGCGTGTGGGCGTTTCGCAGAGTTCTTTGCCGATGAGGATCGCCATGGCGGCGGTGCCGGTGATGAGGAGACTAGTCGTGAAGTTCATGGTGGTGGATGGGCTTGGATTGAATGGAGGTCGGTGGCTTTCGCTTCGGTGCTGGAGTTCAGTCTTCAGGCTGGGGCGGGGGACTTGATTCTGGTTTCCTTTCGCTCGCAGGCTGACGCCTGAACTCCCGCACCACATCGTTAGTCTGTTTGATCTTGGCTTGTCATGAGGGTGAAGCCTCGCCCCGATTTTACAGGGCGAGGCTCCGTTCGGTTCACTTCATTGAACGCTCAGTCCATAGGCTCCGATGTCAGTGCTGGAGTAGCCTTCCACAGACACGTAGTAGGTGCCGGTAGGCAGCGAGCGGGTGATGACGAAGTTGTAGTCCGTGCTGTCGTCCGCTTCGATGATGACGGTTCCGCTGGCGTTGTAGAGGGTGCCCCAGGTATCGAGTGATCCGGTGCTGCGGATCGTAACGGTGCGAGTGGCGGTCAGGGTGAACTTGAAGAAGTCGAGGTCCGTGCCCGTGCTGATCACACCGGACTTGGTGCCTGGAACAGTGATCGTGGTGGCGGTCGCGATGTTGTTGCCGTGATCATCACTCGCAGCCTGACCCGAGCCCGTGAGGTTCACGGTGAAAGGATTCTCGTCAGGATCGTTGCTGCTGATCGTGAGGACGGCGCTCTGGGCACCTGCGGTCGTGGGCTTGAAGGAGACCACAAAGCTCGTTGTCTTGGCGGCGGCCACCGTCTTAGCAGGTTGCGTGGTGATGGTGAAGCCATTGCCCGCAATGGTCGCACCATTGATCGCGAGAGCCGCTTTGCCGGTGTTCGCCAGCGTGATCGTCTTGGTGATTGCCGTGCTATTCACGGCCCGCGATCCGAAGTCGATGCTGCCATTCATCGGCACCACGGTGGTGCCCACACGCACGTCGATGTCGCCCACGGAGACCGGTGTGCCGGTGAAACTCGTCGCCAATCCATAGCCACCGGTCGTGGTGGTGAGTTTGCCCGTGACCTTCACAAACACGGAGCCTGCGGCCGTTGCTGTGTAGGTGAGACGGAAGTTGGGTGCGCCCGCCCCATTATCATCCGTGCTGACCGTGGCTCCGGTGCTGCTGAGCAGCGTGCCCACCACGTCGGTGCTGCCACTCGAGTTGATCGTGAGTGTGCCTGCGGAGGTAAAGCTCACTTTGAAAACATCGGCATCGCCACCCGTCTCAAGATTGCCCGTGGCGCTGGCGTTCAAAGCGAGAGTCGTGGCATTGGTCGTTGTGTTGCTATGATCATCGGTGGGAGTGCTGACGCCGCCGATGTAGCTCTGAATCCATGGCTTCACGGCGATGGTGTTCCCGTAGATGCCGTATTCACCGGGCCGGGCGCAGCCATTGCCGAAGCTCACGGTGCCGCCGTGCAGCCACGCGCCCGCCGCGTTCTTCACCAGCAATGGTCCGCCGCTGTCACCCTGGCAGGTGTCGATCCCGCCAGTGACACGGCCTGCTGCAATGTGAGTGGCTCCGAGTCCTGGAATGGTCTGGCCAGCGATGCTCAGTGAGATGATGGGCAGATCGACCTGGAGCAGCACCTGCGAGCCGCTGCCACCTTCGCTCGTGGCTCCCCAGCCGATGGCTCGTGAGGTCACCCCAGCGGATACCTGGGCCGCGGCTTCCACCAGCGGAAGGAAGGCTCGCTCCGTGACGGGCCGAGCAAGTTTCAGCAGACAAAAGTCATAGACCAGGGCTCCGGAGGAGTTCTCGCCATAGTTCGGATGCATGATCGCCTGAGAGACCGCGACGCGAACCCCTTCCGCAGCGTTGCGCAGGTCGCGACCACCGATCCAAACTTCCACCGAGGATGCGGGCGTGCCCTCCATGCAGTGCCCGGCCGTGAGCACCCATTGAGGGGCCACGAGGGCTGCACCGCAGAATTGTCCGCTCGAAGGAGCGGCTCCTTTCTCGATGAGGGCGGTCATGAACGGATAGGATCCCGCTGTTGTGGTCGTGCCGCCGACGATGCGGGCTGTTTGAGCCGATGCGAGACCGGCCAGGCTGAGGATGAGTGCACAGAGTTTTGTCTTCATGGGATGAGTTGTTCGAGGGTGGTGCGACGGCTGCCTGAGGGGCACTCGATCGCTTTCATGTTTCCTCTTCGGGAGGCATTGGGAGCGCGTGACAAACTCTCGCATTTTTCTTCGCACGACCGTCGGGAGCCTTCATAGTCGGGCGATGATCGAATCGCCGTCCGACCCACCGCAAGCCACCCAGCGAGGCCTCTTTCCCGTCACCCGATGGACGCAGGTGAGCAGGCTGCGGCACGATCCAGAGTCCGCCGAAGGAAGGCGTGCTTTGTCGGACTTGTGCCAGGCCTACTGGTATCCCTTGTATGCCTTCGCGCGGCGAAAGGGGCAGGCCCAGGTGGATGCGCAAGATCTCACCCAGGGCTTCTTCGCCAAGGTGTTGCGCGGAAACTTCTTCGCCGCTGCGCAAGAGACTGACGGCCGCATGCGAACCTACCTTCTCACGGCCTTCACACGCCACATGGCTGATGAATGGGATCGTGCACAGGCGAAGAAACGAGGCGGTGGCATCGAGGTGCTGTCACTCGACTTTGATGATGGTGAACGTCGATTCCAGGAGGAGCCTGCCAGCGAAGAGTCGCTCGAGCGCATCTTCGATCGGGCCTGGGCGCGCAATGTGCTGGAGCGTGCCGGTGCTCAGCTGGAGCAGGAATGCGTCGCAGTAGGAAAGGGGGAACTCTTCAGTGCCATCAGTCCGCTCATCACCGGCGATGGTGATGCGAGTGCCTACGATGAGCTGTCGAAGCGCACAGGACTCACCGTGGAGAATCTCCGGCAGAATGTTCGTCGTCTGCGTCTGCGCTTCCGTGATGTGCTGCGCGAGGTCATCGCTGACACGCTCGACGATCCCACGCCTGCGCAGATTGATGCGGAGTTGCAGGCTCTGCGTGCTGTGATGGTCTCCTGAGCTTCTCTTTGTCACGCCGCGCGTCGTTTTCCGAAGCACTCTTCATCTCATGTCATCCAGTGCATCACCTTCATCATCGTCGTCGTCCGCGTGGCTTGCGGATGGAGGGGCGTTGTTTGGGATTGGACTGGGGGAGGAGATCACGTCCAAAACGATGGGTCCACAGGCTCAGATCGGGCCTTATCGATTGATCGAGAAGCTCGGCGAGGGCGGGCTCGGAGTGGTTTGGCGTGCCGAGCAGACGGCTCCGATTCAGCGCGAGGTGGCGATCAAGCTCACCAAGCCCAGCCTCCACTACCGGGCGGATGTCCTCAGCCGATTCGAGCTGGAGCGTCAGGCCCTCGCACGCATGCAGCATCCCAATATCGCTGCGATTCTGGATGCAGGGGCGCTGGCTGACGATCGGCCCTACTTCGTGATGGAGTTGGTGCGTGGTGTGCCGCTCACCGAGTATTGCAAGGCACACGCTCTCGACGTTCGATCACGACTCGAGCTGTTCATCGTCATCTGCCAGGCGGTGCATCATGCGCATCAGAAAGGCATCCTGCATCGCGATCTCAAGCCATCGAACATTCTCGTGGCTGAACAAGACGGCCAGCCTGTGCCCAAGGTGATCGACTTCGGCATCGCGAAGGCACTCGACGACACCGATCCTGCGCTGAACGACCCGTTCTTCAGGACTCAGCTCGGTGCCTTGCCATGTGCAACCTATCAATACATGAGCCCCGAGCAGGCGAGCCGCGGGCAGACAGACATTGATACACGATCAGACATCTACACGCTGGGCGTGATTCTCTATGAGCTGCTCACAGGCAAGCTTCCGTTGCCGGATGATCTGGCGCGCTCGGGAAGTTTCGAGGCCATCGCATCCCACTTAATTGAAGCCGAGCCCACACGGCCGAGCGAGCGCGTAACCACCTTGGGCACCAAGACGAGCGATCTGCGGGGCGACCTGGACTGGATCGTCCTGCGTGCTCTCGAACGAGATCGCGAGCGTCGTTATGAAAGCGCGGCTGCGCTGGCCGATGATCTTCAGCGCCATCTCGATCACGAGCCGGTGAGTGCTGGTCCTCCGAGCCCCTTCTATCGCTGCGGGAAGTGGATTCGTCGGCATCGCGTGGTGTTCGTTTCCATGGTTGCGGTTGCGCTCAGCTTGAGTGCTGGATTTGTCTCCACGTGGGTTGCTTTGCAACGTGAGGCTCAGCAGCGTCGCGTGGCCGATGAACAACGTCGGGCCGCTGATGCCAGTCGTGCACTCGCTGAGCAGCGGGAATCGCAGGCCCTTGCGGCTCGTGATGCGGAGGCGAAAGCGCGGGCACAGGCGGAGAGTTCGCGACGGATCGCCGACACTGCTCGCGCACGTGCCGAACGTTTGATCAATGACATGCTCTTCGATCTGCGGGACCAGTTGGAACCTCTCGGTCGGCTGCCTTTGCTCGATCAAGTCGCGGGCTCCGCGCAGCAATACTTCGACGACATCCCGCAGGCCGATGACAGCGAGGAGCAGCAGCGCAATCGCGCGGTGATGTGGCAGAACCGCGGCAGCATCCTGCTGGCGAAAGGGGATACACAGGGAGCCAAGCAGCTCTTTGAGCAATCGCTGACGACGATGAAGTTGCGAGCCATCAAGGAGCCTAACAATGTGCTGCGCCTGCACGATCTCGCGCTGGCTCATGAGCGAATGGGAGCGGTGCATGAATCGCTTCACGATCTTGCAAGCGCAGCAATCAGCTATCGGGAGATGAAGCGAGTGTTCGATCATCTGGCCAAACACGCGCCGAGCGCAGGCGCGGAAGAGTGGCGAAAGGATCAAGCGGTCGCGGACGAACGACTGGGTGATCTCGCACGCAGCCAGGGCAAAACGAAGGAAGCGCAAGAGCATTATCAAGCTGGGTTGAACATCCTCACGAAACTGGAGGAGAACGATGTGGTGTGGCGGCGCATGGCGGTGCTCGAGGGCAAGCTGGGAACCGTTGATCCAGCTCAGGCGTCCACCCATTTCGAGCGCGAGGCGGCATTGTGGAGTCGAGTGCGAGAGCAGCATCCCGATGATGTGCGGGCCATCGCCGGGAGCGCCATTGCCCATGGCCATCTGGCTTCTCTGCATTCGAGCTTGGATCATGCCCGGGCGCAGGCTGAGGCGTTTGCGCGTCTGGTGCAGTTAGATCCACTCCGCCCCGAATGGGTTCGTGGCGAAGCGTTGGCTCAGTTGCAACTCGGCATCGCCCTCGAAGCGGCGGCTGACAATCACAAAGCCATGAGTGCCTACGACACTGCGCTGCCCCGTTTCTCCCAGCTACCGGAAGCCAAGCGTGACATCGCGGCAGTGCACCTCCGTCTGGCCGCGCTCCACTTCCGCCTTCGCGAAGACGACAAAGCTCGTGAGCATGCCAAGCTCACTTTGACCTTGCTCAACGGCTTGACCGACGCTGAGGCCGAGAGCTGGCGGCGGACCGCGACGGAACTGCTTCGCTAAGGATTGGCATCACTTGGCTGTCTTCCGGCCAGCCTCAAAGGTCTTCGCCTTGGCGGGATCCATGCGTTTCAGATCTGCCTCTGTGGGGCCTCCACCAAACTGCTTCCAATACTTCTCCGCGAAGGGATTGATCTTGGGGCCGACGGCGTCCTCGTTCAACGAGACCTGTCCCTTGAGGGAGGTCCACCATTCGTCATAGACCGCACTCAGTTTGGCGACCACACCGGGTTGTTGGTCGGCGATGTTGGTCAATTGGCCTGGGTCATTGATGACATCGAAGAGCTGCCACGAGGCGTCCACTTTCTTCGCCTTCGGGTTGCGAGCGCCTTCCCTCACAAGCGTGTAGCGCTCATTTCGCACCGCGCAGTTGTTCAGCTTTGAGTCGTCTGGATTGGTTCCTTTGGGCCAGCGTCCCACGTGGGTGAAGAGGTGACGATCCTCCCATGCCGCTGCCGGATCTTTGAGCAAGGGCATGAGATTGCGACCTTCTGCGGATTGCTCCAGCAGCGCATCTGGCAACGAAACACCGGCGATGCTCGCGAAGGTCCTGAAGGCATCGATGTGCGCGGTGAGAGCCTTGCACTCCGCGGGCTGAAGCGTGCCCGGCCAGCGCCAGAATGAGAAGGCCCGTGTGCCTCCCAGCCATGGCGAGCCCTTGGCTCCGTGCATTCCAGCGTTGAACACCTTCACACCTGCGGTGCCGCCGTTGTCATTCATCAGCACGAGCAGCGTGTTCTTCTCGATGTCCCACTGCTTCAGGGTATCGAGCAAGCGTCCGAGGTTCGCATCTATGTTGTGGATCATCCCAAAGAATTGCTCGGTGTCCTGGCCGAGTCCCTTGCCTTCGTAGAGCGCTGCGTCCTCAGGCTTCGCAATGTAGGGACCGTGCGGGGCATTGGTGGCGAGCCAGCAAAAGAAAGGACCAGCCTTGCGCTGCGAGTCCATCCACTTCACGGCCTGATTGAAGAAGACGTCAGTGCAGTAGCCCTGGGTCTTTTCGAAGGTGTCGTTGTGCAGGATCGCTGGATCGAAGTATCGATTGCCCGGTGCATCACCGCAGGACCCTGGATAGCTCTGGCCGATGCCGCCTCCGCCATGGATGAAGACTTCATCAAAGCCGCGGCGTCCGGGCTGATACGCTTCTTCGTCGCCCAGATGCCACTTGCCGAAGATGCCTGTGTGATAGCCCGCACCCTTCAGCACCTGGGGCAAGGTGGTTACCTTCGGATCAAGGCGTTCACGTTCGAGGATCGTGTGGGTGATGCCATTGCGAAACTCGTGTCTGCCAGTCAGCAAGGCGGACCGCGTCGGTGCACAAGTGGGGCTGTTGAACCAGTTCGTGAACCGAAGGCTTTCGCTGTGGATGCGATCGAAGTTCGGTGTCTTCAGGACGGGGTTTCCATGCGCCGAGATGTCGCCGTAACCTTGGTCGTCCGTCAGGATGAAGATAATGTTCGGCTTGGCACCGGATGGTTCTGCGCCGAGGCATGAGCCCAGGGCCATGAGAGCGAGAAGAGTTGAAGCGAAGAGGCGATTCATCACGCGATCAACGGCATCGCTATCGATCAGCTATCATGAAGTGAGCGGCTTGATGGCACGAGGCGAAGGAAGATCCCGAAGTGCTGAACGCATCGCATTCGGCGATGACTTGGGTTCTGGCGGGAAAAGGCCGTTGTGCGAGAGGCGCGGGGTTGTGCGGAAGCAAGTCCTCGGGGATAGGCAGGCCTGAATCGTGCGTTCCTCAATGATGCGCACGCTCGTCACCATGCTCCTCGCGTTCTTCGGCACTCTTGTTCATGCCACAGAGCGGCCCAACATCCTCTTCATCATTGGTGATAACTGGAAGTGGCCCACGGCAGGCATCCTTGGCGATCCAATGGCGAAGACGCCGGCGTTCGATCGCATCGCGCGCGAGGGCGTGCTCTTCACGCACACCTTCAATCCCGTGCCCTCGTGCTCGCCCACGCGCTCCTGCTTGCTCACGGGCAGAGCCGCCCATCAACTCGGCGAGCGCGCGAGCCTGTGGAGCGCGTTCCCGAAGGACACGCCGATCATCACCGACCTGCTGCGCGAGGCCGGATACGACGTCGGCTTCAGCGGCAAAGGCTGGGCGCCGGGCAATCACGCGATCTCCGGCTGGAAGGAAAATCCCGTGGGCACGAAGTATGCAGACTTCGCCGACTTCCACGCGAAGCATGATGCCTCGAAGCCTTTCTTCTTCTGGCTGGGCAACACCGACACCGCCACCAAGGCTGGTAAGCTGCCCTATCTCGATCTCGCGAAGCAGAAGCTCGATGCCTCGAAGCTCACCGTGCCACCCGAGTTGCCGGACTGCGCCGAGGTGCGCGACGATCTAATGAATTACTACGGCGGCGTGATGAAAATGGACGAGGAAGCCGCAGCTGCGGTCGCGGTGCTCGAAAAAAGCGGCCAGCTCGACAACACGGTGGTCATTTACACGAGTGACAATGGGTGGCAGATGCCACGTGGTCTTGCGAATTGTTACGACTCTGGATCGCGTGTGCCGCTGGCCGTGCGGTGGGGGAAGCAGCTCAGCGCCGGGCGCAAGGTGGATGACTTCGTCAATGTCGCCGACCTCGGTCCTACCTTCCTCGAACTCGCTGACCTCGCTGTGCCTCGCGAGATGAGCATGCACAGCATCAAGTCGCTCATGCTCGGCGAAGACATCAACACCATCCGCGATGCCGTCTTCATTGAGCGCGAACGCCACGCGAACGTGCGTCACGACAACCAAAGCTATCCCTGCCGCGCCATTCGAACGCGTGACTTCCTTTACATTCGCAACCTTCGCAATGACCGCTGGCCTGCTGGTGATCCCGATGTGCTCTTCCTTCATGGTCGCCCCTTCGGCGATGTGGACACAACGAAGGTGAAGGATTTCCTCCTCTCCCATCAAGGAGATCCCGCGTTTGCCAAACACATCACGCTCATCTTTGGCAAACGTCCCGCTGAAGAACTCTACGACTTGCGCAGCGATCCCGATCAGATCGACAACGTCGCTGCTAATGTGAAGTATGCCGACGCTATGAAGCAACTGCGCACCCGCGTGGATGAGTGGATGAAGGGCACGAGCGATCCGCGTGTTGATCCAGCCAACGATGACTGGGACAAGTTCCCCTACTACGGCAAGGCTCCGAAGAAAGAGTGATGCGATCACGAAGCGCATGGAGCGTCCACGCCGATGCTGCGTGCTGAGGAAACTTTGTTCTCATTGTCACACAGGCATCGCGATCGAGTCACTCACATCACACTCTTTCACACCATGCGCCCCATTTTCTGTCTGTTCACTGTCTCGCTGCTGCTGCTCTCCTGCCACGTGTCTGCGGATGAAGCGGACGCGGCGAAGATGCGGGCCTTGTTTCCAAAGGCGGACGCGGATCAAAGCGGCTCGCTGTCCGCAGCGGAGCAGGCACGGGCGGTCGAGTTTGTGAAGACGACCTACGGCGCGCAGTGGTCGCGGCAGATCGAGGTGATGTTTGTCCGTGCGGCGAAGGACGGCACCGTCAGCGCCGAGGCGTGGCAGCAGGCGGTGGCGCTGTTTGCACAGGCACCGGCGAAGAAGACCGAGATGATCGCCATGCGCGATGGTGTGCCGCTTGCCACCGATCTCTTTTTGCCGTCGGGCGAGGGACCGTTTCCGGTGGTGCTCTCGCGCACGCCTTACAGCCGCGTGAAGCGCTCGCAAGAGGCCGCCAGCTTTGTGCGCGAGGGCTGGGTCTTCGTCATTCAGGACATGCGCGGCCGCTTTGACTCGAAGGGCGAAAACCAGCCCTTCATCGGCTGCGGCTGGGGCGAGCACGAGGACGGCGTGGACACCATCGAGTGGCTCAAAAAGCAGCCGTGGTGCAATGGCCGCATCGTCACCATCGGCGGCAGCGCGGGCGGCATCACGCAGAATCTCCTCGCCGGTGCCGCACC
>JAEUHN010000034.1 GCA_016795365.1 Verrucomicrobiaceae bacterium
CTTTCATCCCACCCTGCGCTTCGCGCAGGATGCTCACGATCTTCTCTTCACTGAATCGGCTTCTCTTCATGTTGTTCTGTTCTCCTGTTCTCGGAGCCAGAACTACATTTTACATCTGTCTCATTCCTTGGGGGCTGGCCATACTCACTCAAGTTCAAAGCCACTTTTGGTTGGAACACGACATGGGTATGTGGCTACAACAAGGATCTCCTCAGCTATGTCCCCAGTTCACGCGTGCTCAAGGAAGGCGGCTATGAGGGAGTGACCGGCATGTTCGAATATGGGCATCGCGCACCCTACACAGAAGGAGTGGAAGCATTGATCACGGCCACGGTGAACGAACTGGTGAAAAAGGCGCGATGAGGGGAACGCTCATCTGGACAGCGATCAATCCCGATGGCGGGAAGGGGGCACCACGCCTCATTCGTCAGACGGCAACCCCATGGCGCCTTGGCATCCAGCTTTCTTTGAACAACCTCGAGACCGTGGTAATTCCAAACGACAATACATTGTCGCACCCTTAGGCTGGATGCTGTGGCTGCAAACCGACGAAGCTCAGCAGGAGGGCGTCGAAAAAGTGGACGGAGATTGTCAGCGAATGCGAGGCTGATGAGCTATGGTTTTTATGGTGCCAACAAAAGGGGCTGCTTTGGAATATCTTCAAAATTCGGCGAATTTCGCGAACCGGAGAATCGACGGCAGGACCAACACTGCTAGGTCTGTGCCACGACGCGTTGATGAACTGAAAAAAACTTTGACACACCTAGCGCTCACTATACCTTGGAGCCCACTTTTTCGAAAACCCCGGGGTGATTTTGTTTCAAGCCGTTAAGGTCAAAGCATGACTATCTCGTCTTTCGTTGAAGGCTTGTTAATTAAGTTAGAGTTTGGTGAATTCGCTCATGTAGCTCAGTTGGTAGAGCACGTCCTTGGTAAGGACGAGGTCTCGGGTTCAAGTCCCGACATGAGCTCCACTGGAAACCACCAGACAATAGCTCGATTAGCACGCAGAAAGGTAACGTAACGTCCCCACATAGCGCACATCTCAACCACCCAAGACAATGGCCAAAGAATCATTCCAACGCAACAAGCCGCATGTCAACATTGGCACGATCGGCCACGTTGACCATGGTAAAACCACGCTGACCGCTGCAATCACGACCGTGCTCTCGAAGAAGGGTTTCGCTCAAGCCAAGGCGTATGATCAGATTGATGCCGCCCCTGAAGAGAAGGAGCGTGGTATTACGATCAACACCGCCCACGTTGAGTATGAGACTGACAAGCGTCACTATGCGCACGTTGATTGCCCGGGGCACGCTGACTATGTCAAGAACATGATTACTGGTGCTGCCCAGATGGACGGAGCTATTCTGGTTGTCTCCGCTGCTGATGGTCCAATGCCGCAGACTCGCGAGCACATTCTTCTTGCCCGTCAGGTGGGTGTGCCAGCGTTGGTGGTTTTCATGAACAAGGTTGATATGGCTGACGCTGACCTCCTTGAGCTCGTGGAGATGGAGATCCGCGATCTCCTCAGTAAGTATGACTTCCCAGGTGATGACATTCCGATCGTCAAGGGCTCCGCTCTCCGCGCTCTTGAGGGCGATTCTGAGCAAGAAGCCAACATCCACAAGTTGATGGATGCCGTTGATAGTTACATTCCGCTCCCAGAGCGTCCGATTGATCAGGATTTCCTGATGCCTGTTGAAGACGTGTTCGCGATTGAAGGTCGTGGAACGGTTTGCACAGGCCGTGTTGAGCGTGGTATCATCAAGAAGATGTCTGAGGTTGAGATCGTTGGCATTCGTCCAACGATGAAGACGACGGTGACTGACATCGAAATGTTCCGCAAGTTGCTGGATGAAGGCCGCGCTGGTGACAACGTGGGTCTCCTTCTCCGCGGAACCAAAAAGAGCGAAATCGAGCGTGGTCAGGTTATTGCCAAGCCGGGTTCGGTCACCCCTCACAAGAAGTTCAAAGCTGAAGTCTATGTGCTCTCGAAAGATGAGGGTGGCCGTCACACGCCGTTCTTCAACAACTATCGTCCTCAGTTCTACTTCCGCACAACGGACGTGACTGGTTCGGTGACTCTGCCTGAGGGGGTTGAAATGGTGATGCCGGGTGACAATGTTTCCATCACGGTGGAGTTGATTACCCCGATCGCCATGGAGAAGACCATTCGTTTCGCAATCCGCGAAGGTGGCAAAACGGTTGGCGCGGGTCGTGTGTCCGATATTCTTGACTAGTCGCAAAATTTCGGCAGTTTGACGAAATACCGCAGGGAGGGTTATCCTTCCTGCGGTTTCATTCTCAAGACGCTAAGTTTGAAAGGGAGAAAATCTACTCTCGATTCTTTCAGTCTTGAAAAGCAAGTGAACAAAGGTCAGTAGCTCAATTGGTAGAGTAGCGGTCTCCAAAACCGTCGGTTGGGGGTTCGAGTCCCTCCTGGCCTGCCACTCGCTTGCAATTTCGATTCCCTCCCCAGCACCTCTATCGGCCTTCAATGATCGCTAAAATTCGAACATACATCTCAGAAGTTTTCCTTGAACTCAAGAAGGCAACTTGGCCGTGGGATCCGAAAGAAAGTGGCTTTGCCAAGTATAAGGAACTGAACGACTCAACGATAGTTGTCTTTGTTGCGATGCTCCTGCTGGGAGCTTTCGTGGCTTTTTTTGACTTTAGCTTGAGGTGGGCGTTTGAAGCCCTTGCGCATTGATAGGCGGGTATTGTTACGCCTCAAATCCCACTCGGAGAATTTAAATTCATGGCTGCAATCCCGGCTCCCCGCGATCAATGGTATGTAATCCATGTCCGTTCTGGAATGGAGAACCGTGTTCGTGATAGCATGGTCAGACGAATCGCCTCCGAAGAGATGGGTGATTGCGTTTTTGAAATCCTTTTGCCAACTGAGAAAGTGGCTGAAGTGAAGAAAGGTAAGAAGACCGAGAGTGTTCGGAAGTTTTTTCCTGGCTACATCATCGCAAACATGCATCTGCTGGATGAGCACAATCGCCTCATCGACAGAACGTGGTATTTCGTTAAGGAAACCGATGGCGTTTTGAATTTCGCCGGAGCAAAGGATCATCCGATTCCGATGAGACCCCGCGAGGTGGAAAGTTTGCTTTCGCAAGTCAGGGAGCGTGAAGAAGGTGCTAAGCCCAAGATTGCTTTCTCTCCTGGCGACCAAGTTCGTGTCGCTGACGGTCCGTTTGAGAGTCAGACTGGTATTGTTGAGGAAATTGATCCTGATCGCGGAATCCTCCGCGTTTCGGTCAATATCTTTGGACGATCAACACCAGTTGAGCTGGAATACTGGCAGGTCGAGAAAGCATAAGAGTTTCGGGTGTTTTTAATTGGGAGATTTCGGTCCAATTAGACAGCAGAAAAACGAGTCACTAAACTAGAGAGCATATATGGCAAAAGAAGTCGTCAGAGTAATTAAGTTGCAAATCAAGGCAGGAGCCGCAAATCCGTCGCCGCCTATTGGACCTGCGCTCGGTCAGGCAGGTGTGAACATCATGGGTTTCTGCAAAGAGTTCAATGCAGCTACGCAGAAACTTGGTGGCGATGTGTTGCCAACGATCATCACCGTCTACAAGGACAAGAGCTTCAGCTTCATCACGAAGCAACCCCCGGCATCCAATCTGTTGAAGAAAGCCGCCAATCTGGCATCTGGCTCGTCTGAGCCCAACAAGAAGAAGGTTGGTAAGATTACGAAAAAGCAGCTTCTTGAAGTCACCAAGCTGAAGATCGCAGACTTGAACACACAAGATCTTGAACGGGCCTCCAAAATCATGGCAGGCACCGCTCGTCAAATGGGACTCGACATCGTCGACTAGAGTTCCTAGCAACACAACAACTAGCAGGAGAACGGAAGCGTTCATCATTACTGCACATGAAAAAAAGAAGCAAAAGATACCAAAAAGCCGCAGCAATGGTTGTGGCTGATAAAGAATACACGCTGGAGGAAGCTGCCGAATTGGTTCGGAAGTTCCCCACCGTAAAATTCAATCAGACAGTCAGTCTGTCTTTCCGTCTGGGAGTTGATCCCAAGAAGTCCGATCAGATGGTTCGTGGCACCTGCCCACTTCCTCACGGTTCAGGAAAGACAGTTCGAGTTCTCGTATTTGCACAGGGAAATGCTGCCGAAGCTGCCCGCACAGCGGGTGCTGATCTCGTGGGCTATGAAGACATGATTGCAAAGATTAAAGAAGGATTCCTCGACTTTGATGTGGCGATCGCGACTCCCGAGGCTATGACTGAAGTCCGCAAGCTGGGTAAGCAACTTGGACCTCGCGGATTGATGCCCAATCCAAGAACAGGCACCGTTTCAGATGATCCGGCGGCTGCTGTGAAGGCAGTCAAAGCTGGCCGTGCTGACTTCAAGCTCGATAAGAATGGAAATGTTGCGGCTGGCGTTGGGAAGGTTTCCTTCGAAGTGGCGCAACTCGTTGAAAATGCCTCGGCCTTGATTGAAGCTGTCTCCCGCTCTCGTCCGCCGTCAGCGAAAGGACGCTTTATTGAGTCCTGCACCTTGACAGCCACGATGTCGCCTGGGTTGCCTATCAACATCTCCAAATTCGTTAAAATCTAGGATTTCTCACCATGAAAGCTGAAAAAACAGAACTCATCGAGCACTTGGTGAAGCGCGTTAACGCATCGCCGTTCCTTTTCGTTGTTGATTACACCGGACTTACTGTTCCGGGTTGGGAGGAACTCAGAAAGCGCCTTCGTGGAGTTGGTGCTGAAATCCATGTGTTTAAAAACACGTTTGTGAAGGTCGCTGCTGAGAAAGCTGGCTATCCAGCTGAGATCGGAACTGCTCTCACAGGTCAGACAGCCGTCGTCACTGGTGACAAGGATGTTTGCGCGGCGGCGAAGGTGATGAAGACCTTTGCGAAGGAGTTTGAGAAGCCGAAGCTCAAAGCTGGCGTTCTCGATGGTTCCCTCCTCACTGTCGCAGGGATCAATTCCCTTGCCGACCTTCCATCGAAGGAGGTTCTTCAATCCCAACTCCTTGGAGTGCTACAGGCTCCTGCGTCGAAGCTTGTCCGTTTGCTCAACGAGCCGGCAGCCTCTCTCGCTCGCGTCATCAAGGCCAAGGCCGACAAAGAATCCTAGGTTTACTTGTGGATTCTTGGTCTGCTTACCTTTCAACTAACCCAATTTGATCAGATAGCCGCGCATGCGGTTTGATAACCAAACAACTAATGGTTCCTTGCCGGGGCGAAGGCTTTCGCTCTTAAACCTAAAGACGCTTCTTTGGACGGCGATACCAATATAATGACATGGCTGACATTAACAAAATCGTAGAAGAACTCAGCGGACTTACCGTCCTGGAAGTCGCTGAACTTGTGAAGACCCTTGAAGACAAGTGGGGCGTAAGCGCCGCTGCTCCTGTCGCTGCTGTTGCCGTTGCTGGCGCTGCTGCCGGCGCTGCGGCTCCTGCCGCCGAAGAAAAGACCGAGTTCGACGTGATCCTCGTTGACGGCGGTTCGAACAAGATCGCCGTGATCAAGGAAATTCGCGGAGTTGTCTCCGGCCTTGGTCTTGCTGAAGCCAAAGCCCTTGTTGACAAGGGTGGCCAGGCCGTCAAGAACGGAGTGCCGAAGGCTGAAGCTGAAGAGATCAAGAAGAAGCTCGAGGCCGCTGGTGCCAAGGTCGAGATCAAGTAAGGTTCTACCTTTACTTTTCACCGTGCTTCGCTCTGCCCATGCGGAGCGAAGCACGGCTATTTCAAATTAGACACTTTGAATGACAGATATCTCTGGAATGACCAAGCGCAAAGTCCCGCATTCTGTTCTACACAGAAAGGGAGAGTGCGCTTGGTCATGTCATTTTCTAGGCTCGCCTCGTGTGTGGCTTGGTTTTTGTCATTGATTTGCTGTTCACGGTCATCCGTCGCTAGCCGGATGATGCCTAGATCCTGATAATTTTTCATCGTTAACGCCCCTAACCCACAGCCCCATCGCCGTTATGTCACAGCGCACCAACTTCGGCAAGATCCACGAGCCGATCGAACCACCGAACCTCATTGAGGTCCAGATTCGCTCCTACGATGAGTTCCTCCAACGCAATTTGCCCATGGCAAAGCGTAAAGACCTTGGGTTGCAGGCAGTGTTCAGGGAGGTTTTCCCGATCACGAGCTACGATGAAAAGATGTCCCTGAATTTTGTGCAATACGAAATTGGTGAGCCCAAGTTGAGCCCACTGCACGCCATTCGCGACGCCGAAACCTACAGTGCACCGCTCTACGTGACCTTCGAACTGAAGGAAGAGGCAGGAGCGAAGCAAGAGCGTGTTTACATGGGAGAGATTCCTCTGATGACAAATCGGGGAACCTTCGTGATCAACGGTGCAGAACGTGTGGTGGTCAGCCAGCTTCATCGCTCGCCGGGCATCTGCTTTGAAACCCAGATGCACCTCAATGGTCGCTGGCTCTACGGTTTCCGCATCATTCCGGATCGCGGCACGTGGTTGGAAGTCCAGTTCGACACCAACGATCTCCTTTACGTTTACCTCGATCGTCGCCGCCGTCGTCGCAAGTTCCTTGCGACCACGCTGTTGCGAGTGATCGGCTTCCCGAACGATGAGGACATCCTCAAGCTGTTTTATCAGATCGAGGAACTCAAGCTGAAGGAAAACATGCCGGAGGAGGCTTTGGTCAACAAGGTCCTCTACCGCGATATCCTCGACGGCGAACTCATCGTGGCCCGCGCTTACGAGCCCCTGACTCTCGGTGTTGTTCGGCAAATCATTCAGCTCGGCTACAAGGCGATTCGTGTTGTCTCGGCCAGCTCCGATGATCTTCTGATCACGTCGCTTCGAAAAGACACTGCCCGTGACGAAGAGGAGGCGCTCAAGGAAATTTATCGTCGTCTCCGCCCTGGCGATCCTCCCACTGTTCCCAATGCCAAGGCTTTGGTGAAGCGTTTGTTCTTTGATCCGAAGCGCTATGACCTCACTCGTGTGGGCCGCTACAAGATCAACCAGAAGCTCGGAATCAAGGTCGAGAGCGATCAGCGCATTCTCACCGCTGAGGACGTTGTTAGCGCACTGCGTTATCTTTTCAAGCTCCGGGCTGGCGACGGTCTGCTTGATGACATTGACCATCTCGGCTCACGCCGCGTGCGTGCCGTCGGTGAACTCTTGGCCAACCAGTGCCGCGTGGGCCTTGCCCGCACGGAGCGCTTGGTGAAGGAGCGCATGACCTTGTTCGACGTGAACATGGACACCATGACGCCGGCCAAGCTGATCAACCCGAAGGCTCTGAGCGCTGTCGTGCGCGACTTCTTCGGTCGCAGCCAGCTGTCCCAGTTCATGGACCAGACCAATCCTCTGGCCGAACTGACCCACAAGCGTCGTCTGTCCGCTCTCGGACCTGGCGGTCTGAATCGTGACCGCGCAGGCTTTGAGGTTCGTGACGTTCACACCTCGCACTACGGCCGTATTTGCCCGATTGAGACCCCTGAAGGTCCGAACATCGGTCTGATCAACTCGATGAGTTGCTTCTCGCGCATCAACGAGTTCGGCTTCATTGAAACGCCTTATCGTCGCGTTGAAAACGGTGTCGTCTCCGACAGGATCGACTACCTCACCGCCGACCAGGAAGAAAATCATCACATCGCCCAGGCTAACAATCCGTTCGACGACAAGGGTCGCTTCGTGAATGCCAAGGTGACGGCCCGCTACCGCGGTGAGTTCCTCGAACTCGATCCGGCCAAGCCCACCTACATGGACGTGTCGCCGAAGCAGCTCGTCTCCGTGGCTGCCTCGCTGATTCCCTTCCTTGAGCACGATGACGCCAACCGCGCATTGATGGGCTCGAACATGCAACGCCAGGGCGTGCCGCTGCTTCACAACGCAGCACCGTTCGTCGGCACCGGCATGGAAGGCAAGGCTGCTCGCGACTCGAAGTCTGTGATCATCGCCGATGGCAATGGTGTTGTCGCCGCTGCGACGGGCTACGTCATCATCACCACCAAGGACGGCAAGCTCCCGGTCAAGGACGAGAAGTTCTTCGAAGACTGGACCAAGATCGAAACTGATCCTGAGAAGGACATCTTCGTTTATCCGCTCCGCAAGTTCGGTCGCTCCAACGCTGGCACCTGCATCAATCAGGTCCCGCTCGTGAAGCGTGGCCAGAAGGTGAAGAAGGGCGAAGTCCTCGCTGACGGACCTTGCACCGACCAGGGCGAACTCGCCCTCGGACAGAACATGCTCGTCGCGTTCATGTCGTGGAACGGTTACAACTTCGAAGATGCGATCGTCATCAGCCGCCGCGTGGTGAAGGAAGACGTTTACACTTCAATCCACATCGAAGACTTCGAAGTTCAGGCTCGCGATACCAAGCTCGGACCTGAAGAAATCACCCGTGACATTCCGAATGTCGGTGACGAAGCCCTCAAGCATCTCGACCAGGATGGCGTCATCCGCGTCGGTGCCGAAGTGAAGCCTGGCGACATCCTCGTCGGCAAGATTACTCCGAAGTCCGAGACCGAACTCGCCCCTGAAGAACGCCTCCTGCGCGCCATCTTCGGTGAGAAGGCCGCTGACGTGAAGGACACCTCTCTGCGTGTTCCTTCCGGCTGCACCGGTATCGTGATGGACGTTCGCGTTGCCCAGCGTGGTGGTGCGAATGCGGCTGCCGATCCGAGCAAGGAGAAGCTCTCCCCTGCTGAATACAAGAAGCAGCTCAAGCAGATCGAAGAAGACTATCGTGCCAAGAAGGAAGACCTCACCGAGCAGCTCACGGAGCGTCTCAGTGACATCCTTCTCAACGAGAAGATTCCTCTCGATGTGGTCAATGGCCAGACCGGTGAAATCATCATCGACGCCAACAAGAAGATCACCAAGACCCTGCTCCGCAAGCTGGCTGAGAACTACGACTCGATCGAAATCGACCCGAGCCCCGTTCGCAACAAGATCCTCGACATCATCAGCGCCTTCGAGGCCAAGTTCAGCGACGCCGACATGGATCGCGAACGTTCCCTCGACCGCATCGAAGCCGGTGACGAAAGCGAAGCTGGCGTCGTGAAACTCGTTCGCGTCTTCGTTGCCTCCAAGCGTAAGCTCTCAGTGGGTGACAAGATGGCTGGTCGTCACGGTAACAAGGGCGTTGTCGCGACCATCGTTCCTGAAGAAGACATGCCGTTCCTCGAAGACGGAACGCCTGTGGACATCTGCTTGAACCCGCTGGGCGTGCCTTCCCGAATGAACGTCGGTCAGGTGTTGGAAACGCATCTCGGCCTTGCGGCGAAAGCCCTTGGCATGAAGATCGCCACGCCGGTCTTCGACGGTATCTCCGAAGAGAAGATCATGGGCTTCATCAAGGAAGCCAAGAAGGTTCCGGGCTATGAATGGATGGGCCTCAACGGCAAGTCCAAGCTCTACGATGGACGCACGGGCGACACCTATGCTCAGGAAGTCGTCGTTGGTTACATCTACATGCTCAAGCTGGGCCACCTTGTGGCTGACAAGATCCACGCTCGTGCGGTCGGACCCTACTCGCTCGTGACGCAGCAGCCTCTGGGCGGCAAGGCCCAATACGGTGGCCAGCGTTTCGGGGAAATGGAAGTGTGGGCACTCGAAGCCTATGGTGCCGCTTACACGTTGCAGGAACTGCTCACCGTGAAGTCCGACGACGTGCAGGGCCGCACACGCATCTACGAACAGATCGTGAAGGGCGACAACTCGCTGGAAGCCGGCACACCGGAATCTTTCAACGTGTTGATCAAAGAAATGCAATCACTCGGCCTCGACGTTCGCGTCACTGGCCGTCACACCAATGTGGAAGCCGAGAAGATCGAAGCTTTCGCCGCCGGCGCTTAATCCCTCACCATCGAACCCTCAACACGATCTCCACACATGAGCATGGACACCAATCTCAAGGAAATCCTCGGCGAACAGCCGCGCGGCGAACAGTTCGACATGGTCTCGATCTCCATCGCAGCTCCCGACCGCATTCGCAGTTGGAGCAGCGGGGAAGTCAAGAACCCGGAAACCATCAACTACCGCACGTTCAAGCCTGAAAAAGGCGGCTTGTTCTGCGAACGCATCTTCGGTCCCACTCGCGACTGGGAATGTGCCTGCGGCAAGTATAAGCGCATCAAGCACAAGGGTGTGATCTGCGACCGCTGCGGCGTCGAAGTTACCCTGTCCCGCGTGCGTCGTGAGCGCATGGGCCACATCGAACTGGCCGTGCCTGTCACGCACATCTGGTTCTACAAGTGCATGCCTTCCCGCATCGGCCTCATGCTCGACATGACCGCCCGTTCGCTGGAGCGCGTGATCTACTATGAAGACTACATCGTCATCGATCCGGGCAACACGCCGCTTCAGCGCGCGCAGCTGCTGACCGAAATCGACCTTCGTGACGCCGAAGAACAATACGGAGCCGAGAGCTTCCGCGTTGGCATGGGTGCCGAAGCGATCCGCGAACTTTTCAGCCAGATCAATCTCACCGAGACGATCAAGGAATTGGAAGCCGCGATGGAAAAGACCCGCAGCAAGCAGGTCCGCAAAAAGCTCGCCAAGCGCCTCAAGCTCGCTCAAGGCTTCGCCGAGAGCCACAGCCGCCCCGAGTGGATGATCATGGAAGTCCTTCCCGTCATCCCGCCGGACCTCCGTCCGCTGGTGCCGCTGGAAGGTGGTCGCTTCGCTACCTCCGACTTGAACGACCTCTATCGTCGCGTCATCAACCGCAACAACCGTCTCAAGAACCTTCTCCAACTGCGCACGCCGGATGTCATCATCCGCAATGAAAAGCGCATGCTGCAGGAAGCTGTGGATGCTTTGTTCGACAATGGCCGTCATGGTCGTGCCGTGACCGGTGCTGGCAATCGCCCGCTGAAGTCCATGTCCGACATGCTCAAGGGCAAGTCCGGTCGCTTCCGTCAGAACCTGCTCGGCAAGCGCGTGGACTACTCCGGTCGTTCCGTTATCGTTATCGGTCCTGACCTTGGCCTGCATCAGTGCGGTCTGCCGAAGAAGATGGCGCTCGTCTTGTTCGAGCCGTTCATCATTCGTCGTCTCAAGGAAATGGGCCTCGTGCACACCGTGCGCAGTGCCAAAAAGATGATCGAGCGCCGCACGCCTGAAGTCTGGGACATCCTGGACGAAGTGACCAAGGGCCACCCGATCCTCCTCAACCGTGCACCGACACTGCACCGTCTCTCGATCCAGGCGTTCGAGCCCAAGCTTATCGAAGGTGAAGCTATCCGCGTTCACCCGCTGGTTTGCACGGCTTACAACGCTGACTTCGACGGTGACCAAATGGCCGTTCACGTTCCGCTGTCGATCGAAGCCCAGATGGAAGCGCGCCTGCTCATGCTCGCGCCGAACAACATCTTCTCGCCGTCCTCCGGCAAGCCGATCACCACGCCATCGCAGGACATTCCGCTCGGCACCTTCTTCCTCACCTACCTCCGTGAAATCGGCCAGGGTGACACTGCGAAGAAGCACCTGCCGATGTTCAACGATGCTGGCGAAATTGAATTCGGTCTCACCGAAGGCCGCCTCGAAACCAACCAGAAGATCCTCTTCCGCAATCCCGACTACGGCACCAAGGGCCGTATCTTCGGCGACCCCACCAAGCCGGTCATCGAGACCACCGTGGGCCGTGTTCGTTTCAACGAAATCTGGCCGACTGAGCTGGGTTTCATCAACATGAATGTCGGCAAGAAGCAGATCGGAGACATCATCTGGCGCTGCTTCCAGACCGTCGGTCAGAAGGAAACCGTTAAGGCCCTCGACCGGCTCAAGCAGCTCGGCTTCCGCGAAGCTTCCCGCTCCGGCATCTCTATCGGTATCACCGACATGATGATCCCTGGCGCGAAGAAGGCCGCCCTCGATGCTGCCTACAAGGAAATCGAGATCGTCGAGAAGCAGTATCGCAACGGTATTATCACCAATGGCGAGCGCTATCAGAAGGTCATCGACGTGTGGACGAAGGTCGGCGAACAAGTCGCTGACGAACTCTACCGCACGATCGAATACAACGACGGCAAGAAGCAGCACAATCCGCTCTATATCATGGTCACCTCCGGTGCTCGTGGTAACAGAACGCAGATCAAGCAGCTCGGTGGTATGCGCGGTCTGATGGCCAAGCCTTCCGGTGAAATTATCGAACGCCCGATTACCTCGAACTTCCGTGAAGGTCTGTCAGTGCTCGAATACTTCATCTCGACGCACGGCGCTCGTAAGGGCCTCGCTGACACCGCTCTGAAGACCGCTGACTCCGGTTACATGACCCGTAAACTCGTGGACGTGTCCCAGGACGTGATCATCACCGAAGATGATTGCGGCACTGTCAACGGCATCACCCTGAACTCCATCTACCAGGGCGATGAAGAAGTCGTCGATCTCAAGACCCGTATCTACGGTCGCACCAGCTGCGAAACCGTTCACGACCCGGTGACGAAGGACACCATTGTCGCCCCAGGCACGCTGATCCTTGAGAAGGAAGCCAACATGCTCGCCAAGATCGGTGTTGAGCGCCTGAAGATTCGTTCCGTGCTCACTTGCGAAAGCAAGCGCGGCTGCTGCTCGAAGTGCTACGGCCTCCACCTCGGATCGGCCCGCATGGCCAAGCTCGGTGAAGCGGTCGGTATCGTTGCCGCTCAGTCCATCGGCGAACCCGGAACGCAGCTGACCATGAGAACGTTCCACGTCGGTGGTGCGGCTATGTCCACCTTCAAGCAGCCTTTCATCGTCACCAAGCACGCGGGTGTGGCTCACTACCACGACCTCCGCGCGGTCAAGACCGTCGAAGGCACCTGGATTGCTCTGACCAAGAACGGCACCATTTCGGTGACCGACGAAGACGGCAAAGAACTCGAAAGCTACAAGATCGTGCTCGGCGCGGTTATCGCGATCGAAGACGGAACGAAGGTCAAGAAGGGTCAGCAGATCGTCACCTGGGATCCTTACAACATGCCGATCATTACTGAGAAGGCAGGTAAGATCGAATTCCGCGACATGCTTTCCGGCGTGACCATCACGAAGGAGAAGAACGAAGCCACGGGCAACGATGAAACCGTCGTGATCGAGCACAAGGAAGACCTGCACCCGCAGATCCTTGTTATCGATCCCAAGACTCACGAGACCCTCGCCAGCTACACCATTCCTGCCGGTGCTCACCTTTCGATCAAGAACGGTGAGAAGGTTGAGGCTGGTGTCACCATCGCCAAGACACCTCGTAAGATCTCCAAAACCAAGGACATCACCGGTGGTCTTCCGCGTGTGGCCGAACTCTTCGAAGCCCGTAAGCCCAAGGACGCGTGCGAAATCGCTCGTATCGACGGCACCGTGGAAATCGGTGGCCTCGTTCGTGGCAAGCGTCGCGTGATCGTCACGGATCCGAAGACTGGCAACCAGGAAGAGCATCTCATCCCCCGCAGCAAGCACATCCTCGTCTTCAATGGCGACCATGTGTCCAAGGGCGATCAGCTTACCGACGGTCCGGTCGTTCCGCATGACATCCTTGAGATCCTTGGACCTCAAGCGCTGCGAGAACATTTGGTCAACGAAGTGCAGGAAGTTTACCGCGCCCAGGGCGTGGAAATTAATGACAAGCACGTCGAGATCATCATCCGTCAGATGCTGCGCAAGGTGAAGATCACTGATCCAGGCGACTCCGACTTCCTCTGGGGCGACCAGGTGGACCGCACTGAGTTCGAACGCGAAAACGAACGCGTCTCCGAGCAAGGTGGTAAGCCCGCTGAAGCCGAACCTGTGCTCCTTGGTATCACTAAGGCCTCTCTCGAAACCGAGAGCTTCATCTCAGCCGCCTCCTTCCAGGACACCACCCGCGTGCTCACCGAAGCCGCCACCCTCTGCAAGTCCGACATGCTTCGCGGCTTCAAGGAAAACGTCATCATGGGTCATCTCATCCCTGCTGGCTCAGGCTTCCTCAAGAACCGCGACTTCGAAGTCATCGAGACCGAAAAGCCTGTCTTCAGCACCCGCGGCAAGCGCGATGAAGAAGACGAGGACGAAGATCGTGATGTCGGCTAGTCCCAGCTTGTCATAAGCTCCAATCTCCAACGCCCTCTGAGCCGCAAGGCCAGAGGGCGTTGTGTTTTGATGTGCTCGCAGGTGAGTGCCCGGCAGGTTAGGAACATAAGGATGGCGAAGGCCGACGTTGTGTCAGCAGATACACGAGTGGGAACCTATCCTGGCACAGTTGTTGGCCTGGGCGCTTTGGAGATGAGTGAAATTTCACAAAGATGCTGACGACCAATATCGTGTGGCGAACGGCAGGTTTGCAGGATTTGTAATACTCTTCTGGTGTTCGTGTGGGCTGTGAGCGAGAGGCAAAACGATATGTTGTTAGCACGCTCATTACCCCATTCTTCGCGCATTCGCGTGGTGGCGACTTTCGATGAGTTGGTGGCGACGCCGTGGGCGGATGGGGTCAATGCGTTGTGCCTGCCGCGGTCGCTGGCGGGGGACTTCGCGGAAATTGTGGCCGCGTTGCCGCCGGGGAAGGGGATCGTGGGGCTGGACGAGGAAGAGTTGATGGCGCTGCCAGTGAGTGCGGCGGGGCGGGTGGCGGTCGAGGCAATGCTGGAGGATCGGCGGCGGCTGGAGGCCTTGGGATTGCTGCCGGAACTCAATGCGATTCATGGCTATGTGCGCGAGCCGTGTGAGGGCACCGTGAACACGGAGGTGTATTCCTTCCACGCGGACAGCGCGACGGTCCCGGCGGACACGTGGCTATGCACGTATCACGGAGCTTCGAGCGAGGGCATCATCAATGAAGAGGTGATGCGTCGTGTGGATGTGCCCGAGACACGCGCAGCTTTGCTGGCGGACTATGGTGGTGCGGATGACGAGGGCTTTCGCGAGTGGTTGAGCGAGCACTGCTACGATCTGCACTACGTGCCGCTGCCGGTTGCCAAGCCGTTTGTCTTCGGTGTGGGCAGTCTCTGGCGGATCGCGACGGAGCATCCGGGCTGTGCGGTGCCGCCGTGTGTGCATCGGGCACCGGAGACCTTGCCTGGGGATGCGACGCGCCTGCTGCTGATCGCCTGAGGTGGAGCTACTGGACTTCGCCGCGAGAGAAGTCCTCCACGGTCATCCACACCTCGATTCGATCACCGACGCTGAGCGTGCGCTGGGGACTGCGAGGGCGGGCGAAGGCGAGGATTTGCTTGCCGTTCGGAAGGCGGGCGTGCCAGGTGCGGCCGGTGAGGACTTCTTCAATGACGACACTTGCGGGGATGCGTTCGGGAGGCAGGGGCGTGGTCATGGTTTCACCGGCTGGGCAGGCTGAATGGTCGGAGAGGTGCCTGGAGTGGAAGGTTCTGCTTTGGAGTCCCAGCGAAGTTGGGTGTGAGAGAGATGTTCGGCGCTTCGAATGAGGTCCATCGCGCGCTGCACAACCGAGTCCCGCGGAGCGGGTTTGTCGTAGCCAAGCGTCTCGCCATTGCTGCGCTTGATGTAGTCGTCGAGTTCAGGGTTGTTGCCAGCTACAAGGGCGGCTTCGTTGAAGCGACCGCGAGCCTGCTCGAAGACGAAGGGTTTGATGGTGCCGTTGTTGGACTGGGCGAAGATCGAGCGCTTGGTCTCGGGCTTGAGGGCGATGAGAAAGTCTGGCTGGAGGCCCTTGCGGAAGACGGACGAATCATCAGGCAGAAGCATCTCGGCGCGGGCAAAACGCAGTTCCCATCCTTGCTCAAGGGCAACGGTGTCGTAGCGCACGGTGGCTCCCTTCGTGGGACTGCCGAGGATGAGGGCACGCTTCTGGTTGCGGAGCACGGTGGCAATGGTTTCACCGAGGTTGTTGGTCTCGCTGTCCACGAGCGCGACGAGGGTGCCATGCCAGATGGGCTCGCGCCGGGAGAGCAGAAGCTGTGCGTCGTCGGAGCCGAGTTGACGTAGTTTGAAAAGGAGGACGCCGCGGGGGAGAAAGAGTTCCAGCAGCGAGGCGGCGACTTCGAATTCGCCCGGAGCTGCGGCCGTGCGGAGGTCGAGGATGGCGTGCTTCGCACCTTTGTCTTCGAGGCTGCGGAGCTTGGTCTCCATGAGGGCGACCTCGGAGGTGGAGTAGGTGGCAGGGCGGAAGTAGGCGATCTCGGAGGTGAGGGATTCGGCGATCACACGCTGATCAGCTTTGGCTGCGGGAGCTTGTTTGACGATCTCGGCACCGAAGCTCAGCCGGGCGAGCAGTCCCTGGAGGGCGGCGCGGTTGAGCTGGTCGATGGTGAGGTCCTCGCGACGGATGTAGTCACGCTGAAGCACGCGGAACGCGGTCTGAATCGAGGCCTGCGAAATCTGATCGACGGGGGCAGGGGGCGGCGAGGCATTCGCGAGGGTGCTGGCCACGAGCAGGCTGAAGACAAGGCGATTCATGACTGGTGCTGCTGGAGGTGATTGAGCGCGTGGACGTTTCCCCAGGCGTGGTGCTGGGCGATGGCGCGATGGATGAACATCTTGGCCTCACGCACTGCCTGGGCAAGCGGCAATCCTTTGCCCAGGCCGGTGGCGATGGCGGCGGAGTAGCTGCAGCCCGTGCCATGGGTGTGAACGCCTTCCACGCGTGGTGACTTGAACCACTGGGCCGTGCCCTCGTGCCAGAGCACATCGGAGGCATCGCCAGTGAGGTGACCTCCTTTGACGAGCACGGCGGCTCCGCATTGCTCATGCAGATCGCGTGCGCAGGCGAGCATGTCGTCGCGAGTTTTCACGGGTCGATCCCAGAGCACCTCGGCCTCGTCCATGTTGGGCGTGATGACGGTTGCCAGGGGGAGCAACTCATGCTTCACCGCCAGGATGGCATCCTCGGCAAGCAACCTCCCGCCTCCCGTGGCCGCCATGACTGGATCGACGACGAGCGGCACCTCGCGAGGCAAGGTGCGGACGACGGCGCGTGTCTGATCGAGGCCGCCCAACATGCCGGTCTTGATGGCTTTGACGGGGAATCCGCGTAGCAGGACTTCGATCTGGTCGATGATCATCGCAATGTCGAGCAGGTGCACTTTGGACACGAGTCCAGGCACCTCCGAGACAACGCTCGTCAGGGCATTCAAGCCGTAGCCACCGAGGGCTGCGATGGATTTGATGTCGGCCTGGATGCCTGCTCCGCATGAGGAGTCGGAGCCGGCGATGGTGAGGATGCAGGGAAGGGGGGGCATGGGAATGACGAATGACGAGCCGAGCGAAGCGAGACAGCCTGTCGGAGGCAGCCCGGAGGGTGAGCGGAGCGAAACAATGACGAATGACAAATGGGCGGCTTGGAGACGATGCGTCGAGAACCCAGAACCGTTCCTTGAGCGGGGCGACATTGATTCTACACTCGGTGCGTGTCCAACCGATTCGAGCTACTTCCAGGACTGCGGGTGATCGTGAACCAGGTCGTCTATGATCCGTCACTCAGTGCGCCTGAGGACCGGCCTCATCCCTTTGTGTATTTCATCACGATTGCCAATGGCTCGGATCAGGCGGTGATGATCTTTGGGCGGAAATGGATTGTTCGCGACCTGGAGGACCGGGTGGAGGTCTATGAGGGGCATGGCGTTGTGGGGCAGTTCCCGCGCATTGAGCCGGGTGAAGAGTTCAAGTATCACAGCTACCATGTGGTGCGGTCTGAGAGCCGGGCTACGGGGGCGTTCTTTGGCACCACGGACAGTGGCAGTCGTGTGTGCGTCCAGGTGCCGGAGTTCGTCATGAACCCGCCCGCAGAGTGGTGAGAAGGGCAGGGGATCGGAGGGAGTGGACCCGGGACCGGGCGGCGGAGAGATGTGACCAACAACCGTAGCTTTTGGGTTTTTCAGCGGTTCTGAATTAGTTGCCAATGCTTGAATTTCCATGCATCCGAGGGGATTTCACTGAATGGCAATAATCAGTGAATAAGTCGGGAAATATAGTTGGTGAGAGCACACATCGGGTTCTTTTGAAAAACTCACAGCGTGATAGCCTCGCGGCCAGCTATGCCTTCGCGCCTCTCTTTTTTATCTACGGTGGTTTCTCCAGTTATCATGACCAGTCTGGTGCTAACGAGCTGCCAGTTGCCTGAAAATTCTCGACTTTGGACCCGCAGTGGCCAGGGCCAGCCGACCGTCCGCCGCGCTCAGTCCGCGGGACAGGAAGCTCTTTTCCCCGCCGCGACGGGATTCAATGTGCCGCTGCACGCGGTCACCTTGAACGACACCGCCCGGCTTCTCGCAGGGCTTCAACCCATGGGACAGGATAGTTTCCCAGCGGTGCGAGGATCTTCCGGCTGGGCCAATCATAAGAACAAGCTGGATACTCTGTGGTCGGACTTCAGCTGGCGTCATGAGCAGCCGATTCAGAACTGGGCTGCCTCCCAGATCTCGGACCTCCAGGCCTCGCCCGCTCTTTTCTATCCATTCAGCGGTCCCGACTTCCTCTTTGCGAATCTTTTTTTCCCGAATGCCGACACCGTGGTGCTGTGTGGTCTGGAGCCCTGCGAGCCGCTGCCTCCCATTGCCCAGTTGAGCGCTGCGGAGATCGAAGGCGGACTCGATGGACTTGAGACCTCGATCAACACCGTGATGCAGTTCAGCTTCTTCATCACTAAGGACATGCGTCGTGACCTCGTGAGCACGCGCTTCCGTGGCGTGCTCCCGTTGATCCTCACTTTCATGGCGCGCTCCGGGCATGTGGTGGAATCGATCGACCTGGTCAAAATCGACGGCTCCGGCTCGCCCGTGCTGGTCTCAGGGAGCTCCGGCAGCGCTCCAGGTGCGGTTATTCGTGCCATCGGTCCCAATGGCGTGATGAAGCGCGTGTTTTACTTCCGTCAGGATCTGTCCAATGACGGGCTCAAGGCGGGCTCGCCCTTCCTGCATTTCGTCGCCAGCCTCAACACCCCGCCCGCCTTCGCGAAGAGTGCTTCCTATTTGATGCACGAGGGCGGCTTCTCGGTGATCCGCAACTTCCTCCTCACTCAGTGCCGAGGCGTTGTTCAGGACCCCTCAGGAGTGCCCTACCGGAGCTTCGGTGAGCAAGGCTGGAACGTCTCGCTTTATGGCAACTACCGAGGCACCATCGACCTTTTCAACGAGCACCAGCAGAGTGACTTGGTGGCCGCTTATCAACGTGGAGGCGCCCAGCCTCTGAGCTTCGGCATCGGCTACCTCTACGATCCTGAGCGCACCTCCCTCATGGTGGGGCGCCCGGGCGCGATGCGCATGTCGGCGCGGTGAGCAGGGCAGGAGGTGGAGAAGTGGAAAAGCAGAAAAGTGTAGAGGGATGAGAGGTGGAGGCGGCGTCCGACTCTCAACCTCTCAACGAGCCCTCCGCACAATCCTCGCGCTCACTTCCCCATTGAGCCGGACATCCGATGATCGGATGCTGAAGTGCGAACGTATCGCTCTCCAGTATGAATACCGAATCGCTCATCAGCCAGCTTCGCCAGAAGGCGGAGGAACTCGTCAAGCGCGGCACCGACCTCCGCGCTGAAACCGCTAGGCTCGTCGAGGAAGCGAGCGGCCCCTTCCACGCCGCCACGGGTGGGCTTGCTTCTTTGGTCAAAGCCGTGACCGAGGGAGCCATCGCAGGCGCGAAGCACAACCTGCCCGCCGATCCCATCAGCGTCCTGACTCCTGTGATCGACGGCATCACTGATGGCCTCACCAAGTCCGCGCAGGCCGTGAAGTTCACGCTCGAAGAGAGTGCAGCCAGCGGCACACGCTTCGCTCACGAAGACCTCGCCAAGATCGGCCAGGACTTCAGCGGCCTCGGTGCGATGATCAGCGACATCGTCACCGGAGCCGCAAACGCGCTCGGCGGTCACGCCAAGGAGCAATCCAGCACGCTCGCGGCACACGCGAAACAAACGTTCACCGCCGCGCTTCCACCACTGGAAGCCGCGCTCCACGCTGCCACTCATCACCCCAAGCAGCTCGGCATGGAGACCGTGCAAGCCAGCACCGGCGCTGCCAAGCAAGCCGCCGGCGTGCTCTTCAGCGAACTCGGCAAGGTGCTGCAAAAAGCTGGCGAGAAGCTCGGTGCGTAGGCTAGCCTTAGCATCATGAAAATGACGCTCTGGATCATCTTTGGGCTCAGTGTGTTCTGGTTTGGTCTGGCACTGACCGAGCCCCTAGCAAAATCTGTCTGTGCTCTCGACGCCATCGTTCCGTCCCGAGTGCTGGCTCTCACCACGCCTGCTGAGCGTGTCGCCATGTCCCAGGCTTTGGAGAAAGTCATCACGACGAACCGTAGCACCTGGCTAGAAGCGATAATGATGGGATTGGCGAGTGCGTGCGGACTTGGAATCTCCGCCCTACAGGAACGCCGTCTCACGCGAGCCGGTCCAATCTCAAATCAGGAATCTCAAATCTAAAATCCAACGATGCCCTTGATCCCCGAACAACTCACTCGCCATGCACGCCGCGTTGGCGAAGTCGTGGGCATCCTGGCTAAGTATGGTCTCGCCGACTGGCTCTCGGGCGGCGGCTTCGAGCTGCCGAAGAAATTCCTCGTCAGCAGCGACGGCGACAAGTTGACCGACTACACGCGCCCCGAGCGCATCCGCATGGCCGTGGCCGAACTCGGCACCACGTATATCAAGCTCGGCCAGATGCTTAGCACGCGCGGCGATCTCGTCGGCTGGGAGATCGCGGACGAACTCGCGAAGCTGCAGACCGATGTTCGCCCCGATGCACCCGAGGTCACGCTCGCCACCATCAGCAGCGAGCTAGGCAAACCGGCAGCCGAGGTTTTCGCAGAGTTTGCCGAAGAACCGATGGCTTCCGCCTCGATCGGCCAGGTGCATCGCGCCCGCTTGCAAGACGGCACCGACGTCGTGGTCAAGGTGCAGCACCCCGACATCGAGAGCCGCATCCGCGTCGATTTGGAGATCCTCCTCGTGCTCGCCGAATTCGCCGAGCGCGCTGCCGAGCTGAAGCGCTACCAACCCGCGCGCGTCGTGTCCGAGTTCCAGCGCACGCTCCTGCGCGAACTCGACTTCAAGCGCGAAGAGCGCAACATCGCCGAGTTCACCGAGCACTTCGCGAAGAACACCGATGTGCGCTTCCCAAAGACCTTTCCCGAGTTCAGCACCGCGCGCGTGCTCACGATGGAGATGCTCGAGGGCGTCAGCTTCCGCGATGCAGACAAGTCACCCAACCTCACCGTCTCCCGCGATGAACTCGCGCGTCGCGGAGCCATCCTGTGGATGGACATGATCTTCCGCGATGGCTTCTACCATGCCGATCCGCATCCTGGGAATCTCATCATCATGAACGACGGCACGCTCGGCGTGCTCGACTGCGGCATGGTCGGTCGCATGGACGATCACCTGCGCGAGCACGTGGAGGAGCTGCTCGTTTGCGTCGCCAATCAAGACGGTCCCATGCTCGCACGCATCCTCATGCGCCTGTGCAATGCGGGCGGCGACTTCGACGAAGGTGCGTTCGCCGCCGACATCACTGACTTCATCTCCTTCTACGGCAGCCAGCCCATCGAGCACTTTCAGCTCGGCAATGCGCTCAATGAAATCGCCCGCTGCATCTCTCGCTACCGCCTTGTGCTGCCCAGCTCCATGGCGCAGGTGCTGAAGGTCCTCGTCATGCTCGATGGCACTGCCAAGCTGCTCAGCCCCAAGCTCAACCTCATCGCCATCATCGGCCCGTATCAGCACCGCATTCTTCTGCGCCAGCTCTCGCCGCGCCGTCAATTCAAGAAGCTCAACCGCCTGCTCACCGAGTGGCGCTACGTCGCGCACGAACTGCCCGGCGGCATGATGCGCCTGCTCAAGGAATTGCAGGACGGCAAGTTCGACATCCACCTGGAGCACCGCCGCCTGGAGCCCGCCGTGAACCGACTCGTCATGGGCATGGTCGTCAGCGCCCTCTTCCTCGGCTCGTCCATGCTGCTCAGCAACAAGGTGCCCCCACTCTTCTACGATCACTCTATCCTCGGCCTCGTCATCTTCCTCGTCAGCGGCTTCCTTGGCCTGCGCCTGATCTGGAAGATCTGGCGCAATGAGTGACCTCGCCGCGTGCAGATGACCCACACATTCGCTTTCGCAGACGACGATGCGATGTCACCAGGACCGCATGACCGTTGAACGACTGAAGTATGTGATCTGGGCTGCCGACATGCAGCGCGCTGTGGCTTTTTATGTGAACGTCTTTGGAGGCAAGGTGCTGAAGCACAACGAGCACATCGCCGAGGTGGAGATCGCTGGCGGTGTCATCGGCATCCACGGCGGTGGCGAAGGCCTGCGCACCTGGACGGGCTTGAACTTCCAAGTGTCAGACGTGATCGCTGGTGCTGCAGAAGTGATCGCCGCCGGTGGCCAGTTGACCCGCGAGCCCGAGCCCGAAGATAACGAGCCGCCCCATCTCGCCATGTGCATGGACCCCGAAGGCAACGAGATCATGCTCACTCGAAAGCGAGGTCGCTAGTCTGTCTCGGCCTCCAAGCAAGATCGAATGACTGGCTTGTCCGGAGGATACGGGGTTTGCGTCAACCATACAGTCGCCCGCCGGCAGCTCACTTGGCCTGCACCGGCAGCCAATTGAGAATCGCTTGCGCGACTTGCTTGCCCTGCAATGCCTTGCCTTCGGCTTTGTAGTGCAAGCCATCTGCACAGAACTCGGGGTGAGGTAGCATCAGGGCGTAGAGATCGTTCACGGGAATACCTTCCTTGGACATCAGTTCCGTGGAGATGCGATTGCGCTCAGTGACGTTCGCATTGTTCGGCGCAAGCTGCTCGAACTTGCCGTTCACGTGCGAGGGTGTGCACGTGGCCCAGATGAGTTTCGCTTTCGGTGCAAGCTTGCGGACGTGCGCGAGCATCTGCGGCAGGAACTCCGCATACTCCTTCTCGCTCACGGATCCCACGCCATGCAGGCCGTTGTTGAAGTGGATGACATCGAATGTTTCCGCACCCAGCACAGCGGTGAGTTCAGCGTGCAACACAGGATCGCCGACGCAGCGCGAGGTCGCGAGGCGCGCGACGTAAGCTTTGCCAGCAAGTTCCTTTTCCACATCAGTGCCGTAGCCTTGTGTCACGGAGTCGCCGATGAGCAGCACGCGCGGCAGGTCGTGCTTGTTCGCGTTGGGCATCCAGATATTGCACCATTCGGTGCCTTCGCGTGGAACCAAGCGATCTGCGGCGGGCGAGGATGAAGCGAGGGCGAGGAGAAGCAGGACGTGTTTCATGGGGGAGATGAATGATGGCTGGAGTTACGACGACGAGCAGATCGCACTTCAACGAAGGTGATGGCGACTTGCTCGCAAACCGAATGGTCTTTGTCCATCCAGTCGTCGAAGAGGGCTGACAGTCTTGGCAGAATGTCGTCGTTGTGGAAGGCCATCATCCTCTGGTCGCGGATTTCCAAGGCCTCGATAGATGAACCCGGCGCTGCTGTTGGTGCAGGGGAACTGTCTCGTTATGAATTTCGCCAAGAGCCTCCCACTTCTCGTCATTGTTCCACTGCTGATCGTGGTCTCAGCCTTGGCTGAAGAACGGGCATTCCATGCGACCTCATGCGAGGGTGCTTACAAGCGACATGTTCAAGGTATCTGCACCAATGGCAAAGACGCGATCTACTGGTGCTGGACGGATGTCTTGGTGAAGACTGATACGATGGGGCATGTGGTGAAGCAGGTGCCGGTGGCGAGTCACCATGGCGATCTCTGCTCTCATGCCGGGCGTGTTTATGTGGCGACGAACTTGGGCAAGTTCAATGAGCCTGCGGGCAAAGAGGACTCGTGGGTGTATGTGTATGATGGCGAGACTCTCGCTGAACTGGCTCGGCATCGCGTGCCTGAGGTGGTGCATGGGGCGGGTGGCATCACGTATCACGAAGGAAAGTTCATCGTGGTGGGTGGGCTGCCCAAGGGTGTGAACGAAAACTACCTCTACGAGTATGATGAGAGCTTTGCGTTTCGTGCCCGCCATGTGCTGGCGAGCGGCTATACCTTGATGGGTATTCAGACCGTCGCGAGTGCGGATGGGGCACTTTGGTTTGGTTGCTACGGCAAGCCTGCGGAGCTGCTGCGCTCGGATGCGAACTTCCGTTTCACCGACAAGTGGGCCGTCAATGCGTCCTACGGCATCGCACCTCTGGGGGAGGGGCGTTTCCTGATCGCGCAGAACAAGGCTGGCAAGGACAAGCTCAACCACGGCAGCGTGGTGATCGCACACTTCGATCCGAAAGCCGGGCTCGTGATCGAGAAGTCTTGACGTGTCGTCCGTAGATCCCGTTTACTTCTTGGTCTCATGAAATGGCTCCTCGCACTTGCTTCCGTCGTCACCCTTGAGGGTCTGGCCGCTGAACCGCCGATCCCACCGGTGCCTGACAAGCAGCCCGAGCCGCCCTTTGCGGCGCAGCCGAAGATCATGCCTGAGATGCTGGTGCCTGGCTTTGTCGTCCGCGAGCTGCCCGTGAAGCTGACGAGCTTGAACAACATCGAGTATGCCGCTGATGGTCGGTTGTTTGCCGGTGGCTACGATGGTCGGTTTCATCTGCTGCGTGATACCAATGGCGATAGACTTGAGGACAAGGTGAATACGTTTTCACCCGAAGGTGGTCCGAACTATCCGCTCGGCATGGTGGTGAAGGATGGCGAGCCGCATGTGGTGCTCACGGATGAACTCGTGTGCTTTCGCGACACGAATGGTGATGGCATCCCGGACAAGCGCGAGACCATCGCGAAGGGCTTTGATGATCCTGAACTGGTCGCAGCGAAGTATCTGAATCATCGTCGCGTGGACAGCTCGATGGCGTTGGCCTTCGGTCCTGACGGAGCCTGGTATCTGACGATGGGCAATGCGGGCTACAACAACCCATATTGGCAGGACAAGTTCGAGAAAGGCAAGGAGCCCTCGGGAACACCGCACTACTCGCCGGACAAGCGTCGCGGTTGTCTCCTGCGCATCACGCCCGATGGCAAAGTGGAGCAGCTCGCAAGCGGGTTGCGCTACATCATGTCGTTGCAATTCAACAAAGCTGGCGACCTCTTCGGCAGCGAGCAGGAGGGCGCGACCTGGGTGCCGAATGGAAATCCCTTTGATGAACTGCTGCACATTCAGGCGGGTCGTCACTATGGCTTTCCGCCGCGCCATCCGCAGTTCCTGCCTGATGTGGTGGATGAACCGAGCGTGTGGGACTATGCGCCGCAGCATCAGAGCACCTGCGGCTTTCGCTTCAACACACCGACGAAGGGCAGGGGATTGTTTGGCCCGTCCTTCTGGGAAGATGATGCACTTGTGACGGGCGAGTCGCGTGGCAAACTCTGGCGCACCACCACGGTGAAGACGGCTGCGGGGTATGTGGCAAGCACGCAACTCATCGCGAACATCGGGCTGCTGGCGGTTGATTGTGCGATTTCCCCGAGCGGTGACCTTGTGGTGTGCTGCCACACGGGCAAGCCTGATTGGGGCAATGGGCCGAAGGGTGATGGCAGGCTTTTCAAGATCAGCTATCAGCACAAGGATTCACCTCAGCCCGTGCTCACCTGGGCGGCCAGCGAGACGGAGACGGTGGTCGCCTTTGATCATGAGATGGCCGCTGATGCATGGAGTGATCTGGCGAAACGCGCGAGCATTCAGTCCGGTCGTTATGTGACCGCTGGTGATCACCTTGAGACCATGCGTCCTGGCTACAAGGTGGTGCAAATGCAGCAGCGTCAGGCCAAGAAAGAGTTGGTGATAAAGTCTGTGCGCTTGGGCGAGGATAGGCGCAGTTTGATCATCGAGACGAAGGCACGGCGTGATGCTGTGAACTACGCGCTGCACACCAAGAAGAATAGTCAGGGGCCGCAGCTAGCGCTTGCTCATGATCTGAATGGTGTCGCTGCTGCATGGGACGGTGCCAAAGGTGAGAAGTGGACGGGTTGGTTGCCGCATCCTGATCTCGTCGCGGCCAAGGGGCTGACTCGTTCCAGCAGCGTGCACGACGTGCTGTGGCCATCACTTAGCAAGCAAGGCAAGCTGCATCTCCATGCGCAACTCGACTTGTTCAACATGCTGCAACCCGTCACGCAGCCGGGCTCGGAGCTTGGCTACGTTCCGAAGCCCGAGACCGTTACAATGATCTTCAGGAGCGATGCTGCCCTGACTCTCGAAGCACCCAAGGCGCGCGTCGAACGCATCAGCGATCATGAGTCACGTGTGACTGTTGTCGGCACTTCGGAGAATCAGTGGAAGGAGATCAAGCTGGCAGTGACCACACCGATGAAGTCTCTCGCCGTGTCTTACTTCACGGATCGCGACAAGCGAGAGCGCGCACCTTCGACCCGGCGGTTCCTGCTTCCTTTTGCAAAGCCTGCCGTTAGCGATGTCGTCGAGCGCAGCATCCCTGAACTCGCCGGAGGCAACTGGCACAACGGTGCGGCCTTGTTCAAAGGCAAGGCGGCCTGCTTTACCTGCCACGTCATGCGCGCTGAAGGCTTCGCCGTCGGGCCGGATCTGAACAATCTCGTTCATCGCGATTACGCCAGTGTGCTGCGCGACATCGTGGAGCCGAATGCTGTCATCAACCCTGACGCTGTGGGTTATGTCGCCACTCTAAAGAACGGAGGCAGCGCGGTCGGCACACGCACAGGCGAGAACGAAGAGGAGCTGACGCTCACCCAGCCTGGTGGACAAGCGGCGAAGCTGGCCAAGAAGGACATCGTCAAGGTGGAGCCCATGGCTGTGTCCCTCATGCCTATCGGCATCGACAAGACTCTGACGCCAGACGAGATGCGCGACCTCATGACCTTCCTCCTCACCGAAGAACCCAAGAAGTAGTCAGCGGCTTGAGCGGATGGGGGGATGCCAGCATCGGGATGGCTATATCTTTGGGGGCCGACAGACTGTCTGGGGCCGAAGAATGAGCGCCATCCATGCGTAGTTCAGTGACTGAATGAAACATTCCCTGCTCGTCATTACCTTCTTGTTTCTGTTCACTGCCTGGGTGCCCGCAGCGAATATCGTGATCATGGTCGTCGAGGACCCAGACAACTATGAGGCACCCACGACGATGCGAGCTTTCGCTGAGAAGGAACTCAAGACGCTCGGTTATCATGTCACACTCATTCAGGGCGACAGTCCCACCAAGCATCATTTCCCAGGGCTTGTCGAGGCTTTGAAGGAGGCAGACTTGCTGGTGTTGTTCTCACGTCGTCGCTTTCCACCGAAGGAGCAGATGGCAGCGATTCGTGCGCACTTGGATGCTGGAAAGCCGCTGGTCGGCATTCGCACGGCCAACCATGCTTTCATTCCGAAGCCGAAGGAAGTGGTTGCGCCTGATCTCGTGCCCTGGCCGGAGTTCACGCGTGAGGTGCTGGGAGGTGAGAACACTGGGTATGAAACGAAAAGACTTCCCTACAGCGTCAGTGTTGCCAGAGGCGCTGAAAGCAATGCTCTTCTCGCTGGCGTGAATGTGGCGAAGATCTCTGGCCATCAGTCGCTCTACAAAGTGCTGCCGCTCGCGGAGAATGCGATACCCTTGCTCGTGGGCACTCCACAAGCAGGAGCCACCACACCGCCACAGCCGATCGCGTGGACACGCACTTACGGCACGAACAAGGCGCGTGTTTTTTACACCAGCCTTGGTGCGCCTCAGGACATGCAGATCGCGGACGTGCGGCGGCTTTTGGTGAATGCAGTGAACTGGTCCCTGACCAAGTGACGTCGCTTGCGTTACTGCGTTGAGATGTTCGCCCGTCCGCCGCGCAGCACATACTTTTGGATCTTGCCCGTGGCCGTCTTGGGCAGTTCGGTGATGAACTCGAAGCCATGGGGCACCTTGAAGTGAGCGAGGTGGTCGCGACAGAACTGTCGCAATTCATCAGCCGTCGTGCTGGCTCCAGGCTTGAGCACGATGAAGGCCTGGGGTGTTTCGCCCCACTTCTCGTGAGGCAGGCCGACGACTGCGGCTTCCTGAATCGCCGGGTGGCGGAGCAGCGTCCCTTCGATCTCGATGGAGGAGATGTTTTCTCCACCACTGATGATGACGTCCTTCCAGCGATCCCGAATTTCAATGTAGCCATCATCGTGCACTACCGCTGCATCGCCGCTGCGGAACCAGCCGCCGCGCAGTGCCTTCGCCGTGGCCTCGGGGTCGTTGTAGTAGCCAGCCATCACGGCATTGCCACGAATGATGATTTCACCAAGCGTGGCTCCATCACGTGCCACCTCGTTGTCATTGTCATCAACGACTCGCACCTCGGCATTGCCTAGATACTCCACTCCCTGACGAGCTTTGATGCGTGCTCGAGATGAAGCATCGAGCACTGCATGTTCGGGACGCGGTTCACTGATGGTGACGATGGGTGAGACTTCGGTCAGGCCATAGACGTGGATGATCTCCCAGCCGAGTTCGCCCTCGATGCGCTCGATCGTGGCTGCGGCAGGTGGAGCACCGGCGGTGAAGACGCGCACGCCGCGCGGGGCATTCCGGCGGAGTTCCTCGGGTGCATTGGCGATGCTGATTAGGATGGTGGGTGCGGCACAGAGCAAGGTGATGCCTTCGCGAGCAATGGTTTCGAAGATGGCGTGCGGGTCCGCCTTGCGGAGGCACACATGCTTGCCGCCCACGGCGGTGATGGTCCAGGTGAAGCACCAGCCATTGGCGTGAAACATGGGCAGCACCCAGAGGTAGCGATCCGCGCTGGTGATTCGCGTGTGCATGAGGTGGCCCATGATGTTCAGTGCTGTGTTGCGATGCGTGACCATCACGCCCTTGGGGTTCGCGGTGGTGCCGCTCGTGTAGTTGAGCGAGATCATGTCGCTCTCGTTGATCGTGACAGGCTCGAACGACGCTGGTGCCGAGGCCAGAGTGCTCTCGTAGTCCAGCCAGCCTACCTTGCTGCCTTCAAGGGCGATGAAGTGCTCAACTCCTGGGATCTGTGGACGGATGCGATCCACGGCATCCAGGTAGTCTGCGTGAGCGCACACGACGCGCGCTCCGCTGTGATTGAGGATGTAAGCGAAGTCGTCGGACGTGAGACGGAAGTTGATCGGCACGGTGACGGCACCGATCTGCGGGACCGCGTAGTAAGCCTCCAAATGAGAGTGCGTGTTGGGCGAGATGACAGCCACGCGGTCGCCTTGACGAATGCCGAGTGATTGCAAGGCAGCGGACCACTGATCGCAGCGGGTGAAGAACTCCCGATAGGTGAATCGTTGCGTGCCATCGACGAGAGCTTCGCGATCAGGATAGAGGCGGCGGGCGCGGCGGGCAAAGTCGAGTGGAGAGAGCGGTGTTTCCATGGGAGGACGGGGAGAATAGTGAAGGACGGCACCTGGAGGCGAGCCAAAACTCCAGATCACAGCCTCGCGCTGTGCGCGGCGTGACTGGTGCAGGAGCGCTCTCAGTTAGAAGCCGGCGAACACCTGGCGAACGGCAGTCGTGCTGAGCGTGTGGGCTTTGTCACCCGTCATGGTGTTAGGCGACTTGGCCTCTACGCATTGCTCGAGCACGAGGTGCGGCTTGATCGTGTGACGGCTCAACCACGCGGCGAGCTGAGCGTAGTCGAGATCGTCCTGGGCGACGAAGTCTTCACGCCAGATCTTTTCATGTGACTGGCGGATGTGCAGTTCGACGATGCGGGAGCCGTAGCGCTCTAGGGTGTCGAATACGGCTGGCTGCGAATTGCCGCTGCCGCGATACACCCAGTGAACATCCAGGCAGAACTTCATCGCATCCGGGTTCGTCTTGCTCAGCATGTAATGATACTCGCGACCGTTGTCGCGCAGTTCGATGTCGTGGTTGTGATAAGCCAGCGTGATGCCGAGGGTGCGGAGCTTGGTGCCGAGTGTGTCCAAGGCCCTGGTCTGGGTGGCGAGTTGCTCGTCGGACTTTGTTTGGCTGCCTCCCCACTTGATCGGCGATGGATTGGTCACGATGATGCGAGTGCCCAGCTCTGCTGCGCGTTGGCCGATGGCGAGGATTTGCTCGATGTTCTTGGCCACTTGAGCCTCGTCGTGGAGGGTGCTGCCGACATAGATCGACCGCATCTCCAGGCCATGCTTCCGCAGGCGATCACCGAGTCCCTCGAACTCCTCGGGCCTGGAAACTGAGGGCTCGTAGCCATTGATCCCACAGGCCGCGATGGCTTCGAGAGCTTCGTCGGAGTGCAGCTTGAACGGCTTGTTCTCGCGTTTCGCAAAGGTGCCCCAGGGGTAGGTGTTGGTGGAGATGTGGAGGCTTGAAGCTGCACGCGCAGAGGCTGAGGTGAACAACGTGGCAGCAGTCATGCCACGCAAAAAGTCACGACGATGCAGGGCAGGAGAGTGAGGTGATGGATTCATGAGTGATCACGCCTTTACGCGGTTCATGAGTGGGCTCTCATCACCAAATGCGATGATTCAGACGGAGGTGTCGGTGGCCTGCGATGATTCACTGGCCAGGATTGGCAACTCGTGGCCGGCGGCGAGGCGTCCGCTGTAGAGTTCGATGGCTCGGCGGGCGACAATGTCGATGACTGCAGGCTGAAGGGCGCGGACGGCCACATTGGACACAGCGAGGCCAGCCCACATCACGGGCGACTTGAAGCGCAGCACCTGCCAGACCGGGAGCAGGCGTTTATACCACTTGGTGGCATACTGGAAGTGCTCGCTCTCGACGATTTGCTTGCCTTTACTGATGGCTTGCAGGGCGGTGTTGGCACTGACATCGACGAGGCGTCCGATGGTGCGAGTCTGGAGGAACGTGGCCACATCGAGGGCGGCGAGGTGGACAGCGCGGGTGAAGTGGCTCAAGCCGGGCGCGAGCAGCGGATTGTGCTCGGCAGGAAAATACACGGCTGCGATCTCGCGGACAAGACGAGGCACTTCCTGCACGAGTGGGCCGATCCACTCGGGGTTCACCTGGCGAGTCCAGCGCAGGCGGTTCTTGCACTCGAGAACCGTGGCCTGGGCCTCTTCGTCCTTGGCCGTGCCGTGCAAGGCGCGCAGCGCATCCTCAGTGGCCTTGCCTGCGGCTTTGATGTCGGCGAGGAGTCGCAATCCTTTCCAGACGAGGATGATGCCCATGCCGCAGATGAGGCCGGCGAGAAAGATGTAGATGTCCCGCATGTGTGCTTGGCAAGTGATGAACCATCTGGTGCAGTGAGGCAATGAACAACTCACGCTCAGGCAAGGCGATCCTCTGGCTCCAGGTGGTGGTGGCCCCGGTGTTTCTCGGCTGGCTGTTTGCTCGTGCTTTCCCACCGGTGGGATTTCGTCCATGGGCCTTCATCGCTTTGCTTGGATTGATGATCGTGCTCAAGGGACTGGCTCCCGACAATGCGCGGCGTGCGGGGTTTTTGTTCGGCATCGTGGCCTACGGCAGCGCGGTGTCCTGGCTGTGGACCATGTTCGGCCCGCTTGCGCTGGCCTTGTGGGGATTCCTGGCGCTGGACCTCATGTTGTTCGCGTGGGGCAGCGCGGTGTTTCAGCAGCGGCAGTGGCATCCGGCGATCAAGGTGGTGGCCACTGCCTCGCTGTGGACCACGATTGAGTTCATTCGCTGTGAGCTGTTGCCGCTGAGCTTTCCGTGGATCACGCCAGGCCATGCGGTGGACACGGGGAACAATGCCGAAATGCTGAGCCTCGTGGGCATCTATGGGGTGAGCTTTTTCATGATCATCGCGGCGAGCACCGCCGCTCAAGGACGCGGAGCCTGGCCTGTTATGGTGACGATCTTCGCGGTGTTGCTGGTGCCCTACGAGGTGCCGCTGCCATCCGCTCCGACCATCTCCGTGGCAGCCCTACAGAGCGAGGCGTCCAGCTTCGATTGGTTCGAGTCGAAGACCCGGGCCTTGAAGGAAAAGACGGACCTCGTGCTGTGGCCGGAGCAGGCACTTCCCTTTGATGTGATGAAGTCCGAGGAAGGCTGGCCACGGCTGCAAGCGATCGCGAAGGACACCGGCACGGTGCTGGTGCTCGGCACCCAGCAGCGAGGGCAGGGGAAGGAGTGGTTCAATACAGCCCTCACGCTGGATGCGAGCGGCAAGCTGGGCACGCATGTGAAGAATCATCCCGTTCACTTCTTCAACGATGGCACGCCGGGCAAGACGGCGCTGCCGGTGACCACGCCGCTGGGCAAGGTGGGCACGCCCATCTGTTTTGACTGCGACTATCAAGACGTCGTCCGCACCATGACGCTCGCAGGCGCGGAGTTCTTCGCGGTGCCGAGCATGGATGTGGCGTCCTGGACGCTGAACCAGCATCTCCAGCACGCGCAACTGATGAGGATTCGAGCGGCGGAAAACGGGCGATGGATGGTGGTGGCCACGACCTCGGGCATCACCCAGATCATTGACCCTCACGGCAGGCAGGTGACCACGATGGCGCCGATGATCGCTGACGTGATGACTGGCAAGGTGGGTCGGGAGACAAGGCTCACCTTTTACACCCGCTCCGGGTGGCTGCTGCCCTGGGGCACCGTCATCGCGTCGTTGGTATTCCTCCTGGCGGCGTGGCGCTCAAGGTCGTCGCAGATGACAGTTGAACCGGCAACCGGTCTCGTCGAATAACCGGCCTCTCAACTGCTGCCTGTCAGCGGCTGGCCCACGTATCCTCCAGTCCTCAAGAATCATTTTCCACCATGTCTCCCATCGAACTCTTTGATCTCTCTGACCAGACCGCCGTCGTGATCGGTGGCACAGGCGAACTCTGCGGCGCGATCGCCGAGGGTTTTGCCGCAGCGAATGCAGAAGTCGTCCTCGTGGGACGCGATCCGGCGAAAGCTGAGAGACGTCTGGAATCCATCTGCGCCCATGGTGGGCGTGGATACTTCGTGGCAGCCGATGCTTCGAAGCGCGGCGATCTTCAGCTCGTGCTCGATACCGTGCTGGAGCGCTCCAAGGGCGTGAACATCCTGGTCAATGGCGCAGGCGTCAACTCGCCCACGCCCTTCCTCGACATTCCCGAGGACGAGTATGATCGGATCATGAACATCAACACCAAGGCCGTGGTGCTCGCGTGCCAGGTGTTCGGCAAATACTTTGTGGAGAACAAGGTCCCGGCCTCGATCATCAACCTGGGCAGCATGTCGGGTCTCCTTCCTCTCAGCCGCGTCTTCACCTACTCGATGAGCAAGGCGGCGGTGCATAACCTCTCGAAGAATCTCGCTCGTGAATGGGCACCGCTCGGCATCCGCGTGAACACCTTGGTGCCCGGCTTCTTCCCGGCCGAGCAGAACAAGAAAGTGCTCACACCCGATCGTGTGTCCAAGATCATGGGTCACACTCCAGCGGCTCGTTTTGGCGAAGCCAAGGAACTCATCGGTGCAGCGCTTCTACTCGCGAGCAATGCCGCAGGCTCGTTCATCACCGGACACGAGATGGTGGTGGACGGAGGTTACTCGTCGATGACGATCTAGCCAATGCTCACCTCCGACTTCGACTACGTCCTGCCTCCCGAGTTGATCGCTTCGGAGCCTCTGCCTGATCGTGCCGCTTCGCGCCTGATGGTGGTGCATCGTGACTCGGGGAAGATCGAGCATCGTCAGTTCCGCGATCTGCGGGACTACCAGCGGCCCGGCGATCTTTTTGTGTTCAACAACACGCGCGTCATCCCCGCCCGCTTCTTCAATGACGAGGGCAAACGCGAGATGCTGCAGCTGGAGAAGATCACGCCGCGGCACTGGCGCTGTATGGTCAAGCCAGGGAAGAAGTTCTTCCTGGGCAGCCGTCACAAGATCGGAGGCGTGCCGGGACGCGTCATCGAAATCTGCGAGAACGGCGAGCGCATCATCGAGTGGCTGGGCGATGTCGATGAAGAGACGCATGGCCATCTTGCCTTGCCTCACTATATGCGCCGCGAGGATGGACCGGAAGATCGGGAACGCTATCAAACCGTCTTCGCGCAGCATCCAGGCTCCATCGCTGCACCCACGGCGGGACTGCATTTTACGCCTGAGCTGATGGCCGAACTGCCTCACGCCTATGTCACTCTGCATGTAGGCGTGGGCACCTTTCAGCCGGTCAAGGTTGCGAACGTGGAGGAGCACGAAATGCACAGCGAGCGCTACATGATTTCCGAGGAAACGGCGGCGGCGGTGGAGAAAGCCGAGCGCGTGATTGCGGTCGGCACCACTGCGTGTCGCACCCTGGAATCGTCGGCCACGCAGCATGGAAAAGTCACAGCGAGCCAGGGCGAGACGAACATCTTCATCTACCCAGGCTACGAGTTCAAAACGGTGGATGCACTGGTCACCAATTTTCATCTTCCCAAGAGCAGCCTTATCATGCTGGTGAGCGCGCTGGCCGGACGGGAACTCATTCTCGAAGCTTATGCCGAGGCGGTGAAGGAGCAGTATCGCTTCTTCAGCTATGGGGACTGCATGTTGATCCTGTAGCGGACTACTTGCCCACGTTCGCACTGGCGAGCTTGACCTTGCGTATGGACGGCTCATTGGTGGACCCTCCGCCACATGAAGACGCTCTCCCCACTCCCGTTGTCTGTCTTGTTTTTGCTGTTGCTGAGTTCATTGCAGGCACAGACGGCATCGTCGCCGCTCACGTCGCCGCAGGTCGTGGAGTGTCTGGCTCAGCTCAAGGAGCCCACTCTCGGCAACGCGGTGGCCGTGGTCGGAAAGCTCAACGCCCTGGCCGCATCGAACGCGGGTGAGGGAGGTGTCGCGCTTCAGAAGCTTGCAACCGTCATCAAAGATCTCTTCACTGCGGCCAACGCCGTAAGGATGGCCGATCAAGGCGTGAAGACGGCGGAGGCGGATGCGAAGGCCAAGGAGATTCAGGCGCAGCACGCGGCGAAGGTGAATGTGTTCGGCAAACGCAACCTCGTGCTGGCTGGCAATCTGCGGAAGCAGGCGGCCGATGGCGTCGCTCTGGCGGACAAGCGGCACAAGGCGGCAAAGATGGGGCTCGGCCAACAGATCGGTGTGACCAACAAGGCGCTGGCTGAGTATTCGAAGATGAACGTGCAGCCTGTGGTGCTCGCGGTGGCGGGGGCGATGTTCGCGCTGGGCGACGAGTTGGTGCCGGATTTCAGCTACACGCCTGCGGTATCGAAGCGCTGGGTGCAGCTGGTTCAAATGTCGCCTGAGGAGCGAGACCGCGCCCAAACCGGAGCGGCGATGCAGCTCGCGGGATCGATGGCGGCTGAGATTGTGGCCTTGAGGATGAAGTCGAGCAACTTCCAGGATGCGGCCTTGAAGATCGGTGTGGTGTGGCTGGCGCAGGTGGCATTCGATGATGCGCTGGATACGTTGTTCTACGAACTCACGGCCAATCAGCGCAAGGTGATCTCTATCGCCTGGCACGGCCTGATGCAGGAGAATCTGACAGCTGCATCGTATGCGACGAAGGTCACAGTCGATTCCCTGAAGGCTGCATTGGCGGCTCAAGACCCAGAGCTGGGCAAGATGGAAGCCATCGCTGAGAAGGCGTGGCAGGTGCTCAAGGTGGCCGTGGAGAAATCAGGCAACTGATTCGGCACTACTCCTCAAGCACGGCCTTGGATGGCTTCAGCCACTTGAAAAGTCCGAGTGCGATCAGAACGATCGCACCGGCAATCAATGGCGCGGTCCTGCCTGCCGGGTCGGCGCTGGTGATGGCTGACGAAACTCGGGCAATCACGAGGATGGCGCACACGACGCCGCCGATGACTGGCACGAAGATGGGCACCTCGAACTGGCCGCGTTCCGTCGGCCGGGTGATCTTGAGGCGAACCAAGGACGCGTTCACAGTGATGAAGACGATCAGGAGCAGCAGCACCGTGGCCTCAGCGAGTTGCTTCACACCACCGGAAAGAATGAGCGTGGCCACGATGACGAAGAGCACCATGATGGCGATGTGAGGCGTGCGGCGTGTGGCATGCACCTTGCCGAGGATCGGTGGCATAAGGCCCTGACTGCTCATGCCGTAGAGCAAGCGCGAGCCCATGAGGTAGTTGAGCAAGGCGGTGTTGCCGATGCTGAAGATGGTGATGAAGACATACACCGTGTCGATGCCTTTGAACCAAGGAGCCGCCGTGTGAGCCACGTCCATCAGCGGCGTGTTGCTCGCGGCGAGCTGACCCCAGGGAACGACGGAGACGGCGGTGATGGCGACCATCATGTAGATGCAGGTGGAGCCGATCATGGCAGCGATGAGTCCTCGTGGGAGATTGCGCGGGGCATCCTTCACCTCCTCGCTCACATTGAGCAGATCCTCGAACCCGATGAAGGAGTAGAAGGTGAGCACGGCTCCCTGCAGCACCACCATCCAGAGTCCTTCGGCAGAGGCAGCAGGCGGGACTGCGAGGTAGTCCACGCTGCCCCAGAAGCGCATGCCCACGGCGATGATGAAGATGAGGCCGCTGGCTTCGATCACGGTGCAGGTGATGTTTGCCCACATGCTCTCGCGGATGCCGCGGAAGATGATCAGGCCCACCATCATCACCAGCACGATGGACAATAGCTTCTCATTCACGGGCAGGTGCATGGCCTTGATCAGGCTTGCGGCAATCAATTGGGTGCCGGTGGCCATGCTGGTGAGCCCGCTCATCATGACGGCGATGCCAACGACGTAACTTAGCCATGAGCGGCTGAATGCTTGCTGAGTGACATACGCGGCCCCGCCAGCACGAGGAAAACGACTGCCCACGCAGGCATACGAAAGTCCTGTGAGCATGGCGGCGAACATGGCGACGACAAAGGCCAGCCACACGGCATTGCCCAGCGATCCTGCGGCCTTGCCGATCAGTCCGTAGATGCCGGCACCGAGCATGGACCCCATGCCGTAAAACATGACCTGCCAGAAGCCCAGAGACTTCTGCAACTGACCGTCGTGAGAGGTGGATTCGTCTGCCATGACCCCTTCGTAACGCAGTCGCCGTGCCGTTCACAAGGCGTTACTTCACGCCGCCTCAAATAAGTCCAGTGGGCAGCTCGATCTCCAGCCACTCGCCGACGGGATCTGGATTTCCGGCAACCGCAGCGGAGGCCGGGAGAAGGGCGAGATCTCCCGGTGCCAAGGTGTTTTCACCCCACTGCACGGGTGTGATCGGAATGATCAGCCGGAAGCGATCCTGCGGTGCGATTGCGCCGGTGCGCGCGCGAGTCACTCTAAAGTGCTCGCAGTCAGCGAGGGTGGCGGCTTTGTGATCAAGGGCTGGCTCAGCATCGGTGAAGTCGATGCACTTCATGGATTGTTCGACGTGGAGCTGGCGCGGCTTGCCATCGAGCCCTAGGCGGTTCCAATCGAAGACTCGGTAAGTGGTGTCGCTGTTCTGCTGGATCTCGTAGATGAGCAATCCTTTGCCCAGGGCATGAAGGCGACCGCTGGGGACATAGAGGCTGTCGCCGGTGGCAGGGATGATCGAATGGACGCAGTCTGCCACCTTGCCTTCGGCCAATGCCGTTGCGAAGGTTTCGCGCGAGACACCTTGTCTCAGACCGGCGAACATTCGTGCGTCGGGCTGGGCGTGGGCCACATACCAGAGTTCGTTTTTGGGTTCACCGTCAAGTTCGGCGGCGATGGTGGCGGGCGGGTGGACCTGAATGGAAAGATCGTCAGCGCAGTCGAGCACCTTGATCAGCAAAGGGAAGCGCGTGGCCGGATGCGAGCGGTAGCAGGTGCCGAAGATCTCGTCGCGGTGGTGAGTCCACAGATCGTGAAGGCTGGTGCCCGCCCACGGGCCGTGCGCCACATGGCTTTGTTCGGTCTCACGATCGACGAGGTCCCAGGCTTCGCCATAAGGTTGAGCGTCGGGCAGCGTCCGATGGAGCTGGGTGGCGAGCTGACGACCACCCCAGACGCGCGTCTGGTAGATGGGGGTGAATTGAAGCAATGATGAAACCATGATTTCCTGCGCTGCCGGGACCATCCCTGACAGCGGAGGAATTCTAGCGAGTTCGCCAGCGGGGAGTCGAGTCCCCATTTGCGGGGGGCTCAAAGTCGATCAGGGAACGACTTCCCCGGAACCGGTGTAGATCCACTTGAGGACCTTGCCGTTCTTGACCTGTGCCTGCGCATCTTGCTCGAATTTACCGAACGGAGTCTCGGCTTCGAAGGTGACGATCACCGACCAGAAGTCGCTATCCTTGTCCTTCTCACGGGTGACATCGCCCCATTTCTTGATGTTGTCCGGCTTGATCTCAGTGACCTGGCCGGACTTCATGCTGGCGAGGAGGATCGGATAGGTGCCGTCCTTGTCCTTGACTGGCTTTTCGTCAGCTCCACCACCTTTGCCAGCGGATGCGACGGAGGTTTTGGGGTTGAGCGCTTGCTGCTTCTTCAGTTCGAAAACTCGCTTCTGGCGTGCGGTTTCGTTGACCTTGTAGGTCTCATAAACGGCGGTGATGATGTCCTTGATGTCAGTCTCGGCGATGGCGAGCTTGCCCTTGAACTTGCCATCTGGAGAAGGCGAGACCACGAGGTCCGTCCCATCCTGAGTGATGGCGTAAGCATTGCCTCCGGCCTTCAACTGTGTGGCACCGATGGCACTGCGCACTTCCACATCCTTGGTGATCTTGATAGCACGTGGGAAAACGGTCTTGGGCAGCACCGTCCAGTTCTGGGTGATCTCATCCAAGGGACGGAAGGTAGGTGGCACAAACTCGCCCTCTTTCGGCTTGGGGGGCTCGGGCGGAGGCGGGGGAGGTGGTGCCTCAGCGACCATGGGCTTTGGCTCAGGCTTCGGCTCGGGTTTGGGTTCTGGCTTGGGCTCTGCCTTCACGACCACCTTCGGCATGTCGATAACCACTTCGGGCAGTTTCTCAGGCGCTGGCGGCGGTGCCGGGGGCTTGTCGATGCCGAAATAGGCTCCGAAAGGTGGGTAGACATACTGGTATGCTACCCAGCCGATGGCGACAGCGCAGAGAAGTGCGAGGAGAGGTTTCATAGAATCGCGGCGAGCATAGGCAGTGAGGCGGCAGGTTTCAACTCACCACATGCCCTCGAGCAAGATTAACGCACTGGAGCGCCAGTTCTTGGGGATCAGGAGTCCGAGGCTGTCTGTTGCTCGGCGTAGTTCTTTTGCGCGATCTTCCGGGCTTCACTCACCAGTAGCGGACAGACTTCCATGCAGAGCAGAGGGATCTCGCCTGCGGTTTCAAGGCGTTGAGTCTTGACCGTGGCCGGGCCGCTGAGGGGTTGATCGGAGGTGAGTCCCCAGACGATGCGACGCTGGCAGCGAGTGGCGGAGTCGCAACACGAAGCGACCATCTGCATCGCCTGGTCATCACGGATGGTATTGGTGAACCGATACATGCCAGTTTGGCGGCTCAGGTTGCTGCGCAAAGGCACGCCCTGGAGCTGGCCTTGCTCCTCAGCCATCGCCATGCCCACAGCAGCTGGGTAGGCGATGTCGAGAGCGAGGAGGAGTTCCGCCATCGAAGGCACGGTGACCTGCCAGCCGCGAATGAGGTTGGGCGCGGACTTGAGCGCGCGGAACTCGCCCTGGGCGTCCAGCTTGACGATCTCGCGAAGCGAATGTGCTCCCTGGTGGCTGGTGAGCGAGGTGCTCGCAGCGTCGTCGATGTGTCGGATGACAAAGCTGGTGCCCTGGGCTTTGACTTGGATCTGCCCGAGTCGCAGGTTCCCCTTGCCGAGCTTCGATTGCAGCCAGGGAATGATCTTTGGCTCCGTCGTTCGGGACAATGCGGAGGGCTGGTGCTTGCGGTCGAAGTCGATGACCTGATCGAGGATCACATCCGCCATGTGCGACTCCGTGCCGATGGCGCTGCTGTAGTAGAGACTGCGCCCGTGCAGATGATGCGGATTGTGCCGGAAGACGTCACGCTGGCTGGCGGCGGCTCCGGTTTCGGTCTCGAAGCCGAGGAGCACCGGGATGTCCTGGTAGCTGTGTAGCCCATCGGCGATGAAGAAGGGCACCACCACGACGTTCGGACTGCGGGTGAGTTCGTGCCAGTCGCTGACCAGCGGCTTCTCCTCCATATAGGCATCAATGACTTCCGCGAAGCCGTAGCCACCATCGCGAATGAGCGCCACCTGCTGCTCGATGACCTTGCGGCTGTTCTCGTTCAAGCTGGTGCCATGGCCTACGATGATGAGGGCCGTCTGATCTCGCGGCACGCCGGGGGCCACCTCGTCCGCGCGCTGGAGCAGCAGCTTGGTCATGTTCGGGTGGATGCCGACAGGATCGCAATAATACAATGTCTTGTCCGCGAGGTGGGTGATGGGTCCGGTGACCTGAAGCTCCCGCGGCAGCACCTGCTGGCAGAAGTAGCCTTCGCTGATGAAGTTCGGCACCAGATACACCTCGCGGCTCTCGATCATCGAATAGACCTCGGTCATCGACGGCTCTTCCTTCCAGAAGGCGCAGGCGACCTCGCCGAAGATCCCGCGCTGCCGAATCTCGTCCGCGTGCTGATGCGTGGGCGTGCTGGAGTCGGGGTTCAAGGTGGAACCGTGGCCAATGATGACGAGCGCGGCGTGGGTTTTGGAAAAGGTGGGGGAAGACATGGACGAGGAGGCGGAGGGCATTACGCCGCGCACGGTCGCAGGGTGCTGCGGCGGTGACTTTTTGGAAGCAGAAATACAAACCCGTGGCCGAAAGCAGATCGCAATCTGCTCTCTGGGCGATGCCTCGATCCCGTTCATCCACACCTTGCGGAAGCCCCGCACTAGCGGTCCTGTTCGAGGTCGCGTGCTCGACGAAAAGCAGGATGTCATCGCGCGCTGCCGTTCTATCTTCCGCAGCCCGATCATGACTAGCCAGCACCGATTCGTCCTTCTCATCGCCGTCGTGTTGACGATCGCGCTGGTGGTGAGCCTGCGTTCTTGTCGTCAGGCGCCGGCAGTTCCAACATCCTCGGCGGAGTCGGTGCTTCCGCCTTCCTCGCCGACAGCCTTGGTTGCCTCGGCGGCCTCATCAGAAAGCACGCCCGACACAAGACCAACCACCGCACTTGCGAGCAATCCGCCACCTTCCAGCGGCATGATATCGCTCACCTTTCGTTTTGAAAAAGGCCGTTGCGTTGAGACCACGCGCGAAACGGTGGCCAACGTCGCCGTGCGACCACTGCGACTGCTGGAAGGCCATCGCGGCATCTACCATCGCATCGTCAGTCCCGAGGGAACCGTCTTGTTCGAGAACCTCGTGCCCGATCCTCGTCGCGTGCCGTGGGACAGCACGGATGACGGCAAGCATCTCATCGGGGGCGTGGCCACGCTGAACGAGATGCCCCTGATCCTCCGCCTGCCAGCCGACGTCCATGGCAAACTCGAAATCTACGAGGTGACCGACGTAAATTGGACGAGATCAAAACTCGACAAAGAAGCCCGTCTCGTGGGAGACTTTACGCTATGACGCGCCTGCTCGTCCGTTTTGCGATCCTATTGCTGCTTCTGGGGCAGATCGCGACAGCTCAGTCCCTGGTGACCATCACTGAAACCGGTGCCCGCAATGCGCGGCTGAATTTGGTCATGCTGTCCGAGGGCTACACCGCCGCCGAGTTGAGCGCGAACAAGTTCAAGAACGACGCCACGACGATTTCGAACGCGCTTCTGAACACGGAGCCGTTCAAGAGCTACCGGCCCTTCTTCAATGTGTATGGCATCGCCGTCGCCTCGGTGCAGTCCGGCGCAGATCAGGGTTCGGCGGGCGGATCACGGAATACGTATTTCAACGCCTTCTTTTACGACCCGCCGCTGGAGCGCCTGCTCGTGATCGACAGCACCGGTTACAGTCGCGCCACATCCCTGCTCAACACTTTCGTGCCCGAGCGCGACATCGTGCTGGTGATCGTGAACGACTCCAAATACGGCGGCTCCGGTGGCACTTACGCCGTGACCTCCACCAATGCCAGCGCCGCCGAGATCGCGATCCACGAGATCGGTCACACCTTCGCAGGGCTGGGCGACGAATACGACTACCCAGGAGCCAATCCGTCTGAGGATCCGAACACGACGCAAGAAACACGTCGCGCCTTCATCAGATGGAATCACTGGATCAATGCGAGCACGCCGATCATAACGCCGGAGACTTCCACGTATGGCAACGGGCTCGTAGGCCTCTTCGAAGGTGCCGCCTACAACGAGACTGGCTGGTATCGTCCCACGCTCGACTCCAAGATGAAGACTCTCGGCGCACCCTTTTACGCCGTGAACGAGGAGGCCATCGTGCTCTCGATCTACAATCGCGTCAGTCCGATCACCGGCTCGACACCTTCGTCCACGGTGACCGTGAACCAGCCGAACCAAACGCTGACCTTCAACGTGGACGGCCCCAACACCGCTAGCACTGCACCCGCGATCAAGGTCGAATGGAAGCTCAATGGTGTGGTGATTCCCGGCCAGACGGGACGCACACTCACCCAGAACTCCAGCATCATCGGCAACGGCTCGCACACGCTTGTGGCAAATGTTTCCGATCCCACGACGAAGGTGCGCAAAGACACTTCTGAGCTGCTCAAGGACTCCCGCACCTGGACGCTGAATCTCAGCCATCAAGGCCCTGCGGCCCCCACGAACCTCGTTGCGGTAGCAAAACTCAATGGCAGCATCGACCTCACATGGACTGACACCGTGACGGATGAGGCTGGCTTTGTGATCGAGCGAGCGCTTGGCACGTCCACGGTCTTTGCAGAGGTGGGACGTGTGGCGACGGACGCGTCCTCCTTTTCCGACACCACGACCACGGCGGGTCTCAGCACCAAGTATCGTGTGCGGGGCATCAATAGTGCCAACGCGGCGGTCTTGGGCGATGCCAGTAATGTCGTCACCATCACGCCCCTGATTGAGGCCTTCATCGCAGCGGGGCCGTCTTCGCTTACCTTGCTCCAGGGCTTGAAGGCGACCTTCACGGTGAGTGCCACTGGCACGGCGCTGAAATACCAGTGGCGCTTCAATACCCAGCCCATCAATGGAGCGGTCGCATCAAGTTACGTGATCGCTGCCGTGCAGCCTGCGAACGCAGGCAGCTACGATTGTGTGGTGAGCAATAGTCATGGACCAAAGACCAGTGTGGCCGCAGTGCTCACGGTGGAGACCAAGCCTGCCATCACGCTCCATCCTGTGGGCCAGAGTTTGTTTTCTGATCAACCTTCATCGCTAGCCGTGCAAGCTACTGGCTCCGGGCCGCTCAGCTTCCAATGGCGCAAGGGCGGCGTGGACATCAGCGGGGCGCAGAGTGATCACCTCACGTTTTCCAATTTGAGCGTGGTCGATGCGGGCTCCTACGATTGCCGCGTGACCAACATCCACGGCAACGTGATTTCTAAACCGGCGATCCTAACCGTGCTCGGCAAGCCGGTCATCACGGCACAGCCGGTGAGCCTCACCCAACCGCGAGGTGTGCTGGCGAAATTCACCGTCAAAGCTCTGGGCACTGCACCCCTGGCGTATCAGTGGCGCAAAGCCGGTGTGCCCATCGTAGGGGCCACCGCGAGCTTGTATTCGCTCGTAGCCACCAAGGACTCGGATGCCGCTGCGTATGATTGCGTGGTCACCAATGCCTACGGCGTGGCGACCAGCTTCTCGGTCGCGCTGTCCTTCACGGACTCTACAACCTCGGATTACCGACTTGCTGGCAACCGCGCTGGCACCGCGAAGTGGCGATGGGTCAAGCGCTTCGGTGGCGCGTCGCAGGATACGGCTACCGCGATTTCCACAGATGTGAGCGGCAATGTCTTGTTCGGCGGACTTAGCGGCGGCACGGGGCCTTCGACGCTCAAGTTATCGCCCTCCACCTTCGGCGTCAGAAGCGGAGCCTACGTTGGCTGGCTCAATCCCGCAGGCAGCACGCTCGCGCTCGAAGCACTCAACGCCTCGGTTCCTGGACGTGGCACGGTGTGCATCAACCCTGCCTCTGGGATGCAGTATGTCGCGGCGGCGCAAATCGGCGACGCCGATCCTGGCCTCGTCGCCTTCTACCAATTCGGCGGCATTCCATCGGGGACCTCCATCACCACCTTCAGCTACGGCGACTTCCCTTATCCGACCTTCATGCCCGAGGCAGTGGTGCAAGGCAACGTGTGCTTCTTCGTGGGAGGCTATGAGACCACCGCGCACGATCCTATGCTGCGACGTCTGGACGTGAACTTGTCAGGCCAGCCCTTGAACTGGACGCGCAAGGTTACCTCCGCTGGCGCGAGCGATGCCGTCCTCGCGGTGGCTCGACTGACCTCCGGCAATGTTATTGTCGCAGGCACGGCAGAGTATCCTCCGTCTGGCCAGCTCGCGTTCGAGAACGCCACCACATCGAGCAATCCACTCGTCGGCACTACACCGCTGCCCGATGTCGTGCTCAATGGCACTGCGGGACTGCAAACCGGCTTCCTCGCGTGCTACAACGACAGCGGTGAGGTCCTCTGGGCCAAGGCGTTTGCGTCAGTGTTGCGCTCGCTGGCGGTCGATGGCTCGGGCGCATTGTGGTGCGCGGGCACCGAGGCTGGCACCGTGGGAGTCGCCTTGAAGATCAATGCCAGCACGGGAATCAGCGAAGCGCGCTTCCCCGTGACTGGAGCCGAGGGACTCAGCATCGCCCCGACCACGGGCGGCGATGTCGCCTTCCTCACGCGTCTGCCATCCACCAGTGTGTCCGTGCAGAACTTCACGAATACACGCACTGGCTACGCGGTGATGAAGTTCTCCAGCGCAGGTGCATTGAGGTGGGTGTTGCCTGCATTTGGGGCGTTCGGTGACTATTTCACTTCCACACGGGCACGTTTGGCTGCCAGCGCTGATGGCCAGCTTTATGTCGCCCTGAGTATGGAAGGGGAGGGAAATGTCGAGTTCGCGGGTTTGGCTCCAATGGTGATGAAAGGCCGCAAGAGTGATGCGTTTGTGGCGGCGGTCAGCGAACTGCCCCAGATCGAGACACCACCGGCAAGCCAGATCGTTGCCCTCGGGCAGGCGTTGAACTTGAACGTCGTCGCTGGCGGACTCTCGGGGGCGGTGAGTTATCAGTGGCTGAAGGATGGGCGACTGATCGCAGGCAAGACCACGAGCTCGCTTGCGATTGATGTCACCAAGGTGACCGACGCAGGCAGCTACTCTTGTCGTGTCACGGGCAATGGCGGCATGGTGGAGTCTGCGAAGGCCATCGTGAACATCGTGGACACAACTTTGCGAACGTTGAAGGCACCGATGAACAAGCTGCTCGACCTGCCTGTGACCGCAGCTGGCACGGGGCTCAGCTACACTTGGTGGAAGGGTGGTGTTAGGTTATTCAATGTCGGTGGCTACAACTACAGCACCACGAACAGGCTTCGCATCAACGCAATGTCCCCGGCTTTCACCGATGCCTACGTGTGCAGGGTCTCGGGACCCGGCGGGACCCTGGACGTGCCATTCAACGCTGACGTGATGTATGTGCCTGTGTTCAGCGTGCCCACGGTGCCCGCGAGCATTGTCAGCGGCACGTTCACGCTGCAACTCAGCGCCACGGACGCTGCCAGCTACGCGGTCACCAACCTGCCTCTGGGACTTGTTTACGACGCTAAAACCGGGCGCATCACCGGCAAACCAACTACGCCGGGGGCAAAGGTAGTCTCCGTTAAGGCGACCAATGCGGCCGGCACCACGAATCCTGCGCTCACCTTCACCATCCTGGTCGAAGACATCGCCGCCTACGCCAAAGGAAACTTCCAGGCCTTGATTGGGCGGCAGCCATGGAATGCGAATCTCGGAGGCTTCATCACCTGGGCGCTCAGCGCATCGGGAGTGCCCACGGGCACCGTGAAGTATGCGGGTGCAGTCTATTCGATCACCGGACGCGTGGAAGCTGTGCCTGCCTCGCACGAATGGACATTTAGCCAGCGAATTGCACGCACTGGCAAGCCTGCATTGCTCCTCAATCTCGTTTCGCCAAGTGCCACGGATGGCGAACTCACCGGCACGGTGGCGCTAGAAGCCCCAGCGCCCGAGCCCGCTCTGGTCAGCGGACGCCAGACAGTGTGGTCCAGTGGTCGTCTGCCAACGGCCTTCGCCGGGACTTTCAATGCCACGATGGCTCTGCCTGCCCTCTTGGTCGGCGATCCTGGTGTGCCGCAGGGTGTCAATACGATGAAGACGGTGGTCAACGGCACTACCGGGCTGGCCACCTGGTCCGGCAAGCTCGGAGACAACACCGCCTTCTCGGGTTCCTGCTATCTGTGGCCCAGCGGTGCTGCGCCCACCTGGGTGGCTCTCTACTTGAACTACGGCAGCCTCCTGGGCTCGCCGCTCATTGCCAGCCCGAATCAGAACGGCATACTGGAGTGGACCCGCAATCCGAAGACTGGTGCGCCTTCATGGATTGCTTTCCCGCTAACGGTGACCGGAACGAAGGCCCCTTGAGGCCCACACAAAGGACTCAAAGAATTCATTTCCCACACGGCTCTGCATCGCTTTGATACCGCCAGTCGTTCTCACCGCCATGCCCATCTACGTTTATCACATCGCCCACATCCTCGGTCTCGCCTGTTTGTTCCTCGGCTTCGGTGCCATGCAATCGGCTGGCGAGATCAAGCCCGGCATGAAGTGGCACGGTATTGCCCTCGTGATCATGCTCATCACCGGGTTTGGTATGCTGGCCAAGCTTGGCATCTTTGCTTCGATGCCAGTCTGGGTGATTATCAAGATCGCGATGTGGTTGCTCTTGGGAGTCCTGCCCACCCTTGCGAAGCGAAAGATCCTGCCGTTTAGCCTGCTCATTCCCGTTGCCCTGGCGATCACAGCTGTGAATGCGTGGCTGGGCTATCTGAAGCCTGTGTGGTGATAACCTTGCATCGCCCTAGCAGCGAGGCTTGACCTTGCGGGGCGAGTCCCTCACGATGGTGCCATGAGAGCGTGCCTTCTCGTGTTCATCATTATCGTTGCGACTTCCGCCTTTGCTCGGACCTGGAAGTCCGCCGAAGGCCGCTCCCTGGAAGCCAGCGAGTGGCGCGTCGAGGGCGACCGCATCGTCTTCATGGTGCAGGGCAAGCCCGTGCCGTATGACCTCGCGAAGCTCTCCGCTGAGGACCAGGCCTTCGCGCGTGAGTGGGCGAAGGATCATCCGCCGACCTCAAGCACCAAGCCAGCGACCGCACAGCCTGCCGCCGCTGGGAAGCCAAAGCCGAAGGGCCATGCGCCGGTCAAGCTCCCGAATGGCGACGTGTTGATCGAGTTGCCGAGGCCCGCCGTGAGCGATGATGTGGCCTCCTGGAACGGGGTGGCCTTCGGCGCGATCGTGAACGACTACTTCGACTGGAAGATCGACGTCGTGGAGATCGCCAAGAAGAACAAATGGGAACCCACGTCTGATCACTGGGATTTCGAAGCTGACTTCTACCGCGACCTCGCACGCGCCGGGAAAGGGAAGGTCGCCTTCACCGAGGTCTTCGACTTTGATGATCTGGTCCGGCAGATCAACCGAGGTCATCCCATGATTCACTGGCGAGGCTGGAGTGAAACGCGCGAGCAAAAATACATCGACTTTGAGAAGCAGTTGAAGGCCGACCCCAAGGCGCAACTGCCGTCGGCCAACGATCCCAAAGAGAAGAAGCTGTGGATCACTGATCACAGCGGCTCCGGTGCGATTTCGTGCCTGACGATTGGCTACAACAAGGAGCGTGGCGAAGTGCTGATGTCGTCACCTTACTGGGGCGAGGACCTGAAACTCTTCCGCATGAGAAAGGAGGAAATGAAGGCCATCGGCTACGGCTTTTTCACCTTCGAGCCGAAGTGAAAAGTGAGGGGGCGTCGAGGGGCTGATTTTCGGTGAAAGGTGCCGGGGTTTTGCAACGCCAAAAACACCCCTGAAAATCTTCGCCAAAGCCGCAAAAAACCTTGGCTTCCAGCGCCATCTCTCTACTCTCAAAACCGCTCTCCGAAGCGCCTGTTTTGGACCCCGCCGAAAGCAGGTTTGAGTAGCCTTTCTGGCTGCTCCCTTCCACCCCTTCGAAGCCGCCTCTTTTCACCTCATCATGTCCGACGAAAATACCGACCTCCAGAACACCACGCACGTCTCCAGTGACCAGGCGTATGGTGCCAGTCAGATTCAGCATCTCGAGGGCCTCAAGGCGGTCCGTATGCGGCCGGGCATGTATATCGGCGAGACCGATGAACGCGGCCTGCATCACTGCGTGTTTGAGGTGGTGGACAACTCGATTGACGAGCACCTCGCGGGCTACTGCAAGAACGTGTGGATCAACATCCACAGCGATGGCTCGCTGAGCGTCGAGGACGATGGCCGCGGTATCCCGGTCGAGATGCACGCGAAGGGTATGCCGACGGTGGAACTGGTGCTAACGAACCTGCACGCAGGCGGCAAGTTCGGCGATGGCGCGTATGAGTTCTCTGGCGGTCTCCACGGCGTGGGTGCGAAGTGCGTCAATGCCCTGTCCGACTGGTTCAAGTGCGAGGTCTATCGCGATGCCAAGGTGTATGCCATCGGCTTCGAGCGAGGCATCACGACCGAGCCGCTGAAGGTGCTCGGTGATCTGGATGATCCGAAGCGCACGGGCACGAAGATCACCTTCTTCCCCGACGCGACGATCTTCACGATCACGACGACGTTTGTCTTCGAGCGCCTGCGCACTCGTCTGCGCGAACTGGCCTTCCTCAATCCCGGCCTGACGATTCATCTCACCGACGAACGCGGCGAAGAACCGCGCACCGAGACGCTGCTCTACGTCGATGGTGTGAAGCAGTTCGTGAACGAACTCGGCGAAGGCAAGGACAAGGTTCACCCCGAGCCGATCGTCATCGCAGGCCGCCGCGAGGTGGTGCTGGAGGACAAGAAGAAGTTCATCCTTGTGGACTGCGTCATTCAGTATAACAAGGGCCTCAGCGAGCAGACGCTCTGCTTTGCCAATGCGATCCCGAACCCTGACTTCGGCACGCATTACTCCGGCCTGAAGACCGCTCTCACGAGAGCCGTGAAGCAATACATCGCGGCCAATCCGAAGTCCTTCAAAGAGAAGCTCCCCGAAATCGAAGGCGATGACTGCCGCGAAGGCATGATCTGCGTGCTGAGCGTGAAGCATCCGCATCCGCGCTTCAACTCGCAGACCAAGGTGAAGCTCGTGAACGGCGAGGTCGAAGGTGTGGTGAGTTCCGTCGTGTATGAAGGGCTGACTCGTTACTTCGACGAGAACCCGGACAACGCGATGGAGGTGATCAAGAACATCATCATCGCCGCCAAGAGCCGTGAAGCTGCGCGTCGTGCGCGTGAAGCGATCCGGAAGGACGCGATGAGCAGCGGTGGCCTGCCCGGCAAGCTGGCCGACTGCTCCGAGCGCGACCCGACGAAGACGGAGCTGTTCATCGTCGAAGGTGACTCCGCTGGTGGCTCCGCCAAGATGGGCCGTAACCGCCACAACCAGGCGATCCTGCCTCTGCGTGGTAAGCTGATCAACACCGAGAAGGCGCGCCTGGACAAGGTGCTCGCGAACAAGGAAATCCAAACGATGATCACCGCCATCGGCACTGGCATCGGTGGCGACAGCGAGGTCGAGGGCAGCTTCAATTTGCAGAAGCTCCGCTACCACAAGATCATCATCATGACCGATGCCGACGTGGACGGCTCGCACATCCGCACGCTGCTTTTGACCTTCTTCTTCCGGCAGATGCCTGAGCTGGTAAAGCAGGGCCACATCTATGTCGCGCAGCCGCCGCTTTATCAGGTCACGCGCAAGAAGCGCGAGGAATATGTGCAAAGCGACGCCGAGATGGACGCGATCCTGCTCGAACTCGGCTCCAGTGAAATCAGCCTGCGCAATGCGGGTGAGACCACCAAGGTCGAAGCGGATCGCCTGAAGCAGATTCTCTCGCTGCTCGTTCCTGTCGCGAAGTTCGCCGACATCGTGCGTCGCCACGGCGCTGATTTTGAAACCTATCTCCAGCATCGCGACGAAGCCACAGGTGAACTGCCGCACTACCTCGTCATCATCCGCGAGGGCAACGAAGTGCATGTGAAATACCTGCTCAACCGTGACTCGCTCGCTGCCTTCGCGCAGGAGAACCACGACCTGCATCTCTTCGGCAAACCCGAAGTCGATGCCGCCAACGGCACTGCGCCGAAGCAGACCCGCCGCGCTCGCCTCATCGAGATTCACGAAGCCCACGGCATGAAGGCCCGCTTCAAGCAACTCGATGATCTCGGTCTGCATGTGGACCACTTCAGCAGCCAAGACAAACCCTTGTTCGAAGTCATCGAAGGCGACGGCGACAACGCAAAGTGCCACCCCGTCTTCAGCATCCCCGGCATCCTCGACAAGGTCATGGAAATCGGCAAGCGCGGCATGGAGATCAAGCGCTTCAAGGGCCTGGGTGAAATGAACGCCAAGCAGCTCTTCGAGACCACCATGGACCCGAACAAGCGCACGCTGCTCCAGATCAAGCTCGACGAAACCAACGCCCACGAAGCCGAACGCATCTTCACCATCCTGATGGGCGATGTCGTCGAGCCGAGAAAGCACTTCATCGAGGAGAACGCGCTGAATGTGAGGAATCTGGACGTGTAGTTGATCATGATTGCCGAATCCCCAGGACATGCTGCCAAGGCCGAAGTTCAGCGCGCTGTTGATGAACTGAAGGCACGTTTGCATGCTGAGGATTTGAAGATTGCCCGCTACATTGAAGCGCATCCGGTCGAAAGCATTGCCGATGCGAAAGCTTACGTGGAGCGATTCCTCGGCAGTCCGCGGCACACCCGCTATCATTGGATACTTCGCCGTTGGCAGCGCTTGTTGGACAGCCTCACTGCCGCCGAGATTGCCGCAATTTTCACGACAGGCAGTGACGATACCGAGGAACTCCGCTCTTCGGCTCCGTTTTGTGGCAGCGCTTTGGAAGCACTCGCATGATGGACGACGCTGACATCAGATCCCTTGGTTTGGACGATTTACGCGAGGCCGTTCGCGCAGCGGCATCGGCCTATCAGAGCGATTCGTTCGTCATCGTTGGGCGAGCTTCGCTTGCGGCCACTTTGCCTGATTGCGATCCGGAACTCAGAGCCACGATGGATGTGGATTTGTTCCCTCCCTGGGACGAGACGAACGCTGCCAAATGGGCCGCTGCTGACGTGCATGTGGGACGTGTCAGCGACTTCAGGCGACAGCACGGCTTTTACATTGAGCGTGTGGCTGAGTGGACTGTGAAACTGCTGCCAGAATCGTGGGAAGACCGCGCTGCACGCTTTGAGGTGGACGGCATCCGCGTTCTGGCGATTCACCCGCTCGATCTGATCTACACCAAGCTGCAAGCCGCACGCCAGAAAGACCTGCTGTTTGTAAAGTCTGCGATCGAACTCGGATTGATCTCTATCACCGAGATTGAGACCTTTGTGGCTGAGAAAACGACCGACCATCAATCTGCGGCAGCCCTTCTTCAGCAACTCGAAGCCGCAAAGACCTTCGAAGAGGATGACGACCAATGACAAATCAGCCCTGTCACCTCCAGTAACTCGCCCGCACCTCCCAGCCCTTTCCCTTTTCTTCAATGCAAGACTCCAACACCCGCCCCATCTCCGTCGCTGACGAGGTCAAGAATTCGTTCTTGGACTACTCGATGTCAGTGATCATCTCGCGCGCTTTGCCGGATGTTCGCGACGGTCTGAAGCCCTCGCAGCGCCGCATTCTTTACGCGATGCATGAGCTGTCGCTGTATCCGCCGAAGAAGCACGTCAAGTGCGCGAAGATCGCGGGCGACACGTCGGGTAACTACCATCCGCACGGTGAAGCGGTCATCTATCCGACGCTCGTTCACATGGGCCAGGAGTGGGCGATGCGCGAGACCTTGATCGATCCGCAGGGGAACTTTGGTTCGGTGGAAGGCGATCCTCCGGCAGCCATGCGTTACACGGAGGCGCGCATGACGCATCTCGGTGGCGCGCTGATGCAAGACATGGACAAGGACACGGTCGATTTCGTCCCGAACTACGACGAACGTCTCACCGAGCCCACGGTGTTCCCGGCGGCGTTCCCGAACCTCATCGTCAATGGCGGCACCGGTATCGCGGTCGGCATGGCGACCAACATGCCACCGCACAACCTCGGCGAGGTCGTGGATGCGGTGTGTGCGCAGATTGACAATCCGGCGATCACCACGCCCGAGATCATGGCCCACATCAAGGGGCCGGATTTCCCGACGGGTTGCACCATTATGGGCACCGGCGGCATTCGCGAATACATGGAGACCGGTCACGGCTCCGTGCGCATTCGCGGTCAGGCGGAGATCGTGGAGAACGGCAATCGCGAGCAGATCGTGATCACGGAGATTCCGTTCAACGTGAACCGCGCTGATCTGGAGCGGAAGATTGCCGATCTGGCCAACGAGAAGATCATCCCGGAGATCAGCGGCGTGCGCAATGAGTCGGATGAGAACTCGCGTCTTGTCGTTGATTTGAAGAAGGATGCCCGTGCGCAGGTGGTGCTGAACAACCTCTACAAGCACACCGAACTCGAGACCTCGTTCAGCATTCACATGCTCGCCATTGATGGCGCTCGTCCGCGTGTGTTCAGCATGAAGGACGCGATTGGCTGCTACATCGAGCATCGCCGCGAGGTCATCATTCGCCGCACCAAGTTCCTGCTCGGCAAGGCCGAGGTGCAAGCTGAGAAGCTCGAAGCCTTCCTGCTCGCGCTGGGTCACCTGGACGACTTCATCAAGATCATCCGCGACAGTCGCAACCGCGACGAAGCTCGTGCCAACCTCAAGGCATACACCTTCCCGGTCGCGACTGCTGAAGGGCTAGGCATTCTCATTCGCAGCCAGCCGAGCATTCAGGGCGATCGCTATGTCTTCACCGACAAGCAGGTGGACGACATCCTGGAACTCCGCCTCTACCAGCTCACTGGCATGGAGCGCGACAAGGTGAAGGCTGAATACGACGCCATCCTCGCCACCATCAAGGACCTGCTGGACATCCTGGCTCGCGAGCAACGCGTGCTGACGATCATCAAGGACGAACTCATCGCGATCAAAGCCAAGCACGCGACGCCGCGCCTCACGCGCATCGAAGCTAGCGCGAACGACATCGAGAGCGTGGACCTCATCCCGAACGAAGCGGCCATCGTGACGATGACGCACATGGGCAGCATCAAGCGCACGCCGACCGCCGAGTATCGTCTGCAAGGCCGTGGCGGCAAGGGCTTGAAGGGCATGGAGACACGCGAGGCGCAGAGCGAGGAGGACACGGACGACTTCGTCGAGCATCTCTTCAGCGCGCAGCTTCACGACTTCCTGCTGTTCTTCACCAACACAGGCCGCATGTATGTCGAGCGCGTATATCAACTGCCGCAGGCCACCCGCACGGGCAAGGGCCGCAGCATCAAGAACGTGCTCAACCTTCGCTCCGAAGAGAAGATCGCCAGCGTGCTCATCCTCAAGGCGCAGGGTGCCGAAGACGAAGCCATGTGGGCGGCAGATCGCTACGTGCTCTTCGCCACCAAGGACGGCACGATCAAGAAGACCGCGCTCGAAGAGTTCAAGAACTACCGCAAGGACGGCATCATCGCGATCAAGCTCGATGAAGGCAACGACCTCGTAGATGTGGTGCTGACTGATGGGACGAAGGAAGTCTGCCTCGTCACTCACGAGGGCATGTGCGTGCGCTTCCATGAAACCGGTGACGATCCGGCTTCACCCAACCTGCGCCCCATTGGCCGAGCAACGGCTGGCGTGCGCGGCGTGATGCTGGATGCGGATGACTACCTCGTTTCGTGCGTTACCAACGAAGCCGACACGATGATGCTTGTCGTCAGCGAGAAGGGTCTTGGCAAGCGCACGGCGTTCGCTGAATACCGCATGACCAACCGCGGCACCAAGGGCGTCATCACCATGAACGTCACGGAGAAGACCGGCAAGCTGGTCGCTGCGCTCGCCGTGCATGAAAGTGACGAACTGATGCTGATGACGAACAAGGGCCAGTCAGTGCGCATTCGCGTCGGTGGCGAGAAAGGCATCCGCGAGACCGGACGCAACGCCCAAGGCGTGAAGCTCATGGACCTGCGCGAAGGCGAAATCATCCAAGACGTGGCGCTCGTGGCGGCGGAGGAAGATATGCCCGAAGCGCCTGCGGAAGAGGCATCCGAGGTCGTGGCAGAAACGCCTGCGAGTGACGTGCCAGCACCGGAGGGCAGCACGCCCGAGGCACCAGCGGCCGACTAGTAGCACCCAAGATAGTTCACTGAAACGCGGAGGGCGGGACGAGCAGATCGTCTCGCCCTTTGCTTTGTCTTGTTGGGCCTGTGCTATCGAACGCGAAACCTACACACGGCAGGTGGAGTCTGCACTCCAGCACCCGATGCGGTAGCTTGTGGGACTATTTCCCGAAGTGCTGCTCGATGGCTTTCACGAGGCCGGGGATGCTGTGCTCCTTGGCCTCGATATCCACCTTGAGTCCACGCTTCTTGATCGTGTCACTCGTGACGGGACCGATGCTCGCGATCTTGATGCCTTTGGGGAGTTCGAGGCCGAGGGCGAAAAAGCACTCGACGGTGGATGAACTGGTAAAGGTGATGATGTCGGCCCCTTCCTCATTCATGCGAGCAATCGCAGACTGGTTGTCTTCGCGCTCGGGCACTGTGCGGTAGGCGAGGGCTTCATCGACGATGGCACCCATCTTGGTCAGTCCAGACGCGATGACTTCACGGGCTTCTTCGGCGCGCACCCAGAGGACCTTGAGGTGCTCCATGGCTTCGTCCTTCTTAAACTTCTCGACCAGACCTTCGGCGACAAACTTGTCGGGCATGAGATCGACCGCAAGGTGGTAGGCTTTCACGCGTTCAGCGGTGCCGGGGCCGATGCAGGCGATCTTGGCGGGGCCGATGCTGCGGGCATCGCTGTAGAGCTTGTAAAACATGGTGAAGAAGGCATCGACACCATTGGGGCTGCTGAAGACGATCCAGTCGTAGGTGTAGCAGTCCTGCACCAACTCGCCGAATTCGAGGCGGTTCTTCGGGTCTGTGATCTTGATCGTGGGCAATTCAATGACATCGGCACCGAGCTTGCCGAGCTTCTTGGTCAGGCCACCTGCCTGATGGCGAGTGCGAGTGACGATGATTCGCTTGCCGAAGAGCGGACGATTCTCGAACCAATTGATCTGCTCGCGTTCTTTGACCACATCGCCAATGACGCAGACTGCCGGTGCCTGGAAGCCGGTGGCTTTGACCTTCTCCGCGATGTCGCCGAGCGTGCCGGTGAGCGTTTGTTGATTGCCTCGCGTGGCCCAGCGGACCAAGGCGACGGGTGTCGCAGGATCGGCTCCGTGCTTGATGAGTTCGCCCGTGATGACCATCATGCGCTCCACGCCCATGAGCATGACTCGGGTGCCAGGAGTCTTTGCGAGATGCGCGTAGTCGAGGCTGCTCTCAGGCTTGGTGGGGTCTTCGTGCCCCGTGAAAATGGTGAGTTGAGAGGCGTGGCTGCGATGCGTCACGGGAATGCCGGCATAGATCGGACCAGCGATCGATGAGGAGACACCGGGCACGATCTCAAACGGGATACCTGCGGCGGCGAGTTCAGCGGCTTCTTCAGCACCGCGACCGAACAGCACGGGATCGCCGCCCTTGAGACGCGTGACCACCTTGCCTTCCTTGGCTTTGGCAACGATCAGGGCGTTGATCTGATCCTGGGTCAACGTGTGGTCCTTGGCCTTTTTGCCTGCATAGATTCGTTCGCTGCCGGGCTTGGCCATGCGGAGGAATTCCGCATTGCTGAGGTAGTCATAGACCAGCACGTCAGCGATCTCTATGCACTCCTTGGCTCGAAGGGTGAGCAGTCCAGGGTCTCCGGGGCCTGCGCCCACGAGGTAAACAATGCCGGAGGAAGAAGCAGGGTCTGATTTCAAAGCAGAAGAATAGCGGGGTGGAAGGCGGTGCCTTAGCGCACTCGGTCAGCGAGGCGGCGGGCGAGAGTAAGGGGGCTGTCGATGGAGAAGGCGGCGGTGGCTTCCACGGGCGGAGCGAGGGGATTATGCTCGGGGAAGACGCGCACGGTCATGTGCAGCTTGCGATCTTCGATCCAGGTGTGAGCACCGACCGGTGTCTGGCAGCCCGCCCCAAGCAGACGGAGGAACTCGCGCTCCGCTTTGATGCGTGCCTCGGTTTCTGGATGATTGATCTTGGCGAAGACATCACGGATGTAGCCATCCTTGGCATTCACTTCGATGGCGATGGCACCCTGGCCAGCGGCTGGGAGGAACTTCTTCGGATCAAGGATCTGAGCGTGGAGCTTCTGATCGTCGATCGTGATGGTGCGCGAGTTGGGCTTGAGCAGGTCCAGCCTCATCAATCCGGCGGCGGCGAGGATGATAGCATCGAGGGGCTGGTCGCCCAGGCACTTGCGGACGCGGGTGGGCACGTTGCCACGCAGATCGACAATCTTCACATCGGGCCGAAGCATGTTCAGTTGTCGCGCACGGCGGACACTGCTGGTGCCGACGGTGGCACCTTCGGGCAGGGTGTTGAGCGTGAATTTGCCAGCGCTGATGAGGACGTCTTCAATCGGTGCTCGCTCGAGCACGGCGGCGACGGCGAAGTGCTGCTCCAGCTCGGAAGGCAGGTCCTTCAGGCTGTGGACAGCGGCGTTGATTTGCTTGTTCTCCAGCGCGATTTCCAGCTCCTTGATGAAGATGCCTTTGTCAACGAGTGCGGCGCCGTCCTTGCCGAACTGGTTGAGCTTCAGGTCCTGGCGTTTGTCACCCGTAGTCTGGATGACGGTGTGGGACACCTCGAGGAATGGGTGGGCGGCCTGCAGCAGGGCGGTGACCATGCTGGTCTGTTTCAGAGCCAGCTCGCTGCCGCGAGTGCCGAGGATGATTGGATTGCCGTTCATGAGAGGTGGAGAGTCAGGGTGGCGTGGTGATTCCGAATTTCACGAGCTGCTCTTCGATGAGTTGCTCGCACAGCGCCAGCTGGCGCTCGCGCTCACGACGGCCATCCTCGGCAATGGCAGAGAGCGCATCGATGTCATAGACATAGACGTCTTCGAGATCGTTGACTGCGGGATCAATGTCACGAGGAACCGCGATGTCGATCAGGAAAAGAGGGTGGCCGCGGCGCTGGCGCATCACTTTCTGCACCAGCTCGGGTTTAACGACAAAATGGGGGGCTGAGGTGGAGGAGATAACGATGTCCACCTCGTGGAGCGCATGCTCCCATTCATCGAACTTCATCGCGGTGCCCTTGAACTCGGCGGCAAGTTCGAGGGCCCGATCGTGGCTGCGATTGCTGACGATGATGCTCTGCGCTCCGCGAGAGAGCAGGCTTTGAGCGCAGGTGCGAGCCATCTCGCCTGCGCCGATGAGCATGACGCGGCAGGTCTTGAGATCGAAGATTTTACCGGCGAGGTCCACGGCGACGGAACCTACGCTGGTGCTGCCGCGTTGGATCGCGGTCTTTTCGCGCACGAGCTTGCCGACGCTAAAGGCGCGTTGCACGAGCTTGTTGAGCAGGCGGCTGGTGGTGCCGGATTCGAGGGCCGTTTTGTAAGCTTGCTTGACCTGACCAAAGATTTCCGTCTCGCCCAGAACCATGCTGTCCAGGCCGCTGACCACGCGGAAGAGGTGACGAGCGGCCTCATCGTCGTCGAGCTTGTAGCAGACGAGAGCTTCGGCCTGATCAGGGGCCAGCTGGAAATGCTTCACGAGGTAGTCGATCAGCTGATGATGAGCGCGTTCGTTCTCGTGAGCCGCGTAAATCTCCACGCGATTGCAGGTGGAGACGATGACGCTTTCGCTGAAGGCGGGCAGGGATTGCACCTGGCGATTGGCATCAGGAAGGGTGGCTTCGGGAAAGGCCAGACGTTCCCGCAGTTCCACGGGCGTGGTGCGGTAGTTGATGCCGAGGCAGACGATGCGTGGTCCCGAACTCATGCTCTCGTCACAATTCCCACGGAGACCAGAGGCACGATGAAGCTCACCACTGCCAGCCACGCTGTTTGCCGGGCGGAGAGCATACGCCGCCAGATGATCAGGTTGACCCCGAGATACATGAACCAGACGGTCCAGGCGAACACCAGCTTGGGGTTCGAGATCGGGAGATGAAGAGGGATGGAAGCGGCGAGACCTACGCTCAGCAGAAGCGAGCCTGTGATCGTGAGCCGCTGGATCGCCTTACCCAACTCATGGATCGGAGGCAGCTGATAGAAGAGGCCGTGAATCCGGTGACGCTTCAGCAAACGCTCCTGCACAAGATACATGATGCCGGTGACGCAAGCCATGGCGAAGGCCGCATAAGCGATGAGTGAGATGGCAGCGTGCATTTCCAGCCATGCATTCGGTGCCGTGCGGGCCCGAGGCACCGACTGATCAAGCGAGGAGACCAAGGCGAGGGCCTGGAGCAGAGCGATCATCGGGGCGGTGAAGACGCCGAGCAGCGAAAGCCGATAAGTGGTGCCCACCAGGAAGTAGAGCAGCACGATGGCCCAGCCGATGAAGATGAAGACCTCGAAGAGATTCGTCAGCGGGCAGCGTCCATGGTCTTGCCCACGCAGGTAAAGGAAAGCTGTCTGGAACAGCAGGCCGATCAGCATGGGCACCCAATGCCAGCGGCTTTCCTTCCAGGTCCCGGCTTTCAGACTGACCAATGCCTGCACCACCGCCCCGCCGAAGGCGAAAGTGGAGAGGATGAGCAGCATGCGGTCCATGGGAAGTGATGAGTGAAATACGGGGCGGCGGAAGTAGCCCAATCAGCGACTTATTCAAGGCGCGGATATTGGCGGGCACTAGTCTTGGGCGGTGTTCATAGACACAAGCCGCACAAGTGGAGTTGTCGTTCCCAGGCAAATGTTCGTGGACATACCCTGGATGCACGTCTCCCAATGAGTGACAGATGGTCGTTCAAAAAGCACAACGTCGTGTGGCGCTTCTCATCCTCGTGCTGGGGCTCGCGGCCCTGTCGCGTTGGATGCCTGACTACGTGCCGAGCACGCCACTTTCAGTAGCGGTAAGCGTCTGGCCGGGGGCGGAGACTCTGATCTTGGCGAGGGAGCTGGGGGAGATTGACGATGCCCAGGTGCGCTTGGTGGAGATGAGCTGGGATTCTGCTGCGATGCGTGCTCTGGGCAATGGCGCGGTGGATGCTGCCGTTCTGTCGATTGATGAGGTCACTCGACTGAGAGAGAGCGGTCAACGGGTAAAGGTGGTGTTGGTGTTTGATCAATCACAAGGTGCCGATTCAATCCTCACGAACCACGAAGGAGCCAGACGGGTCGAGGATCTCAAGGGGTTGAAGGTGGGCGTGGACGTGCGGGGGTCGGGCATGGTCTTGCTGGCCAGTGCGATGAACTCAGTTGGCATGTCGCCTGGAGACGTGCACATCGTGCCCATCGCCCCAGCCGAGATGGGCGTGGCATTGCAAAGCAGTGCCGTTGATGCGGTCGTCAGCGCGGAGCCCTGGCTGTCTGCGCTGCGGCGAGATGGTTTCAATGAGATCGATGTGACTGCCAGGGATCGACAGCTCTTGATACGTGCCCTGGTGGTTTCGTCAGAGGCAGCGCGCGTGAACGCCAATGCTCTCCGATCCGTGATCGCTGCACACTTCCGGCTTTTGCCTGCATTGAAGGAGCAGAGAGACGTTCCAGGCATGGAGGCAGTGCTGCGCCGCGAGCGGCTGACCCGCGAGGAGTTCAAGCGGGTGTTGGCTACTCTGATCCACTACGATCTCGGCACCAACCGGCGCATGCTGGCGTCGCCGGGTGGTGAGCTGGGCACGGTGGCGGCCTTGCTGGAGTCGTTGATGTTCAAACACGAACTGCTCAGCAGTTCGCCTCGACCTGGAACGTGGTTTGATGCGTCGTTTCTGCCTGCACCATGAGAATTCTCACGTCCATTCAGAGTCGCGTGACTTCGCTGGTGCTGGTCTTTGGACTGATCCTGCTGGTAATCAACACTGTGCGCAATGACGCGTGGCTGAGAGAGCGCCAATGGAAGCGTTTCATGGATGCGGCCGAAAGTGAGGGCACGATGCTGGCGGGAACGATGCAGCACTACATTCGCAACGATCTGGCACGGGCGGCTGAACTGCAGATGAGCTACGCGAGCACGGCCGATGATTTGCGGTATGGCATCGTGCTCGATCATGATGATCGTATTGTGCAGGCGACACGTCTGGACTGGGTGGGGCTGACCCTTCCCGCCTCTCCACCAGCGGATGAACAAACGCAGATCAATCAGGTGAGGCAATCGATGAACAGCACAGTGCAGCGGCGTGATCGTGACCTCGCGGTGGTAGCGATGTTTCCCTTCTTTACCCGGTTTGAATCGGTATCACGGGGCGTGGTGGTGCTCCGTTATGATTTGAGTAAAGCACTGGAGCGTGCGCGTCTGGATGCTCTCCACGAGTCTGCCTCACAGGCCTGTGTGATGATCGCCCTCTGTCTGCTGCTTTGGCTGGTGCTGGATGAAGCCGTCACGCAACGCGTGCGGTCCATCGTGACCTACGCCAAGAGAGTTGCTGCGGGGCGTTCTCAAGAGAGACAAGTCGAGGCGCGTGACGATCTTGATCTGATCGCCAACGAATTTGGTCGCACGGTGGATGAGTTGCGTGCGGTGGAGGCGCGGTTGCTGGAGGCAGCGGAACGCGAACGCCGCCGTATCGGTGCGGACCTGCACGACGATGTCTGCCAGCGTCTGGTGGCAGCGCAGCTCAAATCCGGAGTGCTGGCATCCGTGCTTCAAAGTGAGCAGCACTCGCGAGCTTCGCTGGCAGAGGCGGTATCGGAGGAGGTGGCTGGTTCGGTGCGTCTGGTGCGCAGTGTGGCGCGAGGTCTGGCACCCATGCTGGTCTCGCGAGGGCGCCTTGCCGAGGCTCTGAGCGAGGCTGCATCCGCGCTGGAGACAGCTTTCTCGGTGCCGTGTGACTGCCATTGCCATCTCGGTGACAAGCCCTTTGCGATCTGGGTCGATACGCACGTTTACAGGATCGTTCAGGAACTGATGACGAATGCGGTGAAGCATGCCAGGCCCACTCGCATCATCGCGATGGTAGATGTGAAGGATGGAATGCTTTCCATACGGGTGGTCAATGATGGACTGCCTCTCAGCATCGGTGATCAGCCGGGATTGGGGCTGGAGATGGTCTGGCAGCGAGTGCGTGCGCTCGGCGGCGAACTTACCCTGAGTCCTGGGATCAATGGCTCCGGGGCCGTCGCTGTATTTGAACTTCGTCTGCAGGACCGGCACTACGTGGATGAGGATCGGCCAGCCCACGGCAGCTAGATGCTGCCGCCATGCCGCTGGGCCTCGGTCCACTTGATCGCCCAGCGCGTGACAGCGGCTCCATCTTCGAGGCCGAGCTTGGTGCGCATGTTCAGCTTGTGAACGTCCACGGTCTTGGGGCTGATGCGGAGGGAGTCGGCCACCTCGTGCGTGCTCTTGCCTTCGCCCAGAAGCATGAAGACTTCGAGTTCACGATCGCTCAGCGCGTCGATACCGGACTTCGCCTTGGGGCGGGAGTCTCCGAGGGCGAAGTTCAGCATGATCTCCTCGGCCATGCTTTCGCTCAGGGCCAGATGGCCGGCTGCGACGCGACGGATGGCGCGCTCATACTCGGCATGGGAAGCATCCTTTGTGATATAGCCGCGGGCTCCGGCACGAAGGGAGCGCTGCACGTAGAGTTTCTCTTCGTGCATCGAGATCACGAGCATTCGGAGATCGGGATACAAGGTGTGGACGTCCTTGATCAATTCGATGCCGTTGCGATCCGGCAGGGTGATGTCCACGAGGAGGAGATCGGGCACGAGGGATTCCAGCTGGCTTATGGCTTCGCCAGCGGTGCATGCCATCCAGACCAGCTGGAAGCCGGGCATCGAGTCCAGCAGCACCTTCATGCCTTCACGCATGAAGGTGTGGTCTTCAACGAGGGCAACCCGGCAGGGATTTGCAGAGGGCGTTGGATTCATGGTCGTGGAGTTGTTGGATGGCTGGGGGCTAGTGATCGGAGGGAAAGGCCTTCTTATTTCGAAAGCCCTGGATGCGGGCACCGCCGCTCTTCACTCCATACATTTTCTCGAGGTCCGTGAGTTCCATGAAGATCCATGGCATCGCAGGTGTTCGTCCGTTCTTTGTGAAGGCGATGTCCGCCGCGATGTAGGTGCATGAGTGAACGGCTTCGCCGCGAGTGTTGATGAACATGAGGACGTCTCCGAAACGGTAGGGAGCGTCCACTTTGGTGAAGTTCTCCAGGATCGCGCTCGTGGCGGCGAGCTGGGTGAGGTAGTAATCCTGCGGGCTGTAGTTGAAGAAGTTGAGAGTGGTCCAGTGACAGTCAGGGAGCAATCCCACGCTGATCATCTGTGAGTCGGGGTAGGTGTAGAGAAGCTTGCGAGGTAAGGCGGGCAGCAGGTGCACAAGATCGAGGTATTGAGCGCCCTTGGTGCCGCGAATGGACCGGAGGATGGGCTCGATCTCTTTACGTCGCAGGTTGATGCCGGTGATCCAGTAGTCGAGCAGGGCTTCGATATTGGTATCGGGCGTGATCACCAGGCGTGGCATCAGAGTGCGGGTGCGGCTGAGCTGCTGATAGAGGCTGCGGGCATCGCTTTCGCCGCGTGCAGACTTGAGCAGGGCTGGCACATCGCTGAAGGCATCGATCCCGCCGCGGTCAAAGCTGAGCTGGTCGATGAGGGCGATTTTGTCCTCGGCGAGCTTCGTGCCGCGTGCCCAGAGGCGAGCATTGCTGCTGGGAAAGTAGATGGGGCTCTCTTGAAACGAGTTAGGATGAAACTGCCCGAGGAACTGATAGAGCCTGGAGCGGCGCTCGCGTGACACACCCAGGAGGAGCTTGTCACTGGGGAAAAGATACACCCAGTCGCCCTCGCGAATAGGAGTGGGGCCCGCCAGGAGTTCGAGCACCTCTTCGTTGGTCAATCCATGATCAGTAAGCGTCTTGTTCAGCTCACTGAGTTCCATCTTTGGCACTGCCCAGCGGGTGATCGTGCTAGGCAGCGGGAAGCGCTCCATCAGAGCGTCTGGAGCCTCCAGGTAGATGTAGAAGTATTCGAGGCTTCCCCAGGGCCCCTCCTGAACGGCGGCCACGGTTTCCATTTGCTCAGACGCAGCAGGTTCTGCAGCCGATGAAAAGAGGGACATCTGGAGGAGCACCAGCAGAAGTGGTCGATGAGACAGACGTGGCATGAGCAGGTTATGATGAGGGCTGCCCGCACATATCTGCGCCAAAGTCGTTGATCTATAAGTGATTGGTTTAGACCAGGTGAAGAAACGGTTCAGAAGACAGCAAGCCCACCGCTTGTGGCGCTGATGTGCGCTGTATTGGCAAAATGAGGACATTACACGCTCCTATCCGAGTGGCCCTCCTGGGCTCACGGGCAGGAGCGGAGTCAACATGCCCTGTCTCCATTCATCTATGAGCCGCCATCAATGCTCCACTACGCTCCCCTGGTTCCGAAAAAAGCTCTCCTTGCCGACCGCTGGTCTCGTCATCGCTCTGCTTGCCTCCGGCCAGCTCAACATGGTGGCTGGAACCGTTGATTGGGGTGTGGCAGAATCGGGGAGCCCAGGTGTCTATTCGTGGCAGCATCTCTACAACTGGAACGCGGCAGGCCTCCATCAGACGCCTCTGCTGGTGCCCAAAGTAACGGGCGACATCGCCAATCTCAACCTCGTGAACCTCACCGGGAACCAGATCGTCAATCTGGATGGTGCGGTCACTCTCGGCGGGCTCAACCTGGGCGACACCAGCGGCAATCAAAGCTACACCCTGGCAGCGGGTTCAGGTGGTGCTCTCACTTTGAACAGCGGCGGCTTAGGGGCTGCGATCAACAAGAGCGGGCTCGGCTATGACTTCATTACTGCCAATGTGGCGCTTGCGGAGAATGCCACGATCACCGTGAACGAGGGGGCTCTCGGCATCACGGGCGTGATCAGCGGCACTGGCTTTGGAATCACGAAGGAAGGCGATGGGATGCTGATTCTGCGAGGCTCGAACACTTACACGGGTGCCACCGTGCTCAATGGCGGCGTCACCCTTCTGGTGCCCACGGCGAACGATGGTGCAGTGCTCGGGACGACCGCGGGCATTACCACCGTCAACAGCGGAGCTACGCTTGCGCTCGGACCTGATGCTGCTGGATCGGGGGCGATTGGCAATCCGGCTGAACCCATCACGCTCAATGGCAGCGGGTTCCGCAACAATGGTGCTCTTCGCAATCTGATGGGTGCCAATGGGGCAGGGATCACCAGCGTAATCACCTTGGGTTCGGCGTCGCGAATTCAGAATGATTTGGCGGGCACTCTGACCATCAGCAGTGCCATGAATGTGAGCCAGGACCTGCGCATCGGTGGTGCCAGTTTTGTGTCACTCACGGGTGTCGTGTCTGGCTCCAATCCGATCACGCACTACGGGATCAGCGGCTTCCGATTCCAAGGGGCCAGCACTTACAGCGGAACGATCTCTTCGGAGTTGGGTGAGATTCGCGCAGACACTCAAGGCTCCTACAACAACGTTTCCGCCTTCAACATCAAGAATGGAGTCCTCCAGATCGTCAATCCCAACAACGCCAACGTCGCTGGCACGAAGTTGCCCGATGCTGCTCCTATCAACCTGACGTCCGGCCGCCTCTACGTTGAAAACAGTGCCTTCGGAGGCACCGGACTCAATCCCGCGTTTACCTACACGGAAACGGTGGGGCCAGTGACCATCCTGGCAGGGAACAATCAGATTGGCATGCGCGCGATGGCGACGACCGGTTCCAACACCTTGACCATTGCAAGCCTTAGCAAACCGAACGCTGGGACGACCTTGCAGTTGTCGGTGGACAGTGTGCCCACGGGAGGTTCCCAGCTGGGCTTGAACACGCAGAATCGCTTGCTCAACACGGCTCTGGAAACCGCAGGCGTGACGGTGCCATTCGTGGGTGGATGGGCATACACCAATGCCGAGTTTGTGAAGTATGTGCCCACCTCACTTGGCGGGAATGGATACACCGCCCTCGTCGCAGGCGACTACAGCAGCGCTGCCGAAACCGGCTGGAACAACACTTTGATCGTCAAGCCCTCGGCAGCGGTCACGCTGACGGCGGATCGGCAGGTGCAGGCCATTCATCTCAACGGTCAGACCATCAGCGGCGCCTTTGAACTCAACGTCGATACCGGCGGCATCATCGCGAATGGCGCCAGCAATATCAATACCTCCTACCTCACCGCCGGAGCGGCCGAGAACTACGAGTTGAAAGCCATCTCGTGGTCCACCCTGGGGCTCAATACGGTGATTCGTGACAACGGGAGCAATCCCGTGAGTTTCGTGAAAGCGGGAGGCAGCACGACGAGCTTCTTCCAGAGCAATACTTACACCGGCACCACCTACATCAATGAGGGCATGTTGCGCGACGTGATCGGTGTGCCGTCCCGCACCGGGTTGGGTGGTGGCAATCTCACCTTCTACGGCTACGGTGGTGGTCAGGGCGTTTACGAGACAGATCGCGATTTCACCCGTGCTCTTGGTTCGGGCGCGGGTCAGGTTCAGTTCCTCGGGGGCACAGGTTCTGGTTTCTCTGCTTTCGGTGCTCCGATTGATCTGAACTTTGGTGGAGCAGGGGCCACCGTCACATGGGGCAGCAGCGCCTTCAATCCTGGCATCTTCACGCTCAACGGAGGCAATGCGACTCACGTGGTGACAATGATCAACCCGCTCGATCTCGGTGGCGAGCAGCGATACATCAGACTCGATGGCAATGCCTCCGGCTCGGAACGTGGAGCGATTGGCATCATGGCTGGCGACATCTCCAATGGCAGCATCGTGAAGCGCGGTGGTGGCATCCTCCTTTTTGAAACGCCAAAGACCTACGAAGGCGGCACGCTGATCCAGGAAGGTGAACTGTGGCTGCGAGGCACTGGCACCGCAGGTGCTAACGTGACCGGGAATGATATCCAGGTGGGTTCCTTCGCACGTCTTCGCATCAATGACCCCAGCAACATTGGCTCGCGTCAGCTGATCATCTTGCAGAACAACGACAGCAGCAGCGCCACTGGCATCACCTTTGGTCCCGGCTACGGCACCGGTGCGGGAATCACCTTCAGCAGCCTCACGGCCACCGGAGGAGTGCCGGCCAGCGGGCCTTACAATATTCTGATCGCCAACAACCAGAGTGGTCAGGGCCGTCGCGTGGGTGTGACCATCAGTGGGCTGAATAATTTCCAATCCGACCTGCTCGCTCAGATCGCCACGGTGGCTCCGAATGTGGAGGCGTGGTTTGGCGCTGACAATGGCAACGGTGTTTACACGGGCAGCACCTTGACCGCCACAGGCAGCACCAAGGCATTCCGGCTCGGTGGATTCAATGGCACTGGTGGCACCTTGACGATCGCCAATGCCAACGTGCTCACCGGTGCCTTCCCGCTCATCGTTGGTAACAGTGATCAGAACGACCGGCAATACACCGACGGCACGATCTACATCCCGCAGAGCCAGAACTACTCAGGGCAAGTGACCATCGGTAGTGGAGGTATTCTGCATGTGGGCAACAACGGAGCCCTTAGCACCGGGAACAACACCATTCTGATGCGTGCCGGTGAATTGCGAGTTGAGACAACGGTGGGCGGCTATAACGCGCTCGACACTCAATATGGTGCTCGCATCGTTAACTTCACAGGCGGCAATGGAACCTTGCGCACCTCAGCCATCAGTGGTGGCGGTTACAACACGATTACGATGGGTGACATGGTCTATGCTGACACGGGCACTGACCGCGCATTGGTGGTGGGCACTCTTGGAACCATTTTCACCAACCTTCAGGTGGCTGGTATTACGATGCCCAATGCAGCCCGCACCTTGTTCATTGATGTGGGCGTGGACAACAACTTCCAGGCGGGCATTGGTGCTTTGACCGTCTCAGGTATCATCGGCGATCAAGCGACGGGCGCACAGACACTGCAAAAGCGAAATGGCGGTCCGCTCGTTCTTCAGGCCGACAACACCTACGATGGCAATACGCTGGTGCAGCAAGGACGCCTGGTGCTGGAGCATGTGGGAGCCGCTGGGGCGGCGGCGACGAGCTTGCAGTTCAACACGAACAACGACCGTCGTTCAGACATCGAGTTCCGTCTGGATGGCTCCGGTCCCTTCGTCATACCAAATGCTTCGATCACCACGGGCACGGCAGGCAATGATGGTAGCACCCGCGTGTTCACTGCGGGTCCGATCACTCCTGGAAATGAGAACCAGGTGGTGGTGCTTCCTTCTCTCACCATCTCTCACGCGGGAGCCTATGCGGTGAACGGAGGGAGCAGCAGCGCCCTCTACTTTGACGGCTTCAACGGGTATCAATTCCAGCTGGGCGATGTGGCGCTGAATCGCAGCATTGTGCTGCGCACGCGCGGTGCGCTGACGACGATCAATGGAGTGATCTCTGGGGGCGCAGCTAACGCCTTGGAGAAGTCCGAGCAGGGGACGCTCTGGCTGAACGGCAACAACACCTACGCAGGCACGACGACCATCAGTAATGGCTACCTCATCGCGGGCCATGACAATGCGTTCGGTGCGGCGACTTCGAATGTCATCTTCCGCAACAACATCTTCAGCCAGATCCTTGCCAGCGGAGCGCGCAGCATTACGAGGAACTTCGAAAACACTGCAACGGGCAGCTCTCAAACGCTCGGTGGCTTGGATGCGGGTCAGAAGACATTCTCCGGCAATGTGATTCTGACCTCGCAAGGCATCAACGTGACAGCTGCTTCCGGTGGCGATGTCAATTTCACAGGCACTGTCAGTGGAGGCTTCGGTCTAACGAAAGTGGGAACAGGAACGGTGAACCTGAATCCCACGTCTGGAACTGGCAATACCTTCACCGGAGCTGTCACTGTGCAGGGAGGCACTTTGCAAGGTCAGGCGCAGTCCGTGAGCAGTCCCTTCGGCGTCAATAATGCCTTCACCATCACGAATGGCGTTTTGAAACTTGAAGGGCAGGCGGCTCCGACGGCGAGCAGCAACACAAGCACCACGGGCACCCTGACGATCAATGGCGGCAATGCCACAGTAGTGGTGAATGATGCCGCCGCCGATACGTTCGATACTCAGATGACCTTCGGAGGCATCACTCGCTCCGGCAATAGCACCCTCACCTTGAGAGGCAATCGCACCGGCCTTGGATCATCCGCTGGCGAGGAGCGCTTCACCTTCACCAGCGCGCCAGCGGTGACCAATGGAACGATCGGCACCTGGGCCGTCCATGTGGGCGCAGGCGCATCGAATGCGGCCCACTACCTCGCGTTGGACGGCAGCAACAATGCCATCACCGCCACTTACGCGGGCGTGGGTGATCTGGATACATCCGCAGGCTCGACGACCCTGTTCGATGCGACCGGGACTGGTGGAACTCTGACCAACAATCGAAGCGTTTATGCCTTCCGGACTGACAGCAATGTTGCCCTCGCTGGATTCACGTTGAGCGTTGGCGATGCCAATGCGGCGACACTTGGACAGGGCGGATTCATCTTGAACAACGGTGCCGACATCATAGGCACTGCGGGATCAAAACTCAATATCGGCACCAATGCGCTGAGCGTTTACACGGACGATGCGGCCGTGTCGTCCATCAATGTCCCGATCGCAAACTACCGAAACAACGCCAACAACACGCTGAGCAACGTCCTGACCAAGTTTGGTCCCGGCACTCTCGAAATTGGCTCGGCTGGCACATTCCAAGGTGGCATAGTCGTGAATCAGGGCGTGCTGAGCCTGACCGCTGCCAACGTCATTCCTACCTTCGAGAACCTGAATGCGGTGAGCGGCTCCCTCGTTACGATTCGTCCGGGTGCGAGCGTGCTGCTCAACAACAACAATCAGGAGTTTGGCAACCTTGCGGCCGTCAACCAAGGCGCAGAGTTTCAGTTCTCTGGCGGCGTGCTCAATCTCGGCACCGCGACGCTCACGGTTGGTCGCGAAGGCAGCAGCCAGACCTTCAGCGGGCAATTGATTGGAGGTGCTGGGTCCCGCCTCGTCAAGATCGGTGGTGGCACATTGACGATCAACAACTACAACGCCGCGATGGCGAACTCGCTCGGCACACTCGAGATCGATCAAGGCACCATCGCCACCCGCCAGAATGATCAGTCGTGGGCCACGCCGACAGCGTTCGCATCCTCAATCCCTTCCACCACGGATGTCTATCTTCGGGGGGGCACATGGCAGGTCAGAACGATTGGTGATTCGACCGGCAATCTCCAACGCATCGCTGTGGGGAACAATGTGATCGCCATGGGTGGGGATTCGGTCTTGAGCACGGTCCGTGATCAAGGAGCCGGCAGCAACAAGCTGCTCACGTTCGGAAACTTGACCTTGGGCGTTCAGCGATTCCTCACCAACAACGACAACACGATCATCCCACGGTTCGACGGCACCACGACGCTTACCAATTTCGGCCGTATTCAAACGGACAACCAGCTGGTGCTCGCAGGCGCGATCACCGGAAACTTCTCCTTGGAGAAGCGTGGTGCTTCCGACCTTGCGATCGCGGCCAACAACAGCAGCTGGAACGGCGGTATGGTGCTCACGGATGGCACGCTGCTGTTTGGCAGCCGCGGGACGGACGACGTCCTCTACCAAGGCACGACCTTCGTTCCCAGCCCAACAGCCAACGCGGGCACGGGCGACATCGTGGTGAATCGTGGAACGGTGATTCGCCTCAATGCTCCAAGTAACATTCTGAGTGCCCAAGGGCAGCGTGTTCAACTCATCGGCTCCGAGGCTGTGAACTCGACGCGTGTGGAGCTTGGCACCGACGCTCCGATCACCAGCTACAACCTCTTCTCCATTAGCAATGCTCAGCTGGCGCTGAATCTGAACGAAGGGCTTTGGACCAATGCCATTGATCTCGCGAAGGTCGGGAACGGGCGCGCTGGTGTTTCGGCTGTGAGCAACACTTATTACACGGCGGCCACCCTGGGTGCAGGCATTGACAATGTGTATCGTTTCGGTGGATCCAATGGCGCTACTCTTGCGATTACTCAGAGCGGTGCGCTTTCGGGCACAGCCTCCCTTGACGTTGGGCGCCCGCATTACATCGCCGGGGTGAACCCGGTTTCCACAGAAGCCGTGGTGCGCCTTTACGGAGATCAGACTTACACGGGCGTCACCAATATCTACCGTGAGGCCGACGCAGGTAGCGTGGGGGCCGTTCTCGAGCTTACCGGGAATAGCTCGTCGTCCGCGTTCAACGTTTACGGCCGACTGACGCTTCGCGGCGATGGACGTGTCACCAATGACGCTGGTGCCCAGGTCAACACGGTCAACCTCTTCCCAGGTGGCAACTTGCGCCTCGATTACAGCATGGATGTGGCTGACAACTTCATCATCTCCAGGCTCGATAACTCGAACCTCGGTCTCGAGACGGACGAGAACAAATGGGCCGATTCGACTCCCATGGTGCTGGACGGCGCAGGACTGAATCTGATCAATCACTCAGGGCGCGTGAACCAGGAAGTGGTCGGCGCCATCACGGTCAAAGGTGGAGCAGGCATCACTCTGGAGCGCAATGGAGGGAGCGGACAAATGGTCCTGAGCACACCGAGCATCACGCGTGCTACAGGGGCCACCTTGTCCATTCGCCCCACTTCATCGAGTGCCGAGTTTGGCACCGTTGCGCTTCAGTCTTCTCGATTGTTCGTCACTGGCGGTGGACCTGAGGTGACCATGACCAATGGCATGGTGGCTCCATGGATCGTGGACATGCAGAACCGCAACTTCCTCAACTATGACAATGCACTGGGTTTCGGAGTCGCCACTTTCCAGAACGGAACTCCTGTGGCAGCCGGCGGCGATGCTTTCCTCAACACCTTCACAGGCACCGAGATCGTGCGCTTCCAGGGAGGTTGGGGAGACACTGCTCTGACAGGAACCAAGAATGTCTATGCCCTTCGAGTGGATGAAGAGAGCGGCACCAATGACATGATCTTCACTGGAGGACAGATCAATATCTGGAGCGGTGGCCTCATCGCTGGTGCCGATGACACCAATCGTGTGAACTTCGACACTACGAATGTCTATTTCGGCAACGGCACCACGCCCGTGGAAGGTTTGATCTATGGCGGCCACGCCAGCACGGTCACTCGTTTTGGCGGCACAGTGACGGCGAACAATCTTACCTTCACTGGCCCGGGTGCCTTCCAACTTGCCGGCACGGCGAATGCGATCAGTGGCGTCATGCAAATGAATGGCGGCACTCTTTACATTGATGGCAATGGAGCGCGTGGCTCGGCGACTGAGATCGTCTTGCACGGAAATTACGCGAACAACTTCAATGGCGGCCAGATGCCCAGTCTTCGTTTGCGCCACAACAGTGCCACCACCACCTACACCGGCTTGACGGTGACGATCGCTGAGAATGTGCCGTATGCACAGATCCAGGCTGAACGTTTCTCGGGCACCGGCACGACGAATGAGGTTCAGTTTGGATCGCTGGTGATCAACGGAACTTCGGGGCCTGCGGGAACCACAGTGCTCCTGAGCAACAGCAACTCCAACGCCCAGGTTTTGGGAGCCACCACGATTGGTGGGTCCAGCCCGGTCAGCCTCAGTGTCAATGCCAACACCTGGCGCCTCGCTGGTGCCGTCACAGGCTCTGCCCCCATCTACAAGACGGGGAGCGGCATCTTGCGTCTCGACGGCAACAACACGGCACTCAGCTCTCCTGTGTTCCTCAATGCAGGCGAGATTCAAGGGATCGGCAGCAATACCAACAACTTCTTTGGCACAGGCGATTATGTGCTGAATAACGGCATCCTGCGTATCCAGCACAACAACACGGGCAGCTACTTCACCGCGGCAGGCCAGGATATCACGCTGGCGGGTGCGGTGACCTTTGTCTCCAATCGCAATGGCGGTGCGAATGCTTCCAATCTGACCATCGGCACGAACAACGGCACGAACACGCTGCGCACGCTGAATGGGGCGCAGGTTCGACTCATTGCTGACTCCTTTGGCGATGACTACTACTTTGAGGGCAAGACTTACATCAATGACTCTGCGGTCTTCCTCGTGGACAGTTCCGAAGTGTTCATGCGCGACACGATCAGTGGGAACGGCAAGCTCACGAAGACCGGGATTTGGTATATGTATCTCGATAACAATGCTGCGAATCCCGACTGGCATGGCACCATCGACATTCAGAATGGAACCCTCGCACTGACCCAGGCCAACGCGACGCTCGGGGGTGCTGACAGCTCCGTCATCGTGCGTGCGGGCTCCGCGCTTTCCCTTTCAGCGACGTCACAATTCGGCACTGGCAATGGAGTGACCCAGGTGTTCACCAGCAACCTCTCCCTTCCGATCTTGGGAGTGCGTAACCAGGCCAACTTCGCGTCGGTGCTCGGATCGTATGCTGGCAAGATCGTGGGATCAGGCACGGGCGTGGTCGCTCTTGATGGTGGGCAGACTCTTGCGACCGATCCAGGCATGAGCACGCTCTTCGGCGGGAACTGGTGGCTGGGCAGCGTGAGTGGCAACGGCACGCTTTCGGCCAATAGCATTGCTCCGTGGGGAGTTGGAAGCAATGAGTTCCGCTTCGGTGGTGGCAGCAATACGATCACATTGAATCCGGCAACTGCAGGCAGTGCTCAACTCGCAGGTGCGGGCAACAAACTGGTCGTGGGCGTGCCTCACGACTTGTTCGGACAAGGCGTTCTGACGATCGGTGCGAATGCAAGTAACACATTCGACGGGGGAACGCTGGTCAATCGCTCTCGAAACATGGATGGTGGCTATCGCGCTTCCGCTCTATCGATTCAGGGCGGTGCCAATGGCACGACAACAACCTTTAGGACTCCGCTGGGAACGGGGGCAGTGGACCTCTTCGGTGAGGCACGCATCGAAGGTGCTTCGGGCACAGCGGTAACCACAGGCCTGGGAAATGCGAACACCTGGGTGGTGCATCCAGGTTCTCGCCTGAGGTTTGACAACAGCACTCCGTTCACAGGGAGCGGCACCACAGGGAATCTGGCCACGGGCACGCTCGGTGGTAATGGCCGCTGGAGCGACACGGCGGGTATCACTTTGGACGGTGCTGTGCTCGATATGGTGGGCGACGACACCGATCACATCGCCAACCGTGAGATCATCGGCGACCTCACCATCAAGCGTGGGGCCGAAGTGGTGGTGCGTCACGTGAGCGGCACCGCGTGGACGGAACTGGTGGCGGCCAGTCTCTCTCGCAACGGCACTGGGACCTTGATGCTGCGTCATGATGCCAATCAGCTCGGCGTCGCCGGTGCCGCATCTGCTGAGCGCTTCATCGTCACCGGAGGAGCGGGTGTCACTTCGACGAACAACATGGTGGATCCCTGGATTGTGAGCCGCAGTGAGAACCAGTTCCTCAAGTATGATGCAACGAATGGCTTCCAGGTGATCACAGCAGGCACGGCTCCTTCGAACTACCTCACCTCCGTGGGCGGAACGATTGATGGAACCACGTTGCCTTTGAACAACGGGACTGAGATCCTCAATCTGAACACCGCCACAGGCACCTTGGGTATCAATGCCGATGTCCATGCCCTGCGTGTGGATCGTGACATCAACGTGAGTGCCGATGGTCAGTTCAATCGAATCATCATTCGCAGCGGAGGCCTGCTACAGGCAGCCAATACGCCAACCATCAATCCTGATCTCTACTTTGGCTCGGCAGGTGATGGCAGTGGTGAAGCCCTGATCTGGGCCAACAACAACACGCTGCAAATCAATGGCAAGATCTACGCCAGCCAGGTGACCAAGTCTGGCACGGCGTTCCTCAATGTTCGCAGCGATCAGCCACAATTCACGGGCAACTGGGTGATCAATGGTGGCGGTGTGCAGTTCCTTACGCCCAATGCTGCGAGCAGTGGGGAAGTGGTTCTTCATGGAAGCCACATGGCTGATAACGACAGTGTGTGGAATCTAACGGAAGCCCGTTACAACTTTAACAGCGGCACACCAGACCTGTTCACTTGGAATGGAGGCAAGATCACTGGCTACGACATCAATCGTGTTTACGTGGTCACCGCCACCGATCGTCTCCAGCAGATTCCTGCCATTGATCTCCGCACCACGAACGCGGTGGCTGGCACGGGCATGGAGGGGACGATGTTCTTCCAGGCTGATGGTTCTCGCAGCACCGTGCGCACTGGCACAGTGACGTTGTTCGACCACTATCTGGTGCACGTTGAGTCTGGCAGTTTCGGCACTGGTTCCTCCACTGGCTTCCAGTTTGGTTCCGGCACAGGGGCGGGCGGGCTCGTCAACAGTGGCACGTTCAACCTCCGCAAGGTGGGCGATGGCGTGCTCACTCTTGGCGACATCAGCTCCACCTTCACTGGCAGCACTCGCCTTGAAGTGGGTGAGGGTGCGCTCCGAGTCACCAGCCCAGGGTCGCTGGGTGCGGCGGCCGTGACAGCTCGTTTTGGTCAAGGTGCAGCCCTGGAGATTGCGACAGCCGGGTGGGCGCCCACCGCAACCCTCAATCAGATGGCTGGCTCATTCGAACGGTGGGCCGTGGATGGGGCACGCAGTGGCACCGTCAGCTTGCCGAGCGGTGTGCATCTCCAGATCATGCAGAATCAGACGGGGACGCAGACAATCAATCTCAATGGTGGGTCCATCATGGGCTACATGCCTCGTGACTGGGATCACGTCGCAGTGATCACGCAGATGGGAAGCGGACTCACGATCAATCTCACGGCCAATAGCTACCTCGGTCAGCCATTTGTCAGCTCCAGCAACGGTGTTTGGGACTATCGCTTCTACGATCTGGGCAAGCAGAACACGATGGGCACGGATGTGAACATCAACGACCAGTTCTACCGTGGGTCCTATCTCCAGATCGACGGAGCGATCACGGGTGCCTTTGATCTCACGAAGACTGGCAGGGATATGATCCTGCTCAACGGAGCCAACACCTACAACAACACCATCGTTGAAGATGGTATTCTTCAGATCGGCCGTGCCAATGGTCTGCCAGTGGCTGGAACGCTGACGTTGAAGACTTCGACAGCGATGTTTGATCTCAATGGCAACGACCAAGAAATCGCTGCCTTGACTGGACCGGCTGGCAGCATCAACAACGGTCGCTTTGACTACAACACGCTCACCGTTAATCAGGCCACAGACACGACCTTCGCCGGGACAGTGGACGGCAATCTCACCCTTTTGAAGAAGGGCGCAGGAACGCTGGCCCTCTCACCGGTTGCGGCCAATGGGTCCACGTTGACGGGTAACGGTTATTTGGGCGGCACCATCCTGGAAGCTGGCAGGCTCTCGATTGCCCAGGACAATGCCTTGGGCCTCATTCCGCTACAGACTGATGCTGACAACGTCAAGTTCACTGGCGGCACCTTGCTAACGACGGCGAGCTTCACGGTTCCCGTGTCGCGCGGTATCACTCTGGACGGTGCCGGCGGCACCATTGAGACCGCTTCGGCTGTGGTTACTCAGATCAATTCGGTGGTGACGGGCTCCGGCTCTCTGACCAAGGCTGGTAGTGGCACCCTGCAGCTGAACAACGCCGCCAACGATTTCACGGGCACGTCTCTAGTGATGGCCGGTGTGTTGAAGCCAGGAGCGGTGGATGCTCTGGCACCGCTGTCACGCCACACGATCTCCGGCGATGCAGTGTCCGGCACTTTGAACTTGGTGGGCTTGAACCAGACGATTGGATCACTTTCCAGCACAGGCTCGGTAGAAGCTAATGCCGTCGTGGCATTCGGAGCTGCGGAGATGCTGACAGTGGGGACTGATAGCAGCCAGGACGCCGTCTATGCAGGCGCGATCACTGGCGGGGGAACGTTCCGGGTGAATGGCAACGGAACGATCCAGACTCTCGCCATCGCAGACAACAGTGCCCAGACGTGGAATACGCAGATCGCGAACGGGGTGCTCAGTGTTGCTTCAGGTTCGAGGCTCGCTGCCGGTTCCTCGGCTGTGCAGCTTGGGGTTGCTGGTGTTACGGGAGCCGATGATTTTACCGGGCTGCACCTTCAGAGCACTGCGGTGATGCCTAACAATCTGGTGGTCAACAATGTGAACTCGGTGGGCAGCGCCATGATCAGTTCGAGCGGCTCGAATGCGGCCCTCACGGGCATGGTGACTTTGGATCGAAACATTTATGCAGGGGCGGTTACTGGCACCCAGCTCAGCCTTGAAAACACGGTAAGCGGCAACGGCACGATTACGGTGGTCGATGGTGGTGTGGTCCGGCTTACGAGTGCGAATACGTATGGCTCTGGCGTCGCTGGCACCTCGGGAACTCCGATGGCAGGCGGAACGGTTGTGCGCGCAGGCTCGGTTTTGCTTGAGAACAACACGGCTGCTGGCACGCAGGCTATTGACTTGGGGGATCAGACTTCCACCATCGGTGTGCCAGTCGATCGTGCCACCTTCACCAGCATCCTGGGAAGCGGCACCTTCAATCCGAATGGCGATGGTGTGAGCGCTTCGTCGGGTGGACAAAACGCTGCTGGCACGACGGGTTTTGGTGCCTTCATCGGAGTGACCAGCACGATCGATGGCAATACCTTTACCAGCGGCGATGTCGGGGGGCGTCTCTTGATTGCGGGCGAGGAAGCTAATCCTGAACGCAACGGCATCTACACCATTGTGAGCGTCAATGGCAGCACCATGAACCTCGTGCGGGCCGATGATTTTGAGACGTCAAGCCAGATGAAGTATGGCGGTCAGGTCACGGTGAACAACGGCACTTACGCAGGCATGACCATGTTCCAGATGGAGGAACAAATCGTCGTGCGCAATGAGACCACGCAGGAGCCCATTCGCTTCCGTCAGGATGTCTTGAATCCTAATCTCGCCGTGCTGCAAAACATCAGCGGCCTGGCTGTGGCGAACAACATCAGTATCAATGCCACGAATGGCACTGGAACGATGAGTGTGGGTGGCAGCACAGCGGTGACCACTGGCACGGGCGCTTTCACGGGAGCCGTTCAGTTGCAGAACTTCCAGCCCGGCGTTGCCGAGAGCAAAACGGTGCAATTGGTCTCCTCCACGACCACGGGCAACGGCATCTCCTTCTCAGGTCAGATCAATGCTGTCGATCAGTCAGGTGGCACCGCCGATGTTCTCTCGATCGCCAAGACTGGCAGCGGCACGGTCACGCTTTCCCATGCGAACAATAACTTCCGCGGCACCACCACCGTTAGCGAAGGCCGTTTGCAGGTGGGCAATGGTGGAGCCGCAGGCACGGGAAGTTTGACAGGCACCGGCACGGTCAGTGTCACAGGTGCAGGCACTACCTTGGCAACGGCCCCGGTGCTGGCAGGTGGTTCGGCGAACACCACCATTGCTGGCGCGGTGACGATTGGAACAGCGACCAATCCTGGCATCCTGGCTCCCGGTTTGGCTGACAGCTCGACGAGCAACCAGACCATGACCTTCAGCAACAGCTCGGGTGTGGTCGTTGCCAATGGCTCGCAGCTTCAGATGTCGCTCAGCGCCCCGACGCTGAATGCATCGAATGGCACGGTGTCTGCCTGGCTTGCAAGCAATCAGGACCTTAACACCTATCTTACAGCCAACCCTGCCTCGGTGTCGCTGGTGAACGTGGCTCCTGCTACCTACGGGGACATGGACTACATCAACTTGACCGGCGGCACTCTCAGCCTGGGAACGCGCTCCAGCGGCACTTTCGGCAATGGTTCGCTTCTGGTTCAAGACAATGGCTGGCTGGCAGGTGCGGCAGCCGGAGACCTTTTCAACCTCTTTGATTGGGTGAGTGCCATGACCGGAACGTTCTCGACCCCGGGCACAACGACCGCCGGTGGTGCCTATGGTGACCTTGATCTGCCCACGTTGTCCGGCACGCTGTCGTGGGATGTCTCCGCATTGACCAGCCACGGGATTGTTGCGGTGGTCAACGTGGTGCCCGAGCCTTCACGTGCTTTGCTGGTGCTCTTCGGTGTCCTCGGCTTGCTGGCACGGCGTCGCCGGATCGTTGGTTGAGTCCGGAAGGTAATCTGACTGTTGAATGCGCAAAGAGCTAAGCAATCGGCTTAGCCCTTTGCGCGTTCCGACAGGAGGCTGACAAAGCGCCCCCCAGTGGACCCCACGGGATGGACTGCGCCATGATGGACTATCAAAATCCATGAGTGAACATCATTCCATTTCCATCGCCGTCCCCGTGGTTTGCCTTTCAGAGGGAGACCGGCGGGATGTTATGACCGTTGTCCAGGACCGCTTCCAGAGTCTCAGAGCCCGGAAGCGTGCGACTGCCTTGGAGGTCTTGAGTCAAGGGAGGAGCTTGCTAGAGGCTCAGCAGGCGAGCGGCCTCAATGCAGAGATGTTGAGGGCGTTGCTTGATCGCTTCAGGAAGGAGGGAGTGAAGGGAGCCTTGTTTGGCCTGCATCGGGCACCGTCGGCGTGCCGCTACGATCAAGACGCCATCGTCGAGGCCTTGAAGATCCTCGTCGTCTCGCGACCCGTGAGCGGGCTTTACTGGACTCTGCGTAGCCTGGCAGACGAGATCGGGAAGATGGTGCCCGGAGGCGGTGACATCAGTCACGAGCATCTGCGCCAGATCATGCTCAAACGCCTGGGCATTCGCTCCATCCGGCACATCGAACCGTATTGGAAACAGCAGCTGGCCAGGAAAGTAGCGTCCGTTGCCTGAGTCCAACCTCAGTAGTAGCGCTCCATGCGGCGCTTGCTGTCGGGATCCAGGGCGGTGGCGTTCGGGATCAGGTAGCGCGTGTTGTGATCGTCGATGATGACGAGGCGACCGCTGCCGAGAGTCTGCACCGCTTCGTCGGTCTCCACGTGAAAGGTCGTTGGTCCGCGGTCAGTGATCACATGCCAGATGTAGCCATCCGCAGCGCGGGTGATGCGTTCGATGCTTTGGATCACGGGCACAAAGGCGCGCTTCGTCAGGGCCGTCTGCAAGGCAGCACGCTGGCTGTCTTGGAGCGCGGAAGGATCTTCGATGCAGGCAAGCTCGCGTCCTGTGGCATCTTGCAGAGCGATCCAATGATCGGCATCCGTGAGGGGGAAGATGCGGGCGGGGCGGACGTTTTCGTAGCGTGTGCCGTCGGCGGTGATGAGCACGAGCTGACCGGCGGCATTGGTTTGAAGGTCCAGACTCATAGCGGTGTCGCGGTGGCGTGGGTGACTTCGATCATGGCCTGATGCAGGCGGGCGTAGGTGCCGCTGTGGGCCAGCAGGCCATCGTGGGTGCCGGTCTCGGTGATCTTGCCATCCTCGACCACGATGAGTCGGTTGGCCCGACGCAGGGTGCCTAGACGATGGGCGATGGCGATGGTGGTGCGGCCTTTTACGAGGTGATCAAGCGCGGCTTGAATCTCGCGTTCGGTTTCAGTGTCCACCGAAGAGGTGGCCTCGTCGAGAATGAGCAGCGCTGGGTTGATCAGCAGGGCGCGGGCGATGCTGATGCGCTGGCGCTCGCCACCGGAGAGCTGCCCACCGCGTTCGCCCACGAGCGAGTCGTAGGCGTCTGGCTGCTTCATGATGAAGTCGTGTGCTCGAGCGGCACGAGCGGCGGCGATGATCTCTGCGCGAGTGGCATCGGGTTTCCCATACGCGATGTTTTCCGCGATCGTGCCGTAGAAGAGGTAGGGCTCCTGGAGGACGAGGCCGAGATTGCGGCGGTAGTCCATCACGTTGAGTTCACGCAGGTCGATCCCATCGACGAGGATCGCGCCTTCACTCACGTCGAAGAAGCGGCAGGCAAGGTTGACCAGCGTGGTCTTGCCCGCGCCACTGGGGCCGACGAGTCCGATCATCTCGCCGGGCTCGATCTTGAGCGAGATGCCTTTGATGATCTGCCGTGAACCGTGGCGGAACTTGACGTCCTTGAACTCAATCTCGCCACGAAGACGACTCACTGTGAGTGTGCCGTCGGTGATGGGCATGTCCGGCTTCACATCGAGGATCTCGAAGATGCGGTGCGCACTGGCGGCGGCACGCTGCGAGGAAGCCATGAACCGGCTCATCGAATCGAGCCTGCCGTAGAACTTCATCACGTAGAGAACGAACATCGTGAGGTCGCCCACCTTGGCCTTGTCGTGAGCCACGCACCAGGCACCGACGGCCCAGACCACGAGGAGCCCCACGTCGCTGAGAAAATTGATCGTGGGCTCGAAGAACGACCATGTGCGGTTCACGCGGTCATTGGTGTCAAAGATGTGCTTGTCCGTCTGGCGGAAGCGTTCGATCTCGCGCTGCTCCTGGGCGAAGGCCTTCACCACGCGCACGCCGGGAATGGTGTCGGAGAGCACGCTGTTCATGGCGCTCCAGGCGCGGCTGGCGGCGGCGAATCCACCGCGAAGCACGCCGCGCACCCATTGCACCAGCCAGCCCACGATCGGCAGGGGGCCGAGAGCGGCGAAGGCGAGCAAGGGATTCACCGTGAACATGATCACAGCAGTGAAGATAATCGTGAGCACATCGACGAGGAAGTCGATGAAGTTGACTGAGATGAAGAGCGAGATGTGATCGGTGTCGCCGCCGATGCGGGAGATGAGGTCGCCGGTGCGCTTCTTATTGAAGTAGGTGAGCGACAGTTTTTGCAGGTGCTCAAAGGTGGACCGGCGCATGTGGCTGGCGCAGCGCTCAGCGAGGCGTGAAACGACATACGTGGTGGCCCACTTCAGCATCCAGGTCAGCACGGCAGCGCCCGCGAGGTAGAGCGCGAACTGGTAAACATGCTTCACGTGCACCCGCTCGGTCGCGCTTTGCAGAGGGATGAGCACGTTGTCCACCAGATCGCCCGTCAGCCATGGAGCAATGAGGCCGGACCAAGTGCTGAGCATGGCCAGGCTGAAGCCGAGGGCCATGAGCTTGTGCCACTGCGAGCAGAACTTCATCAAGCGCCAAAGCGGACTGCCGGGAGGACTCGTGGTGGCGACTTCATCGCTCGCGAAAGGATCATCGTCCTCGACCTTCTTCGGCGTGGTGGAGCCCAGAGGATGACCATGGAGCACTTCGTGACGATGCGCGCGCTGGAGTTCCTTGAACTTCGCGAGGAAGCCATCGGCCTCGCGCACCCGACCTGAGGTGACACGCCAGAGGTGCGACTGGGTGCCGCCTTGGAAAAGATGCAGTTCGGCGACCGCACCGAGTTCATCGATCACGAGGTCCTCGATGTCGGCGAGACGCCAGGAACGAAAGCTAAGGTCTTCGGCCTGCGCAGGCTCCACATGCAAAAGCCGCCGATCCGTGAGCACGATGAGGCCCTGATGGAAGTGCAGGCTCGCATCCAGATCGGTCAGGAAGCGCGCCATGATGCGCTCTCCGGGCACGAGCCTCGCCTCGGCGTGCTGGAGGAGGCTTTCAGAAGCGGCGGTTGTCGGTGAATTGGGCAAGGCTGTCAGCTCGTGACGGAGCGGTGCGATAGTCCAGCACTTGCGCCACTTGTAAAGCTGTGACCGCGATCAGTTGCGAATCAAAACGGTGTCCGAGGCAGGAATGCATCCTCAGGACGACCCGGCGGGCGACGCATGCCGGGGCCACCGCGACGCTGGCCTCCGCGAGGTCCATCGGGTGGGCCGCCGCGCTTTTGGAAGCTCGGGTCCGCCGTGCCTTTCCACTGGCGTGAGAGCTGGGGGAACTCAGTGGTGATGCAGTAGTAATACGTGCCCTCGGGAAACTCGGGAGTCACACCGAATCGTCCGTTGCACTCGTCCAGATCACCGCTGCCCGCCTTGTATTCGTAGTCCTCGGTGAAGGTGCCGTCGAACTTCCCGCCCGGTCCGCCGTCGCGTTTGCCCTCGCGCAGTTGATAGCTGGAGCGCATCTTCTTGAGCGGGCTTGTGGCGTCCTTGGCGTTGCTGTGGGCTTGCTCCGTGTAAATCGGGAAGCCGTCCGCCGCGTAGCCCACGAGCACCATCTTGTCGTTCGTGGGCGAAGTGCGCTTCTCGATCAGACCTGTGGGCAGACCATGGTAGTGATAGGCACCATTCGGCTGCACATGCGCCATGTGATCATCCAGACCGAGATCGATCTTCCCTGACAAGGCTTCGTATTTCCAGCCGGAGGATGAGTCGAAATTCCAAAACTCCGCCGTGCCGGGCTCAAAGGGCACACCGTTCAAGGCTACGCCAAAGAAGGCATGGCCGCTGGGTGTCGGTTTGTCAGCAGCCTGAGGCTTGAGCGGAAGGTGAAACTCATAAGCCTGCGCGCGGATCGCATTCGGATTGCCACGACGAGGAAAGTCACCGGGCTTGTGATCAGGGATGCCATTGCTCTTGATCACGCGTTGCTCGCCTTCGGTGGCGACGGACACCACAGCCTTGGGCAGGGAGGCGGCGAGGGCGGGGATGACAAGGCTGAGCCAGAGGGCGGTTCGTTTCATGCGGGATCAAGATGGAGCATCAACCTTAACGCAAGGTGAACGCCCGGATTTATCCACGGAACACCATCGCGGGCTCCAGCCGCGCCACACGCCAGATGCCGAGCATCGCGGCGAGCGCACAGATGAAACAAATGACACCGAAAACCGCAGGCGGCACCATGTCCGGCATGTAGAAAGGTGGCTGTTCGTTTTTCAAAGCCCCAAAGGCAAAGCCTGAGGTGGCAGCGAGCCCGATGCCGTAACCGACGAAGCCGACGGTGAAGGCTTGCGTGAGCAGCATCCGGCATAGCATGAAGGTGCTTGCACCCATGGCCTTGAGCGCACCGAGGTGCTTCATGTGATCAAGCACGAACGAGTAAAATGTCTGGCACGAGATGGCCACGCCGACGATGAAGCCTACGACGACTGTGATGCCGAAGGAAATGGGAATACCCGTGTTCTTCACATACCACCAGACCGTGGCTGCATTGAAGTCGCGTGGTGTTCCGTAGGGTCCATTCACCCACACCTTGAGTCCGGTTTCGCGCTCGATGTCCGCAGCGGCCTGCTCATTGCTGATGCCGGGCTTGGGCGCAGCGATCACTGCCGAGAGCATCTTGCGCTGTGCCGGTGCATACTGCAGCGCGCGGCTGTAAGTGGTCCACACATACGGACCGCCAGTGAAGGAGGTCATGGCCTCGCAGATGCCCACCACGCGGGCTTCCTGGTCGTTGATTTCAAAGGTGTCGCCCACCTTGATCGGGTTCTGGCGATCAATGGAGAGGCGTTGCAAGGCGAGGTCATCGACGATGACGGAATGCGGTAGCCGCACATCCTCCAGCCTGCCTTCGCGCATCTTCACCGGGGCGCCGGCGAGCGTCGCGGAGTCGATACCGATGAGCTGGATGATCTTGAACTTGCCGTTGGCCATGCGCACGCGCTGCACACCGGAGTAAAGCGGCGATGCCCAGGCCACGCTGTCCACGGAGCGCACCAGAGCCACGTCCGTGTCGCGCATCGGATTCGTTTCATTGACCTGCTCCACCTTCTCCTCCACGGCCCAGAGCGGCGCGGGCACGTTCTTCAGCGTCGCGGTGGTCCAGAGCATCAGGCCGCAGAAAACGCCGCTCTGCTGCGCCATGAGGAAGGTGGCAAAGAAAAGCCCCACGACGAGCATGAGATACTTCGCGGTATCTCCAAACAACATGCGTAGGGCGAGTCTGATCATCGAAGGAAAGGCGTTCGGCGTTCGCAGCGGTTACGAGCGCCGGGGAGCATCGGGACGCCTCAAGGAAGACGCTTGGCGACTTCGCCAGAGATCACCTTGTTGTCAGCGCGCCCGGCGGTGCGTTCCTGCACGGCCTTCATCACGGAGCCCATCTCCTTTTTGGATGTGGCACCCAGTTCGGCGATGACGGCTTCGATGATGGCGATGACTTCTTCGTTGCTCATCGCAGCGGGCAAATACTTCTCCAGCACCGCGATCTCCGCCTTGGCCTGATCGGCCATCTCGGCGCGTCCGGCTTTCACGGCACCATCGAGGGAGTCCTGGAGCTTCTTGAGTTCCTTGCGGATGACGGGCACGGTGTCCACCTCGTTGAGTTCGCCATCAGCGCCGAGCTTCTCGATCGCTGCATACTTGAGCGCGGACTTGAGATTGCGGACCACGTTCAGGGTGACGGAGTCCTTCGCCATCATGGCGGTCTTCATGTCGGCGAGGATGCGTTGGGCGATAGTCATAGGTCTTGGCGTTGGGTTGGATGAGCGCGCAGTGTGCTGCGAGGGCGTGGGTTGTAAAGGAGCTTGTCGGCATCAACGGCCCAGCGCTGCGCGTGCAATCTCATCCCCGCGCAGGAGAGGCAGCGAGTAGTGTCCATCGTCCGGCGTCCAGTGCGTGATTGCCGTGGGCATGAGAGTCGCGAGTTTCTCAGCGTAAGAGCAGGGGATGTTCCGATCCTTCATGCCATGCCAGAGATGCACCGGGCAGCGGATCTGGCTGAAGTCGATGCCCCAGTCCTCGTGATACACGTCGCCATCGGCCTGCACCTGCGGCACACCGCTGGCCAGACAGTCGCGGAAGCTCTGACAAATGATCCGATGCGCCTCGCGATCCTGGAGGGCTTCGCGATCCCGGCCACTCAGCATCGCGATCATCCAGCTCAGCGGGGGGAGATGAGCCGGGCAGTGCGAGATGGTGCTGGCGATGTGAAACAGAGGGCTCAACAACCACGGCACGTGATGGCTCATCGCGAGCACCAGTCGGTAAGGGAAGAACAGCTCGCGACTGCCAAACAAACGCAAGGGCGGAGCACCGCAGATCACGCTAGCACTGAGCAGGCGATCGGGAATCGCGTGAGCACAGGCAAGGGCATACGGACCGCCACCTGACACGCCGAAGACGTGGAACTTGTCCCATCCCAGATGGTCCGCTAGCTCGACCACCACGGGCGGCCAGTCCAGCAGGCGACGACCCGGCTGGTGATCGGAGCGCCCGACACCTGGACGATCCATCGCCACCACATGCAACCCCTGGCGCTTGCCTTGCTCATCCATCAGGGCCCCTTGCACCAGCGAACTCGGCCACCCATGAAAGTAGAAAGCTGGCACGCCTGCGGGATCGCCGAAGTGCTGGAAAGCCAGCTTCCGACCGGAGGAAAGGGTGAGGAACTCGTGAGTCATGGCTGCGATCAAAGCGGCTGATCTCTCGGGCCGCGCATTGATGTTTTCAATGGACGACTCGCACATCATGAGATGCGCGCAAAACCCGTCACACGGCCGGGTAAGGATTCATGGCCATTCGTTCCCATTCGTGTTCATTCGCGTTTGATGCTGGCAAAGTTTTAATGCTGCATCGCTACCGCCCCGTGACATCATCTCGTCCATGAAGTCCCTGGTGCGACATTCTGCGATGTTCTTCCTCCGCGTTTTCGCCGGGCTGGCGGTGATGCTGCTCCTGTTTCAGAGTTGCATGATCTACCATCCTCGGGGCTATGAGGAGTCATTCATCCAGGCGAGCGGAGCCGAGCCCCTGCGCTACCGAACCTCGCAGGGCGAGCAGGTGAGCTGGATCAGGAATCCCGGCGGTGCAGGAATGGTGTGGCTTGTGTTTGCTGGCAATGGCACGCGGGCGCTGGACCTGGTGAGTTACTTCAATCGAGTGCCTGACTTTGAAAACGACGTCTTCGTGCATGTCGATTACCCGGCCTATGGCAGGTGCGAGGGTCGTCCGAGTCCAGCCGCCATCAGCGAGTCGATTCGCAACGTGCTGCCGACTTTGGCCAAGCGATTGGATTTGAAGCCCGAAGCGCTCCAGCCTCGGCTGCGAGTCTTCGGCCACTCGCTGGGGGCGGCGGCGGCTCTGATCGCGATGGACGAGGAACATATCGATCGCGGTGTGCTCATCGCGCCGTTTTCATCCATGAAGTCCATGGCACGGTTGCGAGTGGGCTGGCCGCTGTGCGAGCTGTTGCATCACCGCTTTGACAATGAAGCGGTCATCTCAAGCCTCCAGGCCCGCGGTGGGTGTCATCTGGAGGTGATTCACGGCACGGCTGACGAGGTGATTCCGCAGGCTCAGAGTGAGGCCTTGGCGGCGAAGTTCCCCGACGTCATCGCCTATCATGTGGTGGACGGGGCGTTTCATAATCACATCCTCACTTCGGACCGCGACTTGGTGTTCAAGTCGATGGCTGCGGTGCGCTGAGATTGCGGCTTGCCGACTCGGCGTGCGTGTCTTTGATGCGCACCATGACTTCCGCCATCATCGTCGCCGCCGGCAGCAGCCAGCGCATGGGTTTCAACAAGCTGCTGGCACCGCTCGGCGGAGTGCCAGTGATCGTGCGCACGGTGCGAACCTTCGATCAATGCGATGCCATCGACGAGATCATCGTGGTGGGCTCCGAGGCCGTGCGCGAGGAGCTGGCCAAGCACTCGTTCCCGAAGTTGGTCAAGATGCTGCCCGGTGGATCGGAGCGTCACTTCTCAGTCTTCGAGGGCCTGCGCGCCTTGTCGGAGTCGAGTCAAATCGTAGCCGTTCATGATGGTGGTCGCCCCCTCATCACCACGGCGCAGATCAGCAAGTGCGTGGCCATCGCTCGCGACAAACGCGCTGTCGCCTGTGCCCGTCCCGTGACCGAGACCATGAAACGCTGCGATGATTCCGGTAAGATCACCAACTCGCTGGAACGCAAGAACGCCTGGATCATGGAGACGCCGCAGGTGTTTGATCGCGAGCTGCTCATGACCGCCTACGAGCACGTCCTGGGCTCTGAGTTGCTCGTCACTGACGAGGTCTCCGCCGTGCAAGCTCTTGGCGAGCCGGTGTTTGTGGTGGAGAACACCTCGCCCAATCTGAAGATCACTTTCCCCGCTGACCTCGCGCTTGCAGAGAAACTGCTGTAGCGATGGGACACCGTGGTTTGAAGCGGATCGGTGGCTGGGACTTGAGCCACGGCCTCCGTTGATGCGCTGAGAGGCAAGCTGAACGTCAAGGAGGAGTCTAAACTGCTGAATTATGAAAATTATAGAAAAAGGCTAGCCTGTCCGCTAGAATACCGAGCTGCTGCCTTTTTCGACCTCCCACGGGCCATGCTCAAGAACCTCGTTCCAGACTCCTTCCCGAGCGTTTCGCCGACCCTTCTGTGGGTCGGTGGCGCTGTGGTGGCGTTGTTCGTGGGCCTGGTGGTCTTGGTTCGGATCCTGAACTTCCTGGAGGTCCGTCGCCGAGTCTTTCGACCGGGAGGGGTGGGACTGGACAAGGTAGCGAGCATCCCAAACCATCAGCGCCCCATGCTCGAAATGGCCGACCAGGAGCTGCAGGAGCTGGGCTTCCGATTCTGGGGCACGTTGCGGGATGGCTCCATCGTGGGAGATCGGCACCCGCGATGGTGGCTGGTGTATGAGCAGGGATCGCCGCCTACGTTGGCGCGAGTCGCCTTGGCTTTGGAACCTTATCGACTTCGCGAGTGCGATGTCGTTTTCACTTCTTGGCGGCAGTCCGATGGGCGCTACGTGGAGACCCTCTCGCAACCAGTCTCGAAGGCCTTGCCGGTTGCAGAGGATTCGATGGCCGAGGGGCGAGTCTTTGCCAGCCTGGCTGATCAATGGAAGGCCCATCAGGCTCGCGTGCAGCCGATCGGAGCAGAGATCGCCTTCCCCGATGCGCAGGCATGGATTGCGCGAGCGGATGCGCATGGGCGAGGGGATTTGCGGCGGCTCGTGGCCTTGAACAAGATGAAGCTTGGGCGCGAGCCTGAAACCTTTCGACTGCGCTGGGGCGCGGCCTGGAAGATGGCGGGCGAGGTGGGCAAAGTGGAAGGCGAGCAACGGGTCCGGGCCCGCAGAAATCGCGCTTCAGCTCCGGTTTACCCACCTTCCGTCCTCGCCGAGCTGGACATGGATCACTGGCATCGCGAGGAGAGTCGGAAAGCCTCCGGCGTCGGGACCTCGGGGTGGATGAAGCTTGCCATGCTGCTCCTCTCGATGGTGCTCTCGGGCTGGGCGATGAAAGGTGGAGCATTGAAGACGAATGGAGTTCTTGCCATTCTCGGCGTGCTCACGGTGCATGAGCTGGGACACTTCCTCGCCATGTGGCTCTTTGGTTATCGGAACCGCGGCATCTTCTTCATTCCCTTCTTTGGTGCGGTGGCGATGGCTGGGAAGCGACCCGACTTGGCGGCCTGGAAGGAGATCATCGTGGTGCTGGCGGGGCCAGTGCCGGGCATGGTCGCGGGAGCGGTGGCGCTCCTCTACGATTGCTGGGGCATCGAGTGGCTGCGCTGGCCCGCGTTCTTCAGCCTCATCCTCAATGGGCTCAATCTGCTGCCCGTCCTGCCCATGGATGGCGGGCATCTGCTGCGGCTGGCCATCCAGGGACGCTGGCCTCGTCTTCAGGCAATGCTTCAGACGCTGAGCGCGCTTGGCATGATGGGGATGGGACTCTTCGGAGGCAAGGTGCTGTTCTACATCGGCATCAGTCAGCTGCTCCATCTGGGCACTCCATGGTTCGTGGCTAGTGTGGTCCGCCGCAAGCATCGCTCGTTTGTTCCTGCCAACGGCTCGCGAAAGCCTCATGCCGAGGAAGATGCCTACCGTGAGGCCTATCGATCCATTCGCGAGCATCCGCGTTATCGGGCCAGGCACGGTGTCATCGTGCAGTCCCTCGCGACGCAGATTGCTGATCAGCTCAAAGCTCGACCGGCGGGATTCTTCGCGACCGCCGTGGCCATCCTCGGCTGCACCGTGGTGCTGTGGTCGCCCGTGGCTGCTTGGTTTGGCGTGGGTGCGTATGCTGAGCGTCAGATCGTGATCGAGACCCGGAAGAACTTCGAAGCCGGTCTCCCCGCCAATTTCCAAGACGCCCGGCGCTATCCGGCTTGCGAAGTTGATCCTGTGAATCGCAAGCGCTGGACGGCACTCATCAAAGTGGTGGGCGAACTGGCCGATGATTCCCCGGCCTACCAGGCACTGCGTGAGGTGGACAAGGATCGGTTTGAAAAAGAACCGGAAGCCACTCTGGCGGATGAAGCCAAGAGCGCGCTGGCTGCTGACGACGCACCGATGCTCGAGGTGTGGTCACCCGCCTTGCCTGCGGAGTTGCCCCCGGTGCTCAATGGCTTCCTCAATGAAGTTCGCCTCGCTCTGGTGGCCGAGCCGAAGAACGTTTCCCAAACCGCCGAGGTGGGCGAGCAACGGTTTCAGGTGGATGCGCTCGCCTTGCTTCGACGCGATGCCCGGCGCCAGCTTCGAGCCGGCAACATCAAGGGCTGGAAGGACAATGTGATCGCCTGTGCTCGTGGTGTGGAGGCGCATCCGTATTGGACCACCAATGATTGCGAGCTGCGATCCGTCGCCACGCAACAACTCATCGCCGTGATCGAAGAAGCCTGGCCTCAACTCGGGCGCGAGGCCGATGCGCCCTTCTTGGAAGACTTGGTCCAGCGACTGCCGACTCCTGATGAGTTGACTCGGCGTCGCGTGCTGTCGCTGTTTACCGACAGCACGCAGCCCACTCAGATCGGGGCTCTCAATGGTGAAGGCGAAGACGCAATCGTGCCCGACCTCCCGCTTGTTCGATGGATCAAGCAATCGCCTCCAGCACGCTTGCTCGAGATGTATGCCCTTCGTCATCGTCGAGAGCTATGGCTCGCGGCCACCTCTCCCGAGGCAGCGGACTGGCGAAAGCTCTGCGGCAACTTCAAGCTGCAAGGCGCGACCATGCCCTTCATGTCGCCCGAGGTCATTTGCTTGGTCAGTCTCAGCGATGCTACCGAGTCCTGTGAGACCTCGCTCCGGCCCCAGTGGCAGCTCTTCCTCGCCGCCGCCAAGCTGCAAGGCGTCAAGACCACCCTCATCGACAAGCTCGCTGCCAACTTCTCCGAGCGAACGCTTGGCGATGGCGCGCGCGCCTTGATCTTCAATCCGCCTGCTCTGAAAAGGCAGGAAGGGACCCTCAGTTCCGTCGTCGTGCCTCAACCTGTGATCTGGCGGTTGTCGAAGTAGTGGCAGTCGTTGATTCCAGACATGAGAAAGCCCCCTGACCGGAGTCAGGAGGCTTTCATGGTTCCCACTTGAGTCGTTCGGGCGAAGGGCTCACGTTCCCACTCTTTCGAGGTGGGAGCCCGCATGATGGGAGCCGTGTCGTCCAATGAAGGCGTGACATGAAAGCAACCCGTGCGTAGCCCCCGGGAAGGTATATCGGACCGGGCCATGTGTGCCCCGAAAACGGACCCTGCAGGAAAGGCTTGTGAGCTGCCACCGCAGGGCGGCAAACTCACGAAATTTGGAAAAGAACAACGCCGACGAACAGCGAAGATGTGACAAGCATAGAGAATGCCGAGATGCCGGGCAACCTTTGTTTCCTCTCACACGCATCAAATTTGTCACAGGCTTCTCTGCGACCTGTAAAGGTCTCGCAATGTGACGCTCTGTGAGCGTGCACGAAGCATTCAGAATGATTGCTAATACACGACCGAAGCCGCCTCTTCCGAATCCAGGAAGTGAGCGAGGCCTTGATACTCGAAGTCGCCGATTCCGAAGGCACGATTGAGCTCCGAGCTGCACTCCGCGAGCTGACGTTCCATCTCGTTGAGAAAGCTGAGCACCGCCTTGCCGGGCTGATCGGCAGTGAGTGCGGGGAAGGCAGCGTGGAGTGCGGAGGTGAGGCGGGCCTCGCTGACGAAGGGCTCCAAGCCGTAGCCGATCATGCATACGGCACGTCCGGCCTTGGGATCGAGAGTGAGCATGATGAGGCGATTTTGACTGCCGCGTTCCGTTGCGGCGGTGAGTCCTCCGCGATTGAACAACCAGAAGGCGTAGAGCGCGAGCGTGGCATTCGCAGGCACCTCGGCGGCAACAATGGCGAACCGCACCTGAGGGAAGAGACGCTCCAGGCGATCCACCTCGCGCTCAATGCGGCGAATCTCTCCGCCAGTGAACTCGCTGGTCAGGTCTGTGACGGTGTCCTGAAGGGCGGGTGGAATCCCCAGCAGCTTGTCCAGCGCAGCCATCGTGAAACCACATTCACACGCTGCGGCGGTCTCAAGGGTGGGAGCATGGCAGGCGGGGCATTGCATGGTGGGCGATGGTAGAAGGTGTGTCGCTGGGTGGCAAGGCGCAGAGTTGCTTCTCCGTGCTCCGTGTCTGGTGGACGAGTGTGTTGATGCGAACCCACTATTGCCATTCGCATCAGTTTTGGGTCTGATAAGGCTTTCTCATGCAAAGCCGTCCCTCTGTTCGTGACTTCTCCATGGTGATCGCCCTCGTGCTGATCTGCGGGTTCTTCGCCGTGATGGCACCGCCCTTTCTCAGCGCGCGGAATCTCTCGATGCTGATGACGGAACTCTCCATCACCGGGACGCTGGCGATGGGCATGCTCATGATCATTTTGACCGGCCACATCGACCTCTCCGTGGGCAGTGGCGTGGGATTGCTCGGCGGACTGGCGAGTGTGCTGGTGTTCAAGCAGGACCTCCCTGCGCCTGCCGCCTTGGCTGCGGCGTCGCTGGTGGGTGTCTTGCTGTGGCTGCTGATGGGCACCTTGATCGTGCGTGAGCGCATTCCTGCCTTCATCATCACCCTGGGTGGTCTCTTGATTTTCAAAGGCTTGTTCTGGCTGGTGATCCAGAACTCCACGGTGCCGGTGACTCGCGGTGGTGTGGCCAATCTCTATTCGTCGCTCACGACTTTCTACGTTCCCCCGATGGCAGGGCTGGTCCTGGCGGCTTTGCTGGTGGCGATCCTCGTGGGGGCGAGTCGTCGAAGTCGTGCCCAGCTGCAGGCCCATGGATTCCCAGTGGAAGATGGGGAGTCGAACTTTTTGAAGCTCTTCATCGCCGCGCAGGCTGTGTTTTTGCTGGTCATCGTGGCCAACCAATTCCGCGGAGTGCCTCTGCCCGCGCTGATCCTGGCGACCGTGACTTTCGTCGTGCACACGCTCACCAAGCACACGAGTTTCGGTCGCTACCTTTATGCCGTGGGCGGCAACGAGGAGGCCGCCGTGGTGTCTGGCGTGCCGGTGCAAAAGGTGGTGATTGCGGCCTTCGGTCTCATGGGTGGCATCGTGGCGGTGACCGGATTCATGCAAACCGCGTATGCTGGGGCTTCGACGACGACCGTGGGTGAACTGATGGAACTCGATGCCATTGCGGCCTGTGTGATTGGTGGTGTGAGCTTGAAAGGCGGACGTGGTAGCGTGCTCGGAGTGTTGTTCGGCACGCTTATCATGGCCTGCCTGCTGAATGGCATGACGCTCATGGCTGTGCCGCCGGAGTTCAAGTTCATCACCCGTGGTCTCGTGCTCACGCTCGCGGTGTGGATGGACGTGCGAGCGAAAAAATGAATGATGAAGGATGAATGATGAGGCAAGACGGTGCACGGTCCGCTGAAGCACCTCTCGACTTTTTATCCTTCATCCCTCACCTTTTCCCCATGCCACTTCCTCCGCTCCGCAGCCCGCTTGATCTGGAACGCCTGATCGAGTTTGAATTCGTCCGTGCCACGGAGAATGCCGCTCTTCAGGCTCGCAAGTGGCTCGGTCGTGGCGAGAAGGAACTCGCTGATGCCGCCGCTTGCGATGCGATCTATGGCGTGTTCGACATTCTCGATATCTGCGGCGAGGTGGTCATCGGCGAAGGCATCAAAGACAATGCGCCTGGCATCTTCGTGGGCGAGCACTTGGGCACCTGGAAGCCCGGTGCACCGAAGTTCAACATTGCCCTCGATCCGATCGACGGCACTACCAACGTCGGCAAGGGCATGCCCAACAGCATCTCCGTCATCGCAGCTGCGCAGGTGCCCGATGGTGCTCCGAGTGCGATGGTGAACATCCCCAGCTTCTACAGCCATAAGATCGCTTACGGACCGGCCATGGTGGAGGCTCTGGCCAAGGAAGGCTCTCCCTGTGTGCTCGACTGGTCGCTGGAGAAACTGATGAGCTTTACGGCCAAGGCGCTCGACAAGAATCTCGAAGACCTCGTAGTCGTCACCATGGACCGCCCGCGTCACAAGCACATCGTGGAAGCCGTGCGCTCGGCGGGCGCGGGTCTGCGCATGATCTCGGATGGCGACATCACGGCGGCCGTCGCTCCCTCGATTCCTGGCAGCGGCGTGGATCTCTACATTGGCATGGGAGGCTCGCCCGAGGCTGTGCTCACCGCCGCTGCTCTCAAGTGCCTGGGTGGCGACATGCAAGTGCGCATGTGGTTTCAGGACGAAGCCCATCGTGCCGAGATCGCTGCTCAAGTGTCTGCCGAGGACCTTACCCGTGTCTTCCGCAAAGACGATCTCGTGATTGGCGACAGTGCCTTGTTCTGCGCCACTGGCATCACCGACAGCACACTGCTGCCAGGGGTCAAGCTCACAGGGCATCGCGCCGAAACCCACAGCATCCTCATGCGCTCTCGCAGCGGCACCGTGCGCCACATCACCGCCGTCCATCACCTGGATAAGAAGGTGGTGCCGTTGAGGTCGGATCGCCATCGCTAGGCATCACAAACGAACCATCCCATGCCCACATCACTCATCCAGGTCAAAGGAGCGGACGGTTTTCCTGTCGCGGTCATCAGCCTCATGGTCATCTACGCAATCGTGTGGCTGGTGGTGATGGTGTCGGTTTTAGACCGGCGGGACATGACATCCGTCAATCGCTTCCTTTGGGTCTTCATTCTCGTGATGGTGCCGGTCTTTGGCCCTTTGCTTTACTGGTTTTCCCGCGGCTCCACCACCCGCTACTGCAGCACGGACCAACCGGTGGAGATGCAGCCCAGAATGGTGGGTTCGCTCGACTGCCCGCGCTGCGGCTCGCATATTGAGGCCGAACAGAATACGTGCGCCAACTGTCACCACGAGGTGCGGCGATGAGGGAGATCTTTGCATGTCTTCTCCTCGCTGGTGGAATTGCTCACGGCGGCGAATGGCCGAGCGAACTCAAGGCTTACCATGGCACCACGCCTAAAATTGACGGCTTCATTGAGGCTGCCGAGTGGTCTGACGCCACAACGTTCGAAGGCGTGCAGGGCTGGACGTCGCAGTTCACGCCCACGAAAGAGGCTCGTGATCTTTCGCTGAAGGGATGGGTAAAATATGACCACGAGTGGCTTCACTTTGCCTTCGAGGTGACAGACGATGTGCTCTACGGCATCGATATCGAACGCTGGCTGCCGGAGAAGAATCCGAAAGCCCACGAGCTGTCTCGTGATGGCTGGCCATGGTTCGGCGATGAGATGGAGGTGCTTATCAACGCTTCGAATCAATGGCAGGGCGATGACAACGCGAAGGGCGATGACAACGCGAAGGGCGATGACAACGCGAAGGGCGATGGGATGAGCTGGCAGATGGTGTGCAATCTTACCAAGTCGAGGCTCGGAGGCGTGGGCGTCGGTGGACTGTTGGAAGGTGAACCCCGAGTTAGTGAGCAAGCGTGGCTGACTTACCAGTCATGGATCACCACGTGTGCGATGGTGGCGGTGGCGAAGCCGAAGGCCCAAGGCAAGGGCTACGTCATCGAGTGGAGCATCGCCTTTCGCCCGTGCCTCGAAGTCGCGACAGGGACGTTCTTTGCACCGAGTGACAAAGAGGTCGTCATGGGGCTCAACATCGCCGTCGGCGACCTCGATGAGAAGGCCAAAGGCGAGGGCAACTTCGGCAACTTCCACCACGAAGATTGGTTCGCAGGCGAGAAGAACAAGCGCACGAACGTCCGTCAGTGGGGACAGCTGCGGATGATGCCGAAGTTGGCCAAGCCCTGATCAAGCGCGACGAACGCGCTTCGATGGCGTCACCCGACGCGTGGCACGCGATGCGCGAGCGTCGATGAGCGGGATGCTGATCACCTCGAAAGGCGCGCCGGTGCCGCTGTCGAACTCGGCGGACGCATGGAGCCCGGCACGAACGATCTCCTCGGCGGTCTCAGCCTGTTCATAGACTGCCTGCATGGCTCCAAGGGCAAAATCGCGACCCGAGCCAGCACTCCAGAAGCGATGGAATTGCTGCGCGCTTCGATAGGAGTAGATCGCGAAGATGCCGTGAGGATTGGCGGCGAGACCGTAGAACTGGGTGGTCTCGTATTCCTCACCTTTGTCCGGCGCGGCGGCCATGAAGTATTCGTTCTTCAGGTGGTAGTGCGCGTGGCGCAGGGTTTCAAAAATGGCGTTCGTCGAAGAGAAGTCCGCGAGGCGATCGGGATTGGCGAAGTAGCTGTTGAGCACCACCAGACTTGCGGATGTGCCAGTGAGTCCGATCACGGTGTCGCCGATCTGCGTGATCTTGGAACTGTTGACGACATGCGATGCCTTCTGTCGCAGTGAACCGAGGCTGCTGAGGGTATCAGCTCCGATGCATGCGAAACCGTTTTTTTGCGCGACGACGATGGTGGACATAGGCCGCGAGTCTTGGCTGCGCTTGCCTCGCAAGTCAATGACTCGCGCGCTCAGGATGGCTCACAGGCCAGCCATTTGCCGGGCATCTTCGACGAGCTTGATGAACTTGGCGCGTTCGCCTGTCCGGTCGTCGTCGATGGCTGCATGTTGGGCCAGTTTGAGCACCAGCGAGTGGTTCAGGGCAGGGGAGGGATTCTCGCCCTTCAGGAGGAGGCCGAAGCCTGCCACTGCGGTTTCGAACAGGAAGTCCTCACGAGCAGCGGTCCAGGCGGTGCCGCGATCCACAATCTGAAGACGAGTGCTATCGAAGGGGCCTGCGGCAGGTGTGGTGAAGAGAGCGTTCGGAATCGTCACGGAGCCAATCATCTTGGCCTCGCGCGTGGCATTGTTGGCCTGACCATTGGGCATGAACTCATACCACAAGATGTGGAAGGCAGGCGCGGTGGCTGCGCTGGCGGCGATCGTGCGCTGGCTCAGCTGGCGGAAACTGCGGACGTAGTTGGGGTCAAAGGTCACCTGCACCGGGTAGCGCGTTGTGGGCGACTCTTGCTCGCTAGGGATCTGAAGTGTGAGTCGCACGAGGCGGTGAGTCTCGTTCCAGGGGCAGGAGGCGACTTCCGCCTTCCACGAATGGATGCGAAGTTCGGGCTGCTTCGTGCGTGCTGCGGGCTCGATCGGCTTGGTGGCGGCAGGCACTTTCGACGCAGCGGCAGTGGCATCGGATTTAGGACCCACAAAACGGGTCTCTGAGGGCAAGAGGGAAGCGTAAGCGAGGGTGGCCTTCGATGTGCTCACGAAGGGTTCGTCGAGCACGCGAGTCTGCGGCATCACGGGCTTGGCAGACTCCTTCGCGATGACGGGCGGAGCTTCGGCCACAATGAGGGGCGCAGGCGCAGCAGCCTTTGGGGTCGGAGGAGTGGGGGCCTTGGCTACCACCACGGGGGCCGGTGCAGGAGTGCTTTCGGCGATCACAGGTGGGACGATCTCCTTCGCGCGGAATGGCGTGATGGGGCCAGTGGAAGGCGACTTTGTCTTGGTCGGCTCGGGGGCCGGCTTGGTGCTTGCCAAGGACGGGGCATGGCGATTGGCGAAATGCGTGCCGGCGAGGAAGCCGCCGATAATCAGGGCTGCCGCTGCGGCGATTCGACCCACACTGGAGACGATCAGGCGAAGCGTGGAAGGACGGCGCTTCGAGCCTTGCGAAGCAGCGGCTACGAGCTGACGCACACGCTGTGGACCATTGAGAAGAGCGGCGCGTTGCTGGGGATGAAGGCGAAGATTGGCCGGTGGTGCCGTGTGGCGCAGACGCTCGCCAAGCGTGGTCGTCGCATCGGCCTCGGCACGTGCGCTGGGGTTTTCGGCGATCCATTGGGCCATGGCCTCGGAGTGCTCGGCATCGAGTTCACCCAGGGCGAAGGCGGTCAGGTCAGGATGGTCGTTGGAGTTCATGGCGAAAATCAGTTGGAGTGTTCGGAAAGTTCTTCGGTCAGCAGGGTGCGAAGCTTCTTGAGTCCCACATGCATGAGGAATCCCACATTGCCCATGCTGAGGCCCGTGATGCGGGCGATGTCCTTGTAGGAGCAGTCGTGCTGGAATTTGAGACGGATGACCTCTTGCTGGTTCTTGCTGAGCTGCTCCAGGAGGGTCCAGGCGCGGTCGTAGAGTTCGCTGGTGTCCGAGGATTGCGAGGGATCAGGCCGGTGGTCAGTGAAACTGAGGATCTTGTCCTCGTCGCCAAGGTCAAGCCGCTGCTCCTTGCGCAGGACGTCCAGGGCGCGGTTGCGACAGACGGTGTAAAGCCAGGCCTTGAGGTTCTCGCGAACACGCGCCGGGTCCGCCTGGAAGAGGCGCAGGAACGCGTCCTGCACCACGTCGCGGGCGCGTTCGAAGTCTCCGGCGAGAATGTTGGCGGCATAGGCAATGAGTTGGCTTTCGTAAAGTCCCATCGCCTCCCGGACCAGCGCATCGGATTCAGATGATGGGCTTGGGGCGGGCATGAGGGAACTTTGCTCTCACTGCAACGACTTGCGCAAGGAGTTATTAGGCATCCGCTCTCGGTTGTCGAATTTGAAGGGAAGATTTAGTCGAGGGGCCAGTCCATCTCCGTCTCCCCGTGCATGATTTCCGCGAGCACGGGCACGTCAAGAAACCTATCCAGCATGGCGCGATTCGAGATGCTCGCCGGATCACGCTCGTCGGCCACGTAGTTGAGGATCACGCCCGCGCATTTCATTTGCCGGGCCTGGATATTGCGCACGGTGAGAATCGTGTGGTTCAGCGCGCCAAGCTTGTTGTTCACCACCACAATCACGGGCAAGGCGAGAGCCTGGGCGAAGTCGGCCATGGTCATGATGTCATTGAGAGGCACCTCCCAGCCACCCGCGCCTTCCACGAGCACGGTGTCATGACGCTGGGCCAGCGATTCGTAGCCAGCGCGCAAGGTGCCGAGGTCGATCCGCTTGTTCTCCATCATCGCCGCGACGGCGGGAGCAGCAGGCACCTTGAGGAAGACCGGATTCACCTCTTCCATCGTGAGCGCAGGATCACCACTTGCCTCCAGCAAAGCCGCAGCATCCGCGCGATCACCCGAGGCGACCGGCTTGTAGCCCACCGCATCTCTGCCCGCTCGCCGAAGTGCCTGAAGAAGCAGGCAAGTGACATACGTTTTGCCCACGTTCGTGTCCGTGCCGGTGATGAAGTAATGCATCGCTGTCTCTTGGCGTGCGTTCGTGACGGGGCAAGAGATTGATTGGTCTCAGGAGAACGACTTGCGAAGGTGGCTGGGCAGGATGTTCAGCGCCTCGCGATACTTGGCGACGGTGCGCCGGGCCACGTGGATGCCTTTCTCGTTGAGCAGCTTGGTGATCTTGTCGTCGCTCAGCGGTTTGCGCGGAGTCTCGCCTGAGATGATCTCGGCGATCGCGTTCTTCACGCTGGTGTTGCTCAAGTCTTCGCCGCTTTCGGTTTTGAGACCTTGAGTGAAGAAGTAGCGCAGCTCGAAGACACCGTGCGGCGTCGCCATGTATTTGCCAGCGATGGCGCGACTGACGGTGGTCTCGTGCACGCCGACCGCGTCGGCCACTTGCGCCATGTTCAGTGGGCGGAGGAAGGCGGAGCCCTTGTCGAGGAATTCGGGCTGATGCTTGAGAATCTCGGTCGCGATCTTGTGGATCGTGTTCTGCCGCTGATGAATGCTGCGAATGAGGAACTTCCCGCCACGGATCTTCTCGCGGATGTAGTCGCGCACATCGCCCTTGGCATCGGGATCGGCGAGCATGTCCTTGTAGGCATTGCTGATCCGCAGGTGCGGCAGGTCGTCGTTGTTCATCACGGCGATCCAGTCGCCAGCGTCCTTCTCCACCACGATGTCGGGCGTGACGTAGTTGTTCTCGCTGACCGCGAAGCGCGAAGCTGGACGCGGATCGAGAGTGCCGATGAAATCCGCGGCGCGGGAAATCTGCTCGATGGGCACGGCGAGCTTCTTGGCGAGCTGCGGGTAGCGTTTGTTGGCCAGATCATCAAGGTGATGCTCCACGAGGCGATAGGGCAGGCTCTGCTTCTTTCCCAGGCGATCCATCTGGATCATGAGGCTTTCGCGGAGATCGACGGCGCCAACGCCGATGGGATCGAAGCGGATGAGCAGTGCCTTGGCGGCTTCCAGCTCATCAACGGGAATCCCATGGGCCAGGCTGAGGTCTTCGAGGCTGGAGTGCAGGAAACCGTCGTCGTTGAGATTGCCAATGAGGAACTCGGCCCGCTCGCGAATCACGGGGTCGTTCGTGGCCATGCGAAGCTGCTCCAAGAGGTGTTCCTGCAGGGTGGTGGCCACCGTGATCGAATCCATCATGTAACGCCAGCGCTCGTCATCAGCGCTGCGGTCGCGTGAGGACGTGGCGGCACGACTTTGGGACCAGTAGTCCCGCCATTCCTCGTCAAGCTGCGAGAGATGATCAAGCTCGCGATCACCCTCGGGATCTTCGGGGATCGTGGCCTCGAGCGAGACTTCAGGCTGCTCCATTTCGAGCACGGGATTGACTGAAATCTCCTGCTGAATGAGCTGCCGCAGCTCCATCGTGGGAGCCTGCAAAATGTGCAAACTCTGCTGCATCTGCGGGCCGATGGCCAGCTTCTGCGTTTGAGTCTGATAAAGTCCGAATTCTGACATGGAAGCCTGCCGGAAATGGTTGGTGATCCAGCTAGAGCTATTACACCGCAAGCAAGGATCGGGCCAACATTTTCTGGCCCTTGATTTATCAAGGTTTGCGCGCGGGCTTCCAGTCGGCTGCGGGCTTCTCCACTTCAATGGTGGAGTCGCTGATCTTGCTCTCGATGCCGCGCAGTGTCTTGTCGAAGAAACGGTGCACGATGGTGTCGAGTTCCGTGCTGCCAAAACCATGTCCGCCATCTTTCATGGTGATCAAAACCGAGGACACGCCCGCAGCTTTCAGTTTGGTTTGCAACTCGGTGGCTTGGGCGAAGGGCACGAGGGGATCTTTTGTGCCGTGAGCGGTGAGGAATGGTGGATCGTCCTTGCTGATGTAGGTCACGGGTGATGCGCTCTTGGCGGCATCGGTCACATCCTGCACGCGTCCTCCGATGAGCAGGGCCTCGGGATAGTCCTGGGTGGTGCGGTCGATGGTGCTGGGCTGATCGACCATGGTGAGGAAGTTCTCGGGACCGTAGTAGTTCACCACGCCTTGCACACGACTACTCTGGTCCGTGTGCTTGCCCAGTCTCCCTTCAAGCGCGGGCACATCGCCACTGGTGCCGATGATGCTCGCCAGATGGCCGCCTGCGGAACTGCCCCACACGGCGATGTGATCGGCGTCGAGGTTCAGTTCCTTCGCGTGGCCCCGAATCCATCGAATGGCGGCCTTGCAATCATGGATCTGTGCAGGCCACTGGGCTTCATTCGTGAGCCGGTAGCCCACCGAGGCACCGGCATAGTCACCGCTGGCGACATACGGTGCCAGATTGCGCATGCCGCTCTTCCGATCGCCACCTTTCCAACCACCGCCGTGAACGAAGACAATCACGGGCAATGGCTTGTCGCTGGTGCGCTTCTTCGGCAAATAAAGATCGAGCTGCTGGCGCGGATTCTCGTTGTCCGCATACGGAATATCGAGCTTCGCCTCGATCGTGTCAGGCACAGGTGCCGATGGGATGGGGCGTCCCTGGGGAGCTGAGGGTCGATTGCCTAGCACGGCCATGTGTTCCTTGAGGGAGATCTTACCATCGCCGTCGGTATCAATGCGCTTCAGATTCGCCCGGCGCTCGACTGGCAGTTCTTCGCTGCTGATGAAGCCGTCGCCATCCTTGTCCAGACGCTTGAACAGAAGCTCGGGGCCTGGGCGGACTTGCTGGGCCAGAACTGATCCAGACACCAGCAACGAAAGGGGGATGAGGAGAAAGCGGTTCATGGTCGGGCTGGAACAGTGCAGTCGATAAGAAGTTGCCGATCAGGACTTTTTCTCTGCCTTGGGCTTTTCCTTGGTTTTCTCAGGAGCGGCGGGCTTGGGATCGGGAACCTCAATGGCGGGCAGCAGTGGCGCTGCACTGGGTTTCGCATTGGGGAAGGCCGGAGCCACTCCGACTCGGCTGCGTTGCAAGGCGGTCTCGGCTTCAATCGACTTGCGAAGTTCCTCACGAACACTTTCCGGCACCGCATCGGCATCGAGTGGTGGCAGCAGCGGATTAGGCCCCGAACTCCAGGCCGCAGGCAGCATCGTGGAGTTGCGCATCATGTCTCGCACGTTGGTGAGCTTGTGCGGACCAATCACGCGAAGGCGCACATCCATGACGTAAAACACCGTCACGTCAGCCAGCCCTTCCACGGTGGAGTCGCCTCGTTGGAGCACCGGCTTGCCACGGAGGATGAGATCATCATTCGAAATGAGAGCCTCCTGACACAAGGCTCGCCCGGTGGCCTCATTATCCATCTGCACAAACACATGGCCCGTCGCGCGAACCTTGCGCGGCTTGCCATCGGCGGTGGTTTTGAGCACTTCGATCGAGTCCGCTGCCACTTTGAAGTAAGGGGGCACGTCCATCTTCTGAGCCGAGATCGCCGAGGCCTCTTCGAAGTCCATGCTGAGAAGGAAGGGCAGGCTGACATTGGCAGCGTCATCCTTGGCATGCTCTTCCTTCTTGGCAGAGCCGTCGTCCTTCTTGCTGTCCGAGGCAGGTGGTTGAGTCGAATGGCAGCCCGTCAACAAGGCGGCAGAGGCGAGCAAGGGAAGGATGGGTCTCATGGCTTTGAAAGGGGAACGTCATGCTAACCGGCTCGATTTCTTTGGCACGACAAAAAGATCAGGCACCGCCTGGAAACGAGGCCTCTTTCAAATGGGTGAAGACTTGCGTGGAGAAAAATGTCTTGCGTCCGGGAAGGTTATCCCGCAGAGTCGCAACGCATTCCGGTTCGCCGGAATTCCCGCTAACGCAGCGGAAGGCTTGTCCCGCCGAGGTTTCCCACAGTGCTCCGGAGCGAGCCTGTTCTTCTCCTCGAAACCTCCTGGAGCAACCCCCAAATGGCTTCGTTGAAGCCGCGTGCATCGTTTCATTTTTTTATCACCGCCCCCCATGCATTCATTGGCGCAGTTACGTTGATTCGCCGGGGCGGTATTGTTTTCCTCACTCACCTCACCTCAGCGACATGGCAGGGCATAACAAGTGGTCCAAGGTAAAGCACATCAAAGGTGCCGCCGACGCGAAGCGCGGCAAAATTTTCAGCAAGCTGTCCAAAGAAATCACCCTCGCAGCCAAGGCTGGCGGTGGAAGTCCTGATATGAATGCGCGGCTGCGCACCGCGATTCTGAGTGCCAAGGCCCAGAACATGCCGAATGACACCATCGATCGCGCGGTGAAGAAAGGCACAGGCGAAATCGAGGGAGCTGCCATCGAAGAGATCATCTACGAAGGCTACGGCCCGGGTGGTGTTGCGTTCATGGTGGAAGTCGCGACCGACAATCGCAATCGTTCCGCGCAAGACATGCGCACTACGTTCAGCAAGAACAACGGAACCTTCGCGGATGCCGGAAGCGTGGCCTACATGTTCCAGCGTCGCGGTGAGATTCGTATCGACATGCCCGCGTTCAATGAAGAGCAGGTCACCGAGCTGGCCCTCGAATCCGGGGCCGACGACATCACTAGTGATGAGGAAGACTGGATACTCTACACGACCATGGAACAGCTTTTCACCGTGGGTGCCGCCTTGAAAGAGAAGAGCGTCACCACTAAGACCCAAAAACTGATTTATCTTCCGTCCACCACACTTCTGATCGAGGACCCCGATGTTGCCCGCCAGCTGGTGCGGCTCTACGATGCTCTCGACGACTATGACGACACGCAAAACGTGTTCGCCAATTTTGAATTATCCGACCAGGCCGCAGCAGCACTGGAATGAGATCTGACATGTTCTCAGCAGTTTCACTCAGGCCCCACCCACCGCTTCCATGAGCGAGGACACCACCTCCGATTCCCCTTTTCCGCCCGCCCCTGAAACCCATCAGCCGGAGACTTCACTGACTCGGCGGACGGCCAAAAAGGCGGCCAAGAAAGCCACCAAGAAAGTGCCAGTTGCAGAGAAGGCACCCGCTGAGAAAAAGGCCCCAGCTGCCAAAAAAACGGCCGCCAAAAAAGCCGTCGCAGCGACCAAGAAAGCAGCCAAGAAAAAGGCTGTGGTCGAAGTGGAAACGCCTCCGCCCCCTGCCCCCGAGCCGGTAGTGGAAGCTCCTCCCGCTGAGCCCGTGGCAGAAGCCAAGCCCAAGCGCCCGTCGCGGAAGAAGGCCAAGGCTGTCGAGGAAGCTCCAGCACCCGAAATTGAGAACGTAGAAATCAAGGCAGAGGTGGTGCAGCCTGTCGCTGAATCAGCTCCTGCGCCTGCTCCTGCGCCTGCTCCTGCGCTTCAACCAGTTACCGAAGCACCTGCCGAACAACCCTCTGCACCCTCTTCGTCTGATGCCGATGTCCCCGCAGAGGCAGGCGAGTCGTCTTCCGAAGCTGGAGGTGAGCCCGCAGCCGGAGGCGAGGAGCGTCCCGGACGCCGTCTGCGCTGGTGGGAGCGTCGCAAGCTGGAGCGCCAGGCCCGTGCGGCGGCTCGCGCTGCCGCAGGTGGTGGCCCGCCGAATGGTGGTCATCAAGGCAAGCCTCAAGGCAACGGCGGCGAAGGTCGTCATCAACATCAGCAGCACCAGCCGAGACAGCCTCAGCAGCCAGCGGATTCCGATTTTGAAGATCGTTCACCATCGGTTCCACTGGGTCCACCAGAGCCCGCTGAAGGTTTGCTTGAGCTTTCCCAGAAAGGACACGGCTTCCTGCGCCTCAAAGAGAAGGGATGGAATCAGCTGCCCACCGACGTGTTTGTGCATGGCGATGTGATTCGCAAATGCGGTCTTCGCGACGGCATGTATATCAAAGGCCAGGCACAGAAGGGATCGCGCGGCATGCAGCTGACTGAAGTCTCTTCCGCCAATGGTCTGACCGCTGAAGAGCTGCGTGATCTGCCTTTGTTCGAAGAACTCAAGGCAGTCAATCCCGCCAAGCGTTACCAGCTTGAGACCTCGCAGGATCGCATGACCACTCGTGTCATCGACATGATGACGCCAGTCGGGCGCGGCCAGCGCGGGCTGATTGTTTCGCCACCACGTGCAGGCAAGACGACCATCATGCAGCACATCGCCGAGGCCATCACCAAGAACTACCCTCAGGTGCACCTCATGATTCTGCTCGTCGATGAGCGCCCTGAAGAAGTGACCGAATTCAAGCGCTCGCTGCCGAACGCTGAGCTTTATGCCAGCAGCAACGATCAGGACGCCAAGAGTCACGCACGCATCGCTGAACTCGCCATCAATCGCGCGAAGCGACTGGTCGAGCAGGGCACGCATGTGTTCATGCTCATGGACTCGATCACGCGTTTGGCTCGTGCGTTCAACAACCTCAACAAAGGTGGTGCCACGATGTCGGGCGGTATGGGGGTGGGCAGCATGGAAGTGCCCCGCCGTCTCTTTGCCGCTGCACGCAACACTCGCACGGCTGGATCGCTGACGATTCTCGCCACCGCGCTGGTGGAGACCGGTAGCCGGATGGATGACCTCATTTTCCAGGAGTTCAAAGGCACCGGGAACATGGAACTCGTGCTCGATCGCAAGATCGCCGAGCAATACATCTATCCTGCGGTCAACATCTTCAAGTCCGGCACTCGTCGTGAGGAATTGCTCCTCCAGGGCTTCCAGATTGAGAAGATACATTTCCTGCGTCGCGGTCTCGCCGGGCACAAGCCGATCGAAGCCGTTCAACGCGTGTTGTCCTTGCTCGAGCGCTATCCGAACAACGCCCAGATGCTTCTGGAGTTGTCGAGCAAAGAGAAGTGACCGGTGGGAAGCCCTGGTCTTCAGTGACCTATTCACCAGCCGTCCGCATGGCAAAGAAGGCGATGCCTTCCATCGGACGGCTGATTTGTTTTCATCAACGCATCATCCAAACCCGCGCTGGATTCTGCCTTGGAAACCTGACCGCGTAAGTCTGGCTGGCACCGAAGTCTTTCCTAAAGTTTTGGAAAGGTGGTGCACGCTGCAGGGTTCGAACCTGCGACCCCTGCCGTGTGAAAGCAGTGCTCTACCGCTGAGCTAAGCGTGCGTCGCGCCGGTTTTGGCGGGCGGGATGAATAAGCAGTTTCCTCTGGTGCGCCAGCGTTTTTTCAACGTTCGTTCACGGAGCCGTCGAACTGGTCGCAGGCAGTTTGAATGGCAGCCATTCCACACCGTAGTCGCAGGCCGGCATCCACACGCCGGTGAGGTCGGCGCTGAGCGCGAAGCGGTCGTATATGTAGCTGCTTCTCAACGCACCCCAGCTGGTCGAGCGGTTTTCCCCTAGCCAGGTCAGCGTCGCATCCGCATTGATCTTCCACGCCGACACACTGGAGTATGAGGAGTAGAGCAGGCAGCCATTGGAAAAGATCGGTCGTGTGGAGTAGGCACCGTCGTTGAATGAGATGTCAGCGAGCTGCTCCAGCATGCCTGTGGTCTGTTGCTGGCGGAAACGCTTGAGCACGTAGCGTCCCCAGTAGCCCGTCCGGTCGTTGTAGCCATACTCATAGCCCGAGCTGAACAGCAGCCCATCCTTGGCGGCCATGCCGTAGCTGTATTCACGATTCCCGATGGCATCTACTTGATGCGCCTCCACACCATCGTAGGCCAGGGATCGCAGCTTCAGTAATGGTCCATAGCGCTGCTCGACCAGACTGTCCGTGATCAGCCACGCACCGTTCGCATCCACGGAGGATACGCCATACACCAACCCAGGAATGGAAACCGGATCACGCACCACGGGCTCGATGCCGTGCGTGAAATCGAGCACGTGCAGATTGCAGACGGACGTCTTGTGCCGACGCTCGCCATTCACCACGCGCTCATCGTGCTCGTTGTTGCTGCTGGTGTCGTTCAACACCACGATCGGGTAGTAGCGCCACTGCTCCATCTGATACGAACTGAAGAAAAGGTAACCCGCCTCACCGAACGGTTCACCCATTTGATTGAGCGGCAGATCCTCGTCATCGCGGCGAACCGTAACCGCCGAGCCAGCGGCGACTTCGTTCGCCGCCACCTGCACGGGGAAGACCACCGCCACGGGCAGCTTCTCACGCTTGGTTTTCGTTTTCTGTGCTGGCGGTGCAGCGGTTGTTGTCGCGGTGCTGGTGGAAGTCGTATTGGCCACCAATGTTCCTGGGACGTTCACCACACTCTCACTGGTAAGCAAGATGCCTGACGTCATCCTTATCGGCGATGCGATCAAATTCGGGCCATCCCATCCCCACCAAGAGTTCCACCAGAAACTCTCACGGCAAGGCGCGAACCACACAAGCTTGTCCTCGCTTACCCACACCGGCTTCACGTCCTGCATGTCGAGGTAGAGCTGCCAGTTGCCGTTGTTCACGAGGGTGAGTTGTCCTTTGCTGGAATCGCTGTCGCTCGCCAGCGGTGCACCACGCACATCGGGAATCTCAGCTGCGCCATCGCCAACCTTGACCAGCTTGCCGCTTTGCACGCGCAGCATCCAGGTGCGGAGCTTGGCGGGAGTGGTGCTGCTGGCTGCCTCGTGCTGGGCGACAAAGATCGTGCCATTGCGCTCGGTCGTCGCCACGATACCCGCATTCGGGTTCGGCAATGCGACGCTGTCGAGCACTTCATCAGGATCGCTTGCCTTGGTGAGGCGGACCACGTTCTGCTCCGATGAAGTCGAACCCCACCAGCGCCACCACGAGCGCGCGAAGCCCGGCGCGTTGCTTTCGATCTGCACGAGGTAATCGCCGACCTGGAACACCTGCTCTACCGGCCAGGCCAGCTCCAGCCATGCGGCCTCCGTCGATTCACCGCCACTGGGTGGATCGGTGTGAACGGCCAGCTCCTTGCCAGAGATGGAGACGAGGTAGCCCTTCAGCGCCGTGCCGCGTCGTGCCTGATCCTTCATCTTCACCACCGGGCCCAGTGTGAGCGAATCGCGCGTCACGTTCACCGTCTGTGTGGAGTAGCTCGGCTGGCCACTCGACCACACCTGCACGGGAACGATCAGCTTGCCCTGATCTCGCAGATAGGTCACCGCGCGATGCTCCCACTCCGCTTCAGACCAGGCGTATTCGTTGGGGCTCTGCGTCTTGGAGGGATAAACACGAGCGAGCTGCGTCGCGGCACCCGGGTTGCTCACATCGAAGAGCGACACCGACACGTCACGCTCTTCGCGCCCCACGGCGATGAGGCGGTCACCATCGACTTCGACGTAAGTCGAGTAGCCGGGGATCGACAGCTCCCTGCGCACCACCGGGTTCGCCGGATCGGTGAGATCGACAATGAAGAGCGGATCACGAGCCAATGGGTTCCACGTCCAAGTATAGCTGTGCGTGAAGTCCTGTGGTCCATCCTGACGCACGCCAAAGGTCACCACATACAAGCGCGAGCCATCGAAGCGAGTCGCGTGCAGGTCTTCGCCCTGGGCGGCAGCCAGGTGCAGTTGCGCGAGTGGCTCTGTCACCGCAGGATCGAGCGAAAAAGTCTCCACCCACGTCTTGCTCGGATGGATGCGATACGAGTAAGTCTGCGTGGTCGTGATGGTGCCATCGGCATTGGTGACGTCGGTTCTGGACCAGCCGTCCGGATTGTATTCCCAGCGCCGTGGTTCCTGCGTCACCGTCACGATCGCTCCGTTCACCACGGCCATTTTGAAGAGGTCGCGCACTTGCTGCTTGGTCTCCACTGACTTGACCAGATGAGGCTTGCCATTGGACTCGAAGTCCACCGCCGAAACATAGCTCCAGTAGCGCCACTGATAGCTTGGCGAGTAGGTGTAGCCATAGCCATTGCCAGCTACCAGCAGGTAGCCGCCCGACGCCTGGAGCACTGGCGTGGTTCCCTGGCCACTCACGTAGCCCAGTGCCACTGGTGCGCTTACATCGCTCAAATCATAGCCGTGCAGACGCCACCATCCGGTATTCCAATACCAGACATTCCCGCTCACCAGCCGGGAGTAACCAATGTAGTAGCCCGACCAGCCCGTGGTGATCACATACAGCTTGTCACCGATCAGCCGGCTCTCACCCGCGTAGCCATCCAGTTCCACTGTCTTCACCACCGTTGGCTTGCCCTCCGCAGACACCTCGACGAAGCGCAGCACGTCGTGCCCCGAGTAGTCATCTGCTGACTTGCGCGTGAAGAGCACCACGCGCTGGCCTTTGTCATCCAGGGACTGCAACTGGGTGCCGATTGCTGGCATGCGAATCGAGCCCGTCTTCACCGGCTTGGCCGGGTCCGACATGTCGAAGACCTGCAAACCACGCAGCTGGTTGAAGTAAAACAACCGGTCGCCCGAGAACTTCCAGATGTCGGCCTCGACGGCAGCACCTGTGTTGATCGTTGTCGTGGCGGTTGTCGTGGAATCGACCGCGCGGGTCCCTCCGAGAGTCTGAGATCCAGTGATGGCGGCAGTGTTCGCCATCACAGAAGATGTTCCATTCAGGACGAGCGTGGACCCACCGGACGCCACCACTCCGCCATTATTCAGGGTGATGCCGAGGCCTGCCGTGATAGTCGATGCCGTTGATTCCGCATCGAACTGGGTCACGCCGGTCAGCTGGGCAGGGGTGAACTTCCTTTTGTTTGAGCCCATCACACGGAGGTCGTCGATCCGCTCGGTGGTGGGAAAGAAGAACGTGAGGGTGGTGCTCGTGCCGTCGAGGGCTTTGGTTTGCAAGGGCTTCCAGGCATTGCCTTGTCGCTTCTCCAAGGTGACTCGATAGATGCCACCAGGCACAGACACGATTACGCGATCGTAGAGCCATGTGCCCTGAAGTTCGCTAGGTGCCAGAGGGCGGCTCTTGGCGAAGTCGATGATCCGTGGATTCGTCAACCGCTGTGAACTTCCTGGCGTAGTGGTGGTGATGGCGGAAGGCGATGAGCTTCTTCCAGAACCAAAGACTGGCTGACCGAGTTGTTGAGGACGCCAGATCGGCTGGGCGGTCAGAGGCTTGCCCGCATTGAAGCCGAGGGGCTGGGTGCCGGACAGCGGCACCGACTTCGGGACGCCGAGGGTTGGTGAGCCTGCCAGAGCCTGCGAAATGCTGAGCAGCACGAGCGCTGTGGAGCCGAAGAGCTTGATCGCTGAGGAGGGAAAGGTCGGGAGCTTCATGGATAATTGAGCGCGGTTGCTTCCCTTTGAGCCGTCGCCTCCAGTTCTGACATTTTTTATTCTGCCGGATCGTCACGTCGAAAGTCAGGGCTGCTCAAAGACGGTGGCCGGGATTGACAGACGATGGTCCCTGCGGCCTCTCGTCTTCACGCCATGCGAGTCATCATTGCCCTCCTTCTTTTTGCAGTTCAGGTCCAGGCCATGGACTGGCAGCCTGTCGTCCTCGCAGGTCCAGCCGGTCCCTACGGTGTGGCTGAGTGGAAGCGTGAGTGGCCCGGCTGCACCTTTGAGGATGGGGTGACTGAAGGCCGTGTGTCGCTGGTGTCGCAGGAGGGTGGGCTGGCGCTCCGTGTGGCCTATGCGCCAGGCGAGATTGGGCCGGATCGCGGAGGTGCGGGCTGGCGCTGGAAGTTCAGCAAGAAGCCGAAGCCCAAGGCCGAGCTGCGTTACACAGTGATGTTCGAGGAGGGGTTCGATTTCGTCAAAGGCGGCAAGCTCCCTGGCTTGTGCGGTGGACCCAAGACCATCACGGGAGGGGACAAATGCACGGGCTTCGAAGGATGGAGCGCACGGCTCATGTGGCGCTCCGAAGGGCGGGGCCAGGCCTATGTTTATCATCCCAACCAACCCTCCAAGTATGGAGATGAATTCGACTTCCCGTCCGACTTCCGCTTTCCCACCGGAATGCCCGTGAAGGTGCACCTGTCCGTGGTCATCAACACTATTGGTCAGCGCGATGGGAAGCTGCGCATTGGCATCACACTGCCTCAGCAAGCCGAACGAGTCATGGTGGAAAAACTCGACATGGAATGGACCAAGACGGCGGAGATTGGAGCCGACTCGATCCTCTTCAACACCTTCCACGGAGGCAGCGACAGCACCTGGGCTCCATCGAGACCGTGTGCTGCACGCTTCAGCGAGTTCTCCTTCCTGCGTTAATCTGGTCCGCCGCAGAGAGCCTGCAGCGTCAGCTCCACGGAGCGGTCGCCTTCGCTGATGTAGATGGCTCCGTCTTGCACCGTGATCTGGAGGTCCATCGAGCGGTCCGCCAGTGCACCCAGCTGCTCGCACTGTTCATCAGGAATCTGCCAGACGGTCAGATTACGTGCCTTGGCGACCTTGTCCGCCGCGCCTTTCCACCAAGCCGAGGCAGCCCCGCCATAGGTGTAAACGGTCACCCGTTTGGAACGCCCGCAGGCCTTTATGATGCGCTTCTCGTCGGGCTGACCGAGCTCGATCCAGTGCATGAGGAGCCCGGTGTGATCCTTTTGCCAGAGCGCAGGCTCATCCGGGTCCCACATGTCCTTGGCCATCTCCAGCGCCCCGAGGTCATTGTTGGACGGAGCATTGAGGGCGAAGGCGAGCACTCGGATCATCATCCGCTCGTCCGTCTCTGACGGATGGCGGGCGATGGTCAGCTCGTGATCGCTGTAGGCGTTTTGGTCCAAGTCAGAGACCTGGACCTTGGCTTTGTGGATGGTGGCCTTGAGCGCCATGGATCAGGGCTTGAACGCCTTGTCGTTTGGATTGCCGCCGCTCATGACGTAGGCAATAAGGTCGAGCAATTCGTCCTGGTTGAGGATGTTGATCATGCCCGGTGGCATCATGCTCACCGGGTAGTCTTTCTTGGACTTGATCTCGGCGGTCTTCACCGGCGTGAGCTGTGAGGGAGCGAAGGGGCTGGTCATGACCATCACCTGGTCGCCTTGCTCAGCGACGATGCGGCCCAGGATCAGGCTGCCGTCGGTCTTCTCGATCTGATGGCTGCCGTATTGGTCACTGATCACCTTGCTTGGCTCCACGATGTTCTCCATGAAGTCGCGGATCGTGTAGCGACTGCCGGAGCCCGTGAGGTCGGGGCCGATGTTGCCACCGTCGCCAGCGAAGTGATGGCAGGCATTGCAACTCGTGGCCGTGAACATCGCTTTGCCGTTGTCGAAGTTGCGTCCCTTCAGGCCATCCTTCGTGAGTGCCACCACTTCATCGATGGTCCAGTTTTTGCCCGGACCTTGAGCAGGCACAAAGTTCTGCGGCACGGGTTCGTCCTTGCTGCTCAGGGCATCGAGAGCGGCGGCCTCTTCATTGGGCACGAAGTTCGCCAGTGCTTCCTTGCGAGCATTGTCGATGAAGCCCTTGAAGCTGTTACCGCCCTTCCAGGTGCGGGCGTGTGGGAACCAAGTGAAGTAGGTCTTGCGCGACTCCGGCGTCCACCCGGCGGTGGCGTTGCGCAGCGACCACATCAAGGCGATCTGCTGGCGGTTCGGGCGGCTCTTGTGAGCAGCCTCAGCAGCGCCTGCGTAACCGGCATTGCGTGCGAGCACGGCATCGCTCGCGAGAGCTTCGCTGTCATCGGCAGCAGTGGCGACGAGGGCGAGTGCCTTGGCCACCACGATCTTCGAATCGAGGAACACCAGGAGCTGGCACAGCTCGCGATCAACTGCGGCGTTCTTCGAAGGGAAGCTTGGCTCCAGCCTTGCCGCAACGGCTGCACAAGCTGCGGCATCGGGTTTGCCGAGGCGAGTGTAGGCCAGCTGGTAGGCGCGTAGGAGTTGCAATTGGAGGTCCAGGTCGAGCTTGCTCAAATCGAGACGCCCCAGCGCGTTCGTGATCTGAATCTGAATGGCTGCGGACTCGCTGGTGGCCAGCGGCACCGGTCCGGTGGATGCCCCCTTGGCAGGTTTTACGTTCGGGTCCACACCGGGAGCGGCTTCCACACTGCGGCTCACACGGGCAAGCGCGATGAGAGCTTCAATGCTGGCCTGGGCCTTGGATTCGTTGAGCGCGCGATCCATCCAGAGTTTGGCTGGCTGACGTTCGATCGCGATGCGGGCGGCGTAGCGCAGGTTGCGATCCTTGCTGCCGAGGAAAGGCCAGGCCTTGTCGATGGCCTCGGGGCCAGCGCCGTCGAGGTGAAGGGACTCGAGTTCATGGCGCTGCTTCGCTTCGGCAGTGACTTCGTAGGCCGGGGCGGGTGCGGTGCTTTCCTTGCCTTCATAGGTCACGCGATACAGACCGCTCTGGGTCTTGCGACCGCCCACCGCGAAATACATCGCGCCGTCGATGGGATTGATGATCACATCAGTGAGGGGCAGGGGCTTGCCGGAGACGAACTCCTCCTTCACCATCTTCAGGCCAGCGCCATCGGGTTCGGTGTGGATGGCCCACATCGTGCCGTAGGTCCAGTCATTGCCATAGAAAGCGCGCTGATACTTGGCGGGGAACTTGGCTCCGGTGCCAAAGGCGCAACCGGTGGGTGAACCGGGGCCGATGTCCACACCGGCGGGCAGGCTGTCCTCATAATATGCAGGCCACTTGCCGCTGCCGCTGCGCCAGCCGTAATCTCCACCCGACACGCAGTGATTGATGCGCGTGGGACGATACCAAGGAGCGCCGATGTCCCACTCCATGTCCGCGTCGTAGGTGAGGATCTCGCCATTCGCATCGAGCGCGAAGTCGAACTCATTGCGGAAGCCCATGCAGAAGACCTCGACGGTCTTCGCGTCCCAGTCGGTTTTGCAAATGTAACCACCGGGAGCAAGGATGCCGCGGGCGTGGCCATTGGCGTCCCACATGCGCGGGAGGATGTGATCTTCACCCCACAAGCCCATGACCATGCGGGACTTCTCGACGTTCTCGGGCAGCTTCGTGTGGTTGCCGCAGTTGAAGTAGATGCCGCTGCCATCGGGTGCGATCTGCATGGAGTGCGGGCCGTGCTCGCCGCCGCCAGGAGTGGCACGCAGATACTCAGGCTCCGCGAAGCTGCCGTCGCCCTTGTCCTTCATGCGCCAGAGGCCAGGTTTGCAGTCGGACGTCGCCTTTTCGTTGTTCATCACGTAGAGCGCGTTGTTCGCGTAGAGCAGGCCATGTGCGCCACCGATGGTAGATGGAATCTTTTCCACCTGAGCCTTGTCGCCGGAGCCCACGGGGGGCACGGTCACACGATAAAGACCACCATATTGATCGCCGCAGATGAGGCGGCCCTTCGGGTCCGTGGTCATGCTCACCCACGAGCCCTGCTCAGCCTTGGGCACGTTGTAAAGCAGCTCCACCTTGAACCCTGGAAGAACAACAACGTCCTTGGCTTCGATGACGGTGCCGCTGTCGTTCTTGCCGCCACCTTTGCCTTCCAGTGCGTCGCCCCAGGGAGCACTGCCGTAGCGACCCACGCCGACGGCTGGCTTCCATGCATCCGAGCCCGTGGCGGCGGCTTCCCATTGAGGATTCGTGACCACCTCGATGGTCTTCTTGTCCTTGGTCGTGAGGGTGAGTTTCACCACGAGGCCGGCCGAACCGCCCTTGTTCGTGGCGTTGATGAGAAGGACGTTCTTGCCCGGCTTGATCGCCTTGAGGACATCTACCTTCGTCGGCTGCTGCCAGTCAGGATTCTCAGCTACGGGCGCGCCATTGATCAATGCTTTGGCACCGTTGTCACAACTGAACAGCAAGGTGGCCGCCGCGAGGTCCGCAGGTGCGTCGAAGCTGGTGCGGAACGAGGCTTTCTCCTTGTCCTGGGCTTTCTTATTGGTCCAGATCCACTGGAGCTGGGCTTGGGCCGAGGTGGTGGCGATGAGGGTGAGTGCGAGGGCGAGGAACTTCATGGGAAGGGCGGGACAATACGTGGCAAGTGCGCTGCCTTAGCAACGAAAGTGCGACTTCCTCCGATGGAACATCGGCCCCCAGAAGGCAAGGCAGTGTTGAGCGACGGCTCGCTCCTCCGTCTCCCGATGCGCGTCAAAGATCGAGCACGCGGTCCATGCGACGTGCCACATCGGTCAGGTAGTCCCAGTCGCCCGCCTTCACTTCGGCAGCCGCCCAGCCTTGGAAATCGATCTTCTTGAGTTCCGCGCGCACGGCAGGCCAGTTGATGCTGCCTTCGCCGAGCGGTGTGTCGAAGCCCTTCCTCATGCCTTCCGTCATCGCGCGCTCGAGGTCATACTCCTTCACATCGAGCTTCACGCTTCGACGGCCCAGCACCTCGGCCCAGTGCTCGGCCACACCCCAGCGCATCATGTTGCCGATGTCGAAATGGACCTGCACCCACGGGCTGCCTACCTCATCAATGAACCTGGCCATGTCGAAGGCACTGATGAGGAAGGTGTTCCAGACATTCTCGATCAAGATCTTGATGCCCAGCTTCTCGGCGTGGGCCGCCGCTTGCTTCATTCGATCACGAGCCTCGTTCCACTGCTGGATGATCGGCTTGTCGTTCACATAGGCGAGGACCACGAGCATCGAGTCGCCCCCCAGTCGCTTGGTCAAATCAATGCCAGCCTCCAATCCGTCCACGCGGCCGCCGACCGTTCCATCAATGATCAATCCGCTGGCCTTGCTCGCCGCCATCCACTCCTCCGCGTTGTCCTCCGTGACATGTCCCAGAAGGCTCGGCTCCACGCCGTCGAAGCCGCACTCACGCAACTTCGTGAAGGCCTCCGTGAGTGACATCGCTTTCGCGGCCTTCATCGCCATGCTCCACTTGAGTGACTTGCGAATCTTGCCCGAAAACTGACCGGCATGGGCCGACGAGATCAAGGTGGCAGCACCTGAGCTGAGAAGAAACTGGCGGCGGTTCATGGGGCGACTCAACGCTGCGGTCCCACCGAATCCTGCCTGCTTACGCGGACAAACTCGTTATCGCCGTGGCGTATGGTCGTGATGCGCTTGCTGCTATTCACCATCCTTGTTTCATCACTCTTCATTCGGGACTCATCTTTCGCAACGCCGCCTCCTGTCGTGAACGTCTCGAACATCCGCCGCGTCTTCCACAACGGCGAGCACAATGCTTTCACCGACCTCGTTCGCTTCAAGGACCAGCTCTACCTTTGTTTCCGTAGTTGTCCCGATGGCCACATGGTGTTCAACACAGCCTCGGTGATCATCATGCGAAGCAACGATGAAGGTGCGACCTGGACACAGGTGCATCGCTTCAGTGTGAAGGACCGCGACACACGTGATCCGCACTTCCTGGTCTTCAAAGATCGGCTCTTCGTTTACACCGGCACGTGGTGGAGCGGCCCTGGCAAGATCGAGCCGAAGGAGTATGACATGAACAAGATGCTCGGCTTCGCGGTGGTCTCCAATGACGGCACGAACTGGGGCGAACCGACCATGCTGGAGGGCACTTTCGGCCTCTACATCTGGCGCTCGGCATCACACGACGGCAAGGCTTTCCTTTGTGGCCGACGCAAGCCCGGCTACGACATCGGCCCGAAAGGCGAGGGCGCACGCATCCAGTCACTCATGCTCGAAAGCGATGACGGACTCGTGTGGAAGAAGCGCGCTTACTTCAACGAGACCAATGGCGATGAAACTGCCTTCCTCTTCGAGCGCGACGGCCGCGTTCTCGCGATCGGTCGCAACGGCAGCGGCAAAGAAGCCTTCCTGCTGCGTTCCAAGCCTCCTTACACCGACTGGAATCGCCAGCAGTTCGATCACGCCGTGGGTGGTCCGCTCGTTGCAAAGTGGGGCGAGCATGTCCTCGTTGGCGGCAGACACACCACGAAAGAACGAGGTGCCAAAACCTCGCTCTGCTGGCTGGTCGGCGAACAACTCCACGAGTTCGCCGAACTCCCAAGCGGCGGCGACAACTCCTATCCTGGCTTTGTCGAGCTTTCACCAACCAAGGGTCTCATCTCGTGGTATTCGAGTCATGAGAAGGATGATGCAGGCAAGACCATCACGGCGGTTTACATGGCAGAGCTGATTCAAGGAAGCCTTCCCAATCAATGATGCGGCCAACGCACTGCTGGGGTGCGATTACTGTATGTCCTTCGTGCTGCCGAAACAGAGCGACATCTGAATCTCAGGACAACGCTGCCTTGCCAGTCGGGCCGTCGTTTCATAGAGTTCCGCCATGCGCCTGTTGATCGTCGAGGATGAACCCAAGGTGGCCCGCTTCATCGAGCGCGGGCTGCGGGAGGAGCATTACGCGGTGGATGTGGCGTTCGATGGTTCGGCGGGCTTGGACCTGGCCTTGGTTCATGACTACGATGTGGTCGTGCTGGATGTGATGCTGCCGAAGATGGATGGCTTCGAAGTGCTGGCCGAGCTGCGGTCGGCTCGACGTCCGTGCAAGGTGCTGATGCTCACGGCTCGCGATTCGATCAAAGATCGCGTGAAGGGTTTGGAAGGTGGCGCGGATGACTATCTGGTGAAACCTTTCGCGTTTGAGGAACTGCTGGCCCGTGTGCGCGTGCTGCTGCGCCGTGGCGGTGCGGCGGAGGCGGAGCCCATGATGTTGCGCTTTGATGATCTCGTTTTGGATCTGCGTGGCCGAAAGGTCTCGCGGGAGGGGAAGGCGGTGACGCTCAGTGCGCGTGAGTTTTCCATGCTTGAATATCTCATGCGACATCAGGGTGAGGTGGTCTCGCGCACGCGGCTTTCGGAGCATGTGTGGGATCAGCACTTTGACTCGATGACGAATGTGATCGACGTGACGCTCTATCACCTGCGTGAGAAGGTAGATCGCGGCTTTGCGACACCGCTGATTCACACCGTGCGCGGCGTGGGTTATGTTTTGAAGAATCCCGCTGCATGAAATCCTTCCGCGCCAGACTTGTGCTGAGTTTCACCCTGCTGACCGCAGTGGTGACGGCTCTGGTGGCGGCCTGGGCTTATCAATCCAGTGCTGAGGCCTTGCGCGACGACACGGACCGATTGCTGCGCGATCGTGCCTATGTTCTTTCCAAATCGGTGACCCCGATGGCGATGCGGCTGCAGCCATGGATGGAGGCTTTCTTGGAGACCGACAAGACAGGGCTGCGTGTGCAGGTCCTCGATCCAGACGGTGCTGTGCTCACGCAATCGGCCAATCTCACGGAGGCGCTGCCACTCTCGTCATCCGCACGTGAGGCTTCGGCCACCAATATGTCGTCCTTCACGGAGACTGTGAAACTGAAGGATGGCACGTCGGTGCGAGTGGCCAGCGTGCCAGTGACGACGTATCGCGACAACCGCAACACGGTGATTGGTTTCGCGCAGGCTGCCATGCCGGAGTCGACCCGCGATGAGCGACTCCATGCGATCCTGATGCGACTCATCGGTGCCGTGATCGCGGCAACTCTTGTGGCGTGGTTGCTGGCGACGGTTCTCGCGAAAGCATGGCTGCGCTCGGTGGATGCGGCGGCAGAGTCGGCGCATCGCATCGGCTCGGGCGAGACCTTGCGGGAGCGCTTGTTCGTGCCGAAGGACGAAGATGAAGTCGCGAGGCTGGCTCGTGCCTTCAATGAGTTGCTGGACAAACTCGAAGAGGCCCATGGCACGCAGCAGCGCTTCCTCGCCGATGCTTCGCACGAGCTGCGCACGCCGCTGACTGTCCTGCGTGGTGAAATCGAGGTCGCGCTGCGTCGCGAACGGCCGGCGAATGAGTATCGCGAGGTGCTGGAGAGCAGCCGCGAGGAGATCGAGCGGCTGACGAAGCTCACGGAGAATCTTCTTTCTCTGGCAAGGTCAGACGCAGGTGAATCCATCGCCACGCGTGAGCCCGTGGATCTGGTGGCGTTGTGCGAGCGAGTGCGTGACTCGTTGACGGCTCAAGCGGAGACAAAACGCATTGCCTTGACCGTTGATGCGCCACAACCCGTTTGGGTGAATGGCGATGCTGTTGCGTTGGAGCGTGTGTGTTTGAATCTCGTCGAGAACGCGATCCGCTACTCGCCTGCGGGTGAAAGCGTGATGCTGCGTGCGATGAGTGAGCATGATGAGGCGGTGCTGAGCGTGAGCGACACTGGCCCTGGCATTGGTGCAGATCATCTGCCGCATCTGTTTGAGCGCTTCTACCGTGTGGACAAGGCACGGTCCCGAGAGCACGGCGGCGCGGGGCTTGGGCTGGCGATAGTCGAGGCGCTGGTGAAGGCGCATGGAGGTTCGGTGGCTGTGGCGAGCACGGTCGGTCGTGGAACGACCTTCATGGTGCGGCTGCCCGTCGCCTAGGCGACGCTACATCGAAGATGAAAGCTTTTTCATCTGCCTTTCATCTTCGTTTCATCGGTGGTGGCCGAGTCTCGGGGCGTGATGAAACCCAACCCGATACTCTATGGGCTGCGCCTCCTGGGCGTGGCGATGTTTTGCCTCATTGATCTCGCTCATGCGGATGATGCCGCGTGGCGCAAGCAACTGCTCGGCACTTGGCAAGGTGCGGTCGTGAGCGACGAGGAAACTGGCGCACGCCGCGCCACGATCCGTGAGCTGACGATCACGATCGACAAGATCAGCGCTACCGATGGCGATGGTCGGAGCCTCGGTGAAGGAAGCTACAAGCTCGCCGAAGAGAACGGCGTGCTCACCATTGACGCCACAGGTGTGAATGGACCTGCGATGAACCAGACGATGCTCGGCATCTGGAAGCTGGAGGGCGATACCCTGCGCTGGTGCAGTGCCAATGGCGGCAAGCCGAGGCCCACCGAGTTCAAGACCCGCGGTGCAGGCCCTTACCTCCTGATCCTGACTCGAAAGAAGGATTGAGCAGCCAAAAAACCAACGAACCACGGCCATGTTCGATGATCCCGTCATCGCGATTCAGAGCTGGCTCAGCCGTCATGATCAAAGCGCTGCGGCCTGGCTGGTGAACGAGCATCGCGCCCAAGTTCTTCGCGCTGCCCGCTCCTGGGGCGCACCGGTATGGATGGAGGAAGATGTGGTGCAGGAAGTCTTCATGCGCGTGTTTCGTTCGTTGCCGCGCTTTGAGCCACGCATGCCGTTTGCGCATTGGCTGGCGGTGATTGCGCGAAACACCTGCGCCAAACTTCGTCGGCACTGGTGCCATCGTCACAAACTCAGCGCCGCTTTTGAAGACGGTGCTCAAGAACTCTTCGACGAAGCTCCAAGCCCTCAAGCAACACCCAACACGCTGCTCATGCGCAAAGAGCAGATGGCTCATTTCGAGCAAGCACTGAGCCAGCTCTCCGAGCGCGACCGCCGCCTGCTCGAAGGTCATTCGACGGCTCTCACACCAGCGCAACGCGTGGCGCTGCATCGCGCCCGGAAGCGGCTGCGCAGGCTTTTTCACCAACCCTGATCCCACCATGAAAACACTCGCCTTCACCACCTTCCTCGCGCTCGCGGCATTCTCGCGGGCGGACACCGTCATCCATGTGGACGACACCGTGCTGCGCACGGACACGCGTCGCTTTGGCATCTGCCTGGCGCAGCACAACTACTACGACTCCCATCAGATGATGAAGGAGCTGCTGTTTCGCAATCCGGGCTTCGAGGGACTGCTGTATCAGTCGCTCGTGCGTCTCGGCCCCGGCGGCACGGCGAGCAGCGCGATCGAAGACCAGACGCTCGGCCAATGGCCCACGGGCTTCTGGGCGGGAGCGCAGTATGAGATCATCTGGTCATCCGCAGGAGCAAAAGGTCGCACGGGCACGGTGACGACAAACATCGCGCCGAACCGTCCGAACCCGCCGAATGATCCCGCCGGCAGTTCGCAGGGCACGACGTATCTTTTTGAGCCTCCCGCGGGTGCGGTGCCGGCGAGCGGCGATTACCTGCTGCTGCGGCAGGTGATCACCGGCACGGGTGGCGGCGCGGCCTCGGGAAGCTGGGACATCAGCACGCAAGGCGGCGGCACCATCACGAGCGAGACCAGCGACCTGCCGCCAGGCACGCTGGGGCAGCA
>JAEUHN010000032.1 GCA_016795365.1 Verrucomicrobiaceae bacterium
CTGTTCCGCTCCGGCCTCATCTCGCTACGCTCGATGAGACCTCCGCTCCGTTTGACAGCGCATCAGAACAACCCCACATCAACCACAACCAAAGGACGCCGAAACTACATTTATGAGTGTCTCACTTCCGGGGGCAGGCCAAGTAGTCGACCACAACTTCGCCGGTCAGGGCAATGAAAGTTAGTTCGGAACCGAACCCCCAGACCTGGATGGGGTAGTTCACGTGATCGGGTGGAGAACCAAGTGTTTCATATTGTCGCAGGAAGTGCTCGAACTCACGCTTTGGCATCCCGCTCAGCTTTGGCAATCGCTGCTTGACCTCATCAAGGGACAGCCCTTCCTGCAATGGCAACTTGGCCTCCCCCATAGCAACAGACATCGGCCCGCCAATCGGCACCATCTTGTTCGCCACAACTTGATTCACAGCCTCCGCAAGAATGGCACCATACTTGGCAGCAAGTGAAGTGGCCTCCATATCGTTGCCACGGATGCGCGGCAGCGGATTTGCATCGCCGCCGCAGTTCTGCACAAACATCGCGATGCTTCCAGCATAGTTCTTCTCCAATTCCAGTTGGGCAAACCCCGCATAGTCGCCGCTGATGGTCAAGCCACCCAGAGCCGTGGTGTGACACGAGTAGCCAAAGACAAGACCTCGGATTTGCTCTCCAGCCTTAATAGCAATAACGGGCACATCATGATCGACTTGTCCTCCTAATGCCCGACTCTCAGCACCTCGCGATCGTCGGCGGTTAACGGCGATGCCGGCCAACCCTTGCTCAAAGGACAGCTCTACAGGTTCAAGGTTCGCAATCGCCTGGCCAATCAGTTCGTCATACCACGCGTAGACTTGCTCCGTGTAGCGATCCTTCGTAGCGACTTCCTCTGGTGTGAGCTCATAGTAAAGCCAGAGCACATCCTCGGTGACAGGACAGGAATGGTTGTGGGAGGAATTCAGAATCAACCGCTCTCGTGCGATTCCGTGCTTGGCCAGAGCCATGGCTGAAATGCGTGCAACCATCTTCGGACTGAGACCAACGAGATCAGCAGTAGTGAGCACTGCGGTGCTTCCTGTATCATCCCGCAACGCCAGAGCCTTGATCCAGATAGGATGCTCGACCCGATTGGATAGCCGTGTTTTGCCTCCGTAGCCAGCGAGCGGCACGGGCTCCTTGGGTGTGATGTTGACCTTTGCAAGACCTGCATCCCAACCTGCATGGACCACTCCACCAAGCAACGTCATCAAACAAGCGAGACACAGCGCCTTCATATCAAATCATGGTTTGAGCAGCCACTCGACAGCAGCACTCCGTCCGCTCCCTTCGTCGCCCGTGAAGGCGGTCAGCTCGATGAACTTCGCACCAAAGACTTCCGATTTGTCGCCTTCGCCAGCGATCCAAAGAGCGTGTGGAGAATTGAGCGCGATCATGCCAGGAAGATCGAGATACTTGGCTCCGCCGGGAATTAACATCGGGTCACGGTAGTCGAGCAGCTTACCGAAGCGGAAGCCTTTCGTGTCAACGGCAGCGCGGACGATGGCTTCACCAGCGAGTGCGCGTGCGGCGATGGCGATGGGGCCTGCACTTTCCCAGCCTGCGAGGGAGATGTGGGCTGGATTCTTGTGTGAGCCAACCTTGCCGTTGCGCAGGAAGTTCACGAGCGAGAGCACATCATGCACGCGCTGGGCGAAGAGCGAGTCGTTGTAGCCGTGTGTGTAGCCGGCGAACTCGCGCGGATTCTTCACCACGCCGGTTTGCTGCACGCCTTGCTGGAAGAGGTCAGCGCAGAGCACGGTGGCTCCGGCGCTGACGAGTTGCAGCACGGCGGGATCAGTCACGGCGCCTTTGCCTTTGTCCGAGAGCCAGATGATGGCGCGGTCCTTGACTTGCTTCGGATACAGCCACGAGACGCTAATGTCTTCATCGTGCGTCTTGTTTTGCAGCGTGCCGCTCATCTCGAGATACGCGCCGCGATCTTGTTTGTCAGCGAGCTTCCATTCGACCTCGCCAGCCTGCGCATACGTGCGGCCGATGAGCGTCTCGACGGCAGGGCGGATCACCTTCTGCAAACCCTCGTCCGTCGCGGCGGCGGCGCGCAGTTGCTTGTCGGAGTCTTCGGTGAACCACTTCAGTAGCTTGCGCTCGAAGTCGGGATCGCCTGCCTTAGGCGCAGGATGCTGCGCGTCCCAGACGGTGAGTTGCTCGCGTGTGAGCGGCTCGAAGTCGCGCTCGATGACAGGCGAGGGCTGGCCGAGTTTGAAGTGCTTGTTGAGGAAGGTGTAGAACGCGGAGCGTGTGACGGCGTTGTAGTTGTGCGGGAAGTGCTCGCCGCGCAGGAGGAAGACATCGTCCTTCTTGGCGTAGAACGAGAAGACCTTCTGCAAATCAGGGAAGCCTTTCGTGGCCATCTCCTTGGTCCAATCGTTTGCTGTGTTCATGCCCAACGGCTTCGGTGCGAATAGCGCGGCGAACTCAACATTGCCCGTGCCAATGCGCAGCAGGCTGGCGTTCTCGCACGTGCAGCCGCCTTGCATCGACGTGCTCACCATCACGACGGGGAAGGACAGCTTGATGCGATCATCAATCGCCGAGGTGAGCATCGTCTGCGTGCCGCCACCGCTCTCGCCGGTCATTGCGATTCGTGTCGCATCGACCTCTGACAGGCTCAGCAGGAAGTCGAGGCCGCGCACCGCATTGAGCAACTGCAGGCCCATGATGCACTGGTTGTGCGCCTCGGCCTGCGGGCTGTAGAAGCCCCAGTTCTCTGTCGTGTTCATCTCGGGCCTCTGCTTCGCGAAGGTGTGCACCACTTCGCGCGGGATCTGGATCGAGTCCGAGTCGCTGATCATGTCCCACTGCCACACGACGCAACCCATGCGTGCGAGCTGCACGCAGCGGCTTTGATAAATGGAGAGCCCGCCCTTCTCGAATCGCTCCGCTCCGTCGGCGATCAACTGCCGCGTCTTCTCGGGTGTCGAGAGACCGAGGCGCGCATCCTGGGCATGTCCGTGTGCCGACAAGACGCCAGGCACCTTACCTTTGATATTCTTCGGACGATACAGATTGCCGGTGGAGTAGAAGCCGGGGGCGCTCTCGAAATAGACCTTCTCGATGGTGTATTCTTCGCGGTCGATCTTGCCGTGGATCACCGTATTAAGCGGCGTCTTCGTTGGCATCGGCCAAAGACCAGCGGCAACGCGGATGCGGGTCTTCACCTGCTCACTGCGTGCCTCCCATTCACTCAGCGAGTTCGGTGGATTGAACGGAAAGTAGCCGTTGAGATCCCTGAGCGGCTGGGTGCGGATGTCGTCGGCGTGGACGGTGAGAGTTCCCAGGAGAGTGAGGAGGAGAAGTGTCAGTTTCATCGGACGAGAAGACAGTCGATGCCGAACATACGCAGACTGCGGGCGCATTGTTCGGAGACTCTGACTTCTGTCCGCCCAGTCTCAGCGTGCCCACGAAAAGAAGAGCCCGAGGCAGACCTCCGAAAAGTGCCTCTGGCCGCACCCGTATGATGCCACGATGCTTCGTCTGCTATCAGGTTCCTCTTCGACGTCCCGCCTGGGACGGCGCGAGTTCATGCGCATTGGTGGGCTGGGACTTGGCGGACTTGGCTTGAGCGACTTTCTGCAGGCAAAGTCAGCCAACCCAGCCCTCAAAGACAAGTCCGTGATCTTCCTTTTCATGCACGGCGGACCATCGCAGTTCGAGACCTTCGATCCAAAGATGGACGCGGCAGCGGAGATCCGCAGTGCCACTGGCGAGATTCCCACGCGCCTCCCGGGCATCACGTTTGGCAGCACGTTTCAGAAGCTGGCCCGGCTCAATAACAAGTTCAGCATTGTCCGGTCCTTCGTCACGGGCGACAGCGTTCACGATATCAAAACCATCGTTGGCAAAGATACGCTCAAGGCAAACCTCGGTTCTCTCTACAGCCGCATCGCAGGCCCTTTGAATCGTAGCACCGCTATGCCGACGAACGTGGCGCTGTTCCCCAAAGCCGTGGCCAAGGATGCCATGGAGCCATTCTTGAAGTTCGGCGATTTCACCTCCGGCGGTGACATGGGTGCTGCGTATCGACCTTTCGTTCCTGGCACAGGCAGCGGTGCTCAGGCGGATATGAGCCTATCGCTGCCAGTTCAGCGTCTGGAGGACCGTCGCGCCCTGCTTGCTTCGCTCGATCACTGGAAGCGCGAGATGGACTACGGAGCCATCGTGGAGGACTTGGATGCGAATCAACAGATGGCGTTCGATATCCTTCGTCGCGGCGTGTCGTCGGCGTTCGACCTCTCAGACGAGGACCCCAGACTCATCGAACGTTACGACACCGCCCCACTGCTCCCACGCGACAAGATCAGCGCCGCTTGGAAGAACCTCCCGCACTATGCGGATCATGCGGCCTCGCTGGGTAAGCTCCTGTTGCTCGCCCGCCGACTGTGCGAAAGAGGAGCCGGCTTTGTGACCGTGACCACGAGCTTCGTTTGGGACATGCACGCGGACGTGAACAATGCCCCCATGACCACGGGCATGGACTATGTGGGCAGGCCCTTCGATCACGCCGTCTCAGCCCTCATCGAAGACATCGAGGCACGTGGCTTGAGGGACAAAATCATGCTCGTGTGCTGCGGTGAAATGGGACGCTCACCTCGAATCAACGTCAAAGGCGGGCGCGATCACTGGGGCAATCTCGCTCCGCTCATGATCTATGGAGGCGGGTTGCAGATGGGGCAGGTCATTGGTCGATCAGCACCCGATGGTGGGGAACCAGCGGATCATCCGATCAGCATTCCCGATCTCGTCGCCACCATCATGCACACGTTGATCGACCTGGGTCAGGCTCGCTTGATTGATGGAATGCCTGCGAGCTTGCTCAGCCTGCTCGGCAAGGGCACTCCGATTCGCGGGCTTGTGTGACTCATTTCACTTCGGCAGCCATCTCCAGCAGAGCGTCCACCATCTTGACCGAAGCCTGAGGTTCCAGATTGTTCGTGCCTGGCCAGGTCTCATAACCGCCGAGATCAAAGTGTCGCGGCGTGGGCATGTAGCCGTAGTAGCCATGCGCCAGCTCGACCATGAAGGACTTCGAGAACGGGCTGCGTTTCCGGAACTCCATGCCCGTTTCCGCAAAGGTTTCGCATGGTGTGGTGCCGATGCACACATCACCAATGCGAAGAATCTGCACAGGCGTCTTGGTCTCGGGACTCGCATTGGCCAGCCGCTGCACACGTCCGGCGTATGCGAGCGGCAGGTCGGCCTTGCCTTGGATGCGCGGCGTCTTTGCCTCTATGTCCTTTGCCCAGACGATCAACTCCGGGCTGATCTTCCGCCATTGCACATCGAGTTCACGATACCGCGCCGCCAGCGGGGCCGCATTCTGCCAGGAGACTTTTGCCAGCGCCTCGTTCACCTTGGCCGCCAAATCCTCGGCCACATACCACATTTGCTCATACGGCTTCTTTCGTGGCTGAGGGTTGCGGAAGTTGATGTTGTTCGCATCACCGCTCGTGCCGTTCGCCATCATCGCCACAAACGGTGGATCATCTCCCCCACCCTGCTGCAATCGCTTCAGCGCCTCGCAATACATGCCGTAGTAGTCAGCCGAGATGTGCCCCTCACCCACTCCGCCCACATAGTGCAGCGAGTAAGCCGAATACACGGAGATCAGCCGTCCGCCGGGCTCACGCAGGGCCATGAATGAAACCCTGGGATCAGGTTCACCCGCAGGCTCGACGAGGTTCGGGTTCCCGGCCCCGGGATTCATCTTCACCTTGTCGATCTTCCCAAAAGGATTCGGTGGCATTGTTCCCTCCTTGAGGAACCAGCGACGGATATGAACATGCTCGGGAACATCCACGGTGCCAAAAGCGATCTCCGCCGGCCGCAGCAGGTTCAGGGCACGCCTAACACCATCAGCCACCCGACGAGCGACAAACTTCTGGTAATCCGTCAGATCATAATCCGACGAATACGTGCGAGGCGAGCCGCCGAGAGCATTGGTCGCGGAATGCGTGTGCGTGCCTGAGATCAAAACATTGGCCGCTGGAATGCCCGTCTCCTTTTCGATCAATTCGCGCGCCTTCACAGAGAGGCTGCGATGAAGCCCAAGCAAATCGCACACCACGAGTGCCAGCTTCGTCTTGCCATCATCGAGCACCAGGCATCGCGCATGAAGCTCATCATGGATATGCGTGCAAGGAAACGGCAGGAAGCCGCCCACCACCTCGCCTCCGAGTTCAGGCGTGATATTGCTCGTAGCAGCTCCGGCCATCAGCGGTGCCTTGGGCACGTCAGCCGCACGAATCGAGAAAGCAAAAGCGAGGAGGAACAAGATGAAGCGCATGACTCCTCCTATACACCGCCGCAGCCTCGTTTATTCCAAGTCTTGTCACCCCTTCCTCTTCAGGACTCGATTCACAAAGGTCTCGAGCGCCCCCGTCGCAGGATCATCGGGCAATCCAAGATCCGCATTGAGCTTGGTGTGGTTCGTGTCCTTGGCGCCGAACACCGTTACCGGCACACCCGCCTGTTTGAGCACCGCTCCGAAGTGGACCGCCTGCGCCGTGGTGTCGGGATGGGCTGCCACATGGAGAATGAGAAAAGGCGGAATGTGCTTGTCCCCGCGCACATGAGTCACAGCGGAGAAGTCCTTATGCTTCGCAGGATCGTCCCCAAACTTCAGGCGATGACCATAGGTGGGCATCGGGAGTCCATGGACGCGATTCCGTGTCTCAGCGACGTCGATGATCGCTGGCACGTCATAGGTATCACCATCGACCGGAACACAACCGATCAACACCTCAAGCCCCACACCTTGCTCCTGAAGATAACGCTCATCCGTGCAGAGGATCGCAGCCAGCTGGGCACCAGCGGAATGGCCCGCCACCAGCACTTGCTTGGGATCGCCACCATACTCAGCAATGTGCTTCTCCACCCAGCCAAACGCCTTGGCCACATCGCGAATCAAGGTGCCCATATCGACCTCCGGCAGTAGTCGATAGTTCGTGGACACGAAGACAAAACCTTTGTCCGTGAACCACTTCGGTTTCACCTGAACGCTCGTCTTGTCGCCCGCCTGCCAGCCGCCCCCGTGAATCCAGAAAAGCACGGGCGCATCCTTCGCGTTCGGTGGCATGTAGATGTCCAGCACATGCCGTGCATGACCGTTTTCAACATACGGAATGTTGGACTTCAGAGTCTGGGCGAACGTGCTCGAAGCGTAGGCTGCGATGGCGAGGATCAGGAGTCGTTTCATGAGCGAGAGTGGACCAAAGGTGACCCGGCTACCAACGCTCCAGCTCGCTGGCTTTCCATCACGGATTAAAGGTCATCAGCAGCGGACACCGGGGCCAAGCACTGCCTCATTTGGATGGCAGATACTTCACCAGGTCCCGCATCGCGACCACCGTGCAGCCTTCGTCTTTCAGGTGCTGCATGTAGGCCTCGAACTTCGATGGATCGGTATTCACCCACGGGTGCTTGATGTCGGGCACTCCATGAAAAGTCATCACGGCGATCTTGCCGTCACGAGCCTGCGCCACAGCCGCCTTGAACTGCTCCAGCGTGCTTTCAGGCTTGCCATCGAAGGCCTGCGGTGCCATGAGCGGATCATCCTTCAGCGGATCGAACGCCTGGGCACCACCCGCTCTCGCGAGCAGATAACCACGTTCCCGCAGCAGCTTGACCGCAGCCTCGCTGGTTGCATAACCCGGATAACAGAAACTCACCGGCTTCGGAATCCCGAACTTCGCGCATTGCTGCTCAATAAACTCCACATCACTTGCCAGCTGTTCCGCCTTCTGCTTGGCCACCCCAGCATGCTTTCGTGTATGGTTTCCGATCTCAAAGCCCTGGTCATGCAGCGCCTTGATCTCCTCCCAGGTCATGTAGTGCTCCTTGTCCACCAGGAACTCGAAGCCCTCGGTGATGAAAAAAGTCGCCCCAAACCCATGTTTCTTCAGCAGCGGTGCCACATAGCGAGCCTGGCTTGCGACCGAGTCATCAAAGGTCAGCACCACGAGCTTGTTCGGCACTGGCTCAAAAGCTTTCCCAGGCAAAGCGAAGAACACAATTAGAAGAGCGAGCAAGGCGGATGAACAATTCATGGCAAAGCGCACAAAGCGTATTCAACGCAGCCATTGTTTCATCGCGAATGATTGGCAGACACGTTGTGATAACAAACACCTCCACTCACAGCAATCGCTGGCCCATGGGGAATGATAACCATCAAATCGTCAGCGTCCCCGTGCTCGTCGCGAACGAACTGGCTTCGATGCCCATGTTTTGCAGCAGTGTCACGAACAGATTGCCCATCGGCGTGTTGTTCTTCGCATCGCCGGTGTGATGGCTGCCGTGCTTGAAGCCACCGCCGGCGAGCAGGAGCGGCAGGTTGTGCCAGTCGTGCGAGTTCGCGTTGCCGAGGTTGCTGCCGTAGAGCACGGCGGTGTTGTCGAGCAGGCTCTTCGCGCCTTCCTTCTTGGCCTTCAGTTTGGTGAGCAAGCCTTTGAGCGCGGTGAGTTCTGCCGTCTCGATCAAACGCAGCTGCGCGATCTTCTCGGGGTCCTGGCCGTGATGCGAGAGGTTGTGATGATCCGTCTTCACGCCTGGAATCGCGGGCACATCGCCGCGACCCTGCACCAGCATCGTAATGGCGCGTGTGCTGTCGGTTTGGAAGGCGAGCGGGATGAGATCGAAGAGCAGGTTCATGCGCCCAATGAGGTCCTTCTCGTCCTTGATGTCCTGCGGGGCTTGCGCATCCACCTTGGGTTTCGGCTTGTTCACCCAGGCCTCGGACTTTTGTAGGCGCAGCTCCATCTCGCGCACCGAAGTAAAATACTCGTCGAGCTTGTCGCGGTCGCCGGTGCCGAAACGCTTCTGCAGGCGCTTGGCCTCTTCACTCACGGCATCCATGATGCTGCGGCCTTCGTGCAGCTTGCGGATTTGTTGCTCCTTCTCCCAGGTCGAGCCGTCGAGGAAAAGTTTCGCGAAGACCTTCGATGGTGACGAGTCCGCCGGGATCATCACGCCGCTGCGCGTGTAGCTCTGGCTGCCACCGCCGCCGGTGTTGAACTGCAGCGACGGATAGCGCGTCTCGAAGCCGATCTTCTCGGCGATGAACTGATCGAGCGAGATCGTGTTGCGGAAGCCGCCGAGTCCTGGATGGCGAGCGCCCGTGAGCCACGTCATCTCCGAGGCGTGTCCATCGCGGCCGTTCTGATCCGGATGGCTGACGTTCGAGAAGACGGTGAAGTCCTTCCGATGCGCCTCGATCATCTTCAGGTAAGGCGTGACCGCATAGCCATCACCGCTGTCTGTGGGAAAGAAGTCCGGCCCATAGATGCCGAGCGACGCACAGATCGTCACCAAACGCTTGGGCGGCACGGCGTCAGGTGCAGCGAGTGCCTTGCGGCCCCACATGGCGTCGAGAAACGGCAGCGCGAGCGAGACACCCGTGCCTCGGAGAAACGTGCGACGTGAAAGGGGCGAGGACATATTTTGAAATGACGAATGCAGAAAGACGAAGCCTGTGAAGTCAGCCTTCAGGATCGTCGAGGATGAGGTGGAGGCGCGATGTCAGATCGGCGGGGAAACGATGGAGCCACGTCTCATCGATCAACCCGACAGCCAAAAGATCGCGAAGGTGCATGCGGTCCTTGTCGCGGAAGGAAATGAGTTTCATCCGCACCAGATGCTCCAGCGGAATGAGGAGGAACCCTTCGCCCTCTTCCGTTTCATTCAGTTCAGGTGTTGGCTCGATTGCATCAGGCACCGGCTTCTCTCCAGCCCACAACACATGCACCGCATCACGGACCTTGGCGTCGGGACCATCCAGAAAGACATCCATCGCCGCTGCTTTGCCGAGGGATGCGATGCGACGATGCACGAAGCCGGCGGCTTCCAGTGCCTCGCGGGCTTTATCAGCGTCTTCACGCCGAAGGAGAATGTCCACATCGCGCGTGTTGCGCACGGCGCTCGCATCCACACGCGACACCCACGCGGCCACGGCATTTCCTCCGACTACCGCGTATCGCACGCCCAGCAGACTCAATGCGGACGCCGCACGCTCAAGGCGATCACGGACTTCATCAATGCCTTGGGCCATGCGTTTCCAGGAGACGGGTTGCAGAGCGATTGCGGTGCTCATGTCGGGCAGTGTGCCATGTCGTTGCGTGGAGCCAAGAGTTATCTACTTCCTCCGAAATGTCTCGCTGAGCACCAGCTCCGTGACAAACGTCTTCAGCCCACCGCCTTGCTTGACGGACTTCGCAACGATGTCGGCGACGGCGGCTTTGTCGGCATACGTCGGCGCGGCACCGGTGGCGTAGGTGAGAAGCTTCTCGGTGAGGCAGCGCTGCACATCGGCAGGGCGGTCGAGCAGCAGCTTCTTGAAGTCGCGGATGCCGGTGAAGGTGCGTCCGTCGGCGAGCTTGCCGCTGGGGTCCACGTCGAGCGCGAGCTTGTATTGCCACACGCCTCGGTTCTCCACTTTGGCTGAGGGCTTGTCGCCTTTTTCTTTGCTGCGATAGCGATCACGCCAGCCGCCGATCACATCGAAGCTCTCCAGCGCGAAGCCCGGCGGATCAATCTTCGCGTGACACGCCGCGCAGGTCTCGGACGTGCTGTGCTTCGCCAAGATCTCGCGAATCGTGCTCGCGCCGCGAGTGTCCGGTTCCACGCCAGGCACGCCGGGCGGTGGTGGAGGCGGCGGCTGACCGAGCAGACGCTTCATCACCCAGCCACCTCGCAGCACAGGCGAGCTGACGGTGCCGTTGGCCGTGACTTTGAGAATGCTGGCCTGCGTGAGCACACCGCCGCGCACACTGTCGGCAGGCAAGCTCACGCGCACAAAATCCTCGCCCTTCGCCGCATCGGCACCGATCTCATAGTGCTGAGCGATGCGATGATTCAGCATCACGAAGTCGCTCTGGATGAAGTTCGTCACCGGCAGATCCTTGCGCAGCAACTCCGTGAAGAACGCCTCCGTCTCGCCCACCATCGCGAGCTTCAGCATCTCATCGAACTCCGGGTAAAGATTCGCGTCGGGCGAGGTCGCATCAATCGAGCGCAGATCGAGCCATTGCCCCGCGAAGTTCTTCACGAAGGCCTTGCCGTGCGGATCAGCAATCATGCGGTTGACCTGCGCCTTCAGCGTCGCGGGATCATGCAGCTTCTTCGCGGCGGCGAGCTTCATCAGCTCCTCGTCAGGCAAGGTGGACCACAGGAAATACGACAAGCGCGACGCCACCGCGTAGTCGCTGAGACGTGCTCCCGGCAGCTCATCGAAGAGCAGGAACTGCGGCGACGTCAGCACGCCGCGCAGACCAAACTTCGCCGCCTGCACGAAGCTCGCGCCTTTGGCCAGCGACTCCTGCGCGAGCTTCACAAAGCGATCCGCCTCGCCTGACTCCAACGGACGACGGAACGCACGCGCGGCGAAGGATTCGATGCAGGTCTTCAGCGACGCCGCAGGATCAGCAGGCTGAAGCTCGAAGCCGATGGCTTTTTCGGTGTCGCTGCGATTGTTGATCTTCTTCGGGTCAATCGGCACCACCGGCACACCGGGAAACAGTGCCTTCACCGATGGCGCAGGCCAGTTCTGCATCTCTAGCGGCCCTTCGATCTCGACCCACTGCACCGCGAGCCCGCGACCTTTAAAATCCTTGGTCGTGTCGGCGTCATTGAGTCGCTGCCCTTTCTCATCGTAGCCGATACCGAATGGCAGCAGCAGCAGGTGCTCGCTGCGATTGATGCGCGTGACCACCTCCACTACGCGCGGCTTATCGGGCGGCATATCCCACGCGCCGAGCAATCGTTTCCCCGCGCTGTAGTCGTTCGCGTAAATGCGCGCCGTGACCGGCTCGCCCGCGCTCTGATAACCATACGCGGACAAACGAATGCGATAGGTGGCACCGCGACGCAGCTTGAAGTTCGAGAGGCCGAGCCGGTAATCTTCGTCCGTGAACATCACGAGTGCGTCCGGCAGATCGCGGAAGACCACGCGCTTGCGGCTGTATTTTTTCTTCGGGTCATCGGGGGGCAAATCGGGCAGCGCCAGATTCTCCTGAATGCTCTTCTGATCCTTGTAGCTGAAGCGCTCCTTCTTCAGCTCGATCGGCATCCGCAAATCCACCGCCGCATCGAGCGCTGCATCGGCGGCCTCGAGATACTTCTCGATCTGCAACTGCGAGAAACGCAGCCCCTCAGCCACGGTGTCAAAGCCGTGCATCGGTGTGTCTTCGGGCAGCAGTCCGGCGAGCGGCGTGTCGATCTGCAACAAATCGCGCACCGTGTTCTCATACTCGATGCGGTTCAACCGACGCGCCTGCGTGCGGCCTGCCGCCTTCTGCTGCGTGGCGCTCGTCTCGCGAAGCTGCTCATCCAGCACATCGAGAAACGCATCCGTCAGCCTTGTGTCGGGACGCGGTTTTCTCTTTGGCGGCATCTCGCCATCCTCCACGCTGTGATGCACCTTCACCCACTTCTCGAAGAGCGCCGGATCATTGAGGTCAAACTTCAGCGACGTGAGATCGAGCCCGCCCTTCTTCACCTCCGAGTCGTGACACTCCGTGCAGTGCTTGTCGAGAAACGTCATCAGCGCCGACGGCGTGGCGGCGGAGGCAAGGAGCGGAACGAAGATCAGCGCGAGTCGCATGAGGCGGGTAAAAGGGCACAAACCTGACCGCCCGCAACTTCCGACCAGCAACCGCACGGTAGATCACCTCGGCTTCAAATACTTGTCGAAGAACCCAAGCACCAGCGGGCGCAGGTCGCGCTGCTTTGGTTGCAGATGAAAGGTGTGCGGAGCGCCGGGAATGATCTCTAATTGGTAAGTTGCGCCCGCAGCTTTCATCGCGTCGGCGAGGGCTTGGGAGTCGGCCACGTTGACGGTGGTGTCGGCGTCGCCGTGGAGGATGAGGAGCGGGGGATCGTTGTTGTCGATGTGCGTGCGCGGATCGGCTTGCTTGTAGAGGTCGGTGGCTTCGGCGCGCGACTTGCGGAACATCGAAATGTCGCGCTGCTCGAACCAAAGCACCGGGCCGTAGAGATCGACAGCGGATTGCACGCGAGTGTTGCCTTCACCGGGCGGATCAAGTTCGCCGCCGCACAGGCCGACCATCGCGGCGAGATGGCCGCCAGCGCTGCCGCCGATGACACCAATGTGATCCACGTCGATCTGCAATCGCTCCGCATTCGCACGCAGCCAGCGCACCGCCGTTTTGCAATCGTGCAAGTTCTGCGGCCACGTCGGTTCCTTGCCTTCCTTGTAAGCGAGCTTGTAGTCGATGCTCATGCCGACGTAGCCATGGAGCGCGAGCGTGGTGCCTATGTTGATCTCGCGCGCGGCACGCTTCTCACCACCGGACCAGCCGCCGCCATGAATGATGAGCACGGCAGGGAACTTCTGTCCGGGCTTCGGATTCGCAGGCAAATACAAGTCCGCCTTCTCTTTGCGTCCGGCGCCGAGGTAGTCGACGTCGTGCTCGGTGCGGATGTCATCAGCCGCGATGGCTGCGGTGGCGAGGAGGAAGAAGAGGAGATGCTTCATGGTGCAGGGAAAGGGTCACGCCTTCGGCTTCAAGAGCAACACGTTCGCACGCTCGATCCAGCCTTTGCGGAGGTCCATGCGGAACCAGCCGTCGGTGTTCTTGCGGTTGATGCGGCAGCCGCTTCGCGGGCCGGGAGATTTGAGATCATATTGCGCCCAGGTCTTGCCTTTGTCGGACGACCAGATGATGCCGTTCTGATACGGCGATGCGGGTGCGCAGTGGGCGGCGATGAAGATGCCGTCCTGATGCAGCATGATCGCGGACTCGTAGCCGGGATTGAAGAGCATCGCGTGCTTCGTGGGATCGGTAAAGTCCTTCGGATCGCAGGTGAAAATGCCGCGGTCGTAGCGGTTCGCGAGCGCGGGGCCGTTCGCGTCGGCGATCCAATACATCTTGCCGTCGATGAAGTTCATGCCGCCGGCTTTGAAGCGCGAGTTCGAGTCCACGGAGATGAGATGCTTCCAGTCCCACTTGTCGGACTTCGCGTCGTAGGTTCCGCGTAGCCAGTGAACCTCCTTGCCATCCCCGCGATCAATGTCGCCGGTGCAGGCGTAGAAGGCGTTCTCGGCCGCGTGATAGGTGACGTTGTGAACGTGGCGAGCGAAGAGCGGGTTCGATGGATCGCCGAGCAGCGGCGTGTCGGGCGGCGCGCCTTTTTGCTGCATCTTTGGATTCACGCCGAAGGCATACGCGAGCTTCACGGTCTCGCCGTTGTCGGTGGAATAGTAGATGTTCACCGGCACGGCACCGCCAAGCACGTTGCAGTAGTTGCCCCACACGATCATCTCCTTGCCGTTCACGTCGAAGCAATGCTCGCCATCGAGCGCGTGGAAATACCAGCCGGGCTGATCGGGCTTTACCGGCTTGTGCGGCAGGTAGTCGGTGCCGTCGGGACACTTCACGATGATCTCGCGATGTGTCTTGAGATTGTCCGTGCTGAGGAACAACCGCTCGCGCGTGGCGAACAGGATGTTCCCGTTCTTCATGAGGATGCTCAGCGTGATGTTCTGCGCGTCTGCGAACTCGGCTGTGTGCGGCCACGTCTTCCCGTTGTCCTCCGACAGCATGATCTTCGTGCCCTGAAACGCGAACGCCTTGTTCTCGCGCTGCGTGTCGATGTAAGGCTCGTCGGGTGACTGAATGCGCCAGATGAAATGCTCGTTCTCGCCCGAGAGCGGCAGGGGTTGCTCGGGTTCGGTGGCGGCAGCGAAGGAACGAACGCTTGGCTGCACAAGGCTGCACGCGGCGGTGGTGAGGAAGTGGCGGCGAGTGGGCATGGTTGGATGAATGGTGACTCCACTACGCGGTGAGCAACGCTGAGTGTTCAGCAAGCTATGAGGCTCAAGGCTTCGCTGGAGCAATGATCGCCTTCTCGCCTTCCCATCGCAGCGTGAGATTGCCGCAAAGCACGAGGTAATCGAGCGCCTCGTTCAGCGGGCCGTTCTTGAACGTGATCGAAAGCCTGGGTTCGTTCTTCGGAGCGGTGTAGGCGATCTCGATCTTCGCTTCCTTCGCGATGTCGGCGAAGAGCTGAGCGGCAGGCTGATCGCGGACATCGAGGGTGACGCGGATGTCTTTGGGCGACTTGGCTTTTGCGGGAGCGGCGACAGCGAAGGTGCGCTTGGGCAGCACGGCAGGAAGTTCATGCGGCGCACCGGCTTGAATCCAACGGCGCACGACATCTTTCTCCTCGCCGGTTAGCGGTGGAGTCTTCGGATGATCGTCGGGTGGCATCTCGCCTTCATTGACGAGGCGGAAGAGTTCTGACTTCTGAGGCTTGCCGCGAATGACGTAGTCCTCGTTGTCGGCCATGCGCTTGAGGTCGAGCACGTAGCCGAACTTGCCCTCCGGCTTCTTGAGCTGGCTGCCGTGACACTCGTTGCACTTGTGCTCGAAGATGACGTGGACGTTACCCGCGAGATCGAGTGCCTTCTCTTTCGAGACGGGCTGTTGAGCATTGGTCGCCACGATACTGGCGACAAGGAGAAGAACGATGCGTTTCATGCAACGACCTCAAACCTCCTCACTTGAATGCCGTTCTTGCCGGTCTTCTGCAAAGGTCGCGGCTCGGGTTGAGCGAATCCGTTCAGGTCCACACTGCGTGCGCGGACTTCGTAGCGGCCGGGCTTCAAGTCCTTGATCATCGCATGATACGAGCACATGCCGTAGCGCGGTGGCCACGTTAGCGGCTGGCCACGTTGCGGGTCAAAGGCGAGCACTTGATTCGGGTTGATGCCCTTGGGTAGCACGCTCTTCCAGTCGGGTTGCGCTTCGAGTTGGCAGGGCATCCATGCTGTGTTTAGCAGTTCGTCCGCATCATCCGCGAGCGGCTGTGGCTCGCCTTCGATGCGACGTAGCCAATACTCCACGCGTTGCACGCCGCTGAGTCCGCTGATGACCTGGCCGGTGACGAATACCGGATTGCCTGCGGCGATCTTTTGTCCGTCGAGACTCTTGTCCACATACGCCGCCGTCTTCAGGAACGAGTCAGGATCATTGTTGCCGCTCGAATAGGTGTCGTTGTTGCGCGCATCGTTGGTGACGAAGATGTGCTGCAGCCACTTGATCGATTTGTAGCCATGCGACCACGGCACAATCATGCGCACCGGTCCGCCACGCTCCAGCGACAGTGGCCTGCCATTCACTCGGTAGGCGAGGAAGACCGGCAGATCGCCGGGCGCGGTCTCGAAGCACTGCGTGTAGCTCACGGATGATTTGAAGACCTGCTTCGGATCATGGTTGTGATAGCCCCAGAAGTAGATGCGGCGCACGTTGTTCATCTTGCCGCAGAGCTTCAGCACCTCGCGCAAGGGAACGCCTGTCCATACGCCCTGCCCGAGTGGCGTGTCGATGTTCAGGCACTGCATCGCCTTGAGAAAGTGAACCGCGTGCTTCTTGCCCAGCTCCATCAGCGTTGGCAGATCGAGCGCGGTGCCGTCGGCGATGGTGAGCGACTTCTGCAAGGTCGCTGGCACCTTCGTGTGCGGATCTTCGATGAACGCATCCGCCGTGATCTCACAGCGCCAGGTGTCAGATGTGAGGCGTGCGTTAATGAGTGCCTCGCCTGTGAGCGTGTGCGGCTTAGGCGTGCCACGCGAGACATCGTAGAAGTCGAGGTCAGGCGTGAGGATCGGGTGCAACTTCGGTGCCACGACTTCAGCTTTGGCCACACTTGCGGCGGCAACGCCAAGCGCCGTGGTGCGGATGAACTGACGACGTGAGAGAGAAGAGGGTCGGCTCATGGCGGTGTGTGGTTTGATTTCGAGCCGTGATCCTAACGAAGCGATGTCGCAGAGTCACCGATAATCCGCGCCGCTCAGACTCTTCAGCACCGATTGCTGCCAGTCGCGCATCTCGCCTTGCAGCTTCTTCGCGAGGTCGGGTTCTTTGGCAAAAAGGTCGGTGTTCTCGGCGGGATCAGCGACGAGATCAAAGAGTTCGAGCTTCGCTTTGCCGTCCTTCGACTCGTGGATCACGAGCTTGCTGTTGCCATCAATGATCGCACGGGCTCCGAGGTAATCGTCGTCCGTGATGGGTGGCTGGCGGAAGTTGTTGAAGTCGCGCGTGGCCTTGCCGCCAGCGAGTTTCGCGAGCGGCGTGGTGCCTTCCTGGAGCTTGGGATCAATGTAGGGCTCGGGCGCAGGCTTCGCGCGTCGTAGGTTGTTGTAGCTGTATTCCCAGAAGTAGAGCGGCTTCGTGCGTGCGGTCATCTGGCCATCGAGCAGCGGTATCAGATCAATGCCATCAATGGGTCGCTGCGGCAGTGCTTGGCCCGTGAGCGCGGCGAGTGTGGGGAGCAAATCGCTCGTCGTCGCGCGCACGTCGGTGGTTCGCGGTTTCGGGATGCGTGCTGGCCATTCGATGAGGCCGGGCACCAGGATGCCGCCGTCATACATCTCGCCTTTGACGCCGCGATGAGGTCGCACGAGCGAGCCGTCGGCGGAGGTGCCGTTGTCGCCGCAGTAGAAGACGAGCGTGTCGTCGCGCAGGCCGCTTTGCTTCAGATGCGCGCGCAGCTTGCCGATCGCGCGATCCATCGCCGTGATCTCCGCGTAGCGCTCTCGTAGCACCTCGCCCTGCGGACGCGTGACAGGAGCGCCGGTTTCATTCGACGTGAGCTTCACCTTCTTAGTCGCATACTTTGCAGGCAGGTCGTCGTAGAGCGCGAGGTCCTGCGGCAGACCGCTATACGGCTCATGTGGCGAGCCGAACCACACGACCGTGAAGAACGGTTTGCCCTGCTGCTTCGTCTTGTCGATGAAGCGAATCGCCTCATCAATCAGCACCTCGGAACTTTCGCCTTTGAAGACTTCGGGCGGACCACCGTTGCGCGAGAGCGACGGGTTCAGCTCGAAGAAGTTGTCGTGCGATAGCCACTCATGGAACCCCATCTTGCCCGGGCACACCGGCGACTCCGCTTTCACGGCACCGACATGCCATTTGCCAAAGTGCGCGCACTGATAGCCCGCCTTGCTCATGAGATGCGCAATGGTGAACTCCTCGGGCCTGAACGACCAGCCCGGCGCAAAGGTGCCCATGCGATTCGGATGCCGACCTGTGAGGAAGCTCGCGCGCGTGGGCGAGCAACTCGGATGCCCGGCATAGAAGTTCTCCATGCGCAGACCGGTCGCCGCGATCTCATCGAGCACTGGCGTCTTCACATGCGGGTGCCCGTGATAACCCGTCTCCTCCCAGCCATGATCATCGCCCATCATGAGGATGACATTTGGCGGCGATGCAGCTTGCAGTGCGAAGGTGAACAAAGAAGAACAGAGAAGCAGAAAGCGTGGGTTCATCTGCGCGTCGAACGACGGCAAATGGATCAGTCGTGCATGGACGTGCAGAATTGTTTGCCACCGTCCCCCATCTTTCGACGAGGGGTCAATCTCCAGAATGAAGACAAAGTGAGGCCACTAGCGCTGTATGAAGTTCACAGCCCCATTCGCAGATCCCCTCATGAGCACGCCTTCACCCCTCCCAGACGACGCAGAGTTCTCGCGTCGCGGCTTCCTGAAAACCTCAGCCACGGCGGCGTTTGGTTCTGGCATCGCCTTCGCCCAGACATCCCGAGGTCAACCCGCCCCTGCATCCAAGTCCACCATCATCGCGATGGAGAATGCGAGACCCGGTTCACTCGACTGGCAGTTGACCCGCGTGCGCCTGGACAAGACCGGTGGCTTTCGCTCGCCGGACATCGAAGGCTACTGCTCGCACCAGTCTGTGAAGGCGGGCGAGAAGCTGGACATCTTCGTCAACACCAAGGCCAAACGTTTCACCCTGGAAATCTTCCGCACCGGCTACTATGGCGGCTGCGGCGCACGACTGATGAGCACGCTCGGACCCTTCGATGGCAAGGCACAGACGATCCCGAAGCCGGTGGGCGACAAACGCCTCGTCGAATGCCGTTGGGAGCCTGCCACGACGATCACCATTCCAAGTGACTGGGTGAGCGGTGTTTACCTCGGGCGTCTGACCACCATTCCAGACTCCGCAGACGAACCTTACTGGCAGAGCTATGTGGTCTTCATCGTGAAGGATGAACGTCCGGCGGACATACTCGTGCAGTGCAGCGACAACACCTGGCAGGCCTACAATCGCTGGCCGGACAACTACTCCGTTTACACCGATCCACGCGGCAATCAGGGTCCATGGTCCGAGGTGAGCTTCGACCGCCCTTATGCGAAATATGCGCAGATCTATGAGAACCCGCAGTCTCTCGGCTCCGGCGAATGGCTGTGCTTTGAGTTCCCGATGGCTTACTGGCTGGAGCAGCATGGCTACGACGTGAGCTACTGCTCCAACAGCGATCTCATGACGCCAGACCGAGGGCTGAAATGCAAGGCCTTCCTCAGTGTGGGTCACGACGAATACTGGGACATTCGCCAGTATCACAGCGTGGTGAAGATGCGCGATGCGGGCGTGAACCTGCTCTTCTTTTCTGGCAATGCTGTGTGCTGGGTGACACCGATGCGCGCAGGATTCGATGGCCGAGAGAACCGCATCATGTTCCGCGGTGGTCCTTATGGAGGCGACTACAAGTATGCCGTGGATCGCGAAGCGCAGTGTGGCCCCTTCCCTGAGCGTGGACCCGATGAAGGCTACCTGATGGGTGCACGCAATATCGACCCTGTGAATGGTGGCGGCGACTGGGTGTGCGCCAAGCCGGAGCATTGGATCTTCGAAGGCACTGGCATGAAGAAAGGCGACACCATTCCTGGACTCATCGGCTGGGAGTATCATGGCGATCCTCCGGCAATCGAAGGACTCGAAGTGGTAGGTGCAGGCACCGCGTTCCAGGGCGGAAAGGTGCCGCAGCAGTGGGCGGCCACGATTTATCCCGGGCCGAAGGGCAACTTCGTTTTCAATGCCTCGACCATCTTCTGGTGCCAGGGACTGAGCCATCCACCAGGGCACATGCTGCCATGGTCGCACTGGTCACGCCCGCATGGTCCCGACGAACGCGTGCAGCGCATCACGCGCAATCTCGTGGACCGCGCAGTCAAGGGATAGCCATCAGGGTTTCCAATCGTCAGGCAGGTGCAGTGACCACACCTCGTTCGAGAGCGGACGAGCGTGCCCGCCTGCGACCCAGAGTTTGTCTTTGAACACAAACACGGAGTGCTCATGGCGAGCCTTCCAGCAGGTCTTGGTCTCAAGGCGCTGCCAGGTCTTTCCATCGGTGCTGTGCCAGACGTCGCCGAAGTTGTCTTTCTCCTTGGACCATCCACCGAGCACCCATATGCGCCCACGATAAACCGATGCACTGAACCACAGACGAGGAGCCCAGGGTGCGGCGTCGGTTTCACAGATCCACGTGACACCATCGGAAGATGACCACACATCATTCTTCGTGTGGTAGGTGGGCACGTAGTTGCCTCCACCGATGACATACATTCTGTCGCCCAATGTGACGGCTTGATGATAAGCACGTGGCGACCACGCAGCCTTGGCGGTCTCGAGCTTCCAGTCCTTGCCATCGGCGGAGGACCACACGTCGTTCTTCAAGCTGGTATCATTGCCGAAGTAGTAGTCCTCCGTGCCACCGAGCACCCACAAGCGCCCTCGATGCTCGAGCAAACCTCCCGCAAGTCGCGGCGACCATCCCGCCTTGTCGGTCACTTGGGTCCACTGAATGCCATCGGCGGAGAACCACACGGCATTGCTCGCCGAGTGCCCCGGCAGCCGACCTTTATACCAACCACCCATGATCCACATGCGGTCGGAGAAGGTGAGATTCATCGGCAGATCGCTGTGCAGCCAAGGAGCTTCCAGGACGCGCTTTTGCCAGACTTTGCCATCCGATGAAGACCACACATCGCGCGGTGGCGCTTCATACGATTGGAACCATCCGCCACCGATCCAGAGCTGATCGCCAAACACCCACTCGGCCTGGGAGTCGCGTGCCTGCCATGGTGCATTGCCTTCGAGCTTCCAGTCAGGCAAGGCCTCGGCCCCGAGACGGACGTTTGCCGCCAACATGATGATCAAGAACCAGCCGAACAATCTCATGAGCACAACATTGATGGTTTGAGAGAACGTCAGCCAACGGGACTCCAGTAGTAACCTGGAGGACCAAAGGTGAGCGGGATCTGGAGCTGTCGCTCATGATCAGGCAGTTCGTGAGGGCGCTCGCAGGGCTCGAGCAGCGCGGCACCTGCACTGTAGAGCGCCTCCATCGACTGGCGGAAGTCCACGATGTCTGCGAGTCGTTGGTTGGCACTGGCCCAGGCCTCGTAGTGTTTGAAGGTCTGCGGGATCGGAATCATGGCGGTGCTGGAGCGCTTGCGATCCAGTTCATACCATTCCCTCAGGAGGTCGCTGGTGACCTCGGCAGCGACCGTCGGTGCTACAGACGTCTCATCAGCATCGAGCCACGCGACGAACTGATCCAAGGTCCGCGGCACACGGCGATGGCGATTGGCCTCGGCGAAGATCCTTTGCAGGGTCTGCCGCTGTGGGGCCGAGATGGAATCCGAAGGGCGAGTTGCCTGCGCTGCGATCAATCGCCGCTTGCCACTCATTCGCCAGAACGCCTGACCACGAACCACGAGGCGTCCGAGAGCTTCCTCGAACCAAGTTCGCAACGGTTGGGGCAGCGACTTCTCGAGGCGAGCCGGCGGAACCGGTGCCTGAAGCTCCGCGATCCTTGAGGCCAAGGCAGCCGAGCACAGATCAAGCGGTGCCCGAGCTGCATACGCGGTGGTCTTGCCCTGAGTGAAGGCGAAGACCTGACCACTTTGCGCGAGGGACTCCAGTTCCTTCTTCGCCTGACCGGGCTTGGCCTTGGCCAGTCTGGCAAGTTGGACTGCAGTGAGTGGCAGCGTCTGCTGACGAAGAACTTCGAGAAGTGCGGACATGTCGAGGTAACGAAAGCGACCGAATCAATCGAGCACCAAACGTGACGTTCAGAGGCCGACCTTTTGATAGCCGTGCCCTGTGACGCAATGGCTGTAGAGATGTCCAAAAACCTCGACCGCACGGATGGTGGCGGACTTGGGCAGTGACGGCAAATCGCCGATGACGACCGGCCAGTCCTGAGGATCGGCTGGACGACGTCCGTGACTGCCGCGCACCAGCATGGAATCCAGCGGGATCACGTTCATGAGCATCCTCATGCCGAGCATCTTCTTCGCAAGTTTCGCGGCGATCTTGAGCTTGGGGAACTTGATCGCTGGGTCGAGGAAGAGTTCCACAGGGTCGTAACCGCACTTGCGATGAATGTCCACGCAGCGGGCGTAGTCGGGTGCTTTGCGATCGTCGAGCCAGTAGTAATACGTGAACCAGGAATGGTCGTCAGCGATGGCGATCAAATCCCCCGAGCGCTCGTGATCAAGCCCCGCGAGGAACTTTTGCTGCTTGGCCATGACCTCTCCCACACCCGGCACAGCGGCGACCACATCGCGCACCTCGTTCATCAAGGCGGGGTCCTGGACGTAGATGTGGGCCAGCTGATGATCGGCGATGGCAAAGACTTTCGATCCGCCAAGGTCGATGGCTTCAGTGCCGAGCTCGTCTTTGATAGAGATCCATCCTTTCTCACGGAAGACGCGATTCAGATGCACGGGCCGATCAACGTCAGTGATGCCATATTCACTGAGCAGCACCACCTTGATGTGTCGGGTCTCGTAGAACTTGATGAGATCGCCCACCACATCGTCGATGTCGGCGAGCGTTTGAGTGATGCCCTTCATGTCGAGGCCGAGCCTCTGGAGATCGTAATCGAGGTGAGGCAGGTAAACGAGCGAGAGACTGGGCCAGTGCTTTTCCTCAACCCACTTCGCCGACTGGGCGATCCAGAGAGTCGATTTCAAGTCGGCCCCCGGACCCCAGAAGCTGGGAAAGGGAAAAGGTCCGAGGTCCTTCTTGATCCGCTCGCGCATGCCCATGGGCTGGGTGTGAACGTCGAACACCTTGCGCCCATCGGCTGGATACAAGGGGCGAGGCGTGATGGCGTAGTCGGCGGACGAATACATGTTGAACCACCAGAAGAGCTTCGCGCAGGTGAACTCGGGATCATGGCGACGAAGCGCCTCCCAGAGCTTCTCGCCGCGCACGAGGTGGTTGCTTTGCTTCCAAAAGCGATGCTCCGCATAATCGCGATCATACCAGCCATTGGCCACGATGCCGTGATCGCGTGGCGCACGTCCGGTGAGATAGGTGGACTGCACCGTGGAAGTAACAGCGGGCAAAGCGGGATCAATGGTGGCCAGCCGGTTGCGTTCCATGAACGCTCGAATCTTGGGCGTGGCATTGCCGATGAGCCTCGTGGTGAGGCCGACGACGTTGAGGACGGCGGTGCGCTGCATGGAGCGCTAATGAACCCAGGCGGCCCAGATCGCAACCACGTAGGCGGCCTTGCTCAAGTAGTGCAGCGCCTGATCAGCATTGAAGTCGGTCTTGCCATCGCACTTCACCAGATCAATGAACCAATGGAGGATGAACTCCGCGAGGGCGAGCAACCAGGCCATTTTCAGAGAGCCAAGGATGATCCAGACGCATCCGGCGTGAACGAGCGAGTGCGCGGTCAGCACATGAATCCACATGCTGCTCGGCTTGCCCGTGTCGGTGTCCTTGGGGACGAGATGCCGGTTTTTGTTGGTCGCCATGAACTGGCTCTGCCAGGCGAAGTCCGCGAATGCATGGCCGATGGCCAGGGCAAAGAAGAGGATGAGGCCATCCCCCCAGGACAGCGGCAGCTTCGCAAGATCAAACATGGCTGCCAACCTGAGCGGAGGCTTTCCCCGATGCAAACGGAAAGGCGATGTTGAATTGACCATTCCCAGGACGCGGCCTTGCAAAGGCTTCTCATGGTAATCACGATGTGATTCAGGCTTCGACATTCCCCGGAGGCTGGGCTTTTTTCGGACCTCAACTTCATGCCCCCGATTGGTCGCCTCACACTCGATGAATGGACCTCCCGCGCCGATGCTCATGCGGCTCGCGTGGCTCCGTGGTGCGATGCCTTTGTGGATCGACGCAGCCGCGGCCAGAAGCATCCGGTGGATGACTTTCTCTTCACCTACTACAACTTTTCGCCGGCCAAGCTGAAGCAGTGGATGCCCTCGCTACACGAGGAGCTGGAGGTCAGCGAAGCCACTCTGGAGGCTCATCCGTGGCTGCGCAACCGCTGGACCATCATTGATGATGGCGTGCTTCGAATGGACGCAAACAAGGTCGATGAAGCCGTGCGCCGCGCGGCGGCCTTCATCGCCAGCCTGAGCGCAAGCATCCTTGCGCGACCGGCTCGACTGCGGTGCTTCGGCCTGCATGAGTGGGCCATGGTTTATCGTCTCACGCCTGAGCAGGTCCGGCACAGCGGCTATCGTTTGCGACTGCCACCAGAGGCGATCTCGGCGTTCGTCGAGGGGCAGACGATCTGCTGCTCTCACTACGATGCTTTCCGCTTTTTCACCCCCGATGCAGCACCTTTGAACACCCTTCAGCCGACCCTCGATTCGCGCATCGACAACGAGCAAGGTGCCTGCCTGCACGCGAACATGGATCTCTACAAATGGGCTTACAAGCTGTGGCCGTGGTGTGGCTCCGACCTAATCGCCGACACCTTCCTCCTGGCCCTCGAAGGAAGGAATCTCGACATGCGCGCGAGCCCCTATGAGTTGAGTGACATGGGCTATAATCCGGTGCAGGTGGAGACAGAGGAAGGTCGCCAGCAATATGTGATCGAACAGCAAGCCCTGGCCGCCAAGGCCATCCCGGTGCGTGAACGCGTGAGAGAAACGGCGGCACAAATCTGCGCAATTCCGGCATTGCCAGTCGAGGCACGTGCAGCGTAGCATCACGCCATGGACACTCCTCAATCCCCCGCCCCGAAGAAAGGTCTCTCAGGTCTCGCTATCGCAGGCATCGGCTGCGGGGGCTTGATCGTGCTGGTCATCATCGCCGTCTTTGTTCTCGCAGGAAAGGCCTGCACCAAGATCAACGAAGTGGCCGGAGATTTTCAGAAGAACCCCGCCAAGGCGGCTGCCATGCTCGCTCTGAAGTTCAATCCCGAGGTCGAGGTGGTCAGCACCGACGACACCAAGAACGAGATCACCATTCGCACCAAGAAGGATGGCAAGACGATGACGATGTCCTTCGAAGACGTGGCCAATGGCAAGTTCACCATGACCGACAGTGAAGGCAAGACGGTGACCATTGATGGATCGAATGCAGCCAATGGCGGCGGCATCGTGATGAAGGGTCCTGATGGAGAGACTGTCATCGGTGGCACCTCGACCAAACCGCTTCCAGCCTGGGTGCCGGCTTATCCTGGCCTCACCGTCCAGCAAGGGGGAATGACCTCTGAACAGAATGGCAAGGTCACAGGAGTGAGTCTGGCCGAGTCGGCTGATCCCGTGACCAAGGTGAAGGATTTCTACGAGGCGAAGCTCAAGGAAGCCGGGTTCACCACCGAGGCCAACGTCGCATCCGTTAATGGTGCCGATTCCGCCAACGTTTCTGGCAGCAAGGACACCCCCTCACAGAAAGTGAACGTCGTCATCACGGCCACCGATGGAAAGACGACTGTGGCCATTCAATACGAAGGAGCCAAGTAAGATGAAGTTACGTTACGTCGCCCTTCTCGTGCTGGTCCTCCTCGCGGCTGGCCTCGCGATCACCAACCCCAACGAGAGCCAGTATCGCGCCCATGTGCAGGAGCGTGAAGGCCTGCTGGGCACTCTGGGTCTCGGACTCGCCGACCTGCTGAGCAAGGACGCCAGCAAGGGCATTCATCGAGACAACTACTTCGTCGCCAGCAAGTTCTACATCGGCGGCGATGGGCTGCTGCCCCGGCAAGACCTTGCCTGGGGACTCGGTGGCAAGTTTTGGGAGATCGAGCAGCGGCGGAAGTAACGCTCGCCCTCAGTTCAACTCGGGAGCTTCCGGCATCTTGGCGATCAGTTCATACTTCGGGCCGAGATCGACGAGAATATCGGACCATAACGACGCCGGATCGTCGGCCGTCATGATCACTGCCTGAGGCGGTGCAACGATCCAAGAACTGCGCTTCAACTCGCGTTCAAGCTGACCTTCCGACCATCCGCTGTAGCCAACGAATGCCCGGATCTCATGACCTTGTTCAAGGAAGTGCGCGGCGTCATCCACTGAGAGATGCGTGCGGCACTTGAGGGTGTTGTGCTTGTTGCTCCAGCCCAGGGACACAAAGGACAGCTTGTCCGTGCCCACGGGTCCTCCGAGAAAGACCGGCACTCGACCAAGCGGACGCATCTCCTTGTCAGAAAGCAGATCGGCCACCGTGCGCTGAAGCGGACGATTCAGGATGTAACCAAACGCTCCTTCTTTGTCTGAATGCGCCGCGAGGTAGAGCACCGTGCGGGAGAAATTGGGATCACGCATCAACGGAGCAGCCAGAAGAAGCGAGCCACGAAGGGAAGGACTGATCAAGGACATGACGTGACCGGAAGAGGGTGTGTAAACTGATACTACGTCTGTGGACAATCCGCGCGCGACTTCATTCAATGACAGTCACAGGCTCCATTTGATGGATCCGAATCCTCGATCGCGGCCGCGGCTTTGAGTTGCTCGACGAAGGCGTTGAACTTGGTGTCGCGAGACTCCTCGATCAGTCGGGCTCGCACGATATCCTTGATCTCTTCCAGCGGCACGGGAGCGGACGGACGCCGACCGGTGACCTTGCAGATGTGAAACCCCAACTGCGTGGTGAAGACCGGACTGATCTCTCCTTCCCGCATCGAGAAAGCGATGGTCTCGAACTCTTCCATGAACTCGCCGCGCTTGAACCAACCGAGGTCGATCTGCTGCTGCTCGTTACCCCGATGCTCCTCCGCGAGCACGGCAAAGTCTTTTCCACCCATCAGCTCTTCGCGGATCTCGCGCATCCTGGCATACACCTCGGCCCGGCTCTTGGCCCCTTCCATGCTTTTCGTGATGTGACTCGCGCAGATATGCTCCTCGGATTTGAAAGCCTCGATGTTCTTGTCGTAGAACGCCTTCAGTTCCTCATCGGTGGGATTGGGCTCATCGCCATAGACATCGCTCAGCATCTTGTCCATGCGCACGCCGCTCGCCACGTTGCCACGCACCAGACTCAGGTCGCGCATGGGCATGCCGATCTTGAGGAAGAACTGGTCTTCACCACCCGCTTCCTCGATCAGCTTCGCCAGCCTCGTATCGATCTCCTCATCGGACACGTCAGGAATGCGCTTCAAGGCCTCCTGATTGAGCAGCACCCGTGCCGTGATGTTGTCCTTGGCATATCCCTGAAACTCAGGATCACGCTCGCAACAGGCCACCTGCAGAGTGCGCTCGTAGTGCCCCTTGATCTGCCGGAACTCGGCTTCAATGATTTCCTCGTCGATGGTTTCGCCGTTGATGATAAGTGCCATTCAGCACCGTGGCGGCGAGGCCGCCGAATGCAACGGCAGACTGCGATCGCACGGGTGCGACAACGGGTTTGCAAGACACGCGGCCTTGTCCCAGTTTCAGCCACCCTCCTCCAATGATGCCCGGAAAGCTGTCCTCTCTCTTTGCCTGCATATCTGTCATGATGCTGTCCGCGTGCGCAGCACCTCCCGCAGCGTTCACTCCCGCCACGATGCCCGTGACCGCAGTTCCCCAGTCACCAGCGCAGTCCCACTACATCAAGGCGGCCTCGGCACCTGTGATTCGTGCCGCCAGTTATCTCCTGGTGGATGCGAACACAGGCATTCCGATGGTGGCTCACAATGCTGATGCAAAGCGCGCCGTGGCCAGCACTCAGAAGATCATCACCGCGATGGTCGTCCTTGATCAAGGCAATCTCGATGACCCCGTCACCGTGAAATCCAGCGATGTGAATGTGGAGCCCACGCGACTCGGCATTCGCCCTGGCGAAACCTACACGCGCAGGGCTCTGCTTTATGCCTTCCTGGTCAAGAGCGCGAACGACATCGGCAAGGCGCTCGCCCGCGACGTCGCTGGAAGTCAGGAGGCTTTCGCTTCGATGATGAACGCGAAGGCGCGTTCGCTCGGGATGAGTTCATCCTACTTCGTGAATCCCCACGGCCTCACCGAGGGCGGCCAGCATAGCACCGCACGGGACATGGCGCGTGCGGGCCTCGCCGCCTGGCGCTACCCGATCATTCGCGATGCCGTCCGCCAGCAGTATCACACCTTCCGGTTTGCCAGTGGAAAGAAGATCACCCTGCATAACACCAATGAACTACTGGGCCAGATGCCCGAGTGCAATGGCATGAAGACGGGTTACACCAATGCCGCCGGACGCTGCCTCATCTCCTGTGCCACAAGCGGCGGGCGCTCCGTCATCCTGGTTCAGCTTGGGACAAAGACCAAATACATCTGGGACGATGGACGCATCCTGATGAGTTGGGGCCTACGTCAGCTAGGGCGTGGCTGATGCCCAAAATAATTTCAGACCCCAACAGCCGATGTTTGAATAAACCAGCGAGTGCCCATATCAATAGCCCCGGACACCCCTCCAAAATTATGAAAAACATTCTCACCTCATTGCTCTGCGCTTCGTCGCTCTTCACCCTCGCCTCCTGCGCAGGCGGACCCAACACCCAAACCGGAGCAGTGCTCGGTGGCCTTGGCGGCGCTGCCGTCGGCGGTATCATTGGCAACCAAAGCGGTCGCGGCCTCGAAGGCGCAGCGATCGGAGCTGGCCTCGGCGCCCTCGGCGGTGCAGCAATCGGCAACTCCCAGGACCAGCGCAACGTGCAGCGCCAGCAGCAATACTATCAGCAACAGCCGTATCAGCAGCCTTACCAGCAACCCCAGCCTTATGGCCGTGATCCGTATGGCCGCCCCGTCGATGCTTACGGTCGCCCGATCTACCGCTGATCGAAGCCACCAGCCTCACAACTAGCCTTTGAAGCCCTGGACTCCTTGCGAGTTCAGGGCTTTTCCTTTTTAGGCAAGCACTGGCTTGATCACGTTGCCTGCGATGCCCGTGAGCCGCATGTCCAGCCCCTGGGCCTTCACGGTCAGTCGTTTGTGATCCACGCCCATGAGGTGAAGCATCGTGGCGTGCAGATCGTGAACACTCACCACGTCCTGCACCGAGCGATAGCCGAGTTCATCGGTTTCCCCGTGACTGAATCCCCCCTTCACACCGCCACCCGCCGTGAAGACGGAGAAGGCCAGGATGTGATGGTCGCGCCCCGTTCCCTGCCCCATCGGCGTGCGCCCGAATTCCCCACCCCAGAGGATGAGCGTGTCATCGAGCAGACCGCGTTGCTTGAGATCCGTGATGAGGGCAGCCGTGGCTTTGTCCACGTCTTCGGCTCCCATCTTCATGCCTTCGACGATGCCGCCGTGATGATCCCAGGCGCGATGATAGAGCTGAATCATCCGCACGCCTCGCTCGGCAAGGCGGCGTGCCAGCAGACAGTTCGAGGCGAATGATCCATCGCCCGGCTGCTTCACGCCATACATGTCCAGTGTTGCCTGAGTTTCCTTGCTCATGTCGGTGAGGTCGGGCACGGAACTCTGCATCTTAAACGCCATCTCATACTGGGCGATGCGAGTGGAGATCTCAGGATCGACGCGCTCCTCGGCCAGGATGCCATTCAGCCGGTTGACCTCATCCACGATCTGCCGCTGCGTGCTCTGGCACACCCCATCGGGACTGCCGAGGTAGTGAACCGCATCGCCCTTGGACTGGAACTGAATGCCCTGGAACTTGCTCGGCAACAGACCGCTCGACCACTGCCGCGCAGAGACCGGTTGCTGACCCGTTCGCCCAGCCGATGTGAGCACCACGAAACCCGGCAGTTCCTCAGTCTCGCTGCCGAGTCCATACAGCAGCCACGATCCCATGCTCGGACGGCCTTTGATAATGCTGCCCGTGTTCATGAAGGCGTGAGCCGTGTCATGATTGATCTGCTCGGTCTGCATCGACTTGATCACGCACAGCTCATCGGCCGCGCCACGAATGTGCGGAAACAACTCCGAGATCATGAGCCCCGATTTGCCCGAGGGCTTGAAGTCACAAATCGGTCCCCGCGCCTTGAGCACGGCGTTTTGCAACTGCGCCAGCTGCTGCCCCTTTGTGAACGAGTCTGGGAACGGCTTGCCATCCAGCTCTCGCAGCTTCGGCTTCCAGTCGAGCGTCTCCAGATGCGATGGTCCGCCAGCCATGCAGAGGTGAATGATGCGCCGCGCCTTGATCGGAGCGTGCGGCTTTTGCAGCACTCCCGTCCAGCGATCCGCGGCCTTGGCTTGATCCATCAGCGAGGCAAGGGCCACACCGCCGAGCCCGAGGGCTGATTGCGTGAGAAAGGCCCGGCGTTTCACGCTGAGATCGAAGGCTTCCTGATCGAAGTAGGCTTTCATGGCTGAAAAGAAGTTCGAGGGTTAGTAGCGCGTGATCGTCTCGTGCAAGTTCAGCACCACTCGCGCCACGGAGGTCCAGGCCGCGAGTTCCTTAGCATCCTCGGCAGGCGTCGCCTTCAGGCCCACCTGCATGAGCTTGCCAGCATCCGAGCATCCATCAGCAAACTGCTTCCGCTGACTGGCCAGGAAGCTGAGCAGCGATTGGAGTTCCTTCTCCTTCGGCAAACGCGCCAACGCGATCTGGAAGGCATGCTGAATGCGATCCTTGTCCCCGCTCTTGCACTCCGCGATGATCTTGGAAGCAAAGACACGCGCCGCCTCCACGTAGCTCGGATCATTGAGCAGTGTGAGTGCCTGCTGGGGAGTATTGGAAACACTGCGAGCACAGACGCATTCGTCGCGATTCGGCGCATCGAAGTTCGCCAGCATCGGATGCAGGAAGGTGCGCTGCCAGTGCATGTAGAGGCCGCGCCGCCACTGACGATCATCCATGTCAGCAACGTAGTCGCGATTCGGGAACTGGAGGTTCGCGTAGTAGCCTGCGGGTTGATAAGGCTTCGCACTGGGGCCGCCGATTTCCAGGTTCAGTAGCCCGGCAATCGCCAGCGCATTGTCACGGACAAACTCGGCATCCAGGCGACGCGGATTCTGCGAGGCCAGCAGACGGTTGTTCGGGTCCACGTCGCGCAAGTCCGGGCGCAGGTTGCTGTCCTGACGATAGGTGGCGCTCATCACGATCAGCTTGATCATGTGCCGCACATCCCAGCCTGAGTCACGGAATTCGGCGCCCAGCCAGTCGAGCAGTTCCGGGTGCGACGGCGGCTCGCCTTGAGCCCCGAGATCATCCACCACAGCGGACAATCCATTGCCGAAGAACTGCTTCCAAAGCCGGTTCATCACCGCGCGAGGAGTCACCGGATTCTCCTTCGAGCAAAGCCACTGCGCGAGGTCGAGACGGGTGTGCTTCGGATCGGCGGTCGCCGTCTTCCCGGGCAAAAAGTGCGGCGTCGCCGGTGCACGAACCTCACCGGTTTCATCCTGCCAGTTGCCACGAGCCAGCACCCGGATGGTCAGAGGCTCCATGCGCTGAGTCACCATCGTATGGGCGCGACCTTCACGGCATTCAAGGATCTGCGCGGTCAGTTTCTTGTAACTGGCCAGGGCTTCGGGATTCCAGCCCGTGCTGGTGAGGTAGGCCGCACGAGCTTGCGGCTCGGTGTTCGTCAGCAGCCGCGGAAGCTCCTTCAACCACTCATCGGCACCGGCGAGCATGGGCGGAGCAAAGGGCGACACGGACACCCGAACGCAACCCGCGAGATTGCCCTCGATCTTCACCTTCAAGACATCGCCCTCGGCAGCTTTCAAAGGGTGATCCAGCCACCAGATGGAACTGTGCGCCTGGTTCCATTGCGAGGCCGAGGTCTTCCAGCCAGTCTGAATGCCGATCAGTTCGTCACCATCGGCAAACCGAGGCTCCTTCAGCGCCGAGTCCGCATAACGAATCGCCACAGGCAATCCTTTGCCGCCCTTCGGTTGGAATGAGGCGGACACCTTGAGCAAGGCACTTGTCTGAGCACCACCGCGCAGGATGCTGCCCTTGTGCAGAGCATCAGGGAGCAACTCGATCCGCACCGCCGCGATATCACCCACGGGCAGCCGCAGGCGCACCTCGGTATTGTCCGCCGGCGAGGGTTCAAACACGATCCGCCCATCGTCCTTGCTAGCGAATGGCACCTTGCTCGCAGCCTTCGCCTTCGCAGTCACTTGGGCCGCAGCCTTCGCGGCCGCCTTCGCCTCCTTGCCTTTCGCAGGAGTCGCCGCACTCACACTGACGTCCGGCCTCGGCGTCAGCCAGCCCGAGGGGTTCTCCGCGAGGAAGGTCCGCGACTTCGTCAGCCAGCCCTCGAAGGCCGCCTTGGCACCCACATCCATGTCGAGCAACTCGCTGGCCTGGCACACAGCGCGAGCACGCTGCTTCTGGAGGCTTTCGATGCGCGCCTTGAGGTAAGGGCTTTCCACCTCGATCTCGGGCGGGAAAGGATGGTCATTGGTCCAGCCCTTCAGCTCAGGGTTCGGCGTGTAGCCGTAGTCCGCATACACGCCCCACTGTTTCACATCGGCAAAGAAGGCCTGGAGCGAGTAGAAGTCGCGCTGGGTGATCGGATCATACTTGTGATCGTGACACTCCGCGCAGGTGAAGGTGGCTCCCAGCCAAGCCCCGGCGACCGTGCGCACGCGCTCGCCACCATACTTCGCCAGATACTCCTTCGCCTGCGCACCGCCCTCGCGCGTCATCATGTTCAGCCGGTTGAAACCCGTAGCCGTGAGTTGCTGCGGCGTCGGGTTCGGCAGCAGATCGCCAGCCAACTGCTCCTTGGTGAACTGGTCGAATCGCTTGTTCGTCGCGAAGGCATCGATCACGTAATCGCGATACGGGAAGATGCGCTGATTCTGATCACCATGGAAGCCCACCGTGTCTGCGAACCGCGCCACATCCAGCCACCACACCGCCAGGCGTTCACCGTAGTGCGGCGAGCGCAACAAACGATCCACCAGCGCTTCGTAAGCCCCCTCGCGCTCGGTTTCCCAGGCCTTCACAAACGCATTCACCTCGGCCACCGATGGCGGCAATCCCGTGAGATCGAGGGATACCCGACGAATCAGCGTCCGCGGATCGGCTTGTTCCGAGGGCTGCAAGTTCTTCTCCGCCAAGGTCGCGCGAATGAAGGCATCAATCGCCGAGGCCGTCTTCTCAGCCTTCGGCACCGGCGGCTTCGCCAGCGGCGTGTAGGCCCAGTGCGCCTCGTAGTTCGCGCCTTCGGCGATCCACTGCTTGATCAGTTCCTTTTGCGCCGGCTTCAGCACCTTGTGCGTGTCTGGCGGCGGCATCAGATCATCCTCATCATCGGTCAGGATGCGGGCGATGAGTTCACTGTCCTTGGGGTTGCCAGGGATGATCGCCTTCGCTTCGATGGCAGCCTCGCGTTCATCCAGGCGAAGGTCCGCCTCGCGATGCTTCGGGTCCGGCCCGTGACAGTAGTAGCAGTTCTCCGAGAGGATCGGACGGATGTCGCGGTTGAACCGCACCTTGCCAGCTGCCTGCACGACAGAGGAGGCGAGCAAGGAGCCGGCCGTCAGACAGGCAAGGAAACGCGTGGTGTTCATAACGAGGGTTGGCTCGGGTTACGCCCAGCCGCCGTCTCGCCTTGCAGTCAAGGCAGCCCAGGCGCAGTGGAAAACAAGCCAAGTGAAGCCATCCGACATGTCAGGGCGCGTGCTTGAGCAGGAAGTCCACGATCGGCGCCGGGTCCTTCAGACTGTGCGGATGATGATCCCCCCCAGGCTTCACGATCATCTCCATCACACCACCCATCGCCTCATAGCGCTGCTTCACGATGGCAGAGTTCTCCGCCAGCGGCACCACCTGGTCCGCATCCCCCACCACCGCCAGGATCGGGATCTTCCCCTTCGCCAGCGGCGCCAGGTTATCGATCGGGTTCAAGGCGTAAGCCTTCGCCGCTGCATCGTCCTTCAGCCCATAGACCTCCTTGCACCGCGTCCAGTCACCCGGAGATCCCTTGCCCTTGCCGAAGCCCGCCGGCCAGCTCTTGAAGTCACACACCGGCGCATCCAGGTAAAGACCAGCCACCCGCTCCGGATTCAGCGCCGCATAGTTCAGGGCGAAGAGCCCCCCGCGACTGAACCCCTCGAGCACCACCTTCGCGTTGAGTTGATAGGCCTTCATCATCTCCTCGTGAAACACCCTCATGTGATCCGTCGCGATGGGCGCGCCATACTGATTCGTCATCGTCGTGTAGGCCACATGCCAGCCCTTCGCCAGCAGCGCCAGATCCGCCTGCGGCTCATGGCCGAAGAACTCCGTGCGCCAGATCCACGGCTTGCCCGCCGCCGCCACCTTCGGCACCACCAGCCAGCTCTTCCGGCCCGCCACCTGGAAATCAAGCCGGTCAAACCCCTGCCACTGCGACTTCATCGGCTCCTCGGCCCCCAGCCAGCCAGAGCCCACCGCCATCACCACCATCAGAGAGAGAAAAGAAACACGAGTCATGCCCACCTCTACGACCGAGACGCCCGGAACTCGCACGCTTTCAAGCGACCCAGACAATTGCTCGCACTTGAGTCCTTGGTCAGGATAGCGTTGCGCTCACACCTCCTTTTCTGGTAGAAGCTCACATCGTTCGGCCCAAGATAAGAAACGATTGGAATGACCATCGAACCCACCTGCTCTCAAAGGAAGACGCCATTTCTGAGTAGGCCGAGTTGGCAGCGCTTGGCACACGCGGTGTTTTACACCTTCCTCACGCTAACCTTGGTGCTGGGTTTCTTGGGAATGGTGACAGCTAGGTTTGGCCCCTTCCGAGGAACGTTTTTGGATTTCTATCTGGTCAGCACTGATGGGTTTCGAAATGCCATTGGTGTCACCGGATTGGCGTCCCTTCTTGGGTTTTGGATAGCCTGGATCGTTTGCCCGGAATTGAGGCATCGACATCGTTACATGAGCCTCTTCATCTTCGCGATGACGCTACTTGGCTTGGCCACGCCCGGTTGAGATCGTGCCGACAGCGCCGACGGAAACACCTTACTCAAGACAGAACACCAGACACTGTGCCGATTGTGACACTGCGAAACAAGACGGCCTAAGGCAGGCCCGCCACCATGAGCTTTTGGACCAACAAAGACAGATCAACGATCCTCTCAGACGCAGAGGAATTGGCTCATACGCCGGAGCGGAGCCCGTGGACAAAGTATATCCTGGGCTTCTTCGTTCCATCCGCACTGGTCATTTACAGCCTGTATTCGATCAACCGTGGAAGTATCACACTGCCCGGCAGCCGAGGCTCGATGACCATCACTGGTGACGACGTCACTCTCCTGGCCGTCGCCTACGTTGCCTTGGCCGTTTTCCTCCACTGCCACTGGGTCTGGTGCCTTCATGAGCGCCTCTGGATTTACGCCGGACGCCTGAAGGTCGGCAGTTTGCTAGTGTTCCTCCCATGCTTCCTGGTCGTCATCTACCATCAGCTAGGCTTTTGATCACTTCCACCTGCCGAAGGCTCAGAAACACGGACCGATCATGTCCCACCAAGTCGGATGCGATCAATGGCTATCATGCCATCCATCCCGTCATCAGCCCTTCCCACGCTCCGTCACCTGATCCGAAGCAACATACCGCGCCCCCATGCCCGCCCACCCCAAGCATCCAGACATCAGCATCGAGTCGCTCGAAGGTTACACGGAGGACGCCGAGAGCCGGAGAGCATTCTTGCGGTCCCACTACGGCATCGTCTGGCTCGCGGCGGGAGGGTTCGTGATCATCGTTAGCGGCATGGTGTTCGGCTACCTCAGGACGGACCGGTATGGAGAGCTTGCGGTGGTGGCGTGCCTGGGAGCGATGTTTCTCGGCCTCGGTCGCGCCTACCGATAACGCCGCGCAGCACACGCACCGGCAAACCGATGCAGGCCTACCGCAATACCTCGGCCCCGGAAGGGGTGGTCGAGATGATCTACGTCGATCACGAAAGCCGGACCTACTTCCGCCACACCTTTGCGGTTCCTTCGACCGGCGATTGATGCGGCTTGGGACGCCAAAGCCTGGCCTTGGAGTTTCACCGCCGCAGCGCCGTGATCAGTTCATCCACCTTGTCGAGGAGGGCCTGCATCTGGGCCGCGTTGTAGGTGCCGTCGGCGGACTGGCCCAGGGTGTTCACGCTGTTGGTGTTGCTGCTCGTCGTGGTGATCTCGGCGGCCAGGGCGGCGGCGGTCACCTCGCCGTCGGTGCCATTGGTGCCGTCCACTCCCCGTGGAATCGCGAAGGTGAAATGCACATTGGTGCCATCGAAGCTCACGCCCACCGTCGCAGGCTCGCCGGGGTTCAGCGTGGTCACCGAGTCCACCACCGCCGTCGCAAAGGGCTGCCCTGGGTCCCCCATGGTGCCTGTGGGGCCGATCTCCCCCTGCGGGATGGCAAAGGTGAAGTGCAGGGTGCTGCCGATCACGTTCACACCGGCGGTGGCGGGCGAGCTTGGCGGCAGCGTCGTGATGCTGTCCACCTGCGCATCGGAGACGGTGAGGATGGCATCGATGAGCGCCTTCAGCCCGTTGAGCTGACTGCGCATCTGCACGGCGTCGAGCGGCGTGCCTTCTTGGGGGAGAGTGGGATCGAACATGATGGGAAAGGGTGAAGGGTCGAGGTGTGCGTTTCATGGTAGCCCCGTTGCGCCGCAACGGGTTGCCCGGTGGACACGCGGGGCGAAAGAGTGAGCGAGAGGCGATGGCGGAGCGCGCATCCCCAGGCACGGCGTGACTGGACGACTATGGGGGGCGCCGCAGCTTGGGGGTGGTTCGTTGGAGCTTTCGGGTGCCTCATCGCAGCCTCCGGGCTCCGATGTCCGAGGTTTGGGGTGCCTCATCGCAGCCTCAGGGCTCCGGTGCCGGAGGTTTGGGGTGCCTCATCGGAGCCTCAGAGCTCCGGTGTCGGAGCTTTGGGGTGCCTCATCGGAGCCTCGGTGCACCCGCGTCGGAGGTTTGGGGTGCCTCGTCGGAGCCTCAGGGCTCCGATTGACCACCTCCACGGCTCCGACGAGGGTCCTCCAGGGTGCCCAGGGGGGTCCTCGGAGGACCCCCTCCCCCACCTCCGAGCACCCCTTTCCGAGCCAAAAAGGCGCTAAATCGCGCATTTTTGCGAAAAAGAGCCCCCTGGGCGGGCGGACGGGGCCGCCACGACCTCACGGCGGCGTTGGGGCCGGTTCTGGCTCCGGGTCGCCCGCTGCGCCGGGGAAACGCTCCTTCAGGTCATCGTAGATCGTGTCCGCCCCAGGCACATCCCGCCGGGCCGCCTGCCGCACCGTTTGGTAAAAGGACAGGTCCGCCATCCAGATCTCGTTGCCCACCAGCAGCAGGCTGTCGTCCAGCTTCTCGCACAGCTTTTTCGCCTCGCGGAACAGGTCCGCCAGCACCAGTCGCAGCGCCCGATCCTTCGCCACCTCCGCCGGATCGACGAAGGGTGGCACCAGATTCGGCGCCGTGGCCATGTAGCTCGCGCACTGCTCGTCAAAGGCCAGGGAGGTGGCCCCCAGCTTCGGCAGCGACATGCGCTCGTCCTTGGTCAAGTTGATGAGGAAGGGCAGCAGAGCATTGATCTCCGTGAGCTTCGTCAGGATGGCCGTCTTGTTGGCTGCGGTCACTTCAGCACTGATGCGGTTGTCGTTGGGCATGGTGTTAGGTGGGTTGGTCGGGTTCGCCACGCCATTCCACACGGCCCCCGGTGTGGAGGAGTTCCACACCAGTCCGGAGTTCCATGTCAGCGGCGTCGGCATGGTGAACTCATCGGCCACCGATCCATGCGCGCGCGTTCGATATACCGAACGCCTCACCGACCGCGGCGAAGCCCTCGGTGATCTCGGTGTTCTCCGTGGTTAACATGGATTGAACCCCGGAGGGCACCGGGCCTCACGGAGGCGTTATCCCTCGTGGCATCAGGTTTGGTGCATAGCCCCAAGGGCTTGCCTCTCCCAGCGAAGGGTTGGCGCGCAGCGCCTACCCTGGACAACCAACGATGATCGCCCCCAACTCCAAAGGAGTTGCGTCACAGACTCCGCCGCCGGTGACGGAACTCCGTTGGAGTTCGATTCAACGTGCGTCCCGATTCCAGGGTAGCGGCTTGGCCGCAACCCTTCGCTGGGAGACCGAAGGCCCTTGGCCTTCAAGACCCTCACGGCTGGGAATCACCAATCGTGATGACGCCACGTATCCGATGAATGGAACCCCGGAGGGCACCGAGCCTCACGGAGGCTTTCCAACGGCCTCGTCAAGCTCCCGCCGCCCGCCTTTGCAGCCATCCCATCGCCAGTTGGGGCAGACCGCCCGGCACCATGCGCAGGGCCGCCTCCAGCCGCAGCATCACCTCGAAGGTGGGCGAGTGCTCCCCATGCTCCAGCCCGCAGAGGTAGGACTTCGTCAGCCCCGCCTCGCAGGCCAGCTCACGCAGAGACCAGTTCCTCTCCCGTCGCAATCGCCGCACCACCTGCCCGATCATCGCATTGAGCGGATGCCGCCCGATCGCCTTCCACCAGATTCGCCCCTGCGGGACGACCGACTTGTTGCTGCGCTTCTGTTTCATGGTTGGAAACCCACGGCTCGCCCCCCACGGCGGAACGCTCAGCATCGGTCTCTCTCATCTCATCCCCAACGCTCCCTCCTCGTGTCCACCACGCCTGCATCGCCATCCCTGTGTGAGAGTCCGACATCCTGAGGTTACTACACAAAAAGACAGCGGCGTGTGATGAAGGGGGCGGAAGATTTTTGGGGGCGCTCGCCATTAGGACAGGCGGTCACGAGGGGACGGGTTCCGGTGTCGGGATGCGACACACTACCGGGCGGGAGCCTTCCGTGGACTGAAGTCCTCGGCTACCTTCCGTCGTCGCTACGCGACGAAGAGGGCTGCGCCGTCGTCTGCCTATCTGCCTATCAGCCCTTCTCCCTCTGCTAGCGCAAGGGCTCGCCCACGGCGTAGCGTGCGGGCAGACGGCGATAGATCACCGGGTGCTCACGCTGGAGAAATGCGGCCAGCCAGTGGCGCATGAAGGCGTGGAGACGGTCGCGCCCGGCGGTGCCGGAGAAACGGCGGCGGTTGCTGTCGGTGGCAGCGATGACTTCACGCGCATGATGCAGCAGCGCCAATTCTAGCGTGGCGAAGTTGAGCTTGGTAGGGCGCAGATGCGCCGCCAGTTCCTCCATCACGGTGCTGGACACGGCGTCCAGGACGAGTGGTGCCAGGAAGTCATGGCTCGCCTTCGGGCGCGTCCGGCGTTGGGCATCAGGAGCGCGGCGGGTGGAGGTCTTGCGGTGGAGCTGAGTCATGGCGGTGGTGGGTTGGATGTGGACCGTGTCGGCAGCGCTTCGGCACCGTAGGCGGGCGGTGTTTCCTGGAGGAACATCATGTGCCGGTTGCTGCCGCCATAGGAGCGCGGCGCGGGATCTTCATCGTCATCCGTGGCAGACGTATCGCCGGGCGCTTCGGACGGCGCGACGTCAGTGGTTGCCGCAGCGGTGCCCTCGACCAGCGCGATCTCTTCGGGCGTGAGACCGTAGAGGGCATAGACTTCCTGGTCGATGCGCTTGTCCGTGGCAGCGATCTGGCGATCCAGCGCGGTCTGCTCGTGCGGCGTCTTCGCAGCGGCGCGGTCCTGGTGCAGTTTCAACATCTGCTCCACCAGCTTCACGATGAGGTCGTGCGCCGCTTGGTCGGCTTTGTTCTTTGGGTCCAACCGGGGAATAGGTAGAGCCTGCATATAGTTCAACTTCAAACGCAAGCGCCCACCCCTCGCTGAATCACCGAGCACTGGACAAGTATTTCGGAGGAAGTAGAAAGATGCTGACGAGTTCAGGATGCCAAGCAGCCAGAGATCTCCGGTGGGTATGACAAAGGTAGTGTCTGCTGGATAATGGCCATCCCGATCCAACGCAAAGCGGCTTTCTTTCGCAATGTCAGGGTAAATGATTTTGAGGCTCTCATAGTCGGGAACATAGCGTTCCTGAGGCTGCTGAAGCTCATACCATTCCTGCTGGGTCGCACGGCCCTCTAGGCGCCGCTTAAATTGCTCAAGATGATTGAGCACACTCTCGCATCCGATGACATCCACACCGTGTGGCGTATAGATCAAGAATCGGTTGCTAGCGCGAATGTGGTAGTGACGCACATCATCTCCAACTAGATAAGGTTTGATCAAGCGGGCGACACACGGGCTCTGATCGATCAGTCTATCACGTGTGCTTCTGTCTATTACAAAAGCAGCAACAAGCCCGGTCTTTATCCCGTAACGGATCGCCCCTCCTACATAGGATTCCAGCGGCATGCCGCGACTCTGAAGCTTTTTCAACAGCAGGTCCCGTGAACTATCGACCAGTCGCCATTCAGCTCCATCAAGCTGGCTTGATTGAATACAGCAGCCTGTGCTCTTAACTCGGGCAATCAACTCATCCGCGTTACCTTGAATCGCGATGAAATCGTCTTTGGACATCCCGTCCAGCACTCGGAACACATGTGGCTTTGGGGACTCTGTTCGAACCATTTCCACGATCACGGGAAAGGTTGCGGCACCTCGGAAGACGGGAAGTTCCCCAAAGTCAACAATCGCTTCAATCCGGCTACCTGCCCTGACCACTGCTCTTAGATTTGAGCCATACTTTGATCGCAGCCATTTGTTTGAAACGATCACACCGTAACGTCCTTCCGTTCGGAGCAGTAGCAGCGACTTCTCAATAAAGTATACATAGAGATCGGTGCGCTCATCATGGCTTGCGTATGCAGAAGCGAGGTAACTTTTGAGTTCCTTGAAAAGCTCCATGCGCACATACGGCGGATTGCCAATCACCGCATCGAAGCCACCGCGCTTCATGATCTCGGGGAAGCCATCCTTGCCATCCCAATCGAAGACGTTGAGGCGCAGGTGGGCTTCGGTATCCATCTCGGGCAGGCCGGGCTGGGCGTAGAAGTCGGAGGCGATGAGGGAGTTGCCGCATTTGATGTTGTCGCCCAGGTCGGGGAGGACGCGCTCGTGGATGAGCTCGCGCTGCACGGTCTGAGCGGTTTCGCCTTCGAGCACCTTGAGGAGCAGAGAGAGCTTCGTCACCTCCACGGCCTGGCTGTCGATATCGACGCCGTAGATGTGGGTGAGGAGGATGCGCTTCCGCTCGGTGGTGGTGAGCGCCCAGCCTCCTGCGGCGGCCGCGACGAGCTTGGGCATTTTGCCTTTGGCATGGGTCTCGGGATCGTGCGTGGTGTAGTAGCGGTGATACCAGTCGAGCAGGAACTGATACGCGCCGATGAGGAAGGAGCCGGAGCCGCACGCGGGATCGAGCACGGTGAGCTTTTCGATTTGCTTCGGCGTCTTCGACTCGATCAGCGGGCCGACGGTTTGCCGCACGATGTAATCAACGATGTAGGTGGGTGTGTAGAAGACGCCGCCGGCTTTCTTGACCTCGGGCTTGTCCTCGACCTGGGCGCGATGGCCAGCGGTGAGGGTGATGACCTTGCCGAGGAACTGCTCATACACCTGGCCGAGGATGTCGGCGCTGAGCACGCTGAACTCATACGGGCTGGCGGGGTAGTAGAGGCTGGTGATGATGCCTTTGAGCAGCTTGTCATCAATGACGAGGTGCGGCGTGAGGGTGTCGATCTCCTCATGGCGGCCTTTCTCAGCACGGAAGTGGAAGAGGCCGGAATTGTAGCGGTCGTCGGCCTGCTGGAAGAGCTTTACTAATTCGGGGTAGATGGCCTTGGCCTCGGTGGCGCGCTTCAGCCGCTCGTAGTCCTCGATGCCGCGATCCTCGCAGATGCGGAGGAAGATGATGCGGTCGAGGATGCGCTGGACGGCGAAGTTCAGCTCGCGCTGGGTGAGGGCGGGATTGCGCAGGGCGAGGTTGCGCGCGAGATCGGCACGCCAGCCCTCAATGGTGGCAAGGAAGTCGGCATCGACCTCGGCGGTGCCGCGCTTGCCTTTGTTCGCAGCGGCGAATTTGTCGAAGGAGCCTTTGAGGATCGCCTCGCGTGAGAAGATGGAGGCGATGAAATCCCATTTCTCCACATACTCATCGAAGCGGCAGTAGAAGATGCGAGCCTTGGACGCGGGATCGTTCGGCTTGGGCTTGATGCGCGTGTCGTAAATGGCGAACTCCTCGAAGTCGCTGAGGATGGAGAGCGGCAGCTTGGCGCTCCAGGCGTAACGACGGAGCTGGTAGGCGGGGGAGATGTCGTCTTTGATGCGGACGCTGGGCTTCTTCGCCTCCAGGAAAAACTTGCGCGTGCCACCGATGCGGAAGCCGTAGTCGGGTGCCTTCACCGCGCCGCCGACTTTGACTTGATCCTCGTGGATGACGTCGCGGTAGGCCTCGCTGTAGCCTGCGGCGTTGTCGATGTCCCAGCCGAGGAGTTTGAAGAAGGGATCGAGGAAATCGCGGCGAAGCTGGGTCTCGTTGTAGCTGCCGGACTTGTAGGCGTCGATGTGCTCCGCAAAGCGGGTGACAAGTTCCTGGAGGGTTTGCGGGGAGGACATACGAACGCTGTTGTGGCGGAAGGCGGGCGCGGGGTCAAGCGTAGGCAATGACGGGATCGCGGAAGGGCGAGGCAGCTGATCAACGTCCAGACTTTTTGCCTGGGACTTTTTGCCCCTTCTGTGCCGCCAAGAGGCCGGAGGCCTCCAGATAAAATGCCAAGATAAAATGCCAGGCATGAATAGCCGCACCGCCACGCGTTGGACCAAAGGCACCGACGGCACATGGCATCATCACGAAGTCATGGGTATCATGCAATTTGTGCCATCTTCGCTTAACAACTTCATAGGCCGCTCGGCGAAAGGTGTTAGGCACTCGGGCGGAACCGCATTTTGGCAACTTATGAAGAATCGCGAGTATGAGTGATGAACGAATTACATATCTACAAAAACCAGGGCTAGGGGAGATCTTTCGAGAGCAGTGGTCTCCAGGCGTGTTTGGTGAATGGACGGCACTCATTCCATCACCTTTCGCGTCCACCTGGGATACTCTCTACCTACACGCATTTGGCTCGTTCTATACTGCCGCAGATCGGATGCTAGATCCGGTCAAGCTTGAGTTTAACAACAGCGACCCAACCGGGCCTAATAACATTCAGTCTTCGTCGTGGCTCGCGCTAACAGCCAAAGCCTCGGACGTTGAGCAGGAGTGCCTTGGTGCTTTACATCAAATGGTAAACGCAAGAATCGACTGGGAGATAGAGGACTCGGTGTTCGAGTCTGAACGCAACAATCTGATCGAAGGAGTTGCACAGCGATGCGCACGTCAGTTGGACCAAGTGTGCCACCAAACACGATTGCGATGCATTACCCTTTTTGTAGAGTCACACGAAGGTAAGTCGTTCTATCAGATTCGCTTCGCTTGGAGCTGGGATGAAGATCGTAGCGTCAGTCTTCTGTTCTGGAATCAGAAGTGTCTAGGGGGGAAACTTGCGTCCTTTCAAGACGATTCCCGGCTTCACGCTTTCTTGCCAGGCGGACCCATGCATGAATCATTCACTCTTGATACCACCATTGACCGGTGAAGATTGTAAAATGAATCCACGCGCCAAACAATGGAAGTGTGGTAACCAATGGCAACGTGGATGTGTATGACTTTGAGAACCGGCTCATCCTTCGCACCAAAGCCGACGGCACCGTGATCGACTACCTCTACGATGCCAACGGCCAGCGTGTGCAGAAGCAAAAAAGTAGTCCAGGGCTTCCGCCCGTCACGCATGGATACTTGATTGACTCTCAAAGCCCCAGCGGCTGGCCACAATGCGTTGCCGAGGTTCAGTTCACAGGAAGCGCCACCAGCGCACCGAATCCTTTCATCCTTCAGCCTTCATCATTCATCCTTTCGGCGACCTACACCTACGGTCCCCAAGGTCCCATCAGCCAATGGACTGCCACCCAAGGCGAGCACTACTTCCTGCTCGACGCCCATGGCAGCGTCCGAGCGCACACGGATGCCACAGGCATCGCCCCTTTTCCCTCGCTACACCATCATTGCCTCGAGCTTCTTGGGTGACACGCTTTGGGCGGTGCCCAGCTCGGGGGCGAAGACTTGGACGCGATACTCTTCGAGCATCCAGCGGAAGGTCTCGTGCTGCGAGACGGGCACGTATTGCGTCCAGCCATCGAAGTCGCGGATGAGGTCGGCTTTCGCGGCGTCTTTGTCCGGCGCATACGAGGCGCGTTCAGCGCGGACTTGCATCGCACGGAGGTAGCGCGGGAGATGCTGAAGCTGCTCGTGCGGTGTGACGGCGATGAGGTTAGCTGGCATCAGTCGCGCGAGGTCTTGATCGAAACCGGGGTAGCGTTTCGGCGAGGCGATGAGCTTCTGCTTCCAGTCCTGCGCCTGCTTCATGAGATCGCCGACGCGATGCGCGAGCGCAGGCAGCTCGCGGCGCACCTTGTCGCACATCTCGGTGAAGCGCTTCTGCGTCAGCGGCAGCAGCGGGTTCAGTCGCAGAGCAAAGCGGACGATGTGCTCGTGCGCGTCCTTCTGGAGTTGATCGGGCGCGGCTTTCGCCGGGGCTGCGGAGAGCGCTGACAGCGCGGCGAGTCCACTGAGCGGTGCGGCCTTGGGCGAAGCACCGGAGCCGAGGTGCTTCAGTTCCTTCCACAGCCAGGCGAGGTCTTTACTCAAGGCGGTCTCCGCGAGCTTGCGAATGGCTGCGGGCGTATGCTTCTCCACCTCGGCCTTCGTCTTGAACAAGCGCAGATCGACCTCGTTCTCGCGCACCATCAGGCCGGGGTAACCGAGCACGGGCACGCCGCCGCCGTCTTCGACGAAGAGGGACTCGGGCAAGTCACCGAAGGACCACGACGACAAGGCGTAGCGTTCGACGCGTTGCACAGTCTTCTCCCACGCATCGGACTTGGGCGCGGCTTGTTTCACGGCCTTGCGCACCTCGTCGAGATCGCGGCTCGCGACGACGGAACCCTTCTTGGAATCGACGACTTCCACGCGGGGTTGCAGATGCTTCGGCACGCTCATCGGCGGCCAGTCGCTGTGCTTCACCTCAATGCGATAGCGTCGCGTGAGATGCAGAGCGAGTGCGGGGAGGAAGTCGGCCCGACCGGGATTGAACTCGGCAGCGATCTCCTTGGCACGCTGCTCGATGGGCATGAACTGACGGCGGAACTGCTTGGGCAGGGCGCGCAGCAGCACCTCGATTAACTCCTCGCGAATGCCGGGCACCATCCACTGGATTTGACCAGAGGTGAGATGTTCGGCCACGGAGGCGGGCACCTTCACGGTGACGCCATCGCTCTCTTCGCCGGGATCATAAGCATAGCTCAATGGCAGCACGGTGGTGCCAAAGGAGACCTGATCGGGGAAGGCATGGAGATCGACGGCGAACTCGGCATCGCCGATAAGGTCCTGCTCAGTGGCGCAGAGGAAGTTGGGTTCCTCCTTCACGCGCTCGTTCACCAGTTTGTTGAGGTCGTGAATGGAGGACACGCGCTCGATGCGCTTCTCGTAGAAGCGATACAAGGCCTCGGCCACGTTCCAGGCGCGCGTGCTGCGGACTCGCGTTAATGAGGTCTCGATCTTCTCGCGCAGCTTCTGGTTCTGCTGGTAAAAGCGATGCGTGATCGGCGTCTCGTTGTCGATCAGCGCGCCACGGATGAAGAGCTGCGTGGCAGCCACGGCGTCCACTTTCACGTAGTCGATGGACTGCCGCTTCACCTCCAGCCCATGCAGAATGTGGCGCTGCAGCACGAGCACGCGCATCGACTTCTCATCGTAGCGCGGCTCGCTGTATTTGAACTGCATCAAGTGCGCGCCGAGTTCCGCGATCCAGTTCGGGTCCACCTTCGCCACGGTGCGGGCGAAGAGCTGCGACGTGTGCACGATCTCGCCTGCGACGATCCACAGCGGTTGCTTCGACTTGTCCTGCCCAGGCTTGGCTGGGTTCTTCTTGTCGCGGCGCTCGTAGAGGTTCGAGCCGGGGAAGAGCGTCACCTCGCGGTTGCCTCCTGCCTTGTAGAGATTGCGCTCCTGCTTCATCGCGATGTGGCCGAGCTGGCCGGACAAGATGCTGCGATGGATCGCGTCGTCGTTGGAGGCCTTCGATTCGTTCGGCAACGACTCGCCTTCATCGCGAATCGTGTCGCTCAGTTGCTTCCACACATCGCGCCACTCGCGCATCCGAGTGAACGAGAGGTAGTTCGCTTTGCAGAACTTCCGCAGCGCATTCGTGCTGCCTTTGCCACCGCCTTCGGGCGAGGCCTGCCAGATGCGCAGGAGCGTGAGGAAGTCGGAGTCGGGGCACACAAAGGCCTTGTGCGCGGCAGCGGCGCGTTCACGGCCTTCCTCGGGTCGCTCGCGCGGATCGGGAATGCTCAGGCCGGCTGCGATGATCAGCATCTCGGGCAGCGCCTTCTCCTTCTTCGCCTGGATCAACATGCGGCCCAGCGTGGGATCGAGCGGCAGGCGCGCGAGTTCGCGACCGAGCGGCGTCATCTCCTCCGTCTCGTTCAGCGCACCGAGTTCATGCAGCAACTGATAGCCGCTGCGGATGGACGCGTGCGCCGGTGGATTGATGAAGGGGAAGCTCTCGATGTCGCCGAGCTTGAACGCCATCATGCGCAGGATCACTTCGGCCAGGTTTGCGCGCTGAATCTCGGGCATCGTGAACTTGTCGCGCGCGTCGAAGTCCTCCTTCGTGAACAAGCGAATGCACACACCGTCCTGCACACGACCTGCCCGGCCCGCGCGTTGGTTGGCGCTGCTTTGCGACACCGCTTCCACCGGCAGACGCTTAGTGCGCGTGCGCGGATTGTAGCGGCTGATGCGGGCAAGGCCGGTGTCCACGACGTAGCGAATGCGCGGGATGGTGATGGAGGTCTCCGCCACGTTCGTCGCGACCACGACTCTGCGTTTGCGCCCTGGCGCGAAGATACGCTGCTGCTCGGCGGCGGGCATGCGACCGAAGAGGCCGAGCACTTCGTAGGACGAGCCGAGCCGACCTTCGAGCAAGTCGCAGGTCTCGCGGATGTCGCGCTCCGTTGCCATGAAGACGAGCACATCGCCCTCGTGCGTTTCGATCAACGCGTCTTCCACACTGCTCGCGGCGGCCTCGATCAGGTCGGCGTCATCATCATTGGCCACCGGCGCGTAGCGCACCTCGACCGGATAGAGACGACCCGAGACCTCGATGATCGGCGCGTTGTCGAAGTGCGCCGAGAAGGCCTGCGTGTCGATGGTCGCGGAGGTGACGAGCAGCTTCAGATCGGGGCGCTTCGGCAGGAGCGTGCGCAGGTAGCCCAGGAGGAAGTCGATGTTCAGTGACCGCTCGTGCGCTTCATCCAGGATGATCATCGAATACGCGCGCAGCATCGGATCGCTCTGAATCTCCGCGAGCAGGATGCCATCGGTCATGAACTTCACGCGCGTGTCGCGGCTCGTGTCGTCATTGAAGCGCATCTTGCACCCCACCTCGCGGCCCCACTGCACGCCGAGTTCTTCCGCGACGCGCTTTGACACACTCATCGCCGCCACACGACGCGGCTGCGTGCAGCCGATCTGCCCGCGCAAGTTTTCGCCTGCGGCTTCGAGACACATCTTGGGCAGCTGCGTCGTCTTCCCCGATCCCGTCTCGCCCGCGAGAATCACGACCTGATGATTTCGAATGGTCGCCACGATCTCCTCACGGCGGGCCGTGATAGGCAGGTCGGCGGGGTATTGAATCGGAGGCATTGACGAAAGGATGAAGGCGGAAGGATGAAGGATGAAGGCGGAAGGCGGAAGGATGAAACCAGAGCGCGGTGCGATGAGCAGCGTCCGCTTCGCTTAAAGGCAGGACACCCGCCGCGACAAGGAAGTCTTTGCGTTCAGCTCCGCTCATCCGCCTTCGTCGCTGAGTGATGTCGTGGGAGGTGTCGTCCTTCGTGTCTCATGTTCAATGATTTCCTGCGCCCCTGTCTTGAAGGCCACAGGCCTTCGGTCTCATAGCGAAGGGTTGCGGCGCGACGCCCCGTCTTCGATCCCCCACCCCGCAGGTTGATGCCTGAACTCCAGCACCGATGCGATGACTCGTCCGCCGGTTCATGTCTGAAAAGGTTTTGCCCATGGCTATCATCTTCGATAGTTTCCGGAGCCCCTGTCTTGAAGGCCACAGGCCTTCGGTCTCATAGCGAAGGGTTGCGGCGAAGCCGCTACCCTGGAATCCCAACGGGTTGTGATCCCAACTCCAAAGGAGTTGCATCAACGGCTCCATCAATCCCACACATACCTCTCGTCCCAAGCCATCCCATGCCGACGTAGCAAGGCGCGGAATTCATCCTGAAATGAGAGCCGTGCGTGGTGTTTGTCTTGGTGCTGGATGTATCGCACCACACTGGGAATGGATGACTGGCTGACGGAGAATGCACCATATCCCTGCTGCCAATGGAAGTCGGTGAGTGCGGGGAACCTTTCTTTCACCCAAAGACTGGAGGCGCGTTTCAATTCCTTCACCCAGTCCGCAACACAAACCGTGCGTGCCATTCGGCCCAGTAGATGAATGTGATCGACATGGCCGCCTACGATGAGGGTGGGACAGTCCAGTCGGGCGCTCACGCCGCCCAGGTAATGAAAGACTTCGTTCCTCACCGTGATGTCCTGGAACCAAGCCGTCCGGTCCTTGGTAGAGAACACCAGATGTGTCACCAGGTTGGCGAGAGATTGTGGCATGGGGCGAAGCGTTGACGGAACTCCTTCGGAGTTCAAGATCGTTGTCAACGGTGTGAACCAGGGTAGGCGCTGCGCGCCAACCCTTCGCTATGAGATGGAAGCCCTTCGGGCTAGCCACCCGGCTGGATGGCACGCCGTCGGGTGTGAATCAAAAATCAACGAGGCGTCCGATGAGTCACCTGTTCGAGCAACCGCAGCTCTCAATACCGCATGGACTGTTCCTGCTCGCCTAAATGCACCGTGAGGCCTCCCGACCTGTTCCCCACCGCTCCAACCCGACAGGTTGAACCGCTCCCGAGTCTCTCGACCGACTCAACCGGACAGATCGAAGCCTGAACTCCAGCACCGATGCGATGACTCAGCCGCCGGTTCGTGTCTGAGGAGGTTTTGCCACTGGCTCTCATGCTTGATGATTTCCTGCGCCCCTGTCTTGAAGGCCACAGGCCTTCGGTCTCATAGCGAAGGGTTGCGGCGAAGCCGCTACCCTGGATATCGCATGCAAAGACGAACCACGAACACCAACGGTGTTCCGTCCCCAACCGCGCCTGTCGTGACGCAACTCCTTCGGAGTTGGTGAATCCATCCATCGGTCGTTACCAGGGTAGGCGCTACGCGCCAACCCTTCGCTATGAGACGGAAGCCCTTCGGGCTACTCACCTAGCCGGATGTCGCGACGTAGGGTGTGAATCACATATCAACGAGGCCTCCGATGAGTCACCTGTCCGGGCAACCGCAGCCCTGAACACCGCATGGACTGTTCCTGCTCGCCTAAATGCACCGTGAGTCGTCCCGATCTCTCCCCACCGCTCCAACCCGACAGGTTGAACCGTTCCCGAGTCTCTCGACCGCTTTTCGGACGACCCGAAACTCATCCTGGAGATTCCGAACCCATTTTCCGACGACCCGAAACTCGTCCTGGAGACTCCGAACCCGTTTCCCGGCGACCCGAAACTCATCCTGGAGATTCCGAACCCATTTTCCGACGACCCGAAACTCGTCCTGGAGACTCCCAACCCGTTTTCCGGCGACCCGAAACTCGTCCTGGAGACTCCCAACCCGTTTTCCGGCGACCCGAAACTTGTCCTGGAGACTCCGAACCCATTTTCCGACGACCCGAAACTCGTCCTAGAGACTCCGAACCCATTTTCCGGCGACCCGAAACTCGTCCCGGAGACTCCGAATCCGTTTTCCGGTGACCCAAAAGTCGTCCTAGAGACTCCGAACACGTTTTCCGACGACCCGAAACTCGTCCTAGAGACTCCGAACCCGTTTTCCGGCGAGCCGAAATGATGTCAAGGCCGCGGACCCCATGAACGCTTTTCCAGCCCTGCCACCCCGGACCACGCCACCACCGCTTGACTTCCCGTTCCCCTTTCCCTTAGATCGAGCATCTCCAAAAAGTCGGCCTCCCAACGATGAGATCCTCCGTTTCCGCCTGCCTCACCCCGATTCATCCACCCAAAACGGTGGGCGAATCTGATTCGCCCACAATGAAGTGTGGCTAAACAACGTTGGGGCAAGCATTCGCAATGGCCACTCTCGACATCCCCAAATTGTTCCGGGACTCAGCTCAAGGCCTCAGGGACGCCCGTGAACGGTGTATTCAGGTTCACGGAACAGATATTCGTGCAGCCGGAAACGAAGTTGAGATTGCCGTCCGACAGTTCTTTGAACGGATACTTCCAGAACGCTTCTGCGTAACGCATGGGCACCTAATCGACCGGAACGGGACCGTAAGCCCGCAGCTCGACTTGATCATTTCAGACAACACGGGCCTCCCGTCGCTTTTGACCACCGCAGATGGAACCCGTTACATCCCAGTCGAATCTGTGTTCGCCATTGCCGAAGTAAAGTCCACCTTCTATCGAGCGAACCAGCCCATAAGTAGCTTCTCAAGAACTCTCAGAACGATCCGAGAGAATATGGTGCGTCCGCTGGAGAAGAACACCGCCTTCGATGGGCTTCAAGATTCGACGCTTATGCGTGATTTACTGCACGGGAGCCCGCATCGCTACCTCAACCCTCTCTTCTCGTTTATGATCTTCGTAGATCATGGCGACGTCTCTGAGCAGGCTCTAGACTCTGAGTTGGTAAACAACTGCGATGAAGATTTACCCGGCATGATATTGCTCCTGAACCAAGCAGTGGTTTTCTATGCTCGAAAGGGGGAACCATCCCTCTCTTTCGAGAAGTATCCATCCCTGGTGCATAGCGACGAGCACGCTTGGCATGTGTCACCTCTCGCGGGTGATTCGGAGACTGGGTCACTCGAAGGGAATCACTTGGGGGTTCTTTACTATGCCCTTGTCGCCCATCTTAACCAATCACTTTTGAAGCCCCCTGATCTGCGCTCTTATTTTGCCAGTATGCTTGTTGGGCAGAGATCGACCACCCGAGAGATTCAAAAGCCCCAGCAAGGCGTCGCACCACAACCCGCAGCCCTTTCCGAGACGAATTTCCCGGGATCACCACCACCCTCAACCTGAGTCGCAGCCGCGCTCCCGGCGGTGGGCGTGTGGACTTCAACGTCCGACCAACCCAACTAGTCATTCGTAATGCCTGACGACGAAGATGATTTCGATTTTGACGATGTGGACGACGACTTCGAGTTGCCGACGACGGATTCGCCATCCGGCTTGCACCCTCTCAATACCTACGGCCATGCACTTCTGGCTCGTATTTTGCCGACCACTACCGAGTCTGTCCACGACTGGGCGTCCCGACTGAGGGAGAACGTTCCCCAAGTTCGTTTTGGCCAAGTCCTGACATCGCAGCTTCGTCATGAGATCGAAGCGAAACTTGGACAGACCATTCCAGAACCTCTTGACGCCATCTGGGCAGCAGCACCCGGCATATTCCTCGACTACGACTCATTTCTTTGGTCGCCAGAAAGCTTCCTGAAGGAGAACTCTCTCTATGAGGATCACATGCCTGAAATTTTTGGCACGATGGTCTTTTTCGGCGGCTTTGATGGTTTCAATGGGGCTGTTTCTTTGGATGGCATTGATCCAACCGCCTATTACTGGAGTCATGAGGAGGGCTTCACCGGTCAGAAGTGCCCAGATATAGCGAGCTACGTAGCTGAGCACATCGCCTGGTATGCGACTACTTTTCAGCCGTTCTGCTTTGAGCACGGCTACGTTCCCGAACCATGAGCAGCAATCGTCCGCAACCAAGGGCGAACCAAACGGATGCAAGCAACGGTTCGAAGGCTAGACGCCTTGGCTGACCGGACGGAGAGAAGTTGCTTCCAGGGGACGCCTGTCCGATCAATCCCGACCATGTCGTGCCCCATCGAAAACATCACCGTGCGCGAGCTGGCGACGGACGAGTTGCCGCTGATCCTGCCTTTGATCGAGAAGCACAACGCGAAGATTGCGCCGGAGGAGTTGCGGCGTCGGCTCGGGGCGATGATTCCGCATGGCTATCATTGCATCGCGGCGTTCATGGAGGGCCGCGTCGTGGGTGTGGCGGGCTATTGGTTGGGCGCGCGGTTCTGGTGCGGGGAATACATGGACGTGGACAACGTGGTGGTGGACGAGACGCTGCGTTCCCGCGGCATCGGCGATCAGCTCATGACGTGGCTGGAGGCCAAGGCGAAGGACCTGGGCTGCCAGTGTGTGGTGCTCGATAGCTACGTGACCCTGGACCGTGCGCACCGGTTCTACTTCCGGCGCGGCTACCACATCCCCGGCTTCCACTTTTACAAGGCGGTCGAGTAGTGTCGCGCGGGTCGCTACAACGCGAAGTGGAACGTTGAGTGAGTTGTTACAGGCATTTCACTGTCAGAACCCGGGATTCGAGACCAACGTGCTCACAGCCCTATGAAAACACGTTCCTCCATCGCCGTGATCCGGTGTCTGACGCTGCTCACAGCGTTCCTGGGAGCGAGCCTGTTCGCAGCCTCGCAGCCGATAGTGGTTCGCCTGAACGAACCCGTGGAGCTTCAACTGCCCGACACGGAGCCGCTGGACCTCAACACGGAATCGTTTCAATGGCTGAAGAACGGACGCGCGATCCCTGGAGCCACCTGGATCAGCTACACCCTCCCCGCGGAGGCGATGACTGAGTCCGGCAGCTATCAACTGGCGATCACCGGGCCCATGGGGCGACGCCTCGTGAGCGTGGCAACGGTGGCGATGCTGCATCCGATCGTGGTGAGTGCTGGCAACTTCGCCGCCCCTGGCAAACCTTTCTCCCTCAAGGCGCAAGCCGCAGGGGCCGGGCTGACTTATCGGTGGTTCGCTGACCAGGTGGAATTGCCCGGCAAGAAGACGGCCTCGATCTCAGTCATTCCGCCCTCGCTCGGCACGCACATCTATCGCTGCGAGGTCACGCTCGGCAATGCCACCGCTGTGACCGAATGGCTGACCATCGACGTCATTGACGCGACTCCCTTGATTCAAAATGTCCCGGAACCTCTCGATCTGATGATGGGCATCCCTTTCTATCACCTGCTGGGATCGAGCCCTGAGGGAACGTATTTTATTAGCGGGGTGCCAGGACTGAAGGTGGACCCGGCTTCAGGTGAGATCACGGGGTTCCCCACCAGAACGGGGCGCTTCCTGCTGCGGATGTGGGCACGGAACGTGGTGGGCGATGGACCTGCCGAAGAGGTGCCGGTTTTTGTTCGCGCCGTGCCTAACGACCTGACTGGCACTTACATCGGCACCATTCCGCGCTACTCGGTCTTCAATGATGATCTGGGTGGCTCCTACGAGATCACTGTCACACGAGCCGCCACGTATTCGGGCAAGGTGGTGCTGGGCACGCGCACCTTCCGCATGGCGGGCCGGTTTGACATCGGGTTTCAAACCACGCTCGTGGCCAACGCGGTGCCTCTGAAGGACTCGAGCGGATTCGAGGTGACTGCCGATATTACCCTTGGAAAAGCCGAGAGCGACTATGATCCCTACTCGATCGTGCTGCTCAATGGCGAACAGGGCAGTCTGTGGGCGTCGGCCGGATACAAGGCCATTCGCCCCCAGAGCACGCTCGTCGGACGATACAACTCGGCGATCGGCATTTGGAACCCCAGCGACCAGTCTGACACCACGCCGAACGGATTTGGGTTCGCCACCTTCGTGCTCACTGCCACGGGACAAGTCACCGGCGCTGGACGATGGAGCGATGGCACGCCCTTTACTTGCGCCACGATTTTTCAGGGATCGTTCGGACCGGTGTTCAAGGCGACGCATCAGAACACAGGCTCCATCCTGGGACTCGTGGGTTTTGATACGACCGAGGATGGTCCTCCGACCTGCAGCGCCATCGTTGACAGCCTCAAGCAAGCCAACGCCGAAGCCACCAGCTACCCCGATGGCTGGCCGGTGATCGACTTCCTCATCACCGGGGAGAAGTATGTTCCGCCTGGGCCCGGCCAGCGTGTGCTGGGTCTGCCCGCAGGATCGCCGAATGCGGCGTTCCGGTTCGTGGGCGGGGACTTGCAGGAGAAGGATGAGCTGGCCGTCCCGCTGACCATCACGCCGACCAACTACCGACTCGCTCCGACAGATCCGCCAGGCCTGACGCGCGGCTTTTGGATGTCCCTGAACAAGAACACCGGGCAAGTCTCGGGCGGCTTCAGCTCCTATGAGCTGGTCAATGTGCTGAGCGTGCCACTTCCGCCAGCACCGAAGATCACATTCAGCGGCCTCCTGCTGCCGAGGCAAGGCACGGGCCCCGGATACTTCACGGTGTCACGCCCAGGACAGCCTTCGTTCAAGACGGGGCAGATGCGGCTGTCGCAATTCTGATCGCTGGGTGCCTTGGCTGCTGACAGTCCATGAGGGTCCAGGCTTGCAGTGGAGCCCGTCCTCGCGCACACACTGCCTCTCTATTTCATGCCCGACATCGTGACTTCCCCTTCCCTGCTGCTAGCGAATGACTGGCAGGATTATCAACTGCTCGACGCAGGCGACGGCATGAAGTGCGAGCGCTGGGGAGAGTTCACCCTTGTGCGTCCTGATCCGCAGATCATCTGGCCCCGGCGCAATGGCAAGGCCTGGTCCGGGTGGGATGCCTTTTACCATCGAAGCGAGAAAGGTGGCGGGCGATGGGAGTTCCGCCGCACGCTGCCGGAATCATGGACGGTGCGCTACAAGAAGCTCGCCTTCCAGATTCGCCCCACCAGCTTCAAGCACACCGGGCTGTTCCCTGAGCAGGCGGTGAACTGGGACTGGTGCAGCACGAAGATCTCTGCCGCACGGGAACAAGGACGGGACGTTAGCGTTCTCAACTTGTTCGGCTACACCGGAGCCGCGAGCGTTGCCGCCGCTGCCGCCGGAGCGCAGGTCTGCCATGTGGATGCGGCGAAGGGCATGGTCGATTGGTGTGGCGTGAATGCCGAGGTGTCCGGCCTGCGCCGCGACAGCATCCGCTACATCGTGGACGACTGCGTGAAGTTCGTCCGGCGCGAGGTAAAGCGAGGCCGCCGTTACGACGCGCTGATCATGGATCCGCCCAGCTACGGACGTGGTGCCAGTGGTGAACTCTGGAAGCTGGAGACCCACCTTTGGCCCCTGCTCAAGGAGTGCCGCGATGTGCTGAGCGATCGCCCGCTGTTCTTCCTCATCAATGCCTACACCACCGGCCTTTCACCCTCGGTGCTGGCCAATCTTTTGTCCGAACTCATGCACGATCACGCCGGAACGGTCACGACGGGTGAAGTGGGGCTCCCCATTCAGGCGGATGGCAAGGTGCTGCCCTGCGGCATCTACGGACGCTGGTCCATGAACGGATAAACGATCAACAACGAGGCAGACTGATGCGACGATGGGGCGTTCGCCATCTTCTGGTGACAACGAAAAGCCCGCAGCCTTTCGACTGCGGGCTCCGGGCATGGATTGGCGACTCCTTTAGTTGACCGCGATTTGTCGAGGCTTGGCCGCCTCGCGGATGGGCAAGGTGATGACCAGCACGCCATCGGTGAACAGGGCACTGAGCCTGTCCTCGTCGATCGGCGCATTGAGGCGAAGGCGGAGGGCATAGCCGAGGTCGTTGAGTTCACGATGGAGCGGCTTCCAGGAACTGGGGGCCGGTTCGCGCCGGGCAGCTTCCACGGAGAGGACGTTCTGATCGAAGCCGATGGTCACGGCATCTTTGGGAACGCCGGGCAGCTCGACTTTGATAGTGTAAACCTGGTCCGACGCGCTGGTGGAGTAGCGTGGCTTGCGCAACGCTTGCTCATTGCCAACAGGAGCGGACGGGGCGGTGGTAGATGGAGTGCAGCAGGTAGTCATGGCAGGTTTCAGAAGGTTCAGGGTTGGGGGCTGGATTTAGTTCACTTCGATGGTGCGGAGCTTGCGGTGCTCCTGCTTGGGCAGGGTGACCGTGAGGAGACCGTTGTCGAGCTTGGCCGAGATACGATCTTCGGCTACGCTGTCAGGCACGGAGACCGAGCGACTCAGGCTGTAGGACTGCTCGTCCTCGCCTGACTTTTCGCGCTTCTCAGCCGTCACGGTCAGCATGCGGTCGCGAAGCTCGAGCTTCACATCCTCCTTCTTCACGCCCGGGATCTCGAAACGTGCATAGAAGTTGTCAGCGTCCTCATAGACGTCGGTGGCAAGGCGGGCCGGGACGTTAGCTCCGAAGAAGTTGCCCACATCGAACAGGCTGCCGAAGGCAGGAAATCCTGCAAAGGGGTGGCGGAGCCATTCATCGAAGTCAGCGACACGGGCAAGGTTGGCGGGGTTGGGGCGTGTGAGTTTCATGGTGTATTGGGGTTGTTGAGTTTGGGTTGATGGCGTTGTGATTTCAACGTGCTCACCACCCTTGCAAACCTCGTGCCAGCCCCTCCCCACCGCTCTCCAAGCTTGTTAAATCAAGCCTCCTGGCGTTTTTCAACCCCAAAACAAAGCGCGCCATTAAGAGCCATAATAGCCCAATGACGCGCCAAGTTTGAATAGAACAATGAGTCAATTCGACTCTCTAATAGACCTTATGCTGCCAGCCAGATGTTGCTGAGCATGAGCACCTCACCCGTCCCCTTGCCCTCTCCCACCGAACGAACCGCCTTGTCCAACATCACTGTCAGATCATCCGCCCCCACACCCACAGCTCGCACGCGGCAAGCCGCGAACGGCACCGCCTGCTGACCATTGATCGGAGAGACCATCGCCGACGGCTTGCTCCACACGAATTGAGCCTGGCAGCCCGCCCCCTGGCACGCTGTCGCCAACGCCTCCGCCACACGACTCAAAGCCACCACGAGTCGATCGCGAGCCCCACGAGGATTCGTCGTTCCAGCCAGCAAAGCCACCGTCGTCACCTCTGTCACCTGCATCTGTGGAAAGGCTCGCGTATCCTCCAGCAACTCCATCTGACGAATCTCAAAAGCCGCCCGCTGTGCCAAACCCAGCACCCAGGCATGGGCCGCCGCCATGGGCGTCAATGCCGCCGGATCATCCACCACAAAGCCAGATCCCCTCACATCCGACGGAGAGCCCAGACACGCCATGCCGAGACGACGAAATTGCATCGCGAGCCGACCCGAAACACTGAGCATCTCCTCCCAGCGAACACGCCCGACCAGCGGAGCGATGGCCGCAGGCACATCGCTCGAAAGATTATTAAAGCTAGCTTTCGCAGCTTTGAAGACCAAATCTGACAGGTCGTTGCCAGCAGTTTGAGCCAAGGAGACAGATTGACGAAGGGAGGCCGGATTCATGAGCGAGAAGGGTGGGCGTGGTGAATGAAGGTGTTGAGGTGAGGGAAATTCAGACGTGCACCAGGGACTCCTGGGCGAGGTATTCGAAGGAGACGGACAAGCACGGATCCCCAGCACGAAGAGGCAGATCCATGGGTCCCAGGTTGATCAAACCAAAGGTCAACTGACCAACCGAGCCCGGCTCACGCAGCCGGTGGCAAAACAACTGCACAAACCCCGTCGCAAAAGGATCCGTGAGACCATTGACCACCACACGCACGCGACCATGAAGCTTCAGATCTTCGTGCGTGTGAAACTCCACCATCTGACCGCGCTTGAGGACCAAGCCTTTGGTCAAATCATGATCCACCCCAACCTCGGAACCAATCGAGCGAACGGTCGCCACAGAACCAAAGGTGAGCAGCAGGCTCGTCTGCAGAAGACGCTCGCGATGAGCCTCCTGCCTCAAGTCCAGCCCATCGATCTCGACCGCCCCGCCATTGATCGCCTCTTCGATCTCGTGCGCCACAAGCACATGCGCACCACGCAGATCGAGCGAGTTATAAAGCTCCTCCCTCCCCTGCTCCAACAGCTGACGACGCCCCTCCGGGCTGCTTTTCCACATCTCGTGTGCCGTCTGGATTCCCGTCCAGAAATCCGGCTCCACATTGAGCAACGACTTCAGCTTCATCTTCAAATCCATGCTCAACGGATACTTCCCGTTGATGATCCCATTCAGGTAGGGGCGTGTCAGACTGAGCTTTGTCGCCGCCTCTGTCTGATTCAGATTCCTGGCCGCAAGCAAGTCGGCAAGCGTGCCCCCCACCGACTTGGGAGCCCCTTTTGATGCACTGTTTGTCGTAACCATGCGTCTGTTTAATCTTACATGTGTCTTGTGTAAAGACAAAAAGAGCATTTTTCTTAATTCATATTAACATATTATTAACATATGTTAAATAACCTTTATTCCTTATTAGAAAAGCCTTTCCAGTCACTAGCCACCCTCCAACACGTTCAGTTCTTCACACTTCTCATCAGAGCAGCAGACTATTTTTTGTGTCAGACCCACTCTATCTGACACCCCATCAGCAAAACTGGCTCCACTGACCAAAAACATTGCTCTGCACGCAGGTTCAGACACCGTGACCAATGGCCGCTCCCGACCCTCATGCCCTGCCCACGTCCGTTGATTTTGCCCACGCCTTGATCGAAACGCGGGTGAACCCTGGCGACTGGGTCGTGGATGCCACCGCCGGCAACGGACATGACACCCTCTTCCTGGCACGGCTCGTGACACCCGCAGGACGAGTCTTCGCCTTCGACATTCAAGCCGAAGCCATCACCAGCACCCGTGACCGACTTGCCGCCGCCGATGCCCTGTCCGCCTGCACCTTGATCCACGCCAGCCACCACCAGCTCGCCTCACAACTGCCTCCCGAAGCAGCCGGCCGGTTGGCCGCCATCATGTTCAACCTCGGCTGGCTGCCCGGGCACGACAAAGCTTGCATCACCCAGACAGACACCACCCTCGCCGCCGTGCAGGTAGCCTTGGAATGGCTGCGCCCAGGCGGACTTCTCACCATCGTCGCCTACCCCGGACACGCTGGCGGCGATGTGGAATCGCAAGCCATCGCCCTCTGGGCCAGCTCGCTCCCTTCCAACTCCCACGAAGTCCGCCACCTCCGCCCCGCCAATCGCCAAGGCAAAAGCCCCGAATGCTGGGCTATCCGAATGCGACCCACGGGCCAGGACCGCTAGATCGAATGCCGAGCCAGAGTTCACAGCCTACCGACAGTTGGTCTGAACTTCCATTGCCGGCCGAGGCGACAATCACTCCGTCGAAGGCACCTGCCGGTGCTCTTGACGAGCGCAGCCTCTCTCCATCAAGGGTTCCGAGGCCTTGTTACACCGGGTGAGATTCCCCTTTTTCCTCGTGATCTCGCCACGCCAACTATCCCCGACAGGAATCGAACCTGTATTTAGAGTTTAGGAAACCCTCGTTCTATCCATTGAACTACGGGGACGGAAGACTTGATTTACAAGGAAATTGAGGCGGCTGGATGAGCTTTCATTTGCAAATTATACGTTCAAATTATACGGTAGGAGTCGGCAGAACCAAAACCGGCCACCCCATGACGGAACCCACCAAGACTTGGACACCCACGAAGTATCCTCGGCTGTATAAGCACCGCTCCGGCACCTACTATGCAAGAGTCTCTGCCGGAGGCAAGGAGACGTGGCGCAGCCTCAAGACAAAGCTGCTTTCGGTTGCTCGCCAGGAGCTTGATGAGAAGCAGAAGGACGCGGAGCAACGCGCAGAACTCAACCCCGAGAAGCCGCTTGGGGAGAAGCTGACCACCGCCGAAGCCTTCGTGATTCGTGAGAAGCAGATCGCCAACAACCCCGCCATCAAGAAGTCCACCAAGCACTACCTGTCTCAGATTATGTTAGCCCTCAAGCGCAGTTGGCCCACGCTGGAGCGCACCGAGTTGAGCAAGATCAGCGTAGAGGAGTGCGAGGCATGGGCGGGGCGTTGCGCCAAGCGCATGTCCCCCACTCGATTTAACGCCATGCTCAGCATGGTGCGTTCTCTGTTTGACATTGCAATTCAGAAGGGATGCCGTCGCACCAATCCGGCAGCCAAGCTGAAACGTCTTCGTGTCCGCTTCAAGGAGCTGTCCCACATCCTTCCCAGCCGCTCGCAGTTCTCCGCCTATGTTCAGACCATTCGGGATGCAGGCGGTAGGTTCTCGAATGATTGCGCCGACTATGTCGAGTTCTTGGCTTACACCGGAGTGAGGCGAGGAGAGGCACCGTGGATTCAGTGGCGTCACTGCGACTTTGCCAAGGGCGAGATTGTCATTGAGGGCAATCCCGAGGACGGAACGAAGAACCACGAAGTCCGCCGCGTGCCCATGATTGCCGCCGTTCGAACCCTGCTTGAAAACATCCGCAAAGAACGCCCTTCATGCGCACCCACTGACAAGGTGCTGAGCGTCACGATGGCAAAGAACGCCATGGACCGCGCTGCTCAAAAAAATCAAATCGCCCGCTTCACTCATCACGATTTGCGGCATCTTTTCGCGACGGTTTGCATCGAGTCAGGCGTTGATATACCGACTGTCTCGAAGTGGCTTGGTCACAAGGACGGGGGAGCGCTCGCAATGAAGGTTTACGGCCATCTGCGGAATGAGCACTCGCTGGCTGCTGCGACGCGCGTGTCTTTCGCTGCTTGACCGCCGACGCCCAGTTCTTCGCGCCAGACGACGTTTTGTTGCCCTTGGCACTGTCACTGCCAGGCTTGGGCTTCCTCACCTTCGCTCCGGCTCCGACGTAGCGCCCAGCCTCCTTCAAAAGACGATCCACCTCGCTCTTGGGAATCAGTGCGCGCCCCAGGTCAGTCACAGCCCAGACCTTTCCCGCATAAAGTTGCCGGTATGCCCAAGTGCGCTCCTTGCCAAACAAAGCGGCGAACTCAGTGGGCGTGTAGGTTACTTTGTCCGCCATGGGAGCTTTTCAAAGCGCTGTTGGACTATGAAACCGTTTCATGGGATTCTGTTTCACTACACTACAACGTCCGAACCGGTCATCAACGAGGAAATCCGACTACTTCCACGTTCTTTGGATTAGAGTTCTCTCTTCGTCATCCCTTACGTCCAGATAGATGGCAGTAGTGGCCGATTGGGAATGGCCGAACCAAAGTTGCAGCAAGTTCAGTGGAATCTTAGCAATGGCTCCTCGTATTCCGAAAGCATGTCGAAGCCCTTTTGCCGTGGCGTGAATACCAGTGATTTCCGCTGCGTTCATCACTCGCTTGATGATTCTCCAGCCGGTCGTTCGAGAGAACGCCCACAGTGGTCCTTCACCCCCTTGATCAACAAGATTTCGCAGGGCTGACAGCAATGAATTGGGCACCGGAATCCGCCTGAACTCCTTACGTTCACGCTTTTTCAGCGAGCGGATACGAATCACTCCAGTGGCATGATCGATGTCTTGGGCAGTCAGTGACAACGCCTCAGAAATTCTCATTCCAGTGTAGTAGATAGTCGTGCAGAAGAGCGCTTCAGAGCGGCACAATCGTCGGCAGCACTTCAAGAATCTTCGACCTTCCTCTTGGGTCATGTATTTGCGCCGTCCTTCAGGGTCATAGGCGCTGTAGTTCTTTCGGCTCATGGGTCCACCTCCGTGAAACAGAATCCCATGAAACTGGTTCACAAATCGTTAACGCCCTGCGCTTTGGTGGTCTGCCTGTTAGCTACATGCGCCATTGAGCCTACGACATGCTTTGCCCAAGAACTGATTCGCTTTGCGTCCTTCGATCCTACCAAGGGCTTCAAGCCAGCTCAAACCAACCTCACGGACATCTACCTTCAAATGGCCGCGAGCCTGGAATGCTACGGAAGTCCCGAGCCATACATCCGGCATATTCAGCGGGAGCACCAGCGCATTTCTTTTCTGTATGAGCAGAAGTCGGGAAAACCGCTCCCCAACCAGATGCCTTCCCACATGACGGAATCCTATATGGACAAGCTTGTTCAGAACTGGACCTCGCTCTCTCAGCCATTGAAGCTGGATGCTCTTGCCAAAGAAGCAGGACGCAGCGTCCGCGAGGCGATCTTGGGACCACGCATGACGGGAACAGTCGTCATTGAGATTTTCAATCACCACCAAGCAGAGCTGGCCAAGCAGATGCGTGATGAGCCTCACGCGCCATGCAGCTTTGAACAACTCCAATCCCAACTTTCCACGATGCTTGCGTTTGATGTTTCACTGCCAGAAATGAATGGCAAGAAGCCCGAACGTGCTGAAGCAATTGTTGCCATCGTGGCTCAAGAAAAAACGCTTAGCGCGACTGAGCGTAAAGAATATGCAAGCCTGCTCAGCCATGACAAGTTCAGCAAAGCTGAGTTCACAGAACTCGACCATTTCTACAGCACTGCCCATGACAAACTCACAGCAACGGGCAAAAGCGAGATGAGCAAACGTGTTTGGGCTGGCACACACCAAGCGGAGCCAGACCACACGCGCCTGGATGCGATCAACTCGGCTCAGGTTTTCCGAAGCGAACTTGCTGCGACGCTTGCAAGAATAGATGCTGTCGCCAAAAAAGAGAAGGCAGCGGTCATCAAGGAGGTTGTGACTGGAGTGTTTATTGACCTTGGAACCTTGGCTCAGGCAGAGCTTGCAATCGCGATTCTGGAATCAGCGATAACCAAGCGTTAGTCTCCAAGAGCTTTTGTGCTCGCAGCGTTGCCTTTGAGTTGTGGCAGTGGAGGGGTGAGATTGGTCAGCAGCAAATCATCTGGCTTTAGGTCAGCCTCACCGGCAGCATGGGAGACTTTCGCGTTAGATTCAGGGCTTGGCGCGGCTGCAATGTGGTTCAAGACCTTTGATACTTCGCTTGGCGAATTCAACGTTACCGATTCCGACTTCACGGCTTCTGACCGGAGTGAAACATTTTCCGTGAAAGACGGCCGCGCTAGAATTTTGAAAGCCGCATCTCTTCTTTGGCCCTCCCATGCATCTTTGAAGTCGTTGCGGTCTTGTGGCTCAATTTGCCGGAGGTTTTGGTCTCTGCCTTCCTCGTGGCGCAGGACTTCATACAGTCGTTGCGCTTCCCTCTCTTTGACGGCTCCAGGCAGTTCATTGAACTGATACTCACCACGCCGCACGCCTTCCCACACACGATGGCTCATTTCTGCTTTGCCGTCATCACTCAAGCGATCCCATGTGTTCGTGTAGAACCTATCCAAACGATCAAACATTGTTTTGGTGAAGAACTCGCATTGGAGGAAGGACGCGAATTCCTGTTTCTCTGAGAGGGACAACGCAGCTTCACGCTCGGCAGCGGCAATCGCCGCAGTCGCAACCTCTTGCTCATGCTTGCGTTCAAATTCTCGTTGTTCTCTTTCCTCGGAGCGTTCGACACCGACAAGCTGACCTTGCGCATCCGCAAGGGCTTTCACCAGCATGCTGGTGGTTGCGGCGCTCACGCCGCCACCAAGAAAAATACTCATTTGCAAGTCACTGATCAGTTTGCTGAGCCGATGCAGTTCAATCTTGTTTGTTTCCGACATGGTGAAACCTCCCGAGCTACGAGTATAGCACCGAACTGTTGCAGTTTTATGACAGCCACTCAAAAAAATGCTGCCAAACTTTTAAGTGTGGTGAACCGCTGACATTGGAGGCTAGTAGCTTACTTTGAAAGTTGGCGAGTCTTCTGGCTTCGTTCTTCTCCGATCATAGAGGCGCGTGGTGGAAATGTTGGCATGCCCCAGCCATTCCTGAACTTTGGCGATGTCCGCCTCGTGATCGAGCGCATTGGTGGCCGCAGTGGCCCGCAGACCATGCACACAGACCGCGCGGGGTTCGAGGCCGAGTTGACGCGCATACTTGCGCACCACGTCCTTGTAAATGCCGTGCCCCGTCAGGGCTTTTTCGAGCGATCCTGACGAGTTCTTGATCGGGCGAAAGAGTGCGCTCTCGCCTTTGTTTCCATGACCTGAACGCTCCAAGTATTCGCTGATTCGTTGCGAGCTGTGGGGATGCACCGGCACGAACCGAATCTTGCCGCCTTTGCCCTGCACTCTGAAGTGCATCACACCACGGCGTGATTGCAGATCGCCGACCGCGAGGGAGCAAAGTTCCGCTCGCCGCAGACCATGAAACAAAAGCACCGAGAGAATCGCACGGTCACGTAGTCCCTTGAGCGTATCACCGCGAGGCGCTTCCAGAATGGACTTCGCCTCCGCGTCTCCGAGGGCAGGCGACTTACCTTCATTTACCCCCTGACTCGGACGCTTCACGCCGTCGGCAGGATTGAAGGGGACGGCATTGCAGTCACAAAGGTAATCATAGAGCGATGCCAGTGCCGACAGCTTCCGGCGCACTGTAGATGCACCCAGCGCCCGCGTTTCGAGTTGCTTCCGCCAAGCGATCAAGTGTGAGCGCTTCACTAGCCTGAACTCATCCGCACGGCTGATTCCGGCGAACCGCATGAAGTCGTTCACATCATTCCTGTAAGCTCGCCGCGTGTTCTCGTTCTCGATGTTCGCGAACCACTCCACTTCGGGCGGCACATCGGCTAGTGTTTGAAATTCTGCTGCGGTCAAAAGCCGCTTGGAATCAGTGGATGTTAGTGCACCATCGGCCATCAACTCCCCCGAAGCCGCTTCACGATTGATGCACGGCACACTCTGGCATCGCGTATCCACTCCAAACTACCGTCGGTAAAACGGGCGACGATCTCCATAGCATGACCGCTTAGCAAGATGTCCCCGTGGAAATCTTCATCAACCCAGTCACCGGAATTCAATGATTCGAGACGACCCTTCGCGACGCGAAAATGAGCCAGGTAAGAACCTAGGTTTTTGGTTTGAAGTCCAGTTCCAGGCTTGATGCCAAGTGAAGTATGAGCGTCTTCAATGGTGACTGTATCAAACATGGCCACTCTCGACCGCTAGTGGATTGAGACGAACGATGCCTGGCAGGGAATCAAAATCACTGTCGAAAGTTGCGACCGCCAAACCGAGATGCCGCGCTTCTGCCGCAATGCAGGCATCACCAAATGAAACCACACTCTTCGCGTATTCCTCAAGTGCGTCACTGATCCATGAGGGTGCTGCTGTCTTGATCCCTTTTGCACTCAGAAGCCTTTGCATCTGCTTTACAGTCTCATGTCTGCTATGCTTGTAGAGTTTGCGCAGAGTGAAAACGGTTTCCGAAATGGCTGTGAATGGAACAACCAAAACCATCGCGCCGGTTGATGCCATGCGAATCAAATTACGCGCGGCGGCACTGTGAGCCTCATGATCATTCGCAAAAAAACGAATCAAGATGTTCGTGTCAGCCAGATAGTGCGGAACAACGCTCAATCATCCCTCTCTAGGCCCATCACCTCGCGGGCGATGAACATCTCCATGGCTTCATCCAATTCAGGTGAATTGGGGATCGCCATTCCTTCGGGTTTTGGCAGTGAGCCAAAGCTGTCCATGATGTCAGGCAGTGGCTCCAGAATAATCCGGTTGCCTTCAACCCATTGCCTGAGTCGTGCACCAGCCGTCAGGTGCAATTGCTTCACAATCTCCATCGCCAGAGTCGTTTGATGCTTGGGCGACAATGTGGTCACTACCATGCGAACCTCCCTTTACGTTCACTTAACAGTTTACCACAAACGATTGGTAAATGTCAAGTGTTATGTAATCACTACACTTAATTATTTATTGCTATTCTGACTGTATTTTATGGTATTGATAAAATACATTATCAATACCAACATTTAGATAACATTTATCAAGATAAAACTTAATCTAAACACCCTATTATATGATCTTATTGGCAAAGCATCCTTGACAACACGAACCTCTGGATGCCTCCATACATCTATTGGATTCGGTTAACGGCGGAAACGAATCACTTTCCAGGCGAAGCATCCGTGGCGGGAGCAAGTGGCTGAACTGGTGTGCTATTCACCGGCGTAGTGGCTCTAGGAGCCGGTTGAAGGCCGGGAGGGTCGCCCACTTTCGGGGCCAGTTTCAGCTCGGCGGGAGACGATGGGGCGCTTGGGCTTGGGGTTGCGGTAGGGGCCCCGGTAGTCGTAGAAAGACGGGTTGGCTTGTGGATGGGCACCATTTCAACGATGGGCTTGCCAGCCTTCGGTGGCACAGGACTCAGCCTCGGCGGGCTACCTGGCGCTGTCAGGCCGCTGGGGACTGTCGCACCGGTGTTCACAGCAGCCCGCTGCGGATTGAGCATCGTATTTGGCTGTGTTTGCGCTCCACCCGATGCAGATGTAGATGGAGCACTCCCATGCTTGGCCCCACACCCACAGGCTCCTCCAGACGAAGCGCCACAGCCACCCGTCCCGCAGCCTCCGCTCTTGCCACAGCCACCACCCGACACGCTGCACATCGTAGCGGGCACTTTGGTTATTGTCGAGGTCAGTGACCTCGGAGGCAAAGGACTCTTCACCACAGCCACCACCCGACCCGGTGTCCCCAGTATGAACGTTCCCGCCAGCATTAGCGCATAGAAGGGCAATGTCGTCGGCCCCAGCAATGCCTTGCCCACTGAACCCCAGGTTGCCTCTTCACCTCCCGCCGCCGTCCCCTCCGCAAGCCAAGCCCCCAACAGCAGCAGCAAGCAGAGTCCCGTTGTTGCCTGTGCTTGCGTATAGAAAAGTTGGATAAGCAATACCGCCAGCAAGGCGAGAGGCTTGAGAAATTTCTGGAAAGCCGGCTTGGAAGGCGATGCATTCATATCAATTGTTGGTGCTAGGCGTGGTTCGCTCTGAAGCAGGGTAATAATACGCCACGGCATCTATCAGCCTGACGGAAGTCGCCACTTTATGCACTTCCCCATGGGTAGTCATATCTGTCAGCGTTCTCGCATCGACTTCCATGTCTGTTGCAATAACGAATCGCACTTTCCCGCTCTCAGTTTGAATCAATTGAGACTGATAGTAATGACCCCGTGGGTGCCTGCCTTCAAACACTGGAAATTGCCAGTTTGTCAGCTCGGACCAACCAATTGGGAATGACGCCACCGGCACGGACTTCAAGGCCGATCCCCTGGGCCGAGAAGTGAGCAGATTTGCGTATGCGATTCTGGGATCTTTGGAGTGAAGGGGTGCTGATGAAGAAATGGTGATCACTGACGTGTAGCGTTCCACGTTTGGTCGCCGACTCGATGTTGCGCAGCCCAAAAGCACCAGCCCAAGCATGACGAGAGGAGTTTTCATTCGACAGAGAAATCACTCCATTTGTCCCCTGGGCAGTCGCTCCAGCGAAAATGCAATATGCGTGTGAGGAAATTGGAATCGGCACCACTTGGGAAGAACCAACGATCCTCGGATGTTGGTCCAACTCCGTTTGACGGATTATTCGGATCGATAGCGAAGTCAGAAGGTAGGGCATCGGCAGACATGCCATCGTAAAACACGGCTTTCCCCTTGATCTTGATCTCGCCTTTTGTCGGGCAGCTTGATTCATTCATCCCCCATTCATCGGCTTGACTTTCAGACGCATTCGGAGCGACTTGGAACACCTCAAAGAACTTGGACGGAGACGATGAGTTTCTGGCCGTCCCGTCGCAGTTTTGGATATTCCAAACAGGATAGGTCACCCGCTGCATGATGATACCGCCGGTTGGTGTCGCCGCCGACAAGACGAATTTCACGTCCCAAATGTGCCCGCCCCGATTTCCGATAGTCATCTGTTCCACACGATAAGATAGCTCATATTTTCCAAGATAGTCCACGGCACCGAGGGTGTCGTTCCCCGTCATCAGGAAGAGATTCAAACCTCCAGATTCCAATATCGGGTCACGCGATGGCCACCGCCCCAACTCCGGCGAGTAGTATCTGAAGCCGTAGAACGCCAGTCCGCTGCCGGTCTCGATGGGCTTCGTGCTGAAACGGTAGGTATTTGATTCGGCAGCGGGGCCAGTAGCGCTAAGGGTTTTGCCGAAGGCGTCGTATTGGTAACGTGCGGTGGGCTTCGCAGCTTCGTCGGTGAGCAAGATGACATTTCCGTTGCTGTCGTAGGCATACCAGTCCTCGGAGACAGATTGCGCATTCCCATCAGCCATGGCATAAATGGTTATGCTGGCCAAGCCCAGCAACAGAGCGAGCACCGTCCGACAGTGGCTAACAGTGGAACAGAATGGAATTGAGTAGGCACTCATGATGATGAGTTTGGTAGTTCGATTCTCTCAGGAACTGCGTTCTGCTCCTTCAGTGCTTGGTCGTGTCCCATGACGTTATAAGAGGGTGGAAGATTTCTTTGGATATTGGCATCGTTTCCTGCTCCCTTTGCATCTATTTGGTGTGGTTGGTCCCCTGATTGTCGGATGCTGACTTCTTCACTGGCTCGCTCGATCGGCGCTGCAGTATCATCGTGATTCTCGATTCGTGTTCAATGGCTAGACTCACTCGCGAATCACCGATCACAGATCGGAATCGCTCCGCTTCTTTGTGGACCGATTGAATCATGGGCTCGTCTGGACTTTCCCATCCAAGAAGTTCGATCTGAACATTTGGTAACGAGCCAATAACGGGCAAGAGGCTGCGCAGTGTCTCAATGGGAAATTTCGGGCTCGACAGCTTTAGCACGGAAAGATTGGTGAGGGAAGAAATGCACCGCCAGTCTGCTCCAGCCATTTGTGCGTCGGTGGAATTCCAGCGCATCGTCTTCAGATTCACGATCTGCGAAAGTAGCGCCCCTCCTGCCTTGTCGAGCACGAAGGACGTGCCGACATTCATGAACAAGTCATCAATTGAAGGAATGGATGCCGCCACTCGCACCCCCACATCCGGGGAGGTCTCGCCACATATTTGCACCGCATGCACCTTCCCCTGCGCATCACACTGCATGGGAATCCAAGTGTCCTTCGCCACCCTCAAATTACCCGTGATGCCTTTGCGAACCAAGACCTCATACTGAAAAGGCTGCGGCTGATCCGCTCCGTCGCTTAGCGTTGATATGACAGTTAGAGCCAGGGTGAGTCGCACCAGCCCACATGAAATGTTCATCTTCAATCGAGGTGGATGGTGATGGTTGACTCGGTGTCGGGAAAGTTTCCCGCACAATTTGGCTGTCGGGAACTGCTCGACGTGCAAGTGCTGCACTTGTAGATCACTTCAATGCTCACATGCGACGACTGATAGGCGTCACCTGGATGTTCGCGAACCTCGACAGCACTGGAAAAGAAGAGGTCGTGTTTCTTTGTCTGCACAGTTGTCGAGCAGTTTCCCAGCGGCACCTCGGCCCATGCTCCAATTACTGTCGCTCCGCCGTCCATTGTCAGAAGGGACAGTGCCGTGCCGTCAACACTCGCGTAGTTTCCCACTCCATACGCAGCAGAAATAGAGTGTGCTGGACGAACTGCGACGCGCGTTATAGCGGATTTCGTTGGGTCACAGATGTTTTTGGTGGTCGCCCCAATGTATATTTCGACCAAATAGTCATCACTCACAGCTTTGGCCCAGAACACGGAAGACAAACCCAAGCGATCCACAGCACCGGATGTCTGGTTGGCAAGGAATGCGTAAGCATTTAGGCCGCCTCGTTCCCGGATTGGATCCTTTGCGGTCCACCTTCCCAAGTCCGGCGCGTAATACCGGTAGCCGTAGAACGCCAGTCCGCTGGCAGTCTCGATGGGCTTTGTGCTGAAACGGTAGGTATTTGATTCGGCGGCGGGGCCAGTAGCGCTGAGGGTTTTGCCGAAGGCGTCGTATTGGTAGCGTGCGGTGGGCTTCGCAGCTTCGTCGGTGAGCAAGATGACATTGCCATTGCTGTCGTAGGCATACCAGTCTTCGGAGACAGGCCGCGCATTTCCATCGGCCCTGGCAACGAGGGTCATGCTGGCTATGCCAAGCAAAAGAGCAAGACGCAGCCAAACGTCAAAGCCAAGAGAATACTGAAGGATTGGGATGGTCTTCATGCGCGGTATGGGCGGCGGGTTGGCGCTTATGCATAGGCGTCGGCTGCGTTGGGAGTGTGTGGTATTTTATCTAAATCTGATGACCTCCCACAGTTCCCGTCTTGTGTTTAAAAAAATATCTTATATCAAAGTTAATTTCGGGTTGGAGTCGATTCAGCTCGGCAAATATCCGCGTAAGTTTTTAGTTGTGCAAATATGCTCGCAAAGTCTCCTGAATCCCAATGGGCTGGACGATTTGGGGTCTTAACATATCGATTTATTTCTTCCGCTACCGCCTTCGGTTCTGCCGATACTAACGCGGGGGGCGAAAAGATTTCAGGCTGCGATTCGATCTTATCCATCAGTTGAAGAAATGCGGTCTCCGCTAGGTTGCGATCATTGCCCGCCGAGTTTTTTCTACAGTCCGCAAGAAATAGAGCCACTCCAAGAACTGCTGGACGAGCTAATCTTATTATTTTGTCTGGATTGTTCTGTGAGGCGGCTGCGATCTCGAGGAGTTGCACATCTGCCATTCCTTTGGATTCACGAATCCGTTCTTCCAAACTACATGTCTTTGTTGCGCGCCCAATAAGAAGACCAATCAGCGCACATAACACCGCTGAGGAAACATATAGAGATAATCTCATCGGGCTTTATAAATCAATAGATTCCTGCATGACAGCTGCCTGGCGGTGTTCCACCATTCCAACTGCCGCTATAGTTGTTTTCAGGTAACTGCTTGGAAACTTCAAAGACTATATTTGATAGGTCAGTGGGGCTGGCGAAAAATGGAAGTTGAATCCCTGCCCCTGCCGCTGCTCCTACAACCGCGCCAATCCCATTCAAAATGGAAGAAAATCCCGGTGGGGTTGTGGTTGCGCCAGGTGCAAAAGCCACAAACTGATCAGACGCCTTAAGCGTTACGTCTATATTCACTGTCTTCTTAACACAATCGGTCACACCACAACCACAAGGAGTGCATATTCGCTGAAAATTGCCTTCGACAACAGCAGTTACACCTTCGACAAGAAGCGAATATGTTCCGGCTGGGGATGTCTTCCATTCGATAGAGTTAACAGTCCATCCTCCTCCTTGGCAAGCGATCACTACGTTGGTTGGCGTGCATGACAACCCCCTATTGTCAGCCCCGCTTATAGCGTTGTTTCCAGCAATCACAAAAACATTGAGCCCTCCTCTCTCGCCAATCGGGTCTCTGGATGGCCACCGCCCCAATTCCGGGGAGTAATATCTGAAGCCGTAGAACGCCAGTCCGCTGCCGGTCTCGATGGGTTTGGTGCTGAAGCGGTAGGTGTTTGATTCGGCGGCTGTGCCGGTGGCGGTGAGGGTCTTGCCGAAGGCGTCATACTGGTAGCGTGCGGTGGGCTTCGCAGCTTCGTCGGTGAGCAAGATGACATTGCCGTTGCTGTCGTAGGCATACCAGTCCTCGGAGACCGGTCGCGCATTCCCATCGGCCCGGGCAACGAGGGTCATGCTGGCTATGCCAAGCAAAAGGGCAAGACGCAGCCAAACGTAACGGCCAAGATAGAGAGGGATACGAACGGCATTCATGGCAAAACTCATGCTTTGCAATTTTGTCCTGGGTAGATGGTCGATTTTCGCAAGCATTATTCGTGGATTTTTATCCAAATTTGATGAATGACACCCAGCTCCAGGGTGCCATTTCTCTGCCCCCCCTGCCCCCCATTTCTCTGACCCGAGGCGCGTTGCTCAGGCTCACGGCTTCGCTGGGGGTTTGGAGGGCGTCTTATCAAGATTTGATGCCCCCATTTGACCCAGTTCCCCTGCTGTTTTTTCTGGGAACAAATGACGCTCCTTCCCGTCAAAAGAAACTAGTCCAACCCTGCCACTGGCATCAATACCAAGCGACAGTCGCTTGATGCCCCCATCTTTAGTGAATGAAAGTGTAATGGCTCTCTGTGGATCGATTGTAATACTGACGGCGTCTCCTTCTTCACCATATATTGCGATAATTGATAAGTTCGGTGCCATTTCGGCATCCATATGAATTCTGCAATTTCCTTGTGCGTCTCGAAGTGTGATCGACCGCGCAATGATTGATCGACATTCAAGATCGTCTTCAGTTTTCATTGAAAGGATGAGTTGTTGTTAGGGCGCGCAAGCACAGGCACCAGCACCAGCCAGTGCTCCTCCGGCTACAATCTCAGGCAGCAATAGCGCTGCAATAACTGCCGTCACAACCACATCGTAGCGCACACACATCACAACTGGCTTGGGCCAATTACACGGCTGCGTTTGGGCATGGCTCATGAATTGCATCGTGTAGCCCCAGGGGCACGAGCAATAGTAGAGGCACACATCGACCTTACAAATTTTGGTTCGAGAAACTTCTTCGCACGAAGCATATGCAAGGCCATACTCCTCAAGTTCTTCCTCGGTGACAAGCCCCAGAACGTCATGCTCAATAGTTGGTGCATTGCCGGTGAATCTATACACAGGCACTTGTTCCAGAAGTGCAGTTTGGCCGCGAATGTTGAGCCGTTTTTGGAAAGACTCATCACTCATCGGATCCCGCGCCGTCCATCGCCCCAGCTCCGGGGAGTAGTATCTGAAGCCGTAGAACGCCAGTCCGCTGCCGGTCTCGATGGGCTTCGTGCTGAAACGGTAGGTATTTGATTCGGCAGCGGTGCCGGTGGCAGTGAGGGTCTTGCCGAAAGCGTCGTATTGGTAACGTGCTGTGGGCTTTGCAGCTTCGTCGGTGAGTAAGATGACATTGCCATTGCTGTCGTAAGCATACCAGTCCTCGGAGACAGATTGCGCATTCTCATCGGCCCGGGCAACGAGTGTCATGCTGGCTATGCCAACCAACAAGGCGAAACGAAGCCTAACGTGACAGCCAAGAGAGTAGAGTGAGGTTCGTCCGGTTCTCATGCGTGGCATGGGCTTATGTGGGCGGCTGGTTGGCGCTCTTGCACAGGCTTCGCTTGTTGCGTTTGTAATGCGTAGGTTTTTATCAATAGCTGATGGCTGACCCCAGTTCCCAGTTACTGTGACTGGGCTATTTGGTTTGGTCAGAGCTTGATGGTGCCGCCTGAGTTTTGTTCAAAACCCCAAAAGGGTCTGCATTTCTCTTTGAAGTGCTGTGCCAAGTATCGATTTCGGTTGTTGGGGTGATTAAAAAATCACTATTTATTTGTCCCTTGGAGTTAATATTAAACAACGCATACCAGCCCATGTGGAACGCCATTGCCTTTCCGTTTACCGCCGGTAACGGGATTGACGGAATGAACGATATGAGTCCATACCTTTCCCCGCCAGTTCGTGAAAGCAGTTGCAAATCGTGTCCGACGAGTTCTTGAACAACATCGACACTGGTTCCACGCTCGAAGTGCTTTTGATCGATGTTTTGAATGAGAATTGCGATTTTCTTCCTCTGCAAACTCAGTAATGAATCGCGTAGTTCGGCTGCAGCCGTGAAGTTCTCATGTTTGAAGGCCGTTGTGTCCCGAATGAGTTTGCTCATTTGTTCCGACAGATCAGAATACCGTTCAGAGGATTCGGACGTGCATCCGATGAGCAGCAAGATGAGGGTAGCCTTTTGTAGGGTCATTCTCATTGGCACGTAACGCAGTAGATTTGGTTTGGATATTTCTGATCTTCAGGAGCCGAATCAGCGGCACAAACCTCCTGCGGGCGTCCGGATAGATACGTAACCAACCCTTCCATCTGCCCTGGGAATAATTGACGATTCATCCATGCGAAGGTATGTGTTTCTACAAAAAAGGTCACATAGTTAAATTCAGAAGGATCACCATTTCCAACAATCACATCGGATTGAACGAGTCCACTTGGAGATATGGGTGTCGGCACAATGCCGTCTTTCCAAACACCTTGTTTCATGAAATAGAATGGCTTAGTTCCCTTAGGACATGCGGATGCTTTGGCACCAGCTTGTGCGCCTGTGAGGTAACAACCCGTTAGTTGACATTTTTCGGGAGCTACGTTGTCGTCTATGCCTTGATATAATTTGCATAAGCCAATGCAACCTTTGTCTAGCAGTCCATTGGAACGGTTCGGAACCTGTCCGTTTGGATACATAAGGTGCTCGGCTTGAGTCCTTGGTATGCACCTGCTAGGAAAATCGGCGTGGTTGAGGGGAACTGCTGTGTTGACCAGAGTTGCATCAAGGCCAAGCACGTCACCTGTTGTCATCGGGGTATTGGCGACAAAGCCGTAAAGATTCACCCCGCCATTCTCCGAAATCGGGTCCCTGGATGGCCACCTTCCCAACTCTGGCAAATAATAGCGATAGCCGTAGAACGCGAGGCCGCTGTCAGGTTCACTGGGTTTGGTGCTAAAGCGGTAGGTGTTTGATTCGGCGACGGGGCCGGTGGCAGCGAGCGTCTTGCCGAAGGCGTCGTATTGGTAACGTGCGGTGGGCTTCGCTGCTTCGTCGGTGAGCAAGATGACATTGCCGTTGCTGTCGTAGGCATACCAGTCTTCGGAGACAGGCCGCGCATTCCCATCGGCCTGGGCAACGAGGGTCATGCTGGCTAGGCCCAGCAACAGGGCAACATGCAGCCAAACGTGACCGCCAAGAGAATAAAGAGGGATTCGGACAACAATCATGGTGTAACTGATGCTTAGCACGATTTGTGTGATCATCCTTCCATCTCGCTTATTTGCTGTAGTTGACCTTCCCACGTTCATTTATTTGAACTATGAAAGAATTCTCCGGCGTGCGAGGTGTGAGAATGATCACAGCCCTCCATTCCTTGTTTTTTTGGAATGCGTGAACAGAACTAACATTATTCACTCGCATCTCAGCGCACCAAGCGGACACAATTTTTATAGCTGAGTCTTCATTTAACGGCGTTTCCCGATGGCAACCGGAAATCAATAGGCTCACCAATGTTAGTGCTATCGAAACTGCCACCGTATAGGGTTGGCGATATTCGCCAGAGTTGGGATTGTCACCTTTCATTGAAACTTGATTTTTATAGCCTTGACGCCAGCTCGCAATAGGTGTCGCCTCGATCTATGATGCCAGTAATCTCTTTTGCTAACGCAGCTTGGCATTGTGCATCCCCGTTACACCGGTTCGCTTTCGCACGTAGGCACTGCTCGTGAATGCGAAAAGCATGACACTCCTGAGCGGCAATATTTCGGTCCGAGCGATCATCGAACTCAGGACGGTTTGCACACCCTCCATCATCTGGGCAGGAGATGTCGTCGAAATGGTCCTTCTCGTGCTCAATCATGCATTCGTTAATGATTGCGACGGCTTGCGCATTGCCATCGGGCCCTGCTGATCCCCCAGACTTTGCAATGCAAGCATACTTCTGACCATTGCAACAAACTACAACCGCGTATGTAATCATCCCAGCAGGATCATTAATCGGGCTGTTTGAAAGGAATTCGCCACATGGATCAGAGCAATCCTTCAGCCCCATAAAGTCGATTGTAGTTACACCCCTATTTGTGGTGAATGCATAAATGTTGATGCCGCCAAAAAAATCTGATGGATCTCGCGATGGCCATCTCCCCAACTCTGGCGAGTAATATCTGAAGCCGTAGAACGCCAGTCCACTATCGAGCTCGATGGGCTTGGTGCTGAAACGATATGGATTGAGGTATGCCCCGCTTCCCACCGATGATAGCGTCTTGCCAAACGCATCATAACTGTAGCGGGCCGTTGTCTCAGCTCCAGCATTGGTCAAGAGGATGACATTGCCATTCGAGTCATAGGCGAACCAGTCCGATGGTGGTCCCACCTTTGCATCGCCCAGCAGCGGGGATGAGCTCTTGGGCGTTAATGAAGCACTCGTTTTGTCAGTAGTCTTGGGAGCAGAGGAGAGCTGCTGCCGCCGTGTGAGCAGCAAACCGCCAATACCGCCAGCTCCCTGGAGAGTGCGGCTGAGGTCTTCGCCCCAGATGAGCGTCAGTGAAAGAATCGGCGAGCTGGATTGGGGAGGTTGGGCGCGATACTCGGCGATCACGTTCCAGCCATCATGGACGAAGTGCGTCAGCGTGCCGTCGGATTCAAGCCTTGCGACTCGGCGGTGGAGGGGGTCATACCTGAACTTCGTTATCTTGGATGCTTGCTTTTGGTCGTCCGATTTGGTTTCGACGGAGAGGAGGTGGATGTCCGCATCCCAGGTGTAGGTGTTCTTGGTATCTTTGAGCAGGTTGCCGTTCTTGTCGTAATCGGGCTCCACCACGATGGAGGCAGACGGTGTGGCCAATTGCGTGTATTGATTGGCTTCGTTGCTCTGGTAGCTCGTCTTGGTGCCGTCGATGTCCTGGTGCTCTTTGCGATTGCCTGCTGGGTCGTAGGCGAAGGTTTGCTGGGGCTGGATGCTAGATGCTTGATCCTGGTTGCTGGATACCTTTGGCGCGGCGTTGGGATTGACGAGAAGTTGCAGCGGCTTGCTTTGATCGAAGGCTTGCTGGTAAGCAGCAGCGATAACCTGCCCGGCAGGGTCATAGGCGAAAAGGTCAGCGGTGCCGTCACCTTTGAGGCGGGCGGTGCGGCGGTCGCGGTTGTCATAGCGGCTTGTCTCGCTGAACAGCTCGGTGCCGCCGGGGCTGAGGTGGCTGATCTTTTCCAAGCGACCTGCGGCATCGTAGATTTTGACGGTCTTTACGCCATTGGCATGGAGGAGTTCGGCGACCTGACCATTAGGGCGGCGGGTGTAGGTGGCTAGCGTTCTCGGTTCAGGGTTCGCGGTTCCCGGTTGTGGCTGAGATTTGGCTTGGCCTTGGTTATCGGAACGGACAGGCCCGTCTGCGCTCCTCTCAGTCACTTGGGCAAGTTCGCCACGATTGCTGTAACGGTAACCAATCTGGGTGCCCTCGGGGTAGGTGATGGCAGCAAGGCGGCCATCGGGATCGTAGTCGTAAGACACTTTGTAGCTGGATACCGGCTGCTTGGGCTCGGCCAACTGAGCGCTGATGTTCTGGGTTTCAGACTCGATCTTCCCATTGGGTGTGTAGGCACGTTCGATGGTAGCGCTGTCGTTTTTGGCGGTGAGCAGGTGGCCGGCAGCGTCATAGGTGTAATCGATGGGCTCTGACTTATTGTTCTTCCATCGCACCGTGAGAAGGCGGCCCCGCAGGTCGTAAGTGTGGATAGCCGCGGTGCCGTCGGGCCGTGTTTTGCTGACAAGCTGGCCAGCGGCATCATGCTCATAGAGTTCCAGGGTTTTGTCGGGATAGACCTTGCTCTCCAGCTTGCCGCGCGGGTCATAGGTCCAGCGGGTGACGTTGTTGCGTGCATCGGTGAGAGTGATGAGACGGCCATCAGGATCATAGCCGTATTTCACGCTGTCGCCTTTGGCGTCCTTGGTCTCGATCAACTGGCCTGCGGCGTCGGTCACCCGAGTCTCGGTGGTGCCATCTGGGAAGGTGGTGGTCTGGGCGCGTGCATTGGCGGTGGGATCGGCCCCGCAGCACGGGGGATTACCACTGGCACCAGCGTTGCTGGCGTAGCCATAGCGCCACACACGGCCTAGGGCATCGGTGGTGGAAACGCGGCGGTTGCGCGCGTCGAATGCGTGCTTGGTCACCTTGCCCGTGGGATCGGTGGTTTCGATCTCATTGCCCACGGCATCGAACGTGTGCCTCGTGATGGAGGGAGCCACGGAAAGCACTGGGGAGAGAGAAGGTTTGTCGGCCCCTACGATCTGGGTGATGCGGCGGCCCGCAGTATCGTATTCGGCGCGATTGATCACTCCCGCAGCAGACTGCGTGCCCGTGGGCCGATGCAGCGCAGCGGACGCTGGGGTTTCAAAGAGCTGTGTCGTGGTGTTTCCGGAGGGATCAGTCGTGGTGAGCAGATTGCCCCACGCGTCGTAGCTGCGCTTGGTCAAATGCCCCAGTTCATCCGTCTCCGCGATGAGCTGCCCTGCGGCATCGTAGGCGTAGCTGCGTTTGGCTTGGTCCGGGAAAATCATAGAAGTGCGGCGACCAGCGACATCATACTGGAATTGCGTGGCTCTGCCAAGCGGGTCGGTGGTCTTGATCAGGTTGCCAGCGGCATCATAGGTGTGCCGGGTGGTGGCTGCCTGCGGGGTGCCGAAGGCGATGGTCTCCTCGATCAGGTGTTTGTCTGGATCATAGTGCCGGGCGATTTGCCGACCACTGGGGAGCGTGACGAGAGTGGGCATGGAGGACGCATTACAGGCAGAACATCCGGTGGCCCCATGCTTCACCTCATAGCTGTAGTGGGTGGTGCGGTCCAAGGCATCGGTGCGACTCGTCACGCGCCCGAATGCGTCGTATTCTGTGCGGTTGGTGTTCCCCTCTGCATCGGTAACGGTGGCCAGCCGACCCTGTAGATTGTAGGTGCGCTTTTCAGTCTCGTGGCCATCGGGGGCCAGCGTGCGAACGAGCCGGTTGCCACGGTCATACTCAAAGGTCCAGGTGTGGCCGAGAGCATTGGTGGTTTTAATGCGATTACCGCGCGTATCGAATTCGTCTTTGGTCACGTTGCCTAGCGCATCCATCGTTGTCGTGCGATTACCTTCCTGGTCATAACCATAAGTGGTCTTGTTGCCCAGGGAATCCGTGCGCGATTCCAAGCGACCCGTTTTAGTGTAGGTCAGTGTCTCCATAACCACTCCTCCCGATCCAACCGACTGCGTGCGACGATTTCGATTGTCGTAAACGTATTGTGTTTTGTGACCAAGCGCGTCTGTGGAAGTAACAAGGTTACCTTTCCTGTCATACTCTTCGACCGCCTTCGCGCCTGTGGCGTCTGTTCGGAAATGTGTCTTGATCCCTGTATGAACAGAATTGCCCCAAAGGACGTAGGCATGGGTTGTCTTGTGGCTCAAGGCGTCGGTTTCCTCGGTCAGATTCCCCTTGTCATCATACCCCGCCCGGTAGGTGACAACGGGATCTGGATTACCAGCGTATAGCCGGGTGATGGAATCTACCTTCCCTTTTGCCGGACCTGCGGTAAGTTTCTGGCGAATCGTTGTGGTTCCCTCAGCGGAAACAAATTCAACTCGGCCTGTATTTTGTGAATCATCAAAGTAGCTCTCTATTTCACCTGCTGGACCTGTGCGGATGGTGCGAATCGCCTTGCCTACCACCTCATATTTGTAGGACCAGATACCATCACTCACCAGGCGCTTCGTGCTTGGGTTCCATGACAATGTTCTTTGAACCAAGTCGCGGGAGGTGATCGAGATCACGGAATTGCGCTCTGCATCCTCAGAATAGCCATAGGTCTCGTTGGAGGAATCGGGGAGCGTGACGGACGAAAGCCGCTTCTGTGCATCGTAGCCGAGTGTGGTGGAGCGAACGCCAAATGGTGTATTCACCTCAAAACCTGTCACAAGTCCCGTAGCCGGATCACGCGCCACCTTGAGTCCCACTGTGCCTGGTGCTGTGGTGGGTTTTTGCCCAGGTTTTGATGTGGTGACCTGCTCCACAACACTCAACAACTTGCCATCCTCTGCTCGTTCCCAAATCAACGTGCGACCAGAATCGGTGCGGAGACGAACAAGCAAGCCGCCTTCATGATATTCCAACTCCCAACCATCTTCTCTTCTAACGATCAGATGGCGATCCCGAAAGATGGCAGTCCACTCCCCGTCGGGGGTTGAAAAACGTCCGCCCCCCTTCTGCATTGGCAGAACCTTACCGCAGGGAAGCATGATTCGAATTGAATCAATGGTTTTAGCAACGATGGCAGCGTGCAGGGCGGGCGCACGCCACCCATCGCCTTTGGGACTGAAATCGGTCACATTCCCTGTGCGTGAAGTGTCAAAATGCAACCGGAGTGGCAGCGCCAACCCATCGCCAAAATCAAAGTCTCCCACTTCCAACCAGTGCTCAGCAAATCCGTCTGCCGACGTTGGACCAATACCACCAGATGGTATCGAAAGGTCAACGGGAAGTGCCGAGGCCGAACTAATGCCCATCAAAATGGCGGAGATGATAGAAAATCGAATTCTCCACTGGTTACTTTCCTTTTTCATGCGCTGATCTTGAAGCTTGAGGATTCCGCTCGTGCCAAAACTCTTATTCACTTTCGGGCAGCTCACATTGCTGACTTTGTTCGTAACAACTGCAATCCAACACCATTCCGGTGCAAGCACATACAGGCGAGCCGTCGGGGTTCGTCACGCCCACTCCTGAGCAAGTGCAGCTCGTAGGATCACCGTCTGGATCACAGGCACAACCGACTCCACCACATGCTTGCGCACACGTTCCTTCGCCTGAAGGGCAGGTGCATGGGGGGCCACCACCACAGGGTGAGCCAGTGCATGTGCAGCCCTGGCCTTGACATGTGATCCCACCGCAACTGCAACCGGAAGTCCCTCCACAAATGGAGGGCTGAGATCCACCGCAGGCACAGCCGCTGCCGACACAGACCAGACCGCCGCAGCTACAGCTGCCGCCGCCACCTCCAGTGCATGCGGCACTTTGCGCCCCGCCACAAGAGCAAATGTCAACCGCACAAGAACTACCCCCGCAACTGCACGTCACATTCTGTATTAACCATCCCCAGTTTATCAGCGTGGTTGCGGAAGGGGATTCGCTCCCGCTAAAGAGATTGAGATGCCCGGAAAGCAAACTGATCAGGGATGTTTTGAGAGAGCCGTCAACCTCCCAGTTATCCACATTTCGTGGGTCAGTCCCAAGCAGCATGAGCTCATCCACGTTGCCAACTCCATCACCATCCCAGTCGTTTTCGGGAGTGCTTATGGAAGGGTCATTGTGGGCGCTGGCGTCAGCATGGTAGTGGGCTAGGGATGAACTAAATGATGGTCCGTTCGCAAACGAGTGGTAGGTCGCCGGATCACACGCTTGATTCAACGGCACACCCCAAACATACTTTTCCACGTTAAACAAAAGGTCATTCGCCCTCGACTCAGCAGCATCTCGCCAATTGTGCGGGTCCAGGCCGTTCAGAACCTCATAAACGTCGGGCATACGGTCTTGATCGCTGTCAAGGGAGGTATTCATCGGATTAATCAACCAAGATACTATCCACGATAGATAGGCCGCAGGGTCTGTCGGGCCGGAAAACTGCTTCGAGTAATTGTAAGCCTGCAAGTAGCTGATGCTGTCTGAACGCAAATTACTTGAATCATTGGACAGGTTCCGATCAAGGATGCCTGTCGCCACTTCGATCCAATCGGGAATACCGTCACCATCGGTGTCATTGCCATTGTAGGGGTCGACTGGCAGCGGATCGGCTGGATCTGGAATCCCATCACCATCACTGTCTGACCACAATCCCTGGTAGTCGGTAGGGGTTACAGGCCAGGCCACGTCTGCCACCAAGATGGTCGTAGCCTCTTCAGGCCATGTATAATGGGTGTTGTTATAATGGTCATCGGGATAGGTGTCCACATCGTCAGGAATAGTGTCACCATCCATATCTGCAGTGACGTTCGCCCGATGCCAACCAGAGAGCCCGCCGGGATAATATTGCCCTTCCCAGTAGCAGGGGCCAGAATGCCATTGCGAGCTGTTGTTGGCTGCGCTCAGTGGATAAGGATCGGCACCGTCGGGAATACTGTCACCGTCTGGGTCATTGAAGCCCATCCCGGGGTAGCGCCCGCTTTCAAAGGTAACCGACTCGCCATTGATGATGAAGGGCCCCCCGCCATTCCATTGGAAGGTCACGATGCCGTTCAACCAGTTGCCTTTGTTGGACGGGTAAGGGTCAATCTGGTTTGGAATCTGGTCTCCGTCGGAGTCCGAGAAACCTTCGTGGACCGTTTGATTGGTTGGGTGACTCGACTGGGGAGCCGAACTCCTTCTGGGGTCATAAGATGGTAGCCACTGCCAAGTGCTGTTAATGAGCCACTGGTAGTCGTAAACGCTCGCATACGAATCCGGACCGGTGCTGGCACGCACCCACTGAGGCCCAATCCAAGTAGGCACGCCGTCGATAGTAAAAGTGGAACCCGGAAACCAGAAATTTCCATTCAGATTGTCCTGTGGATATGAATCGACCGTGTTCGGAATACCATCTCCGTCGTCATCCCGAAAACTATCCGCCATCGTTACCGAGCCTCCGCAGTTCCCCCTCACCCAACCCGCTTCCAGTTCCTGGTCTTCACCATTGATCAGAGCTGTGCCACCAGTAAACCAGAAGCTATTGTTATTGATGTCCAGAGGGTAAGGATCGGCCTGGACTGGGATACCGTCACCATCAGCGTCGTTCCAGACATAGGCCGAACTCATAGGATCAACGGACGCTGGAACCCATTTTTCATTAACGGCTGTCAATTGACCGTCGACTGAAAATGTGCCGCCCTGAAACCAAAGCGAACGATTGCCAGCTTCATCTGGATAGGGGTCCAAGGCGTCTGGAATACCATCGCCGTCCGCATCAAGGTTTTCCCACCCAGGCAATCCTGGGTAGTTTTTCGTTACCCACTGCTGCCACTGGCCATCCACCATAAAGGTCCCTCCACCCCACAGGAAGGTGCAACCGTTCACGACCGTCCCTGGGTAGGGATCTATTGCATCTGGGAGACCGTCGCCATCGGTGTCCAGAGAGAAATCTGGAGATCCGTCGGCCAAAATACCGCGAGCCTCCACCCGCTGTCCAGTAGAGTTCTGATAGGCATCTGGGTTGCCATCGCCATCATCGTCAATCCATTCGATGATATGATATGAAACGTAGTCACACGGTGGAAATGTGTTGTAACTGCCATTTAACCACACCGCTCCGCCATCCCAATGGAGAATCGTCGCACCAGCCATGGCCTCGGTGATCGCATTATCTGGAATGGGTGTGCCGTCGGATAGTTGCTGTCCGTTGGTGAAGGTCGCAGGCTTCCAGTAGTATCCTTCGCGGAAGTTCAGAGGCACCGTCTTCGTGATCGTGACTCCGTTTCGTTGAATCTGGACTGGAAGGGTTGCCTTCCCCCCTTTGAAATAGAATCTGGTCAAGTTTACATCCACATTCTCGCCGAAATCGGGATATGGATCAATGGCGTCAGGAATCTGGTCCTCATCGCTGTCGGTGGCAGGTAAATAGCCCGTCCAAATGATGACGTTATCGACATCGGGGTTGGCGTGCCACATCCCATCGTCACAGTAGAACTTCTCGACCTCATCAATATAGTGACCACCACCCTGCCAGAGCATCGAGTTGTTGCTGTTCGAGCTAGCATACGGGTCGATGTCATCTGGAATGCCATCGCTATCCGCGTCGGCTTTCGGGTGGGCGTTTTTTGCAGTTGACGAAACAGTTCCAGCATCATGCCAAGCTCCTTCGACATACACTTGTCTTTTGCCGTCAATTAGAAACTCATCTGAGACGGAGAGGAAGAGGTAGTCATCATTTCCATTATTGGGATCATTCAAGACAGGGTCAACGTCATCTGGAATGCCGTCATGATCCGCATCCAAGCTCGTATGATATCGAATCGTGCTGGTCGGCAATTCGCCATTGCCTGGGACCATATGCCAAGCACCCCCTGCATAATATTTTTCAGTCCCCTGAATCCAATAAACGTTGCCCTCAGTCCATTCCGCGATACCACCCAGAAGTGCCGACAGGAACTGCCCATACCATACATTTGGTCCAGTCGGGTTCCCGTCTGCATCCGTCGGCTGAGACGTGTCGGGCTCAACCTCTGGTTCGCCAGCGACGGATACCCAATAACCAGGTAAGCCCGTCGTCGCATCTGGCACCCATACTGCTCGAACGGTATTGAACGGGTTAAGAACCCAGACAACAAGCGTGATCAATTGCAGCCAGCGGCCAAAATTGCTGCGGAACTTGCTTAGCAACGAGCGTGGGCGAGGATCAAATCTTGTTACGCTAAATCGCTTACTCTTTATAGCTTCTAGATCACTGTTCATGATAATAAGTTACTTGGGGAAATTGAAGCGTATCTTTCCAACAACAATATCAGCTTTGTCAGGATCAAAGCTCATGAGCAAGCCTAATTTTAACTGAATCAATCCCTACTCGTTTTCAGACAGCCTAGACTGAAGTGGACGTCATCGTTCGGCCAGCGTTGCTACTGAACGTGCTGGCTACCCATTCCAACGGGAGGTGTCCCGTAAAGCCCTTGCGAATCCGCTCCGCACGTCCCACTGCGAGCAATCCCGCCATTCTTCGGCTCGGGGGACAAACCCTCCTCTCACCGCCAAACGGCCAGCTTGCTTCTTGCCTCTCTCTTGGACCAAACCTCCCCCATGCCGGATCGGCGCAAACCGAATCTCCACTCGCTTATCGAGTGCTGCCGCAATCCGGGTTAGCATCGCTATTGGGTGCCCTTCGTAGTCGGCATCTTCCAATCGGCTGATCACCGAACCGTGGTTCCCACCATCTTCGCAGGCTGCCACTGAGTCAGCCCTGCTTTGGTGCGTAGCTTGTAGATTCTCCGTGCTACAGCATGTTTGGCGAACGCCTGTTCTACTCCGCTTTCCTCTCTGGCGTGTTGAAATACCGTCGATCCACGATTTCGAGGGCGTCACTTGCGGTCTTCTTTTTCATAGCTTCCGGTAGGTAGGCGCTGATCCATGGTGCTAATGGACAGTTGCCTGCTGATGCACACGTTTGAAGCTCATTCGCAGTCCTAGACTTCCCAGCACACTCTGAAATGTTCTGAGTCGCGGATTACCTTCTGGTGAAAGTGCTTGGTGCAACGCTTGCCGACTGATCGCTGTCTTTCTTGCCAGTTCGGTCAATCCTCCATGTGCTTGCGCAACCAGCCGCAGCGTGTCGAGGAGGGCATCAACATCGTTGTCAGTTTCAAATTCCTTGAGCGCCAGCTTCATCGCATAGTCAGCACGTTTCGGGTCTTTGAATCCCTCTAGCCGAATAGCGTCCAGTGAGATTCCATTGCTCTTGTTGTGTGTCTTTTTCATGTGTTGTCCTCCAAATAAATTTTCCAATAATCCTTAGCTCTTGCTATATCTCGCCGCTGCGACCCCTTATCACCTCCTGCGAGGATCAAGACCATTTTTCCGTGAAGCTCTCCAAAATATACTCGGTAGCCAGGTCCAAAGAATAGCCGCAGCTCGTAAACTCCGCTCCCTACGGATTTGCAGTCACCAAACTGACCATTTTTCGTCCGAGCAACTCGAGCCATGATACGTTCTTGAGTCTTCCAATCGAGTGAATAGAGCCATTCAAGATAAGGGCTTTCTTCTGAGCGGCCTCGGTAAACCTGAACTTCATATTTTCCCGGTTTTAGCATTGTCCTCTCCAAAAGATTTATTCTTCGTATTGTAAACTATACTTTACGAGGTGTCAATGCTTCTGTAAGTTCTCCAATCCGTTCCAAGGGAAACGACTTTCCCTTCGCTTCTACTTCGTGGGGCGCTTCCCATTCTAGCGGGACGGTTCCCGCAACGCCCTCTCGCCTCCTCCCACTATTCCAGCCGCCCGTGTCTGACTTGCCACGGTCTCAAGTATTCGAGTTCACTGGTGGTCACGTTTCGCGATTCTGCACTGCTCCCGGTTTTGGTCCCACTGCGGATGTGGCTCGGGTTTGGCGGAAGCCGTCTGACCGTCAACCCCCGGCCCGCTCCATTCGCTTCGCTCCCGTGTTGGGGGCATGACCGCCAGCCTCATAGCTCCCGCCTTGGCACCGTCGCCCCGCATTGGGGTGAAACCAAAACAAGGAGCAAAACTATGACGCAGAAAACACTCACGAAAGCAGACCTCAGCCAGTTCACCGGCACCGAACAATGGTATCGCCACGGCATCGCACGCAACGTGCTCTACACCGACGGCGCAAAGCACGTAGCCGAGAGCGGCGGAGCCTATTGGCTCCTCGACGAAATCGCTTTCGCTCAATCCCTCCGCCCTGTTGCAGCCGAAGCATTCCAAGTCTGGAAGCTGAAAGTCAGCGCTGACTGCAAGGCGACGCTGGTCTGCGAAGATGGCAACGACAACGTAGTCTTCTCAAAGCGAATCTGGTTCACCGACTTCCCACTCGACGAGATTGCCTTCTACTTCACAGACAACGTGCTGATGCTGCCCAGCGAATACTAGCTTGGCAGCTTGCCCGCCCAGGGCAACTTGGGCGGGCTTTCTCTGCTAATTCCTGATTCAATGAGTTTAGATTCATCCGTGGGGAAAAGACTTTCCCCCGCGCCTACGTCGTGGGGCGCTACCCTTTCTAACGGGATGTGTCCCGTAACGCCCTCGCGAATCTGCTCCGCACTGCCACCACAAGCAATCCCGCCATTCGTCGGCTCGGTCGGGACAAGCCCTCCACTCACCGCCAAACGGCCAGCTTGCTTCCCTCCTTCCTCTTGGACCAAACCTCCGCCATGCAGGACGGCGACCACTTTGCCCCTTCTCCCACCTATCTTGTCGCCCGTCCTTTGCATTGGCTGCGGTTCCGTCCGCTTTGAACTATGCCCGCCTCTACCAGGCGGGGAAGCGCGGTTCTGCGCGAAACTTGAACCCTTAAAACATCCGCAGGCGAACTCTGGCCTGAGCCGCATCGGACCCAGAACTCGACTGGCGCCAAAGCGGAATACTAGAGCATTTCACGCCTTGGTGAATGCGTCGTATCCGCCTGGATACTTGTTCTGATACGCTGGGCATTGTGCCGCAAGAGGGCACAAAAAGCCCTCCTCTTTTTCAAACCAGTCATGTGATAGACACTGGCCGTCAGCCCAGCTTGCTCCTGCGCTAGCCAAAACGGTTCGGGCATACATCCGCGCTCGATACATCCCGCATATTTGGAACGTCGGATGAGGTTCGATCACTGCCAAATGGTAGTGAGCAATGCTCTCTACCAACTCCAGAATTCGTTGATGATAGCCTCGCAGCTTGCCCTCAATATCTTCTACCACATACGAACTGTCCCGAGTTCCTAGCCCGTTGTTGAAATACAGAATCTGGCCCGTCTGAGCATCAAGATGACAACTGCCTGTCGTTCCGTGTGTCAGTTCGGTTCGAAACTTACGCAAGTCAGTGAACCAAGCATCCCTCGCTTCCGCCAGTAACAGCCGGAGGTCTTCGGGAAATCCCGCGCCGTATTTGCCCTCAACAGCCTTGTCAAACAGCTTGCCGTTCGAGCTATCCTGAATGCCCTGAACATGCTTATGGGCACCAAAGAAGAACGTGCGCAGACCATCAATCGCTGAATACAAAGAGCACACAATGCCTTCGCACATGGCAGCGAACTCTTCCGAGTGCTGATTGCTTGTGCCGCCAATCCGCTCCAGTTCCTCACGATCCAAAACCAGATTCGGGCGCAGTCGCTCGGCAATTCGCCAGAGCACGTCAACTTTCTGAAGGTGCGCTTCGCAGTCTTGCAGACCGATCCTCACATTACCGTTATGGGCCAATGGAGGCCCAAGGAAGTGAAGCAATCGTTCAAGTTGCGACCATTTTTCGGGTGCATAGTTGATCAAGAACACATCTTCAGAAGGAAGATTCATTTGTAGATGGGACCAAAAAGACCTCCATTGATCAAAGACATGTAAGCCACTTTCATGGCGTTGCCCGTCTCTTGGCTGACAAAGAGCGATGATTTACTCCCTCGTGGGGAGCCCAAAATATAGTGTCGCATGTTCTCCCATGTCTCGGCGACTTGCGCCCATCGCCAGCAAGGGACTTCTTGTTCCAGCAGCAGTCCGACAGCGGCTCGCTTTGGCACTGTTCCGTCGATTTCCTGCTCGGCGTGCCAATCGCACTTCACCACCACTGGTGTGGTGCCTTCGTAGTAAAGAGGGATGTCCAGCTCTTCTGCGCTGATTGTAGCATCTTGGTGACCCTTTAGCTTCTTGACGGAGTTGATGATCGTCTTCGCTCCACCGTAAGGACATGAGATGAACGCGTTGCGAAAATAAATTGTGTGATCCAATCCTTTGTAGCCTGCTCCTTCGTCGGGCCGTGTTTTGGGGTATCTGCCGAGCTCTCTCTTATCACCGTTTGCTGTCATCAACGGGTGCCATGAGGGGTAATACTGCACGACAGGTCCATACTCCTCAATGAGTTCATCAATTACAGCCTGCCCTTGCTCTCGCTTTGAGACTGGAAGGTTACTCAACAGATAGTCTATCGCGTGTTCACGCCCAATTCTCGCTTGTTCGTCTGCTCTAAATGCCATACTGTGCATTAAACTATCTTTTGTGCGCGAGTCAAGTTTTTATGATTTTCGTTTTTCTCTCCGGTGGGAAAAGTCTTTCCCTCGCGCCGACTTCGTGAGGCGCTACCCATTCTAACGGGACGCCTCCCGTAACGCCCTCATCTACCACATGGCGCAGTCAGGTTTCTTTCCATTCACCTGCGGTCGCGGCTAGCAAGCTCCGCGTGGAATAAGCCTGACACCGCCATGACCACCGCTCCTGAACACCAAAAGCAGATGACCCGCTGCGCTACCGCCTGACCGTCCGCTTCGCGGTCATCTCCTTCCGTGTGACTCTTGCTGCCTCAAAGGCAGCGTTGAGCGCCGCCCACTTGTTTCTCGCTTGGCGGCTCTGATGCCTCACGGACGTTCGTGCCGTCAAGGGCATCCACCCGTTTCCCCAAATTGTCCTCTCTCGTGCCTCGCTGCGGGACTTTGGGGATGCCCCTCTGGCGGAGCCTCCCTGTGACTGCCCGCCCGATCCTCCGGCTTTTGGCACCCATGTTTTGCGCGCGCCCGAGTGCTGTTCGCAAAACGCTAACCAGAGGAATCAATATGAAACCAGACATCTATGAGCAGGTCACAGACCGCATTATCACCCAGCTTGAACAAGGGGTTGTCCCTTGGAAATCACCATACTTTTCAAAGGTGGGGTTTCCCCGCAACTTCTCCACCGGCAAAGCATATCAGGGAATCAATGTTTTCCTGCTTGGAAGCCTTCGCTTCACTTCGCCTTATTTCCTGACCTTCATTCAGGCCAAGGAGCTTGGCGGCAATGTCCGCAAAGGCGAACACGGTTCCCTTGTCGTCAAATACGGCACCTACACCAAAGACGACGAACAGACAGTAACCGCAGGCGAGGACGCCGAGACGCGCCGCTACTTAAAGGCATACACCGTGTTTCATGCGTCGCAGATCGAAGGAATCGAGTTCCCGCAACCCGAGAATCTGCCAGAGCTTTCCATCACCGAGAAGACAGCACGCGCCCGCGAGATCATCGCCGCGATGCCGAATGCGCCCGCCATTCACGAAGGGAGCGCCGTTCCTTGCTATCGCCCAGCAACCGACACCATCCACATGCCGGAGCGTTGTTATTTTAGCAGCGAAGAAAATTACTATTCCGTCCTCCATCATGAGGCCGTTCACAGCACCGGTCACAGTTCCCGTCTTGCCCGCAAGTCACTGCTTGAGAACAAGGGCATTGATTCCGCAGGCGACACCGCACGCAAGATCTACGCAGAGGAAGAGCTTGTTGCCGAAATGGGTGCTTCGTTCCTGAACGCTCACGCTGGCATCATCGAAGACGAATTCAGTAACTCCGTCGCCTACCTGCAAAGCTGGATTGATGCCCTCAAATCCAAGGACGCCAAAGGCTGGATTGTCCGCGCTGCATCACAGGCGCAAAAGGCCGCCAACTACATTCTGAATATTCAGCCCGAGGAGGTGAAGCCATGAGTGCCCACGACAAGGCATTGCTTGCCCTTTCTGATGCCGAAATAATCGAATCGGCAGACCTTACCGATGCGGAGTTTGACGAGCTGGAGAACCAGCTCGCACTCCGCGCCGCGTGCCTTGGCTGGACTGGCGACCCCATGCGCCAGCCGATCGAAACAGTCGCGGCCACCGTGCGCGGCATCATATCCAAACGCCCGAACTAGAACCAACAATGAACGCCCTTGTCAAAGTGACCGGCCCACACGCCGGAGCCGTTAAAATCGAAGGCAGACCACGCGCCGCTTGGCGCGTGGCAGTGATCGAAGATCAGAGCCGCAAACCCCAAGGCAAAATTTATCACTGCCTCAGCTATCGCCGTGCTGTCTCGCTATCCTGCGATATGGCGCATGACCGGAAATTACATCTCCATCTTGAAGCGCTGCCCCGATAAGGGCCTCATAAAAAGAGCTGCGGGCGCACCGCTCGCCAGCTCGCTCAAGCGGGTGGACTTCTCAATAGTCCCCGCCCACCCATCCCAATAGTTGCCGCGTTTCGGCGGCAGATGAGACCGATTCAGTGCGCTACTGCGCACTTTCCCGCAAGCAAAATGAAAGTCTTGCTATCAAGTTGGATTTTCGTAGAATAGTGGTCGGATTCGACAATCACTTTCAAACAAATTGATTTAAACAAACCTGCATGCCAAAAGGAGGCTGTTTATGGTAACTAAACCACTTTCGGAACGCTTCGATGAGGTATTCCCAAGCTCTAGGAGCTTGCCTGTCTTGTTCTCACTTCCGACAATGCACACGTTGCCAACTGGCGAAGTGTATTCACATATTTGCATGACTTCGTATTCCAAAGCTTCCGGCTCGGCCGTTGAGCGAGGTGTGAGCATCCTGTTTTCTAATGGTGCTGAACCTGCGGGTCTCTGTAAATTTGACATTACGATACTATTCGGGTCGGATCAATGCGTGAAGCTGATCTCAGAAAGCGTTAGGCGGCAACTCCCAGACGGAGGCTGGAGAATGAAATATACTAATTTTTACGCGGACCCCGCTCGAACAGAGGCCTGGAAGTTTGAGTCCGCAGAGCAGCGTGTTCACGACATCCTCAGCCGAACCAATGGCTTGCAGGTCACTCAGCTTCCACGGAGCCATCCGCTCCTGAATTCCCTCGGAATCAGAAAGGCATTTCTCCAGCGTGGGAGCGATTAACTGCATTCTCCGTCCGGCAGGTAATCCACGATGATGATCACCTCACCCTCGTTCTTGCCCTCGCACACGCACTGGCACTCAACTCCCTGCTTCCAGAGCTTGAAGGCAAGCTCGGCGAGGAAGTCTGCGTCGTTACCACCAGGGGGCGGTGTAAAGACAAGAGAGAGGTCTGCGGGAAGAGCGGACGAGACGGCTTCAAGTGTAACGTTTTTGATGCTCATAGACGTGGTATTTTGAGGTTTGAGAAAATCGACAGGAACTAAAATGTCAGCCGTGTGATGACTTCCGGCTTATGCACGACGAAAACATGCAGGACACCGTTGGCATGAGCATTCATTTCCTTGACTTCGTGATACGCCTCCAGGCGCAGACGCACTGCAATCACGAACTCATGGTCGTTATCGACCTTGAAGCCTTGCTCAAGCAACTCAGAGCGGGTGATGAATTGAGGCGCAGCATGACGAAGATAGACAACCGCGCGGTGGAGGGGGACTGTCACGTTGTTCATAGGATTGGTATGCGTTTGAATGGTCGGGAGGATTTTTGGATTTTTCGAGAGGTTAGCGCAAAACGGCGTCAAATGTCAATTCTGGTTGCACTGATTTCCAAAAGTGAATTCACCTGAATGTGATTTACAGGTTGACAAATCTGATGTTGCAGCCTTGCGTTCAACTGTATGGCAGACAACGATTGGAATCAAATTCGTCTCGGACAACTGGCGAGGCTGGTGCAACTAGCCGAATATGGGCAGGCTAGTCCTGGAGTTGACGAGGTGAACCCAGCAACTTATTCCCGCGACATAGACACTGTTGAGAAGGCACTTGGGGTGGGAATGCTTACTGACCGATCAAATCGTGAACGAACATTGACTGCGAAGGGAAAAATTCTGGTCGAGTTGGTTGAACCATTTCTGCGCATGTTTGAGCGGGTAGTGAATCATGAAGTATTGGGACCTAACCCTTCAGATCGACGTTTTAGAATCGGGGCAGGTGGCAGCCTTGTCTCCTGGCTGATTGGCTCCCGGCTGGAGCAAATCAAGCAAGCACTTACAGAGGTGGATACGTCATCGTTGAAGCGTGAAGCCCCCATGGTTGTCGCCGATGTCCTGCGAAATCGAGAAATTGCTCTTCGTATCGCGTCCGGTGCTCTCGATTGTGGGCTGATTCGGAAAAGTGCAAGCACGGATGCCCGCCTTTTCCTCAAGTCGAAAGATTTGGGAACAGTAAAATACTTCCTCTACATTCCCACTGTTTGGTATTCGTCATCAATGTGGTCTTCCGTCGAATCAGACTCGCGACTGTCTGAGCAACTTGAAGATGAAGTCCTTCGCAGCAGGCCTATTGCAACTGTTGGCCCCGAAGGTGAGTTTAGGCTAGCGCTGAATGGAGCGTTGTCCGACAAAAGAATAGTTCCAAACATCGAGTTTCAATATCGCGCGTTTCCAATGGTTTTGCCTCATATGCATCTCCAGAGCCACGCGACAATAATGCCTGATATGGAAGCCTTGGGCGGTGAAGATGCCTCAAAGCTCGGATACACGAAGCGGCCCCTTCGGTTGATGGAGAACACTTACAAGCGCGACATCGTCCTTGCTTACCGTGAGGATCACCTGGCTCGCCACAGTTGGATCAAAATCGAACTGCTCGCAGAATGCCTTAGGTTCTAGGTCCTCAATTTGCTTGTCGCCACAAAGATCAGAGCCTCTACCCGATCATCGCGTCCTGAAACCAAGGTCGTATTTGACTCATTTGCCCTCACCTTGAACAGGCCTCCCAGGTGCCGAAAATTGCGACGCCTGCGTCTTTGAACTATCGCTGGTGATAAACGCACAAGTCTTAATTTTGCACTCAACCCTAACTCTCTTGCCAAAAGCAGCAGGCAGCCCTTGAGTTGCCGTCATGGGGCACTCAAAGAATGCCGGTCACTTTTTCCCATTTCTCTATATAGACGAAGCGCGTCAAAGGCTTTGCAAGCGGTGCAAACATCTGTGCTTCGGTCTCACCCAGCTTCATCTTGAACATGCCGCCGCGAGTTGAGAAGAAAACGATGCCAGCCTCTTTGATGGACAGAACACTCGACCCACCGCCACGGCTTGCGAAAGTGTAGGGCTCCGTGCTCACTCTTACCTCTTCCTTACCGATCTGCTTCACCCAAGTTCCCCGTAGATTCGAGTCTGGGACATCACGGGCACAGAGCAGCACATCATCGGCAATCCATTCATAGTGTTGCGCTGGAGTTCCAAGGGGCTCGATTTTCTTCCCTTCAATATTCACAAGCACCCTTGCGTTGAGGCTACCGCAGAAAACATAGTGACCCGTCGGTGACGGGTTGATCATCTCACTGCATTGAATGGGCAACCGCATCAATTGCCGAATCTCCTGCTTTTCCCGGTCATAAACGCCAAGAGCCACACCGGCCACCAAGTAAGCACAGGTGTTTCGATTCACCCAAGCGAACTCCGTCACCTTCATCCTGAAGTCCATGTCGAAATACTTCGCCTCATCTTTCTCAACATCGTAAACGAAAAGCTTCTGCACCCTGCGTTCGGTGGCACCACCAACGACAAGCGCCCCATCTGGAGATCTCTGATTCTTCAAGCCGCTCAGGGGCACTTTCGTGGAAATGACTTCGCCAGTCACCAAGTCTATCCTCAATAACTGATTGTTGTTTCGCACCACCAGCACTTTGCTGGTAGCCAGCAGGATGTTATCGACAAAAAAACGTTCCATGAATCCCGCCGTCGTCGTGACTCTTTGCTCATCCACTAGTTTGAATTCACGAAGATTAATCGTCGCCTTCCACACATCCTTGTCCTTGGCATAGACTGCCGTATCCATCGCCGAGTTGATGAACAAACCGTATTGGCCGCCGAGGCTTGCGTCTCGTTTGCCATCAAGATTGAGCCGCACCAATCCCTTACCATAGCGGGCAATCAGTTTGCCGTTCTCAGCATCGAGGAAGAGCTTCGCTGGCATCGCTTCCTTGAACCAGTTCTTCAGAAGCAGCTTACCCGAATCCAACTGATACAAGTCACCATCGGCGACCAGCAAGTTGCCCTCCATTGAGGGAATCACCTCGGCCACCGCTTCGACTTTTTGCTTCGCGCGGTCATCCCTGACTACATTCTCCTTGTGTGTCTGGGAGCGTTTGAAATACCACCAGAAGCCAAACAATCCAGTGCTGACAACGAACACACCTACGGCCAAAGCGATCTTAGGGAACTGCTTGAGAAAACGCCACCGGAACATGGGGGGGGGTGATCAGGCTTGAGGAGCTTCCTCGGTTTCAGGAGTAAAATCTTTGGGCGGCGTGATGACAATTTCCTCAATGAATGAGTCGTTGTCTTTGTGGTCCTGCATCTCCGAATCGGCTTCCTTCACCCACGCGACGCGCTTCTGTTTGATACCAATGAAGAGAGGCTGGAGTCCTCTCCCTTTAATGGTCACAAGGAACCCACCAAAAGCCAGGTCAATGCAACCACTCTCTGGATCGTGGTTGAACCAAATGAGATCCGTGTAGCTGAAGCAGGTTTGCAAGCCGTTGCTGAATTGCAGTTCAAGAAAATGCTCCTGCATGGTTTCACCGACCAGAATGGAGAAGAACTTGTCTTCCTCGGGTTGCGACGAATCAGCCACAGTTTTTTCAGACCTCTGGCGCTTCTGTTCAAGGATTTGGTCGATCTGGTCTTGTCCCATAAAACTCACTTTCTTGGTGGTGGCGGTTTCGGCGGCGGCATTTGCTGCGCTTGTATCTTGAGCTGCAATGCTGCCTGTTTTTGTGCGGCAGCTCCAGCATCAATCGGCTTTTGCTTCGCCGCATGGTTCGCAACTTGAGGCATGTTGTTTTGCTGCAACGGTTTTACTTCCGTGGTGCCCATTTTGACTTGCCGTGCTGCGCCTTGCGCTGGCTTGGGTTGCTGTGTCTGCGCAACTCGCTGACCTTGGGTTTTCACGGCCTGCTGTTCCTTTCCCTGCCCCTTCACCTTATCCGCCAGCTTGTTGAAATGGGTCGTCGCCGTCTGATACATGTTCGACGCCCAGCTCTTCCGCACATTCGTCTGTTGCGGTGCTGCCTTCTGCTGCTCATGACTTGGCTTCTTTTCACCGACCTTCGGCGCTTCAACAGCGGCTTGCTGCTTGAGGCTCGCCTGTTGCTGCTTCGAGTCTGCCCCACCTTTGCTCGGCTCAGGAACCGCGCTGGCGGATTGCTCGACCTTGCGGGCTTCTGTCGGCTTTTCCGGCAGAGCTTTGTCTTTGTCCGGTGCAGCCAATGCTTTTTCTTCCGCTCCCTTTTTTGCTTCGTGAAGAGCGAGCATTTTTTCACGAAACGGCGTCGTGTGCAGACTGGTTTTAGGCAGCGTGCGTCCGCGTGGCTGCCCGCCCTTTTTCTTGCTCATTGGATGTCCTTTGGAGCGGCTTTTGCCGTCTGGCCCCGCGAGATTGCGGCGCATTTCGATATAGCCCCTCCAGTTCGCGCCAGTGCCCTTCTTGAGAGGGTTTTGCTGACGCTGCTTTGCCACCGTTTGAACCCATGACTTTGACTCGTCCAAACCCCGACGGCTTTGGATCGCGTCACGCCATTGTTTTGATCCAAGTTCGGTGCTCATTGAGGAGATTTCTTTCTGGTTCAGTTCTGCCAGCTCGACCCCCGCCATGCGGGTTGACGAGTTGCCGACCGCCTCTTGCAGACCACGGCGGTTATCAGTGTAGATGCGGATGGTTTCCTTCCCACGGCTGCAAGAGACATAAAACTGTTCTCTGGAGCTGGCAACAAACGACGCCTCGCTCTGAGCGACCAGGACATGCCGGACGCTCTTGCTCTGCGATGAGTGCGAAGTCTGGCAGTAACCATAGGCGAAGTGACCGTGATTCTTGTCCAGAACCGCCCCCGTGTTCAAGACAATCCGCCCCTGCTTGTCGAACTTCTCGACGGTGAACACGTTGCCGTTGTTCAGCCGCCTGCCGTCGGCACTCTGGCCGTTGCGGGTAATGCGAATCCTGTCCCCTTTGCCGATGGCAATCTCCCGTTGCTCGAAGACCTGGAACTTTGGCGCGTCTTTCATGGAGAGGACGCCGGTCACGCCATTCTCCAGGCTGACCTGCACGGCACCACTGGCATCATGGCCCAGAACGCGCAGGATTTCGCCGCGCTTCACCCCCTTGGCGTTCTGATGATACTGAACAACCAGCTCAGGACTGTAGTTTTCGGGCAGCGCCCTCGCCGCTTCTTCCCATTGCAGATTGTGATACTGGATGAACTGCCGCTCCACCCCCAGCGATTTTGCGTCACGCTTTGCGCCACGAATCGCCTCCGTTACCTTGGCACTTTCCGCATGGGTGGGTGATACTACCAGCGGAACATCCCCGTGTTTTGACAGTGCAAGGAAGTCACCTGCGAGCTGCCGATAACGCTCCGCTTCATCGGCGATCTCAACGAAAGCATCCAGCTTCTCCAGCCTCCTGAATCCCGTCCGCAAGTCGCCTTTACTCAGAGCCTCAATCGCCAGCTTGTAATCCTCAAGCTCTTGTCTCCTGATTTGCGTCACTTCAGCGACCCGCAGCCCCGCATGTTGTTGAAGCAGCCGGAAGGCGTCGCCACGAGCAACGGGCGCATGTTGCGCCGTGTCACCCGTCAGAATCACCCGCGTTCCATTGCCGGCAATCTCCATGATGCGCCACATGTCGCGCACACCGAGCAGCCCGGCTTCATCAACCCAGATGACCTGCCCGCGAATCTGCTTTTGCAGCTTCGTGTTTGTCAGCAGATGTGCCACGGTTTCAGCTCCCTCAAAACCTGCCTCCCGCAGCGTTTCACGAGAGGCCGACGCCGATGGAGCAAAGGCAAAAACTTTGACACCCCTTGCCTCAATCGCGGCGACCGCTTCTTTCATCAGCGTGGTCTTGCCAACGCCTGCCCCGCCGCGAATCGCAATCACTTGGTCACGACTCGTCAGGATATGCTTCACCGCTGCGCGTTGTTCATCCGAGAGAAAGCTGTCGAGATTCAACTTGCCGCGACCGCCAAGCGGCATCGCTGAATTTCGCCCCGCACGGGCGAAGTTGATGAGCGCCACTTCTTCGGCCAGCACATCCATCGTGGTGCAGAGATGTTCCTCACCCACCAGCCGACCAATCAACCCTCTGCGCTCAAACTCGGATTTGATCGCCTGCGGCGTCGTGTTGCCGATGCCGTAGCGCATCGCCTCCGCGAGAATCCTCCCGCGCTCCACGACCGACTGCTTTTCAAACAGCTTGGCGAGGGCGTAATCCACCGCTTCGGAAGCCGTCACCCTCGCCCCGCGAGGCTGATCCTTGTCATAGCAAACCTTCGAGATCGTGACCTTTTCCTCTTCTGTCAGGCGGACAGACCATGCCGCCATCAGATCGGGGAAAGTCAGGCCGTGCCGTTTTCCCTCACGAGTCAGTGCTCCCAGCGTCTCTTTTTCCTTCGGGTCCGTGATGCCCTTTTCCTGCGCCAGTCGCTCGATTTGAGCAGTGCGCCGCGAAAACTTGGCCAGCACACTGGTGGGCATTCCCTTGATCTCCCAGCCCTGCGTTGTCCGCTGGATGGAATATCCTTGCATCGCAAGTGCCACCGCCAGACGGGAGTGAAACGCCGCTTCGCTGTAGGGGGCATTGCGTTTGATGTCGCGAAACTTCGCCGCCTTCCAGCGCCCTTCCTCGCCGTCGAAAGTCGCGTTAAAGGCGAAGCAATGGACATGCAAATGAGGGTCAGGAATCCCCCCGACCGGACGCGCCGTGAAGTGAACGAACTCTCCCCAGGCCAGGTTTCCCGTCACCCGATTGCTCGACGCTCCCCGCTTTCGCACCCGCGTTGCGGTATTCTCTTCAATCTCCGTCATCGTCTCCTGAACTGCCTGCCGGAACGCTTTCAGGACGTTCTTATCCAGCGTCATCGCATACAGAACCGAGAGACTTTTTGGCGCGTGAAAGTTGATGTCGTAACCGACGATCCGATCCGACTTTGTGTGTGGCGTCAGCCTCCCGCCATCCACGGGATGCCGGTTTTCTACCAGCGCGGCGAACGCTTCACTGGTAACGTTTCCCGACAGCCCCATCCGTTCGGCGGCTTTGCCATGCCAGTTGCCTACCACCTCCTGCTTCTCGGTGTAGTAGTCCTCACGCTTGAGACCCTCAGCGTAATACTGGCGGGCAGCAGCCGCGCTTTTGTGAGCGACCACTCTTAGCATACAGGCATTGTATCACAGATTGGGGCGGCACTCCAGTTTCGTCGAGGCATGGGAAAATCTTGCCTGCTTGCCAGCTAAAAAGCCAGCTTTCTATCATCCTTGCCATCGAGCTTGCGGGCTTGCGAGCAAGTGAGTTTCCAAGCAGTCTAGCCACCTTGCGGACTACCTTTCTTGCGAGCGAGCTAGCTTGCTAGCAATGTTGCAAATTTGCTTTCAGACATCTGCCCTATGCAGTGCATAGGGAGGGGTTTTCGCTCGCCTGCGAGCCGCCCACCAGCTAGCCTTTTCCCACCACCGCCGCCCCGCCACATGGACGAGTTCTCCCTCACCAAGCCCACTTCGCAGCAGCCCAAAGGTGGCGGACATTCCGCCGCGAGGGACTGGCCGGACGACGAGGAAGCCATTCTGGAACTCGGCAAGGGGAGGGAGCCGCGGCCCGAAAACTTCTGGTGCCTCAAAGATGCCTTTGAGGGGGTGCAGATTTTCGGGGGCACGGGTTCCGGCAAGTCATCGGGGAGCGGGCAGGCGCTCGCCCGAGGGTTCCTTGAGTCCAACTTGGGAGGTCTGGTTCTGACCGCCAAACTCGATGAGGTTCTATCGTGGAAGCGAATGGCGAAAGCCACCGGACGTGAGACAGATTTGCTCATTGTTGAACCGGGCGCACCGCACCAGTTCAACTTCTTGCGCTACGAGTTGAAGCGACCAGGAACGGGGGCAGGCCACACCGAGAATCTAGTGAATCTGTTCTGTAGCGTTCTCGAAGCCGCTGAGAGGAAGCAGGGACAAAGCGGGGGAGGCGGGAACGATGCCTACTGGCAGCGCACCCTGAAACAACTCCTGCGCAACTCCATCGACCTCGCCATTCTCGCCCTAGATGATGTCAGCCTGCCGTCCCTTTACCGCATCATCACTACCGCCCCGAGAAGCGCACAGGAAGCGGCGCACAAAGAATGGCAGGACAGCTCGGTTTGCTATGCCCTGATCGAAACCGCCGAAGCCAAGGCCGACGAGAAGAAGCGGACGGCAGATTTCGAGCTGACCCGCGACTATTGGCTGAAGGAGTATCCGAACCTCGCTCCCGAAACCCGCTCGGTCATCGTTTCGACATTCACCAGCATGGCCGACTGCTTCATGCGCGGCCTGCTCCGGGACCTGTTTTGCTCCGAACTGACATTCAAACCAGAAGACACTTTCGACGGCAAGATCATCATTCTGAATCTGCCAGTGAAGGAGTTCAACGAACTGGGGCAGTTCGCCCAGGTGCTTTTCAAATTCGTCTGGCAGAGGGCAGTTGAACGGCGAGTGCCTCCCGGCATCGACCGTGCCAAGTCCCAGGCAACGATCCGCCCCGTGTTCCTCTGGGCGGACGAATCGCAGTTTTTTGTGAATTCCTACGATGCACTGTTCCAAAGCACTGCTCGCAGTTCGCGATCCTGCACAGTCTATCTGACTCAGAACCTCCCCAGCTACTTTTCCGCCTTCGGCGGCCAGAACTCCCGTTCCGATGCTGAGAGCTTTCTCGGAAATCTCCAGACCAAGATTTTCCACGCCAACGGCGATCCGACGACGAACAACTGGTCCGCTGAATCCATTGGCAAAACCCGGCAAGCTCAGTTCTACGGAGGGCTTTCCGAAGCAATGGCACGGGCAGGGGGCAGCATGAACCAGAATGCCGGGGGCAGTCTAGTCTTTGAATACTTGGTGCAACCGCAGGAGTTCACCATGCTGCGCACCGGAGGCCCGGAATGTGATTTCCAGGTCGATTCGATCATCTTCCAGGGCGGCAGGCGATGGCTAGCCACCGTCAAAGAAAAGGACAAGGCCCAGAACTTCATCCGTCACGTCTTCCCGCAGAAATATGAAGGATAGGCAAATCCACACGGTAGGACCGCAGCCACGAGTGCCCATCGTTAGCTCCATGCTGCACTGGTTCGCGATCCCTGCGATTGTTTATCTGCGCTCCGGCTTCGGGTTCTCGTTCCTGAGCCCGAAAAGTGTCTTTCTGGTCTTTTCATGGGCCACTGTCCTATTCACCATTTACGCATGGCTGGAGGAGGGTGCTTGGCAATCGTATTGGGCGCTCAGCAGCTTGGGCATGGGGGCCGCTTTCCTCTACGTCACGCATCTCGTTGTTGCGTTCACGCGAGAAACACGTCGCACGGGCAAGCATGACTTCTATTCTGGCACGTCTCATATTCTCAAACTCCCTGGACTGACTCAATTTCGCGGGAACGCCCGCATCGAGCTGGCTATTCAGTTGTGGGTGGAACCACTCATCGTGCTGGTCGTGGCAACGATTCTGCGGAGCTTTTTCGCAGAGCACCTGCTCTCCCAATGGCTGCGTCTGGTTGCCGTTGCCATGTGGTGCAAGGAGTTCATCAACTACTGGTATCATCTCCGCCATCGCAAGAAGCAGGAAGACGTGTTTTCTGATGCAGAGGAAACTATGGATGGCAATCCTTCGGCAACGGAATTTGCCGCACCCAACGCAACAGGGCGTAAGCCTCGTGAAAAACGACAGCGGGCCACCACAGCGAGCGGGCAGAGCGACGAAGAGCTACGTTTTGCAGAAGTCTTGCGGTTGCTGCCACCCTACGATCTACAGCAGGCTGAGCAGAACTATTGCGCGTTGATGAAGAGCTGCCGTCCGGACCCGAACGATGAATCAGCAAGAAACGGTCAGCGTGTGGCCGAACTGCATGATGCTATTGAGTTCTTCCGCAGCAGGCCGAACGGGACGGGCTAAGTAGAGCTGGGACGCGGGTGAAAGTAAGTAGGCTCTACAAGTTCAACGATCTTGTTGAACTCGACAAAATTTCGACTCTCATGGAGCCAAAGTTAATATTCATTAACTATTCTAAATGGCTGCTACTACCATCAAAGATGTTCGTGACTGGATGCCTGGGGTGCTTTGCAAAGAGCAACTCGAGAAGCTTGTTGGATTGGTCATCTTGGGGGATTTACCTGCCGATTTCGACAAATCTTCGATGGATCTGACCCTCTCTCGTGACGGGTGGGAACTCAAAAACGGAGCTCTCAAACCATCAAGAGGCCCCTACCTTCAACAGAAGCACACATACTCAGGATTTTTTGAAGACCTGGTCGCTGACGAGTCTGGGCAGTTCATCCTCTATCCAGGCAAGACATATCTTTTCAAAACTCAACAGCGACTTCACGCCAAGTCCATCAAAGAGCTTGGTATTTTTGGGCAAGCAACGGCAAGGAGTTCCATCGGAAGGTTAGACGTGCTGGCTCGTTTAATCGTTGATGGAATGAATTGTTATGAGGGATTTCGTCCTGATGAAGTGGAATCTGGAGACATGTTCGTCGAAATCACACCCTTATCGTTTCCGATTTCCGTGAAACCGGGTAGCGCAGTTTCGCAGTTGAGGTTGTTTCTAGGGCCTCCTGAAGACTGTGAAATCAAAGGAGCATTACTTCACCAGGCTACAATTCTCGGAGAACCTGCTGACGGTTATCTCCGTGTAGATTTGAGCCATGTTCAAAAAGGAGATCGTGAAGCGTGTGCTTTAAAGGCGAGGAATGCCGACTCGTTGAGCCCGGTGCCTGCTATCAAGGGAGCTTCCAAACCTCACCCTTCAGAATACTGGGAGAGAATCGAAGCAAGTCTCAACATTCACAACGAACGCTACCTAAAGATCGAGAAAGGATCGTTTTATATTCTGCGGTCTAAGGAGCAACTGGCCTTGCACGGATCTACCGCAGTGTATTGCATGGCGATTGATGAAACTATTGGAGAGATGCGAATCCATTACGCAGGTTTTGTGCATCCATGGTTTGGACGCGAGCGCAAAGATAAAGGCAAAGGCACGCCTCTCATCTTTGAAGTTCGGGGGCACGATGTCCCAGTGATTTTGCGAGATGGCGAGATTCTCGCCAAATTGCGATATTATCACATGTCAAGAGAGCCTCAAAAAACAGAAGACCAGTATTCTGATCAGACTTTGAATCTGTCCGGTTTCTTTGCAGACTGGTAGCAATGCTCTATTGTCATGAACATTATAGATGACATCCGAATTGTCCGCCTCGCTCCTGGCGATGCCAAATGTGATTCTGACCACCTCTCAAACTTTTCGAGCCTTGTTCTCTCATGCGAAGGAATGTATCCAGGCATTGAAAAATGGATCAAGAACAAGGTAATTCCTGGCATCAAAACTGAGGAACGAGGAGCGTTTGTTGGGTATCTTGGAGATGTGCCAGTGGTCAGCGCGGTAACCAAGAAGGGGGCAGATTCAAAGATTTGTCATCTCAAGATTGCTCCATCACTACAGAACACAAATCTCGGAGAAGTTTTCATGACACTCATGGGCGTGGAGATGAAACCTCACGCTGAGCGAGTTCATTTCACTATCCCAGATAGCCTTTGGCAGCAGAAACACACTTTCTTTGAGTCATTCGGATTCCAAGGAACCGAGATCGCAGATGTCCAGTATCGAGACTTGATTGACCCTGAACTCCGGAGCAAGGCCAAATTCGCTTCGATGTGGCAGGCAATTATCGACAAGATGCCGAAGCTCGCCGACCTATATTCGGTGGGGGGGTTTCACCTTGATGGACATCTACTTTTCTCGATCCAGCCCAAATACTCCCAAGCGATCCTTACTGGAACAAAGACAGTCGAAATTCGCCGTCGCTTTACGCACCGTTGGGACAAATCTAGAGTCAATTTATATGAGTCCGCTCCAACAATGGGGCTAGTGGGAGAGGCGTTGATCGTCGGTATCGACGAAGATCGAGTTGAGTCGATTTGGTCACGCTACGGCGATAAAATCGGAGCCACTTACGAGGAGTATCTTGGCTATGTGGGTGATTGCTCAAAGGTCTATGCGGTTATCTTGGACGATGTTCGTGCATACAAGGCGCCAATTCCCTTGATTCAACTTGAGATGAACCTCGGTGAAGTTTTGCACCCCCCACAGTCGTATTTGACACTTGAGAACAACAAGCCGTGGGCACGCGCAATTTCTTTGGCGGCGTATTTGCATGGGTGTTTGCCGGGTCGATCAATGTTGAGGGATGGAGTAGTTCAAAGAATACCGAGGAAAGAGAGAGCCCCGTTCGTCTCCTATACTGAGCAGATGTTTCTCAAAATCTAAAGTCGCCGGTCATGCCGCCTTGTTTTTTCCATCCGCGATCAGGCGGACCTCATGGATCTCTTGTCCAACCGACTTCCACGAGTCGATGAGCTTGAACCGGTAGTTATTCGACACCCAATCCGCGATAAACTTTGTCGGAGCCTTGAGTGTGAGCACACCGTCTTCGAGTCCCTGCAATTGGAGTTTTGCAAGCCATGAATTCGTTGTCGCTTCGCCAAGATGACGGCGCATGAGTTCCAGCACATTCTCCCACGCATCTTCCAGTGGCGTGCGCTCGATGAGCGCCAACTGGGCCTCAATCTTCGGTGTTGATAGCTTTGCCCTAGCCTCGATGGCTTCACGTTTCTCGGTGCGCTCCATCAAGAGCATGTCGTCGCCTGAAGTGGATTTGGTTTTCTCCAGCCGCAGCCCTGGCAAACCGTTCTTCTCGACCAGCTTTCGCAACGCATTTGCATAGTGCTTGTAAGCCTGCTGTGAGGCCGACTTCTTGTAGAGGCTCTTGAACGTCTCTTTCCAGGTGCCGTTCGCACCACCCGTCGCCTTGCGTGCATAGAGGTAAAGCCAGCGTTCCACGCCTCCATGAATCTCGAAGTAACGCTTGTCCAACGTCAGAACGTGGAAGTCCTGGATGCTCTCGAACAACCACTCGGCAAGCACAACCTCAATGCCCCGCACTTCGCCTTCTTCCTCAGTGATCTCCCATTCCGAAATCCACGAGAACTGCCGCACCCGATTGCGCGTGCGCTTGCCGACGTTGGCTCGAATTGTGGTTTCAATCGTCGTCGTTTTTAGCCTGTGCAGCGCCTCTTTAAGCCGGGCGTAAGCCGTGCCCTGTGAAGCAATGCCCAGCCAGCCGAAGAACTGATAAGGTGTGAAGTGAATGCGGCGGGAAGTTGGCAGACCGAGCCGCTTCGCGTCTATCCACTGCGAGATGGCAAAAATCAGCAAGTCCTGGTCATAGATGGTCGCGATGCCATGCTCTGAACTACCTGTGATGCGAACGATCTCAGTGATGCCCGTTTTGTTATCCACATACTCATGGGCAATCGCTTCTGTGCGTCCATGCGTGAGGCTGAACCAACAGCGGGCCATCAGATCAATCTGGTCTTTGGGGGCGATGTCAGCCGAACTGGCCGCGAATCTCGCTAGGTCTTGATGTTCCTTGATTCCACCCTCAATCTTCCGTCCCATTCCTTCGGGCATATCAGTTATTGCGACAAAAGACAATATCGGGGGAGTAGCGACCTTTTGCTTTCCAAACAGGTGTGACATTCTTGCTATCGATGTTGCAGCGACCCTGAGTATCGGGGCTTCAGCGACCGTATAGAGGGACTGGCGACCAAGTATCGGGGGAGTAGCGACCAAGCTATCGTCATGCCAACGACCTTCTATCGGGGGAGTAACGACCGAGTTAGTATTCAAGGCCAAGGTGAGAGCCGATCTCCCAACCTGAAACTCTATTAAACCTTCTCTTCTTTAAACACTTAAACGCCGCTGGCAGGCAGCGAGCCACAGATGAGGCTCGCCTGCCATGCGGCAGAAGATTGGTGCTCACAGGAGACGCAGTCAGAGGGCATCACGGTTTTGCAAGGTTGCTTGCAAGCTAGCAAGCTAACTGTGTTGCAAGAATGCCACCACGTTTCAGAAAATGCAGCGCTGACACATGATCATGCTCGCATTCATTCCATGCTTTGAATCAACCCTCTATTCTCCAATTCGGAGCAGGGATGATATACGGACTTACAAATTCAAAAGGCGGTGTTGGCAAGACAACCATAGCGGTTCACTTGGCGGCATGGCTCGCCAAGAAAAAGCGCAAGGTCATCTTCATTGATGCCGACCCACAATCCTCAGCTTCGCAATGGATCAAAGAACTTGGTCTTCCCATTCAGCTTGAGCAGATCGACTCACCGGAAGAGATAATTCATCGGCTGGCGAAAATCGCCAGCGATGCGTATGACATCGTCATCGACGGACCCGCAGGGCTTTCAGCCACCACACGCGCCATCATGCTTCGCGCAGACAAAGTGTTCTTCCCGTGTGGACCGTCAATTCTCGATCTCCGCGCAGCTTCAAAAGCGGTGCTTCTTCTTCGCGAAGCGCAAAAGACCCGCAAGGGCAAACCGACTGGATCACTGATTCCGAACAAACTTCAAAAGCG
>JAEUHN010000023.1 GCA_016795365.1 Verrucomicrobiaceae bacterium
GCGCCTTAACCGTAGCTCTACCAGTCCGCCAATCTGCCCTTTTATATGACCGGCATCGCATTTCATGCATCTCTGCACCGCTGGGCGTTCTTCGTCACTCTAACCTTCGCGTCGAAGGATGAGAGCGGGAACGCCTTAAACGTGCCTGGATTCATCGAAAGGCGGAAGATGCTGTTCGCATTCCTTCGGGAAGCGGCCAATGGTCGCAAGAAGAACAAGGCCGGGAAGCGTATCGAATCGCTTCCTTTCGCCCGTCTCTTGTGGCTTGTCCGTGAAGAGCGAGGGGAGCAAAAGGGGCGTTACCACTTCCATATTCTGTTAGATGGTCTGCCACCCACCCGCATAAACAAAACCGAATGCTTCGCGCTCAAAGCCGTTTGGCGTGGCGTGGGCGGCGGTTTCGCAGATGTGCGGTTATACGATACCGGACTCCCTGGGGTGTCGTATGTAATGAAGGGCCTGGAACAGTGGTCTCGTGTGAACGCAAACGCATACGAAATGCGCAAGTTCACCGAAGACGAACAAGACCGAATGCTGATCCTTTCCGAGTCGTGCCGCAAGAAGTGGCAGCACGAGGCGAGCACGAGAGGGGCTTCAGGGGGCGCAAGTGACGCCGTTATCACGGGTTTGCGATCGTTGGCCAGTCGAAAGACTGGGGGCCGGAAGTTGTCTAAGGAAGTGACCGAGAAGGAGTTGCGTTCAGGCTGGGGTCTGAATATGCATCCTGCGGGTATTTCCTTAGTCAAATAAGGCTCCGCCCAAGGGCAAGGAGCCGGAGAATCCGAGGCACGAGGATACCGGCTCCGCCCGCAGGGCGGCGACTTGAATGGGGAACCTATGCCCGCATGACACGATCAAGCCAACAACGGCGCGACTGGCTCGGCAGCATCCGAGGATAACGACAACACACACAACACTGCTATGATGAAGCTCAACACCTGGAAGAATAAGCTCGCCGCGATGGTCGCCGTGGGCACCGTATCTGCTGCGTCTGCGGCGAAGGCTGCCTTGATCGACGATGCCGTCGATTCGCTCGAAGGCCTGGCTACTCCAGTGGCATCTGGTGCCGCTGCCTTGTTCGCTATTACGCTGGTCTTCATGGGCCTGCGCTATGCGCGCCGCCTCGCCAGCAAGTAGGCCAACCTGGAGCCCTGTCATGGTTTACCTGCAGATTCCTGACGCGACGGTCGCCGTCCTGGTGGACGGTCGGAGTCTGACGGGGCCGTGGCAGGGCTTCGTTGCCGGTGTCCAAGATGGCACCGGCTTCATCGTTCATGGCACCGTCAGCGTGAGCTCGGCGGGCGTCGTGTTGGAGTCCGAGTTAATTCCTCAAGAGGTCGCTATCTTATGGCCCTGCGTGCTTGCCTTCTTCCTCGCTGGTTTGCGTTTTGCGCGTTCCTTGCGTTAGCTTGTTCGGCCCGCGCTGACACGTGGAGCCTACCTTACACGACGTTTGCCGTCACGGTCCCTGCTGGGCATACAGGAACGGGCTTCTGGCTCATGTATGGCGGCAGCGATCCGAACGCTACGCCTCGCGCTTTCATCAATCAGGGCTTTAGCTCGGTTTACTCGTCTTCGGTCACCTATGATCGTTCGATGTCCGTCAACGTCGGGCCTGTCACATCGAGCCAACCGTTTTACGTGATCGCTGGTTACAAGGAAGGCAGCACTTACAATTTCCTGTTCTGGAAGAACGCGTTTAATGCTACCGCGAATCCTAACGGCACTTCGAACAGCGGGGGCTTCAATTCGAGCGGGAACGCCACCGGAAGCAACGGGCTTCCCGTCGATTCGAACGGTAACAACGTGCCGACCGAGACTAACAACCGCTGGGACAAGGAAGTCGAGCTAACGAACGATTCTGACGGCGTGAAGACGTTTCGAATCACGACGAAGGATGCCAACGGAAACATCATCTCCGTGAAGACGCTCACAGTCGGGCCGGGGGCCAAGGTGCCGTGGAAGATGAGCAGCAACACCCCTTTCACCTATCAGATTGACGAAGCATCAACGGTGGATGGTGGAGAAACCGCGTGGGACCCGGTAGAGAGTGGCTCGGCCGTCGGCACGACACCGACGCAGAACGGCGGAGCAGCAACGCCAACCGGGGCCACAAGCTCACAAGGTGGTTCTGCCGTCCCTACTCCTTCGCCTGAGCTTGCAAGCGTGCCTAACGAGACAAGGCCGGGCACGAGCCCGGACCCGAACGCAGAAGCGAGGCACAAAGAAATCAGGGGCGAGTTGCAGCGTATCGCATCGCAGGACAAGGCCGCGATGGACAAGGCGCACGCGGATGCCGTCGCCGATGGCGTCATTCAGCGATCAGCGCTTGATTCTCTAAAGGACATTCAAAGCAAGCTGTCCTCGTCTTCGGCCACGTCCACGGCGACGGGCCTGGGTGGCACGGGTATAACCGGCACGATTCCCGACGAGTCCGCGATTTCTTACACAGCGGGACAAACGAAGGCCACCGAAACGAAAGCGGGCATGGATTTGATCAAAGGCGATCTCGTGGCGCTGCAAAACCGTCTAGTCGGTGGCATCAACACCAACGCGGCGCTTGCGTGGACGATTGAGTTTCCTAGCTTCGGGACGCGTGTGATCTCGCTCGAGGGCTTCGCCTCCTGGATCGGGCAAGCGAGGGCCTTCATTCTCTATTTCGTCGCTTATAAAGCGATCATGGACATAATCAGTGTTCTTAGGGGCACGTTTGCAGATGAGGGCAAAGTATGATTCCGCAATGGTTCACCGACAAACTCCGCAGCTGGTTCTCTGATCTCCAGGGACCGCTAAATAAGATTTGGGAATTCGCTTACCACGGGGGCAACATCGTCTTGTCACTGCTCGCCTTTTGTATGTCTCCGGTGGGCTTCTTTGTTGGTCTGGTGGCTGTCTTTTACACGCAAAAAGATGCTCTTTTTGCCGCTGTCCATTCGCAGCTCGTTTATATCACGTCGCTGATCCCGTCATATTCGACGGATTATTTATGGGTCGGTCAGCTTAACCGAGTCTTTCCCCTCGTGGAGTCGCTTCTCATTGTGCAAGCGCTCATCTCTCTGCGCATCGCAACCGTTGCTTTCCGCATCGTGAAATCCTGGGTCCCAACCGTAAGCTAATCACCTATGTTTCAGCTTGTAGAAGGCACGATGGGAGGTGGCAAGACGTATTACGTCGTTGAACAATGTTTGAAGGCGATGCGCGAGGGTGCTATCGTCCACACAAACATAGCCTTTCGTGAAGACGTTCTCGAGGAGCTCGGGTTGTTGCATCTCCTCGTTAAGTTGCCACCGAATTACAAAGACTGGGAGGGCGTGCTCAACGCAGGGGAGGAGGGGGCCGAGAACGTGTGGGCCGTCGACGAATCGTCGGTGCTGTTTCACATGTATGACCAGCTCGCGACGAAGTCGGACCAATCGAAGCGCGAGTTTTTCGAGCTTTTGACGATGGTCCGCAAGGCTGGCCTGGAGACGTATTTTATCGCGCAGCACGCGGGCAACGTGGACGTGGCAATTCGCAATCTGGCCGAGTCTCGCGTCATGTGCGTGAACCAGGAGCGGCTTCCCTTCCTCGGTCCGATTATCGCGGCTGTCCTGGGTCGCTTTAAACGCATCCACAAAAATCAAGTGGGCCTCCGCCTCGGCTCAACGTGGCACCGATTCAATGCCGAGGTTGGCAGGGCATACGTGACCGAGGATCTGCAAGGCAAGGCCTCCAAGTTGAACAAACGCGTTCAACGGGTGAAGAAGAAAGAAGGGGTTCCTGTTTGGGTCGCGGCCCTCATCATTGCGGTAACTCTCGTGCTTTGCGTGGGTGCTTATCTGGCTTGGTCGGGCCTCCGCAAAGTGACCGATCCCCACGAAGAAATGATGGCCAAGAAGAAAGCCGAACAAGAAAAGGCTTCCAAAAAAGCGGATGACACAAAGAAGCCAGTCGCCGAAAAAAAGGAAGACCCCAAGAGCGTCAAGGAAGCCATCTTCGGTTCCGAACGTGCGAACACATACAAATTTGGTCCGCTGGAGATCGAGAATCATGTGCGTATCATCTGCAGCATTTCCGAAAGCCGATCACGCGGGCTTATCCTCCGTTGTCTTGGTGGCGAGCGTTTGACGGTGGGCGGTTCCATCGACGGCGGCGAGATCATTTCCATCATCCGTGATGGCGGATGGTTCTACTGTGACACAAACCACGGTCAGACGGTCGTCTGTCGCTATCTTTCGGGACCTGAACGGCTCGCCCTGTATCGCGAGGCCGCCAAGCCGGTTCCCCAGGTTGCTCCCGCTTCGTCGGGACCGCCCGCGCTTTCGTTGTTTGGTCCTTCTGAGCGCTCAACCTCAACCCTGGCCGGACCTTAGACACATGTGGGAAATCATCGTCAGTTCTTTCGCGGTCGGCTGGCTCCTCGGCTCCGGAATCTATGTAGCTTTCAGACTCGTGAACGCAGATAAAACAAACGAATAGGAAACAATATGATGCTATTAACCAGCGATCAGGTGGAAATGCTTACGGATATGGGGCTCGATCTCGAGTCTCTGACAGAAGAAGAAGTTGCGGAGATTCTCGCGGAAGCTGGCGCGGCTTTCGAAGAATCCGAAGAAGCTTACGAAGAGCAGGAGTTGCAAACTGTCGAGTCTGGAATGACCATCGAGGAAGCACTGCACGCCATGCCCGAGGGATTTTAACTGGGTTCTCTCTATGGCTATTCGCCTGGCTCTCGCGCTTGTTCTTGCTCACGGGCTCCTCGCTTTGGCCTGGCTAGTGTTCGGGGATCGTGTCGCGTTCTCGCTGGGGCCGTAGCAGGCTCCTCGGAGGCAGGAAATTTTGCGGCCGCAAAAAGAAACCCCGGCACCTCTCGCGAGGGCCGGGGTTTTTCTTTGTCACTCGGCTTTGCTCAGATCCGAGCGAGCTCGCTGGGCGAGGCGGATGCACTCTCTCAGGCTTTCGATTGCGCAGTCGATTTACTTCGTCCTCTCTTCGTTGGTTTTTTCGATGTCGGCGGCCTTGTCAATGCACTGCGCAGCGCTTCGGATGTGAACTTCGATTGTCCCGGCTTGGTCGTAGTTCGGCCCATCAAGCATCGCGTCCGCTTCGGCCATGCAGAACAGTCCGCATTGGATATTCGGGTCCGCGCCTTTTGGGTCTCCTTCTTCGATCTCGTCGAGGAAGATTGGCGAGCGTTCGCCGTCCTTGGTAATTCGGTTGATCGTCGTGCCGATGTTACGTTCCAGCTTCGCCATGCGCTCGAAAATCGCCGGGAAGTGTTTTCGCACGCGCTTCCAGTAGTCCAGATTGTCGCGGGCTTTTACGCACCCGATGCAGTTGTTATTTCGGAAGCCCAGCCGATACATGGCTGGCAGTTCGATTCCCAGGCGGTCGAGGATTCCGAAGCAGTCTTGTTTGGTCAGATTCTTTTCAATCAGCGGGCATTCGATGATCCGCTCGAAGTTGTCGCGCTTCCATTTTTCCACCCGATGCCGCTCCTCGATCGTGTAGCCGAAGATTTCAGTGTCCCCGATTTCCCACACCTTGTCCCCAGGCTTCCGCTTCATCTCTGCCGTGCATGGTGCCCCTTGGTGGCTCACGATGAACCGCTTGGCCTCGAACACCTGCCAGATGTCCGCATATTTCTCGCTTCGCGTGATCGTGATTTTCTGCCTGAACCACCGCTCACAGTCTGCGATGAAGCGGGCGTTGTCCTCATGTTCCGCGCCGGTGTCCGAGTAGTTGATTTCCACCGTGCCGTATTTCTCGATTGCGAGCTTCGTTGCCACGGCGGAAGCGGCTCCGCAGGAGAAGCGGCACAGCACACGCCCAGAAGGCCGAACAAGGCGATGCACGTAATGCCCACCAGCGGCGGCGCCGGTTTGCGGATTGGAGTCTGTTGCGCTGGTGGTCATACGTGATCTTGATCGTTCATGGGATTTAGTCGATGGTGATGAACTCGGCTTCTTCGTCGTCCCAGTGCGTGGCATTAACCCACGTGATCAAGTTTGCTTCCCTGAGCTCGTCCAGGCTCTTCCGAAATAGCCAACTGACGGCGTCCCGGTTGTCGGTCCGTCTCGCTAGCTCCAGGGCTGTGAATCCTCGCTTGGACGGCACGAGGTTTGCGACTTCCATCGCGCATAGGTTCCTATAGATCAGCTGCGCTTTAAAGCTCAGCTCCAGCAGTGTGTTGTTGTCTTCGGTCGTCATAACAGAATAACATTTCTTTGAGCGAAGCTCGAAGACACCGTCCAAAAGGGACACCGGCGAGCACTGTCATAAGGCCTGCGGCGAGCCCTCAGGCGAGGTTTCTGGGAGGGTCCATTTATGGAGACCCTGAAACCCGTTGACAGAGCGCAGCGGGTGGCCGCGAGCCCCCTGCACAGGGCGAGCCTAGCTATTGCCTACCGTATAAAATGCGCTTGCCAGTCTCAGAGAAGGACGGCGTTGAAGTCGAGCTTACGGAGCGTATAAGCTTCCGTCGTTTTGCTCAGTGCTTTACCTGCCGTCCAGTGGGCCGTGTAACGGGTGAAACCCTTCCAGAATTTTACCTACCGACACCATTAGCCTGGCTTTCGATATCTATTCGAACCAGGTTTGACGCTGCAGCAAATGACCAAACAAGAAACTTTCTTATTCCACACGAGGCAGCTCTCAGAGCATGCCAAAGAATTAGTTGACACTCAGAATAATCGCTCCAAGTCTCTACGGATAAAGGAATTACGTCTGATAATCACGATGCTCGATCGCCAGTTAAGGGACATCGAGGATAAGCAACTATCTGATGAGATAGCGGCAAGAGTTCGAAGGGCTAGGAAAATTGAAAATGGGCTGGAACAGTAAGAATAAAGCCCTATTCAATCAATGTCATGTAAAACCTAATGGTGTCGGTGCCGATACATTATGAAAAATCAGATTCATAAGCAATGCCGGGCTCCTTCACTGTTGGGTTTGGTCCGCCACTGTCCTTGTCGAGATACCAAGGCACCAGTGGTGCTTTGGGTTCCCAGACTCGCTGAGCCGTAGGTTTAACCGAAAACTCCGAAGCTGCAAACGCTGCTTCGAACTGGCGGTCCTCTTGCGCCTTCATGTAGCGCTCAGTCATGGCAACCACGTCTTCTAAAGGTCCAGCGCTTGTCCACGATCCCAAGCGCCACCGCTGGCGTCTTCTTGAGCGTCTCGTGAACGCGAACCAGATTGTAAACGAAGATGTGAATCGAAGCAGTGAGCGCGTGGTTGTCCCAGTCCTTCGAGTATGCCAGCGTCTTCCGTGCGCAGCGCTTGTTTCCCTGGCGCATGGTCAGGAAGAACCGTTCGATGTGGCAAACCGTAGAACTGCGCAGATCCGGCGCGCCTGTGATCCCCTTGCGCTCGACACCAACTAAAGGGTTCACGCGCATTGTTTGCCATGTGGGAGCATCTACACGAACCTTCTGAAACAGCTTGGTTTCCTGGGCATAATCAACGCGCCCTTCAAAAGCTGCCGGGATTGTGTGGAGGTAGCTTTGAAGCTGGTCCGATGTGATCTGAACGCGACCAAGGACTCGGCTTGCCAGATCGTGCGCGAAGCTACGGGCGGCCTTGCCGTTACGCTTGCCAGTGCGCCAGTTGATGATTGCCTTGGAATCAGGATCAATGCTTGCCCACAGCCAGCAGTCGCCTCGCTCGGGATTCTCCATTTGCTCCTGGCGCGACATACGCTCTTTGTGCGTGTGGACGTAGGCCCATTGTTCATCGAGTTCCAGACGGTTCACGCTCAGGTTGCGGAAATGCTCGTTGTGCCAGGCTTCACAGGCTTCACAGGCTTCGCCCGTTTCCTGGATCACACGCAGCACGCCATGCTTGCCCACCTTGAACATGCGACACACGCTGTTGATGGCGATCCCCTCGCACAGCGCGGCGAGGATTAAAGCACGTTTGCCTGAGTCGATTCTTTGATTTGCCATGTTGGTATTATGCGCATATATTCATCCCATGCAAGGAAATAATGCGCATGAAATCAATTTAACAGAAGCGCCAGCACGAGGCGGTGCTCGTGCTGGCGCTGGTCGTCCCTCCCAGGGCAAGACGCGAATCAATCTCACGCTGAACAGCGATCTGGTTGAACGCGCCCGCGCCAAGGAGGGCAACCTTTCCCGGCTCCTAGACCGGCTTCTTGCCGATTGGCTTCGTGGTTTGTAGCGGACTCGCCGCCTTATCTATTAGGCTGCGGCATCAACCCACAAGGGAAAGACTCGACCGTTCTTCGGATAGATCCTTTGGCCTGTCTTGCGACAGGTGATCCAGGGCCGGAAGATCAATACCTTCCCCTCAGGCGGAGGGATGGGCAGATACAATTGCTTAGCCATATTAATGTCAGTCAACTGAATCGCTGACGCCCACCTGTTAAGGTGCCGTTGACATTGGAAGCATTTCCGGTAATTTGGATGGCCTTGTAAGCGCTCCTAATTGATCCGGTTTCCTCTGCTCCAGCGTCAGCTTGTTGCGGGGACTACTGGTGAAATTCGAGTCTCCGGTCCGGTTGTCTGCTCTAACAGATGGCCGGACCGTTTTACTATTCGGCGAGGAACGCACTCGACTCGTCTGTGCGCCCTCTGCGGACTAATGGCATCGTGAAATCATGGGTTGTGGTCTAGGATGGGAAAATCTGTTGAAGAGTGATGGTTTCATGTCTCTGTGCCCCTGTCTGAGTTATTCAGACCAACATCACTCTATGAGAACGGCGGGAGCGAGAGCTTTCGCCGTTCTTATTTATGGGCTGTCCAACTCATCGACAATCATCGTGACTCCGAGCCAACTGCAAATTCGCTGAAGCTCAGCCTCTGTCACAGAGATCGGTGCCGTCATTGTAAATTTCCGCTGCTTGTGCCGATCAAGATACAATGTGTGGGTTTGCGTATCCGGGTCAACGACCGGCTCAGGCATGGAATCAATGACATTCGACTTGGGCGAGGTCGGTGCACCTCCGGCGCTCTTCACGGTGCCGTCACCAAGCATTAATCCGCCAAAACGAAGAGAATCGTTAAGCACTTCAGCGCACCTTTTAGCGCAAGGTTTGGTAACGCTGTAAACGCGCTCGATGTCATTAGATACAAGTTCGGTATTCAACCGGCGTCCCGACAATTTACTAACCCATTGAGCGTAGTATTGATGGTGAGTTGCGGCCTGAGCTAGAGCCTTTTCACGATCCCCTTCCTCGGTTGGCTGGATAATATCACGCGCCCTCACCGTCAATTCTACGCCGTTAGAGACAATCAATCCAAAGTGACGCGCCGAAACCAGCCTCCGATAAAATGGAGTAGAACTAGCACTCTTGTAGCCAAATGCATGAGCAACCTCATCCATTTTTGCCGCCTCTAACCCATCAGTGTGAATCTTTGTGATCACACGGACAATCTCTTCTAAATCAAACAACGGTAGTTCAATGGTCGAATCCTTTTTACCATTGGTGGCCTTTGGGGATTCTTCGACGGGACTCGTTTTTGCAACGGGCTCTTGAACCGCGTCCGTTTGATTTGCTGGCTGGGTAGGGGTATCCCGTTCCAGCCCCGGCTCCAGGGTAGTAACATCACTCATGATTGAGTCCTACTTGAGACTCGCTTGAGTGTCAAAAGCAAAAATCTGATTTTTCGTGAGTGAGGTGAATGAATCCTGATTGGAGATAATTCACCCCCTTCCGGTTCGCCCTTTGGCCTTATGGAAAGCCCGCCGAAGAACCTCGCTTCCAAGCAAGTCCTCGCCCTTTGGCGGCGCGGTCTTCGTGACCTTTGCAACCTGCTTCGCTGTGATCTTGTTCGTGTCCTTTTTGAGGCGCTTCATGCCGATATTATCGGCCTTTGACGGTCAAAATCCAAGCCTTGAATTACCATACTTAAACGGCACCGACACCAACCTAATGGCCGTGAGTCAGATGAAATGGGGCGTTTGTCGGGCATCGCCTCATGCCTTGGGTTGAGTTCCTGTGGGGCTACGTTTCGGGCCTTGCGGTTGATGAAGATGCTCCTGCACGTGGCGGTCGGCGGTATGCGATGGCTGAGGTTCTCTGATCAGATCTGACCGATCCACGAAATCACGTGGGCCATCCGCCTGCCGCCCCAGGCCTAGATTTCACCCCTGTTAGCGACTTCCGATTTTCCGGCCTCCCGGCAAGGCCAGCCAGCGTGCTACGCCAGACTCCACCGAACCCTCGGAGCCTCGGGCACGTCGGTCACGGGACCCGGCTGGCCATTGGAGTCCTCACATTTATCGGCACCGATCCGCTTCCAGTCTCCCGCAAGATCAACGCCGGAGCCCATGCCGCTATCGACGCGCCCTTCCAGTGATGGACGCGATGTAGTCGAAGAAGGCCCGCTTCCGTTCGGACGAGATGCCCCAGTTCACCGGCGGCGATTGATACCCCTCTTGCAGATCCTCGCCCTTGCGGCGGTAGTCAAACCAGCCCCAGGACACATGCCCCGCCACCGCCGCTGCGGCATTGTTCTCCACCTTGTCAAAGCCCTCATGGTCATCCTCATTGAACAGGATCGGCATCGGACGGTAACCCGGCACCGCACGCGCCTGCTTGATCATCTGCGTGATGCGGTTTGGATCCTTCACCCCGTTCCCGTGCATCAGCAGGAAGTCCGATACACGCACCACATTCGCCTTCGGCACCGTGCCCCCGCCGTAGCTCGTGCCTGCCAGCAGCCGTCGGCCTTCATGCCGGGTCTGCTTCACGCGCTCGATCAGTTCATGCACCCGTTCCGGTTTGAGAATCTCGTGATCGTAAGCCTTCACGTTGCACTCATTGTTCACCTCGATCAGCACATGGCGCCAGCCGCCGCGCAGCACCCACTTCGTCGCCTCGACGGTCCCACGGACCACCGCCGCCTCGTCGCGCAGCCGCTCATCCTGGCCAAAGTAGAAGTATCCCAGAATGGCCACCATCCCGTGCGCATCGGCCGCATCCAGCACCCGCTTCATCCGGTTCATGAAGGCCGGGCGCAGCGCTCCATCCGGCTCAAACGCACCCGTGTCCCAGGGTTGTGACTTCGAGTAGCCCTCCGGCGACCCACCTTGCAGATTGATGGTGAAGCCCAGCATCCCATGCGCCTTCCAGGACGGCATCGCCGCGATGAATTCGCTCACGTTTCTCTCCGCATCCCACCGACCCGTGTCCGCATACGCCCAGCGCTTCGCCGTCTCCGCATTCAGATCATCGAACACCCCCTGGACCATGCGCGAATTCATGAGCAGCCCCTCCACCCGGTGCCCCTGCCAGGTGCGCCCCTCATAGGTAGGCCGACCATTGAGATAAAAGTCGTCGCCCACGATGCTCACCTCCGTGCCCGCCCAGACCGAGCCCGCCAACACCAGCCACCATGAGAAATGCCGTATCATTGGTGCCCGCCAACGCAGCCCAGCCCCTCGATGTTTCGCATGCTTGCCGACCATCCAGACTAAACCCAGCCCCGACAGCGTGCCCTCCACGCAGAACCTCCCGCTCCGACCGACCGACGCCACCCCAGGCAGCGGCCCCCTCATGCCAAAGCCCGAGCACGGATCCCCTCCGACCTGCTCATGGCGATTCGGGTCGAGTCCCTGCATGTTCGTTAGCGGTTGCCGCAGCTCAGGCAGATCCGCCAAGGCCTCAGGCACGGAGCGCCTCACCTCAGGCCCTCACGGATTGACCTCAGTCAAGCCATGGCTTTGCCCAGTTCCACCCGCCCTGACCTAAGGCCAGCGCTTCTTCTCGTCAGCCACACCGAGCCTTCCCTCAGCCCCGCAACGGCTATCCTCAGGCCCGCTGTTCCTTGACTCAGGAAACCGTTTCCTGAGTCAAGGCCACGCCTTCCTGACCCTAGGCTCCCCTTTCCTGCCCCTGCCCCCGAGAACCGCAGGCACCCCTGCTGCATCCCCTCGTTCCCGCTGGAAGCCCCGCCAGACAAGGAACGCAGCGCCATGAGCATGGTTTTGAAGAGCGATTCCGGCTCCGCGATTAGGGAGCAGACGGTCAGAATCGCCTTGCTTTGATTATTGAAATTATGGTAAAGTGAATAAATACCACTTAATCCCCACTTTGCCCCGGAACCCAGACGAGCCCGCATTCCCCTTATGAACCCCACCAGCCACCCCGCCCCAGTCCAGGCACGGATTCACTCCGTGGAACCCCGCTTCCCTCAGCCCAAAGGCACCGCGCGCCAGCTCGTAGCACCCGGTGACCAACCACGCGAAGCCCGAGCCACCCAACGCATCGCCACCCGCTCCACCGCTTCCGTTCGTGTGGCGCTGCCCCTGGCGATCTCTGATGACCGCGCCCTCCTCCCCGGCACCGCGCAGATCAAACTGGAACTCCAGCCCCGCACCGATGCCGAACTCATCACCTTCGCCGAAGGCCACGCCGCCGCCCTGGTGGACAATCCCCTGTTTCCTCAGCCCGTGCCCAGCGCCAATGACTTTGACACCCGGCTCGCCGCCTTCGAGGCCACCCTCGCCGAGGTCGAGAACCTCCGCGTCCAGCTCCTCAATCTCACCCAGCAGAAGGACCAGCTCCGCCGCGAACTCGAAGCCACCTTCAACCAACGCGCTGCCTACATCCAGCTCGTCAGCCAGGGCAACCCCGACGCCATCGCCAGCGCCGGACTCTCCACCCGTCGCCCCCGCATACGCACCGGCACCCTGCCCCCGCCGGAGAACCTCATCGCCAGCGTCACCCAGATCCCCGGCCAGCTCCTCCTCACCTGGGACACCGTGCGCGGCGTCCGCAGTTTCCAGCTCGAGTTTGCCCTCCTCACCGACGGCGAACCACCCCAGTGGACCACCCTCTACATCGGCGGCCAATTACGACACCTCGCCACCGACCTCACCCCCGGCCAACGCTACGCCTTCCGCCTCGCCACCATCGGCGGCAAAGACGGCCGCAGCGCCTGGAGCCCGGTCGTGGAGAGGATGGTGGCATGAAGGGCAAGTAAATCGCTCTTCTTATTCACCTGCGTTTTACAAACCAGGCACCAAGGATGTCCCGAACAAGTTCGAGCTCCCGGTAAATCGACGATTCGGAGATGGTGCATGTCAGCACCGACGGAATGTGGTGGCGAACCGCCAACCAACAGTCACTGGCTGGGGGAGTGGTTGACCATTGATACTTGGTTGTAAAGCCGGGCGCTCTCAGCAGTGTAACGGTTCGGTGAACAAGCCCCGCGACACATCCTCCGCGTTCAACAAGCTCGTTTCGGTTTATCAATCGGAAGGTGGGGCCGTTCCCGTAAGCTTCCGAACTCTTGTGGATTGGCTTCCCTACAATTCACCGCGATACACGCACGGGCTACACGCATATCCGGCGAAGGTGATCCCGCAGATTCCCCATTTCTTTCTAAGCTGTCACGCACTCCTATCGCCCCGATCTGTTGTGCTGGATCCCTTCGGCGGGTCTGGAACCGTGGCGCTTGAAGCTTGCTTAGGGGGACACCAAGCTGTGGCATCAGACTCGAATCCTCTCGCTCGGTTACTAATGCAGGTAAAGACAACGCCAATCTCACCAGATCATCTCAAGAGATCAATTGATCGGCTACGCAAAATGGTGGCTCAGTCTCGCACAACAACGCCACCGCCTGTCGTCAACGTGCATTACTGGTATCATAAGGACACCATCAAACAGCTCGCTCGCGTTGCGGCAAGTCTCAGCAAGCTATCAAACTCGGCCTTCAAGCGCCTCGCACAAGCAGCCCTTTCTGCAACGGCCCGAAAACTTAGTCTTGCTGACCCTCGGGTAGCAGTGCCGGTGCGTCTCAAGCCCGAGCGTTATTCTCAGAGTCATCCGTTGTTCAAGAAGTCGGCAGCAATTTTGCAATCGATTGCCGAAGCTGATGCCACTGCTGTCTTTTTCAAAGTGCTTGAGCAGTATGCTTCCCTTGTTGGGCAGCTATGGCCAGTGCGGGATAGAATGGGCGAATTGGAGCATGTTTATGCCAACTCATTGGGCTCGGGGCGCTCGACAATGACAAGCCAACCTGAGGGCAGTGTAGACGCCATTGTCACCTCACCTCCTTACTTGGGTGCACAGAAATACATCCGCGCGTCATCGCTGAGTCTCGGGTGGCTCTCGATGACAGAGCCTAATCAGCTCCGCTCGCTGGAGGATCAATCAATTGGCAGGGAACATTTTCCGTCAAAGGCCTACAACAATGAGCCAAGGTGTCCGCTTCCCGAGGCGGAAAGCTTGCTCAAATTGGTGCATCTCAAGAATCCCCTCCGTGCTCACATCGCGTCACGCTATTTGATCGAGATGCACGAGGTGATTGCAAATTGTTATCGAGTGCTTCGTCGCGGTGGCAATCTCGTTCTTGTGAGTGGGTGTAACATGATATGCTGCGAAGTCTTTGACACTACGGCATTCCTTCAAAAGATTTGCACTCGACTCGGCTTCCACCAGACTCTGGAAGTCACTGATGTGATAAAGTCACGGGGTCTAATGACACGCCGAAATAAGACTGCGGCCGTGATTCCGCTTGAGTCTGTTACCGTCTTTCAAAAATGAGTCCTCCCCTGTCGGCTAACTACCCAAGTCATCTAGCGACCATAAAGAAGCTGTCCGAAAGCGCTTGGCAGGATGCCAAAATCACAAGACTCAAAGTAGATCGTTGGTTGTCCAACTTCAAAGGTGAGGCGACCGCTGTTGAAATGGAGCGCCTTCATGCGATGCACCTCCTTGCACAGCATATTTTCATCGGTCGGCGCGAAATTGACGAGTGTCTGCGGGTGCTGTTTGAGGAGCGCATCGCCTACCCATTTGTGCAGAAGCACAAGGACTCTTTGAGGACCGCAGACGCGGTAAACGAAGCCCTTCAACGCCACCTTTGCGCTACCACTAGGTTCGTCGGGATGGGAAACCCAGCTGAGAGTGGAACCAGCTTACTGTATCGGTTTCGACAGGTGAACCGATTGCCGTTGAAAGTCTTTTCCACACCTTGTGACGCTGTCGAAATCACTGCGGACGAAACTACCCATGACAAGGTTGCGGTCTTGCTCGAACCACCCGAGTTGAATCATTTGATTTTCCTTGATGACTTTTGTGGTTCCGGCACCCAGGCAACACGCCGAGTGAAGAAGCTTGTGAAAGCGCTACGAAGCCATCAGAAATCCGTCCGTGTTAGCTACTTTCTCCTGTTCTCGACCCAGTCTGGCCTGGATGCTTTAGAGAGCTCTGGCCTCTTTGATGAGGTGCGTCCAGTGATCGTATTTGATGAGGACTACAAGGCGTTCTGCTCTGCCAGTCATTACTATCGCAGCGCTCTGAACAACATAAGCCGAGAAGTGGCCGAACAAACCATGGAGCACTACGGGAAGAAGCTCGTTGAGAATCCAGATGATGCTCTCGGTTTCGGTGAATGCCAGCTACTTATGAGCTTCGAGCATAACACACCTAACAACACGTTGCCGGTAATTTGGGCCGACCAGCCCGAAATACCTTGGCACGCCATATTCCCCCGTGTCGATAAGATCGAGTAACTTATCAATATGACCAACCCCTTTCAGCTAACTCGTGCCGCCGACCTTGATGATGATCAGATCAATCAGCTATGGGTCGATCCCGGGAACAAATTGAGTGAAATGCTGCGCCCGTCGTCACCGCTGCCCATGATCATTCTGGGTGGGCGTGGCTCAGGGAAGACGCACTTAGTCCGCTACCATTCATATGCCCTACAACGACGGGTGCATGGCAAAGAGCACCTGCTCGCACGAGTGCGTGATTGCAAATACCTCGGTATCGTCTTCCGTTGCACGGGGCTACATGCCAGTCGATTCTCCAAGAAACGCGTGCCTGAGGCTCAGTGGCACGACCTTTTTGGCCTGCATCTTGAGCTGACGCTTGGGCAACTTCTGCTGAATACTGCAATCGATTTCATCGACGATGTTGGGGCAAGAGCGACATTTTCTGAAGAGATTCTGGTAGAATCGCTCCGGGGACTATTCGATAAACCTTTGGGACCTGAGGTGCGTGATCTGAATGGCTTCAGAGCCTTCATTCAGACCCAGCAGCGCAATCTGGATCATCAAATTGGAATGGCCAGTTTTCGCCGGTCGATCGAACCGCCGGTTACGGTGCGACATGGCCAGTTGATATTCGGCATTCCACAGAAACTGTGTGAGCACGTTCCTTGTCTCAAGGGAATCATGTTCACTTTATTCATTGACGAATATGAACATTTTTTCGCCGACCTACAAAAACATGTAAACACGCTGATACGCGAGCGTGAGAACCCGGTGACCTTTAAGATCGGCGCCCGACCGCACGGCATGCACACCTACCAAACTTGGGGTGGCAATGAAGAACTTAAACAGGGCTCAGACTACGAGTTAATGAATTTGGATGCGCTGCTTCGAGAGGCCAAAACCGAGTATAAAGTTTTCGCGTTGGAACTGTGCCTGAAGCGCATTCGGTTTTCCGCTAATGGTTGGCCAGCCGGTTGGAATGAAGTAAACGCAGAGGAGCGTCTCCGCCAATCGTTCGAACCAAGCAAGACGCCAGAGGAACTCGTCGCTGAAAAACTGAAACAACGAGGTGGAGGGACGGCACCATGGTTGGAGAAGCTTGAGGACTATCTCATCAAGGATCTTGGAAACCTCGTGAAACTCGGAATTAAATCGAAGGATGACGTCACAACGATAATTAATCATCTGCGTTGCAACGACCCTCTTATTGAGAAGACCAGCTCATTCATCTTCTATCACGCATGGCGAGACCGAAAGAAAAACTTGCTCGAGGCAGCGATTGAGATCGCCAATTCTGCCATCGAATACGCTGCCAGTAAGGACCCGAATACAGACCACGCCAAGAAGCTTGGTCACTTTAGGGATGATATGAGAGACCAGATGCTGCTCGATTTGAATCTTGACCGTCAAGCGGGAGCAAACGGCATACTTAGTCGATATGTGGGCATCGATGCTTGGATCACAATGTCTGATGGTATCATCCGCAATCTGATAAGCACTCTTAAAGGGGTATATGGATGGGCGTTGTTTAACGGAGAAGATATTTATGCTGCCAACGGAATAAGCTTGGCAGCTCAAATCCGAGGAGTCGAGGAGGCAAGTGTTTGGTTCGTGAAAGATGCCAGCGTTTTGGAATCCGACCGAGGAAAGGTCGATGCTGGTATGAGGAGAGTTGCCGAGCTTTTGCGTCAAGTTAGGTTCTCCCGTAAGCCTACTGAGTGCTCCCTGTGTCGCTTTTCAGTAGATCTCAATACCTTAGAACCTGCGACGAAGAAGATTATCCAGGCGGCGGAAATGTGGTCCCTGCTCATTCGAGACCAGGATCGCAGAAGCAGGAACGGCGGAAAGGACGTAGCGCTGTTTAGAGTCAATCCCCTCGTGTCCCCATCTTTCTATCTCCCAGTGAGCGCACGCGGAAACATCGACCTCAGCGCTGAAGAGTGCACCGCAATATTCGACACGGTTGAAGAAGGGAAGTTTAAACAGATAGAGAGGGATTGGGTGAACCGCTACAATCCTCCATTTTCTCGCGTCACAGGGAAAAGAATAGGTCGGAAGAAGGCAACCGGTGATACCACCAAAGAAGATGATGAACTCCTCCTCTTCTAAATATTTGTTCTTCGAGAAGGAGCGGCTGAAGCCTGAACAGATCGCCGCAAAACTTCATGGTTACGATCGATTCATATCGGCATTCAATCTGAGTCCACGGGTGCGAGATGTGTTTGCGCGAGTGGATGCATCAGAATCTCACTGGCTGATCTTCCCTGAATACAAATTGGACCCTGCTGTGCTACCTACCAACGGGCGAATAACGACTTTGAACCCATCGGAAGAAGACGAAGTTATCCTCAATTACTTCGACGAGTCGCCGATAAGACCTGGCGAACGAATATGTATTGATTCAACGGGGTTTCTCCGACCTCATTTACTTTTTCTGATTCGCTACTTGTATGAGATGGGATGCCCGATGGTTGACTTCATCTATTCGGAGCCAACGGCATATCAGAAGGGAAGTAGCACCCCATTCTCCGCAAATCCAACCGAAGTTCGCCAAGTCCGGTGCTTCGAAGGATCGCATCAGCCGGACACAAGTGGCGATTATCTTGTAGTAGGTTGCGGCTATGACACGACTTTGATGAGTGCCGTAGCAATGCATTTCCGACACGCCACGAAGGTGCAGATGTTTCCTTTTCCTTCACTACGTCCACACATGTATCAGGAGAACAGAATGAAGACAGCCGACTGCACGGGATCATTTGATCAAGTGCTCGATCCCTGCTTCGCGCCTGGTTACGATCCGTTTGCTACGGCACAGGTATTGAGTCGATTTGTTGAACAGCATAGGAATGACATCAAGAATTTGTATTTGTCCCCTCTCGCAACCAAAGCCCAGGTGATGGGCTTCGCATGGTTTTACCTGATGGAGTGCACAGATCGTGCTGTGAGCATCGTCTACCCGTTCAGCAATGGTTACAACCAGGAGACAAGCACGGGACTATCTGAGGTTTGGCGCTATAAACTGGATTTTGATGTTCTGCGCCGATTCCAAGACCAACGGTGATCTACGTTTTGCGAAGAAAATTGCGAGCTCACCCTGTGGAATCAGAGCGCTTTTAAGGATTGCGGAGCGGCGCTAAAGCTATTGATGGAAACCCGCGATGGACGCTGCACATAACGGGGTTGTTTCGCTTTGGACGACGACGCATTGCCGCGCATGGCGGTAGCGACAGACGGCGTGTCGGCCTTGCGATGCTACGGGCACATGCCTGCGCAACGTGCGGAAAGAATGCAAGGCATTCGGCCTTGAGGAATTACTTGGCTGCGGTTTGACGCGGCGTCATCCGAAACAGAACGGTTGCCGTTCGGGCTGGGGTGGGCCACGTCTGACAATGAGGGATCAGGTGAGAACAGTTTTCAAGGGATGGGCGAAGCCGGGGCCGGTGCCTCCGGCGGTGCCGGTGGCTGGCGAGGGGGAATCGTGCGCGGCTCTGTGTGGCCATTTCTGGGTCTTGCAGCTGGAGAACGGACATCGCTTTTCCACGGATGATGCGTTGACGGCGTGGTATGGGACTTCGTGGGCTCCGACCGTGAAAACGGGTCTGGATCTGGGGAGTGGCATCGGGACGGTGGGCATGATCTGTGCGTGGCGTTGTCCGGGCGCTCGGTTTGTGACGGTGGAGGCCCAGGCGGAGAGCGTGGCGCTGGCCCGACGTTCGGCGGCGGCGAATGGATTGGTGGATCGGTATGAGATTCGTCAGGGGGACTTTCGGGAGCCGGGGGTGATTCGGGAGGAGGAGAAATTCGACCTCGTCACCGGGAGTCCGCCGTATTGGCCAGAGACGGATGGCACCGTGAGTGAACATCCCCAGAAGCGGGCCTGCCGATTTGAGGTGCGGGGGAGTGTCGTTGATTATTGCAAAACGGCGGCGAAGCATCTGGCCACGGGAGGACTTTTTGCCTGTGTGTTCCCTCATGCCCCGCATCAGCTGGAACGTGTGCAACAAGGGGCGCGTGAGGCGGGAATGGTCATCGTTCGCAAGCGTCCGGTCGTTTTCAGAGAGACAAAATGCCTGGCATTTTCCCTCACTTCCGGGGGCAGGCCACTGACATGACGCAAGAACCAGAATCTCGAGTGGAAACGTTGATGACACGCCGCCGACGTGCGCCACACTGGACGGGTGATTGAACGCCATTTTGAAGTGCCTTTTGTGTCGCGATTGGCTCTGCGGGAAAAACAAATCCAGCAGAACTACCGTCCCGTCATTGCCGTGCACAAATGGTTCGCTCGAAGGCCGGGGACACTCTTCCGCTCGCTGATTTTGTCAGAGTTTGCCGAGCAGCCAGTCCACCAAACCTTCTACCAGAGCCAAAAGATGCCGGAGATGCGAGTCTTCGATCCCTTCATGGGTGGTGGCACAACAATGATGGAGGCGAACCGCATAGGGTGCGCTGTGGCGGGCACGGATGTGAACCCCATGGCGTGGTGGATCGTGCGGCAGGAACTTCTGGAACTGGATGTGGCTGCATACCAGAAGACTGCGCAACAACTCCGCGCTCACTTGGAAAAGGAGATCGGCCATCTTTACCGCACTCGATGCCTGCGTTGCGGAAGCGATGAAGCTCGCGCGAAGTATTTCTTGTGGGTGAAGACGGCTCATTGCGGACACTGTGGCAACGCCACCGACCTGTTTCCGAACTTCCTGATCTCTGAAGACGTCCGGCACCCAGCGAATGTGTTCGTCTGTGGATGTTGCGGTGAGTTGTTTGAAACGGCGGACCGAAAGAACCCAGGCCCGTGCCCGCATTGCAAGAGTGAGCTGCCGTTGAAGCACACGGCGAAGAGAAACAAGACCTCGTGCAAGCATTGCGATCATCATGTTCGATACCCTGACGACTCGGTGCCCGCTCACCGTTTGTTTGCTCTCGAATATCACTGTGAATCATGCGGGTCTCAGTCGGTCGCGGGCAGTGGCAAGGGTCGATTGTTCAAGAAGCCTGATGCAGTCGATCTTGCACACTTTGAAGAAGCCGATCAAAAGTTGCGTGCGCTACGTCCGAAGTTCATTCCCGAAGATGAAATACCAAATGGAGATGAGACCGCGCGTCTGCATCGTTGGGGCTACACGCGCTATCGAGAGCTGTTTAACTCGCGGCAACTGTTGGGGCTGGAACTTAGCTGTCGATGGATTTCCTCTGTGAAGAATGAGCGCGTTCGAGAAGCGCTGGCGACCAATCTCTCCGACCTGACACGCTACCAAAACATGCTGTGCCGTTATGACAGCATGGCGTTGAAGTCTCTCGACATCTTCTCGGTTCATGGATTTCCCGTCGGCCTGATCCAATGCGAGTCCAACCTGCTGGGAATAGCGGGCCGCAAAGGTGCGCCCGTCGGCAGCGGTGGCTGGCTGAACATTGTAGAGAAGTTCGCCAAGGCGAAGCGCTACTGTGGTGCTCCGTTCGAGATCCGCCACGATGGCCTGCGCAAAGTGGAAGTGCCGATGCCGGGTGAGTGGATTGGGACGTGGCGCAATGGAACGCATCCTCCTGAGCAACGCGAAGTGCTGCTCATATGCGCTGATTCCGCCTCTGCCAAGATCGGGGGAGAGAAGTTCGACGCCGTGTTCACCGACCCTCCATACTTTGGCAACGTGCAATACGCGGAGCTGATGGACTTCTGTTATGTGTGGCTGCGCAAGCTACTGGGTGACTCCATTCCTGAGTTTGCAAAAGCTTCCACGCGGCACCACAACGAACTCACAGGCAACGCCAACATGGGGCGTGGACTAGACCACTTCACCGAAGGCATCTCAGACACGATCAAGCGATCCGCCAAGAGACTCAAACCTGGCCGCCCGCTTGCTTTCACCTACCACCACAATCAACTTGAGGCTTACCTGCCGCTCGCCGTTGCCATCTTGGATGCCGAACTCGTTTGTTCCGCTTCACTGCCATGCCCGGCTGAAATGGGCGCTTCCATTCACATCAACGGCACAGGCTCGTCGGTCATCGACACAGTGTTTGTATGTCGGACGACCGGGAGGTTTCCGAAACGCTGGTTGGCAGACGATGCGACTGGGCTTGCCGCTGTAGTGCGGAGAGACATTGAGATGCTTGGAGATGGAGGATTGAAAGCAACTCAAGGCGACATCCGCTGCATCTGTTGCGGACACCTCACCCGACTCGCGATTTGGAAGCTCCGTGCTAGTTGGGACAGCAAGAAGCCCGTGATGGAGCGCATGGAAGTCATCCGTCGATGGTATGCCGACTTTGGCGGCTTGGGAGCCGTGCTAACCGCTTTAGAAAAGGACTTTGCCAATGCTGAACGGTCTCAGCACTGGGCTCCTGCTGGCACCCTCCAAGAAACCTATGAACCAAATGATGAAGTATCCTTTTGAAGCAGATTTTAGCGAGATCGCCGCTGCGCCAGAGCCATTCATCACGGCTGTGTTCTCGAGCCTTGCCTCCGAGTTTCTCACGATGCCCAAAGGAGACGGCTTCGTGGAATATCCAGCGTTCGAGGCAGGCTATGAGGCTCTCAAAATGGCTACCGGTGGCTTTGCCTTTCTGAATCGCGCTCAAGTGCTCCCGGCTGTGTTGGAGACACCCATCTGCCTGATCGTGCTTCGCTCCATGCTCGGCTTCACACCTCCTGAGTGGGCTTACTTGGCCGCTCAAAAGGTCGGTCCCGAGTTGAATCAAGGCTTCGCACGCACGCTAGACCGCAAAGTGCGCCTCTCGCCCCTGAAGCCGCTCAAACCAAGCACTGAGCAGCTTCGTCGTATTGACGCCATGGTCGAGGTCGCCTGTGAATTGCTCAATCAAGGCTGTCCCGAAGTGCGCGACCATCAACTGCATCGCCTTAACAAAGCAGACACCGCTGGCGGGCTGCCTGCGCTCCGAAATATGGCCACCATCGGCACCCCCTACGCGATGCTGCTCTACGAACGTTTTCTTGGTCGGCCATTTGCAGGTCATCGAGACTCGGTGAGTGAGCTTGTCGGCGATGGCCTGGAGAATGCCATTGAGGAACAGTTGGTGAACGCAGGTATCAGCTTCCGAAAGACGAAGCGGGCCGAGAAGATAGCCGACTTCGACCAAGCTCCCGATTTCATGATCCCCAGTGAGTTCAATCCCAAGGTCGTGATTGAAGCCAAAATCACCGAGGACGATGGAACAGCTCGCGACAAGGTAACTCGTGTCCAGCATCTCGAATCAATTAGCCGCCGTGGCGTGGGCGCAGACGCCCCTGCCAAGTTCCAAGTCATTGCGTGTATTGCAGGTCGAGGCTTCGGAGTCCGCAAAGAAGACATGCGCAAACTGATCGAAGCCACTCGTGGCAAGGTTTTCACGCCCAAAACTCTTCATCGTTTGGTCGAGTGTTCGTCTTTGGCAAGCTTCGCTGCTCGAGTCCCGGTTACTAACAAATCTGCATGACCAGCAACGAAATACGTTTCGACGACATCTACGGCCTGCTGCACTCCCCCGATCACCTCAGCCGCTACGCCGACAACCTCGGCAAGGAACTTCCGCGCCTCACACCTGACCCCATTCTCAGAACGGTTGCCGTTCGGGCCGGGGTGGGCCACGTCTGACAATGAAGGATCAGGTGAGAACCATGTTCAAAGGATGGGCGAAGCCGGGGCCGGTGCCTCCGGCGGTGCCGGTGGCTGGCGAGGGGGAATCGTGCGCGGCGCTTTGTGGCCATTTCTGGGTCTTGCAGCTGGAGAATGGGCATCGCTTTTCCACGGATGATGCGTTGACGGCGTGGTATGGGACTTCGTGGGCGCCGACGGTGAAAACGGGGCTGGATCTGGGGAGTGGCATTGGGACGGTGGGCATGATCTGTGCGTGGCGTTGTCCGGGCGCTCGGTTTGTGACGGTGGAGGCCCAGGCGGAGAGCGTGGCCCTGGCCCGCCGTTCGGCGGCGGCCAATGGATTGGGGGATCGTTATGAGATCCGTGAGGGGGACTTTCGTGATCCGGGGGTGATCCGGGAGGATGAGAAATTTGACCTCGTGACCGGAAGCCCGCCGTATTGGCCAGAGACGGATGGCACCGTGAGTGAACATCCCCAGAAGCGGGCCTGCCGATTTGAGGTGCGAGGGAGTGTGGTGGACTATTGCAAAACAGCCGCGAGACACTTGGCCCCGGGCGGGTTGTTTGCCTGCGTGTTCCCTCATGCGCCGCATCAACTGGAGCGTGTGCAACAAGGGGCGCGTGAGGCGGGATTGGTCATCGTGCGCAAGCGTCCGGTCGTCTTCCGAGAGGGCGATGAGCCGTTGATTGCCGTGTTTGCCATGATGCGGGCGGAAGACCTGCCGGAGTGGTTTCGGGGCCAGACCTGGGAGGAGCCTCCGTTGATTGTCCGGACCAAGGCCGGGGGTTATCATCCCGAATACTCGGCGGTCAAACTGGCCATGGGTTTTCAGCCGTAGCGGCGAACGGGAAGAAGTTTAGAGCCTTAGAGCGGTAGAGCTGTGGGGCGGTGCAGAAAAGTGCCGGGAGACGATTCTTGACAGATTCCAGTGATTCAAAACTATCCCATGTCTGATGCCGAAGGATTGAGTTGGTGACCGGCCTGCGGACTCTTTCGCTCACCCCAAACCTGCCCCTTTCCCTTCTCTCATGCCCTCCCCTGCCAACGATGAATGGACGGCTCCGATCATGGAGTGGAACCGGGAGAAGGGTTACGGCTTTCTCCAGGTGGGGGAGCGGCGGTTGTTCCTGCACCGGCGGGAGCTGGTGGGGCTGCATCGGACGCCGGTGGTGGGTGACGTGATTCGCTTCCGCCTGGGGCTGGATGCGCAGGGCCGGGCCTGTGCGGTGCAGGCGGTCAATGCGCGGGGCGGGCTGGGGCTGAGCCTGAGCAGTGTGTTGCCGCTGCCCTTCCTGCTGGTGCTGCCAGTGATCGGGGCGTTGCACCTGGGGGTGCCACCGCTGTGGTTGGGCCTGGGGGCGCTGGTGATCAATGCGCTGACTTACTCCCTGTATGCGAGTGACAAGCGCCGCGCGGGCACCGGGCAGTGGCGGGTGCCGGAATCGCACCTGCATCTGCTGGAACTGCTGGGCGGATGGCCGACGGCCTGGATCGCGCAGCGTCGCCTGCGCCACAAGTGCTCGAAGCGGAGCTATCAGGCGGTGTTCATCCTGATCGTGCTGACCTGGCAGTTCGCGGCCTACGACTCGCTGCACCGCTGGGAGCTTTCCCGCGCTGGCTGGAAGCAGGTGGCGATGTGGCTGGAGCGACGGGAACACACGAGGGCCTGGGAACGGTCGAATCGATAGGTTCTGGAGCGGGAGAGAGGGAGGGAAAACCATCGAGCGGTGGGACGGACTTAGACTCCATGACAATACCCCACCGACTTGGCCTTCGCCTGCTGGTGGATGACCTCATGGACCTCTGTCGATGAGTTTGCGCTGGCGCATTGGGTCTTATGGGTGCCCTGGGGTGGAATCTCGGCAAGGCGTTCCCGCGTCTCCCGGGTGCCAGCCGACATCTTCGCGTAGCGCTCCCCACTCTCGGGTGCCTCAGCCGAAATCTTCGCGCGGCATTTCCTTTTCGAGGTGGTGTGCGCCGACATCTTCGTGCGCCATTACCCTTTCTAGGGAGTCTTAGCCGAAGTCTTCGCGCGCCGTCCCCCATTCGAGGGCGTGTGCGCCGACATCTTTGCGCAGCGTGCCCCAATGGAGGGAGTGTCAGCCGACATCGTTGTGCAACGTTCCATGTTCGACGGAGTGTCAGCCGAAGTCTTCGCGCAGCGTGCCCCAATGGAGGGAGTGTCAGCCGAAGTCTTCGCACGCCGTTCCCCACTCTCGGGAGCGTCAGCCGAAATCGTCGCACGCTGTTCCCGTGTCTCCTCCACGCTCCGCCGAGTCCTCCGCTCGGCGTTCCTCTCCCAACCCCCGACGCAGGAGGGGGAAGCCTTCGGCCATGGGGGCTGGCGGCGGATCACAAAAGGGCGATACCAGTTGGACTGCTCCCTGCTTTCGTGATTGAAGTCATGATGCTCGCCGCCGCCTTCAGTCCGTCCAGTTTCTTCCTCTGGCTGTCGATCACCGTGACGCTCATGACGATGATGAGCATGGCGGTCCTGCGCAAGTCCGAGGAGGCGCTGCAAAAGAACAAGCTCAAGCTGGAGGACCAGATCCTCAGCCAGCAGCACGACCTCATCCGCACACGCGAAGCTGCCTCGGCCTGGCGTCTGGAGATGCAGCGGCAGTTCGATGCGTATCGTGCCGATGCCTCCAAACGAATCGCTGATGCCGAGCAACGGGCGGCAGCGTCGCAGCAGCATCTGGAGGAGACCCTCAAGCGTGCCTGGAAGACGGAGTGCGATCTCCGCAGTGCCCTGGAGCGTGCGCTCAAGCTTTCCACCGGCGAGGTCGAGGCCACCACTCCCCTGCCCCAACTCCCGGCGGTGCCCGAGGTGTGCCCCAGCGTGCCCGCCTTGACGGATGCCACGGACGACCTCCGAACCGCGCTGGCTGCCAGTGAGCAGAAGGTGGCGGACCTGGTGCAGCAGTTGAGCGTGGAGCGATTCAAGTCCCGCCGCACGATGGCCAAGCTACGGCGCGAGTCATGATCGATGCCTTCCAGAGCCTGGAGGAACCGCCCGCAGATTCATCGCGGTCATTCACGATGAAAGGCTTCGCACTCCGCAGAGATTCCACTTGCCATCGCGTGGGGTCGGGTGCTTGGACGAGGCACGTGAAATCGTTGCTGCTTCCAGCAATGACGAGCCCTGATGAGATTCAACCAGTTGCGCATTTGAAAGGCCGCAAGTCCCGGCTAGAAGAAGGCGTCAGTTCTATCTCCCCGATCTATTCCGCAGCCCCCTGATTTATGTCCATCCTCGTTGATACCAACACCCGCATCCTCGTCCAAGGCATCACTGGTGACTTTGGCTCCCGCCATGCCAAGGCTTCCCTCGATTACGGCACCCAGCTCGTGGCTGGCGTCACGCCAGGCAAGGGCGGCCAGACCTTTGAGCACGGTTCCCACAAGGTGCCGGTGTATGACACGGTGGCTGAGGCAGCCAAGCAAACGGGTGCGACGGTGAGCGTGATCTTCGTTCCCCCGCCCTTCGCTGCGGACGCGATCCTGGAAGGTGTGGACGCGGGCCTCGATCTCGTGGTGGCAATCACGGAAGGCATCCCGGTCAATGACATGATCAAGGTGAAGGCGGCGATGAAGGGCAGCAAGACGCGCCTCATTGGCCCCAACTGCCCCGGCTTGGTGACTCCCGGCACAGGTGAGAAGTCGCACGGCGGCTGCCGCATCGGCATCGCTCCTGGCTACATTCACAAGCGCGGCAATGTGGGTGTGGTTTCTCGTTCGGGCACGCTCACCTATGAAGCCGTCTGGCAGCTCACCACTCGCGGCTACGGCCAGAGCACCTGCGTGGGCATCGGTGGTGACCCAGTCAATGGCACGAACCACCTGGATGTGCTCAAGATGTTCAATGAAGACCCTGAGACCGAGGCGATCATCATGATCGGTGAAATCGGTGGCACGGCCGAGGTCGAGGCCGCTCGCTGGGCGAAGGAAAACTGCAAGAAGCCAATCGCGGGCTTCATCGCCGGAGCCACCGCGCCTCCTGGCCGCCGCATGGGCCACGCCGGTGCCATCATCGGTGGTGCCGACGACACCGCGGCTGCCAAGAAGCGCATCATGGCTGACTGCGGCATCGCCGTCGCCGACTCGCCAGCCGACATGGCTTCTTCATTGCTCAAGCTCTGGGGCAAAGCGTAGTTGCCTGCACGGAACACGATCACTCAAGAGGCGACCGCGAGGTCGCCTTTTTTGTTGGTTGGCAATGGGTCGCTAATCGGATGCCGGAGTGGTCGAAGACCAGCCTACATGAACGAGCCGATAATGCGCATGAGCCACGGAGCTTGCTCCAGATACCACTGGAACCACTGCGGTCCGAAGAAGACCCAAAGCGTGCCACCCGCGGCGAGGTAGGGACCGAAGGGAATCTGGGCAGTCCATTCGGCCTTGCCAATCAAACGGGGCAAGATGCCAAACACCGCCCCGATCATGCTGCCGACGAAGATGGTGAAGATGACGCCCTGCCAGCCGGTGAAGGCTCCGATCATCGCCATGAAAAACACGTCGCCCATGCCCATGGCTTCGCGAGGTTGAACGAAGGAGGTGAGCACGCCTTCCAGTCGTTTCACGCCGAGCCAGTCCAGGGTCTCGCCGTCCTTGTCGGCATCGTTTTGCCGCACCTTCAGCACTTCAGGCGAGGCATCGACGATCACATTGCGCCACTCGCGGGGAGCCTTGCCGGTTTCCGCGCGGAAGTTGAACCGCAAGGTCTCGCAGTAGATGAGCAGACGGTCTTTGTCGCGCTGGAAAATGTCTTCCCACATGCAGACGGTGGCGTCGTCCTCCTTGTCGCCATCATTGAAAGTGAACACAGGCGGCTCGTCGTCCTTGGGTTCATGAATGGACCACGTGGCGTTCTTGTTGATCCACTTTGATCCCAGCAACATGCCGAGGAAGCCATCAAGGATGCCAGCGCCGGAGTCCTTGAGCTTCTGCACGAAGGGCGGGCGCTTACGGAAGTTGAGCCGACCAAAAAGAATCTTGCCGAACTCCACGACGGTCCAGATCAGACCCAAGCCCATCGCTGCAGACAAGAAGGAGACGAGGAGCCCGGTGGTGTGGCTTTCCTGCCCGACCAAAGCGGGAGCCCAGAACGCACAGGCAAGTCCGGCCACGGCTCCGCCCATGGTGATCTGGTGTGGCAGGATGAAATGATCGAGGTCGATGAAGGTGCCGGAGATCAGTAGCGCGAGGAAGACCCACGACGAGATGACCACGGGTCCCCAGGTGCCCATCGCTGGCCAGGGATTGGCAACGCCGCCGGTGATGTGCAGGAATGCGGCGTAAAACAGGGCAGCCGTCAGCGCCTCCACAAAAAAGTAGCGGAAGGCAATGCGCGATCCACAGTTGGCGCACTTGCCACGCAGCAGCAACCAGGAGAGCAGCGGGATGTTGTGATACCAAGGGATCTGGTAGTTGCAGGAGAAGCAGAAAGAACGCTTGGGATCGTTAACGGACTTGCCAATCGGCAGCCTGTAGATCACCACATTGAGAAAGGAGCCAATGCCCGCGCCGACCAAGATGATGCAGGCGTGGAGCAGAAGATTGAGAAGCTGAAAACGGTCCATGGAAATAAGGAAGGAATGCTGGAAGCGGGAAACTTGCCTTGCGGCGAGAAGGTAGGAAAGGGAAAAACAATGATGTTTGGAAATCAGGGACTCTCACAGTGGATGATCATCGCCGCCTTGCTCACGGGGTGCGCGTCAACGAAGCCGACCTCGGACCGGACCAAGGAGAGTTCTCCCCTCCTCGCCAAGGCTGCCGACCTGGGCCTGGTGGACATCCGCACGGTGATCCCGGACATCGCCATCGATCTTCGCTACGCGACTGCCGAAAACATCACGGGCCGCGTCTTGTATCCTGCGGACATGCCTTGTCTCGTCTGGCGATCCACGGCGCGAAAGCTCAAGCACGTGCAGGACCAGCTTCGTGCCGAGGGATGCAGACTGTGCATCTGGGATGCCTGGCGTCCGCCTGAGGTGCAGACGGAACTCATGCGCAAGGGCGGGCACACGGGCATGTTCCTCGATCCTCAGGAACGGTGGTCGCGTCATTGCTCGGGCGTCGCCGTCGATGTGACGCTGGTCGATCTGGACGGACGCCCGATGAAGCTGCCCACGCCGCATGATGAGAACAGCGACGCGGCCTACTATCAATACTCGGGCACCGATCCCGAAGTGAAGCGCAACGTCACGCTGCTCCAGAGAACGATGGAAGCCGCAGGCTTCTCGATGATCCCGATGGAGTGGTGGCACTTTGATGACTTCGAGCACTTCTACCATCCCCCGCCGACGGTGTTCGCGAAAGATCTAGGCCTGTCGTTGCCGTAAGCAATCACCGTCTAGCGCCGCCCTGGTGACTCAGTCGTCGCGCCTGCTCCGATCAAGTCGGCGTCTTCGATGTCGAGATCGTAGTCGGCGAGTTGCACCTCGGTGCCCACCACCTTCTTCTTCGACATGGCGACGGACAGCCAGCGGAACTCCGCGCTGTTGTCGAGCAGCACTTTGAAAACCATGGTCAGCGGCACGGCCAGGAACATGCCCACCGGTCCCCAGAGCCAGCCCCAGAAGACCACGGACAGCACAATCACCAGCGTGGAGATGCCAAAGCGACGACCCAACAGCATCGGCTGAAGGAAGCTATCGAACGACACATTGATGATCACAAAACCAAGAGCCACCCCGAAGGCGCTGCCCCAACCCGATTGAACGAGTCCATCAATGATCGCCGGGATTGCTGCCAGCCACGCACCCACCGCAGGGATGAAGTGAAACAGGAAGGCGATGATGGCCCAGAGCAGCGGATACTGAAGGTCCAGTGCCCAGCACCAGATGCCCACGCAAACGCCCGCACCCAGGCTGATGGCGGTCTTGATGCCAAGATACTTTTGAATGTCCGACACGGACTGCATGAGCGAACTCAAGTCTGGCCCTCCCGCGAGCTTGATCGCGAGGATGCGTCCCTCGGTGCCGTGTGCCTCCACCAGGATGAAGATCATCACGATGAGCACCATGAAGACCGCACCACCGAACACGGCAACGGTGCCAAACGTGGAGCCGAGCACACCGCCGATCGTGGTCATCACATTCTCCTGCGTGAGGTAGTCGATGATCGAATCGGGATTGAGCATGTCCTTGGCCGTCTTGGCAGCGCCTTCAATGCCCTGCTGCTCCAGCCAGGCGGCTGCGCCATCGATGTTCTTTTGCAGCGCGGACTTCGATTCCGGCAGATCACTCTGGAAGCGCACGATCAAGCGGATGCCTGAGTTCACAAGGCCTGCGAGGGTGCCAAAGATCAAGAGCACCGTCAGCAGCATGGCAAGCGACCGCGGCACACGCCAGCGGACTAGCCAGCGCACCAGCGGGTAGCTGAGCACCGCAAGGAAGAAGGCGAGCGCGATGGGCACCATCAGGCTGGCGGCCAGCTTCATGCCCGTGAACACGACGATCAAACACGCGAGCGCCAGCAAGGTGCGGTGCCCTTGCTGGCTCCAATCCGTGTGCGTCGTTGGCTCGGGCTCATGTGTCATCGCGGCAAAACTCGCCGCCAAGATCAGAGGCCACAACTAGATTTGTGCTTCCGTTGCTGGAAAATCAAGGCTTGCGCGCTGGAGCTTCTTCCGTCTTCACCTGATTCGCTTTCAGCATCTTGGTGAATTCTTCGCCACCTTTTGCCGCCGCCTCCAGGTAGGTGCTCATGGCTCGCACGTGCTTCACGAACAGTCCGGCATCGATCTCCTCCTTCTCCAGCCACCAGCCCTTCTTGTCCTGCGTGGACAGTGCCGTCTGAACCTTGGCCACGGCACCCTTGGCCTGACTGGCCCACTTCTTCGGCGTCTGCGGTCCTTCGCGCTTGGCGAGAAGCTCCTCGCGTGGCGTGGCCAGGGCGGCCTTCATCTTGGCCATGCCTTCTTCCAACTTCGGCTCCAGCTTGAAGCCGTAATGCGTCGGCAGGTCCGAGTCATCATAGGTCAGCTCATAGGTTTTCGCTTTGCAGTAGAGAGGCTTGTCGGTGCCGAGTTCGTAGAAGCGCGCCCACTGGCCGTCCTTGAGTCGCACCTTTTCCAGCCAGTCCATCACAGGCTTCATCGGCTCTAACCAGCGGGCTTCACCAGTCGCCACCCAGAGTTCAAAGAGAGCCTCTAAGGCTCCGAAGCTCTCAAGCGATGAAGCCGCCGGGGGCTCGAATTTCCGCGCCCACACGGGCTCCATCTTTTCATTGTATTGCTGAGCCCAGACTGGCTGTGGCTCGGGCAGGCGAGCAAGCAAAAGGAACTCTCCCGTCTTGCGAGCGGCAGCGAGGAATCGCTCGTCCTTCTCCAGATGATGCGCTCGCAAAAGAAGCTTCATCACCTCATGGATGTTGTTGTCGTTGAGCGTGTAAAAGCCGGTGTAGTCCACGTTCGGCCAGACGTGCGGCCAGTTCGGGTCCACCTTCGCAGGCACCACCGGTGTCCTCGGATCAGCAGGGCCGCGATAGTGCTGGGGCCAGCCGCCATTGGGATACTGGGCGGCGAGCAATCCTTTCAAACCAAAGTCGAGCGCAGCACGCAGCTCTTTGTCATTCTTGAACTCCTCGGTGTGGGCCGACTCGAGAAGAAAGAGCATCGCCGTTTGAGTCTTCTGATCGTCCAAGGTGGAATCGTTCGCGCGGCCTTGGGCCTCCGTGTCACCGGCCTCCACATCGCGACGATAGTGTAGTCGGCTTGCCCTGCGCGGATCGAAGTCGTAATCACTCCCCCACCCTCCTGTGGCCATCTGGCACCAGAGCAGCGACTTCGCCGCCTCACGAGCCGCTTGCAGAGCGAGCTTGTCACCGGACGCACGATAGGCCTGTAGGAAAGTCAGCCCCATCGCCGGAGTGCCTGGCGGCTGAATCATGATCAACGATGGTGATGAATGATTCTCCCCATGCGCGGTGCTCAGATCGACCGGCCAATGCCAGGCATAGCCACCGGCAAAGGACACCTTCCGCATCGCGGTGATCGCCCGATGCATCGCCTCCGCCACCTTCGCGGGCTCGGGCCAGCCTTTCTTGGCCTCGGTGCTTTCGGCTTTCTTGCTGGCAGCTTCTTTGGTGGTATCGGCCGCGGGCAGGAGTCCAGAGCACAGCGTGAACGCGAGCGTGGTGAAGAGAAGTGGTTTCATGAGGGATGAGAGCGTGAAAGATCGCGCTGCTTCAACGCTGCAAGCGTGGCGGCATTTCGAGAGATTGAGATCAGGCTTCCGTGCGGTGCTTTGCATACGCATCGATGATGCGCTGGACCACCGGCAGACGCACCACATCCGCGCTGGCAAAGTGGACAAACTGCACGCCCTTCACTTCCTGGAGAGCCTGGATCGCTTCGACGAGTCCCGACTTGTTGCCGCGCTTGAGATCGCACTGCGAAGGATCGCCTGTCACCACGCAACGTGAGCCTTCACCCAAGCGTGTGAGGAACATGAACATCTGCTCCGTGGTCGTGTTTTGCGACTCATCAAGGATGATGAACGAGTTCTTCAAGGTGCGTCCGCGCATGTAGGCGAGCGGTGCGATCTCGATGAACCCACGCTCGATCAGGCGCTCGGCTTCCTCGGTTTCCATCAAGTCGTAAAGCGCATCGTAAAGCGGGCGCAGGTAGGGAAAGATCTTCTCCTTCAAGTCGCCTGGCAGAAAGCCCAGCGCCTCACCCGCCTCCACGGCCGGACGCGTGAGCACGAGACGCTGCACCGTTTTGTCCTTCAGGCATTGCAGAGCCTGCGCCATCGCGAGGAAGGTCTTGCCCGTGCCCGCAGGCCCCACACCAAAAACGACTTCGCTCTTCCGCATCGCCTCCAGATACTCGATCTGGCCACGCGTCTTCGCCAGCACGGGAGGGCGCTTGCCCGAGCTGAGCAACTTGAGGCCCATGATCTTCTCGGCGGGCTCCTGGCCGCGCGTTTGAAGGACCGAGCCAGTGAGCAGCTTGAACGTGGCCGACGTGATCTCCCCTCCTTGCCGACGAATCTTCTCGAGCTGGTGCAAGACTTCGCGTGCAGCGCTGATGCCGTCCTCTTCACCTTCGATCTTCACCCAGCCATCGCGACTGGTGATCTGCACACCGCAGAGTTCACCCAGCTCGCGAAGCAGGTGCGTATCATGCGCGGAGATGGCCTGGAGGAATTCCGGCGTGTCGTATTGAATGGTCTCTGAGGTCACGAGTCGAGGTGGTGGAGTGCTTTGGGCACCCAGGTTGATAACGAAGCCCCACAGTGCGCTGGAGCGGACACAACGCGATTGATTTTCAAGGGATCGTCCGCGGCGTGCATTCGATGATGACCGCCTCTCCGGCGTCCATCTGCCAGCGAACCTGCCAGCCCGCCATGTCAGCATTGTAGATGCGATCCGATGCCTCCTGGTAGGCTGGCTGTGGCTGGAGGCTGATGGATTGCTCGATCACGGCGCGCACATCATCAGGGACATTCACTTCCCTCTGCCACCGCACCTTCACACGCAGCGGTGCCTCCTGAGCAAAAGCACTGGTCGCCTCAGGCAAGGCGTCGGCATAGGGCACGTAGGGTTTGATGTCGTAGATCGGCGTGCCGTCCACGAGATCGACCCCGCTCACCCAGAGCCTTGGCCCTTCCGTCTCCACACGTTCCAGTTTCACCACAGACAAGCCGAGGCGATTCGGGCGAAAGGGTGAGCGCGTCGCATACACGCCACGTCGTTCGTTGCCACCGAGCCGAGGTGGTCGCACGGTTAGCACCTTGCTGGACTCGACTTCATCAATGAGATGGAACTGCGTGATCAACCACAGATGGCTGAAAGCCTCGATGCCACGCACTGCCTCCTCGCGCTGAAACTCCGGCACAAACTCCACACGGCCCCAGGCTGCTGGCACCAAACCCGACTGCCTTGGCACGCCGAACTTCTCCGGGTAACAAGTATGCAGCGTGGCGATGGGTTTCATGGCAGCGAGTTAGCTGCGGCAAAAAGTTAGCCTGCGATCAGGTCGTAGCCGCGCCAGTCCTTGATCGTGACCTCGGCGAACGAACCTACGGGGATCGACTTGTCGATGATCACGGTCGCATCAATGTCGGGTGCATCCCATTCGCCGCGGCCCACGCCGGGCTCTTCGACCAGCACACGGAGCTTCTTGCCGACAAGCTTTTCGTTCACCGCTTCGATGTTGCGCTGGATGGCGCGCATCGCTTCGTTCCAGCGGCTCTTGCGCGTCATGTGATGCAGGTGGCCTTCCATCTTCGCGGCACGAGTGCCGTCCTCGCGTGAATACTCGAATACGCCCGCACGCTCGAAGCGCTCGTCTTCGATGAAGCGGATCAGCTCATTGAAATCGCCCTCCGTCTCGCCAGGGAATCCAACGATGAACGTGGTGCGAATGGCGATGTCGGGAATGCCTGCACGGATGCGTTTGATCAGGTCGCGGATGTAAGCGCCGTTCGTTTCACGCTTCATCTGATCGAGCATGTGATCGCTGATGTGTTGCAGCGGCATGTCGATGTAACGCGTGACCTTTGGGCACTCGGCGATGGTCTGGATCAGTTCGTCGCTCCAGTGCGCGGGATGCGTGTAGAGGAGTCGAATCCAGAAGTCGCCCTCGATCTCATTGAGCGCGCGGAGCAAGGTGGCAAGCGAATAGCCCTTCGAAGAATCCACCGGGCTGCGAGGATTCGGACGCGCATCCTCCCATTGATCCATGCCGAAGTAGGTCGTGTCCTGGCTGATGAGATTGATCTCCTTCACGCCACTCTTCACGAGGTCCTGCACCTCCTTGACCACGCTCTCCTGGGTGCGACTGCGATGACGGCCGCGAATGCGCGGGATGATGCAGAAGGAACAGGTGTGATTGCAGCCCTCGGCGATCTTCACATAGGCCATGTGCTTCGGCGTCAGCCGGAAACGCGGCGTGTCATAATCAGGGATCCACTGCGGCTGCTTGGTGACCAAGTTCTCCTGATCAATCTCCGTCTTGCCCATCAGGCGCTGGATGATCGGAGCCACCTGCGTCACTTGATCGAGCCCGATGAAGGCATCCACGTCTGGCATCAAGCCGGGCAGTTCCTGGGCGAAGCGTTGCGACATGCATCCGGCGACGATGATCTTCTGCTTCTTGCGCTGTTCATCCTCGGCTCGGCCATCCACGGCCTCATGCACGGCGGAGATGCTTTCCTTCTTCGCCATGTCGATGAACGAGCAGGTGTTCACGATCAGCACATCGGCGAGGGAGGCATCCGGGGTCATGGTGATGCCGGCCTGCTGGAGATGGCCGATCATGACTTCCGAGTCGATGAGGTTCTTGGCGCAACCGAGAGAGACGAGGCCGACTTTGATCATGGTGTGAAAGGGGGCAAAAGGGGCGCGGAGAATACATGGTCTTGGCTCGCTTCCAAGCCTCGATTCACACAACTTCAATCACCAGCGCCGTCACATTGTCCCGGCTGCCCTCGGCGATGGCGTCCATCACGAGCCGATGGGCATGCGTCTCACCCTCCGGCAAAGGCGCACGCAACCGGCTCTCGATGCCGCTGTTCCAAAGACCGTCCACCACCCCGTCCGAGCAGATGAGGATCTTGTCGCCTGCGGCAAAGCCCACCGCCCCCATGTGCGGATCGATGAACTGGTGCCCGGCGCCCAGGCACTTTTGGAGGATGTTGCGCCGCGGATGGTTGCGCACTTCCCGCTCATTCAGCAGGCCCTGGCGAAACTGGAATCCGACAAAGGTGTGGTCGTGGGTGATCTGTTTCATCGGCCCATCATGCGGCACGTAGTAGATGCGGCTGTCGCCCAGGTGACCGAAGAACATCCACTCCGGGGTGAACCATCCCAGGCTCAAGGTGGCCCCCATGTCGCGGCACTCCTCATACCATCGGCCCATCGCGGTCAGCTCCTTGTGAATGGCATCGAAAAGCTCGCCCAGCACGTCGCCAAACCCGGCCGACAAGCCCTGGGCGGAGTGCTTGAAGCTCTTGGGCAGCAGCTTGGTAATCTTGTCCGTCGCGATCTTGCTGGCGAACTCGCCGCTCTTCGCTCCGCCCATGCCGTCACTCACCGCAAAAACGTAGTCCTCATTGGCCAGAGTCCCCTCGCCGATCTTGCCCAGGTAGCGCACTTCGCGGGCATCGAAGGTCAACGCGAGAAACGAGTCTTCGTTGTTGGATCGGAAGCGGCCTTTGTCCGTGCAGCCAGACCAGCGGAGGGTGAGGGAGGAAAGCTCTGCCATATCACGAAGTTTGGATCTGTCCCGGCAGTGGCGGTGGTGACTGCTGCTTCATTTGCAAACTCACGTCTCTCAGCATCTGGTAGTCACAGATCTGGTCAGCACTAATGTTGATCTTTTTGCCGTCTGCACCAGTAACTTCCAGCCACTCTTCGACTACGGAATCTTTCTTCCGCTTCTCCATCGCAACAAGGTTTTTCAAATCGCCCCAACGGCTCTGCAAGAGCTCCACTCCTTTGGCCCCGCCTCGGACCACGATTCCCTCCTGAGCGACCAGCACTTGACGTAGTTTGCGGAATAGCAAAGGCACCACACAAAGAGTATATACAACAACGGCCAAGGTAATCCATGCCACCAACCTCATATTAGACTCAGCATCGGACGCTTTTTCTGCATCCAGCAAGGTGATGACTCCCATGAAACATGCCACGAATACAGGAATACCTATCCAGACCACGATGTCGGTCTTCAATCCAGTGTAGCGACACATGAACTGCATCGGCAGCCGATGCGGAGGTAATAGGGGTTCATGTGCATTCTTGGGAAACGCAAGCAGAAGACCTCCCAAAAACGTGAGTGCCACAGCAAAAGGCAGCCCTGCAAGCAACGCTTCCTTCGCCAGAGCGACCGTGTGAGCAAGACCGGCTGCGACTACAGGATTCCTCACCAATCGGTAGTGAGAGCCACTGAGATCAAACTGACGATTTTGAACTTCCAGCCATCCCAGTTTTTTCAAATCATCAATCGCACTGCCACCCCAGGAAATTTCTGACCAACCAAGTGCCGCAGCCGCCGGAGTGGGCTTGATTTTTCCTTTCAATCGGATCGTCAACCCTGGTGCGGTGTGTGTCGTCTTGGTGCGACCAGAGGTTGTAGTCCAAACGATGTTTCCTGGAGTGACGCTACAAGAACTCTCCACCAAAGTTGTGCCCTTGCTTAACACAAACTCACTTCGACGCTCAATTTCCCGCGCATCTGCATCATGGAAAACGAGGTATTTGTTCGATTCATTTTTTGCCCCTACAGTCAGCTCGATCATTCGATTCCCAATGTCGCGAACTTCATCTGGCGACATTAATGTGTTCTGCCAAGTAGGAAAAATGAAGGTGATGCCGGCACCAAGAGGAATAGAAAGCAGAGCGATTAGGAGGAAGCGCTTCATATCTCCAGGAAACGCATTCACGCTTCGGTGCGTCAAGCTCCCCGACAAAGAAAAAACCTCACCACGCATCGGGCGGCGGTGGTGGCAGGGCCAGTTCAGGGCGCTCAAGGATCGTGGCAAACTCAAAATCGATCAGGCAAAAGCGCCCATCCGTGGCCCGATAAGTCACATTCCGAACGGCGGGATCGTCGTGGCGCACCCCATAAGTCTCGAGTTCCTCGAAAAGCTGCTTCCGCCGCTCCTCGCCGAGGTGCTCCACGCGTTGACCGCAGTTGCTCGTCACCAGGAGCAATTGATCCGCATCCGCCTCCAGCACCTTGGGCACAAAATGACAGCCCTTCTCCTCCAGATACTTCAGCACTCGAATCTCGTTTTCGAAGCGCTCCTTGGCCATGTGGCCGCGGAAAATTTTGTGCACACGACCATCGTAGCCGATGCGGACCAGGGCGCGGACGGTGTTTTTGACATCTCTCATAGGGCAACCGTAGCTGCGGAAAAGGCGGGAATCCAGCACCCATCAGGCCGTCGCCACGATAAGGGAAGGATTCCCTTGCCAGACTCCCCTCTCGCGTGCTGAATCGGCGCTCCCGTTGCGGACTTGAAAAAGCCGCGCCCGAGCGCCAAAACTACCCAAAAGTTGGCACACGGCCTGCTTTTTCAAGGAAGGCAAGTTCTCGGAGAGGGCAGTTCCGGGCGGAGCGATCCGCCATTCACCGCCAGCCCCGGAACAAACCCCATCAACGACAAATCCAACCTACCCGCTATTCACATGGCCAAATACAAACTCGAATACATCTGGCTCGACGGTTACACCCCGACGCCAAACCTGCGTGGCAAAACTCAGATCAAGGAGTTCGCCAGCTTCCCCAAGCTTGAAGAACTGCCTCTCTGGGGCTTCGACGGCTCGTCCACCCGCCAGGCTCCTGGCGACAAGTCGGACTGCGTGCTCAAGCCCGTTGCCGTCTATCCAGATAGCACCCGCAAGAACGGCGTCCTGGTCATGTGCGAAGTCATGCTTCCAGATGGCACCCCGCATCCATCCAACAGCCGCGCCACCATCATTGATGACCCGGGAGCATGGTTCGGATTCGAGCAGGAATATTTCCTCTATCAGGACGGTCGCCCGCTCGGCTTCCCTGAAGGTGGCTTCCCTGAGCCCCAGGGCCCCTACTACACAGGCGTGGGCTACAAGAATGTGGGCGACATCGCCCGTCAGATCGTCGAGGAGCACCTCGACCTCTGCCTCGACGCCGGCATCAACCACGAAGGCATCAACGCCGAAGTGGCCAAGGGCCAGTGGGAATTCCAGATCTTCGGCAAGGGCTCCAAGAAGTGCGCCGACGACGTCTGGATGGCTCGCTACCTCCTGCAGCGCCTCTGCGAGAAGTATGCTGTGGACGTGGAATACCACTGCAAGCCTCTCGGCGTTGACCGCGACTGGAACGGCTCCGGCATGCACTGCAACTTCTCCACCGAGTATCTGCGCACCGTGGGTGGCAAGGACTACTTCGAGAAGCTCATGGCTGCCTTCGCCAAGAACGTCAACGAGCACATCGCCGTGTATGGCCCGGACAATCATCTGCGCCTGACCGGTCTGCACGAAACCGCCGCCATCGACCAGTTCGGTTACGGCGTCGCTGACCGCAGCAAGTCCATCCGCGTGCCCCATAGCTTCGTGAAAGACAACGCCTACAAGGGCTATCTGGAAGATCGCCGTCCAAACTCCCAGGGCGACCCCTACCAAATCGCCTCCCGCGTGCTCAAGACGATCGCCGAAGTGCCCACGGCTTAAGCGACTTCGTTCTTCATGCTTCCCGAGACGCCGCTCCGCAAGGGGCGGCGTTTTTTTGTTTCTACCACTCCACACCGTCGTTGAGTTAGGAGCCTGATGCGCCTACTCAAGGCGTTCCCGTCTCATGGATCGACAGCGCTACCTCATCCCGATGCTCGCCCTCATCACGGTGTGGCGCATCGCTTTGCTGCCCACGGCGGAGCTGTGCCCGGATGAAGCACTTGCGTTGCTGCTGACCAAGCACAGTGCCCTCTGGCATCTGGAGATGGGACCGCTCATGCCCTGGCTGGTAAAGCTCAGCACGTGGATCGGAGGCACGAGCGAGATCGGCGTGCGCTGGATGGCACCGATCATGGGCTTCGCGATCAGCGTGATGGTCTGGCGCTTGATTCGAGGCATCTACGATCAGACCACGGCAGCCTGGGCCGTGGTGGCGATTCAGGTGCTGCCTGCTTTCAATGTCATGTCCCTCGCGATGACGAGCACCATCGTCAGCACCACGCTGCTGCTCGCCTTCATCATGATGCTGCGCATGGCCTTGCACCGGTCTCAGCTCTGGGACCGGACGTGGTGGTTCACCGGCCTCTTCCTAGCGCTGGCGATGCTCGCAGACTGGCGCAATGGTCTGGCCTGGCTGTGCTTGGTGATCGCCTTCGTCGGATCGAAGCGTCGTCGTCATCATCTGTTCTCTCCCGGGTTCGTCGTGATCTCTGGGTTCGCCTTGGTGCCGGTCTGGATGTTCCTGTCCTGGAACTTCCGGCACGACTGGCCCTCACTGGAAGCAGGCGAACTCGAGCCCACCTGGCAGGGCTGGCCCAATGTGCTGCGCTGGGCACTGCTCATCTCCCCTGCCCTGGGTGTCTTCCTCGTCACCTCGCTGCTGCTTGCCTGGAGAAATCGAACCAAGCTCAACCACGACGAGGCGCTGATCCTCGCCTTTGCCCTGCCCTTCGTCGCCTTCGATTTCGCCTGGGGTCCACGAGAACCCTGGCCCTCGGTCGGCTTCCCGATCTGGATCATGCTCGGCCTCGGGATGCTCGCACATCACAGCATCGGCCTCACGCTCTCGATTCAGAGAAAGGTTCTCCTCCGCAGCGGCACCCTCCTCCTTGCTGCGGTGCAAAGCCAGACGCTCATGCGCACGGACTTCGTTCGCTACATGAGCATCCCCTGGGCGCTGCAGCGGCAGGTGAATGATCGTCACGACCACTACCGTCGTTGGTTCAAAGCTGACCCCTCCAGCCAATTGATGGGCTGGAATCAAGGAGCCGCCGTGCTAGAGAAGATGCTCGGCACTGCCGTAGGCAAGAACTCCGATCCGTGGTTCCTGATCGCCCGCAATTGGCCGCTCGCCGTTGGCCTTGATGCCGCGCTCCGTGACGATGCGAATGTCTTCACCGCCACGCCAGAGCACCCGCGCATCCAGGTGATGGAGTCCACCGCACGCGAGCACCCGCTGGCCATGCTCCCTCGCTACGATGCGCTCATCAACAAGGACGAAAGCTACGCTGGCCACAACGCCCTCTACATCTCCGACGATCCCAAACCGCTCAGTCCACCCACCGCCATCCGTCGCTCCTTCGACCACTGGGAAATCCTGACCGTTGTCCGCCTCATGCATGTGGGTGTGGAGGTGCGGACGTTGAAAATCTTTGCTTGCTACGGGTATAAGCCACCCGATTTGTGACCCCGCTTCCCATGCCTGAATCCCCCGCCATTTCCGTCGTCGTGCCCCTCTACAATGAAGAAGACAATGTCGTCGCCATGCAGCGCGAATTGGCCGAGGCACTCGCCGGAATCGACTACGAACTCGTGCTCGTGGATGATGGTTCCAGCGATGCCACCGTCGCCCGCATCGAGCGCAACGACCGCGTGCGCCTGCTCTGCTTTGAGAAGAACGCTGGCCAAAGCGCCGCGATGCACGCAGGCATTCATTCGGCACGCGGCGCGGTGATCGTCACCATCGATGGCGACCTGCAAAACGATCCCAAGGACATCCCGGCACTGGTGAAAAAGCTCGACGAGGGATTCGACCTCGCATGCGGCTATCGCGCCAAGCGCAAAGATACAGCCTTCAAGCGCGTGCAAAGCCGCATCGCCAACTTCGTGCGCAGCCGTTTCATCGGCGATGGCGTGCGTGATACCGGTTGCACGCTCAAGGCGATGAAACGCGAGTGCCGCGAGGCATTGCTGCCCTTCAATGGCATGCACCGCTTCATTCCCGCCCTGATCGCCAACATGGGCTTCAAGGTCACCGAGATGCCCGTCAATCATCGCCCACGCGTTGCTGGCGTGAGCAAGTATGGTTTCGGCAACCGCGCCCTCCGTGCCACGATGGATATGCTCGGCGTGCGCTGGTTGAATTCTCGTCGCGTGCGTTACCGCGTTAAGTAAAGCCAGGCCGCGTCACGGAACGAACGGCGCGAGCACATTCCTCGCGACACGCAGCGCACGCTGACGGCCTTCCAGCGTTTTGCCGAAGGTGTCGTCTTCCACCTCGATGCACACGGGGCCGTCGTAACCGGTCTCCATCAGCACGCCCATGAAGTTCGCCCAGTTGATCTCACCGTAGCCGGGAAGGCGCGGCTGATGCCACTCCAGAGGATGTGCGAAGACACCGACTTCATTGAGCTTGCTCTGGTAGAGCTTCACATCCTTCGCGTGCATGTGGAAGAGCTTGTGCTTGAACTCATGCAGCGCGCTCGCAGGCTCCATGAATTGCAGCGCGAAGTGTGAGGGATCAAAGTTCAGGCCGAAGTTCGGCGAGTCGATGTCGCTGAACGCGCGCCGCCAGATCGCCGGAGTGGTGAGCAAGTTCTTGCCGCCGGGCCATTCGTCCTTGGTGAACTTCATCGGGCAGTTCTCGATCGCGATGCGCACGCCGTTGTCTTCAGCGAACTTGATGATCGGACGCCAGGTCTCCAGAAAGCGCGGCCAGTTGTCGTCCACGGTCTTGGTCCAATCGCGACCGACGAATCCCGTGGTCGTGTTGAGCCCCAGCATCCGCGTAGCCACGATCAGCTTCTTGAAATGCTCGATCATCGGGGCCGTGTCAGCCACGGGATCGAGCATGTTCGGGTAGTAGCCCACCGCGCTGATGCCCACGCCGTGCTTCGCACACAAGCCATTCACGTCATCGGCTTGCGCCTGCGTGAAGTCCGTCACGTCGATGTGCGTCACCCCTGCATACTTGCGCTCCGCCTTGCCCACCGGCCAGCAGCAAAGCTCCACACACTTGAAGCCTTCGCTCGAAGCAAAAGACAAGACTTGTTCCAAAGACTGATCGTGAAGAATAGCGCTGACGAATCCGAGTTTCATGAGTGCCTTCATCGAAGCCAGAGACCACCGGCTTTCAAGAAGGTCGCGACATCAAATGGCTGACCTTCAGCACCATGCCCTTGCAGAGATGATCTCGCACGCGCGTCGTTCGGCAATCTGTGAAGCATTCCTGTGTCCACCTTGAATCCCCGCGGTATTAAGCGTTTGATTTCTTGTTGTGCCAATTCGACTACTCATAAGGAGATATACCTACTATGAAAAGAGATCGTCTTGTTCAACTTCGACTCCTCAGACAACTTCGTGAAGGAGCTAAGGACCCAAGTCTTGATGATCTGCCCGACGACCTGGTCTGCTACAACGCAGCCTTGCTGATTGAAGACGGACACATAAAAGGAGTTGCTCGCAAAGGCTCAGATCGAAGGTATTCCAGCGCAAAGCTAACCGCGATCACAAGCTCGGGCCACGATCTGCTTGAGAGTCTCGAAAAGGAGTTCAATGCCCCTACGATGAAAGTAGAGGATGACGATTCAGAGGCGCTGAAGGTGTTTATTAGCCATGCCAGTGCTGACGCCGACGTTGCTGAGAAGCTCGCTAAGCTGCTGTGTTTCGCACTCTCGCTTCCTCCTGAAGACATTCGATGCACAAGTGTTGATGGCTTTAGATTCCCTGTCGGAGCAGCGTTTGGTTCACAGATTAGGCGTGAGGTCGTAAAAGCAAAAGCCTTGGTCGGGATAATCACGCCAGTGAGCATTCGGTCACCGTATGTTCTGTTCGAGCTGGGGGCACGCTGGGGAACCAAGTTTCCCTTGTTTCCGGTTTTGGCATGTGGTGCGACTCCCGTTGATCTCGAGGGTCCGCTTCAAGAGCTCAATGTGGTTTCCCTGAGTAAGGCCACAGATGTCTTTCAACTCCTCGACGAGATTGCAGAAACCGTTGGTGCGGCACTTCTTCGTCCAGCAGTGCTTTCCGCTGAAATTGATAAACTCTGTAGCGTTTCACAGCTCTCAAAGCCGAAGCCTGATGAGCCAACAGTCTCGACGGGGATGTCTGCCGACCAGTTTGATCATGACACGAGGACTGGATGGTATGTCCATAGGAAGAGCCTTACAAAGTATTGTCCTCAATGCATGCTGGAAAAGCCACCAACCTACTCTCCGCTTGTGGATCAAAAAGGCGATGGTGGATGGCAGTGCATGGTCTCTGGATGCAAAGGATACTTTCCTACAATTGAAAAACAGGAAAGGAGCGCGGCTGAATCTCAAGCTAGAGCTGAGCGTGGCCGCGCCATGAGAAGACGCCTAATTTATTAGTGTCATGGTGAAGTGTTCGTCTCGTCCTTATGAGCGATACCCCACTCACCTCCCAGCCCGCACAAATTCACCCTCGGTGAGGATGCCGTCGTGGTCCTTGTCGAAGGTGGGGAAGCGCTTTCTGCCCTCGACTTCGCTGGGGAACTTGTGCAGGTATTCCTCGAGCGTGAGCTTGCTGTCCTTGTTGAGGTCCTTCTGTTTGAAGATGACGTGGCGGTCGTTGGTGGCGGGAGATTTGCCTTTGGGAGCTGCCTTGCCTTTGGCAGGGACGGGAGCACGGCCTTCCTGGGGCTTGCCGGTTTCGGCGGCGCGCTCACGAGCGGGACTCGGCGGCAAGGTCTTCACCCAGGCGATGGCCTTCTCGGTCAGCGACTTCACCACTTCAGGATTCGCGCGGGCGACATCGTGTGCTTCACCGGCATCTTTGGGGATGTTGTAGAGCTGCGCATCGGTGCCCTTGTGGCTGACGAAGAGTTTCCAGTCGCCATCGCGCACGGCGAGCATGGGTGGCATGTAGCCGTCGTCAGGGCCTTGCACATTGAAGAGCCATTCCCAGTTCAGCGCCTTGTTGCGCGGGCGTGACTGGCCAAGCCAGATGTCACTCACATCTTCGCCGTCAGGGTTCACGTTGGCGGGAACATCGACACCAGCGAGCTTGCAGATGGTGGGCAGGAAATCGACGCCGCCCATCACACTCGTTTCATCGCGACGACCAGCGGGCACTTTGCCGGGCCAGCGCACGAGGCCGAAGGTGCGGATGCCGCCTTCATACATGCTGCGCTTGCGGGCGCGCAGTGGACCGGTGTTGCCCACGCCGCCGTTGGAGGCGTTCTTGATGCGATAGTCCTCGGCGCCGTTGTCGCTGGAGAAGAAGATGATGGTATTGTCGGCGAGCTTCATCTCTTCGAGTGCAGTGAAGAGGCGACCAAGCTCCGCGTCGAGATTGGTTAGCGAGGCGCAGAAGACTTGCATCTGCCGTGCCAGGTCCGGGGCCTTGGCGAGATACTTTTGCATCCATGGCCCAAACCCTGGGTCGTCGGCTTTCGGCGCGAGCGAGGCATAGACGGCGAGCTGCTCGGGTGTCGGCTTCAACGTGGCGTGCGGCAGCAGCGTCCAGGCATTGACGTAGAAGGGCTGGTCCTTGTGCTCGCGGATGAACTTGATCGTTTCGTCCACGATGAGTCCGGTGCTCTTGGCCCAGAAATACTCCTCGCCCTGCTCCGTGAACGGGGTGCCGTTGGAGACGGTGGTGCGTGAGACATCGATTCCGTAGGCCTCCGGCGGCGGTGCCTGATCACCGCTACCGAGATGCCATTTGCCAAAGTGTGCAGTCGCGTAGCCCGCGCCCTTCAGGAGCTTCGGCAGCGTGGTGACTTGCGGATCGAGCCAGTCGGGCATCGAGCGCGCGACATTGCTGGCGTGATCAGCGAAGTGTCCATGCACAAGATGACGCGACGGGTAGTGCGAGGTCATGAAGGCGCAGCGACTTGGCGAACATACCGTGGCCGCTACATAGAACTGACGGATCCAGGTGCCCTGTGACGCAAACTTGTCGAGGTTCGGCGTCTTCACATACGGATGCCCGGCGAAATGCGCGTCTCCCCAGCCCTGGTCGTCGGTGAGAATGAAGATGATGTTGGGTTTCCTGCCCTCGGCAGCGATGCACACTGCGCTAAACACACAGCAGAAAACAACAAATGGTAACAGTCTCATGGCGCGGCCTTAACGAAGCCAGCACCGATAACTCACCACAAAAATTCAGCTCTCGCCGCGCACCTCGATCACATACTCGCGAGCCGCGCGCAACGTCTCGCCAGCCACATCGGCACGTGCCTTCGCGAAGGGCGGACGGAACCATGGAAAGCTGCCCATAAGATCGGGCGTGACAAGCACCTGTCCATCACACCTCTTGCCTGCTCCGATGCCGATGGTGCTCATCTTTACCCGTTCGGTGATCGTCGCCGTGACCTCGGGCATCATGCTTTCCAGCACACAAGCACAGGCACCGGCTTCATCGAGAGCGATGGCGTCGGCAAGCAACAAGGCAGCGCCTTCGGCAGTTTTGCCCTTCTTTTTGTAGCCGCCTTCCTCCACCACGCTCTGGGGTAACATGCCGATGTGCCCAACAAACGGGATTCCCGCTGCAATGATGGCTTTTACTTGAGCCAGCATCGACACTCCACCCTCCAGCTTCACCGCCGATGCTCCAGCCTCCATTAGCCGCCGAGCATTGTGAACGGCCATCTCCGGCGTGATGTAGCTGTGATAGGGCAGGTCGGCGATGACCGGTGCGCGAGTCTGCGCACGACACACGGCCCGCGTGTGGTGCAGCATGTCATCCATGGTCACACCTGTCGTGTCTGGCAATCCCAGCACCACCATGCCCAGCGAATCTCCCACGAGCATGAGATCAACGCCCGCCTCATCAAGCAGCCTAGCCGTGGGATAATCGTAGCAGGTCAACACCGCGAGGGGGGGACCGCTGCGCTTCCGTGAGGCAAGTTCGGAAAGAGACGAGAGCACGGCAGGATGGAGAGAATTCGAGTGAGTGCCGAAGGGATTCTGAGGTGAAGGCGTGAACTTCAGCCCAGGCTTTAACTGGAACTCGTCATTGGTCATTTGTCATACCACGCCCGACTAACCAAAGGCCAAACGGCTGCCTTAGTGATGGCAACCACAGCCTTCGCCGCAGCCACCACCCGCCTTGCCCCAGACTTCCTCTTCCGTGGGCACGTGACCTTTCTCAAGCGTCTTGGTGACGTAACCATTCACAGTTTCAGCGATGCCTTGGAGAATCTGCTGAGCCTCGACAAAAGCGACGATCGCCGGGTGTGCATCGCAGCGGTTTTGAAGGTCATCGAACTGACGCTGCTCGATCGCGGTCGGCTCTTCGCCGTCATGACTCTTGCGATGCAGGGCACGGCCCATGGTCGCCATCTCGCGATACAGGCTGACGGCGTCTTCATCGGCCAGGAAAGCCTCGGCTTGTTCACGAGCGTTGCGCACTTCCTCATCGGCCACGATGGCTTCGCAGAGGTCTTGGATGCGGGATTCGATAGTGGGGGCGGCGGTCATAGGGCGGCGAGAATAAACGCGAATGCGCAGCGTGCCTGCGATTTGTGCAGATTCTTCAAGCCCGCCCAAGTCCCAGCCTTCACGGCCATCGGAGAGCACCTAGACCTTCGCGCCCATGGTCGGAGTCTTTGCCGTCGTGATGAAGGCCGCCTGGACATAGAGAGGCTCCAGATGATCGGCTTCCACCAATCCCGCGCGCAAGCCATGCCTCGCCAGCCGAACGGCACTCGGAACCGCCACAGCCACCTGCGGAAGCGCCAGCGGGGCCTTGCCATCGCTAGTCAACACCGACACGCCAGTATGCTCTTCCAGCCACGCTCGAAGACCCTGCTCATCGAGCAACACCAAGTCCGCTTCCAGTTGGCAGTCGTGCGCTCGAGCGGCGTAAAATTTACCCCTTCGCGCATCGCCGATCACCGCGTAAGCACCGTCGTCGAGCGCAGCGATGCTGGGCAATCCATGAACCGGCACGCCCCGCGACAACGCCACTCCATAGGCTGCGGCAATGCTGATGCGCACGCCCGTGTAACTCCCCGGCCCCGTGCCCACCACGATGGACTGGAGTTGATCGCCCGCCAATTCCAGCGCCTCAGCCAAGGGGCCGTAGAGCATGGAATTGTGCGAGCGCTCGGACGTGAAGTCCGACTCATAAGCCACCGATCCATCTTCACGGACCACAGCGATGTGTCCGCGAGAGGTGGAGAGATCAATGCCGAGCACGCACTTCATGGTTGGATGCGCGTAACACGTCGCCCGCCTTCTGGCAAGGCCTCCAACCGATACCATTGGGCGTGATCGGGCAGCAGCGCAGGAAACAGGTCCGCCCATTCCACCACCACGATCCCCGGCTGATCGAGATACTCATCCCAGCCAATCGAGAGCAGGTCGGCCTCGCGTTCCATTCGATAGAAGTCGAAGTGAAACACCGGCAGTCGCGCGCGCTGATACTCGTGCACCAAACTGAATGTAGGACTCGTGACTTCTTCGTTCGATCCCAGTCCATCGAGCAATCCCTTCACCACATGCGTCTTGCCGGCACCAAGCTGACCGCACAACGCGATCACGTCGCCTTCACGCAGCCCCTGCGCCAGCGAGGCTCCCCAGGCGAGGGTTTCTTCGGGTGATGCGAGATGGGTGCTCATGCGTCCTTGGCAAAGTGATCCCAACCACGGCTAGCGAAGCTTGGCAAGCGTCCGGCACCGATCTTCACGAGCGATCCAATCTTCGTCAGTGGCGTATCGAACTCCAGCTTCCAATCCCCCATCAACTCGTCCGCCGACTCCGCCGCGATGGAGAACAGGAGTTCATAGTCCTCACCATCGCCCCAGGCTTGGGCTGGCGTGCAACTCTCGGTGCAGGGCAGCGCCGCTTCGTCGATGATGAACTCGACACCACTCGCCTTGGCCAGTCGCGGCAAATCCTTCGCCAGTCCATCGCTCAGATCCATCATCGCGCTCGGAGGATAGAACTGCTTGAGCCAGCGAGCCTCTTCCAAGCGTGGCTCGAAAGTGAAGTGTTTGCCTTGGATCGAACCACCGAGCCAACCGGTCACGAACAGCACATCTCCTGCCCACGCCCCCGAGCGGCTGATCCATTCGCCTCCCACCTCGCCCATCATCGACACCGAGATCATGCACACGGGTCCCCGGCAGGTCTCGCCTCCAACGATGCTGACGTTGTATCGTTTGGCCAGCTCACTCATGCCACGATAGACCTCCTCCACCCAGGCGACATCCAAGTCAGGCCGCAGCACGAGAGTGATGAGCGCATGTTGCGGCAGACCACCCATGGAAGCGATGTCACTGATCACACGCGCAAGCGCCTTGCGCCCGATGAGTTCCGGTTTCGCATCAGGAAGAAAGTGAACGCCCTCAATAATCGCATCGGTCTTCAACAGCACCGGATCAGGCGATCCTTTCACCACCGCACAGTCGTCTCCGACTCCCGCAAGCACATCGCTCCGGCGCGGCAAATGCTGGGTGAGCCGGTGGATCAATTCATCTTCGCCAATGTCGCGCAGGGTGGGCATGGAAGGCGCTTTGATAGCACTCGCGAGTCATTCATCATCGAAAAACACGCGCTTACTTCGCAAGCGATTCATCGGTGAGCGTCCGCATGAAGGCGACCAGGGCCGCCTTGTCATCGTCGGACAAGCCCAGGCCCTTGAGCGGGTGCTTGGCGAGGTTGGGGTCCAGTGAATCGCTCCGCTGCAAGCCGTGATCGTAGTGGGCCACAACTTCTTCGAGAGTGGTAAAGCGACCATCGTGCATGTAAGGTGCCGTGAGCGCCACATCGCGCAGCGAGGGCACGGCGAACTTGCCTCTGTCCCCTTCCCGCTTCGTCACCTCGAAACGCCCCAAATCCCGCGGCTCAGAGTCCAGGCCGTTGTTGGCGAAGGCAGCGCTTTGAAACAGCGGACCACCGTGGCAGTGAAAGCAATCAGCTCCGAAGAGGCCGCGTCGAGGATCATACTCGGCATGGAAAAGATCGAAGCCCCGCTGCTCGGCAGGCGTGAACTTCTCAGCGCCACGCATCACTCGATCAAACTTAGCCTCCTGCGACACGATCGTCACCAGATACTGCTCCAGCGCACGAGCGATCTGATCGCGGGTCATGCCCACCTTTTTCTCCACGCCCTCCAGCGTCTCGTGCATCTCGATGGGATTCTGAATCGGTTGGAGCACCTGCTCACGAAGCGTGGGTGCGCGTCCATCCCAGAAGAATGATTGCTTCCACGCGAGATTGAAGAGCGGCATCGCCTGTCGCGTTCCTGCCTTGCCCTCAGCTCCGATGCTGAAGGTGCGTGGATCGCTAAACCCATGCCGCGCATCATGGCAGTCAGCGCAAGCTTGGGTGTTGTTGATGCTCAGGCGCTTGTCATGGAAGAGCTTCTCGCCACGAGCGATGCCCTCCTGGGTCAATGGATTGTCCCCTGGCAGCTGCGGCATCGGGAAGGCGCTTGAGAACGTGAACGGCACCAGGGTCTCGCCCTCGGGCACCACAGCCTTCTTGGCGGGTGCGGTGCTCGCGATGACTGAACTCGAATCACCAGCGCTCACCGGCCGTGCCCGAAACGCCCGCTGAATGTTCTGGTGCAGCTTGACGGCGAGCGGATCATCGCCGCGCGAGTGCGTGGTGCTTTCGTCGTCCTTGAACATGATGGCATCGAGCACGGCCGCGACATCCAGCTCGATCTTCAATGACTTGCCGCGATCCAAGTCGAGTTCACACGGCATCTCGATGGACATCAGATGCTGATCGGTCGCGACGTGAAACGAGTAGCCGCTCAAGCTGCCATCGGGTCGTCGCCATCCACCTTCCACAGCAAAGAACACGTAGCCTCCCATCCAGCCCCACCAGAGCGTGTTGACCGAAGGATTGAGTGGGTGGCCGGCAGGAAATTGCGTCGCATCTGCCTTGTTAAGGTCCGGCCGGACGCCCACATGAAACCGAAGGGCCGTGTAGTCGCCCTCGGGCAAACCTTTGAGCGTGAAGCCCGTGCGACTCTCGCGCAAACTGAGGTAAGCCACCCAGTCCTTCTGCGTGAGCCAGTCCCCTGCCCTCGGTTTGATCTCGATCTCTGACAACAGGAAGTCCAGCCGCGTCACCGAGAGACGCTGCTGCTGCGACGAGGTGTAACCGAGCGCATCAAACTGGAGGGCCTCGTCCTGGAACATCGGCACCACATCGACGCGCAAGTCCACCGCTCCTGCCGGGACCGCCAACAAGACGGTCCACAGAGTCAGGAGCGAGTGCCACAGCGCCGTCGCTTTCGTTCTCATGGCTGCCAGCAAAACGGGCCGGCAAGTGAAAGGCAAATGCATTCGGGGTGAATCATCGGCCCTCCACGCCATGAAGGTTCGAAAGCGACGAGGCAGAAGCACCCGTCCGCATTCGCAAGGAAGCGATAAGCTGGCTTGCATCGCATCACCTTGGAGCGTCCAACTTAAGAGGGCGTGAAGAGGCCCGCATTTTGTGCCCGCATCAGTCTTCACCAGCAATTCACCATTTCCAACCCAGCCCTCTCTTCGACCCATGACCACGCACGATCTGCTGCCCACGTGTCCATCATGGCGATAACCCAGGCCCCGAAAATCAGCCCGACCGAAACTTCGTGCTTCACCTCGGATTAAGGTTCGCCAAGTATGATCCATCATGCGCCTCCTCGTCGTCGAAGATGAACCCGACTTGCTCCACACCATTGCCACCGCCTTGCGGGAAGAAGGCTATGCAGTGGACACAGCGGAAGATGGTGAAGAAGGTTTGTTCAAAGCCCGCGAGTGTGACTACGATGCTGTGGTGCTCGACGTCATGCTACCGGTGATGAACGGCTTTGAGGTCGTCAAGAAGCTGCGTGAATCCAAGAAGACCCCTGTGCTCATGCTCACGGCCCGGGGCCGCATCAATGACCGCATCACCGGTCTCGACGCAGGAGCCGATGACTACCTGCCCAAGCCCTTTGACCTGAATGAACTCTTCGCCCGTTTGCGCGCCTTGATTCGGAGGTCGGCGGGCGACGCTTCGAACATTATCCAGATCAAAGACGTGGTCATCGATGTGGCTGCCCGCACGGTGAAACAGAAAGGCGGCCTCGTGGAACTCACCGCGCGCGAATACTCGCTGCTCGAGCACCTTGCGCTTCGGCGCGGAAAGCTTGTCACCCGCACCGAACTCTACGACCATCTCTTCGATGAAAACGAAACCTCGTTGAGCAACCTGCTCGACGTTCATGTCTCCAACGTTCGCAAGAAACTCGGGCACGAATTCATCACCACCCGTCGCGGCCACGGCTACTGCATCGAGGCATGAATCTGGTGCCTCATTCGATTCGCTGGCGAATGCAGCTATGGCATGGCGCATTGCTCGCCATCGTGCTAACCGGGTTCACCGTCACGGCCTGGCGGCTCCAGTGGAACGATGAGATGCGCCGCGTCGATGTCGAGCTTCAGCAGCAAATCCAGACCATGCTCGGCATCATGCATGGAGGCCCCAATCGCCCGCCGCATCGGCGCGCAGACAATCCCTTCCTGCCTCCGTTGTTCGGCGATGATCGCCCCCCGCCTCCTCCCGGCATCCGCACCCCGGACGATCTCTATGATTGGGCCACTCAGATTGGGAACTCCAGCCGCTACTACAAAATCTGGACAGGCCCCGGCCAGCATGTCGAAGACTCCGCTGGACTGCTGGCCAATGAGCTCACGATTCCCGAAGAACTGCCCGAGGGCGAACTCACTCCCCTCACCCGCGACACAATCATCAACGGACGACAAGCCCGTGAGGTCATTGAGACTGCCCAACGCGAAACCATTCTGGTCGCCGGCCGCACCCTCGAGCCTGAGCTGGAGGAAAGTCGTCGCCTCGCATGGAAGCTCACCGTTCTTGGAACCGGCGTGTGGCTCCTCGCCTTCTTCGGAGGTGGCTGGCTCACCCGTCGCGCCCTGCGTCCCATCCAAAACATCACCTCCACCGCCACTCGCATCTCATCGGGCCACCTCGATGAACGGATCAACGTCGAGGAAGCCGACAGCGAACTTGGCCAGCTCGCAGGTGTGCTCAATGATACCTTTGCCCGCCTTCAGCAGTCCTTCGATCAGCAGGCCCAGTTCACCGCCGATGCTGCCCATGAACTCCGCACCCCGATCAGCGTCCTGCTCTCACAGACCCAGCTCGCCCTCGCCCGTGAGCGCAGCCCTGATGAGTATCGCAAGACCCTCGAAGCGTGCCAGCGCTCGGCCAAACGCATGCATGCCCTCACCGAGTCACTCCTGGAGCTGGCCAAGCTCGACACCTCCACCGGCATCACCAGACACCAGCCCATCGACCTGGCCACCATCGCCCGAGATTGTATCGAGCACCTCCAGCCTCTGGCTGAAGCCCGCGGTGTTCAGCTTGTGCCACGCCTGGAACCCTCACCCGTTCAGGGTGATGACAGCCAGCTGAGTCAGATCCTGACCAATCTCTTGTCCAATGCTCTCCACCACAGCCCTGAGAACTCAGTGATTCACATCAGCACAGGGTCCACGATCGGCACCTCTTTCGCCACGATCACGGATCAAGGTCCAGGAATCGCCGCTGAGCATCTGCCTCACTTATTCGATCGTTTCTACCGCGCCGATTCTTCCCGCAATCGCAATCAAGGCGGAGCTGGTCTCGGTCTCGCCATCTGCCAGACCATCGCCAAAGCCCACGGGGGCCACATGACCGTCACCAGCGAAGTTGGCCACGGCAGCACGTTCGGCCTCAGTTTACCCGCGAGAATGGCTTAGCGGCGGTTGAGTGAAATAGTGTGGCCATCAAGAGTGAAGCCCAGAAGTGCCGCAGCACCTTGGGTTGCAAGCAAGTCTGCCCCCCTCTATCGCGAGTTCCTCCGACTTGGCACCTTCCCGGCCCACCCCGTAAACCCCAGGAGAACCTTCGCCACGCCGCAGCACCCTGGACTGCGTGACGGGAGCCATTCCGGCTCCAATGGGATGGTTATCCCATTTCTTTGAAATGCTCCGAGACTCCACTGGCAAAAAAAACGCCGCCTGACTGCGGGGGCAGCGAGGCGGCGTGAAAGGGAGTGTGCTTGCCTTACGGGGCGATGACTTGGGCGGTGGTGCCGTCGGTGTAGGTGATGATCATGAGGACGCGGCCGTTGTTGTCCATGACGGGGAGTTCCCAGGGGCGGATGTCCATGTTGGACCCGGGCAGGTCGATGTCATCGACGGTCT
>JAEUHN010000024.1 GCA_016795365.1 Verrucomicrobiaceae bacterium
AGACCGTCGATGACATCGACCTGCCCGGGTCCAACATGGACATCCGCCCCTGGGAACTCCCCGTCATGGACAACAACGGCCGCGTCCTCATGATCATCACCTACACCGACGGCACCACCGCCCAAGTCATCGCCCCGTAAGCCTCTCACGCCCCGCCAGGCGAAAAGGCCTTCACAATCTCATCGGCTTCGATCGCAGCGTCGATGCCAAGACGTCGTGCTTCGCTGCGGATGAGCGGCTCCTGGCCTTGAGCGGGCTTGTAGAGGACGAAGGTGCAGGCTGCGCCTCCGAGCTTGCGGGCGCGAGCTGCGAGACCCTCCAGATGCTCGGCGGGGGAGCGGATGAGGGTCACGCGGCAGCAGATGAGTCGCAGCGAGTTGCTTCGTGTGTCCAGGCAGAGAATGTCGGCATCGTGATGGTCACTGCTGGAGGACTTGGCATGTTCGAAACCCCACATCGGATACTGATAGCGCGGATTGCGCTGAAGGCAGTCGAGCACGGCCAGTTCCAGCCATCCATTCGAGAGCAGGTGCAGAGATCGTTCGATTGCCCGCCGTTCGGGTGCGGCTGTTAGCCTCCACCCTTGGCTGTCGGACTTTGTTAGGCCTGCGCTGGTGGCCGACGTGAGCAGGAAACGGATTGGGTCACCTCCCGCAGGCAGCGGCCTGGCCAGCAAATTTTTGAGTTCTTCGGGTTCCTGGGGAAGGCGTCCATTCTGGGTCAGGAACTGAGCACGGAGACTTTTGATGAAGGTCTCAATGGCTGCGGAGTGCTGGTTGCGCAGCTCATAGGCTTTGAGTCCGAAGGCTCGCAGCGGATCGCTCGCGGGCTCGTGCCGGTAGTCGTCCAGATTGCGACCCTGAATGGCGAGGAGCAGTCGTGGGGTGAAGTGCTTGGACAAGGCGCCCAACTCAGGCCAGCGCTCGTGACGGCCAGTGTGGGCATCGATGAAGCGCACCTGCGAGTGATCGAAGGTGAAGGATGCACGACCGAAAACACTCGCCGCGAGATGGGCTCCAATGCTCATCAGCTTGGTGCCGCCGGTAAAGTTCACCATGGCACCGGGGCTGGCGATCAACTCGCGTGCAATCAAGTCGCGCGTCTCAGCAATGTCCGGGGTGGCGTTTGCAAGCGGGAGGTCGATGATCTTCGGTTGGTAGCCTTTGAACACCGGGTCCTGGGCGAGCACGGGCATCACGGCACGAAGATTGGCGACGGCGGATTCAGCGTTTTTATCGGCAGCGCGCACGAGCAGCAGTTTCGCCGGGCGCAGGGCCATCACGGGGAGGAGGTTTTCCATGGCGTGGTCGCTAACAAGTTGCAGCAAGCAAGGACCGGAGGGCGTAGGAGAGGGGGACTGGGGCTTCATGATGGCAGGCAGAGACAGGGGGGCGCATGGTGAACCACGGAGGGCCGGAGAGCGAACATCAATTTGATCGGCGATCACGAGGGCCAAAAAAATGCCCCCGGCTGGAGAAGCCGGAGGCATCGGAGTCAATCGCTTGGGGAAGGGGACCGATGGTTACTTCTTCGGTTCTTCGGGCTTTGCGGGAGCCGGGTCAGCAGGCTTGGGAGCGTCAGCTGGTTTGGCAGAAGCCGGAGCGGGTGCCGAGGCGGCGGGCTTGGGAGTGTCCGCAGGCTTGGCGGGAACTGGTGTCACGGGCAGCGGGTCCTTGGGTGGAGCTTTCAGTTCTGGCTTCGGCGGCATGGGGGCCGCAGGAGCAGGTGAGGCGGGCACCGAGACCGGAGGCGTGGTGACCGTGATCGGAGTCTTCGGCGGCGCTGGAGGGGCCGGAGGAGTGGGCGGTGCCAGCGGTGTGGGAGTCGGAGGTGCTGGAGGAGCACCAGCGTTTTTGGCGGGTTCAGCGGGCTTGTCTTTCAGGATCTCACTGCGCTTCTTCTCGAGACCGCCGAGGGTGTAGCTGCTGATCTCAAAGACCCAGCCTTCGGACTTCTTCTCCTTGGCCAGCTTTTCTTCGAACGTCTTCTTCTTTGCGGCGAACTCGTCGTCAGCCTTCTTCTTGTCCTCGGGCTTCTCGTCTTTCACGGCGGGGCGTTCTTTCGGGAAGTCACCGGTGGTGCTGACGCTGATGTAGTGTTTCTCGTCGGAGCCGCTGCCTTTCTTGATGAACTGCACGTTGTAAGTGAAGCCTTCGAAGGTGGTGATCTTCGCCTTGGTCGCGTCCTTCATGAAGTCGGCGGTGGCCTTGTCCTTCGGCACCACATCGTTGAAGGTGGGGTTGGCCAGCACGGTGCTGAGGCTGGCTTTGTCCTTGTCGAAGTCTTCACCAGGCTTCGCATCGATGAGGGTGAACTCACCGGTTTCATCCTTGCGGGTGGCCTTCCAGCCATCTGCTGCCGTGGCGGGTGTGACTTCGATTTCCTTGATCTTGGTCACTTCGATGAAGGACTTGTCCACCCAGTCTTCGGGCATGGGACGGATGTCGTAGAACTGTCCATCCACCTGCCAGACGGTGTCGCCATCGTCGTTCACGCGAGCATAGCGTTCGTTGCCGCCGCCACCGAAGGGCGAGGCTTCGCGACCGACAGTGCTGGAGGTGACGTTCTTGCCCAGCACGAGCGTGCGGAGCACCTTGTCACTCTCGCCAAGCAGTTCGATGGAAAGGCCTGCGCCTTCGTCTTTGACGCCGTCCTTGGGCTCTTTGAGCTTGAGGTCGGCCCACGCACCGGGACCATACTTCTTCTGCTTGCCGGCCTTTTGTTCTTTGAGGTCCATGAGCATCTTGCCCAGCTTCTCAAAGGCAGCCGGATAGCCGCTGCGTTCACCCACACCCCACTGATCGCCGGTGATGGCGAGGGTAACGGTGTTGAAGGTGCCCTTGTTGGTGTCGTATTCCCGAATGCGGACCTTGCGGACCACATTGACGTCGAGGTCGGGGAGGAGTTTTTCACGAGCAGCGGCCGGTTTGAGACGGTTTTCGCTGTTGTCTTTGGTGACGATGGCCACGCCGATCAGGGCGGCGAGGACGATGAGGAGGAGAATGACCTTTTTCATGAGGGTGTAGCTGGGAGCTTGGTCAATGCGTGAAGTTGTCGAGTGGTGAACGGCTGGGGTTCATTACTTCGCAGCGGTGGCCACGCGGCGGTTCAGCGCGAGGATGAGGCCGATGGCGACGACGACGAGCGGCATGAGGAAGATGTTGAAGAGTTTGATCTTCATTTCCTCCCAGTCGATGGCCTTGCGCTGTTGTTTCTTGATGTTGCCGATCTCCTTCTGGATCTCGACCTGCTTGCCCTGCCAGTTGTTGATCTTGTCCTGGGAGGCGGGGTCAATGATCACGCGCTGGGTCTTCTTGTCGAACTTGCCACGGAGGTTGGACAGCTCGCGGGTGGCTTCTTCGAGTTCGCCGGTGAGCTTGCTCATCTGCGGGCGGAACTGCTCTTCCACGGCCGCCTTCTTCTTTTCCATGGTGGTGAAGGGGCGGGTGGTGGAGGCGCGATTGCGGACGGAGATCAAGTCGCCGCCGCCGCTGTAGAGTTCGATGGCACCGAGGAGCATCGAGAGGTTGCCATTGGTTTCACGGATGCCACCGAAGGGATCTCTCTCGAGGCAAAGGCCATCGTAGATCATGTCCGCGTCGCCAAAGAGCAGGACGAGGCCTTCGTTGTTCTTTGATTCCTTCAGATGGTCGCCAGAAGGTGCTACAGGGGCGGGCGTGGCGGGCGCTGGAGCGGCTGGTGCTGCGATACCTGGAGGCGGTGTGGGTGCAGCGGGTGCGGCTGGAGCTGGCTTGGCTTCCTCCTGGGGGCCGCCGCCTTCTTTCGGAGCGGCGGGCTTGGCGGGAGCGCCGTCTGGGAAGGCGGTCTTGAACTTGCCGGTGAGGCGGACCACGAGCGGAAGGTTGCGTCCGCCCGGCGAGAAGTCGCGCAGTTCGCCGCGGTTGGCCTTTTCAGCTTCGGCACTGGCGACGGCCTGCGAGACTTCCGAGGAACTGGCGAGCACCGTTGCTTCGATGCCTTCCGTCTTGGAGATGCTGAAGCTGCCGGTAGTGAGCATGAAGAGCGAGTTCAGGTCCTTCGTGAGGCGTTCGTCGCGGTTCAGGGCCTTCGGGTTGAGCATCAGCGCCGTGGGATTCTGACGTCCACCCATGTTGGCGCGGTAACCCATATCGACGACGAGCTGGTCAGCGTCGTGGCCCACCCCCCAGGCGGTGAAGAGCTTTTTCAAGTCGGACTGTGGGTTGATCATCGGAGCCTGGCCACGCATCATCGGATTCTGCATCTGCTGCTGGCTGAAGTGTTCGGCCACGACGCTCTTCGGATCGACGAAGGCAATCAGCTTGCCGCCATTGAGAACGAACTGGTCGAGGGCATAGACGGTGCTGTCTTCGATGTTCGCCGGATGCACGACGACGAGCACGTCGACGCCGGACTCGTCGAGGCTGGTGAACTTATTCTTCGCACGATCACGGACCTTCACCTTCGTGGTGCCCATGGGCACATCGACTACCTCGTAGTCCATCTTCAACTGCTGCACGAGCACCCAGGCGGGCTGCTGTTGTTGCTGCGGCTGCTGGAAGGGCATCGTGTTACCGCCGCTGCCCATCATGGGGAGTGTGCTCATGATGCCTACCACGGGCTTGCCACGACCGGACACCTTCTGGATCGAGCGGGCGAGGTTGTATTCGAGCTTGGTTTCCTCCTGCGGATTGAGGAAAGGGAGCACCTCTTTCTGATCGAGGCACTCAATGGCGATACCCAGGTAGAACTTGTCGCCATCGTTGTTGGCGGGCACGCCCTGAATCTCGTCGGCGGTGGCCTTGTCTTCCTCGTCGGTGTTCGGGTTCGGAGCCAGCTTTTCGACGATCACGCGGCCGTTGCCGGCCTTGCGGAATTCGTTGAGCAGGTCCTCTATGGAACGCGAGTAGTTGCGCAAGATGGGAGGCATCACGCGGTCATCAGTGCTGGAGTAGAGACGGACGGTCACCGGCTTGTCGGTGTCCAGACGGTCGATGATGTTCCGAGTGCCTTGGCTGAGGGTGTAGAGTTTGTCCTGCGTGAGGTCGAAGCGAAGGAAGTTGCCGATGCTGCTGCCTCCCACAATGAAGTTGATGACCACGACAATGGCGATGACCACAAGAGCGGTGGCGGTTGTGACGAATTGCTTGTTCATAGCGTTGCGGATTCGTTTGAGGAATGGGGTTCAGACTCAGGCGCGCTTCGAGCGGATGGCCTGGTCGGTGATGATGAGTCCGATGGTGATGACGCTGGCGAAGTAGACGAGGTCACGAATGCTGATGATGCCCTTGGTCATGTCATAGAAGTGATCCATGAAGCTGGTGTAGGCGATGGCCTTGACCAGGCCCTCACCCCAGGTGGGCAGGGACTTAAGGATCGAATCCACCACGGGCGGATAACCGATCAGCGTGAGCAGCAGGCAGAGCGCCACGGAGACGATGAAGCACACCACTTGATTGCGGGTGAAGGCGCTCGCCGCTGAGGTTACGGCCAAGCAGGCCAGCGCGTAGCAGTAGCTGGCGATGTAGCCGGTGATGATCGGCCCCGGATCGGGATCGCCAAGGTAGAAAACGGTGCCGACGATGGTGCCGGTGAGGCAGAGCGCGACGAACCACACGACAGCGGCGGCGAGATACTTGCCAATGATCGCGTGCCAGGGGGAGATGGGCATCGTGATCAGAAGTTCAAGCGTGCCGAGGCGCTGCTCTTCGGACCATAGACGCATGCCCACCGCAGGAGCGATGACGATGTAGATCCACGGATGCCAGAAGAAGAAGGACTGCGTGAGCGAGGCATTGTTCGTGCGCAGGAAGTCGCCAAAGAGGAAGGCGAAGCCCATCGTCGCGAGCAGGAAGATCACGACGATCACGTAAGCGACGGGTGAGTTGAAATACGCGAAGAACTCGCGTTTGAACACGGCTTTGATGTTCGGGATGGCTTTGTTCATAAATTAGTTCTCAGTTCGGGGTTCTCCGTTCTCAGTTCCGGCCCTCGCATCCCGTATGAAACAACGGTGAACGGAGAACCGCGAACTGGGAACATTTGGTTCAGCCTTCAGTCTTGGTGATGGCGCGGAACACGGCGTCCAGGGTATTCACGCCGGGCACGAGTTTCTTGAGTTCATCAGGTGTGCCATCGGCCACCACCTTGCCGCGATCGATGATGATCGCGCGTGAGCAGGCGGCCTCGACTTCCTCCAGGATGTGCGTGGAGAAGATGATCGCCTTGTTCTGGCCCATGCGCTTGATCAGGCCGCGCACTTCGTGCTTCTGGTTGGGGTCAAGACCATCGGTGGGTTCATCCAGGATGAGCACATCAGGATCGTGAATGATGGACTGGGCGAAGCAGGTGCGGTGCTTGTAACCTTTCGAAAGCGTGTCCACGCTTTGGTTGCGCACGCTTTCCAGGAAACAGAGTTCCAGCACGCGATCGATCGCCTTGCTCTTGGCGGTGCCCGTGAGGCCGCGCAGCTCGGCGCAGAAGCCCAGGAAGCTGGCCACTGTCATATCGGAATACAGCGGCGCGTTTTCCGGCAGGTAGCCGATGGACCGTTTCGCGGTTTCAGGATCCGTCAGCATATCGACGCCGCCGATGCTGATGCTTCCCGAGGTGGGCCGGAAATATCCGGTAATCATTCGCATGGTGGTGGATTTCCCGGCGCCATTGGGGCCGAGACAACCAAGCACCTGCCCTTTTTCGACAGAGAAGGTCACGCCGTTGACGGCCACCTTCGAACCGAATTCTTTGCGTAGGTTTTGGACGTTGATCATAGGCTCTTTTGGAATCTGCGTTTTGCCCCTTTCGCCAGACCGACCGATGACCTGCTCCCTATGAGACAGATCGTCATATCTATACTAGCTGGAAGCGGGCGGACTCAATGGCCATACATTGTAATGATTCAACTAAAACTTGCGCCAGAAGGTGCTAGACTTGCGGTAGTGACATTCTGGCCCTTCGCCTAGTGGGGTAAGGTAATTTTCAACGTGACGGTCGCCGCCGCTGGTCTTATAACCTCCGACTCCCCTTACCGACCCTCGCTCTCGTGCTTACGACCCAAAACATCGATCCGAACGAAGCACCGAAGCGCCGGTTCATTCTGTGGCGATGGGCTGTCGCGGTGTGGCAGTGGATCGTGCCGCCCACTCAAGCGCACTCTGATCGGGAGTCTCAGAACACCCGTATCCTTCGTGCTAGCGTAGTGATTGGAAGTTGTCTGGCGTTGATGGTGCTCGCTATGATGTATGCGCGTCCGCTGCATCGTGCTTACAAGACCAAACGTGCGGAAAGTCTTGTCCAGAATGCACGTCGTCTGGCGGACAAGGGGGATGTGGTCACCGCCGTCATGACCGCGCAGGAGGCGTATCGCATCGCACCGGACTTCGAGCCCGGCATTCGTCTCAATGCCCAACTGCTCACCAGTATCGGAGCCGGCTACAGCCAGAAAGCTCTTTATTATTGGGACCGGCTTGGGCGTGAGGGAGTGGCTTCGCTGGACGATCACAAAGGCATGGTGCGTGCCTTGCTTCGCAGCGGGCGTGAGAAGGAAGCTCGCCAGCAGCTGGAGATGCTCATCAAAGATCATCCCACCGATGCCAGCCTGCTCGACCTTGCCCGCGAAGTGTGGGGCCAGCAGCAAACGACCGGCATCGTGCTGGAAGCCCTGAAAAAGCATTGCCGCGAGCACCCGGAGGACACTGCCGCTGCATTGCAGCTGGCCCGGTTTCAAATTCAATCCGGTGTGCTCAGCGAGATCGCTGAAGGACGTCAGTCCTTGTGGAAGCTCGCACAGAACAAGGATGAGCCTGCGATCGAGGCGTTGCGTGTCCTTGCCGATCTCAAGGAACTCGACATCGAAGAGCGCAAGCGCCTTGGCTTGTTGCTTGATGCTCATCCGCTTGCAAACGGTTGGGACCGCACCCGGGCGCTCACTCAGCGAGTGCTGCTCAACCCCCAGGACAGCAACAAGCTGATCGACGAGGTGGCTGCAAAGTTTGCTTCGGCGCGTGGTCCTGAACTGGAGCCTTTCATTCGCTGGCTGGTGGAGCATCAGGAGTTCGGTCGCGTGGTGAACCGGATTGATGTCTCTGCGATCAAGAAGCGGGCGGAAGACCAGCCCCTGCTGTTGAATTACCTCAATGCCCTCACCATGCTGGGCCGCATCAGCGAACTCGAAAAGCTGGTGAACGACAAGGAGGTGCTCCTGAAGGAAAGCGTGCGCGCTTTCTTCCATGTGCATCTCGGCCTCATCAAACGCGCGGACAGCGACACCATGAAGAGGCTCCTCACGGCCGCTCGTGTTACTGCCCTCAATGATGGGCAGCCCGACTTGTTGCTCCAGATCGCCTCCTATTGCATGGACAAGCTCCACGATCACTACGCCATCGCGGAGCAGTGCTACATTGATCTCACCACCTCGCTGGTGAGCCAGCGCTACGAGCGTTTCGCGTATGAGCAGATGATGATCTGCTCCCGCCATGCCGGCCACACGGACACGCTCGCGAACGCCAGTGCCCGCGCCTCGGAACGCTGGCCGGATGACATGACCTTCCTCGAAACGACCCTCTACGTGAACCTTCTCCGGGGGCACCAGGTGGAGACCACGCTGGAGCGTGCCGTGCGGCTGCTGGAATCCAGTCCTGACGACCCCATGCGGAAGATCGTCTGCGCCTTTGGTTACTATCGACTCGGTGATCTCGACTCCGCCATCCGCCAGCTTCAGGGCACCAACCTCAAAGCCCTGGCTGCGGGTCGCACATCCACCTTCGAGGGACCCTCGGTCACCTTCGCCCAGATCATCTCGGCGGCAGGGCACCAGATGGTGGCCGGCGGTGATGTGGCTTTGTTCCGTCAGCAGCTGGCCTTGGTGCTCGATCCGATCAAGGACAAGGCCCCCTTGCTCCCCGAAGAACGGCGAACCCTCCTCGCCTTGCGTCGTCAGGCGGATCTGGCTTCTCATTGATGTCGCGCATCGCGTTGCTGGATTTCGTCCGCTTGTCGCGTTAATACACGCCTTGCCATGAACATCCGATTCCTTCTTCCGCTCGCTCTTGCGCTCAGCGCCACTGCCTTTGCCGACGTCACCATCGAAAAAAGCGCCGCTGGTGCCACGGTCAAAATCGACGGCCAGCTCTTCACTGAATACGTCACCCTTTCCGAGTCCAAGCCCATCCTCTGGCCCATCATGGGGCCTAACGGCAAGAAGATGACGCGCGACTATCCCATGGTGAAGACCGAAGGCGAGACTGCCGACCATCCGCATCATCGCTCGCTCTGGTTCTCGTATGACAAAGTCAACGACGTGAACTTCTGGGCCGAGAAGGCAACTTACGCTTCGAGCAAGAAGGACGCCTCCAAGGAGCTGTCAGGTCTCGGCATGCAGAAGCATCGCGAGTTCACTCGTCTCGAAGGTGGCAAGGACAAAGGTGTTATCGTGAGTGTCACTGACTGGCTCGACGGCAACGGCAAGAAGGTCATCGAAGACGAGCGCCAGATCACCTTCAGCGGCAGCGCCACTGCGCGTGTGATCGACTTCGACATCACGCTCAAGGCCACCGAGGGCGAAGTGGTGTTTGGCGACAGCAAGGAAGGTGTCTTCGGCGTGCGCGTGCCCACCAGCATGGATGTAGAGCAGAAAGTCAACAAGAGCGCCGAACCCGGGCACATCATCAGCAGTGAAGGCCTCACGGATGCCGCTGCCTGGGGCAAGCCCGCCTCATGGGTCGATTACTTCGGCAAGGTCGCTGGCGAAACTGCAGGCATTGCCATCCTCAATCATCCCTCCAGCTTCCGCTACCCCACGCCCTGGCACGTCCGCACCTACGGCCTCTTCGCGGCCAATGCGTTTGGTCGTCAGGCCTTCGACAAGGCCGCCCAGCCCAGCGAGCACAAACTGGCCAAAGGCGAGACGCTCAAGTTCAGCTACCGCGTGATCTTCCACGTTGGTGACGACAAGGCCGCCAAGATCGCCGATGCGTTTGCGGCTTACGCCAAGGAAGCGAAGTGAGGTGACTCCATTCCCGGACCTCCGTGTTTCCTCGGGCACTCGGTGGTGAATCCAGCGGCCCACCACTCAGAACCACGGAGGTCAGGTAAAACTCCGCGCTGGAAACCAACGCGCGAGCACGCTAGAAACAGCGCCCGCGCGCATGACTCCAGGTTTGCTCATCTCATTCGAAGGTTCCGAAGGCTGCGGCAAGTCCACGCAGATTCAGCGTCTCAAAGCCCGTCTGGAGGCCGCCGGACGCACCGTCGAGCTGCGTCGAGAGCCCGGGGGCACGCACATTGGCGAGCGCATCCGCGACTTGCTTCAACATGACAAGGAGGCGCATCAGATGACGCCCGTGACCGAGCTGTTCCTCTTCGCGGCCAGTCGTGCGCAGCTCGTGCGTGAACAGATCCGGCCCTCACTCGACGCAGGCAATGTGGTGATCCTCGATCGCTTCTTCGACAGCACCACGGTGTATCAAGGCTATGCCCGCGGCCTGCCCCTGGAGCATGTGCATGCGATCAACCGCATCGCTGTGGGTGACGTGATTCCGCATTTGACCGTCGTGCTCGACATGGACGCGCGCGCGGCCAAGGAGCGCATCCATCGCGATGGCCGTGAACTCGATCGCATCGAGAGCCAGCCGGTGGAGTTCTTTGAAAAGGTGCGCCAGGGCTACCTGCATCTCGCGGTGGAACAACCGCAGCGCATGGTGGTGCTGGATGCCAATCAAACGCCTGAGGTGATCGAGGCGCAGATTTGGAAACTCGTGGAGGACCGCAGCCATGCCCTACAAAGCTGATCACGCTCTCCAGCTCGTCGATCGCGCCCGCCAGTCGCAGCGCCTCGGCCACGCCTACCTCATCACGGGACCAAAGGAGGCGAAGCGCGAGCAGTTCGCTGCAAGGTTGCTGAACTTGGTCTCCGGCCAGAAGCATCGCGATCTGGATACCTGGCAGCTCACCGGCATTCCCATCGTCACGCCCGGCAGCAAGAGCCGCCGCATCAGCATTGATTCAATGCGCGGCCTCCAGCATGCCATGCACATGCGCACGGCGGCGGATGGCTACAAGTTTGGCGTCGTCGTCGATGCCGAGCGCATGACCACCGAGGCGCAGAATGCCTTCCTCAAGACACTCGAAGAACCACCGCCCGGAGCCTTGCTCCTGCTTTTGACCGGCAAGCCCGAAGAACTGCTGCCCACCACGCTCTCGCGCGTGATTCAAATCGAACTCATCCCCGAGGACGGCGCGCGTCAGTTTAACGAACACGAGCTGAAGCTGCTCGCCTTGCTCGAAGCGCAATCGAAACGCTCCACCACCAGCATGGCTGGCGCACTCAATTTGAAAGCCGCTTTCGAATCTGTGCTCGAGGAACTTTACGAGGGCATCGAAGAGGACGCCGAAGAGGGCCTCGACAAGGAGAAGGAGCACTTCCAAAAGACCACGGACAGCTCCGCCTACTTCAAGGATCGCGAGAAGCAGGTCGAGGCGAAAATCGAGTCCACCTACCTGCACCAGCGCGATGCATTGCTGGAACTTCTGCTCAGCTGGATGGGCGACATCATCCGGCACAAGGTGGGTGGCGAGCGCCTTGACCTTCCCAGTCACGCCGAGGCGACCAAGGCCATCGCGGAACGCACGACCATTGAGGATGCCTCCCGCCGCCTGCGTGCGCTCACGCAGCTCGAGAAGCACCTGCATACCAATGTGAATGAGAACCTCGCGCTCGAGGTATGCTTCATTCAGGCGTTCGGCTGACCATCGCCCCGAAAGCAACGCCTCACGGCTGCGTTCTCATCGTCGTCATGCGAATCCTGCTGCCAGCTCTTGTTCTTGTCACCGCGTCCACGCCTTCGCGCGCAGTGGACTTTGCCAAGGACGTGTATCCCGTGCTGCAACGCACCTGCTTCGAGTGCCACGGTCATGAAGTGCAAAAAGGCAAACTGCGCCTCGACACGAACGCCGCGCTTCAGCACAACGCCATCGTGGCGGGCAAGCCGGAGCAAAGTGATCTCATTCGTCGCGTCTCGCTGCCCAAAGGTGACAAGGAAGCCATGCCCAAGCGTGGCGAGCATCTGAAACCTGCCGAGATCGAGAACCTCAAGTCCTGGATCGCCGAGGGTGCGAAGTGGCCGCAGAATGTCAGCACGCTAAAGCACTGGGCCTACATCAGGCCCGTGCGGCCCACCTTGCCAAAGGTGAACAACGAAGCGTGGTGCAAGACTGACATGGATCGCTTCATCCTCGCAAAGATCGAAACCGCTGGATTGCAGCCGTCGCCGGGAGCCACACCCGCCACCTTGATTCGTCGTCTCTCACTCGATCTCACGGGCCTGCCGCCGAGCATGAAGGACGTGGAGGCGTTTGAGAAGGCCTGCGCCAATGGCGTCGATGCGAAGGCCTACGAAGCGCTCGTGGACAAGCTGCTCGCATCGAAGGACTTCGGCGTTCGCTGGGCGCGTCCGTGGCTCGATCTTGCTCGTTACGCGGACTCGCATGGCTATCAGCGCGACGACTTGCGCGACATCTGGGGCTATCGCGACTGGGTGGTGAACGCGCTGAACGCGGACATGCCATTCGATCAATTCACCATCGAGCAAGTTGCCGGCGATTTGCTGCCGAACGCCACGCCATCGCAAATCATCGCCACTGGCTTTCATCGCTGCACACCGACGAATGTGGAGGCCGGCACCGATCCCGAGGAAAGTCGCATCAATCAAGTCATCGACCGTGTGAACACGACCGGCGCGGTGTGGATGGGCACCACGCTTGAGTGTGCCCAATGCCACAATCACAAGTATGATCCCTTCACCCAGCGCGACTACTACAGCCTGCTCGCTTACTTCAACAACACGGAGAAGGAAGCCGACCGCACCAATCCGAAAGTGCCTGGCAGCATCCAGTTCAAAGGCACGGCGTTCGTGATGATGGATGCATCGAAGCAAGCCGAGCGCAGCCAACTCGAAGCGAAGCTCACCGCCTTGAACCAGCAGATCGCGGAGCGCGAGAAAGCGCTCGCGAAGTCGCCCCTCACGAAAGTCGCCACACCATCGGGCACTACCGTGCTACTCCCCTCGGCCTTCAGTGCTGAGTCGGGCAGCGATCACGATTTGCAAGCCGATGGCAGCGTGCTGCTCACGGGCGAGGCGACGGACAAGGACACCTACACCTTCGACGCCGATCTGCCCGCGACCGAGATCAAGGCCGTGATGATCGAAGCACTCACCAACGATGCGCTTCCCGGCACTGGCCCCGGACGCGGTGCCGCCGAGCGACCGAACTTCGTGCTCGATCAGTTCGACGCCACGCTAACCACGGATGGCAAAGCCACGCCGCTGAAGTTCAGCGAAGCGCACGCGAGCTTCGTGCAAGGCGGCTTCGATCCGAACTCGCTCATCGGCAAGGGCACCGGCAAAGGCTGGGCCATCATGCCGCAGTTCCATAAGTCGCACTGGGCTGCCTTCGTGCTGGAGCAACCAGTGAAGCCCGCGCCCGGTAGCAAGCTCACGCTCCGCCTTCAGCAAAACTACGGAGGCAAGCGCACCATCGGCTGCCTGCGCGTCAGCACGATCAGCGGCGATGTGCTCGCGTCCTTGCCCGCGAAGATCGAAGACGAACCTGTCGCGAAAGTCGCAGCGAAACCCAAAGGCAAGCGAGCCAAGGCCGTCGCAGCACCCGCGCCCGCACTGTCATCCGATCCGATGCTCGCCAAGCTGCAACGCCAGCGCTCCGCCTTGCAGAAAGAACTCAACGCCACGAAGCCCGCGAGCACCGAGGTCATGCGTGAACTCGCGGCGCCACGCATTAGCACCGTCTTCAAAAGAGGTGTCTTCACTGATCCCGGCGATCCTGTGAAGCCCGGCACGCCCGCGATCATCGACGCGAAGGCCAATGGCAGTGCCAACCGCCTCGCACTGGCGAAGTGGCTCGTCAGCAAGGACAACCCGCTCGCCGCGCGCGTCACCGTGAACCGCTGGTGGATGGAGCTCTTTGGCCAGGGCATTGTCACCACCATCGAGGACTTCGGAATCAAAGGTGAGCCGCCCACGCATCCTGAGTTGCTCGACTGGCTGGCCGTCGAATTCATGGAGCACGGCTGGAGCATGAAGCACATTCTCAAGCAGATCGTGATGAGCGCCACGTATCGGCAACAAAGCGGAGCGCCCGAAGCTAAGAGCGAAGAGCTAAGGGCTAAGAGCGGAGAGTCCGCTTCAAAGTCCGACGCACCACTCTATGCTCTACGCTCTTCGCTTTACGCTAGCGGCCCGCGCTTCCGCATGGACGCGGAGATGATTCGCGATAACGCGCTCGCCATCGCTGGCCTGCTCAATCTCAAGCAAGGCGGTGAACCGATTCGTCCGCCACAGCCCGATGGTCTGTGGCAGAAGGTTGGCGGCCAGCAATACAAGTATGAGGTCAGTTCCGGCGACGAGCAGTATCGACGCGGTCTCTACGTCGTGCTCAAGCGCGGTTCGCCGTATCCAAGCTTCGTGAACTTCGACGCGTGCGCCCGCATGGCCACCGTGCTGAAGCGGAGCCGCAGCAACACACCTCTGCAAGCACTCACGCTGCTCAACGATCCTGTGTATGTTGAAGCGACCAAGGCTTTCGCCTCTCGCATCGTAAAGGACGCGCCCAGCAACGATCTTGACGCTCGCATCGTCCTTGCCTTCCGCCTTGCCGTCGCCCGTGCTCCGAGTGTCAAGGAAACCAGCGTTTTGAAAAGTTTGTGGGAAGCTCAGTTCGAGGACACGAAGAACGAGTCCACCGCGTGGTATGCCGTCGCGAGTGCTCTGCTGAATCTCGACGAGTGCATCACGAAGAACTGACCGTCTGTCACATCGATTCCGTGGCGTCCTTGCATAGTCCCAAAAATGTCTCGGCCATGAAGGTCAGCTTGTTCCCCGCATAGCTTGCCACGCCCCACTCGCGCTCCATGCGACCCGAGGGAAACGGCACGCTCACCAACGAACCCGCCTCAATCTCCCGCGCCGTCACCCAGGGCGCGAGGATGCCCACGCCAAGCCCGACCTTCACCATCTCCTTGATCGCCTCCATGCTGCCTAGCGACAACACATCCGCAGGTGGCACACCGAGCTTCTTCAGTGACGACATGATCAAGCGCGTCGTCACCGCATTGCGATCGTAGAGAACCACCTGCTCCTTCGCGATGTCCTTGCGCGAGAGCTTCTTCGCACTCGCCCACGGGTGCATCGGGCTCACGAAAAAATGCAGCGAGTCACTGAACAACGCATGCCACTCGATCGCGTCACTCATCTCGCTCTTCACACAGATCGCCAAATCGAGCCGCCCGTCTTCCACCAGCTTCATCGCACCCTCGGTATCCATCGCCGTGATGTTCAATGCACAATCCGGGAAGCACTCGCGAAACTCCAGCAACACGGCCGGTAGGAAGTATTGGCACGCGCTCGCTGGTGCCGCGATGCGCAACGTGCCGCGACCCCACTGCTGCAGAGCTTGCATCTCTTGCCGCGCCGCACGCATGTTACGCATGATGCGCTCCGCATGAACCAGCAATCGCTCGCCCAACGCTGTGAGCACCGCATGATGCCCGCGACGATCAAACAACGCGCCGCCCATCTCTTCTTCGAGGGCCTTGATCGAGTGGCTCATCGCTGAAGGCGTCAAACTCAGTGCCGCAGCAGCCGAGGCAAAGCTGGCCTCGCGAGCCAGCATCGTGAAGGCACGCAGGCGTCGGGTATCAATCGGCTCGTCGGCGTTCATCGTGCCAGGACTTGTTGAATCACATTCATCGTTTGCATGAAAACATTGAAAGCGGTTTCCGTGCCAGCGCGCCCCTCTTGGCACGACTGCGGCTTATGGGTTGGGCGTGAAAATCACCGCCCCATCGTCCACTCAGCTCCGCGTCGGCTACGTGCCGCTCATCGATTCGGCCCCGCTCATCGCTGCGGTGGAACTCGGCATCTGCGAGCGCCACGGCCTGAAGGTGAAGCTCATGCGCCAGCTCGGTTGGGCCAATGTGCGTGACCATGTCATCTTCGGCGAACTCGATGCTGCGCACGCTCCCGCCGGACTGCTGCTCGCGATCAATGCCGGCCGCGCCTCGGTGCCCGCGCAGTGCGTCACCGGTTTCATCTTCAATCTGCAAGGCAACGCCATCACGCTCTCGAAGCGCCTCTACAACGAAGGCATTCGCGATCTCACTGATCTCGCTCAGCACGCGAAGCATCGCCGCGACGGCACGATGCTCACACTCGGTGTGGTGAGCCGCTACTCCACGCACGCGCACATCTTGCGGCAGTGGCTGCGACAAGGCGGAATCAAGCCGGACAAAGATGCACGCATCGTCATCCTGCCTCCGTCGCAGATGGCGCGATGCCTGTCCGCAGGTCACGTCGATGGCTTCTGTGTGGGTGAACCCTGGAACACAGTTTCACTCTCCGCAGGGGAAGGCTGGCTGGCTGCGCATGGTGCAGCGCTTGCTCCTGGCCATCCCGAGAAGGTGCTCATGGTGCGCCGCGAATTTGCCCAGCATCGCGAGGCCGCGCACATCGCCTTGATCGCCTCGCTGATCGAAGCCGCCGCCTGGTGCGCCGACAAAGCGAACCGCAAGGACCTCACCGCCATGATGCAGCGGCATGCTTTTCCGAATCTGTCGTCGAAGCTCATCGAGCAAAGCCTCGCGAGCGACGACGCCCCCATCTTCCACGGTCCCGAGCTACACCGCCCGGCTCCCGCGAAGGCTTCATGGTTGGTTGATGAAATGCTCCGTCACGGACTGCTGAGTGAGGCAGCCGTGACGGAGTCATCGACCGAGCATGCCTTCCGCGCGGACATCTACGACCGCGCACTTTCTGCCCCTCAAACCCCCGCCCTCACCGCCTGATATGCAAACACAAACCCGCCGTTCCTTCCTCACTCGTTCCACCCTCGGTGCTCTCGCCGCCGGCCTGCCATCAGGCTGGGCCGGACGCGCCTTCGCAAGCGATGCCCCCGAAGTCGCCGATATCAAAATTGGCATCATCGCACTCACTGACAACTCGCCCTTCGTGATCGCGCACGAAAAAGGCTTGTTCAAAAAATACGGCATTAACTCCACAATCAGCAAGGAGGCCTCGTGGGCGGTTATTCGCGACAAGCTCGTCACAGGTGAGAACCAGGCCACGCACATGCTCATCGGCATGCCCATTGCTTCGACGCTTGGTCTTGGTGGCTCTGCGAAGAAAGAGATGGTCATTCCTTGGCTCGTGAATCGCAACGGCCAGGCCATCACGCTCGCGAACAAGTTCAAAGGCAAGGTTGCAGCTGATCCGAAGGCACTGAAACCCTTCGTCGATGAAGCCAAAGGTGCTGGTGCTCCGCTCACCTTCGCGATGACCTTCCCACCAGGAACGCACGCCATGTGGATGCGCTACTACCTCGCCGCGGGTGGCATCAATCCCGACACGGACGTCTCTTTGATCACCATTCCGCCTCCACAGATGGTGGCGAACATGAAGGTGGGCAAGATGGATGGCTTCTGCGTGGGCGAACCCTGGAACGCACGCTCCATCGCGGATGACATCGGTTACACCAGCGTCACCACGCAAGAGATGTGGAAGAATCACCCCGAGAAGGTCTGCGCTTTCACCAAGGAGTTCGCCGAGACCAATCCGAAAACCGTCAAAACAGTCCTCAAGGCCTTGCACGAAGCTAGCGTGTGGCTCGATGTGCTCGATAACCGCAAGGAGCAATGCGAGATCGTCGGTGCTGCGAGCTATGTGAATTGTCCGCCCGAGGTCATCTATGATCGTCTCGTCGGCAACCTCGACTACGGCGACGGTCGCACCAAGAAGGACGAGGACTACATGATCTTCAGTGGTCGCAACTGCAACTACCCGCAGATGAAGTATGCGAAATGGTGGCTCACGCAGTTCCGCCGCTGGGGCATGGTGGAAGGCGCGCCTGATTACGATGGCATCGCCAAGTCCATCATGATGCCCGCGCTCTACGAGGAAGCGATGAAGGAGATCGGCTACACCCACGGCGGTGCCGACGACAAGCCTGAGGCCTTCTTCGACGGCGGCGTCTTCGATCCGAGCAAGCCCGAGGACTACGCCACGTCCTTCGCGATCAAGAACATGAAGGGGTGAGGGAATGACGAAACCAGAATGAGGAATGACGAAGGAAGTCCCAATGACCAAGCCTCGCTTCGATCATCCCAATTCGGGCTTCGGTCATTTCTTCGTCATTCGCCATTCGGATTTCGTCATTTGCCAGCCTCGCAAACACACCAGCTAACGACTCCATGAACTCACTTCTTCAACGCATCACGCTTCCGTTCGTCGGCCTCATCATCGTTCTCATCGCGTGGCAGGCACTCGCCGGCTACACGATTGAAACGAAGACACCGACCGGCTTCACCAAGAAGGTCAAAGCAGGTGTCGTCAAAGACCTGCCAAGTCCCTATCAAACATGGACGGCGACGAAGAAGTATATCACTGAGCCCTTCGCCAAGCGTGCGGAACTCGATCAGGGTGTGCTGCGCTTCACTTGGTATTCGCTGATCATGGTCGCGAAGGGCTACTTCATCGCCCTGCTCATCGGCACTCCGCTTGGCTTCATGCTGGGCTTGTCGAAGAAATTCACGGCGATGTTTGATCCGCTCATCCAAGTGCTGCGACCGGTGTCGCCGCTCGCGTGGATGCCGCTTGGCGTCGTCTTGTTCATGGGCGCGGGCAAAGAAGCAAATGAACTTGGTGCGCTCTTCACCATCGCTGTCTGCGCGATGTGGCCCACCGTGCTGAACACCGCCGTCGGAGTGCGCGCTGTGCCTCAGGATTACCTCAACGTAGCCAAGGTGCTGAAGCTCAGCTGGCCGAAGACGCTGTGGAAGATCTACCTGCCGGCGACTCTGCCTTACATGTTCACCGGCTATCGCCTGAGCCTCGGCATCGCTTGGCTCGTCATCGTTGCGGTCGAGATGCTCACCGGCCGCATCGGCATCGGCAACTTCCTTTGGAACGAATACAACAACGGTCTCTACACCAGCATCATCCTTTGCATCATCACGATCGGACTGGTGGGCTGGGGCCTGGATCGCCTGATGAGCCTCGTGGAGAGCCGACTCAAAACCGCGTAATACCATGCAGCCCACTCAACATCGTGCGAAGCACCTTGGACTGCGGCAGCCTGCTGCCGCCTTTTCAAGCCAGCCTGCTGGCGTGCAGGCCGTGAGTCGAACTTTAACGCACATCGCTTCGCCCGCGCGTCAGCGCCACGGCTCTGCATCGCCAGTGGACGGATGCGCCAGCAGGGCTGGCTCGGCAAAGCGGCAGCAGGCTGCCGCAGTCCAAGGGCTTTGCCACCTCAATCAAAACCCACGCTCATGATCGAGCTTCAAAACATCTCGAAATCCTTCGGCACGAACACCGTGCTGAAGAACATCTCGCTGAGTGCGAAGCCCGGTGAGTTCATCGCCATCGTCGGCTACTCCGGCAGTGGCAAGAGCACGCTGATGAACCTCATCGCGGGTCTCGTGAAGCCGGACGTTGGCACGATCACCATGGAAGGCGTCGCAGTGAATGGCCCCGGACCCGAACGTGGTCTCGTGTTCCAAAACTACTCACTTCTCCCGTGGCTTACCGTGCGCGAAAACATCGCGCTTGCGGTGGATGAGATCTTCAAATCGGAGACCAAAGATGAGCGCAGCGCGAGAGTCGAAGAAGCCATCGCGATGGTGAAGCTTTCCCATGCAGCCACCAAGCTGCCACGCGAACTCTCCGGCGGCATGAGACAGCGAGTTTCGGTTGCTCGCACACTGGCGATCAAGCCCAAGGTCTTGCTGCTCGATGAACCACTGAGCGCTCTCGATGCGCTCACGCGCTCGGTGTTGCAGGATCAGATTCTAGAGATCCGCGAGCAAACCGGGCAGACGATCATCCTCATCACCAACGACGTGGATGAGGCGCTCTACATGGCCGACCGCATCATCCCATTGAGCACAGGTCCAGGTGCGACGTTTGGCCCTGAGGAGATCGTTCCCATGCCGCAGCCGCGTGTGCGTGCGGACCTGCTCAAGACACCGGAGATGCTGAAGACGCGCGAGCGCATCGTGAGCTACCTGCTCGGCCAGCGCAACGATGCGACCACCCAAGTCGAAGCCACCGAGCTGCCTGCCGACATGTGGCCGATCGACATCACCGGCGTGCAGCCCGTCTTCGCTCTGCGTCGCTACCGCACGAAGGAAGAAGAGAAGGACACCTTGCGCAGCGCTGGCATCCGGCCTCAGCCAGCCAAGCACACCTTCAGGGACCCGGCGTTCGTGGAGATCAGCAAGCTCAGCAAGTCCTTCGGCAAGCAAGAGATCGTGCATGAGTTCAACCTGCGCGTGAAGCGTGGCGAGTTCGTCAGCATCATCGGCCACAGCGGCTGCGGCAAGAGCACGGTGCTCAGCATGGTAGCTGGACTGCTCGATTCATCAGGCGGCGGCATGATTTTGGATCGCCAGGAAATCACCGGTGCCGGACCTGATCGCGGCATGGTCTTCCAAAGCCCTTGCTTGCTCCCCTGGATGACCGCGATGGAGAACGTGATGCTCGGCGTGAAGCAGGTGTATTACCATCGCTCGCCTGCGGAACGGCGCGAGCTGTGCCAGCACTTCCTGGAGTTGCTCGGCCTTGCGGATGCGATGCACAAGAAGCCCGGCGAACTCTCGCAAGGCATGAGACAACGCGTTGGCCTCGCGCGTGCGTTTGCGTTGCAACCGAAGGTGCTCCTGCTCGATGAACCCTTCGGCATGTTGGACAAGCTCACCAAAATCGAGTTGCAAGACGTGCTGCTGAATCTACGCGAGCGCACCGGCACCACGGCACTGATGGTCACGCACGATGTCGATGAAGCCATCTACCTCAGCGATCGCGTGGTGATGATGAGCGATGGACCCAGTGCGTCCGTCGCAGAGATCCTCAGCATCGAGTTCGCTCGTCCGCGCGATCGCTATGCCTTGATGGCCGATCCAGCGTGGCACGACTACCGCGGTCACCTGCTCAGCTTCCTGGAAGAACGCGCGCATCATCGCGGCAGCACACAGGAGTTCATCCGCTCCGAGAAGCCTCTGCTGGGCCCGAAGTCGGCCAAGCACGACCACCCCACCAGCACTTCCAAGGTCGCTGCCCCCATTCAGGCCACGCCAGCCATTGCCTGAAACTTTTCCAACCAAGTCGCAAACCCAAACCCGCAATACCCATGCTCCTACTCAAGACACTCACACGCTGCTCGACAGCCCTGCTGCTCACCGCAGCAGCCACTTCGTTTGCCGGAGACTCTGGCAAAGCATCGCCTAAAGCACCGGTTGCTCCCGCACCAGCACCGAGTCCGTTCATCTATGACTTCGAGTTGAAAACACGCTTCGAGGTCCGCGAGAACAACTTCGACTTCAACAGTTCGAACAACGCACTCACTGATGACTCCTGGTTGCTCTACCACGCACGCCTCGGCCTTGGCTGGCAGCCTACGCCATGGTTCAAGATCTATGCCCAGGGCCAGGATGCGCGTGAGTTCGACTCGGATCGCCCCAAGATTCCCGGCGTGCTCGGCGCAGAAGGCGATGACACGTTTGATCTTCGTCAGTTCTACATCCAGCTCGGTGAAGAAAAGAAGGGTCCGTCCTTGAAGGTGGGCCGTCAGTTGCTGACGTATGGCGATGAGCGTCTGATCGGACCTCTTGAGTGGAACAACTTCAGCCGCTCCTGGGATGCCGCGAAGCTACGCTACGCAGGCGAGAAATGGTGGGTGGACGGCTTTGCCGCATCGCTCGTGACCATCAACGACGACAAGTTCAACAAGTCCGACCTCTTCAACAACGAAGGCCTTGGTCGCAATCAGGTGCTCAGCGGCATCTACTTCAGCACCACGGCGCTCGACTTCCAGACCACGGATCTCTACGCCTTCTATTTGCATGAAGAATTCCCCGTTGGTGACTCCGACTTCGTCACTCTCGGCACTCGCTGGAAGAGCACGCCGGGCAAGTTTGGCCCGTGGGATTACACGGTCGAACTCGTCGCACAGACAGGCGATGTGAAAGGCAAGGACCTCGCAGCCTTCGCTGGTCACGCAGAACTCGGCTACACCTTCGATGCACCGTGGAAGCCACGTCTGGCGCTGGATTACAGCTACGGCAGCGGCGACAGCAATGCAGCGGACGGCAAGGTCAACACCTTCCAGAATCTGTATCCCACGAACCACCTCTACTACGGCTACATGGATGCCTTCTCCTGGCAGAACATCCACGACATCAATGCGAGCCTGAAGGTCGCACCCTCGAAGAGCGTCACTGCTCGTCTTGACTACCACGCCTTCTTCCTCGCTGACACTGGCGATGCCTGGTATCGCGCGAACGGTGTCGCCACCGTGCGTCCGATCAGCCCTGGTGCTGATAGCTATGCGGGCAGTGAAGTCGATCTCACCGTGACCTACGCCGCGACGAAGCACCTGAGCTTCATGGCAGGCTACAGCCACTTCTTCGCAGGCAGCTATCTGAGCGACACCGGTGCCAGCGACGACGCCGACTTTGGTTACATCCAGGCGACGCTGAAGTTCTAAGCACCGCCCTTCAGTCCCCAAAACCTGACCGCCATCATGAGCTACGTGCCGCAACTCCCGAGCAATGCCCCTTTCACGCCTGAGCAGCGATCCTGGCTGAACGGCTGGATCGCAGGCGTGCTCGCTGCACAAGCTCGTGATGGCGATAGCGCTCCCGCTGAAGCCGCACCTTTAGTGCCTGTCACCATTCTCTTCGGCACGCAGACCGGCAGTGCCGAAGGACTCGCGAAGAAGCTCTCGCGCGATCTTCAGTCCAAAGGCTTCGAGTCCACCGTGCTCGGCATGGATCAGTATGCGAAGGCCGATCTCGCGAACTGCGAGCGACTCCTCCTCATCACCAGCACGTATGGCGACGGTGATCCGCCCGACAATGCGGTGAGCTTCTGGCAATGGCTGAACGGTGAGGCTCCCTCGCTGAGCAAGACTCAGTTCAGCGTGCTCGCGCTCGGCGACACGAACTATGAGAAATTCTGCGCCTTCGGTAAAGCCGTGGACGCGCGCCTTGAAGCGCTCGGTGCAAAGCGCATCGCTGATCGAGTGGATTGCGATGTGGACTACGATGCGGGTTTTGCTGCGTGGAGCGCGCAGGTAGGACAGGCTTTCAGCCTGTCGTCCAGTGCGGCGGGCATTCTGCCCGCTGATACCAGCATTAGCGGGCAGGATGCCCGCTCCACCAGCGACAGGCAAGATGCCTATCCCACTGGAACCAAAGCCAATCCTTACTCAGCGCGACTCGTCACCAATCAACTGCTCACCACCGCGAGTGCCGCGAAGGAGACACGTCACTTCGAGATCAACATCAACGGTCTGAGCTACGAGCCCGGCGATGCGATCGGCATCGTGCCCGAGAACGACATCGCCTTGGTCAACGCCATCCTGGATCACGGCGGTTGGTCCACCGATGATGAGCTTCGTCATCTCCTGCTGCACAAGCACGACATCACCAATCCTTCGAAGGATCTGATTCAAGCCGTCGCCGCTTGTGCTAAACACGATGATCTCACCGCGCTCATTGATCCCGCTCGCAGCGCTGATTTGAAGCAGTGGTTGTATGGCCGCGACGTGCTCGACTTGCTCCAGCTTCTACCGAAAGGCGAACTCAGCAGCACCGACTTCATCGCCCTTCTCAAGAAGCTGCAACCGCGCCTCTACAGCATCGCGAGCAGTCTCAAGGCCGCGCCAAGCCAAGTGCATCTCACGATCGCGCAGGTGCGCTATCAATCGCATGGCCGCGCTCGCAACGGCGTGTGCAGCACCTTCCTCGCCGATCGCGCGCAAGGCGACACTCCCGTGCCGGTTTTCATCCAGCCGAGTCACGGCTTCAAACTTCCGACCGATGACACCAAGCCTGTCATCATGATCGGGCCCGGCACTGGCGTCGCACCGTTTCGCTCCTTTCTGCAAGAGCGCCAGGCCACGGGTGCACGCGGCAAGAACTGGCTGTTCTTTGGCGAGCAATCGCGCATGCAGAGCTACTTCTACAAGGACGAGTGGGCCACGCTCATCCAGAACGGTGTGCTGCATCGCATGGACACCGCGTTCAGCCGCGATCAGGAACAAAAGATCTACGTGCAGCATCGCATGACCGAGAACGGCGCTGAGCTGTATCGCTGGCTCGAAGACGGTGCGCACTTCTACGTCTGCGGCGACGCCAGCCGCATGGCCAAGGATGTCGATGCAGCCCTGCATCAAGTGATCGAACAACACGGCGGCAAGAGCACGGACGATGCGAAGGCCTACATCGCCGCGATGAAGGAAGCCAAGCGCTACCAACGCGATGTCTATTAATGCCGAAACGAACCTCCATGAGCAATCGCCTCCAACACATCCAAGGTCAGCCGCTCAACCTTGAGCAGCAGACGTATCTCGAAGGCTTCTTCGCGGGCATCGCGCAGCAAGGCATCAGCTTTGGTCAGATCGAGCCGACACCTGCGAAGCCGAACTATGACGACCAGACGGCGGAAGAGCGCATCAAGCGCGAGGAGCATCCGCTCGACAGCTATTACCGGCTCACCGACAACGCGCTGCACAACACCGCGCCCGACAAGGAGGATACGTTTCGCTTCAAGTGGAACGGCCTGTTCTTCCTCACGCCGATCAAGGATGCGTTCATGGCTCGGCTACGGATTCCAGGCGGCGTGCTGAAGTCCTTCCAGCTTCGTGAACTCGCCCGCGCCGCCCGCGATCTCACCAGCGGCTACATTCAGATCACCACGCGTGCGAATCTACAAATGCGGCTCATCCAGCCGAAGGATGCACCGGCGTTCCTGGAGCGCATTCAGGGCTGCGGGCTTCACACAAGCGGCGCAGGTGCTGACAACATTCGCAACCTCACCTGCAATCCCACCGCCGGCATCGATCCGCAGGAACTGATCGATACGCTGCCTTTCGCCCGTGAGATCGGACAGCAGATCCTGAACAATCGCGAGTTCTACAACCTGCCGCGCAAGTTTAACATCGCCTTCGATGGCGGTGGCATCATCGGCAGCGTCGAAGACACGAATGATCTCGGCGCTCGTGCGGTGAAGGTGGGCGATCAAGTCATGTTCCGCATCGCAGCAGGTGGCGCGACGGGACACAAGTCGTTTGCGAAGGACATGGGCATCCTCGTTGAGCCAGCCAAGATTGTCAGCGTGCTGCTCGCGATGGTGCGTGTGTTCATCGCACGCGGCAATCGCACGGATCGAAAGAAGGCGCGCTTGAAGCACCTGCTGGAGACGATGCCGATGGAGGAGTTCGTGGCCGAGTCCGAGAAGCTGCTGGGTGAGCCGATCACGCGTAGCCTCGAAGGCATCGAGACTCCGCGCGCGGAGGTCGCGCACTCGCACATTGGCATTCATGCGCAGAAGCAGAGCGGCTTGCATTACATCGGTGCTGCGGTGCCCGTCGGCCAGATCACGGCCAAGCAACTCGATCGCCTTGCCGATCTCGCGGACAACTACGGAACTGGCGAGGTGCGTTTGACCGTGTGGCAGAACTTCATCTTGCCCAACATTCCGGCGGCCTATGTCGAAACGGTGAGCAAGAACCTCACGAGCATGGGCTTCAGCACCAAGCCATCGCCCGTGAGCAACGGCATCATCGCGTGCACCGGTAATCGCTACTGCAAGTATGCGCAAGCCGACACCAAGGGCCACGCGATCGCGTTGATGAAGCATTTGGAGAAGAAGGTTCCGCTTGATGAACCGGTGAACATCCACTTCACCGGCTGTCCGCACTCCTGCGCGCAGCACTACATGGGCGACATCGGCTTGCTCGGCACCAAGGTTCAAGGTGAGGAAGGCTATCACATCTTTGTCGGGGGCGGCTTCGGTTCGCATCAAGCAGTGGGCCGCCAAGTCTTCAGCGGCGTGCATCACGCCTCGGTGAATGACACGATCGAGAAGATGCTGCGCGGCTTCCTCAAGCATCGCATGGACGACGAGACCTTTCAGGCGTTCACGCAGCGCTACGAGATGGAGAAACTTCAGCGCATCTTTACGGGCGATGAGTGAGGGGGACTCCATCTCGCTCTTGAATGCGGCCCAGGGTAGTTCGGCCCATTGCTATGAGCCGTTACGCGAAGCGTTTTGGAGTGCGGAGCGAGGAACGAAGCTCCGCTTTCGCCAGAGCACTGTGCTCCCATTTAGTGAAGAGATATCGAGAGGCCTTTCGCTTCGGCAAAAGCGGAACTTCGCGCTGCTCGTTCCGCACTCCAAGGCGCTTCGCGCAAGCGTGCGCAGCCGTGGAGCTTACGATGCCGAGCTGCACATCGGGAGGCTCGCGGCATGAGTGCGCGTCATCGCCATGCCAGCGAGATGACATTGATTGATCAACTTCTCGCTGAGCAACAACAACTCACTGCCGTGGAGCGGTTCAGTGCATTGCACGAGCGCGGGCATGTCCAAGAGCGCTATTCCGCGCTGCTGCCCGCCACGCCACCAGGACCGGGCGAGCAGTATGCCTTTGAAGTAAACCTGGATGCCTGCACCGGATGCAAGGCCTGTGTGGCAGCATGTCATTCGTTGAATGGACTGGATGCGACCGAGTCGTTCCGTGATGTCGGTTTGCTGATCGGTGATGGCTATCAACAAACGGTGACCACGGCCTGCCATCACTGCGAGGACCCGGCCTGCGCGAATGGTTGCCCGGTGCAGGCTTATGAGAAGGACGCGGACACTGGCATCGTGAAACACCTGGATGACCAGTGCATCGGCTGCCAATACTGCATGTTGAAGTGTCCGTATGAAGTGCCGAAGTGGAACGATCGCCTGGGCATCGTGCGCAAATGCGACATGTGCGCGCAACGCCTCGCGGTCGGTGAAGCGCCAGCCTGCGTGCAGGCCTGTCCGACGAGTGCGATTCGGATCGTGAAGCGTAGGACAGGCATCCTGCCTGTCACGAGTGCGGCGGGCATTCTGCCCGACGTCGGCGGGTTAGAAACCCGCCGCACCGGTGACAGGCAGAATGCCTGTCCTACCAGTCTCCTACCCGACACCATCACGTCCACCTACACGCAGCCGACGACGACCTACAGCAGCTCGCGCTCCATGCCAGCCGATGCGCGTGCGGCAGATCGGGACGTGTTGCGCGTGCAGCCCACGCACTGGCCGCTGGTGCTGATGCTGGTGCTGACACAACTCAGTGTCGGCCTGATGATCGGCGCGATCTGGCACGTTGGATTGCTTTGGACTGCGAGTGGTGCGTTGTTCGCGGGGCTGGGCGTGAGCGTTTTGCATCTGGGCCGACCGCTCGGCGCCTGGCGGTTCTTCTTGGGGCTGAGGAAGTCGTGGATGAGCCGGGAGATTCTGGCGTTCTCGGTGCTCGCGGGCTCGGCGTTGGGTTCGTTTGTTTTGGTTCCCGTCACGCTTAGCGCCGTCTTGGGACTCGTTGCGGTGTTCACCTCGGCGATGATTTACATCGACACGCAACGCGCATGGTGGAGCGGTGCTCGGATCAGCGTGAGCTTCTTTGGCACGGTGGCAAAGCTCGGTGCCTCGGGCACGGCGGCGATCACGGGCGATGCGGTCTTCACGACGGTGGCGTTGCTGAGCGGCGCGCTTTTCTGGCTTGCTGAGACGCGGGTGCAACGGGGCTGCGACAAATCTCTGCGCGTGGTGACGGCGAAGCTCAGCGGCATCGCGATGGCGAAGCGCGTGCTCGCCGTCACGGCGATGGTTTGTCAGGCCATGGCACTGGCGTTTCCTGCGTGGGCTTGGGTGCTGGGATCTGCGGCGTTTGCTTGCAGCCTCATCGCTTGTGTGTGCGAGCGGGTCATCTTTTTCAAAGCGGTGGATGCACCGAAGATGCCGGGAGGGCTGACGGCATGAGTGCGGAGCATCTTGGACTGCGGCAGCCTGCTGCCGCTTTCTTGAGCCAGCCTGCTGGCGCGAACTCCGCACTGAAACCTTCATCGCCATGTGCTTCGCCTGCGCGCATGCGAGACGGCAGTGCATCGTCAGAAGACGGAGACGCCAGCAGGGCTGGCTCGGAAAAGCGGCAGCAGGGGGCCGCAGGCCAAGGTGGCTTTGCCACTCTGCTTCGCTCCTCCGATGGTCCGCTGACGCAGCAACTCGGACACACATCGACGCCGCTCGGCAATCTGCCGGCATCGCTCGTGCCCACGGCAACGACGAGCATGGTGTGCGGCTTCTGTGCGACGGGTTGCTCGTTGAAGATTCATCTGCGTGATGGCGAAGCGATCAACCTGAGCGCGAACGAAGACTACCCGGTGAATCTCGGCATGGCTTGCCCAAAGGGCTGGGAGGCGCTGACGCCACTCGATGCGCCGGATCGCGGAACGACTCCGCTTTGGAATGGCAAGCCGGTGTGCTGGAGCACGGCATCGCAAACCTTTGTGCAGCGCATGAAGGCGATCATTGCGGAGCATGGACCCGAGTCGGTTGCGGTGCTGAGCACGGGGCAGATCGTCACCGAGGAGATGGCGTTTCTCGGTGCATTCGCGAAGTTCGGCATGGGCATTCGCCACATCGACAGCAACACGCGGCAGTGCATGGCCACGGCGGCGACGGCTTACAAGCAGTCGTTTGGCTTCGATGCGCCTCCGTTCACGTATGCGGACTTCGAGGAGTCGGACGTGCTCGTGTTCATCGGCGCGAACCCGTGCATCGCGCATCCGATCATGTGGCAGCGCGTGATGATGAACCAGCGTTCGCCGAAGATCGTCGTCGTTGATCCTCGGCGCACCGAGACCGCGATGGCAGCGACGCATCACTACGCGATCAAGCCGAAGAGCGACCTCACCTTTCTGTATGGGCTCGCGAACCTCGTGATCGAGCGCGGTGCGGTGGATGATGAGTTCATCGCGAAGAGCACGAGCGGCTACGAAGCGTTCGCAGAGTTCGTGAAGGCGTTCGATGTCGAACGTGTGAGCCGTGAGTCGGGGATCAGCGTGGCCCAGCTTCGCGAGTTCGCTGACCTAATCGCGAGCAAGAAGCGCGTGTCGTTCTGGTGGACGATGGGTGTCAATCAAGGGCACGAGAGCACACGCACCGCACAGGCGATCATCAATCTCGCGTTGATGACGGGCAACATCGGCAAGCCCGGCACAGGCGCGAACAGCATTACGGGCCAGTGCAACGCGATGGGCTCGCGTTTGTTCGCGAATGCGACCTCGCTCATCGGTGGGCACGATCCCGCGAAGCCTGAGCATCGTGCGAAGGTGGCGGGCATCCTGGGCATCGAGGAGTCGCTCATCCATCCTGAGCTGGGCCTTGCCTACGACCAGATCATGGAACGCGTGGCCGATGGTCGCATCAAGGCGCTGTGGGTGCTGGCGACGAACACGTCGCACTCGTGGATTGACAGCGAGGCTGCGAACCGTGCGCTGGAGAAGCTGGAGTTCCTCTGCGTGCAGGACATGTATCCCACGACGGACACAGCGAAGCGCGCGCATCTGTATTTGCCTGCCGCGGGCTGGGGCGAGAAGGAGGGCTCGTTCATCAATGCGGAGCGACGCATCGGCCTCGTGAAGAAAGTGAAGCGCGCGCCGGGACAATCATTGAGTGATTTCAATATTTTGCGGCTGCTTGCGAGTGCGTGGGGCTGCGGCGAGACGTTTGCGAAGTGGTCGTCACCGGAGGCGGTGTTTGAGTTGATGAAGCAGCTCAGCCAAGGGCAGCCATGCGACATCACGGGGATCGAGGGGTATGAGATGATCGAGCGCGAGGGCGGGGTGCAGTGGCCTAGAGTAGCCCAGTTGCGCCGCAACTGGACTGCGATGCCCGATGAAGAACGGAGTGAGGAGACGTTCGCCAGTTGCGGCGCAACTGGACTACTTTCTGAGCGCCGCTTGTTCGAAGACGGTGTCTTCTTCCACGAGGATGGTCGGGCGAAGTTCCTCTTCGATGCGCCGCGCGAGATGCCGGAGATGCCGTCGGAAGAGTTTCCGCTGGTGCTGCTTTCGGGACGCGGCACATCGGCGCAGTGGCACACGAACACGCGCACGGGGAAGTCCGAGGTGTTGAAGAGGCTGCACCCGGCGCAGTGCTATGTCGAAATTCATCCTGACGATGCGCAGGCGCTGGGCATTGCGGCTCAGCAACGGGTGCAGGTGGCTTCACGGCGGTCTGCGATCGAAGCAACGGCGGTGCTGACCAGCACGGTGCAGCGGGGGAATGTCTTCATGCCGATGCACTATGATGAGGTGAACAAGCTCACGTTCGCAGCCTTCGATCCGCATTCGCGACAGCCGAGCTACAAGGCGTGCGCAGTGAGAGTCTCGATCGTTGGCAACTGAGGAAGAAGAGACACGAAAGCCGGATGGCTTGGTCGCGTTCTAGAGGACATGATCACAGGCACTGAGTTCTTGGATGTTTCTCGTCGCGACTTCTTCCGCAAGTCGGGGCTCACGCTGGGCACGGCCGCGCTTGGGTCTTTGCTGGAGCGAGAGTCTTTCGGAGCGATGCGGCCTCACTTTGCGCCGAAGGCGAAGCACGTCATCTACCTGCACATGATTGGCGCGGCATCGCAGCTTGATCTGTTCGACTACAAGCCGGTGCTGCAGCAGCATGATGGCCAGAAGTGCCCGGACGAGCTGCTCAAGGGCAAGCGCTTTGCCTTCATCGGCGGCGAGATGACTCTGGCGGGCACGGAGTTCAAGTTCCAGAAACACGGCCAGAGCGGCGCGGAGCTGAGCGAGCTGCTGCCGCACCTCGGCACGGTGGCGGACGACATTTGCATCGTGAAGTCGCTGCACACGAACGAGATCAATCACGCACCGGCGCAGATGTTCCTGCACACCGGCTTTGGTCGCGGCGGACGGCCCAGCATGGGTGCGTGGCTGACGTATGGCCTGGGCAGCGACAACGCTGACCTGCCTGCCTACGTCGTGCTGCTTAGTGGTCCGCCCGGCGGCGCGGGCTCGACGTTGTGGAGCACGGGCTTCCTGCCCAGCGTTTACCAGGGCATCCAGTTCCGCAGCAGTGGCGAGCCGGTGCTGTTCCTGAACAATCCGAAGGAGCAGAGCGCGAAGGATCGTCGCCGTGTGCTGGATGCCGTGCGCGAGCTCAATCAGGCGCAATTCAACACTGTGGGCGATCCCGAGATCACCACGCGCATCAGCCAGTATGAAATGGCGTATCGCATGCAGACCAGTGTGCCCGGCTTGATGGACATCACGCAGGAAAGCAAGGCCACGCTGGACATGTATGGCGCGGAGCCGGGCAAGGCATCGTTCGCGAACAACTGTTTGCTTGCTCGTCGTCTGGTCGAGCGCGGCGTGCGCTTCGTGCAGCTCTTCGATTCCGACTGGGATCATCACGGCGGACTGAAGCAACGCCTCACCGCGAAAGCGAAGGACGTGGATCAAGCGATGGCTGCGCTCGTGCGCGACTTGAAGCAACGCGGCCTGCTCGATGAGACGCTGATCATCTGGGGCAGCGAGTTCGGTCGCACGCCGCTGCGTCAGGGCATCGACGGCAATGGCACGAAGACCAGTCCTGGCCGCGATCATCACAAGGACGCCTACACCATGTGGCTCGCGGGTGGCGGCATCAAGCCCGGCATCACGTATGGCAAGACGGATGAACTTGGCTTCGACATCGCGGAGAATCAGGTCCACACGCACGACCTGAACGCGACGGTGCTGCATTTGCTGGGCATCGATCACGAGCGTCTCACGTATCGCTATCAAGGTCGTGACTATCGCCTCACGGACATCCACGGCGAGCTGGTGCCGGGAATCATGGCTTAGCAGAATGCTGAAAAACGGATGGGTCGCAACTTCGGGCGGGGCAGCACAATCTGCTTCGTTCGCTGGTTGGCGTTAGATCAAAGGTAGCGGCTGAACCATTGGCCTCGCATCTCTTGTGGCCGCGCTCCGAATCTGCTGACGCAGCCGATTTTAGAAGTCCAGGTAGATTTCAGCGCGACGATTGCGCGAGCGTCCTTCAGGATCGTCGGTGCCATCGGCTTTCTGATTGGGGCTGATGGGGGCTGACTTGCCGAGGCCTTCAGTGACCACCTGTTCGGGCGACACGCCGAGGGCGGCGAGCTTGAGTTTCACGGAGAGGGCACGCGCGGTCGAAAGCTTGATGTTGTAGTCGTCCGCGCCTTTGGCGTCGGTATGGCCCGCGATGCGCAGCTTGCGCGAAGGGTTTGCTTTGAGGAGGCCTGCCACGATGTCGAGCTGCTTCTGAGCGCGCGGATGCAATTCGGCCTGGTCATACTCGAAGTAGAGCGCCAGCGATTCGCCTCCGCGTGGATTGGCCACGATCGGAGTGTAGGGCACGCCGAGCTTGCCCGCGCCTTTGGCGAAGGAGCCCAGCAAGTCAGACAGGTTGAGGCCGCTGATGATCCACGGGCTGGTTTCATTCACACGCTGCATTTCGAGGCCAAACTCGGTGGCCTGCTGCAGCTTCTCGCTCTGCACCTGAGCGATCACCCAGGCATTGAGCGGACCGGCCGTGGTCATGATGAGAGGCTTGCTGGGCTTGAGGATGTAGTCGCCCTCCTCAAACACGATGCACAGACCTGCGAGCTTTTGATTGGGCACCTTCGTCGCGTCGGTGAGTTTTTGCGCGGCACCGAAATCCTGATGCAAAAGGGCATCCACAAACACATGGGCAACGGTCAGTGCGTCAGGTTCGGTGGCGACCGTGAACAGCGCTGGGCCTTTCATCGGGGCTCCTGGGGCAGCATTGCCAGGAGACGCAGGTGGCGCGCCGGCTGGTGGCGTGGTGCCGGATGGCGCTGCTGGCGTGGCGGCTGCCATGGATGCGACTGCGGCCTGGAGTTCCTTGGGCAGGACGAACTGCTGGATCTTCCACCCTGTCTTCGGATCGCGGATCACATCGAGTTGCATCGAGAGCGAGGGCGCGGTTTCGCCAGGCTTGATCAGCGGAATGGAGAGTCGAGTGGCGTCCCCGGCCTGGCCGAGGATCTGCACTTTGTCGTCGGGGCCAATCTTGAACCCCATGCCCTTGGTGATCTTTTCGAGCACCGCAGCCGCAGCGGCGGTGCGCGTGGGATCACCTGCACCTGCCATCTCGGCTGCTTGCCCGATGTCGCCCGAGGCGAGGGCGCGAGCGATCTGGGCCCCGAGATCAACCGGACGGGCGAAGCCAAAGGTGCTGGAGGCTGGGGATTTCGGAGCGGGCGGTGGAGTAGAGGGTGCAGCCTTGGTAGGTGCCGGGGTGGTCGTGCTGGCGGTCGTCGGTGGACTCGACATCGCGGGGGTCGAGGCAGGCGCCGTCATCTGGGGCTTCGGCGCGCCTTGTGGCTGACTTTGGGCCGTCGGCAGATGCTTGCGGGTGAAGAGGAAGAATACCGCCGCACTGAGCGCCAGCGCCGCAACGATGATGATCACGGGCGTGAGGCTATTGCCTGCGGGACGGAAAAATGGCTTTTTCATGGCGAAAGTCGGGCGACTCAGGAAAGCAGACAGCTTGCCATCACTGACAGGCGAGTGCCAAGCCCATTTCCTCAGAAACGCATTCCCTTCGCCGCCATTCATGCGGCCTACTTTGCGTTTGCTCCGCGCCGCGCGCGCTGCCTATGGTGAGCGGTCCATTTTCATTCCCATCCACCATGTATTTCCTCGGCATCGACAGCGGCACGCAGAGTTCCAAGGCCATCGTCCTCGACCTTGAATCAGGCAAAATCATCGCCGACGCGCAGGCGAAGTATGACCTCATCGACGGCCTGCCACCCGGCCATCTGGAGCAGCATCCGCAGACCTGGATCGACGCCATCGACGAATGCGTGACCGTCTGCGTGCAGAAGCTGGGCGACAAAGCGAAGCTCATCAGAGGCATCGGCGTCAGCGGCCAGCAGCACGGCCTTGTGGTGCTCGATGCGAACGATAAACCCGTGCGCCCGGCCAAGCTCTGGTGCGACACCAGCACCCAGGCACAGTGCGGCGAGATCGCTCACGAGTTCGGCGGCCAGCCCGGCTGCATTCACCTCGCAGGCAATGCCATCCTGCCTGGCTACACCGTCCCCAAGGTGCTATGGCTGAAGCAGAACGAGCCCGACAACTTCGCCAAGACCAAGTCCATCCTGCTGCCGCATGATTACATCAACTTCTGGCTCAGCGGCGTGAAGCGCATGGAATACGGCGACGCCTCTGGCATGGGCATCCTCAACGTGCGCACGCGCCAGTGGAGCAAGGAGATCATCGACTTCATCGACCCACGCGTGCATGAGATGCTGCCGCCGCTCGGCTCGTCGAACGTGGCGCACGGCACGATTCGTCGCGAGCTGGCCACCAAGTGGGGCCTCAGCTATGACGTCATCATCAGCGCTGGCGGCGGTGACAACATGATGGGTGCGATCGGCACTGGCAATGTGAAGCCCGGCTGCATCACCGCGAGCTTCGGCACCAGCGGCACTCTTTACGGCGTCTCCGACAAACCCGTCATTGATGGCCAGGGCGAAGTCGCCGCGTTCTGCGACAGCACGGATCAATGGCTGCCGCTCGTCTGCACGATGAACGTCACCGTCGTCACCGAGCAGGTGTGCGAGATGTTCCGCTGGAATCATCAGCAGCTCGAGATGGCCGTGAAGTCGGCACCTGTCGGCGCGGATGGCGTGATCTTTCTCCCGTATCTCAATGGCGAGCGCACCCCGAACCTGCCCAGCGGCACCGGCGTTCTGCACGGCCTGCGCCCCACGAACATGACGCCGCCGAACATCGCGCGTGCGGCGGTGGAAGGTGCGACGCTGGGCCTCGCGTATGGCCTGCGTCGCTTCCGCGAACTTGGCATGAACCCGAGCGAGATCCGTCTCACCGGCGGCGGCAGCAAGAGCGCCACCTGGCGCCAGATCGCTGCCGATTGCTTCAACGCCGAAGTCGTCACCCTCAGCACCAGCGAAGGTGCCGCTCTCGGAGCCGCCATCCAGGCCGCACACGTCGCCACGCAGCAGAGCTACGACTCGCTCTGCGCCAAGCTCGTCGATCTCGACGAGTCCACTCGCTGCCAGCCGAATGCTGAGAACGCCGCGCACTACGCGACACAACTTGATCGTCAGATGGAACTGACCGGGCGCTTGCAGCAGACGGGGTGGCTGTGATGTCAATCAGCACCGCTAACTAGCTTGGGCTCTCGTATGAACGACTTCACCAAAGATCTAATCGAGAGACTGCGCTCCATCACCTATGATCCAGTCGTCGCTTCAGATGAATTGCTCTCTGCTGAGGAGGTGCTGAGGAAGTTCAGCTATCCATCCATTGAGTCTCAGATTGAAGAACTCAACGAGGGATCCATCGAGCTGGAGGATGCTGATGCGATTCAGAGTGAGTTACTGCGGCTTTTAACACTCTGCAGTGACAGTAGCCCTGCGCGGCCGCAGATCCTCTGGGCACTGGCAAAGTTGCAGACCAAAGACTTGGAACCGCTGTTTTGGACGCATTTGGAGAAAAGCATGAGCCTTTATCGTTATGCCGCTCACTACCTCGCCCAGTGTGTTTATGCGCTGCACGACTGTGGAGCAGTGTTGCCAAGGGTGGAAAGCGCCGAAGGGCCGGTTTTCGACGCAGCCAACCTGATCAGGCAGGCTGAGCTTGCATTGATTGGGCGGCACCTAAAGGAGTTGGATAATCGCCGAAGCAAACAAGCATAGCATGGCCCGCATCCGCTTCCAACACACCGGCAAGGTCGCCTCCTGGTTGATCCGTGGCATCGCGGAGACGCTGACGCTGGAGGTGATCGACCATGCGAAGATCCTGCGCTCGAAGATTCGTCCGCCGCTGATCTGGACCTTCTGGCACAACCGCATGTTCCTCATCCCATACGTCCACGAGCTGTGGCTGCCGGATGTGCCGGGTTGCATCCTCAGCAGCCCGAGCGGCGATGGCCAGATCATCGCGGACGCGTGCGCCGCCTTCCGACTTGAAGCCGTTCGCGGTTCCAGTTCGCGCAAGGGAATGAGCGCTCTCATCACGCTCGCCGAGAAGGTAAAGGCGGGCTACGACGTTGGCATCACGCCGGATGGCCCGCGTGGTCCGTGTTACCATCTGAACCCTGGACCACTCAAACTTGCCCAGCTCACGGGCGCGCTCGTCATGCCTGTCCATGTGCAGTATAACGATCCGTGGGAGTTTAAGACCTGGGATCGTTTTCAGTTGCCCAAGCCCTTCAGCAAAGCTCGCATCATCCTCGAACAACCTGTAGAGATCCCGCGCAAGCTCGACGAAGCTGCCTTTGAACAGATGCGACTGAGCATTGAGGGAACGATGAAAGCCGGCGCGCACGGACTCTGATTGGAGCAAGGTTTTTTCGTGCGGAAAGAGGCGGGTGAATGGAATTGCCCCGGCTCAGCGGACGGCTAGTGCTGCAGCTGTCATGACGCTCTCCCTTCTGCAACTTCTCGTTGGCGTGCTGCTTGCTTGGTTTGGTGGTGAACTTTTCGTCCGTGGCTCGGTCGGTTTGGCTTCCTGGGCTCGATGGCCGACAGCGGTCATTGGGGCGACAGTGGCGGCCTTTGGCACCTCAGCTCCTGAGCTGTTCGTGGCGATCCACTCCGCGCGTGATGGTGTGCCGCAACTTTCTTTTGGTGATGTGCTAGGGAGCAATGTGGTGAACGTCGCGCTCGTGCTCGCGATTGCCTTGCTGATGTCTCCGATGAAAGCATCGCGGGGTGGTGTGCAGCGCGACTACAGCATCGCCTTGCTCGTGCCTCTGGTGGTTGGCGTGGTGGCTTTGGATGGTCGTATCTCGCGGCTGGATGGAGCCTTTATGCTGGCGGTTTTCGCTGGCTGGCTCACGATGGCGGTGAAGGATGCAGGGAGGCACTCCAAGTCCATCGAGACTAGCGATGAATCGGTGAATCCAGGTAAATCGGTGCTCTTAACCCTGCTGGGGCTGGGCGTGTTAATGATTGCCGCCCAGTTTGTTGTTCATGGCGGCAAAGGCATCGCGGCAGCGCTGGGCTGGAGCACCTTTGTCATCGGAGCCGTGGTGGTCGCACTGGCGACGAGCACTCCTGAATTGGCGACTACGATCATTGCCAAGCTCAAGGGGCACGACGACATCGGCCTTGGTAACATTCTCGGCAGCAATATCTTCAACGCTCTGTTCATCGCGTCCGTCGTCGCTTTGATCCAGCCATTTGAGATGCCTTTTGTCGCTGTGCGCACAGCCTTGATCGGGGGGCTATTGGCCACGCTATTGATTTGGCCAAGCAAGACTGGAAGCATCGGTCGAGGGCGCGGTCTTTTTCTGCTCCTCATTTATGCAGCATTCATCATGATCAGCATGAAAGAAGCGAGTGGTGTATCGCATTGACGCTTCTTTTGACACGCGCCACACACTCCCGATATTCGCAGCCACATGTGCGGCATCTACGGTTTTGCAGGGTTCAAAGAAGACGGTCTCCTCGACCGCATGGGACGCGTGATCAGGCATCGCGGGCCGGACGGGCAGGGTCAGTATGTCGCGCCGGATGGATCGCCGTTTGCGATGGGGATGCAGCGGTTATCGATCATCGACCTCGAAGGCGGATGGCAGCCTGTATTCAATGAGGATCGCAGCATCGCCGTCTGCTACAACGGCGAGACCTACAACTACGTCGAGCTGCGCAACGAACTCGAAGCCAAGGGCCACCGCTTCACCACGCACAGCGACACTGAGTGCCTGGTGCATGGCTTTGAAGAATGGGGAATCGACGGCTTGCTCAAGCGCATGAACGGCATGGCTGCTTTCTGCATCTACGATGTGCGGAAGCAGGAGTTTTACATCGGGCGCGACCGCTGCGGGCAGAAGCCGCTGTATTACCACCATGGGAACGGACGCTTTCTCTTCGGCAGCGAGGCGAAGTCGATTCTGCAAAGCCAGCACGTCAGTGCGCAGCCGAACGTCGCGGCGATCGATCCCTATCTCACGCTGCGCAACGTGCCCGAGCCGCAGACGATGTTTGCCGGCATCTACAAGCTGCCCGTCGCGCACTACTTGCACTACAAGCTGCGCGACAACTCGCTCTCGATCCATCGCTACTGGGAGGTGCCACTGCTCGATGCGCGCACCGCGACTTACAAGTCGGATGCCGAGTATCTCGAAGCACTGGAGCACGTCTTCTACGATGCGGTGAAGCTCTGCATGAGAAGCGATGTGCCCGTGGGCGCGTATCTCAGCGCGGGCGTGGATTCGTCGCTCACCGTGGCGGCCATGACGAAGTATTCGTCGAACATCAACACCTACAGCATCGGCTTTGATTCGCCGGTGGATGAGACGCCCGCTGCACGCGAGACTGCGGCCTTCCTCGGCACCAAGCATCACGAGATCATTTGCCAGCCCGAGGACTTTGAGCTGTTGCCGAAGATCGTCTGGCACATGGACCGGCCCGTGGGCGATGCGTTGTTAATTGCCTTCTACAAGCTGGCCGAAGGCGCGAGCAAAGATCTGAAAGTGGTGCTCGGTGGCGAAGGCGCGGACGAGGCCTTCGCGGGCTACTCGTTCCAAACCGTGATCGGCAAGGTAGAGAAGATTCGCCGCATGCTGCCCTTCGCACCTGCGCTCGGATCACTCGCTTTCCAAGTCACACCGCACGCGCTGCTGAACAAGTTCTTCACCTTCCCCGCCGACCTCGGCTCGCAAGGCAAGAAGCGCGTGATCGAGTTCCTCTCGCGCTACAACTCGCGCGATCTGAACCACAACTTCAACGCGCTGCGCACGCTGTGGAGCGAGGACGAGCGTCGCGATGCTTACAGCGCCGAGTTCAAACACCTTGCCTGCGACACTTGGATGGCGAAGGAGCCGGACAAAGACAAGAACGGCCCGTTCCTCGATCGCTTGTGCAAGCTGCAATACGACGAGTGGCTCCAAGACTGGGCGCTCATCCGCCAGGACAAGAACACGATGGCGCACTCGCTGGAGTATCGTCTGCCGTTCCTCGATCCGCGCCTCATCGAACTCGCCTTCACCATGCCCTCGCATCTGAAGAACGACCTCAAGGGCGACAAGATCATCGAGCGCCGACTCGCGGATAAAGTCTTCCCGCCGCATATCGCGCGCCGCCAGAAGATCCCGTTCTACCTGCCGGTCGAATACTTCCTCGACAAGCCGCAGTTCAAGCGACTCGTCGCCGATACGCTCAACGAAACCGCCGTGAAGAAGCGCGGCTACTTCGATCCGAAGAAGATCACCGCACTCGTCGAGAACATGAACCGCACGCGCGAATTCGTGTTCTGCAAGCAGGTCGTCTCGCTCGTGATTCTGGAACTATGGCACCAGGTGTTCGTGGACAAGGCCTACCGATTTGATCCATGAGGTCGAACTCCGTTGGATTGCCGATCAAACCGTTTATCATGTCGCTGACAGGACCAGGTCGAGCGTAGAGTTTGGACAGGGTCCTTGTTGTCTTGCCTCACGCTCATGATCTTCTCTCTCGGTTCCCGCATTCTCTCCACCGTCGATCCCCAGTGCCTGGCCAAGATCGCGTGGAACTTCGGCTTCAAAGGCGCGCGCTCCGTGCTGCTCTTCCAGAAGCGGATGAAGCAGGGCGTTTACTTCCCGCCCTTCCTCTACCTGAGCATTCTCAACTCCTGCAACCTGCGCTGCCAGGGCTGCTGGGTGGACGTGGAGGCTCCGCGCAACGCCATTGATCTCGACACACTGAACCGCACGGTCAATAACGCGCGTGAGCATGGCAATGCGTTCTTCGGCATCCTCGGCGGCGAGCCGTTCATGCATCCCGAGTTGCTCGACTTCCTCGCGCAGCATCCCGATTGCTACTTCCAAGTGTTCACCAACGGCCAGCTGATCACCGAGAAAACGGCCAAGGCGCTGCGCCAGCTTGGCAACGCGACACCGCTCGTCAGTGTCGAAGGCACCAGCACGGTGAGCGATGAACGCCGTGGCAAGGTCGATGTGCTGAACCGCACGCTGCGTGGCTTGCAGAACTGCCTTGATCAAAAGCTGCTCACGGGTGTCGCGACATCGCTGTGCAAGTCGAACATCGACGACCTGCTCACCGTCGAGTGGCTGCAGAAGCTGATCGACATGGGCGTGCACTACACCTGGTATCACACGTATCGCCCGGTCGGCCCGAAGATCTGCTCCGAACTCGCGCTCACTCCGCAGCAGATCACGCAGGTGCGGAAGTTCGTCACCAGCCAGCGTGCAAAGATGCCGATCGCGATCGTCGATGCCTACTACGATCACAATGGCCAGGCGCTCTGCCCCATGGCCACGGGCATCAGCCATCACGTCGCACCCACCGGTGCGATCGAACCGTGCCCGATCATCCAGTTCGCGACCGAGAACATCAAAGACGAGCGCGGCATCTACGAGACCTTCACCAGCAGCGCCTTCCTCAAGGACTTCCGCGAGACCGCCGCGCAGCACACGCGCGGCTGCATCGTGCTGGAGCGCCCCGACCTCGTGAAAGCTCTCGCCACCAAGCACGGCGCGAAGGACACCACCGTGCGCCAGACCGCCATCGCCGAACTCGACAGCATGACCCCGCGCAGCAGCCAGTGGGTGGAGGAAGAGATCCCCGAGAAGCACTGGATGTATGCACTCGCGAAGCGGTTCTTTTACCATGACTTCGGCGTGTATCAGGGGCTGAAGGCGAAACCTCCTGTGACGAAGTAGCTGTTGCGATCCGCAACGACTCACCGCATGATTTTGCCATGACTGCTCAACTCGTCTCAGAAGTTCTCAGCCTGCCGGTGGCCGAACGGCTTCATCTGGTCGAAGAGATTTGGGACAGTCTGCCCGCCGATGCCGAGGCACCTGCGTCGCTCTTGCTCACCGCCGAGCAGGAAGCCGAACTGAATCGTCGGGCTGATGCTCATGCGGCTGACCCATCTTCCTCCATCGGCTGGGACGCTGTGCAGCAACGCATCCAGGATCGGTTTGGGCTACGGTTATGAATGACCGGGTTGTCTGGCGTCCCGAGGCTCTGGAGGAGTTCGAGGACGCTATCGCATGGTATGCCGCGCGTTCGATCTTTGCCGCCGATCGTCTGATCGCCGCATTCAAGGCCAGGCTGTCCGAGGTGCTCGACAATCCGCAGCGCTTCCCCTTCTCGATTCTTGACCGCCGCTGGGCAGCTCTTCGCAAGTTTCCTTTCCAGCTCCACTTCCAAGAGTCGGGCGACCAGATCGTGATCCTTGCTTTCTGGCATGAGAAACGTGATCGGAAAACCTTGCAGCCCCGGCTTCGTAACGCTTGAGCTTCACCCGTCTCGTTCATGTCCGACTCCGCTTCCCCCAAACTCCTCTACTGCCGCTGCGCCTATGCCCAAGTCGTTCCTCAGGGCGTCAAAGATGAAGTTCTGCAACGCCTGTGCGACAGCGGAGCCAGCTTCGAGTCCGTGGCCGATCTCTGCGAGATGGCCGCGCATCGCGACGAGAGGCTGAAAGCCTTCGCCGCCGGCGCTCCCATCCGCATCGCCGCGTGCTTCCCCCGTGTGGTGAAGGGCCTCTTCACTCAATGCGGTGCCGCCTTGCCCGACGAGGGCGCTGAGATTCTCAACATGCGTGCGCAAACTGCCGAGGAGATCGCGGCTGCGATGCTGCGCGAGTAGTTCATCTTTCATCATTCCGACTTCATCCTTTCGCCATGATCACCCACACCCATCGTCCCCTCCGTGTCGTGCTTTATGAAGGTCACGGTGCCATCCCGCTCGATGCCTCCGCACGCGCGAAGGTCATGTCAGCACTGCTGGACAAAGGCTATGCCGTCACGCGCACGACCGCGCAGGGCAGCCCCGCTTTCCCGCATGATGATCGCAGCCTTCTAGTGCTCGGCGTTTTCCCGGATCAGCGCGCGCCGCAGGTGGAAGACATCTCGGGCGAGGTGAAGATCGACACACGCGACATCACCGGGCTCGATGCTGCCGACGTGCTGGCGCTAGTGGAGACCACGCGCGGCGACAGACCGATGAATCAGCCCGGCGTGTGGAAGCCGTGGTTCCCGGTGATCGACTACTCGCGCTGCACGAACTGCATGCAGTGCCTGAGCTTCTGCCTGTTCGACGTCTATGGCGTGAGCAAGGAGAACAAGATCCAGGTGCAGAACAACGACAACTGCAAGACCAACTGCCCCGCGTGCTCGCGCGTGTGCCCGGAGGTCGCGATCATGTTCCCCAAGTATCAGCAGGGACCGATCAATGGCGACGTGGTGAACGAGGCGGACGTGGGCCGCGAGAAGATGAAGGTCGATATTTCATCGCTGCTCGGTGGCGACATCTACGCCGCGCTGAAGAACCGCAGCGAAGCCGCCAAGAGCCGCTTCAGCAAGGAACGCAGCCCGGACAAGGCGCTGGAAGAACGCAAGAAGTGCCTCACCAAGATGGTCGGCGACGGCTTCATTCCCGCCGATGTGCTCGCAGCGCTGCCGTCGCCCGATGAGATCCTGCGCAAAGCCGAGGAGGCCAAGGCGAAAGCCCAGGCTGCACTCGATGCCCAGGTCGCCGTAGATTAATTTTTGCACAATAATAACCAGTGTTCACCCGAGTTTAACCGCCTATGATTGGGCGTGCTGGAGATCCAAAGATGGAAAGGCAAATCAATCGACGAACTCCGTGAAGAAGGTTTCACGGAGGAGGAGATCCGCACGATTAAAGGCCAGGACGGACGCACCTTTCGGCCCGCTTTCATCAATGGCGTCCATCGAGAGACAGCGTCCGAGGCATCCGCATCCGAGCAAAGGGAAAGTGGATTTCGCGAGCGCCTGGAGGACTTCCACCGTTCTGAACATTAGAGGCTAGCTTCGCTGCGAAAGGCACGTCGTTGGACTCGTATTGGCCGCCGATGAAATCACCACTCGCCGCGCTCCTCGCTCTCGCCTTCTCCATTCGACTCCTGACCGCCGCTGACGACGGCTTCGTCGATCTCTTCAATGGCAAGGACCTCGCCGGCTGGCGTCCGGTCAATGTGGCGGCGGACACGTTTTCGGTGCGCGATGGGATGATCGTTACCACGGGCAAGCCAACGGGCTTCATGGCCACGGAGCGGCAGTATGAGAACTTCATCATCGAGCTGGACTGGCGGCACCTGAAGGAGGGCGGCAACAGCGGTCTATTTATCTGGGGCGAAGGACTGCCCGCTCCCGGTGTGCCGTATGCGAAGGGCATCGAGGTGCAGATCCTGGACCTCGGCTACGAGAAGAACAAGGGCGCGTGGGAGTGGTTCACCTCGCACGGCGACATCTTCCCCATCTGGGGTGCGACGATGACGGCTGTGGCACCCACGGCGAAGAGCGGCGTGCGCAGCTTCCCCAGCGAGAAGCGAGTGAAGCCCTCGCCGGAGTGGAATCACTACCGCGTGACCTGCAACAACGGCACCATCGAACTCGAAGTGAACGGCAAGCTGGTCACCACCGGCCGCGACTGTAATCCGCGCAAAGGCTTCATCTGCCTGGAGAGCGAGGGCAGCGAGGCGCACTTCAAGAATGTCCGACTGAAGGAATTGCCCTCGACAGGGGCTACAGCAGCGCAGACCGCCGAGCCGTATGCGGGCTACAAGCAGCTCTTCAACGGCACCGACTTCACAGGCTGGAAGGTCAGCGACGCGATCAAGGAAGTGTGGAAGGTGAACGGCCTCAACGTCACCGCGAAGGCGGAGGTCAAGGGCAGCAACCTCGATCTCTGGACCGAGAAGAGCTACAAGGACTTCACGCTGGTCGCTGACTGGAAGTTCATCTCGCCGCCCAAGAAGAAGATGGTCAACAAGATCGCGCCCAATGGCGAAGAACCGATCCTGGGCGCGGATGGTAAGCCTGAGCAAGTCGAGGTCGAGGAGCCAGCCGACAGCGGCATCTACCTGCGCGGCAGCAGCAAGGCGCAGGTCAACATCTGGGTGCGCCCGATCGGCAGCGGCGACATCCGTGGCTATCGGGTGGACAAGACCTTGCCCATGGACATCCGCACCGCTTGCACGCCCAAAGAGGTCGCGGACGCAAAGCCCGGTCAGTGGAACCGCTTTATCATCACGATGAAAGGCGACCGCTGCACCGTGCTGCTCAATGGCAAGACGATCATCGACAACGCCCAACTCCCCGGCGTCGCCGCCGAAGGCCCCATCGCCCTCCAGTATCACCACGACGCGATCCAGTTCGCGAATGTGTTTATCAAGGAGCTGTGATCGATCCATCCATGCCATCAGGCGCGGAATCAGAAGGCTGACCGTGCGAGACGCATTTCAGTCTTGCCGTTCGAGTCCCGCTTCTCCTAAGCTCGTTTTTCCAGCCAAACCAACCAACCTCATCCACCTCACCTCAATATGAAACCAAGCATCCTTCTTGCTGCTCTCGCACTGTGCTCCGCCACAGCTGTGCGCGCCGAACAGGCCAAGCCCGTGCAACCCGGCGGTAAGCTGCCGGGCAATGTCGCCATCCAGCTCGTCAAAGTCGAAGGCGACCTCGTTGAACCCGTGTCCGTGTCGGCACCGAATGACGGCACCGGTCGCGTGTTCGTGATCGAACGTCCGGGCGTGATCCAAGTCATCAAGGACGGCAAGCGTTTGAAGAAGCCCTTCCTTGATCTCAAGGACAAGACGATCAGTTCCTTCCTCGAGCTAGGCATGTTCAGCATGGCCTTCCACCCGGACTTCAAGACCAACGGCAAGGTGTATATCTGCTACGCGGACCTGTGGTTCAACGGCGCGTCGATGATCACCGAGTTCAAGGTGAAGAAGAACAACCCTGACCAGCTCGATCCTGAGAGCGCGAAGGTGATCATGCAGATCGACTTCCCCTATTGCAATCACCACGGCGGTCAGATCGCCTTCGGTCCTGATGGCTATCTCTACATCGGTGTGGGCGACGGCGGCTGGGAAGGCGATGTAATTGATGCTGGCCAGGACAAGTCAACCTGGCTGGGCAAGATGCTGCGCATTGACGTGAACAAGTCGAGCGGCGACCGCGCTTACGACGTGCCGAAGGACAATCCCTTCATCACTCCACTGCAACAGATGACGCTGTTCGGCGTGAGCGAGGAGGCCTTCAGCAAGGTGCATCCGCGCGCGAAGTCGGAGATCTGGGCTTATGGCCTGCGCAATCCGTGGACGTTCAGCTTCGACTCGAAGACCGGTGACCTCTACATCGCTGACATCGGCCAGAATCACTGGGAGGAAGTCGATTTCCAGCCCGCGAGCAGCAAGGGCGGCGAGAACTACGGATGGAAGTTCATGTGCGGCAGCCATCCTTTCCCGATGATCCTGAAGAAGAACCCAGACGGCACCGAGACCGCTGTCGATCCTGGTAGCGATTATCCGAAGGTGGGCGTGCTGCCGATCGCGGAATACAGCCACGTCGATCAAGGCATCTGTGTGATCAACCTCGGTGTCTCGCGCAACGCGGCGTATCCTGAACTCGAAGGCACCTACTTCGTGGGTGACTGGGGCAGCAGCAAGGTGTGGGGCATGAAGCAAGTCGATGGCAAGTGGCAGATGCAAGAGCTGCTCGACCTCGCCGACGGCCTGCGCATCACCGGCAGCGGCATCGGACCCGATGGCACGATCTATGTGTCGCAGGGCACTGCCGGCTACGGTGGCAAGGTGGACCCGTATCAGGAAGAACGCGGCGCAGTGTGGAAGATCGTTCCCGCCGACAAGGTGCCTGCAGGCGCAGTGACGGCTCCGTTGGCGAAGAAGTAATCCTCGCTCACGATTGATCTAGAAATGAAGAAGGCGGGCCTCACGGTCCGCCTTTTCCTTTGGCATCGGATCAATCGCTCGCGGAGGAAATGATCTCAATCCGCTCTACTCCACGACAAGGTCATGGCTATTTACTTGGATCTTCTCTGCATTCTAGTTGGGATGCTTGTGAACAAGAGACCACCCACAGTTTTTTGGTCAGTTACCGCGAGCGGATGCCTGCCTGTGCTGACCTTCAATCATCGCACTCAACCTGCATTCGCACCTCCACGGCATCACGCCAATCGGTGGAGGTCGACTTCTCATCACGCCGAACACGGGCGTGAAAAGCGATGATGGCCAAACGAAGCAACACAGCCAAAGTCGTGGTCGCTCGTGTGGATGAGAAGGCTGGGCTGGTGGTTGATTCGAGCCCGTCGTCAAAGCGACAAGAAGCTCACGCAATGATCTCCCGCACCACCTCGCCATAGACATCGGTGAGACGGTAGTCGCGACCCAGATGACGCCAGGTGAGCTTGAGGTGATCGAGACCTAGCAGGTGCAGGATGGTGGCATGGAGGTCGTGCAGATGGACTTTGCCGGAGACGGGACGGTATCCGAACTCGTCGGTTTCGCCGTGCATGAGGCCACTCTTAACACCGCCGCCAGCCATCCAGGCGCAGAAGCTCTCTGGCTGGTGCTCGCGGCCATGTTTTTCGATGGGCGCGGTGCGGCTGAGGTCCTGACTCCAGGGTGTGCGGCCAAACTCACCGCTCCACACCACGAGCGTGTCCTCCAGCAAGCCACGCGATTTCAGATCGCGGATCAAACCAGCGCACGGGAGGTCGCTGGCGGCACAACTGTTGGGCAGGGAGCCGCGGATGTTGCCATGATGATCCCAACCATCCATGGTGACCTGCACAAAGCGCACGCCCGCCTCGCTGAACCGCCGGGCAAGCAGGCAGGCACGGCCATTTTTGTCCGTCGTCTTTTCGCCGATGCCGTAGAGCTTCTTCGTGGCCTCGGTTTCCTTCGAGAGATCGACTAGCTCCGGCGTGGCCGTTTGCATGCGGAAAGCGGTCTCCAGGCTGTGGATCATGCCTTCCATTTGCACATCCGTGTCATTTTGCGACAGCAGGCGGCGGTTCATGCGCTGGATGAAGTCGAAACGCCGTCGCTGCGAGGCATCATCGGTCGCGGGATCGGTAAGAAAGGCGATGGCGGGATCGCTAGCCTTGGACGGAAGTGTTACCGGCGTGCCCTGGTGTGCAGCGGGCAGGAAGGAGGCACTGTAATTCCGTGTGTCGATGCCGGGATGAATCGTGAGAAAGGCTGGGAGGTTCTGGTTTTCGGTGCCGAGACCGTAGCTGACCCAGGAGCCGAGCGAGGGGCGCGCCTCAGCGATGACGCCCGTGTGAATCTGAAGCGCGGCGGGGCCGTGCTGGTTGTTGTCGGCATGCACGGCACGAAGAAGGCAAAGCTCATCGGCGATGGCGGCGGTGTGAGGCAGCAAATCCGAAATCGTCACGCCGGACTGACCGCGAGGCTGCACCGGAATGTCCGTGCCGAGTGCCAGCAATCCCTCGGTGCTCTCATGACGATGCTGCTCGGGTAAAGGAGCGTTCACCGACTTGCCGTGCTTCTCTTGAATCAAAGGCTTCGGATCAAAGAGGTCCATCTGCGAGGGACCGCCGGACATGAAGAGAAAGATGACACGTTTCGCCTTTGGCTGGATCATCGGCGCACGCAGAGCGAGCGGATTTGAGGCCGCATGAACCAAGCTATGCAAGGCCATCGCGCCAAAGCCCGCGCTGGTTTGGCGCAGCCAGCCGCGGCGAGTGGTGGTGGCGAGAGGTGGAAAGTTCATCGGTTCAAAAGCGGAGCAGGAACTCATTCGTGCCAAAGAGGGCGCGAGCCAGCTCGGTCCAGGTTTGGATTTTATCAGCGCTGCTGCTGATTTGTAGAAAGGCGAGCGCGTCTTCACGCTCAGCGGCGGTGATGGGGCGGCTCAAGACACGCAGCCAGAGCCGTGCAAGACGAGCAGCATCTTCTTCTTGAATGGCGAGTAGAGACTTTGCGAGGTCTTCACCGCGCTCGCGGATGAGGTCGGCATTCAGCAGATATAGCGATTGCGTGGGCACGGTGGTCACGCTGCGCTTGCTGGTGAACTGCGCGGGTTGCGGGAAGTCGAACACATCGCGCAGCCGTGCCGTGCCAGGCTGCGTGCCGGTGCGGACGACGCCTAGATACAGCGTGCGCTCGTAGTCCTGGCATGGGCGTTCGGTTTTGATGCTGAACTGCGGATGATTGCTCTTCGGAGTGAGGGGTAGGCCACTGATGTTCTCCGGGAACTCCAACGGCAGGCCGGGGCCTCCGGATGGTGCGGAAAGTCGTCCGCTCGCCACCAGCATCGCATCGCGAATGGACTCGGCATCAAGCCGCTGGCGGTTCATGCGGGTGAGGAGTTTGTTTTCGGGATCTGTCGACAGCGCGTTACCACTTGCGAGACGGTAGGTGTGGCTGAGCACGAGCATGCGGATGAGCTTTTTCTGCGACCAGCCTTCCTTCATGAAGCGATTCGCGAGATGATCGAGCAACTCAGGATGGCTGGGTGAATCGCCGCGAGTGCCGAAGTAGTCCACACTGCGCACCAATCCCTCGCCGAAGAGCTTTTGCCAGACACGATTCACCGCCACGCGGGCCGTGAGCGGATTGCGAGCGTCCGCGATCCAATCGGCGAGTTGCAGGCGACCGCTTTGCTCGGCGGGAATCTTCGGCTGCGGGCCCCACATCGCCACACGCACAAGACCACGCGGCATGGTATCGCCGAGTGCATACGGATTGCCACGGATGGTCAGGCGCATGTCACCGGGCTTTGCCACGTCCTGCACCGCGATGGCCTGTGGTTTGCCGGGATGAAAATACTCGCCGTGGGCGATGCGCAGTTCGAGCGCAGTGATCTCCTTTTTCAACTCGTCGAGGCGCTTTTGTCCTGCCGCGTCGGGCTTTTCGTCGAGCGCTTTCGACTCCGTCTCCAGCTTCAGTTTTTCCTGTCGCCAACCTGCCAGCTTTTGCTCGTGTGCACTAGCGATCTTCCGGTCCTCCTCCAGCTCCGGCAGCGGCACGCGCTGGATGTTGCTCCAGATGCCGAGACCCGTCTTGAAGGTGGTCTTCGTGCTGCGGAACATCCCTGCCAGCGCGTAGTAGTCCTGCTGGCCGATGGCATCGAACTTGTGATCGTGGCAGCGCACGCAGCCCAGCGTCATGCCGAGGAAGGCGGTGCCCACCTTGCTCACCTGACTGTCCACGAAGTCGTGCTCCATCTTGAGCTTGTCGATGGCGTTGATGTCCACATCACCCAGCAGGATGAAACCGGTCGCGATGAGGTTCGCCCGGCGCTCCTCAGGTGAGGCAGCAGGCAGCAAATCGCCCGCGAGTTGCTCGCGGATGAAGCGGTCGAAGGGCTTGTCCTGGTGGAAGGACTCAACGAGGTAGTCCCGATACCGCCACGCATGTTCGGCAAAGACTTTCCCCTCCGTTCCAATCTGCTCCGCGTAGCCCACGAGGTCCAGCCAATGCCGCGCCCAGCGCTCGCCGTAGGCTTTGGATGAGAGCAGGCGATCCACCACGCGCTCATGCGCCTGCGGTGAGTGGTCTGCGATGAAATCGGCGATCTCTGGTTCGGTCGGAGGCAAACCCGTGAGGTCAAACGTCACGCGCCGCAGCCAAGTGTGCGCCGCCGCCTGCGGCCCAGGCTGGAGACCCGCCGCCTCCTGCCTCGCAAGGATGAAGGCATCCACCTCATTCAGCGGCCAGTCTCTATCACGCACGGTGGGAGGTGGGGCATCCCGCACTGGCTGATAGGCCCAGTGCTTCCGACCTTCCTCCACATCCACGCCCGTCTTCCTCACTATTGTTGCCTCCGCCTCACGTGGATCGGGAGCACCACGCTTCACCCACTCCTCCAGCACAGCGATCTCGTTCTGCGGCAGTTTCGCCTTTGGCGGCATCTCCAGGTCTGGGTTCGTGTAGAGCACCGCTTTGATCATGCGGCTCTCTTCCGGCTCCCCCGGAACGATCGCTGGACCGCCATCACCACCGGTCTGCCAGCCCGAGCGCGAGTCGAGCACCAGCCCTCCCTTGATCTTTCCAGCGTGCGAGTGGCATTCGTAGCAGCGCTGCTGCAAAATGGGCTCCACGCGCTCGCGGAAAAATCCATCCCCATCCGCCGCAGAGGCGGCGAGTGGGAGCAGGAGTATGGCGGCGAGTTTCATTGGGCTTTCGGAAAGGCTCGGAGTGAGTGACGACCCCTACTGCCCTCATGAAAATACAGTGCTCCCAGCCTTCTTCTTCATCCGCTTGCGAGACTATTTTCCCAATGGCCGTAGCTGTCACCCTTCTACGTTAAAGTGACACCGACACGCCTAACTCATCTGATCTTCTGCATCGCCGTCACGACCGCCATCGCGGCGGCCGATGGAGCGCAGCGTGAGGCGATGACGTTTTTCGAGAACGAAGTCCGACCGCTGCTGGTGAAGCGGTGCTATGAATGTCACAGCGATACGAAACAGAAGGGCGGGCTGCGGGTGGATCACATTGGCTACCTAAAATCGGGTGGAGACACCGGACCAGCCTTGGTGCCTGGGAAACCGGACGAGTCAGCGCTGATCGAGGCGGTGCGATATGCGAACGAGGACTTCCAGATGCCGCCGAAGGGGAAGCTCCCGGACGCAGAGATCGCGATCATGGAGAATTGGATCAAGATGGGTGCTCCGTGGCCGGAGGATCCGGCGAAGAAAGTTGTGGTGACGGAGGGCGGCTTCACGCAGGAGCAGCGGAATTATTGGGCCTTCCAGCCGGTGAAGAAGGTGTCGCCGCCGAATACGGGAGGCTCATGGGGGCGCAGTGACGTGGATCGCTTCATTGCGGCGAAGCAGTCGGAGATGAAGCTGAAACCAGCGCCAGAGGCGGACCGGCATGAGCTGGTGCGACGGGTGTATTTTGACCTGCATGGTCTGCCCCCGACGAAGGATCAAGTGGATGCGTTTGTGAATGACAAGGACCCGCGTGCCTATGAGAGGCTGATCGATGAAGTGCTGGCGAGCCCGCGCTATGGCGAGCGATGGGCGCAGCATTGGCTGGATCTCGTGCGCTATGCGGAGAGCGATGGTTACAACCAGGACGCCTATCGCCCTCATGCATGGCCGTATCGCGACTACGTCATCAAGTCGTTCAACGAGGACAAGCCCTATGATCAGTTCGTGCGTGAGCAGCTCGCGGGCGACGAGATCGCGCCGGATGATCCAGAGGTGCTCATCGCCACGGCCTTCATGCGTCATCCGGTGTATGAATACAATCTGCGCGATATTCGCGGCCAGTGGGATCTGATCGTCACGGACATGACGGACACCGCAGGCGAGCTTTTCCTTGGCCTGAGCATGGGCTGCGCTCGCTGCCACAATCACAAGTTCGATCCCATTCTCCAAAAAGACTACTACCGCCTGCGTGCCTTCTTCACGCCCGTGCACTGGCGCGATGACTTGAAGCTGGTGACTCCGGCGGAGAAGGAGGCTTTTGATCAGCAGGAGGCCAAATGGATGGCCGCCACGGCCGAAATCCGTGCCAAAATGGATGCGCTCACGCAGCCGGAGATTGATAAGCGGGTGAAAACCTGGCTTGTCAGCTTCCCCGAGGACTTGCAGGCGATGACGAACAAGCCCGCAGACCAGCGTGACTCACTGGAGAAGCAGCTCGCCGGACTTTGCAAGCGCCAGCTGGACTTCGCACGCGCGTCGTTTGATCCGATGAAGGACATCAAGGATGAAAAAGCCAAAACGGAATACAAGGCGCTCCGGGAAGCGCTGAACAAGTTCGATCACCTCAAGCCGGAGCCGCTGCCTGAAGCCTTCGTGGTCACGGATGCAGGGCCGAAAGCCCCTGCCAACAAGCTGCAGACGCGCAAGGGCGATCTGGAGATCGAGCCCGGCTTCCCCGCCATCGTGGACTCGGCCCCGCTCAAGATCACGCCGACGAAAACCTCCACCGGACGCCGCACAGCGCTTGCTGAATGGATCACGCGGTCGGACAACCCGCTCTCCACACGCGTCATCGTGAATCGTGTGTGGCAGTATCATTTCGGGCGCGGCATCGTCGGCTCTTCGAGTGAGTTTGGCACGCTGGGCGAGCTGCCGACGCATCCCGCGCTGCTCGACTACCTCACGAAGAAGTTTGTGGAAGGCGGCTGGCACTTCAAAGCGCTGCATCGCGAGATCATGCTCTCCGCGACTTACCAGCAGACGGCTCGTCGTGAGCCTGATGAGGCGGTGGCGAAGATTGATCCGGCAAACCGCTATCTGTGGCGCTTCAATCCGCGTCGGCTGGATGCGGAGCAAGTGCGCGATGCCTTGTTGGCTGTCAGCGGCGAACTCGATCTCACCGCTGGAGGCCCAGCCAGCGATGGCAATGGCACGCGCCGCTCCATTTACACGCGGAAGAAACGCAACAGTCCGAATGACCTGCTCCTCGCTCTCGACATGCCCGCTGGCTTCACGAGCATCGCTGAACGTCAAAGCACGACGACACCGACACAGGCGCTGCAATTGCTCAATGGCGACTGGTTGCGTGCTCGTGCGCGTCATCTTGCTTTACGCAGCAAGAGCATCGAAGACACCTGGATAGCCGTGCTGGGCCGTCAGCCCACGGAGCAGGAGCGGGCCACGGCGGATGCTTTTCTCAAGACGCAAATGGCTCGGGTCAAACAAGCCCCACCCAAAAACGAAATCGCCGCCAATGACCAAGGATTCAAAGTCAACACTCCTCATGAACGCCTGCTCGTGAGCGTGAATGACAAGGAGGGCGACGAGTTCACCGTCGAGTCCATCGTGAAGCTCGATAGCGTGGATAAGAACGCTGAGCTGCGCACCTTGGTCTCGCACTGGGATGGTGGAAAGGCCAGCCTGGAGTCCTTTGGCTGGAGCATTGATGTCACCGGTCAAAAGTCGCGCTACAAGCCGCGCAACATCCTCATGCTACTCGTAGGCGAGGATGAAAACGCGAACATCAGCTATCAGGTGGCGGCGTCCGACATCCACATCGAAGTGGGCCGCCGCTATCACTTGGTGGTTCAGGTTTCCAGTGCCCGACACAGCATCACCTTCACCGTGCGAGATCTCGATACGCCAGGAGCCAAAGCAGAGTCCGCCATCGTGCAGATCGAGCGTCTCTCGAAGCTCAGTCAAGGCGCTTCACCGATCTACCTTGGCGGTCTGGGCAAACGCAATCCAACGCGCCAATGGGACGGGCAGATCGAGGCCCTGCGCATCGTGTCCGGCCAAACTGCTGACAACATGCTTAACGCCGATCCTGATCAGTGGAAGTCCGGCATCTTCATCTGGCGTGCCGCTGATCCGCTGCGCTCGCAGTTCACCTGGAGCGGCGCCGATTCCGAGGCCGCACCGGAGGACGAGCCTTTGGTCAAGGCCATGACAAGTCTTTGCCAGGTGCTGCTGACCTCGAATCAGTTTTTCTATCTTCATTAATCATGCACTGCCATCGCTACGATCTCCCCAACTCACGCCGAGACTTCCTGCAGACGGCCGGTTGCGGCTTTGGCGCGGTCGCACTTGCGGCGTTGATGGGAGAACAAGCCCACGCCGCGCCGCAGCAATTGCCACAACGCATGGCGAGGGCGAAGAGCGTCATCTTCCTCTTCATGGAAGGCGGCCCAAGTCACTTGGACACCTTTGACCGCAAGCCGCTGCTGAACGAGTTGGCCGGGCAATCCCTGCCCGCGAGTTTCAAAACTCCACTCACGGCAGCGGGCGAGGGCAAGTCGCCGCTGCTCGAATGCAAACGCACCTGGAAGCAGCATTGCCAGGGCGGCTTGTGGATCTCCGATTGGTTCACTCAAGTCGCGCGTCATGCCGATGACCTCGCGGTGATTCATTCCTGTGCATCCAGCGGCATCAATCACGCAGGCGGTGTGTGCTCAATGAATACCGGATCGCTTTTTGGTGGCCGCCCGTCACTCGGCGCTTGGGCCTCTTACGGACTCGGAACGGAGAACAAGAACCTGCCTGCGTTTGTTGTCATCAAAGACAGCGAGTCCACGGTCGTGAACGGTGTGCGCAACTGGGGCGCAGGCTTCATGCCCGCCGTGTATCAGGGAGTCGAGTTTCACCCCGATGGCACGCCGATCAAATACTTGGACAACCCCAAAGGCGTGGATCGCCGAGAACAACGCGAGAAGCTCGATCTGCTTGGCAAGCTGGATCACGACTTCAATGCCAGCCGCGCCAGCAACACCGAACTGGAGGCACGCATCCGAGGCTTTGAACTCGCCTACCAGATGCAGGCCGAGGCACCCGGCGCGGTCGATTTGAGCAAGGAAACGGCCACCACGAAAAAACTGTATGGCATGGATGACGCAGCCACCGCCACTTTTGGTCGCAATTGCCTGCTCGCCCGCCGACTCGTCGAGAATGGCGTGCGCTTCGTTCAACTCTACAGCGGCGCTGGCAGCAAGTGGGACAGCCACGCCGGCATCGAGGCCAGGCACTCGCAGCTCTGCCATTCGGTGGACAGACCCATTGCCGGATTGCTGTCGGATTTGAAGGCTCGCGGCCTGCTGGAGGAGACGCTTGTCATCTGGGGCGGCGAGTTTGGCCGCACGCCCATGAGTGAAAAAGGCGATGGCCGCGATCACAACCCCACCGGCTTCACCATGTGGATGGCCGGCGGTGGAGTGCAAGGAGGCCGCACCCACGGTGCCACCGACGAACTCGGCCTCTACGCCGTGGAAGATCGCCTTCACGTTCACGATCTCCACGCCACGATCCTGCATCTGCTTGGCATCGATCACACCAAGCTCATCTATCCCCACATGGGTCGCCCAGAGCGCATCGACCAAAACGAAGGTCGTCCTTATACCAAACTTGTTTGACTCATGATCTCCAAATCCACCCTCCGAATTGGCTCCTGGCTGCAAACAGGCTCTCCCGTCATCGCCGAACTTGCCGATGAGAGCGGCTTTGACTGGCTGCTCCTTGATCTCGAACACGGCTGCGGCACCGAAGCCAATGTGCTGCCGCAAATCCAGGTCATTCGCCATGCGGCGGCCATTGTGCGTGTCGGCGCACCGCATCCTGAGCAGATCGCACGTTGCCTCGATTGGGGTGCGGCTGGCATCATGGTGCCGATGGTTTCCACCGCCGAGAAAGCAGAGGCCTGCGCGCGTGCCATGCGCTATCCGCCGCGTGGGGATCGTGGTCTGGCAGGGATGGTGCGGGGCTTTCAATATGGGCTGCAACGCGAGATGCCGACTCCAGTTTTCTACGCGCAGATCGAGACCATCGAAGGCGTGCAAAACGCCCGCGCTATTGCTGCCGTGGATGGTGTGGATGTGCTTTTCGTCGGGCAGATGGATTTGAAACTCCAGCTTCAATCCTACCCCGAACGCACGCAGCTCGACTTTGCTGCTTGCATCAAGGAGGTCGCAGCGGCTGCCAAAGCAGCGGGCAAGGCTTGCGGGATGTTTTGTCGCCAAACCGATGACTTTGCCGAACTGCAAGCCCTCGGTTTCACTCACCTCGCCATCGAGACGGACATCACGCTCCTGCGCGAGAGCTATCGCCATGTCATTCAACCTCTCCGCGCCCAATCCGTATGACTTTGAGAGCCACACTCGCGCTGTCTGCTCTCTACCTTGGCTTGAGCGTTGGACTTTATGCCGATGATTCCAAGCCGGTGCTGCAACTGGATTTTGGTCAGGAGGAATCCGCTCCGCTGATTGCAGTTGGCAACGTGGTGCGCGATCAAGCCGGGCCGAGGCCACCTGAGTTTCCCGACTTCGAGGGGAACAACACGGCGATTCAGTTGCAGGGCAAAGGCTCGCGTTACGAGATCAAGGACTCGGGAGCGCAGAGTCCGTTCGACTTCACGAATGGCGATGCCATCACGCTGGAGGCGTGGGTGAAGGTGGACAAGATCGGCCCTGGGCAGCCGGTGTATCTGATCGGCAAGGGCCGCACGAACTCGCCGCACTTTGCCCGCAACAATCAGAACTGGTCGCTGCGGGTCATCGGTGGCAGCGCAGGCTTGGCGCATCTGAGTTTTCTCTTTGCGAGCGCTCCCGCGCCCGGTGGGGGAAACACCTGGCATCTCTGGAACTCGACGGCGTCTTTTCAGATCAAATCAGGCTGGCATCATGTGGCAGTGGCTTATGAGTTTGGCAAACCGGAGACGATGCGCGGATGGATCGATGGCGTGCCCACCGACGGTGATTGGAGCGTGGATGGAGCCACCACGAAGGCGCCGGTGGTGGATGATGACGATGTGTGGATCGGCTCGTCGCTGGGCGGCAGCGCTGGCAATAGTCTGACGGGATTTCTGGACGGCGTGGCGATTCATCGTCGTGCGCTGAGCGATGCGGAAATCGCGAAACATTGTCGGCGCAAAGATGGACCGCAGTTGGTGCTGCCCGAGGTCGCGAAGATGCCGGAGATGGGAGAAATCGACGAGGGCAAGGTGCTGGTGCAGGTCAACGAAGGCCACAGCGCCTCCAATCGCTGGCCGAACTCGCTGGAGATGCCCAAAGAGATGCTGCGCTGGTCGGGCGATGCCTTTTTGCTGCCGCGCATGCCACTGCGATGCGATGACTGGGGCATCCGCTCGGCGTGGGCAGCGCCTGTGCTGCTGCGCATGGCGGGTGATGTGCAACTGCCGGAGGGCTCGCATCGCTTGTTGCTGCGGACTCGTGGACTCGCTCGCTTGTGGGTGGATGGAAAATTGATTACTGAAACCCAACCTGCCGTCGGCAATGGCGAGAATGGTTTTGACCCGCTCACACCGCTGGCCGAGCCACCGCATCCCGGTGTGCGGGTGAAGGGCTACAAGCAGCAGGAAGTCTTCGGCATGGTGACGACCTCGCCACAGAAGACCTCCTCGCGAGTGGTGCTGGAGTTGATCGTCGGAGGCAAGAACATGCGCACGGACACGGGCGAAGTTTGTGTCGCCATCGAATCGGCAAAACGCGATGCGTTCTCCATCCTGCGTGCAGCAGGCAGACCTGAGCTTCCTTTGACCGATGCGCAGGTCGAGCCTGCTCTCGCTGATATCGAAGCCTCGCTGGCCTCTCTTGACGATGCAAATCGGCGTGAAGCCGCGAAGTCCCGCGACTCGTTCTGGCAGAAGCGACACGCCATTGCCAAGGCATGGGTGAAGCAGCATCCAGCGCCTCAACCGCCGCGCCAGGGCCATCGGGTGGATGCCTTCATCGATGCGAAGATCGGGAAGGCACTCACGACGAGCGCGACCACCTCGGCGGCAGCGAAAACCTTCCACGGCGAGGTGCTGCCGATCCTGCGCGAGCAGTGTTTTCGCTGCCACGGCGAGAAGGACAAGGGCGGGCTGAAGCTGAACACTCGCGAGGCTGCGTTGCGTGCGGGAGATTCGGAGCTGGCTGCTGTTGTTCCGCATGATCCAGCCGCGAGTGAGCTACTGAAACGCATTCGCTCCGATGACGAAGACAACGTCATGCCGCCCACGGGTGATCGTTTAACCAAAGAGCAGATTGCTCGGCTGGAGACATGGATTCGAGACGGTGCTCCATGGCCTGCACCGCCGGTAGATGCATCCAAACTCGCCAAGACGCCCATCACCTCCGATGCAGCCTTTCTGCGCCGCCTTTATCTCGACATCATCGGCCTGCCGCCTGCCGCAGATGAAGTCACCGCCTTTCTCGCGGACTCGTCTCCTGACAAACGCACGAAGCTGATTGATCGCCTGCTGGCTGATGAACGCGGTGCGGATCACGAGATCAGTCACTGGCTGGATGCGCTCGCGGAAAATCCCACGCTGATCAATGCCTCGCTCAACAGCACCGGGCCGTTTCGCTGGTTTCTGCTCGACTCCCTGCGCGACCACAAGCCGCTCGACCGCATGGTCACGGAGCTGCTCATGATGCGTGGCGATGCCTCTCACGGTGGCAGTGCCGGCTTTGCGCAGGCGGGAGAAAACGATGCGCCTTTCGCGACGAAGGGCCACATCATCGCCTCCGCGTTTCTCGGCGTGGAGTTGCAATGCGCCCGCTGTCATGACTCGCCCTATCACAGCACGAAGCAGCGCGATCTCTACTCCCTGGCCGCGATGCTGGAGCGCAAGACCGTGACGGTGCCGAAGACCAGCCGGGTGCCTGCCGCGTTCTTTGAAAAGAAGGCCCGTGAGTCTTTGATCCGCGTGACGTTGAAACCCGACGAGCCTGTGACACCCGTGTGGCCCTTTGCCGAAGTGACAGGCGCGGCGGAAAATGCGGGCCTTGATGCGCTGCTTGAAGATCCGAAGGATACTCGTGAGCGCATCGCCGCCCTGATCACCTCGCCGGAGAATAGCCGCTTCCCTCGCGTCATCGTGAACCGCATCTGGAAGCGGCTCATGGGCGCGGGTTTCGTGGAGCCGGCGCAGGATTGGGAAGGTCACGACGCGAGCCACCCGGAGCTGCTTGATTGGCTCGCCAACGAGCTGCTGACCGCGAACTACGATGTCTGGCACATCATCCGGCTCATCGTCACCTCGCAGGCTTATCAGCGTGAGGCAGGTATCGAGAATCTGACCTCCGCCGGTCCTGAAGAGCGCTTTTTCCACGCGCCAGCGCGGCGACGCCTCACCGCTGAGCAGATCGTGGACTCGCTGCACGCTGCCGCCGGAGCCGCCATTGATTCCGAGCCCATGACCTTCGTTCACGACGGCTCGAAGACACTGCAAAACCGCCAGGATCTCGGTCCTCCGCGTCGAGCCTGGATGTTCGCCAGCCTGAACAACGAACGTGATCGTCCCAGCCTCGCCCTGCCGCGTGCGCAGGCCGTCGTGAACGTGCTGGAGGCCTTCGGATGGAACGGTGCGCGCCAAAAACCGGTCTTTGTCCGCGAAAGCGAATCCAACGTCCTCCAGCCCGGTATCCTCGAAAACGGCACGCTGACGCAAGCCTTGTCCCGAGCCTCCTGGAAGTCGAAACTGGCCGATCTGGCGGTGGAGGCCAAGTCGCCGGAAGCATTGTTGGAGCAGCTCTTCCTCCGCTTCCTCAACCGCAAGCCGCAATCTTCCGAGCGGGACTCATTCCTGCCGGACTTGCGTTCAGGCTTTGAAAACCGACTCACGCCCAAAGATCAAATCGTCGAACCCACTGCACCCAAACCGCTCCGCCTCGTCACCTGGCTCAATCACGTCATCCCCGACGCCAACACCATCCAACAGGAGATCGAAAACCGAGTGCAGAAAGGCCCTGCGCCCGATCCGCGACTCCGACCCGAATGGCGGGAAGTTTACGAGGACATCGTCTGGAGCCTCATCACCCATCGCGACTTCGTCTGGGTGCCGTGAACCCCATGCCTTCCAATCCGCCAACACCGCTTTCATGAACCGCAGACACTTTCTCAAAGCCAGCACCTCCTTGGCTGGTGGCCTCGCCTTGCCAAACTCTCTTTTCGCGGACCCGATTCGCGGAAAGGCGGAGCACGTCATCTCCATCTGGCTGGGCGGTGGCATGGCACAGGGGGACACGTTTGACCCCAAACGCCTGGGTGACCCGAAGACCAACAAACCCGGCTCCTACTACCCATCCATCGGCACGGCAGTGCCCGGCGTGCGGGTGTGCGAGCATTTGTCCAAACTGGCTCCGCTCATGGATCGTGTGACGGCGGTGCGGACGGTGAATCATGATGTCATCGACGAGCACGCTGCCGCCACCAACCGCATGCACACGGGGCGGCCCATCAGC
>JAEUHN010000028.1 GCA_016795365.1 Verrucomicrobiaceae bacterium
CATCGGTGGTGAAGGCCATCAACATCAGCCCCACCAACGTCGCCACCAAGGCACCCACCACAGACGCCAGTTACGTCTTCACCCTCACGCCCACCACCGGCCTCATCGGAGGCACCTACTTCACCCACACCGACCTGACCAGGCCCGCCTGGCAGGGCGTGCTGTTTCAAAAGGGAGCCAACAAGGCAGGCTACGGTTACTTCATGACCGTCGCTCCCCGCGTCACCGACGGCACCGGTGCCAGCGGCGGAGTCAAACTTTTGCCTCGCTAACTCGCGTTGCTTGCCGCTCAACAAACAAAAAGCCCCCGCCCGCGAAGGTGCGGGCGAGGGCGGTTAGAGTTTGATTGGAAAACCTTACTTCACCTTGCCGTTGAGCCCGCCTTTGTTGAGGGCAGCGATGAGGTCCTTCGTGCTGAAGTCGCCTTCCACGGTGAAGCTTTCAGCACCTTTCGTCGCGTTGTGCTTGGTGACACCAGGAGTGGCCATCACGGCCTTTTCAGCTGCCGTCACGCACTTGCCGCAGCAGAGATGCACACCGCTGACCGTAGCGCTTTTCACCTTGGCGTCGCTGCCGCCGGAAGCGGTGGCACCTTCACCGGCATAGCCAGCTTCCAGGAGAGCTTCGACGGCCTTCTTGACCGTGGCTTCGTTCTTCGCGGTGATGGTCACCTTGCCGCCATCGGTCTTGGCTTCGGCGCCTTTGACGGACTTCACGGCATTGAGGATGCCGGTGTCGCACTTCTTGCAGCAGTTATGCACGCCGGCGATCGTCACGGAGCTTTCGGCATGGGCGGTGAGGCTCAAAGCGAGAGCCACAACAGTAGAGAGGAGGGTAGTCAGTTTCATGGGGCGATAAAGACGCAGTGGGGTGGCTGGCTCTTCAATGAATCTTACTTCACGGCTGCTTTAGCGGCTGGCTTGGCCTTGGGAGCGGGCTTGGGGTCGAGGTTTTTTTCGAGGTCCTCAGGAGTGACGACGCTTTCAACGCCGTTCGCTGGCACCTCGGCCTTGGCGGTCCACAGGATGGCGTTCAGCATCAGCTTGCGCTGGTCGTTGTTGCCCCAGCCCTTGTGGAAGTGGCCCCCGGTGAAGCCGAACCCACGACCACCGCCCAGACGTTCAGCGGCCCAGGCCACGTGCTGAGGCTCCTTCGCTGCAACAACAGCACGCACGGCAGGATTGCCGCTGTGGGCACCATCGGGACGGCTCATGGTGCTCTCGGGCGGGACATCGCTGAGGATGGGGGTCACGCCTTCCATTCGCGGGCGGAAGCGCATGTGGAAATACCATTCGTCATTCGTGGCGAAGGGCTTCACGCCGTTGCTGATGGGATGAGCGGGGAGCGACTTGAAGTTGGCATCCCAGTGGGGGTTCACGCTCCAGTCCACCTCGAAGGCTCCGCCGATCCATTCGATCCATTCGTTGTTGCCCTTCTCCTTTGTGGGCTCCACGGCATAGTGCACGCAGACCAGGCCGCAGCCGCGAATCATCTGCTTGCCCAGCTGCTGGAGGCGGTCGTCTTGCAGGGCCGGATGTCCGCCGCCGCCATCGCTGTAGATGACGATGGTGTCCGCTTTGTCGAGTTCCTCGATGGCTGGCCACTCGCCACTGAGATGAGGCTTCACCTCCACCGCCGAGGCGGCGTTTTCTTCGAGGCATTTCTTGAACAACAGCACGCCAGCGTTGTGTTCGTGCTGGCCGGGGCCGTGGCTGGGTTTACCAGCGATCATGACGACGAGTTTCTTCGCGCCTTCGGCAAACGAGTTGCCAGTGGCGAGGGCGAGAGCGGTGAGGAGCAGGGTGAGTTTCTTCATGGAAGGTTGGTTCAAACGAAGGCGTGCCCCGAGGCCTTGCGCAAGGCCCTCGAATCCTCAGTAGTTCACCGCGCTCACCGCATCCAGATCAAAGCCCGAGCTGCCGGACCCGCTCAACGCCCCCTGCACCGTCGTGTGACGCACCACGTTGCCACTGCTGTCCGCCATGCCGCGATCGCCTGGGGATATGAGACGGACAAAGCGCACCCACGTGATGCCGGACATGCCCAGAGCGTTGACGTCAAAGCTGTCGCCGCCGCTGCGCGCGGCATTGGTGGGATCATCGCCCGTGGTCGCATTCACGCCCGCAAAGCCCTGCGCATAGTAGCTGGGATTCGTGAGGGCGGGCTCGCCTTTGACCGGCGGATTCACATTGATGGGAAAGCGGAACCACTGCCCTTCGAACAAGGCCACCTCCACCACGGCCGGCTCCATGAAGCGCTGATTTGGATCGCCGTTTTGGAACATCACGTTCTCGAACACGGTGAAGTCCGCGCCCGGTCCCAGCTCGATGATGTTGTCAGTAAATTCGAGCGTGATGCTGCCACCCGCCGACTTGAAGGCATGAAGGGAAACGAGCTGCGTGGGCAGGTAGGCGGGCGTAAAGGTGCTGCGTCCATCCGGGGGGCCGGTGACATTCGATGGTAGTGCGGCGGCTCCGTAACCTCCGGGGTTCAACGGATTGAAAGACCTCACCGCATCTGCAAACGGGTCTGCCGTGGCACCCGGCGCGGCGCGACTCAGACCAAACGGCAGGATGGTCACCTGGCGTTTACCGAAGACGACTGACTTCCCGTCCACCGTGTTCGCCGTGAGTTGATAGTCATACGTGCCACCGGTCACCAGACCATGATCGACGAAGTTCGATCCGCTGCCTCGATACATCTCGCGCACTCCGCCGGGTCCGCTGCGATTCACGATCACCGTCGCGATGGGCACCGGCAGCACACGGGCCATCATCGTGGGCTGCCACGCGATGCCCGCCCGCTGCCGAGACGGCACCACGGTCAAAGGCTGTATCACCGCGAGATCGAAAGTCTTCTGGTAGATCAGAGCGTTCGCATCACGCACCTCCACGCCGAAGTGGAAGAGCCCTTCCTTAGTGCTCGCCAGACCACTCAGGATTCCATCCGCCGAGAGCGACCATCCATCGGGCAGCGATCCCCCCGCCACCCGCCATTGATAAGGCGGCGTGCCACCGCGAGACTCGAAGGTGGTCGTGTAATTCGATCCCGGCGCCGCTGGCAGCAGCGGCGACTCGGTCACGATCTCGAGCCCTGCCGAAACGCTCAGGTTGAGCACCTTGTCCACCGCCGTCTGTTGCGAGTCGGTCAGCGTCACATTCACCGTGAACTCACCGGCTTCCGTTGCTGTGCCAGAGATCACTCCGCTGCTCGGATCACATTGCAGCGGCACCGTCGTTGCGATCGTCCAGGTGTAAGGCGGCACACCGCCTTCGCCAGCGAGAGTCGCTTGGTAAAGCTTGCCAATCTCCAGCACGGGCAAGGTGGACGTGGTGATCGTGAGCGGAGCCGTGGGCGAGATGACAAGCGAGAATGCCGCCGAGGCCTGCTGCCCCTCCGTGTCGGTCACAAACACATTCATTGACGTGCTCACCGGCTGTGTAGCACTGCCCGTCAGCACACCGGAATTCGGATCGAGCACAAACCTGTCCGCCGCTGAACCCAGCTGCATCGCCCAGCGATACGGAGGCGAGCCACCCACGGCAATGAAGGCATAGCTGAACGTCTGTCCCACGATGCCTGCGGTAGGATTCGGCGAGACGATGGATAGCGGCACCTTGTTAAGCTCCACCTTGTCTGGGTCCGTAACATCTCCGCTGCCATCCTTCTTTGCCTTCGACAAATCGAAGACCGGATACCAAATGCCATGGGACTTGACCTGCCGGTTCAATCCTTTGCCACCTGCACCCTCGATCTCTGTGATTCCCTTGGGCTTCAATCCATCCAGAGCGCTGTCATCACCCTCGGCGAAGAACTTCTTCAGTCGGTCATGGAAGCTCCAGCCCTCATCGTCTTCGTCCTCATCCTTGGATTCATCGTCATCTTTGTCGTGATCGCTGAGAGGCACCGCTTTGGCATTCAAGTCCCGTTCACGCGCGTCCTGCGCCTCCTTGGCAGCTCGGAATGCAGCGGCACGTTCCGCCCGTCGTGCCTGATCGGCCCGATAGCCGACAAACGCTCCCCCCAGCACCGTGGCGAGCAGAGCCACCACGGCGATGAACTTCCAGGAGGAACGTTGTCGTTGCGCGATCATGCAAATCTAGATCATGGAATCGGTTCCACGATCACCATGCCAGAGCGTGTGACACCAGCCGTCGTCGTTGGAAGCAAAAAATATCCGTGACCCCGACCATCAAACGGATCTGGCGAACTCGCATCCGGCACGATCATCCCCTGGAAGGCGACGATTTTGGTGCCCAGCTTTGCTGTGCCCCGGAAGGCTCCCGTGCTGTTCGTAATCGTCAACGTGTGCGGCAGTGCGTTGCTCACGAGCGCTGGCGCGCTCAGCCGGAAGTTCCCCGTGGTGGGATTGCTGGCGAAGGCCTCCACACCACCGTCCTGGAAGATCATCCGGGCATTGTTTACGCCTGTGTCTGCCAAATTCAGGATCGCCGTGCTGCCGCTCACTGGACGATAGCGACCACCGCTCGCGGCGAGGTTCATCACCGGCGTCCAGCCCGTGCGGTAAGTGGTGCCACTGGTCTGCGAGGGCTTGCTCCAGGTCAGCGATCCCGTCAGCGTGCGCGGCGAATCGTTGGCGATTCCGAGAGCACCACTGAACGTGCCCGGCACAGCATAGAGCGCCTGATAAACCAGCACCTGACCCGTCGAGCTGATCATCGCACTGCTGCCAAACGCCAGCCCCTCCGCCGTCATGCCGCTAACCACTGCCGTGCCCGTCGGCAGCACGTTGACGGAACCATAGTTCGTGCCCTGAGGCACGCCTGCCGATGGACCACCTGACACCGCTGCGAAGAAGTTGTGCACTCCCGTGAGCAGGCTTGGGTTTTGTCCACGCCAGCCTGTTAGAACTGCCCCGCCTGTGATGGTGCCGCTGAGGGCTCCCGTCGTCGCATCAATGCTGAAGGCCAAGGTCTTGCCCGCGAACGGAGCGGAGCCGGATGGATTCGACGTGGACGTGTCGAGCGGACCCGAGATCGAAAACACATTGCGTCCAATCGTCACTTTGCCCGAGAACATCGCCGCGCTCGAAACCATCAAATCCACGCGTGCTCCAAGTTCACCCGTCGAGGTGCCCGCACGATCCGCGAGCCCGACGAAAGTGCCTTTGGCTGCGGCTGCAAAGTCAGCCACATCCAGGATGTAGGCCACCGAGGTGCTCGATCCCGCTGCATTCGTCGCCACGATCCAGACTTGAGCATATTCTCCCGGCACCACCGGACGACCCGAGATGACACCTGAGGTTGGATGAATCGTCAGACCCGCAGGCAAGCCGTAGGCCACATACTTCGTCGCCGTGCCGCCAGTGATCGCCACCTGATGACTGAAGAAGCTGCCCACCTTCAGCGAACCAAATCCCTGCACCGCTGTGATGATCGGCTTCAAGTCATTGTCAGTGATCGTCAGCGTGAACTGCCCAGCCGTTGCGCTGATGCCAGCATCACGAGCTGGCGTCGGAGTGCCCAGCTTGACGATGACGGTCTCGTTATCGTTGGGTTCATCGATCACATCATTGATGAGGTTGATCGTGATGGTTTTCGACGTCTCGCCTGGATTGAAGACCAGCGACGAGGTCGCAATCGAGTAGTCGGCGCGATTCGTCGCGGTGCCGCTGAGCGTGAAGGGCACCGTCACTCTCGCTGTCGATGCAGGCGCGAGATTGACCGTGATCGTCGCGGTGCCGTCGGCCTCGGACTTGGTCAATGTCGTGGTCGGGAAGGACGCGACGCGCACCGGCAACTCGCTCACCGGCTTGTAACCATGAACGATGTTCGTGCCCGTCGTGCCATACAGATCCGTCGCGAGAAAGCTCACGTAACCCGCTCCTGAGCGGCTGAACGTCTGCACCTGATAGGTCGTGGGTCCGGCGGCTCCGACGATGGGAGCGTGATCAGGTTTGAAGTTTCGCACCAACTGTGTCACCGGATCATAGCACTGGAGGTAGCTGATGTTGAAGCTCGTCGCCCACAAGCGCCCGAGCGAGTCCACCGCAATCGAAGAAGCGCCGTCAAAGCGAAAGACCAGTTGCGCCGAGCTGCGCTCCACCACCGAAGGCGAACCCGCGATCACGGCAGCTACAGCGGCATCGACTTGATCCGCCGTAAACTTGAAGACCTTCTCCGCATCCGATGCATTGGGCGAGCCTGACAACTCAAAGATCGCCGCGTAAAGCTGCCCCGCTCCATCCACCGCAAGACCTGCGCTGTAAGTGCAGAGATCGCCCGTGATGGCACCGACCTTGGTGCCGTCGGGTGAGACGAAGGTCACATTGTGCATATTGCCAGCGGTTGGCCCGGAGCCATACGCCGAGCCATTTGTTCCCCCGATGAGCCAGCCCTCTCGTCCCGAAATGGGATGCCTCCAATACACGGCCGAGTAGTTCTGCAAGCTGGCGAGCGCCATGCTGCTGATGGCCGTGGTCGGCGCTGATGGATTGAAAAGATGGACGCCTGAAGGTCCACCAAATCCACCCGCACCGAGCAGGGCTGTGGTGTCGTCTTTGACCGCAATGAACGAAGGATCAAAGGTGAGCCCGCCACCAGCGACCTGGGTTTTAGCAGCAGCGCCGAAAGTGTTCTGAGTGAACAAGGAACCACTGGAGCCCAGGATGAATCGCCCGTCTGGACGAGGCGCATAAGTGGTGGTGAAACCGGTCACCTGACCGATGGGAAACGAAGTCCACTCGGCGGCGGACGACGAACTGAGACCGGCAATGGCAAAGGCCACTGCCGCATAGAAGCGATAGTGCATGATGAGTTCGATAGATGAATGCGAATCGCGAGAGACGACACGCACGGGCGAACCGCACAGCACTTCTCCCACTCTTCATTTTGGCGATGAAGTTGGTTCCCGTTCATCACTCGATGAGCGGGAAGTGAGCATTCGCAGTTGGATGTTCGGACTCCGGGTTTCCCAAAGCTTGCTCGCATCCGCCTCGCCCCAGCGCTCTGAATGCTTTAGTCCTACTCGTCCTCCTACTCTTACTCGTCCTCGATGGCACAGGCCGTCGTTCGAAGACGAGTAGGAGTAAGAGGACGACTAAAGCGTTCGGAGTCGTGGACAAGGACGTTGCAAGCGATGCTTTGACCTCCTCCCACGCCTTCACCGGTTTCACCCGATTGACTGTTCGCACACCACCCATCGAATGCGGCGCGCTAGAGAGTTGTCACCCGATACCGCAGCGCAACTGTGACCGGTTCTCACGGTCTTCCCCGTTGCTGCGAATCTGGACTAACGTCGATGTAACTGAAAAGAACTGCCCGCAGTAACGATGTGCGAGAGACGATGTCAACCGCCGTCACTTCACCACTTCCTTCGGCAGCAGCAACTCGCCAGCCTGCCGAGCCATCTGCGGTGGCACGGTCAGGAGCACGCGCTTGCCACTCGTGAACTCGAACTTCCACAGCTTCCCATCCTGCCCGGCGCCCACCGGAATGCTGAAGTATCCAGGCTTGCTGGAGAACTCATGCACCTTCGTTCCCGCGCCATCCATCAAACGCCCCTCGCCGTCTGCATAGCCTCCGACCACGGTCGTTCCTGGTGGCACGAAGAAGTAAAGATCATGCCGTCCACTCAGCATCGCGGTCTGGTCAGCAGTCGCATTGAAAGTCACGTGAAGCCCTTCGGGAAACTCTATCCGCGAGCCCGCTCGATGATCCTCCACCTCGATGCGATGCAGCCCGGTGAAGCTCGTCTTCAAAACGATCTCATGCGCCTGCTTGTCCGGCGCGGCTTCACCTTCGCTCACGCTCTCCCCCTGCGTTTCCGCCATCGGAAACAGACGCACCTTCACGGGACCTTGGTTCTGATACACCAGCCCGGCCGTCACCTTGAGCCGAATTTCTGCCGGAGCTCTGTCGATCCACGTCCAGTAGTTCCCGGTGCCACGTTGAAGATCACCGAACGTTCCTGGCTTTCCACTCGCCAGCTTCAAAGGCGTGGCCGGGACCAGATCCGACGAGAAGGTCGCGGGCTCGAAGTTCGCTACCTCATGCGTCTCGATCCCCTGCTCCATGAAGCCATCGAGATCCTCGCGTGTGTAAGTTTCATCCGACTTCCACGAGGCAAGGTCAGCCGGCAGTTTCACCACCTTGTCACGCCTGGGTGCATCGCGCCAGATCGCCTGCGTATGCACCATGCCGGAACCTCGAATGCGCCACGCATGGCGCAGCATCGCCTCGAATGCCTGCTGCCGCTCCTCGCCCTTCGCCGAATCATAATCAAAGCGCAGATCACAGGCCCGAGTGTAGAGAATGAGGTCATCGATTCGTGCTCGAATGTCATCACTGATCTCCAGATCGCTCGCGTCCTTCAGGTGGCGATACATGCGCCCGATGAGATCGTCGCTCGCCGGTGGACGGCTGCGGTTGATGAGGTTGTAAAAGCGCGACATCGGCAGCTTCGCTGGTCCGAAACATTGATCGAGGAAGTCATCAAACATCGCCTCGATATTGCCCGCCTCACCCACATCCCAGAGCAGACGTGAAGCAATGTAATAGCCCAGACCATTGCAGCCCCAGTTATCGCTCGACTCCGCCGAGTAGTAGCGCGCGGCCTTGTCGTGGAAATGTGGGATCGTCTCCTGCAAGTAGTCGATCTGTGCCGCCCGCGCTGCGCCCGGCATATCGTGATCCCAAGGGAAGACGCTCAAGTATTCGCGAATGCCCAGCGTCGGCACATGCTGACTCCAGCCATCGATCAACTCGTCCATCGTGGCACCGCCTTTGATGAAACCAGCGGCAATGCTCACCACTACGTTCGAAGCACCATCCATCGTGGGCACCGGCGAATGCTCATTGTAGGCATACATGCCCACCAGCTTGCCAGGATGCTTGGCCTCCACTGCGCGTCCCACCTCACTGGAAAGCAGCAATGCCTGATCGCTCACCGTCCCAATCTTCGCGCACTCCGCACACTCGCACCACCCCCCACCATCGCTAGGCTCCACCGATACAGAATCGAGCGACGGATCAGCATCGAGTTGCGCCAAGCAAGTCTTCCCCACCAACGCCCGGAGACCCGAATTCGAGATGCAGAATTTCGCATTCGGATCGTCCACAGCGCGCTTGCCCTTCACCAGCGCCAAGTATTCCGGGTGCTCCGCAAACGCCGCCTTGTTGGCACTCACGATCTTCCCATAAGCATGGCCACTGAGGAGGTCGATGCCCTTGGTCGCGCGGTTGCGCTTGCACCACGTCTCATAGTCTGCCTTGCGCTCTGGTAACGGGCCATAGCCATACCAGATGGAACGCGAGTGATAGCTCGGCGTCTGAAACGAACTCATTTCAATGCTCAGATTCGATTGCTGCGGCACGATCTCCCAGTGCTTGCCAGGAAAGTATTGCCGCACGCCCAGACGATGTAGCAGGTGCCACACCGCATGCTCCACACCACGCTCGGAATTGCCCAGCAGCACCAGCCGCTGCGGCTCCGAGCGCACCAGGTAGTTTTCCCGTGCTGTCATCGCCGTGTCCGTCAGTCGATCATCCTTCGACAGCGAAGGAAAGTCAGCCGCCGTCCCGACTACAATGCCTTCCTCGCCATCGCCCGACTTGACCTGAAACTCGCCCCCACAGATCGCCTTCAGTATCGTGGCCAGCTCCTTTGCCGCCGCCTGCGTGCGCTCGCTCGCTTTCGTCCCGACGATCACACTTCCCGCTGCCTGCCCTTCCGTCGCAATCACAAACTCGGCACCGCGAGCCGTCACCAAACACAGCATCGACACGAGCGCGCAGGAGCATCCGAGGGAGAACATCTTCATGCCTCAACAAACAACCCTGGCCGCCGCGTGCAAGCCTGGGCAGTGCTTCAATCCTGGCCTACGTCACCTCGATCCGGCTGGTGCCTGCCGCTCCTCGAACGACGCGCACCTGCGTGGCGATCCGCTCCTTCAGGAGTTCCACATGCGAGATCAGACCAATCGTTTTGCCACTCGCGCGCAGGTTTTCCAAGGCACTCAACGCGATCTCCAGCGTCTCCGAGTCGAGCGTGCCGAAGCCTTCATCAATGAAGAGCGAGTCGATGGGATGATGCCGGCTCGCTAGCTCGCTGAGCCCCAGCGCGAGCGCGAGACTCGCGAGGAAACTCTCGCCGCCAGACAAGCTCTCCATCGGGCGATCGACGTTGGCCTGGTAGAGATCGACGATGCGCAGATCGAGTTCCGTTCCTTCAGCCGCGATCAGTCGATAGCGCGGTGCGAGCACTTGCAGGTGCTGGTTCGCGAGCGAGATGAGTTGTCGAAGTGTGAGCGACTGCGCGAAGCGCGCGAACTTCGATCCGTCCGCAGAGCCGATGAGTTCCTTCAAGCGTCCCCAGCGCAAGGCCTCGGCCTCAGCGGCCTTGAGTTCTTCGCCGCTCGACTCGCGACGCTTGCGGGCATCGTCGTCGTTGTTCCGACGTTCCTCGAACATGCCCGCCGACTTCTGCTGTGCAGCGAGTTCATCGCTCACGCGTCGCGCGGTTTGCTCCAGCTCCGCGATGATCGCCGCGGTGACAGGCTCACGCTTGCCAAGCTGCTGCGCAAGCTCGTTCACGCGCTCGCCGAGTTGATCGCGCTTCGCCTTCGTCGTGGCCGATTGCTTTTCAAGCTCATGCACCTTTGCCTCGTGATCGCGTGCCGCCTTCTCGGCAGCAACGACCTGCGTCTCGTGCCAAGCACGGTCTTGCACGAGCGTGCGCTCGCCCAGCAGCGAGACGATGGTTTGCTTCAGTGCATCGGCTTTCGACTTGAGCGCGATGCCCTCGGCCTTGAGTTCATCGAGACGCTTGGTCTTGGCCGCAAGGTCCTGCGCAGCGAGTTGCAACGCGGCTTCAAGCTGCTGGTGCTTCGCTTGTTGTTGGGCTGCTTCGGTTTGTTTGGCGGCAAAGATTCGAGCGCGTTCTTCGAGCGCATCCAAGGTTCTCTGAGCTCCGCTCGGGTTCCAGTTGTCTGGGGGAGCGCACGCGTCCCGCGTGCTGCGTCCGGCGTCCTCGCCGGATGCTTGCTCGCTTGCGAGAGATGACCGGCTGTCGTCAGCACTGAGTGCCTTCGGCGAGGACGCCGAAGGCTGCACGCGAGACGCGTGCGCTCCCCATGCTGTCGCTAGCCCAATGGCGAGCATGTGAGCCTGTGCCTCTGTTTCGCGTGACTGAAGATTCGTGAGGTCAGGAATTTTGATCGTCCGCAAAAGATCTTGGGCCTCTTTGATCTTGGCCAGTTCCGCGTTGAAGCGCTCCTCGATTCGAGCGCCGTCTTTCTCGTTCGCGGTCACATCGCGCGTGAGCTTCTCGCGTTGCTGCTCCAGCGTGGCGAGCAGCTTGCGCGCGGTTTGCAGTTGGGAGGTGAAGCTGATCTCGCCGCTGGCGAACGGATGTTCCGTGGCACCGCAGAGCGGGCAGGGCTCGCCAGCTTGCAAGTCGTGACGATGCTCGTCGAAGCTCGCAGCTTGCTGCGCTTGCTCGACGATGCGGCGTTGTTGCTCGCAGGCTTGGGTGGAGCGCTCGGCCTCGCTGCGGAGAGCAGCGAGCTTATCGCGCGTGGCTTGCAGTGTAGCCGTGAGTTCCTTAGCAGCAGCTTCGCTGTCGGTGATGCGCTTCTGGATCGTAACGGCTTCGGCTTGCGTGCGACGCGCGGCTTCGAGCTGCTGAAACGCCTCGCGCCACTCACGAACGGCGATGCGTTGTGCGGGCAAGGCATCGGATATGCTCGCATCGGCCGCGTGCTCGCGCAGCCAGGCTTCGAGCGCGGCGCTGGCGTCGCGATGCTTCGTGAGGTTCTGCTCGGCGGTGTCGCGTGCGGCTTGTGCAGTCTTTTGATCTTTCTGCCACTGGGCGAAGACGGCGCGGCTTCCCTGAAGCTGTGCCTCGTATTGCTCGCTCTGCGCGGTAAGCTTCGTGGCCTCGCTCCAGATCGGTTCGCGTTGCGTGCGCGCATCGCGAGCCTGAGCGAGTGCGGCTTCCGATTGCTGACGCGTGGTGGTGGCTTCGGTTTGTTGTTGGGCGAGCAGCGTGAGCGTGTCGTTCAGCTTCGCGATCTCGCTTTGCGCGGCGGTTTGCTCGCGCTGCCACTGCTGCCATTGCTTGTGCTCGGCGAGCTGCTGCGTGGCGGTTTGATTCTCGGTGAGCAGGCGCGCGATGGCTTGCTTCGAGGCCGCGAGATCGGTTTCCAACTGCGCGCGATGTTCATCACTCAGCACGCTGAGCGCGCCGAGGCGCTCGCGCAATCGTGCCACGGCTTCTTCCTTCGCCTTGTGCGTGTCGAACGCGAGCGTGGACAGCTCGGAGTAAATCTCGGTGCCCGTGATCTTCTCCAGCAGCTCCGCACGCTCGTTCGGCTTCGCCTTCAAAAAGGCCGCGAACTGTCCCTGCGCGAGCAACACGGAGCGCAGGAAGCGCTGGGCATCGAGCCCCGTGCGCTCCTCGATGAGGCGATCCATCTCGGCTGACTTCTCGGCGAGTATCTCGCCCGTCACCGCGTTCGCCAGACGACGCTCCACGGGCTGCAGCTTGCCATCCGCCTTGCCGCGGGCACGACGCAGCCGCCACGTGGCGCGGAGCTTTTCGCCCTTCGTTTCAAAATCCACCTCCGCCAGGCACTCGGCCGTGTGGCGGCTCATCATCTCATCCGCCTTGTCATTGCCGTAACGCGCCGCGCGACCATACAGCGCCAGCGTCATCGCATCCAGCAACGTCGATTTCCCCGCGCCCGTCGGCCCCGTGATGAGAAACACCCCCGCCGCACTCAACGCCCCCTCATCAAACCGCACCTCATGCGTTCCGCTGAGCGAGTTGAGGTTCTGAAGTCGGACGGCGAGGAGGCGCATGAGCGGACGAGATGTTAGGCTGGCAACAACGGACTCATCTCCGGCTTCCACACCATCAAGGGGACATCAATCGCCACCAGCGATCCGTCGTCGGTTCGGAGCACATTTCCTCCATGCGTATCGGAGGCCACGATGCTGTCGGTCGGGCGAAACCAAACGACGTTTCTGCCCCAGCGACGCCGCTCAAAGCCGGCTCTCAGAAAAAAGCTGGCGATGTCTTCCATCTCAGCCGGATGTCCTTGAATGGCGGGCTGCGCTGTGACCACGCGGATCACACCGGGCCTGCATTCCTCAATGCCCAGGAGTGTGATCTGATCTCCCAGCACTTCATTGCACAACACTAGTCGTTCCAGATAGCCGACTGGCGTTGCATCGCATCCATCCGGCAGATGTCCGAAACAGTTCCCATATGTCGCCTTGATGACTTGGGCATTGGGCCCGTTCTCTTGCGGGAACCAAACTTCGTGCTCGTAGCCAAAAGCATCCGCTGGTCGTGAAGCCTCTACGAACGGCCTCAAGCAGCCGGCTTGCTCCGCCCACTGCCGGAGGGCTTCGCATTCGGCCGCAAACTGAGTCGCGCCAAATAGGCCTCCACCTCGGCGAATTGCTTCAGCGCCTGCTCGCGTGTGCGCAAGGGCGACTTCAAGCGTGCCTGACGCATTTGTTCGGAGAAGGTCTTCGGATCCATCGGGCATTGGTGGGGTTCAAGTGCTGAGATGTTACCGGACTAGGCCACGATCTGCCAAGCGGTTTATGATTTTGTCAGCGTTCTCCAGGCTGCACCGCGCTCAACGCCCCTCATCAACTCACACCTCACGCGAACCGCTAAGCGAGTCGAGGTTTAGAAGGCGAACGACCAGGATGCCCGTGGTTTTTAGATCGTTGTTTCGTGTTCCCTCAACGCCAGTAGCTCATCAAACACGGCACTAAGTTCCTCACCTTCGATTTGCTTCTCTTTGAGCAACTCGCGGAAGACATCACGTGGCTGGAGGTCGTGGAGGGCAGGGCCGGTGGGTTGCCAGGGCGTGGCGGCGGTGGCGGGAAGGTCGGCGAGGACTTTGAGGACATCGAAGCGGCCTTGCGCGGCGTCGCGGACCTGGCGGTCGAGGTCGGGCTCGGGGGCGTCGAGTTTGACGGTGACTTCGGCCCAGGCGTCGGCGGGGATGGTGGCGAGATCGGCTGCGAGAGTGGCGCGGTTCGCGGTGACGCGGATGAGGGCGCGAGTGGTGGGGATGGGGAGGAGGGCGAGCTTCATGCCCTGCGTGTCGATGACGACGACGGACTTGGCGTCGGCAGCCTCGGAGAAGCTGAGGGCGATGGGGGAGCCGCTGTAGCGGATGGTGTCAATGCTGGCGACGCGTTGCGGGCGATGCAGGTGGCCGAGGGCAGCGTAGTCGAAGCCGTCGAAGAGGTCTGCGCCAACGGCTCCGAGGTTGCCGATGTGGATGTCGCGTTCGCTGTCGCTGGTGGTGGCACCGAGGACGGTGAGGTGGCCCATGGCGATGACGGGACGGCCGTTGGCGATGGCGCGACACGCGGCGAGCTGCGCGGTGTAGTGGGCGCGAATGGCGGCACGGACTTGCTCATGCACGGCGGTGATCGTTTCACCGGCGGTGGCCTGGCGGAGATCGCGCTCGCGCAAAAAGGGCACGGCAGCGACGACGGCTCCGCCGAGATCGACGATGTTGGTTTCACCCGCGTGGCCGAAGACATGCACGTCGAAGCGTTTGAGCAGCTCACGCGGGGCGTTGAGGTGGGAGGCGGAGTCGTGGTTGCCGCCGGTGATGACCGCCTGCACCGTTTTGAGGTCGGCGAGACGCTTCAAGAAGTCGAAGTAAAGCGCGACGGCATCTTGCGGCGGATTGGCGGCATCGAAGACATCGCCGCTGACGAGCAGGGCGTCGATTTTCTCGGTGCGGAGGGTGTCGATGAGCCAGTCGAGAAAGGCGGCGTGCTCCGGCAGGCGGTCGCGCTCGACGAGTCGCGCGCCGAGATGCCAGTCGGCGGTGTGGAGGAGTTTCATTCTGGATGCTGGGCTCTGGATTCTGGGTGCTGGATAGGATGGGCGTGGGGTGGACGCAAACGAACAGACGAGGCGGGGGCCCTGTGTGACAGTTTCACGTTTTGTTCACAAACCGCCGATCTGGAGCGTAAATCTCCCGCCATGAAGCTCCTCGCCACCCTTCTTGTTGTCAGCTCTTCCCTGTTCGCCCAGGATGCGCTGCGCTCCTCGCTTGTTTTCCATGCCTCGTTCGACACCTCACTGAATGCCGACTTCAGCGCTGGGGACAAGACTTGTGTCATCAAGAAGGGCAAGGCCCTGGTGCCTTGCGAGTTCAATGACGACGTGAAGCTTGCGCCGGGCGCGGGCAAGTTCGGTGCCTGCCTGCACTTCCCAAAGAAAGGCATAACGCGCCCGCAGTTCAGCGGTGTGAACATGCTGGGCTACAACGACAAATCCTGGAGCGCCACAGTCTCGCTCTGGCTGCGTCTGACGCCCGATCAGGACCTGGAACCTGGCTACTGCGACCCACTTCAAATCGTGGGCGACGATGGCAAGAAGGGCTTCATCTTCCTGGAGTGGTCGAAGGACGAAGCGCCACGCTTCTTCCGCTATGCGATCCGTCCACTCTTCCACATCTGGAACCCGAAGAATGTCCAATGGGCCGACATCCCCTTCGAGAAGCGCCCGATGGTGCAGGTGGCAAAGGCTCCGTTCAGTCGGGATGCGTGGACGCATGTGGCCTTCACTCTCGATCAAGTGAACACAAAGTCCGCGAAGCCCTCGGGCGGCCTCTTCCTCAATGGCAAGCTCCAGGGTCGCATCGAGAACTGGGATCTCAGCTTGGCCTGGGCACCCGAGTCCGTGGCGATCGTGCTCGGCGCGGCCTATGTCGGGCACATGGATGATCTCGCGGTGTTCAATCGCGTGCTCACGGACGCGGAGGTGACGCAACTCTTCCAGCTCGAAGGTGGCGTGACCAGCCTGCGCAAGTAGAGGTCCTCCATGCGCTCCGTCATCCTCCTGCTTCTGGCCTTCAGCTCCCTGCACGCTGCCGACCTCGTCGTCGAAGGCTGGCATCATCGCCTGTGGTCCGTGTATCCGATCGAGAAGATCAAGGCGGATGAAGACGTGCCTGTGACGCCAAAGGTGGACGCGGTCACGATCAGCGCCGCACGCGATGAGCACGAGCCCTTTCTGGTGCTGCTGCGACCGAACGTGCCTCTGCGCGAAGTGCGCGTGGTGGCGAGTGATTTGAAACACAGCGATGGCAGTGTGATCAAGGCGGAGCAGATCACAGCGCAACGCGTGGGCTACGTGTTTATCGATGAGCCCAGCGGATCGCGCATCAAGCAACCGATGCCTTACCCCGTGGGCACGGGCTTGTATCCCGATCCTTTGCTGGGCAACCAAGGTGACGTGAGACCCGAGCACAACCTGCAGTTCTTCGTCAGCGTGCATGTGCCGCGCGAAGCTCACGCGGGGCGCTACGAAGGCAGCGTCAAGCTGGTGTTTCGCCAGGAGCCCTGGATGCCGCCCACGCTGGTCGCCGAAGATGAAGTGAAGCTTGTGGTGAACGTGCGCAGCTTCGCGCTGCCGGAGCAATCGCCCCTTTTCAATACAAGCTACGCGAACCTGCGCGAGCTTCCCGAGACGCAACGCACGCCGGAGCGCATCGGGGCGATGCAGCGGAACTTCATTGCGCATAGCCAGACACCCGAGCCGCTGATGCCTTCACCGCGGGTGAAGGTGGACAAAGGGCAGCTCACCGTGGACAGCAGCGCGTGGGAGGCGGCGGTGGAGGCCTTGTTCAAGAACGGTGGAACGCATGTGTTCGTGCCGGTGTGGGGCTTCTACCCCGAGCCTGCCTTCGCGCAGGGACTTTACTTCTTGTATCACTACCCAGCGGTCACGAATCAGCGCTGGCTGGGGGCCATCATCTGCCAGCAGGACAAGACCTTGACGCCGGAGTTTCAGCAACTCTTCGGCACTTACTTGAAGCACATGCAAGGCGTGCTGAAGCAGCGTGGCTGGCTGGATCGAGCCTTCATCGGCACCATGGACGAGCCTTACACCTACCACCTCGGTGATCGTGACAAAGACACGCCTGCGAACAACTACGAGGTCGTGCGAAACTTCGTCGTCTTCGTGCGCGCGACAGCTCCCGGCTTGCGCACCTTTTGCACGGCCGATCCAGTTGAGGGACTCATCGGCTCCATCGACCACTGGTGCCTGCGCAATCTCGATCATGCCGCTGCGGCGAAGGAGCGCGCGGAGAAGCACGGCGAGATCGTGACCTTCTGCGACAACTATCGCACCTTCATCGATTACCCGGCGATCAGCGCACGGAGCTTTGGATGGCTCGCCTGGCAGACCGGCGCACGCGGCTGGCTGACCTATGAAACGCTCGGCGCGTATCGCACCACATGGGAAGCACCCGTGATGGTGTATCCGATGTTCAGCGGCGCGACCGTGTGGGGCATGGGCCAGATGTTTTACCCCGAGCCGCTGACGGGCGCTCCCTTGAGCAGCCTGCGCTGGGAGCTGATGCGCGAGGGCTGCGACGACTACGAATACCTGTGGTTGCTGCGGGAGACCTTGGAGACCAAGCCCAATGCCGAGGCCCAGCAACTGCTCGATACCGCTGCGCGACGCATCGTGGCTGGAGGCGGGGATGCGGAGACGATGGCGAAAACGAAGACCTCGAATGCCACGAGCAACAGTGTCGCGCATGAGCTGCGTGAGGCCATCGCGACGTGGCTGGAGAAGCTGGCGAACTAGCAGCGCTCACTTCACGACGAAGTCGCGTTCGCTTGCATCCATCTCGGTTTCCCATGCTTTCAGCTTCGCCTTCAGGTCGTGGACGATGTCCATGTGCTGGTAGTTCACATCGTGGCGTTCGCCGATGTCGCTCTCCAAATCGAAGAGCAGGTCCATCGTGTGGCCGTCGTCGATGAACTTCCATTTGCCGGAACGCACAGCCCATTGCTTGCGGTTGCTGCGGTCAATGCGCCAGAAGAGCGTGCGCGCTTGCTCAGGCTTCTCCTTGGTGAGGATGGGCAGCAAGTTGATGCCATCGGGTTTGTAGTCACTCGGCAGCTTCGCTTCTGCAGCGGCGAGGAAGGAAGCGGTCAAATCCATGGTGATGCCGACTTGCTTCGTGGTCACACCCTTCGGCAGTTTTGCCGGCCAGCGCATCAGGCATGGCACGCGAATGCCGCCTTCCCAGAGTGTGGCCTTGTGATGGAAGAGCGGGCGATTGTCAGACCAGCGCTCGCCGCCGTTGTCGCTACTTAGCACGAGCAGTGTGTTGTCCGCGATGCCTGCCTTCTCCAGTTCGGTGAAGATCATTCCCACACCCTCGTCCACCTTCTCCAGCATGGCTTTGTAGTCGGCACGCGAGCCGTCGTGCATGGCCTCTTTGGTTATCTTGGCCAATGGTTTGCCCGGCGGTGTGAAGGGAGCATGCACGGCCTGATGAGGCACATAGAGGAAGAACGGCTCCTTCGCGTGCTTTTGGATGAAGGCTGCGGCGCGTTGGTTGAGCAAGTCGGTGGTGTAGCCTTCCACGGTCACCGGCTTGAGCCCGTCACGAAGCGCGTTCGTGCCGTCCATGTAGTGATGCGTGTAGTAGTCGCTGTGGCCGAGCAGCGTGCCGAAGTATTCATCGAAGCCGTGGTGCAGCGGGTTGAACTCATCCTTGTAACCGAGGTGCCACTTGCCAAACGCTCCGGTCGCGTAGCCTGCGCCTTTGAGGAACTTCGCGATGCTCGGCTGCGTCGTTGGCAACCCGAGCGAATGAATGTCCGGCTCGTTCACCCACAGCCCGTTCACCTTTCGCTGCTGCTCCGCCGTGTAACCCATCGCGAACTCAAAGCCCACGCGTTGCTGCCAGCGTCCCGTGATGAACCCACAGCGTGTCGGCGTGCAGACCGGCGCATTCGAGTAAAAGTCGGTGAACTTCACGCCTTCTTTCGCGATGCGATCGATGTGCGGCGTCTGAATGTCCTTGCTGCCCATGCAACTGAGGTCCGCGTAGCCCATGTCATCCACGAGCACGAAGATGATGTTCGGCGGTGACGCGAAGGCGAGAGTGGAGGCAAGAAGGCAGCAAGCGAGCAGGCGATTCATGAGCGGTTGGATTCGTGAGCGACTAAGGATGTGCGGTGCGGATGCACCATGTCAGTTGGTCGCGGGTTGGATCAACGAAGGCACCACACCGCCTTTCTCAGCCATCAAATGCTCATCGCATCCAGGTCCACATCGATCGGGATACGAGAATCAATCGAAGCTCTGCTGCACGCCTGATTGAGACTCGAGATCCCGAAACAGACCGGGGCTTCACTTCGTCTCGTCATGATGCATCACTTTTCTCCGTGCCACTGGGTGTTCGGCTTGTTGGCTGCGTTTCCGCTGCTGGCTGCCGACCCGCTCTTCGACCTCAAGCTCGACACCGTCAGCGACGGTTTCGACAAGAAGTCCTGCTGGGTGCATCCCCGTGCAGGCATCATTCCTGGCCATCCACCGAGCGTGGTGCTCACGATGCAAAAGGCGATGCTCATAGGCAGCGATGTGTTCTATGCGCTCAACGAGATGCGCACGGATGATCTCGGCAAGACGTGGTCTGGCCCGATCGAGCACACGGACACTCTGGGCCGTCGCGATGAGCCCAATGGGATCGTTGTTGCGGCCAGCGACTTCTGGCCGAAGTGGCATGCCAAATCCGGCAAGCTCCTCGGCATCGGGCACAACGTTCGCTACCAGAATAACAAGGTGATCGCCGCACCCATTCGCACTCGGGACACGGTCTATTCGGTCTATGATCCTGGGCACCGCACCTGGACTCCGTGGACTACCTTGCAGATGCCTGACGAGCCGCGCTTCTTCAATTCAGGAGCGGGTTGCGTGCAGCGCCTCGACCTGCCCGATGGAGACATCTTGCTGCCGACTTACTTCTCGCCCAAAGGCGGCAAATTCAGCCGCGTGATCGTAATGCGATGCGGCTTCGATGGCAGCAAGCTCAGCGTCAAAGAACTGGGCAACGAGCTGTCGGTCGATACAGATCGCGGCGTGGGCGAGCCCTCATTGACTCAGTTCCGCGGACGCTACTACCTCACGCTCCGTCACGACCAACGAGCCTACGTGACGACGAGTGATGATGGCCTTCATTACAACCCGAAGCTGAAGCCGTGGACCTGGGATGACGGCACTGATCTCGGCAGCTACAACACGCAGGCGCATTGGGTAACGCATGATGACGCGCTCTTCCTTTGTTACACGCGACGCGGTGCGAACAACGATCACATCCCACGCAACCGCGCTCCGCTGTTCATCGGGCAGGTGGATCCTCAGAAGCTCCAGGTGATCCGCAGCACCGAACGTGAACTCATGCCCCAACGCGGCGCGAAGTTGGGCAACTTCGGAGTCACCGAGGTGGGTGAGGATGAGACGTGGGTGACCGATGCGGAGTGGATGCAGACAAAGGGACCCAACTATGCCGACTTCACCGAGTGCATGAAACACGGCTCCAACAACGCCGTCTTCGCCGCGCGCATCCTTTGGAAGAAGCCGAACACCACATGGAACCAACGCTGAGCCCCAGGGTGTTCGTTGGAGATCCGCTGCAAGGAAGATGACAAACGACAGGCTTCCCGGCGTTTGAGTTGCTCGCGACCACCACGTCTCATCGTCTTTCACTGCTCATGAAACACCTCCTCATCTTTGTCCTCGTCCTCTGCTCCTCATTGTTTGCCGCCACACCGCCCAACGTGGTCGTCATGCTGGTGGACGACATGGGTGTGATGGACACCTCGCTTCCCTTCCTCACCGACGCTGATGGCAAGCCGAAGCGATATCCGCTCAACGACTTCTACCGCACACCGAACATGGAGCGCCTCGCTGCCCGAGGCATTCGGTTCAACAACTTCTGCGCCATGAGCGTGTGCTCGCCCACGCGCATTTCCATCATGACGGGGCAGAACGCCGCACGGCATCGCACGACGAACTGGATCAATCCTGACAACAACAACGCCGGTCCCAGCGGTCCCCCGGACTGGAATTGGGAAGGATTGAAGAAGGGCGATGTCACACTCCCAAAGCTGCTCCAAGCCAGCGGCTACCGAACCATCCACGTCGGCAAAGGACACTTTGCACCCCGGGCCTTCGAAGCCGCCAACCCCCAGGCCATTGGCTTCGACATCAATGTCGCAGGCGCATCCATCGGTGCACCAGGCAGCTACTACGGCACCAAGAACTTCGGTGCCATTCCTGACAACTCCAAGGCCGGCAAGAAAGGCAAGGCGAAAGGCGGCAAGCCAGGGGCTGCGGTTCCCGGTCTGGAGAAGTATCATGGGCAAGTCATCTTCCTCACCGAGGCGCTCACGCTCGAGGCCAAGGCGCATGTGGCCGATGCCGTGAAGGAGCAGAAGCCGTTCTTCCTCTACTTCGCGCAGTATGCCGTGCACAGCCCGCATCAGTCTGATCCGCGCTCCGCTGCCCACTACACGAACAGCGGCAAACCACAGCCCGCACAAAACTTCGCCACCTTGATCGAAGGCATGGACAAGTCACTCGGCGACATGCTCGACCACCTCGACGCCCTGGGCATCGCGGACAACACACTGGTGATCTTCCTCGGCGACAATGGCAGCGATGCACCACTCGGTCACGAGCACGAGGTGGCCTGTGCAGCCCCGCTTCGTGGCAAGAAGGGCTCCCACTACGAAGGTGGCATGAGGGTCCCCTTCATCGCCGCATGGGCGAAAGCGAACGCCGCCAGCCCGCACCAGCAACGCCTCCCCATCACCGCAGGCGCAATCCAGAGCCAGCAGGCAGCGGTCTATGATTTGTTCCCTACCATTCTTGGGCTCGCCGGCGTCGAGACACCTGCCTCTCACGCTTTGGACGGGAGGAAACTCGACACGTTGCTGACCGGCAAAGCGGACTCTGCCCGTGATGAGAAGTTCCTCATGCACTACCCGCACTCGCCGCATCGCACGGACTACTTCACCACATTTCGTGATGGCGAATGGAAGGTGATCTACCACTACTTCCCCACGGAGGTCTCCGGCGGCAGTCACTACCAGCTCTTCAACTTGAAGACCGATCCGTTCGAACAAATGGACTTGGCCAAGACGCAACCCACCGAACTCAAGCGCATGATGCAGGGGCTGATCGCAGGCCTGGAAGCTCAGCATGCGGTTTATCCTGTCGAGAAAGGCGGCACCACTCCGGTGAAGCCCATCCTTCCGGAGTAAGGCGGCGGTCAGAGCTGACTGTCGGTTCCGTTCGTGGAAGCAAGCAGTTCCCTCATCAGAAACGAGAATACTCTTGTCTGCGCTGATGCGAGTGGTCCGATGCTGCGTTGTCGCGGCCTCCGTCACGCTTGGCGGTGGCTTCGCGGAGATCGCTGAATGCGAGGTTGCGGAACTGCGGTTTGATCGCCGTTTCGAAAATGCTGCATCAGCCGTAGCATCGTCGCTGCCCACGTGGATCACAGACGTCGATCAGCAAGGCGGGACATTCCATGATAAGCCGGCGTCATGGCAGGTGCCGGAGTCCGTGGCGGATGGCATAGAGCGAATCACCATTCCCTTGAATCGCTCCAAGTTGGCTAGCGATTTAGCTGCGACGTTCCTCTTCTCGGCCGGAGCAGTCCACGGACTTCGCAGTGCAATTGTTCGATGCTCAGGGTCGTGTGGTGGTGGTCGATCTGTTCGGCGATCTGGTCGAAGTCGCGGGTGCCTTGTCCACGAACACCTTCATCATCCCGCTAGCCAAGTATCCGGCGTCCACCAAGATCGTTATCCGCCACATTCACGGAGCCGTGGCGATCTTTGGCGCGGTGCTCTATCCGGTCGCGAGCGAAGGTCTCGCGGTCGATGCCGAGGTGACAAAACTCGTGCGCAAGCTCGGCGATCTGCTGAGTCCGGATAACCCGATTGTGCGCAACCTGCAAAACATCACCTCGGCGTCTAAGGCCGTCGTCACCGCCAATCCCTTGCCTGTGTTCGCGGCGAGCGCCTCCAAGCCTTCAACGACCACCTCGACCTCGAAGACCGCGCCTGCTGCCTCTACCATGAAATGCGGACCGATGACGGGCGCGACGAGGGGTTGCATTTGCGGTGTGAGCCGCTCCACCACTGGCGATCCGCCCATTCTCATGGAAGCGCCCGCCCTTCCGCCGATCAAGCCGTTCAAACGCGCGATCACCATTCTGGTCGAGGATTCGCACGGCGGCTGCGACATCTTCAACGAATACAACTTCGGCTCCGCCCAGCTCGCCCGTGTGCTCACCGCCCAGGGTGCCAAGGTGGAGAGCACTCGCGACATCCAGGAATTCGATCCGGCGCGAGGCCTGACCCGCGATCTGCTGGAGCGCTACCAGATTGTTATCTTTAACGGTCGCTTCAATGGCCGGACGGTGCCATTCAGCGATGCCGAGGTCACGGCGGTCAGCGATTGGGTGAAGGCTGGTGACATGCGCCGCTCCATCCGCAAGCGACCATCTGGATGCTTACTTTTTTAATCCGCTCATCAAGCCCTTCGGTCTTCAGTTTGGCTGGCAGAAGATTGAGGGCATGTATCGAGCTGATATCACCAAGCCAGTTCATCCTCTCGTGAGCGGTCTGCCCGAGTTCGCGATCTACCACGGCATCTCCGTGCTCGGCTCAGCGTCGGCCGAAAATGTGGCGATCGTTGGTCGCGAGAGCGCGATGACGGCCCGGAGTCACGGCAAGGGGCGTATAATTGGTTTTGGCACGGGCAACACGATCCAAGATCAAGGCCCTCAACTCACGGATCATCAACCACAGCTCGAGCCGGGTAGTCGCGGCGAACACGAATCTGCTGATGAATCTGTCTCTTTGGCTGGCTGACTTGGGTGCGGCGAACTAGCGGGCGTCTCGGCCAGTCAGGTTCCCTTGATATTCGCCTTGCCAGAGTTAGGCGGGAGAGTGAACCGCGTCACACGGGGACAAAGCGTGGACGCTTCCGATGCCAGAGAAAGACGCTTCGATCGAAGTGCCAAAAACCTCGACACTACGATCCGGACAGTCCTCGCCACGAGAAGGAATAGACACGCGGGCTCTTAGCAGGTCAGGCTAAAGGTAGTCTTCGATGGGTATCTTGCCGTTCGAGGCGCAGATAAACATGGTGCCTTCCTTCGCCTTGCCGGGTTCGAGGCGGACCTTGCCGCCTGCGGCTTCGACGAGCATCTGGCCAGCGGCGATGTCCCACAGGCTGATCTGTTCCTCCACATACGCATCGAGGCGACCGCAGGCGATGTAGGCCATGGCGAGCGCGGCACTGCCGAGCATGCGGGTCTTGCGCACGTTATACGAGATGCGCTTGTAGCGCTCGAAGCCCGCATCAAGCGACTCCTTGCTTTTGGAGAAGCCGACGGTGACGACGGACTCGTTCATCTGCATGCGCGCGCTGACGGAGATGGGCTTGCCATTCAGCGTGGGTGGAACGCCTTCCGCCACGGTCCAGAGTTCGTCCTGCGACGGATCGAAGATGACGCCGAGGATCAGCTTTTGCGTGGCACGATCGCGCGCGGCGATGGAGACGCAGAAGTGCGGGATGCCGAAGAAGTAGTTCACCGTGCCGTCGATGGGATCGACGATCCATTCGATGCTGCCGGAGCCGATGCTGTCGCCTTCCTCGCCAAGCACTGCGTGATCAGGGAAACGTGCGAGCAGCATCTCGGTGATCAGGGTCTGGCTACGGACATCGAGTTCGAGCTTGATGTCATACGTCTTCATTTCGTTGACGTGAAGATCGGTGCCGAAGTTGTCGCGAATGAGCTTGCCGGCGGCTTTGGCGGCCTGGATGGCGGCGTCGAGGAGTTCGTTCATGGGAACGATGACATAGCTCAATCGCGCGCGCTGTCCCGGTGTTTTTGCAAGCGCTCGACCACGGTCACTATTCCGCGGGCGATGGCTGACTTCGAAGCCTGCGCGATGGGCTCCACGGTGCCGTCGGCGAAGCACAGCGTGACCGCGTTGTCGCTCGAGTCGAAGCCGATGCCGGGCTGCGAGACGTCGTTAGCAACGATGAGGTCGCAGCGCTTGCGCAAGCACTTGTCCTGCGCGTGAGCGATGAGGTCAGTGGTCTCGGCCGCGAAGCCGACAAGCACTCCCTTGAAGCCGAACTCGCCGCGCGCGGAGCCGAGGATGTCCGGCGTGCGCACGAGATGAAGCACGAGTTCGTCAGTGGCCTTCTTGATCTTCTGCGGCGCGACTTCGGCAGGTCGGTAGTCAGCCACGGCAGCGGCGAAGATGGCCACATCGCAGGCGCTAAGGTGAGTGCGCACGGCTTCGAACATCTCGGCCGCGGACTCGACGCGCACGACTTGCACCTTGTCCGGCGGCGTGATGCTTACGGGACCGGTGACGAGCACCACGTCGTGCCCTGCATCGCGTGCGGCCTCGGCAAGCGCGTAGCCCATCTTGCCCGAGGAGCGGTTGCTCAGGTAGCGCACGGGATCAAGCGCCTCGCGCGTGGGTCCGGCGGTGATGAGGATTTTCATGCCTTCGGTTCGGCGAGTCGTGCGACGGCCGCCTGCACAATGTGATCGACCTCAGCCAGGCGGCCCACGCCTTCGTAGCCGCAGGCGAGCAGGCCCTCAGCAGGGTCGATGAAGCGATGGCCCCACGATTTCAGCGTGGCGACGTTCTGCTGCGTAGCCGGGTGCAGCCACATCTTGCCATTCATCGCCGGAGCGATCAGCACGGGAGCGCGCGTGGCCAGCGCAATGGCGGTGAGCGCGTCATTGGCGAAGCCGTGCGCGAGCGAGGCGAGAGTGTTCGCGGTCGCGGGCGCGATGAGCAGGAGGTCAGCCGTGTCGGCCAGGTGTATGTGGCCGGGCTGCCAGCCGTCTTTTTCAGCAAAGAGGTCCGTGATCACCGCGCGACGCGATAGGGTCTGAAGCGTCAGCGGCGTAACGAATTCGAGCGCTGATTTCGTGAGCACACAGGTCACCTCGTGGCCCAGCTTGGTGAGCTGGCTGGCGATGTCCGCCGCTTTGTAGGCAGCGATGGAGCCGGTGATGCCGAGGATGATGCGTGACATGAGGTGGCGAGACTCGGGGCAATGCGCACCACTTGCAAGCAGTCCGATTCCTGAGGTCCATAGTGGGTTTTTCACAATCAAATCATAGATTGCCAAGCTTCGCCCGCGTGCTTAGACTTCCCGTTCTCCTGGCCTTTTCCGGGTCCGGAGCCCTAAACCACAACCACCTAAACCACACATAACAACATGATGAAGACTCTGACGATCGCCTGCCTCACGGGCGCTGCGATGATGACGGCGGCTGTTGCCGGGACTCCGGTTTCCGCCAAGAACGCCAAGGCCCCTGTGGCCCCCGCACCTGCCCCAGCCTGCGCTGACGGCATCTCCTACAACAACGTTGGCCTCGACTGGACCCACTCCTGGGTGGACGGCAGCAGCGACGTGGACGGCATCGACCTCAACATCGAGAAGTCCATCATCGACAAGCTCTATGTCCACGGCAGCGTTTCCTGGGCTGACGGCGTGACCGACGAATGGGGTTTCCTGGCTGGCGCTGGCTATGGCATCCCGCTCCTCAAGAACGTTGACCTCGTTGCAGAAGCAGGTGCTCTGTTCAGCGAAGACAACTACGAAGCCTTCTACGTGTTCCCTCACCTGCGCGGCAAGTGGGGTTGCTTCGAGCTGCATGCTGGTGCCAAGCTCATCTGCCCTGATGACGACGGCGACAACTTCTGGGAAGCTCACGTGGACGCCTTCTATCAGGTCGCCAGCCACGTTGACCTTCACGTCGGTGGCATCTTCAGCGACGACGTGCAGACCCTGCGCGCCGGTGTCCGCTACAAGTTCTAATTCAGGCCACACGCTCTGATTCAACAACGCGCATGGGTTCGCCCATGCGCGTTTTCTTTTGCACCGAGGGCTTGAATCCCGCTGCCGCAAACGCCATCCTCGCCACGCTTTGAACCCCGTCCTCAACGAACCTGACTCACCTTTCGACCTCGCGCTGCGGCCAGCCGATTTCGAGGAGTTCCATGGACAGACCAAGGTCAAAGACCAACTTATGGTCATGGTCGAAGCGGCCAAGATGCGCAACGAGCCGCTGGATCACGTCCTGCTCTGCGGTCCACCCGGCCTGGGCAAGACCACCTTGGCCAATCTGATTGCCAGCGCCATGGGCACCCGGCTTCACACCACCAGCGGCCCACAGATCGAGCGCGCAGGCGACCTCGCGGGCATCCTCACGAATCTCGCCGAACGGGACCTGATGTTCATCGACGAGATCCATCGCCTGCATCCCAGCATCGAAGAATACCTCTACCCCGCGATCGAAGATTTTCGGCTCGACATCATCATCGACCAGGGACCCAAAGCGCGGACGATTCGCATCGACCTGCCGCCGTTCACGCTCGTGGGTGCCACCACTCGTGCGGGGATGCTCACCGCGCCCATGCGCTCGCGCTTCGGCATTCCGAATCGCCTCGATTACTACACAGTGGAGGAGCTTCAGCACATCCTCATCCGTTCCGCACGGCTCATGAATGTGCCCATTGAACCCGGCGGAGCCCATGAGATCGCTCGACGCTCGCGAGGCACCCCGCGCATCGCCAATCATCTCCTGCGCTGGGTGCGCGACTACGCGCAAGTGAAGGCGCAGAGCATCGTCACGCAAGACGTCGCCTCCAAGGCGCTCATCATGCGCGACATTGACGAGGACGGCCTCGACGAGATGGACAAGCGTGTGCTCGAAGCGCTCGTTCACAAGTTCGATGGCGGCCCTGTGGGGCTCAATTCGATTGCCGTCGCCGTTGGCGAGGACACTTCCACGCTCGAAGACGTCCATGAACCCTACCTCGTCATGATGGGCTACGTGAAGCGCACCCCGCGCGGTCGCGTCGCCATGCCTTCGGCTTACCGGAAGCTCGGCCTCGTGCCGCCCCATACCGGGCAGGCTGAACTTTTCTAGGTCCATGATGCGAGAACTCACAGCGCTCTGGAACAGTCTGGGCGATGCCGAGTATCTGCACCTGCTGCTGGAGCCCCTGCCCCTCTTTGGCCTTGGGTTTGCGCTCATTCTTCTGATCGCGGCATTTCTCATGCGCGATGGCAAGCTGCGAGTCCTCGCCTTGATTATCGTGATTGCTTCATCTGCCAGCGTGCAGCCCTACCAGGCCATGCGAACCAAGTCCGAGCCTCGCATCCTCGCCCTCCAGGACCCTTCGTTTCACGCAATCACTCTGGCACAAAGCGATCGCCGCAAGTCAGCCGCCTGGCTCTACTACGCCATCGCCGCTTGGGGCGCGATCGCACTCATCGTCACCCGCAAAGGCTCAGGTCTCATCGTGACGATCGTCACCTTCACCCTCTGCATCTCCGGCTTCATCACCGCCGTGTGGCTGCACAAAAAGGAGTGCGAGGTGTATCACCGAAACATCGTCAAATACGTGCCCGTGCGGTGAGGCACATCGAACGTCGACGGCGCATCAGTGCCATGGAAAGCCCCAGGCTAAGCAAGGTGGCCCGGCCAGGCTCAGGGACGATGCCGGCAAGGATGGCTGCCCCCGTATCGTCGTAGGCCCAGTCGTGAATCACGGCACCGGGTTCATCAAAGGTGAAGGTCACTCGCATCCAGCCGTATGATGAGCCGTTCAGCCGGAAACCCAGGTAGCCCTCCACACCCGGCTGGAACTGGTTCGCACCAAAGCCCACATGCTCGCTCCCAATGTCGCCACTGCCGCCCGTGCCCGTCGCGAAGGTGCTGCCAGCGCCAATCAGCGTTTCAACGGCCAGATTTTGGATCGCCGAAAACGAGTTTCCGCTGCTCGCCCGCACCGGCTGGAAGTTACTTTGATTGAACTCACCCACGCCGCCGAAAAACAGGTTCACATCCCAGCCCGTGATCGTGGTGGAGCTATGGTTGGTGGCGTTGTTCGTGTTTTCCACATCCACATAGGTGCCATCGAACGTGGTGGCGATGCTGATGTTCTGAATGCCGCTGTAGATCACCGCGCCTTGCACAGACTGACGAATGGCGAATGACAGAATGACGAGGACGAGGATCGCTGATTGAAGATGCCAGAGTCCCCATTCGTCCGTCCGCAGCGTGCGACGATGAAAGGGGGAGACGGGGTTGTTCAATGCAGAGAGCGAAAAGGTAGTCATGAGAGTGGGCGAGGAAGAGGTGGAAAATCAGGATTCAGGATTCAAGAATCAGGAATCAAAAGTCACGGCGTCGTGCCCACCACCACCCGGTAAAACTGCGCTTTCTTCCCGCCCACGAAGAGCGGATAGGGCACCGTGACTGCCTCAATGTCCGCATCGGTGGCGATCACCGTCGGTATCGCGCTGCTGCTAAACCACTGAGAGAGATCACCACTGAACTGCACGGTGAATGTCAGCCCCGCTGTTTCCCAGTCCCGCCGCCGTCCGAACAACGCCTTGTAGCTGAAGCTACCCGTCGTCTTCTCCACCTGCACCGTTTGCGATCCGTGGCGTGTGATCACTCCGTTCACCACCTCAATGGTGCTAGGGCCGCTGGCATTCGAGTCCGGCAGTGTGCCAAAGGCAAACTCCGTCAGATTCGGCACGCCGTCGCCGTCCGCATCGTTCGTATTGGCTCCTGAGCCAGTGTTGCTCGTGCTTCCGAAGTAGGTCTGCCGCCACGTCTCCACCGGCGTGCGTGCGTAGCCGGTGAGAGCAATCACAAAGCTAGGTTCATCTGCGTCGTTGCTGGCGAGTTGCACTGTGGCCGACTTGCTGCCTGACACGGTGGGGGCGAAGCACACGGTGAAGGTGGTGCTGCCGCCTGGAATCACCGGAGCCACTGGCGAGGCGGTGAAAGTAAAGTCGGCGGCATTCGTGCCGCTGATGGCGATGCCGAGGTCGTTCAGGTCTGCCGTGCCCGTGTTGCGCGCGGTGAAAGTGAGGCTGGCCGTGCTGCCGAGGTCCACGGAACCGAAGTCACGAGTCGCGGCACCGGAGGTGAGATCGGTGGCAGCAGGCTGCTCGATGGCGATCTCCGCTGCACCTGAAGCGAAGGCGAAGAGCGTTGGGTCACCCACCAGCTTGAAGCTGCTGTTAAAGCTCGTGTGCACGCCCGGCGCGGCGAAGACCTCGCCCACGTCCTGGCCCAGATGCTCGAACCACACCCACTCGATGCGGTGCGTGCCTGCGCTCAGGTTCACCGTCACATAAGGCGAGTCCGCCTGCGCCTGGAGTCCGTCGTCTGCGATGATCGTGGTGCCATCTATCTTGATGCGCACCCCGTCATCCGTGTTCGCGGCGAAGGTGTAGTCACCGGGCACCGTCACCACGAACCGCGCCGTGGCCTTCACCGCGTAGTCGTTGTGATTGCCCGGGTAGCCCGGCAGCGGGTAATCAAACGGGAACCGTCCCGCCGGATTCGTGCTGCTGGTGCCATACAGGTCCGCCTGCGCCGCCGTGCCTTGGGCGATCCGCGCCCCGCTCGCGATCAAGGCATCCGCCGTGGTCAGTGTGGAGACGGAGGGGAAGTTCGTGTGATCCTCAAACATCTGCACATACCAGAAGCCCGTGTCCAGGGTGGTGAAGGTCTGGTCCGCACCAGTCGTGGTGCCTCCGGCGCTCGTGGCCGTCAGGCGATAGTGATAAGTCGTGCCCGGTGCCAGTCCCGTGAGCGCGGCGCTGACGCTGGTGGCGCTGCTGCCGGTGACAGGAGAAGGTGTGGCTGTCACTGTGCTGCCGTAGCCTGTGGTCAGGCCGTATTCGAAGGTCACCGTAGCGCTGCCGCCGACGGCGTTGACCGTGCCGTTCAGCGTGGCGTCAGTGCTAGAAACGTTACTGACTGCAAGCGCGGCGACGACCGGAGACGGCGGGCTGGCGACGAGTGCGAGAGTGTGGCTTTCACCCGCAACAGGGACGCCGACCCGGGATCCGGTCGGAAAGGATGCTGTGAAGACACTTGCAGGCACGTTGCTAGCCGCTGTGCTGTTGTTACCTAACTGCCCAAACGAATTGTTTCCCCACGACGCCACAGTGCCGTCTGTGCAGCCTGCCACGCTGAAACTGTAACCGGCCCGCACGCCAGCGACCGATTTGCCTGAAAGCACCCCACCGGTGTTTATCAGCACTGGCACATTGCTCTGCGTCGAAATGGTGTTGCCCAATTGACCGATGCCATTGGCGCCCCACGCTGCCAGTGTGCCATCAGAGCAGATCGCCACACTATGGGCGCCACCCGCGCCGACTCCAACGACGCTCTTTCCGGATAGGACGCCGCTGGAATTAACTGCTACTGGCACATTGCTCTGAGTCGTGCTGTTATTGCCCAATTGGCCGCTGCTGTTGGCACCCCATGCTGCTACGCTGCCATCGGCACAGACAGCCAGGCAATGAACATCTGAAGGACTCGATACCGTAGCAGAAATGGCAACCACGGTTTTGCCCGAGAGCACGCCGGTGGTATTTACTGCGACCGGCACGCTGCTGGAATTCGTGGTGTTATTGCCCAGCTGTCCCCGATGGTTGTAACCCCAGGCTGCGATGGTGCCGTCCGAGCAAAGCGCCAGACTGAATCGCTCCCCCGCCGTCACGGCGACCACCATTTTTCCCAACAGAACGCCCCCTGTCGTTACGGCCACGGGCACGCTGCTATTCGTCGTGCTGTTGTTTCCGAGCTGTCCAAAATCATTGAGACCCCATGCCGCCACGGTACCATCTGAGCACAGAGCAAGGCTGTGCTGGCTTCCTGCAGCCACAGCTATGACCGTTTTGCCAGTGAGCACACCGCTTGTGTTCACGGCCACTGGAATGTTACTGCTTGTGAGGCTATTGTTTCCCAGTTGGCCAAAACCGTTGGCCCCCCAACCCACCACGGTGCCGTCGGAGCAAAGAGCTAGGCTGTAACTGCTCCCGCCTGCTACGGAGAAGACGGTCTTGCCCGCGAGCACACCAGTTGAGGCGACTTCGGTAGGAACGATTTTGCCAAAAGGGCTCGTGGTGGTCGTGCTGCCATCGCCGATCTGACCGCTGCTGTTGTATCCCCACGCCCACACTTTCGTGTCCTTCCACACCAGCACCAGATCATTCCCCGTGCCGCCGTAGTAGTTGGCCACGAAGTTGTAGTTCACGCCGCCGTAGTTCAGCGTCACGGTCTGGCCTTGGGCGAGGTTGCTGAACTGGCCGTTGATGAAGCCGAGGGCGGTGTTCTTGATCAGCATGAGGCTCGTGCCCGGTGTGGGCGCAAAGCCGAGCGAGATGGTGCCGATGCTCAGGCCGGTGAGCGTGGGCGCTGTCGTGGTGGTCACGGTTGCCGAGTTCACGCCACTGGTGTCTGCACTGATGAAAGTCGGTGCAAAGGGAGCCACGTTGATCGTCAGCTGCACATCATCCGCGTAATGGCCGTCGAACTCGGTGCCGGAGCTGTTGTCCACGATGTTTTCATACGCGTACACTCCCACCAGGAGGTGGGTTGTATCGGTTGGGATGGGAAAGGTGTTCGTGATCGGCTCCCAGGTGCTGGGATTGGCGTCACTGAGCAACTGCACGTCGTTTTGACTGATGAACGGTCCGGGCACTGCGCCACGATGGGCCTCAATGATGACATCAAACCGCGTGTCCGTGCTGGCATTTCCTGCCACGCGATTAAACCGGGCCGTTGCCGTGGCACTGACAAGGCCGAGGGCAATCTCTTTGGAGTAAGCAGACAGGTCCACATATTGCGGCACATCGCACCACGGACTCGTAGGCGTCATCGTCGGCCCGGAACTGATGAACTTGAGCATACGGCTGCCCGCATACGGCGTGATGCCATTCTCCGCCGTCACGGTCGAGGCCACGTCCCAGCCCCAGTCATGGAACCCAGTGACGATGCCGCCACCGAACGATTCATTCGACTCAAAGCTACCGTTCTTGATCAGCGTCGTCTCCGGGAAGGCGAGCACGCGTGCGACGGCAAACTGGGCCAGCCCGCTTGAAGTGTCCGACAGGCCTGCGGCGACGATGTTACCGCTAGCATCCGACGCGACGCCATAGAGCCGGTCGTTTTGTGAACCTGGGGCCAGTATCATCATGCCATCGCCGTCAAAGGTGGTATCGGGACTGCCATCCGCATTTGCCCGCAGGACGAACATGTCGCCGAGCACACCGCTTGTGTTTCCGGCGCGACCCACGGCGACAATCCGACCGTCGCTCTGGATGGTGACCCCCATGAAATCATCGTTGACGCTGGTGCCGTAGCCCCGGCGTCCGTCACCATCGAAGGTGTTGTCATTGCTGCCGTTCGCATTGAAGCGCATCAGCAGGCCGTTCGAGTCTCCCACCGCGCTGAGATACTCACAGGCGGCGACGATTTTGCCATCTGGCTGCAGGGCTAGACCTCTCGCGGTTGCATTGCCCACTCCAACGCCAGCCGTGACCTTGCCACCAGTGCCGAAGGAGGTGTCGAGGAGACCTGCCGCCGTGAAGCGCACCAGCGCGATATTGGCGTCTGAATCACCTGCCAGTATGATTTTGCCGTCCGGCTGCACCGCCATTGAGTGAGCCCCATCGGCTCCGGCAATCGAGACGACCACCCGACCATTCGCCGTGCCACTATCGCCATCGAAGTTCGCATCCAGCATGCCGTCAGTGTTGTAGCGAGCGAGCACATAGTCTGCCGCAGCACCGTTTTGAGTGTAGCCTCCCACCAGAATCTGACCGCTGGGGAGAATAGACACCGCTTTCCACAGGTCTTGATTGGCCCCGTAGCCCGTGATGGCGACACCATCGCCATCGAAGCTCGTATCCGGCTGGCCGGTGGCGGTCCACCGGGTAAGAATCATGTCAAAGTCGCCACCGCGGACGGCGGCCCCGGCAGCCACGATCTTGCCATCGCTCTGAATGGCCACCGCGTAGAGCTGCTCATCCGTGCCATCCATCGGCACGGTGGCGACACCGCCCGTGCCGAAGCTCGTATCCAGCGCACCCGTGCTCAGGTAGCGCACCAGAGCGGGCACGTTCTTCGTGCCATTGTGCGTGAATCCGGCGACCACGATCTTGCCATCGTTCTGCATCGCGACGGCGCGGCCCTGCGAGGCTCCGATGCCGAGGTTCGTCTGCACACCATCGCCTGCGAAAGTGAAGTCCAGGCCGCCGGGCGCATAGACGAATGTCTGCGTCGCTCCTGTCGTCGTGCCGAACTGGTTCGTGGCCACCGTGCGGTAGTAGTAAGTGGTGCCAGGCGTCAGTCCGCCGGGATAGAGCGTCGTATTGAATGTCGCGCTGCCACTGCTGACTCCGAGCGTGCCGAGAGACACGGAACTGCCGAACGCCGGACTCGTGCCGTATTCCACCGTCACGCTGGCGCCTGAGTCTGCACTGCCGGCTTGCAGCAGGCCGGAGACCGACATCCCACCGCTGCCATTACCCACCTGCGCCGCCGTGAGATTCCACACGCCGGGCCTTGGCAGGCCCAGCAGCCGCACCGCAGCGAACTGCGGGATTCCCGCAGCGGTGTCCGAGAGCCCGACGGCGACGATGTTTCCATTGGCATCGAAGTCCATGGCATAGAGCGCATCGTCCTGCGGACCTGGGGCGAGGGTGATCTTGCCATCACCGTCAAAGGTGGTGTCCGCGCTACCGTCGGCATTGACGCGCAGGATGGCCATCTTGTCATAGCTGCCCACACGCGCCGTGCCCACGGCCACGATCTTTCCATCGGCCTGCACCTTGACCGCGTTGGCGGCATCGATGGCGGAGCCGAAGGTGTAGATGCCTTTGCCATCCCCATCAAAGGTCGTGTCCAACGTGCCATCGGACAGGTAGCGCACGAGGCACATGTCCGCCGTGGTTCCATTGCCACTGTTTCCCGTGGCATCGCTCAGGCCTGAGAGAATGATTTTTCCATCCGGTTGCACCGCCAGGCTGTAGCCATCCGCGTGCGCCTGCACGGCGGTGGTCACCTTTCCACTGGTGCCGAAGGTGGGGTCAAATGCGCCATTCGCCGTCAGCAGCCGTGCGACAAAGAGGCTTGCTGTGTTGCTGCCGGACACATACGCACTGCCGCCGACGAGGATTTTGCCATCCGCCTGGAGGGTGAGCGCCAGGCCGTAATCATTGAACGTGCCCACAGGGAAAGTGAGCTTCCCATCGCCATCGAAGCTGGTGTCCAGCGAGCCATTGCTGTTGTAGCGGGCTAGGGCCACGTCCCTGCCGCTGGCCGTCGCGGCAAAACCGGCCACGACGATTTTGCCATCGGCTTGGACGGCGATGCCGGAGATCCTGTCATAGTTGTCCCCACCGAGGTTGAAGACGGTGGTGACTTTCCCGGAGCCAGTGCCTGCCGCAGCCAGTGACGGGTTGGAATCGAACATGGGATCCAACGTGCCATTGCTGGTGTAGCGAGCGATGGCAAAGTCGGCATTGGTGCCAGAGTCATAGAACCCTGCGAGCAAGAACTTGCCATCACTCTGCCGGGCCAGCGCGTAGGCCTGATCGTGGGCAGCGCCAATGGCCGTAGTCGTGGTCCCCGATGTCCCGAAGCTTGGGTCCAACGCGCCATTGGACAGATAGCGGGAAATGGCGAAATCGTAGTTGGCCACCCCAACAGTGGCGAACCCACCCACGACGATGTTGCCATCTGGCTGCACGACTGCCGATCGCAAATGGGCCGATCCAGCAACGAAAGCAGTGGTCTGCACGCCATCGCCGGAGAAGGTGTAATCTCGCGATCCCGGCAAGCCTTCGTCCACCAAGCCGTTCCCATTATTGTCGAACCCATCAAATATCTCGGGTGCGCCGGGATAGGAAGTGGCCCGGCTGTCGTCAAAATCTCCAGAGGTCGCCAAATAGCCGGAAGGTTGCTCATAAGCGGCAACTCCGTTCCCATTCGCCCCGTAGCCATCCCCATCCGCGTCGCGGTAATAGGTGGTATAGCCCGCACTGGTAAAGAGATTTGAGATCTCTGTCCCGGTTAGTGGGCGGTCATAATAAGACACCTCATCGAGCAGTCCACCCAAACCGTTGGAACCGACGCCGCCGCCCCGTGTTCCGAAATACAGCGGGTAGCTGGAACCTACCAGCGTGCCAGCGAGAGCCTGATTTGTCACGAGCACCCCGTTCACGTAGATCCGCATATTTTCGCCGGCCCCACTGCCATAGGTCAGCGCGAAATGTTGCCAAAAACCAAACGCCGCCGGCTTGTTTCCTGCCCAAAACCAGCCGGCCGGGTCGCTAGTCTCGACGGCGCCTTGAAAGTTGAATGAATTCACCGCAAACTCGTAAGCGTATTCTTTGTTTGCGATCTGCTGCTCACCCCCGATGGACGATGTCATTTTAACCCATCCACAGATCGTGAAACCCGTCGCCGAGTTGAAGTCTGCGTGGTTCGGAACCATGACATACTTACCGTTGTCCATGTAAATGGCTTTGGAAGCTGCTCCAAACGCCCCTGGTTGAGCCAATGTCACAGCGGTGTAGGTTCCTGGGTGATTTGCCGCTGAGGTGTCCACAGCAGTGGTTCCGCTAGTCTCGTCAAACCGCCAATACCCCTTCGGCCCGAGAGCGAGCGCCGCACTACGATACTCGGCTTCTCCCGCCGGAGCGGCAGTGAAGGGAAGAAACAGGGCCATGAGCGCAATGAGAGCTCGAGGCATGCGGTGGGGGGTAAAATGCCGCAAGCTCGTGGCAGAGAGACGCAGTTGTTTCATGGGTGAATCAAAAGCAGTTGGATTAGTGGCGCGGGCTGCCATAGGCATCTGGTGACTGGCCATACAGGCTTGAGATGGCAGTAGGTGACACTACCGGCCGGAGCTGGTTACCCGGGCGCAAAAGCCCAGCACCGGCGGTGCCACACACCACTCCCGTGCCCAGCGACACGCCATTCCGAGTGATGGTCAGCGCACTGGTGTCGATGGCGAGCGTGTCGCCGCTGTTCAGCGTCAGTGAGAACCCTCCGTTCAACGGCGTGTAAAGATCAGGATCGAACAGCGATCGAGTGACGGCGTTTTGCGCCTGGCACTCCAAAAACACAGCCGGACCCAAAACGAAAACAAGGAGCAGAAAGCGCAGAATCAGCATGGTGAGAGCGGGGAACTGGGTGGAGGCACGGGTCCGCTAGAGCCGGACACGAGGAACAGAAGACCTGGTCAAATGGGCTCTACCCCGCTCGGGGCGAAGCATTTCGCCCTTTTATTACCGCTTCGCCACGGGACGGCTTCCCGGCGTCAACCCTCAAACAAACCGATCAAGTGACGCAGTTCCTCCCGCGCGTCCCCACCTTCGTCTAGCGTGCGGCTCACTTCCTTCAGCAGGAGGTCGCGGAAGTCAGAGCGGAGCCTGTGAAGCGCCATGCGCACAGCATTGTCAGTTATCCCGAGTTCAATGGCTTTCTCACCGAGGGTGGGGTTTCCAGGATGTGCAGCGCCAGCACTGCCACCGATGAACGGAGAAAGCGCGTCGTGGATCGCCAGCCGACCACGCCTCTCATAGCGCTGACGGAGCTGCTGGCGCACGGTGGTGATGAGTTCGATGGCCCATTGGCGGTCAAAGTCACGCTCGGGTGACTGGTCGGTGGCGTATCTTTCCTGCTGCCAGCGGGCCTCGTCCGCATCCCACAGATGGCTCTCGGTCTGCACACGCTGCTGGCGGCGCTGCTCACTGCGATGCCAGTTGAGTTTAAAGCGGGAGAGCGCTGTGAGCAAAAAAGTGCGCAGCCTGCCGCGCTCGCGATCCGCATCCCCGAGCGAATCGTTGCGCAGCATTTTTTCGAAGAATCCTTGCAGCACATCCTCGGCGTCTTCATGCACCAGACCGCTGCGGCGCAGGTAGCTGTAAAGAGGGTAGCGATACGTGGTGAAGACCTCCTCCACCGCCCGCCGTGCCTCGGCACCATCACGGCTCTTCAGCCGGACGACGAGCGACCAGTGCGTGGTAGGAAAGCGGGGATCACGGGATGCAGGAGTCATGGGGCTTTGGCTGAATTCTCCCATTCAACGACGAAGCCTGAGTCTGACTCCGCAGGATGCCGCTCGATGTCAGCCTGATCATTCCAGCCACCGGGCTTCTCGAACGGACCATACCAGCCAAATTCAAGCACGGTTTCATTCGAGGTCTCAGGACTCTTGCCGCTGGTCATCGGTTCCATCACGCCATCGGTGTGACGTGCCCAAGCGGTAAACTTCCATGGCTCTCCAGTCACCCAAGCCCACTGATTGGCGGGCGTTTTATAGCCGCCCAACCAAACATGCTCGGAGTATTGGGCGATGTTGTTGAGAAACCACGCGTGCTCCTCCGCACTGGTGATGGTGGCGAGGTGCCCGCCCATCGCCTCGGCTTTTGCCTTGGCCTGCGTCCACGAGCCCATGAAAGGCACGAACTGGTAGCGGTGGCCGCCGAAGGTCATCACGCCCGGCTGAGGTCCGGCATCCGCCTTCGGCAGCCGCCAGACGAGGAGCTTGTTGCCGGGGCGGTTCTGGCCCAACCCATTGCTGACGAAGACGTTTGTCACCGCAAAGCGACGGTCAGGGCTGACGGCCAGCCCGTCACAAAGACGTTCGTCCTTCTGCTCCCACAACAGCCGGCCCGACGTGGTCTCCCAGAGCCGCAACGCATCGCCCCACTCGGTGCTCAAGCCGAGCACACGTTGAGAGTCCAGGAAGATGAGCTGCCGCTGAAGGCGGGGCACGCTGAATTTGCGCACGACCTCGGACTTCACGAGATCGTAGAACGCCAGGCCGCCACCCCGCAGGTGCGTCAGAATGTGATCGGGCTGTCCCGGCACCGGAGCAAAGCTGAATTCCACTTCGTCGTTTCCAGCTACCACGCGACGAACCTTTCCCGGCTGGTTGACGTCCAGAACGAGGTGAAAACGCCTGTCCGATGTCGTGTTGTGGCCATTCACCACATACCGGCTGTCATCCAGCCAGGCAGCAGCGTGGACGGCGCAGCCTTTCCCGTCATCAAACTCCCATTGAGCCACCGAAGAGGGGGCTTTGGCATCCCACAGTTGAAACAGCAAAGGCTCCCCGGTTTCGGTTTTTGCCGGATAGAGGAGCATCATGAAACGGCGACCATCTGGCGCGGCAATGAGGTGTGTGGCGAAGGTCCCGGCCAACGGCTTTTCCGCCTTCACCTGCCGGATCGTGCGGCCAGACTCCAGATCCAAAAACTCCAGCACGAACTCTGGCCCTCTGTGTATCACGACCACCTGATTCACCGCCGACAGGACGGCCGAGCCGCCAATGACACCCTTGATCTCCGTCAGTTGCCGCTTCCAGACTTGTTGCCCGGTTTCGACGTCCCACAGGATGACTTCATTGACATCGACCCCTGCGGCGACTCTGCCCGCGTGAGTGAACATTCGACGATTGTCCGCTAGAATCGTGATGCTTTGTCCCCCCGAGACTTCCCCCGTGTGCCCGGTGAGTTCCTTTACGAAACCCGGCGGTCCATCGGGGAAACGGCAGGCGGAGGTGGCTTCGGTGACTCCCAAGAGCTTCAGCGCCTCGGCCTCAGGGAGGCCGTCGAGGGGAACGTATTCGATTTCACGGAAGCGGGCATCCTTTTCGCCTCGGAGCGCGATCGTGCCTGCGCTTTTGACCCGGTCATCCCTCACCGTTCCAAGAACAGAGCCATCGGCAGTGACGGCAATCGTTTCGCCAAGAACGCGAACTTCCAGCGGCATCCAGTCGTCGGCCGCGTGGGCTTTTAGCAGGTTCCAGCGTTCCAAGGTCTGGCTCCCGCCTTGGTCGGGAACGTAGAGCAGTTCCAGTGCGTTATTGCCGGGGTGCACCCGCAACTCATAAGAATGGCGGCCCTTTGCGCTCTCATGCAGGCGAAGGCACAGCGCGGCATGGGCGCTCGCGTTCATCCGCACTCGGAGACGGAGAATGAAGTCGCGAAGCTGGACATTCGGCGCCCGGAGCGTGTTGTCCTGAATGCACAGCGCTTTGTCTTCCCATCGGAAGCTTGAACTGGCAGGAAGACTTGCTGGCGACTCCCAGAGCTTGACCGCTGGGGGCAACGATGGGGGAGACGCGGAGACTTGGGGCGTGGAAGAAGCGGACGCCCCCGCCAGCTTCAGCGCCTCGGCCTCAGAGAGGCCGTCGAGATTGATATAGTCGAGCGACTGGGTGGCCGGCACGGGCTCGCCATGAATGATGATGGCAAACTGCCAGGGAGCGGAAGCAGGGGCGGCGGCCTCACAGACCTGTCGCCCGTCCACGAGCAAACGCAGCTTTCCACCGAACCGCGCCACGACCACTTCACTCACCTCCCCAGCCTTCGGCTGATAGCCGGGGTATTCTTCCGCCTCGGCGAGGTTCTTGACCTGTGGGTTCTGCTTGTCCGCGATGTAAGGGCGGCGAGTGGAGCGACTGATCCCCATCTGGAACTGATGCGAGTCGCTCTCCTTGATCGCGAGTTCGGGCCAGCCAATGCGCACCTTGCCCCGCCACCTCACTGCCCCGGCCTGAAGGCCCTCGGCAGGGAACAGCCGGTTCGAGTTCTGCGGGAAGTCATAGCCGTCAGGCGATTTCGCCATTTTGGCGACGACGGACTTGAGTGGCTCTTCGGCGAGGGCGTCGCGCCACTGTGGCGTGCCATTCATCCCCACCAGTTTCAGCGCCTCAGCTTCGGGTATGCCATCGAGCGCGAGCCACTCCACGCTTTCGTAGCGGGCATTGTTCGCCTGGAGAGCGAGGCTCCCCGGGGCGGTTTCGCTCGCGTCCTCCACACTGCCGAGCAGTTGGCCATTCACCCAGACGAAGTGCCGCGAGCCGATGCTGGCGAATTGGAAAACGACGGATTCGCCGGGCTGGAAGGCTTTGGCTACATAGAAGCCTTTCAACTGCTTATCGACGCGATCATACAGGTTGATCCCGATTCCACTCGCCCGCAGGTCGGCCTTGTAGTGCTTCTGACCATCTGCCATGCGCGTGAGCAGACGCGGCAAATTCGTCTCGGCCTCCCACCTTACCGTGGCGCGGATCGCGCCGTCGCGCATGGCGGGAGGAGCGACTGTCCAGATCTCATCGCGGCGGAGATGCAGGGTTTCTCCATCCATACTGGAATGCGTGCTCACCTTGCGTGCGGCCATCTTCAGAAAGTCAACGCGCTGCCACTGGGGAGAAGTCGGGGAGGCCATCGGATTGGCTTCGACACCCGCCAGCTTCAACGCCTCGGCCTCACTGAGACCGTCGAGCATCATGACTTCGAGGTCGCGGAAGGTGGCATTATCCCCGATGAGAGCGATCGCACCCGGAGTCACCACATTGGCGTCCGTCTGCTTCACCCACGGGCCGGAGCCGATGCGCGCAAAGGAGGTGGTGCCGACTGCGCCGAACTCAAAGGCGATCCAGCCGTCGATATCTGCCACCTGATCGAACTTCGGCGGCTGCTCTGGCGTGACGTCGTCGTGCTTCCCGGCGCGATTCACTTGCAGGGACCAGTGGTCCGCCTTGTCAGCCACACGACGGATGCTCAGCGTGCGCTTCTCATCCCGCTTTTCATTCTCCGAAAAGCGCAGGTGAGCAAAGGTGTAGCCGCTGCCGGGAGGGAGTTTCAGCTTGCCCCGCATGAAGACGGCAGCGACGCTCAGGTCCGCCAGCATCACGGTGCCGCCGAGTTTCATCTCGCCATTGCCACGGAACTCGGGGCTGCCTTTGACGGCCTGCCATTGCGTCGAGGCGGGCTTCACCCACTTACCAGGATGGAAAATGGTGCCGGAAGGCGCATTGGGTTTCGAGACGGCCATGCCTGCGGGTTCCTTGGCGCCTATCCCCGCGAGCTTACTAGCCTCCGGCCCCTGGTTCAGGGCATACCAAGCAGCGGCGATGCTGACCATGGCGATTGCCGCGATGCCAACGAGTAGGGGCTTCTTCACGCTCGACCTTGAGCTGGCGGCATCTGCCGCCTCCGTCTTCGTCGATGGAGCAAGGCGCGTGGCCACCTTCTCCATGTCCTTTTTCATCTCGCTGGCCGTGGAGTAGCGATGCTCGCGGTCCGTCTGCATCGCCTTGTCCACGATGGCATCGAAGCGCTTGTCCACCTTGGGCACGACCCCGCTGGGCAAGGCGAAGCGGCCGCGCGGGATCTTGCCGGTGAGCATCTGGTAAAGCATCACGCCCACCGCGTAGATGTCCGCCCGACCATCCACCGCCGTGCCGGGGATAAGCGCCTCCGGTGCGACGAAGTCGGGCGTGCCCATCGCCACATCGCTGCGCGTGAGCATGGTGCTCTGCACATCGATGACCTTCGCCAGGCCAAAGTCCGCCACCTTCACCCGCCCGCGCTGGTCGATCATCACGTTCGAGGGCTTGATGTCCCGGTGGATGATTCCTTCCTCGTGCGCAAAGGCCAGCGCTTCGCACACAGCCAGGATGATGGGCACGGCACGCTCGGGTGGAAGATTCCCCTCATGCGCGAGCAGTTGTGCGAGGTCCGTGCCCTCCACAAATTCCATCACAAAGTAAAGCAGCCCGGAGGCCGTCTGCCCCGCATCATGCACGGCCACGATGTTTGGATGACTCAGCCGCGCCATCGCCTGCGCTTCACGCTTGAAACGCTCGGCGAATCGCAGGGCTTCATCATCCGCCTCGGGAGGCAGCACCTTGATGGCCACGGGGCGCTTCAAGGTCGTCTGCACCCCTTTGTAAACCGCACCCATCCCGCCGCGAGCAATGAATGCCTCCACCTCATACTGCGGCAGCATCTTGCGTAGTTCCTCCACACCCGGCGGCTGCCAGATGCGCGAGGGGCTGCCGCCCGCAGTGACGGATGGCGCAGCCACCATGAGCGTAGCATCCAGGTCTGGCACGGGCATCGTCTCCTCTTCTAGCTCTGAAGGCGGCGTGTCATCCGTTAGACCCACGCGCAGCATCGAAGCAATATCGTTGGGCGACGGATGCGGGAGTTCGTCAGGCATACGAAAAGGGTGAGAAGCATTTTAGGTTTACCCTGCCCCAATTCGTCTGCCAGTGAAAACCCGAACAGCCCTGTATGAAGAACGCCCAGCCCGGGCTAAGGGACCTCAACGCGTGCTTCACGCATCACTAAACAGCCGCCGGTTCTTCCAGAAGTAGCTGAACCCGGAGATCAGCGTCAGTGCAGCGGTGAGATAGATCGTGAATCGTCCGAAGACCTCGGGCGACATCGGCTTCCACTGAAACACGGGCGCGATGAAGGCGAGCATCGGTTCTTTCGACGCGAGTTTCGCCAGGAAGTAAATCACGGTCACCACCTGCCAGATCATCTTGTGCTTGCCCAGGCGCTCAGCGGCCAGCACCACGCCCTGGCTCACGGCGATCTGCCGAATACCCGTCACAAAGAACTCGCGGCCCAGGATCGCGATCACGATCCAGGCGGGGATCTCGCGCTCGATCGCCAGCATGGTCAGAGCGGCAGCCATGAGGATCTTGTCTGCCAGCGGATCGAAGAGCTTGCCGAAGTTCGTCACCAGTCCCCTGCTCCGCGCGATCTGGCCGTCCAGCATGTCAGTCAACGATGCGACACCGAACACCAGCAAGGCCCACGACTGCGCGTTCTTCATCCCCGAGTAACACAACGCCACGAACGGCACGGTGAGGACGAGCCGGCTGATGCTGAGCTGATTGGGGAGATTCATGAAACTCAATCCAGGGCGAGAACGCCGCCCTCGTCAATGCACAATGCGTTTCCAAATCGGCACCGAAGTCTTCACCTCCTTCAGATACCAGCGACACAAATCAAAAGCCTCCGCACTGTGCTTGGTCCACACGCGAATGATGATCGAAGGCACCTCCGCTGCCACGAACCCCAAACGATGCTGGATGAACACTCGATGCACCCCATGCTCCGCTGCGCCGCGCACGACCAGTTCACTCAGCATCTTCTCCGCCATCGGGCGATACACGGAGTAGTCAATGCCCTGAATCGGCGTGCCATCCTCAGAGCCGCGCACCACACCGAGGAACTGCACCTCTGCTCCCTCGTTTTCGTGAAACAAGTGGGCATCAGGAAGGATCGGTTCTTCGGACAAAACAAAGGAGTGCATGGCTGGCCGCGATCGTAGCACGACTCCACTCGAACACTCAATGCCTTGCATCACGTTGCCTGAACAAACTCGTGCCGCGCCTCAAGGGCTCGTAACCCGCAGCCGCACGAATCGCTGCATCGCACCATCGGCTGGAACACTCACCTTCACCACTTGTGTCACACCATTGTCATTGAGGATGGTCGGCGCGCTCACGCCGCTGGTGGACCAGTCATTGCCCAGCGTGTCGCTCCACTCAACGGTGTAAGTCACATCGGTCGCGGACTTGTTTTTCGTATAGATGAAGTCGATGACGCTTCCGTTTTTCGTCGCAGACTGCGGCACGGTGTCGCTGACGTTGCCGTTCATCTTCGTCGCATACTCCATGAGATTGCTGACGCCGTCGTGATCGGAGTCGGCGGTGCTGGAGGCATCTTTGGCGGCGGTGCTGTTGTCGAGGCCGGATGCCAAAGCCCAGGCGTCGTAAGGCGGTTGCGTGCCGGTAATGTTGAGCAGGCCGGTGCCGGTGATGAGCGATGTTTTGTTCGAGGCACTGCTCGTGAGGCTACCCCAGGTGCCGGGGGCTTGGGTGAGGCCGTTGATGCGCAGGGTGGTGATGTGGTTGGTGCCGCTGAAGTTGAGGTTCAAAAGGGTGCCGGTGCTGATATTCACGGCGCTGCTGGCGGCGAGGCTGGCGGTGCCCAATGAGAGCGTTCCGCCGCTCACGGTGGTGTCGCCGGTGGTGCCGATGGTGAGGCTGCGATCGTGGGCAAGGCATCGCTCACACCGAGCTTGAGTGTGGGGCCGTTGATGGCGGTTGAGCCAAAGAAGATCGTCGTGTTGCCGAAGTCCGTGCTCTGTGCGGCGAGCACGACGGTGCCGGGATTGATGATGCTGAGCGAGCCACCGTTAGATCGATGGGGGCGTTCACATTCAGCACGCTGCTGGTGTTCGCAGCGAGCAGGAGCGAACCAACATCCATGCCGCTGCGTGCGATGGGGCCATTGACGTTCAGGTGCCCGCGCTCGCGCCGAAGCGCACACCGCCCGTGCCGACGAGCGTGATGCTGCCTGTGATCGTGTTGCTGCCGCTCGTGTTGGTGATGGGGAAGGCGAAGCCGCTCGCCTCGGACGTGCCGGTGATGATGAAGTTCTCCGGCACCGAGATGCCGCCCGAGATCGCGACCTGACCACCGGTCGTAGTGGAACCTGTCGCCACGATGGTCGTCGCGCCTACGCCACTGCCGAGAGCATTCGCGTTGCTAACGGTCACGATGCCGGTGCTGACATTCACCGCGCCATCGAAGCTACTGCTGCCACTGAGCGAGAGACTGCCCGTGCCCGTCTTCGTGAAGCCAAACGCACCACCGATGCTGCTCGACACATTGAGCAGCGCAGCGCCCGTGTTGTTCGTGATCGACCACGTCTGATCCGCCGCGAGCACGAGATTGCTCTCCGAGATCGTGTGAGTGCGAGCCGTGGTGGTGGGCAGGGTGACGGTGATGCCGCTGGCACCGAGTGTGAGCGTGCCGGCGCCGTTTGCGATGGTGAAATTGGCATCGCGATTCAAGACGATACCGAGCAGCGACACGTCCGAGTCAATCACCGCCGTGCTGCCCGCGCTGCCAAAGGTGGCGATCTCGCCGCCGTGCGCGAGATCAGGCACGGGATCAGCGGTCCAGTTCGTATTCGTGCTGATGTTGGTCGTCGCTCCACCGCCCGCATCCCAGGTGAGTGACGTGGCGGTGGTGAAGCTCTGCGCATCGCTCCAGCTCGTGCCGTTGGCGTTGCTTGCGAAGTAACGCACCTGATACGTCGTGCCTGGCGTAAGTCCCACGAGCGCCGCACGATAGACCGACATCACATCACCTGGCGCGACCGTGCCGAGGTCGATCACGTTGTCCCAAGCCGGTGCATTGGTGCCGCCATCAGTCGTGCCGTAGTAGAGACGGCAGTTCGTGCTCAATGCACTGTCCATCGAGATGCGCACGCCTTGGAGAATGGCCGTGCGAGCGCCAAGCGCGGGCAGCGGATCGGTTTTCCAGCCGTCCCAGCCATTCACGCCGGGAATCCAACGCGCGACGCCGGACTCATACGCACCGCTGTCCGGCTTGCCGTCCGGCACCCACGCATTGACGCCAACGATGACTTGTCCGTGGCCGTAGGTCTCGTTGAAGAAGAACGGCTGAGTGTTGTCGGTCATCGCCACCGAGAGATACGGATTCGTCGTGCTCGTGCCCGCCGGTTTCGTCCAGGAGACGTTGCCAGTGCTCGCGGGCGGATTGACCGTTGCTATGGTCGTCGCGCCATAGCGCCCGTCAGTGAAGTTGTAGGTCGTCTTCGGCGTGAAGTCTTGTGTGGCGTAGTTCGCGAAGGCCGCCGTCGCGCTCGCATCCGGCACCTCGATGTTGTTTTCGCCAATGAAGCTGAGCCCGCACGTGGCATCAGTGAAGACGTAACCACCAAGCGACAGCGACGGCGACGCGTAGTCGGAGAACGTGGCGTCGTTGTAGCTGGCCGCAGCGACGACCGTGTTGTGATAAAGCTCATGGCCGAACGCCGGTGTGTTTAGTCGAAACGCGCCATCGGTCGCGTTGGCTCCGCAGTTCCAGCAAACATTGTGATCCACGAGGTAATTGCGCGAGCCGTTGTCGAGGTAGATGCCCTTGCTGAGACGGTCGGTCGTGTCGCCGCGGTCATGAACCCAGTTGTAGGCGATGCGTGTGCGCGTTCCAGATGCCGCGATCGCATCCGTGCCGAACGTGTAGATGCAGGCGAGATCGTTCGCGAGCCGGCCGACATACGAGATGTCATTGAACATCACCATCGACCCGGTGCCCGGATGCACCCCATCGCGACCAGTGTCATGGATGGTGTTGAATGTCGCCGTCATGCCTGTGCCGCCCAATTCCAGCGGGATCGCGTAGGTGCCGGAGTAATCGATGTTGTAGAGCGAGTTCCGCGTGAGCAGATGCCCCGTGCCGCTGGTGATGATGCCTGAGCCAGCCGTGTCGTGGATCGTGCAGCCGCGCACCGTGTTTCCCGTGCCGCCCACGATCACGCCACTGCCTTCGCTGCGTCCACCATCCTTGGTGCTGCCATTGCTCCACACGAGATAGTGGCTGAGGTAACTTGCATCGCAGCCATCGAGCACGTTGCCCGTGCCATTGAGTCGTATCGCCCCACCGATCGTCTTCAAACCACGCACGGTGATGAAGTCGAAGCCGTTCACATTCACGCACCAGTTTCGCCGCTTGATCTCCACGACGTGACTCGTCGGATCAGCGCCTCCCGTGATGCGCAGCGATAGCGATGAGGTCAACAGATCGAGGAACCACTCGCCATCGGCATCGAGCAGCGAGAGTAAGCCATAAACAAACCCCGTGCCTGTGTCCGAGCTGTTCGTCGTGCCCGTGTAATCCGGCCACCACCAGGTCGATTTCGTCGCCGGATCAACGGTGAGCAGATTGCCCGAGCTCGATGCGATCACTGCATTCTGCCACGACCATTTCACGCCGATGCCGCCGACGAATCGAGCGCCCGCGAAGAAGTTCGTCGCCTTGCCGCCGAAGGTCGCGCTCGAGATCGTGTTCGGATTCGTCCCCGCGCTCGCATTCGTCACCGTCACGCTCGCAGTCGTCGGCGCCATGAGCGTGCCCGTGCCCTTGTTCGGCAGTCGCGCTTCATCTTGCATCACGCCATCGACAAACACCTGATCATAGCCGGAGCTGAGCGAACTCGTCAGCGATGCGGGGAACTCCGTGGCAGACGCGAGGTCGCCATCGTCGAACTCATCGCGCAGCACCATCGTCGCGCCTTTCGTGATCGTGCAGGAGTCCGCGCTGATCGTGAACTGCTGCGCCGTGTTTGTCGTCGCCACATTCTCCTGCGCAAGCATCCCGAGATACGACGTGTCGCCCGTGCCCCCGTCGCTCCACTCCGCCTGCGTGATTGCCCACGAACCCAACACCACCACGTCCGCGCCCGCGCTGCGCTTCACGGTAAAGGTGTAAGGCACCGTGCCACCCGACGCCGGGCCGAGCGTGAGGTCGTAGCCATTGATCGTCGCGTCACTCACCGTCTGCACCACCGTGCCCCAGGTGTTCACGGTGTTCTTTTTCAAATACAACTGCAGCCGCCCATCGCCGCGATAGTTCACGCTCACCGCATCATCCGATGCGAAGCCATTGCTCGTGCCCGTCATCAGGCTGAAAAAGTCGCTCATGTTCGTCGCCGGCATCGCCGTAGCACCAGTGCTTGCCGCGCTGAGCCCGCGCACCTTCCACGTCACCGCATTGGCAAAGAAATCCCACGCCGCACTCGCCGCCTGGCTGCGGGAGCGGTGCCGGGATTGACGGTGGGGAGCAGGTTGTGCGTGAAGTTGATCGTGAGCTGCGGGCGGCGTGAGAGAGTGGTGCTGTCATCGCTGGAGAGCCGGGTGAAGTTGTTCGCGGCTCCGGCTTCGGTGAGTGGCGAGAGGATCGTGAGGTTCAAGGGCGTGCCGCTGGTGATGGCGGTGGTCACGGCGTCGATCAGCGCGGGGCTGCTGGCGAAGGTTTGCTGTGCGTTGATCGTCGTGGCGGCATTGAAGCCGGGCACGCTGGCGAGCACGGTGCCGCTGAAATCGCCGCCCGCCGTGCTCCAGGCCGTGGTGCCATCATGCGTGACCCAATCGGCCCCGGTGCCGACGCCGTTCGTGGCTGCGGTGCCGTTGCCGGTGCCTTCGATGAAGCTGCGAGTCAGCGAGCGCAGTTCCAGCATCTGCACCGTGCCCGTGGCGGCGAAATCAGTCCACACATCGAGCTGGGCACCGCTGATCGTGTAGATCGAGGGCACGGTGCCGAGGCCAAAGCTTAGCAGGGCGCGAAACGCGGAGTTATTCTTCCCGACCAGCATCTGATCGCGTGCGCCGCTGTTCCAAGTCGTCGTATCGGCACGGATGAAGGTCGCATCGTGGGTGTAGCCGTTCACGCCTTGGCGCAAAGCAACACTCAGTGGCGGCGCGACATCCACGGTGATGTCCTGCGTCACGCTGCCGAGTGCATTCGACGCCGTGGCGCGGATCACATAGCGACCCGCGACGCTGAAGCTCACGTTCGTGTCGCTGGTGCTCGCATTGGCAAAGGTAGCCGTGCCGGGGCCGTTGACGAGCGACCAAGTGATCGCGGCATTGCCTCCGACGCTCGCCGTGAGCCGCAGCGAGGTCGCGATATCGGGCAAAGCGACCGTCGTGACCATCGGCGAGGTGATGCTGATGGTCGGATCATCGATCACGGGGAAGCCGGGGATCGGTGTCCACACAAGATTCACCGCCGTGGCCGTGTGTTGCAGCGTGAAGGCACCATAAGTCGCCACCGCATTGCCCGCGCTGTCGTTGGTGACGGTGCCGAGCGTAAACGTGCCGCTGCGTGAGGTCATCGTCATGAGGGGGATCGTTCGCGCCGTGCGCCAATAGCTCGCGGCGAGATTCGCGCTCCCTGTGTTGAGCACCACGTCCACTTTGGCACCGTTCGTCACCGTGACAATGCCAGCGCTGATGGTGCCCACGCTTGAGCCGTTGTTGGCGGTGAAGCTCGCCTGCAATTTGCTCGTGCTGCCATGCGAGAGCGTTCCGGTGAAAGTCAGCGGCGAAGCGACGAGCGTGCCGGTGATGCTCGCATTTTTTGCACTCGTTCCGCTGCCTCTCAGCGTGCCGTTGGCCGTGACACTGAGTGTGCCGCCACTGGCGAGAGTGCCGGTGAGATTCAAAGAGCCTGCTTCCACCGTGGCACTACCCGTAAAGGTGTGATCGCCACCGAGCGTGAGCATGCCCGCACCGCGTTTGCGCAGACCACCGGTGCCGCTGATGACCTTGTCGAAAGTCGCCGCATCATCGCGACCAAAACCGATCTCCGCGCCGCCGCTCACGCTCACACTCGGCGCATCAAAGCTGCCGCTCGTGCCACTGCCGATGAAGAGCCTGCCGCCATTCACCGAGAGCGTGCCTTTGGTGCTGTTCGTGCCCGTGAGCACCCAGGTGCCTGCATTCGCTTTGTTGACGGTGAGCGTCACCGGCGTGGTCACGCTGTCGTAGGTCACGCTCACGCCCGCATCGCTGATTTGGCCTGCGAAGGTGTTGTCGCTCGTGTTCGTGCCGCCGAGCGTGAGAAAAGCATTCGCCGAGGGCTTGCGACCTGGATCGCTCGTCTTCGGCGTGATGACGACATCGCCCGTCATGCTCAAAGCGCCGCTGCCAGAGGCCTCGATGATGCCATCTGCTGAATAACCGGTGAAAGCCACCGGCCTGCTCGTGCTGCCCGCAGGTCCGGTGTAGATCAATCGAGGCCGATACGTCTCGCTGTGCCGCGTGTTCGGACGGAACACGAGCGGCTCCGTGCTCGACGTGCCGAGAGCGCTCAGATTGGCAATGCTCAGCCCGCCGCGAGCGATGGCCGTCTTGCCGCTGTGCTGACTATTCGCGGGCAAAACGAAGGTCGCATCGCCTGCCTTCGTCACATCGCGAATGCCCGTGCCGATGGCCTGACCGAGCACGATCTGGCCGAGCGTCGTCGCACCGATGCCCGGCATCGCGGTGATGAACTCAACATCCTGCGTGCCGCTGCCCGTGATCGTTCCATTCAGCGTGAGCACACCGCCGACTTTGCGGCTCAGATTGGCAAACTGCAGCGACTTCAAGGCCACGATGGGCACGCTGAAGGTGTGATTCACCGTCACCTCGCTGTTTAAGAGAATGCCGCCATGCGTGACCGTCGTATCGCCCGCTGCTGCTTCGCCAAGTCGCAACGCACCGCTGCCGCTGAAGCTGTAAGCCGGAGTCGCCGCTCCATCGAAGCTCAGCGTCTGCAAACTCTGATCCACCGGCACTGTGACGCTCGTGTTCGTGCTCGGCATGTTAAACACCGCCGCCATGCCACCACTCGGACGACCCTCCGCGCCCCAGTTTTCCACTTTGGACCAATCACCATCCACCGAGCCCATCCAGCCCGGTTTTTGATAATAGCGTGCGTAGTCCCAGGTCGCCTCGCTGGCATCCAGCTCCACATTTTTCGTCAACCAGTCCACCACCTTCGTGCTGATGATCATCGCGGAGGGCAGGATGCTCTCGACATCATTCATGCC
>JAEUHN010000030.1 GCA_016795365.1 Verrucomicrobiaceae bacterium
GAGCCGATCCGAGTTGGCACGTCTCATTGATGGCCCGGCCTTGGACCGCGAGATTGAGCGATTGGGCAAAATGGGCGGCGGATGGGTCAATGCGGCCACCGTTCTCAGCCGACGCATCAACTGGACGGTCGATTGGGCTGACCTCGGGCCTGCGGGCTCGCGTTTTCGTGTCGTGAGCAGCCGAGGCGAGGCTGTCTTGTTCGATGATGCGGAAGATGCCTCCATCATCGTCAAACTTCGTGGGCGCGAGGAGAACGGCTACGGCTCGGCGGGGTTTGGCTGTATTCTCTCCCGCGATTCGCATGGGCGTGTGGTCTATGCGCCCGGAACGCTCGACCAAGCTCTGGAGCGCGAGAGACTGAGCTGGGAGTCTTTGGGCTTCTCGTGCCGATTGATGGACCTCGTCGAAGACGAAGCCGGGCTGCTGCTGGCGCAGGACTTCATCGAAGGCAGTGCGCCGACGGAGAAAGAGATCCACGCCCACATGATCGCCCACGGCTGGGAATGGCAGCGCGACAGCCGCGAGGTCTCGCCCACGCTGGCGCATCATGCGTGGCGCCGAGGTGACATCGGAGCCTTTGATGCCAACGAGACAAACTTCATCAAAGCGGCGGCGGATGGGTTGATCTACCCCATCGACCTGATCGTCTGGCATTGGCCGTCGTGAGATCATAGCTGAGCCATCGGCTGCACCATCGGCCAGAGCTTGATCTCCTCGGCGACGAGATGCGCGGGCAGTTGGGCGGTTTGAACGAGGAGCTGGCCGAGATCGGCGGGCGAGATGCATTGCGCGAGCACGGCGGGATCACGCGGCGGGAGATGCGCAGCCTCGGTGAAGTCGGTCTGGCCCCAGGAAGGCAAAACGGAGGTCACGCGCACGCCGTGAGGTCGCAACTCGGTGAGCAGGCAGCGCGTGAACATGAGCAAACCGGCCTTCGCGGCCGAATACACGCTCCAGCCCGGCCACGCATGCGTGGAGCAGGCACTGCCGATGTTCACGATGAGGCCGCTGCCCTGCTTTTGCATGATCGCAGCCGCGCGACGGCAGCCAAGCATCGCCCCCGTGAGATTGCTGGCGAGGCTTTGAGCGATGGCCTCATCGGTCTGCTCGCTGGCCGGGCCGATTTTGACACCCTCGCCTGCGTTGTTGATCAAGACATCGAGCCGACCGGTTTGCGCGATCACCTCGGCCATCAAGCGGTCCCAAGCCGCTCCCTCCGCCACATCGGCCACGAAAGGCGAGGCTCCGATGCGGTTGGCGGTCTCCTGGAGTTTGTCCTGGTTTCGTCCCGTGATCCACACACGCGCCCCAGCCTTCACAAAGACCTCCGCGATGCCCGCGCCGTAGCCGCGCGAGCCGCCGGTGACGATGACAGTGGTGGAGGTTAGGTTTGTCATTTGGGCTATGAGTTGAAATGGAGAACCGATTCAAGGTCACGAACTACGCGTTTGCAATCGCAAATATTGTTTTGTATATCAAACACATGCCGAAGCCCCGAAAAACCGCCGCCAACCCTCTCAGCCGCTACAAGGTGCCCATCCTCGACCGCACCTTGGACCTGCTGGAGCTGCTCTCGCGGCATCCTGAGGGCCTCACGCTCACCGCGATGACAGAGGCGCTTGCAATGCCGAAGAACTCCGTCTTCCGCATCGCCACCACGCTCACACTCCGCGGCTATGCCGAGCGCGATGAAGGCACGAAAGCCTACCGCGCCAGCCGCAAGCTCCTCAGCCTCGGTCATGCCGCTGTCGGCGGCGAGCGACTCATCCAAGCCGCCGCCCCCATCCTCACCGCCCTGCGCGATGCCACGGGCGAAACCGCGCTCCTCGGCACCCTCGCTGGCAATCACGGCGTCGTGCTCGATCAGGTCGCGTCATCCCATCCGGTGAAGGTCGTCGTCGAGATCGGCCATGCCTTCACCCTGCACACCGCCGCCCCCGCGAAAGCCATGCTGGCCCACTGGAGTCCCGAGGCGCAAAAAGCCTTTGTGCAGCAGATGAAGTTCCCCAAACACACCCGACACACCATCACCAGCGCCACCGCCTTCCTCGCCGAACTCAAGCAAGCCCGCCAAAACGGCTACGCCCTCGATCGCGGCGAAGAAAGCGAGACCTTCGCCTGCGTCGCCGCGCCCGTTTTCGATCACCGCGCCCATCCCATCGCCTCCATCTGGATCAGCGGCCCCTCGGATCGCGTCACGCCGGGCAACTTGGACAAACTAGGCCAGAAGGTGAGGCAGTTCGCGGATCAGCTTTCGCGACAGCTCGGGTATCAGGCGTGAAACGTGGCAGCGGCTAAAGCCGCAGCAGCTTCACTTTTCGAAACTCAATGCCTGCACCCACATGACGGCCTTGAAAGCCGATGCGGCCTTTGCGTGGCATTTCAGCCCACGGCTTGCCTTGCAGCCATTTCGGCATCTCCGAGCCGTCGGGATTGAGTTTGCCGTCTTTCCAATGCGTCAGGTCGATTTCGTTCACGACTTCGCCGTTGAGCAAGACGGTGATTTTGGGGCCTTGGGCGGTGAGGGTCATGCGATTCCATTCGCCGGCGGGTTTGACGGTGCTCTTGGTCGCGGGCTGATGGCCAAAGAAGGCACCGCAGCGCCAGTTGGCGGGCTTTTCCTGCCATTGCTTGGCGCGGTCGTCGCAGACTTAATAGAATCGCCGGATTGACCTTGTGGACGATCAATACACGTCGCGGCGGTAGCGCTTGGCTTCCTTCAGAGCGGCCATGTAGAGGATGGCTTCGTCGGGTGTCTTGCCACCTTCCTTTTCGATGATGGTGTGGAGGGCCTTGTCCACATCGACGGCCATGCGCGAGGCATCGCCGCAGACGTAGAAGATCGCTCCTTGCTCCAGCCATGCATAAAGCTCGGCGCTGTGTTCGAGCATCTTGTTCTGCACGTAGATCTTCTCTTGCTGATCGCGGGACCAGGCGGTGGTGAGATTGGTGAGGGTGCCGTCTGCGAGGTAGCCTTCGAACTGATCTTTGTAGAAGAAGCAGGTTTTTTCGCTGACTTCGCCGAAGAAGAGCCAGGCCTTGCCTTTGGCACCCGTGGCCTTGCGTTCCTCGAGGAAGGCGCGGAAGGGAGCAATGCCGGTGCCGGGTCCGCAGAAGATGACAGGCACGTCTTCACTGGGATCAGGAAGGCGGAAGCCTTTGCCCTGATTGACAAAAACGGGGATGGGCGTTTCGCCCACGACCACGCGTTCGGCCAGGAACGTGGAGGCGACGCCGCCGCGCTCGCGACCATGGCTTTGATACTTCACGGTGGCCACGGTCAGGTGCACGGACTCCGGGTGAGCCTTGAGGCTGGAGGAGATGGAGTAGAGGCGGATGTTGAGCTTCTTGAGGCAGTTGACGAATTCCTGCGCTTCGAACTTCGCGTCCGGGTTTTCGAGCAGGAGGTCGATCACAAAGCGGCCCCAGAGATACTTTTTGAGTTCGTCCTTGGCCTCGGGAGCGATGAAAGCGTTGACCGGGGAGTGGGGCACCTTTTCCGCGATGGCCTTGATCAGCTTGTTGTCCACTTCGGTGAGCAGGTTGGCCTCGGTCAAGGTCTGGCGCAGAGGCACATCGGCACCTGTCTTGGCATGCTTGACGATCTCATCGCCGGTCAAACCAAGGGCCGCCAGAGTGTCGGCGACCAACGCTGGGTCGTTCGTCGGCTGCACCGCGAGCGAGTCGCCTGGGGTGTATTCGAGGCCGGAGCCGGTGAGATCGAGTTCGTAGTGGCGTGTGTTTTTCGGAGCACCAGGGCCGCTGAGGTCGTAGGCCTTCGTGACTTTCGCGATGAAGGGGTTCTTGACGTTGTAGGTCGGCTTGGCGTGCGGCGTGGCTTCGGTGCTCATGGTTGGTTGTCTGTTAGAGAAGTATCAGGGGTGAGTCAACCCAGGAACAGAGCACATGCCGGGCCACGTAGGAGGGGAATGAGGGAATGACAGTCGAGCAAAGCGAACCGTAGTGAAGCGAAGATAGCCAGCCGGAGGCTGCCCGAAGGGTGAACGAAGTGAGGCAAACAGACGACCGCAGGAAGCCCGGAGGGTGAGCGAAGCGAATCAAATGACGAATGACGAGCTGAGAACCGAGAATCTCTCGACTTCTCCACCGAACCTGTGCAATGGAACCACCTGCTTCCCATGAACCGACTCGACGCCCGCTTCGCTGCCCTCAAAGCCTCCAACCAACGCGCCTTCGTGGCCTACATCGCGGCTGGCGATCCCACGCTGGACAAGACGGTGGAAATCGTGAGGGCGCTGGACGCGGCGGGGGCGGACGTGGTTGAGCTGGGTCTGCCTTTTTCCGACCCGCTGGCCGATGGCATCGTCAATCAGATGGCCGCTGACCGCGCGATCCGCAGTGGCACCACCACGCCGAAGGTGCTGGAGATGATCAAGACGATCCGACTGCATTCGCAGGTGCCCATCGTGCTCTTCACGTATCTGAATCCTGTCTATACCTACGGCTATGAGCGGTTCCATCACGATGCCGCAGCGGCGGGCGCGGATGGAGTGCTGGTGCTGGACCTCCCCCATGACGAGGCCGACCAGAATGCGGAACTCAAGCCCTGCCCTGATCTCGCGCACATCCGGCTGATCGCGCCCACCACACCGGCGCAGCGCGTGCCGGTGATCGCCGCTCGGGCGGAGGGTTTTATTTATTATGTGAGCCGTGAGGGCGTGACGGGAGCGCAGAGCACCATCGCGACGGGCATTGGTGAGATGGTGGCGAGCATCAAGGCGGCCACCCAGGTGCCCGTGTGCGTGGGCTTTGGCATCTCGAATCCCGAGCAGGCCGCGACCGTTGCGGGCATGGCGGACGGTGTGGTGGTGGGCAGTGCCATTGTGAAGCTGATCGAGAAACACGGTGCCGAGCCTGACGTAGCGGCGAAGGTGGGAGCCTTTGTGAAACCGCTCGTGGAGGCCGTGAAGCGCGTATGATCAACGTCGGCATCATCGGCCTCGGCTTCATGGGGGCCACGCATATCAAGGCATGGCAGGAGTGTGCCGCGGATGCGCGCCTGGCCGCGCTGTGCAATCCGAGCGGGCGTCACCTCGATGGCGACTTCACCGATGTGTCGGGCAATCTGGGCACCGATGCGCCGCTGAAGGTGGACATGACGACGACCAAGGCGTTTCGGAGTTTCGATGAGATGCTGGCCGATCCCGAGATCGACGTCATCGACATCTGCACCCCGACGCACACTCATCGGGAGCTGGCCATCGCGGCGCTCCAGGCGGGCAAGCATGTGCTGTGCGAGAAGCCGATGGCGCGCACTTCGGAGGATGCCCGCGCCATGGCCGAAGTGGCGCGTGCGACGGGCAAAATCTTGATGCCTGCCATGTGCCTGCGCTTCTGGCCCGAGTGGGCCTGGCTGAAGGAAGCCGTGGCCAGCGGGCGCTATGGTCGCGTGCTGAGTGCGAAGTTCACCCGCATCGCCGAGCCGCCCGCCTGGGGGCAGAGCTTCTTCTTCGATGGGACGAAGTCGGGCGGAGCGCTGCTCGATTTGCACATTCACGACACCGATTTCGTCCGCTACATCTTTGGCCAGCCTGCCAAGGTCGAGTCCTGTGGCTACACGAAGGTTAGCGGCTGCATCGACCACGTCCTGACGCGCTACATTTATGACAGCGGCGAGCTGGTTCACGCCGAGGGCTCCTGGGCGATGGCGAAGGGTTTTGGTTTTCGCATGGCCTACGTGGTGAACTTTGAGCACGCGACGGCGGACTACGATCTGGCCCGCTCGGACGCGATGCTCCAGGTGTCTCAAAACGGGACCAAGGAAACCATCCAGTGCGAGGGACCCAGCGGGCACGTCGCGCAGGTCCAGCATCTGATTGCCGCGATCAAAGCGGGAACGCAGCCCACCGTGGTGACCGCCGAGGACGGCGTGGCGGCTCTCAAGGTCTGCGAGGCCGAGGCGGCAAGTGCGATGAAGTGACAATCGTCACTTGGCGAAGCTGGCATCTGAGGGAAAAGGTGAGGCGTCATGCCAAGAAACACCCCTGCGCCCGTTGCGCCCGTCACCATTGCTGAGGAGCACTTCATCAATCGCGAGCTGTCGTGGCTGGCGTTCAATGAGCGGGTCCTGGAGGAGGCCGTGCGCCCTGGCCTGCCCGTGCTGGAGCGGGTGAAGTTCCTCGCCATCACGGCTTCGAATCTCGATGAGTTCTTCATGGTTCGGGTGGGTGGCTTGCAACTCATGAAGGAGCAGGGGAAGCGCGCGAAGGATCAGTCCGGCATGACGCCCACCCAGCAGCTGGAGAAGATTCGCGAGCGCGTGGCGGACTTCGTTGCCCGCCAGTATCTCATCCTTAATAACACCCTCCTGCCCGAGCTGCGCCAGCACGGCATCCGTCGCATGAGAGCGGCGGAACTCTCGCCGCATCAGCGCACGTTGCTGCAGGACCACTTCATGGAGCATGTCTTCCCCGTGCTCTCGCCTGTGGATGTGGAGCGCATCACCTCGCTGCCAGCCTTGCAGATCGCGCTGCTGTTCCTGGTGGGCTCCGAAGACGCGGAGGATCGCGAGGTGCTCTTCGTGCTGCCGCCTTCGCTGCCACGGCATGTGACCATCCCGGATGCGGAGGCCGGTGCCCATGCTTACGTGAATTTGGAAGATCTTGTGGAGCTGTTCGCGCATCACTACTTCCCCGGCGAGCAGGTCAAGGGCGTGGCCCGCTTCCGCATCAGTCGCAACACGGACATCGCGGTGGACGAGGAAGGCGGCGACGACCTCGCCTCAGAAATGGAGGAGGTGCTCGATAAGCGTTTGAAGAGTCCGACGATTCGCATCGAGATCGAGCAAGGCGCGCCCAAAGCCCTGGAGCGAAGCGTGCGTCAGCTCGGCGGCCAGCGCAGTGCGCAGGTGTATGCGATTCCAGGCGAACTCGATCTTCGATCCTACTGGAGCATCGTGGGCCTCTCGGGCTTCGACGAGTTGAAAGTCGAGAGCTGGGAGGGCAAGCCCAGCACATCCATCGAGCCCGGAGAGAGCATCTTCGACGCGATTCGTCGCAAAGACATTCTGCTGCATCATCCGTATGAGAGCTTTGATCCGGTGCTGCAACTGCTGGAGACAGCGGCCAGCGATGCCGATGTGGTGGCGATCAAGCAGATCCTGTATCGCACCGCGAAGAACAGCCGTGTTATCAATGCCCTCATCAAGGCAGCCAAGGCGGGCAAGCACGTGACCGTGTTGGTCGAGTTGAAGGCGCGCTTCGACGAGGAGCGCAATCTCGAGCGCGCGGAAGATCTCATCGAAGCCGGAGCCCAGATCATCTACGGCGTGCGCGGGTTGAAGACGCACGCGAAGATCTGCCTCGTGATGCGTCGCGAGGCCGGACACATGGTTCGCTACATGCACTTCGGCACGGGCAACTACAACGAGGCCACATCCAAGCTCTACACCGACATCAGCTACCTAACCTGCCGCCCCGACTACGGCAGCGATGCTTCCGCCTTCTTCAACACCGTCACCGGACGCTCTCGCTTCCAGCACTTTGAGAAGCTCTCGATGGCGCCCTTCGGCTTGCGCGAGCGCTTGATCACCATGATTGACAGCGAAGCCGATCGGGCCTCCCAGGGCGAGCCTGGCGAGATCATGCTCAAGATGAACGCGCTCGAAGATCACGAGATGATCTGTGCGCTCTACAAGGCCTCGCAAAAGGGCGTGAAGATCCGCCTCAACGTCCGTGGCATCTGCTGCCTTCGTCCTGGCGTCAAAGGCCTCAGCGAGAACATTCAGGTCGTGAGCATTATCGACCGCCACCTGGAACACGCCCGCATCTTTGCCTTCAAGCAAGGCGGTGCTCCCGTGGTCTTCATCGCGAGCGCCGACTTCATGAGCCGCAATCTCTCGAAGCGCGTGGAACTCCTCGTGCCCATCGCCGACAGTGCCGCCCGCAAGCGACTCCTCAGCATCCTGGAGACCTTTTTCTCTGACACGACGAACGCCCGCGTGCTGCATCCTGACGGCGTTTACAAAGCCATCACCGATGCAGCGAAGGCAGTGCGCAGCCAGGAGGTGTTCTCCAAGGAAGCGGCCAAACGCGTCAAGCAACACGTCCAGGCTCCCGATATCCTCGTGCCTCACACGCCGAAGACCGATTCAGGGATTCAGTAACCCCCAGTCATGGTGCCAGCTTGGCTGGATCTGTCGCAGTTCGATTAGCGATGAGTGATCGCTCTCGGCAGGCCAGGTCACGGATACAGGTCCGGTGCCTGCTTCGTTTCGTCCGAGAGCTTCCAGCTCAGATCCTCGACCCATGCGAGTTGATTGAAGTTCGCGATGCCCTTGCGCTCGTTAGCGCGGCGGAAGGCAATGAGTTCTTCAAGCAGGGCTTTGGTTTGTTCTTTGGTGGCGGTGGGCTGGGCGATCGTAAGCTGGCTGGCGACGCGCACGCAGAGCATCGCGTGAGCGAGGCCGAGCTTGAGGAACTCAATGCGAGCGCTGGCTTCGCTGTCGTTGGCAACAGCTTTGGCAGCTTCATCGAGGATCGCATCGGCAGGCGCGAAGCATTCGAGAGAAAAGATCGCGTGCGCAGCCTTCGCGAATGAGCGCCAGCGCGAGGCTTGCAGTTCTTCAAAGGACTTCGCCAACGATTCGCGATGCGTGGCCGTGTAGCTCTCCCAGTAGTCGAAGTAGCGCTTCACGTCCGGCGCAGCCTTGCCAAAGGCGTTGTAGTATTCAGCGAGCAAGTCATCGACGGAAGCCTCAGGTTTCACGTGCAGTCGCGACGCAACGTAGAGTGTGGGGCCTTGCGTGCTCCATTGGCCGGTGAGTGAATCAAAGTCGGTCGCGACCATGCCGTTGCGTGCGGCGTGCTGAAACTCATCGGCGAACTGGTGCACGAAGATGTAAGGCATGCAGTAGCCATCGAGCAGATGATTCGTGCGTAGGAACAAGCGCGCACCGGTGTCGCGCCAGCCGCTCCATTGCTGCTTCATCCACGCGTGCTCGGCATCGGAGCGAGGGAAGAACCCGCCGGACGGACAGAAGCCGAGGAGGATATTCGGGTTCAGCTTTACGCCACTCGTCGGTGCCTGGAAGTAGTTGAAGTATACGTAGCCAATCACGGTCGCGTCTGGGTCGGTCTTCGCAGCGAGTTGCTGCACGTTCAGCCAGAAGTGCGCGTAGCGATCCGAGACAAAGCGCGAGCCGACCATCTTCGACGAGGGCGAGTAATAGGTGAGGTAGTCCGCTGGTGCCGGGCCATCGAGCCCTTGGCACAGCGCGCAAGTGCAGGTGCCAAGAATGTCGTTCTCGCAGGCATTGATGAACTTTCCGCCCTTCGCCTTCCAGTTGGTCACGAGCTGCTGCCGGAACTCGGGATTTGAGACGCACATCGAGAACCGTGATGTGGATTTCTTCGGTCCGCGCTTACCGTCCTCGCGAAGCTGGAACCACTCGGGATGTTCATTGCCATACTTCTGCCACCAGTCGGTGAAGGCGTGGCCATAGCCCATCGGGAAGCTGCGCCCCATGCGATGACGGCGCAGGAAGACGGTCTGATCGCGGCTGTATTGCTCAAACGCTGCCTTGGTGAAACCCATCGCCGGATGCTCGCTCTCCATGCCGAGGCCAGGACGAATCTTCCGCTGAAACAACTTCATCGGCACGGTTTCGTTCACGTCGATGGCAACGATGCTGGTCGTCTTCTGCACAAACGTTCCACCCTCACCCGGCCATAGCCAGCGCGCATGCACAGCGCGATCCAACCACTCGTAAGCACCCCACAGCGTCCCCGCGCGAGTGTCGGCATCGAGTGGATCATCGTTCTTGTCGTCGCCGACGATGAACAGATCGTTGCCCTGTGCGCGCAGGACAAAGGCTTCAGGCGTCAGTTGCTTCACGTCGATGCCAGCAGCGCGCGATGCTTCGCAGTCGCCGATGAAGAGGTGGCTCGCCGCGCGGCTCGATTCACTTTCCTTCGCGATGCGAAGACGAATGCCTGTGGCCTTCTCAATGTGCAGCGCGAGTTCGTTCGCGGCGTAGCTGGCGACTTGGCTCGGGCGATCCGAGGTGACGATGATGGCCATGGCCTTGCCGTTCGTGATGATTGGGACGTCGGCGCGTGTGTTGGTGATGAGGCAAGTCAGCACCAGTGAGAGCAGGATTCGCATGGTGGCTGAGAACGCGACGAAGTGCGAATTACTTCACTCGTCAGCGCCGACGATTACGAACGGTTACGCGAAGCGTTTTGGAGTGCGGAGCGAGGAACGAAGCTCCGCTTTCGCCGGAGTGTTGAACTTACCGAACCAACCTTTATTTGAGGAGCTCCTCGCCTCGACGAAAGCGGAACTGCGCGATCGCTTGTTCCGCACTCCAAGACGCTTCGTGTCACGGTGCGGAGTCGTGGGCTATTTCGCGGCGCGTGCGAAGTTGCGGATCACGGCGCGGACGTTGTCGCCGCTGCACTTGCGATCGGCTTGCGCATGCTCCTGCCAGTAGGCGGGGGAGGCGAAGACCTTCTTCGTGATCAGCGTCTGGAAGGTGTCGGTCGAACTCGCGTCGAGATGCTTGGCCATCGCGGTAAGCAACTTGGCGACAAGCGCACCATCGCAGGTCTTGCCCTTGCGCGAGTTGGCGAGCCAGTAGTTGGCCTCGTCGATGATCTTCAAGTCCACGAGTCGTTGCACGTCAGCGATGAGTTGTTCGTTCGGTGGCGTGGTGCTCACGGGCTCAGCCACTGGCTTCGGTGCTACGGCTTTGCCTTCGAGGATTTGTTTCTCTTTGAGCAACTGCTCACGCAGCGCGGCATAGGGCACGGCTTGCACGGTGGTGTTCTGATTCACCGCAATGCTCGCCGCAGCACCAGCAGCGTGGCCGACCATCATGAAGACGGGCTCCATGCGCACGCTGCCGTAAGCGGCGTGCGAGGCGGAGAGACAGCTCACGACGAGCAGGTTCTCGCACTCTTTGGCCTTGGGGCGCAGCGAGCGGTAGCTGATGGGGAAGGCGGAGAAGCCGCCGACGAAAAAGCCGCGCTCGCGATGCAGCGCGCCTTCCTCGTTCACATACAAAGTGACGCCGTGCGAATCGAGCGGATACGAGGCGAGCGCGACACCGTCCTCGGCGTGCTTGCCGCTCTTCGCATCGTGTTCGGTGATGACGTAGTCGCTGATCATACGACGGGCTTCGCGCACGTAGATCTGATGAGGGAAGTGGCCGGTGTCGGCGAACTCATCCTTCGCGAGCCCCCAGCGCTGCATCTCGGTGCGAACCTCGATGGGCAGGCGTTCGTCGTGCCCAAGAAACCACAGAAGGCCGAGCGTGTAATCCTTGTGCAAATTGAAGAAACGATCGCGCGTCGCGTAGTCACCTTCCGGCCAGCCGTAGCTCGCGCCATACATGTCGGTGCC
>JAEUHN010000039.1 GCA_016795365.1 Verrucomicrobiaceae bacterium
ACAGAGGATAGAGGACCGAACTGTCTCGCGACGTTCTGAACCCAGCTCGCGTACCGCTTTAACCGGCGAACAGCCGGACCCTTGGGACCTTCTCCAGCCCCAGGATGCGATGAGCCGACATCGAGGTGCCAAACTTCATCGTCGATATGAACTCTTGGATGAAATCAGCCTGTTATCCCTAGCGTACCTTTTGTCCGTTAAGCGACGGCAATTCCACTTTAAACCGCCGGATCACTTTGACCTGCTTTCACATCTGCTCGACTTGTTTGTCTTGCAGTTAAGCTTGCTTATGCCAATGCACTCAACGTGTGATTGCCAACCACACTGAGCAAGCCTTCGCGCTCCTCCGTTACTTTTTGGGAGGATACCGCCCCAGTAAAACTGACTGACTGCCGTTGTTTCAAATTTGATTAGCGCCTTAAATTAAAAAGGGTGGTGTTTCATTATTGGCTCAAAAGTGCCCGAAAGCACTTTTTCAACGCCTTCCACTTACTCTAAGCATTTTAAACCAAAGCGCAGCAACAGTCTACAGTTAAGGTGCATAGGGTCTTTCCGTCCTTCTGTAGGTAAGCGGCATCTTCACCGCCATTACAATTTCACTGAGCACTTCATTGAGACAGCGGACAACTCGTTACACGATTCGTGCAGGTCGGAACTTACCCGACAAGGAACTTCGCTACCTTAGGACCGTTATAGTTACGGCCGACATTCACGGGGACTTCGGCTCGAAGCTTTGCTTTCGCTAACATCTTACCATAATCTTTCCGCATTGGTCACGTGTCGCATCGTATACATAGACTTTCGTCTTAGCACAATGCTGTGTTTTTGATAAACAGTCGGTTGTCCCAATTTACTGAGACCTAAATTAATTAGGCATCCTTTCTCCCTAAGTTACAGGACTAGATTGCAGAGTTCCTTAATGAAGCTTCACTCTTACGCCTTGGTGCGTTTACACCAGTCCACCTGTGTTGGTTTAGGTACGGCTCAAACTGATTTAATCACTTTTCTTTTCTTGATCGACAAGGAAAGAAATTTAGGTTTGCAATAACCAAAAACCTATCACTGCCAACGAAAAAGTGAAACACAGTCAAGTTTAGAAATATTAATCTAATTTTCCATCGCAAGCACTTAACGAATATTGCTAAGGCACCGACTAACCCTGGGACGAACATAGTTGCCCAGGAAACCTTGAACTTTCGGCGAAGTAGTATTTAACTACTTTTTACGTTACTTATGTCTGCATCCTCACTTGCGTAACCTCCAGCGATTATCACTTCACGCCTTCACTGGTAACGCAACGCTCCCCTACCAAGCTATTGCTAACTTTCATAAAATCGGTATTTGGTTTATCGCCAATTATTTTCGGCGCATGATCTCTCGATGAGTCAGCTATTACGCACTGTTTAAATGGTGGCTGCTTCTAAGCCAACATCCTCACTGTCAATGAAACCACACTTCCTTTCCACTTAACCAAATTTAGGCACCTTATTTGATGATCTGGGTTGTTTCCCTCTCGACTATGAAGCTTATCCCCCACAGTCTTACTGCTTACCTTTAAATCTGAGTATTCGGAGTTTATTTAGGTTTGGTAGATAAATTTACCCCCTAGCCTATTCAGTGCTCTACCCCTCAGGTTATGATAAACGCTGCACCTAAATACATTTCGGGGAGAACCAGCTATTACGAGGTTTGATTAGCCTTACACTCCTACCCACAGGTCATCCGAGAATTTCTCAAGATTCACCGGTTCGGCCCTTCATTACGAATTACCATAACTTCAGCCTGCCCATGGGTAGATCACCTTCGCTTCGGGTTCATTACATCATACAATTTGTCGCCTTTTAAAACTTGCTTTCGCTTTGCCTGTTCACGTTATGCGCTTCGGCACGCAAGATGTAATGACTCGCAGACTCATTATGCAAAAGGCACGCCATAATTTAAAAACTTTGACACCTTGTTTGCGCATGGTTTCAGGTTCTATTTCACTCCGCTCAAAGCGGTTCTTTTCACCTTTCCCTCGCGGTACTTGTACACTATCGGTTGTTGATTAGTATTTAGCCTTGCGGGGTGGTCCCCGCTTATTCACATGCAATTTCTCGTGTCGCATATTACTCTTGAAGTATCACTTAACAACAAACTATTAATCACAGGGCTATCACCTTTTCTAGCCACTTTTTCCAAAGTGCTAATTGATAATTTGTTGGAAATTATAGATACCCGACCCCCTTGCGGGTTTGGGCTGGTCCAATTTCGCTCGCCGCTACTTTCGGAATCGCGTTTGCTTTTTTTTCCTCGCCTTACTGAGATGTTTCACTTCAGGCGGTTTCGCCGTCCATTCGGACTACATAATATATATGTGGGTTATCCCATTCGGAGATCTCTACGTGAGCTTTTTAGCAGCTAAATAGAGCTTATCGCAGCTTAACGCGTCCTTCATCGCCTATCAACACCAAGGCATTCACTATGCGCATTATTTATACTTAACTTCGTAGATTTCAATGAACTTTGGGCCAGACTGGACTTGAACCAGTGACCCCACGCTTATCAAGCGTGTGCTCTAACCAACTGAGCTACAGGCCCGTCGACTTACATTATAAGTCACTTGGACATCAAGGGCCAAGAAGTGCATTGCCAAAAATGAATAATATCTTACTATAATAAGGAGGTGATCCAGCCGCAGGTTCCCCTACGGCTACCTTGTTACGACTTCATCCCAGTCACCATCCCTATTTTAGCAATAGTATTCTTTCGTTATACAAAATTGCTTTAAACAGAAACAGCTTCCATGATGTGACGGGCGGTGTGTACAAGACCCGGGAACGTATTCACGGCACCGTAGCTGATGCGCCATTACTAGCGATTCCGACTTCATAGAGGCGAGTTGCAGCCTCTAATCTGAACTTAGCTAAATTTTAAGCGATTACCTATGCCTTGCGGCGTTGGAGCGCGTTGTAGTTAGCATTGTAGTACGTGTGCAGCCCTGGATGTAAGGGCCATACTGACTTGACGTCATCCTCACCTTCCTCCTAGTTGATCTAGGCAGTCTTTTTCGAGTGCTCAGAATTTCTGATAGCAACAAAAAACAAGGGTTGCGCTCGTTGCGGGACTTAACCCAACATCTCACGACACGAGCTGACGACAGCCATGCAGCACCTGCTCAAATTGCATATTGCTATGCTTAAACATCTTTCGATGGATAATTATTTGAATGTCAAATCCAGGTAAGGTTCATCGCGTTGCATCGAATTAAGCCACATACTCCACCGCTTGTGCGGGTCCCCGTCAATTTCTTTGAGTTTTAATCTTGCGACCGTACTTCCCAGGCGGCATGCTTAACGTGTTAACTCCGGCACATAAATAGTCTAATATTCATACACCAAGCATGCACCGTTTACTGCTAGGACTACCGGGGTATCTAATCCCATTTGCTACCCTAGCCTTCGTGCCTCAGTGTCAGAAAATTCTTAGAGATGTGCCTACGCCTTTGGTGTTCCTCACGATATCTACGCATTTCACTGCTACACCGTGAATTCCCATCTCCCCAAAATATCTCGAGTCTAATAGTATCAAATGCAGACATGCGTTGAGCGCATGGATTTTACAAATTGACTTATTAAACCACCTACGCACCCTTTACGCCCAGTGATTCCGAACAACGCTTGAGGCCTCTGTATTACCGCGGCTGCTGGCACAGAGTTTGCCGCCTCTTCCTCTTGCGATACTATCAAGTTATTCACCTTACTCTCGCATGACAGGAGTTTAAAATCCGAAGACTGTATCCTCCACGCGGCGTCGCTCCATCAGGGTTCCCCCCATTGTGAAAGATTCTCGACTGCTGCCACCCGTAGGTGTCTGGACCGTGTCTCAGTTCCAGTGTGGCTGGCCATCCTCTCAGACCAGCTACCCGTTGTAGCCTTGGTGGGCCATTACCCCGCCAACTAGCTGATAGGCCGCGAACTTATCGTTAAGTGGATTTCTCCTTTAAATTTTACAATTACTATCTGGTATTACACTAAGTTTCCCTAGATTATTCCAGGCTTAACGGAAAATAATTCACGTGTTACGCACCCGTTTGCCACTAAATTAGAGTTTATTGCTAAAATCTAATTTCGTTCGACTTGCATGTCTTAACCACGCCGCCAGCGTTCGTTCTGAGCCAGAATCAAACTCTTTAAAGATTGGCAATGCACATATTGAACTTCGAAAGAACCTTGCTTGCGGCCACTTCGGCCCGCTGCGTGTGTGTATATCAACCATGTCCCCTTGTTCGTCAACTTTGTTTTTCTCTTTTTGTGAAATTCTTTGGCAGGGCGCCCATTCAGGCCTCCCGGAAGAGTTCGGTTGGGTGCAGGTATATGCCGCTCGTGTTCAATACGCTCCCTTCATGGTTTTGAAGCCAGCCTCTTGTGGTGAATTGCTCTTTTCCCTTCTGGTGTAGGCGCGCACCTCGCTTCTCTGGCTCCCGATTTTTTGCTCTTTTTTCTTCTTTCCATGCATCGTTTTGTTCGGCGTATACTTGCGCTTCTGAGTCAACCTCACTCATTTGTGTTGAGCAATGCATTTCGGACCCGCCTCCCTCATGGTTCAGCGTCTTCTGCCGTTGCCAATGCAATCACCTTGCCTCTTGATGTAGCGATACTTCGCGTCGCTCGTTCGAATTGAGCATCTCGGATAACTTGAACTCACTGTCTCTTTACATTCACATCCGAGCTTGTGTTGTTAGCTGCGTCTGACGTTAGTTCGCGCCGACTGAGACTTCAGTTCTCCGGTGGGCTGATTGCCCCTGCTAAGCCGTTGATGTTATCATTATCGAGCCCTGAAGTGGCAATCATCTCTTTCTCTGGGCACCCACAACCTCTTCACGTTCTACTCCCTTACCTACAGACTCCATCAGGCCATTCGCCTGAGTGGCATCGCCCAAAGTCAACAAGCGCAGCGCAGCGCTCGACAAGATCGCTTCGCGCAGGCATCGGTCCGCAATCGCTTTATAGACGGATCCGCACAAGGTTCGAATGTTGATGACCATCATTCACCAGAACGTCGCCAAGCGATCTCAAACAAGACTGCATTGAGGTGTCGAGATTGACGCGGTTATGCCAAATTCACCTTTAAATTCGGTGCGGGCCCGCAGATTCCCCGGCTCGAAAGGCCATAGTCAATAGGTCCCTCCGAGTTGCTGGATCGTCTTCACTCATCGCCTCATTCATCAAACGCCATTGTTGGATGCGGAGACCGCGCCATCGCCTCGATCACCGATCCTTTCGCCGCGCGCTTCAGTGCACCATCGCTTAACGAGTCGGGTCACTTCCATCTTCGAGCATGTTGTTGCTGCTAGCATTGACACCATCTCTTCCAAGAGAATCGCACAAGTTTCAGGTTTTGGCTTCGACAATCACTCTTTCATCTCAGCTCTCGGCAGCGGGGCCATCGGGGCTATCACACCTCGCTTAATCCTCGAAGTCAGCTCACTCGGAAGGGTTGACTGAAAAAACCGAAAAGCATCACTGCTGTCGAGCATCGCCCAGCACTCGAGTAACGACGACAGATGCTTCCCCCTGGATGGATCGCCTCTCCACTCGAACAAGGCACAAGCGACAAATCCCGGCTCGGTCGCCATGCTTCGCTTCACCAGTTCTTCTGCGAGCCGGGAATCAAACACTCGCGCCAGCCAGGAAGCTGCGGCAGCAGTATCGCGTTCGCGCCACGCCATCACATGCGCCGCCATAAAAGGTCCTCGCGCCAACTTACTCCGCATCGCCATCGCAGCCCTGGCGGCCAGATTGGGACGAAAGGCTGCCAGTCGTTTTGATGTTCAATCGCGCAAGACCGCATCAAGGGAAACATCTGTGGGCAACAGGGACGCCAGATCGAGATCGGAGACGGCCAGACGTGTCAAATTGCTCAGCAGGGCAAACCGACGCTGCTTGGCATCGGCGATACTCTGCATTGCCTGGACCCCAGGATCGCCGGACGACGTGAACTGCGACTCCTCAGCGAAGCTCTCACGCGCCTTTTCACGATCAAAGCCAAATTTCTTCCCATCAGAGCGATGAAGCCGCCCGGAGTAACTCCAAGCACAAAGCAAAGGAACGCATTTGAAGCCTCATCGCGCAGGGCATTCATGAGGCAGATGACAACGGCTTGATTGTTATCTTGGCAAGCCTTCGCCGCCGACTCCGCTATCAGGGCCGATTCTGATCTGCGGCCCCAGGAACCTCGGTTGTGTGCGACAGATGTTGGCGTCCATCAAGGCGACTACGCGAGCCAAGGCCTCGCGCACTGCATTCTTGAGGGCCGTCAGCTGCGTGAGATCAGGGTCCTTGGCATTGAAGCCCACTGCGTCAATACCTCGACTCCGGGCCAGATAGATCGCTCGCTCGTTATGAAAACGCTGGGACACAATAATGATCCGTTGCTGGCCGAATATCTCTTTAGCCCTGGCCATCGAGTCCAGAGTGCGAAACCCAGCATAGTCGCAGTAAACTCGATCTGCAGGCACTCCGGCGGCGACGAGGGCGTCTTTCATCATCGTCGGCTCATCGTAATCGGGGCGGCTGTTGTCGCCGCTAACGATGAGGGCTGGACTGCGCCCCGACTTGAACAATTCGACGGCGGCACTGATTCGCTTCGGGAAGAATCGATTCGCATTCCCATTCGGCAGTGTCTTCGAGCATCCGAGCACCACCGCCACGCGCGGCTCTCCCACGACGTCTTCGACTTTGGTGAACGTCTTTCCGTCGGCACTCGATTCGACCATCAAGTGCGCGGCCAGGATCATCACAACGGATACGACAAGGCCCCATGCGAGGAGCTTGATCAAGCGTCGCATGGGGCCTCGCGTAATCATCGCGTTGCGATTACTGGTAACTGGATTCGACGCGCTTGGCGACGTCCTTGAAGCCGTAGTCGAAGTTGTAGATCTCCTTCAGGCACTCGAGGTATTCGTCGCGCTTGCCGACCTTCTCATAAACCATCGCCAGTTCGTAGAGCAGCTCCTTCTTGATGTTATCCATCGCAGGCATGTCCTTCGCAGCGTCGGAGAAGGCATTAATGGCAAGATCGTTCATGTTCTTCTTCTCGAAGCACTTGCCTAGCATGAGCAGCGCCTTGATTCGAAGATTGGGATTCGTGCGGGCCTGCTGAAGCTCAGGGATGGCCTCCCCGAACATGCCACAATTGAAGTAGGCCTGGCCAAGGTCAAAGCGGTAGGCCTTGTCTGTCGGGTTGCGATCCACACGCTGCTTGGCTTCTTCGACGGCCTTCATGCCACGCTGACGTTTGATCTCAGCCAGTTCGGCGCGGCGCTCTTCGATGTCGGGAGCGTCGGGGCGGCCTTCGATGTCGGCCTCGATCGCAGCGATCTGGAGGTCGCGGACCTTGTCGGTCAAAAGCTCGATTTTGCGCTGCATGGCCACATCCCCAGGATTGAGGGTGAGGGCGTAGTTGTAGAAGCCGAGGGCTTGGTCGAAGTCCTCCATCTTCTCCAGCACGTTGGCCATGTTCTTGACCGTCGTGATGTTGGTCGGATCGGCCTCGTAATCAGCAGAGAGTTCGCCCAGGAGGGACTCCATCTGCTCGCGGGTCATGCCCTGCTTGTTGAGAAGCTCGAGTTTGTTCTGCTCAGACGCATCTTTAAGCGAACTGCGGAAGTCACCCTGCCACTGGCTCTTGATCGAATTGCGGGCGGCGGCGTCCTTCTCGCCTTTAATGGCGTTCATGTCGCGCGGATCGTGTTTGACGATGTGGCGATACACCTCGCCAGCCTTCTCAGGGAGATCATTGGCCATGTAGTGCTCGGCCAGTTGATGGGCGATCTTGGTATTGGTGGGGTGTCCCGCTCGAATCGTTTCCAGGCCAAGAGCCGCCAGGGCTGGCTGGCCGGCCTTCATGCCTAGTTCGTAGAACTCGAGATTCGCTTTGATGTTGAAGGGGTCTTTCTGAAAGACGTTCTCTTCAAGATCCCAAATGGCTTCGAGCGGGTCCTTCTTGGCGCTCTTGAACGATATGCTCATGCCACCGCCGAAAAGGCTCTTCTTGGCCGTCTTGGCCACTTCGCCTTCGGCTAGACGCACCATCAGGCGTGCATCAAGGAACAGCGGATGCGTCTTCACAATCGGCAGCGCCAGGTTCACCACATACTCCCAGTTTTTCTGTTCTCGGGCGAGCTGGGCTTTCTTCCACAGGTTAAGGAGCTTTGGATCAAGTTCGGCTTCGGTCACGGCGGGTGTGGGATGGGGTTGAGGTTGGGGAGAAAACAAGGAGTTCGGTCACTTTCCAGCGCCTGTGGCCAGCGAAAACAGCACGCGCAATTCCTCGCGCGCCCCGCTGGTGAAGGCCTGCCATGAGAGCCCGTGCTGGAAAATGACCATCCAGCAGAACGTGGCTGCTAAGAAGGCTAGAATCCAAAAAACGATCGGGAGCGCTCGCATGGCGGGAAAAGGGGCGGCATTCTAACGACAAGACGCGCAGCGAGTCCAGCGCGGAGTTGCGAGTTTACGTTGCTGTCATGGAATCCGCCGCAGACGGGCAAATCACACGCGCAGGAGTTGGTCCACCAAGGCTGGGGCAATCACTCCCGCCGGGCCGATGCGATGCTCGTCAAAGACGCTCGAAACATCGCTCGGTTCCAGATTGCACTCGATGGTGCGGGCTCCGCATCGCGCCGCCTCGATGACAAAACCTGCCGCAGGATAAACTTTGCCACTCGTGCCGATGGCGATGAATACCTGTGCTGCGGCCAGCTCATCGTAGATGGCGTCCATGTGGTAGGGCATCTCACCGAACCAGACGATATCGGGCCGCAATCGGCCTGCGGTCTGGCATGAGGCACAGGCGAGGTTCGGTGTGATGTCTTCAGTCCAGTGATGAACAGCGTGGCAGCGAGTGCATCGAATCTTCAGCAACTCTCCGTGCACGTGAATCACCTGGGGACTCCCGCTCCGCTCGTGGAGATCGTCCACGTTCTGGGTGACCAAGGTAACGCGCCCGCGCTGATACTCGCGCTGGAGCCGGGCAATGGCACGATGCGCGGCATTCGGCTCCACAGTGCGCAGGGCTGCCCGTCGGAGGTTATAAAACTTCTGCACTAGCGCTGGGTCGCGAGCGAAGCCCTCGGGCGAGGCCACATCCTCGATCAGGTGCCCTTCCCACAATCCGCCAGCGCCGCGAAAGGTGGCCACGCCGGACTCGGCCGACACACCGGCTCCAGTGAGGATGACGATGTTGGAACGTGTCGAGTTCATGGTGCCGGAACCTTTGCTTTGGCCACGGTCTGGCGCACCGCGTCAGCGAGGAGCTGCTGATAGCCATCCACCCAGTTGAGTTCGCCGTCTTTGTTCCGGGCCCTTGATTCACCTGCCCAAAGGTAGGCCTGCTCCGCCTCGCGGAAGTGCTGCCAGCGATGGTAGTGAATCGCCAGTGAAAGCCGGGCCTCTTCATGCCAGGGCGCGACCTTCACGGCCTGAAGCGCCGCTTTAAGCGCCTCGTTCTCCTGGCCGAGCCGATCCAGCACATCGACCAGCGCCGTCGAATAAAGGTAGTGCTGGGGATTGATTCGTGCCGCCTCTCGCACGTCAGCAGCCGCCTTTTCGAGCAATCGTTTTTGCAGTCCCGCCGGCAGTTCGGGTTTCCACTGATCCATGCGCGCAAGCGCCCGCTGATACCAGTGCTCCGCACTCGTAGGATCACGAGCGATCGCCTTGTCGATAAACTCCAGCCGCGCCTGCATGTCCTCGTCCGCGCGTGCCAGTTGCGCTTTGGCTGCCCACCAGTCTGACGGTCCAAACCACAGCGCGCCGCCGACCATGGCGACGGACACCATCACCAGCAGCACCTTCACCAGCGGCCTCGCCCCCGGAACCCGCACCGCGCTCACGCTCTCCAGATCGAAACCCGGATTTGCCAGCAATCCCATGACAAGCGAACCCGCAACGACGACGGCAGCCACGTGGAAATGGAACTCGAACACCGCATGCCCCAGTGTCGCCGCCAGCGCCCCGAGACTACCCACGGCAAAGCCCAAGGTGTTGCTCATCAGCGAGGCCGTGTGGAGGAACTTGTGCTCTGCAAACCAACGCACAAAGCGCAGACCATGCGCCGCGTGGATCAGCACCACCGCCACCAGCAGCGCCAGTCCCGCCCAGCCATAGTCCGCCAGCATTTGCAGATACTCGTTGTGGGCAAACAGAGGGTCCGCGTAGTAGCCCCGCATCGAGGCATCTCGCAGCGTGACGCAGTAGTCGTAAAACATGCGCGACCCCGCACCCGTCACGGGCTGCATCGCATGCTGAGCCAGCGCGGATGGCCACACTTGCAGCCTCACATCACTGGCCAACGGGTTCGCCGCAGCACGACGTTTTTGCACCTCGCCATTGACGATCCATAGCACCGCACCCGCGAGCAGAACCACCACCACCACGCCGCTCAGCAAGCGACCAAAGATGTGCCGCTGCGTTTTCCATACCACCGCCAAACTCACCGCACCGAACGCCGCTCCTCCCGCCACCATGCCCACGAGTGCCCCACGACTCGCTGTCAGCGCCATGCCAATGCTCGCCGACAATGCCAGGAACCCCAGCAGCAGCTTGGCCGATGCTCCCCCGCGCCCGAAACACATCAGCCCGAGACTCAGAAACACCACGAAGGACAGGAAGGCCGCGAGGTGATTCGAATTGATGAAGAACCCTCCGATGCGCTGCCCGCCCTCACCAAAGGTGCGCACGAATCCTGGCACCAGGTGAAAGGACCAGTGATTGGAGAAGTGAAAGAAACCCACTACCAGATTCCCCATCGTCAACAGCACCAGCACCGCCATGATCGCAATGCGCCACCGTGGATGGCTCGCCACCGTGCATGTCAGCGCGTAGGTCACGAAACCGCCCAGGACCAAAAACAAGTCCTCCCGCGCATACGCAGCCACCGGAGACATCGCCGCCCGCACCACGAGATACAGCGTTAGCAACATTACCGACACCAGGCACACATCGCTCGGCGCAAAGTGAATCCGCATCTTCCATCTCGCTCCCGCCACCAGCCCCGCCAGCCCCAGCAGCAAGCATCCTGGCCAGAAAAACAAGAGCCGGGTCTCCGTGCCCAGGACGCCCGTGACCAACAGGCCGAGGAGAAAGAGGATGAAGGCGAGGAGGCGCATGGGGGAAGTAATGACGAATGAGGAAGGACTAATGACGAATTCTGCAACGCTCGTCCAGCTTTCGACATTGAGGTCTGGGACATTCCTTCGTCATTCGATGTCGTCGATTGAGCGGCTGAGGCATTCTCACACAAAGGCACGAAGGCACAAAGGGTTCGGTTGCTTCGTGTCTTCGTGCCTTTGTGTGAGAATAGAAACTGAACTCAACGGCGTGGATTTGCTCGTGCATAACACGCCAGCAATTGCTCCACCGACTTTTCCCAGCAAAGCTCAGTCGTCAGCCTCTCGTAGCCGATGCGGCCCAGGCGCTCGCGTTCAGCGGGATCGTCGAGCAGTTCGAGAATGGCGTCGCCAAGCTGCCCGGCGGAGTTCTCCATCACATACTTCGCTGCCTCGCCTGCGCTGAAGCGCCCCTCGCGCGTGCCGAACATGACCTGCGCCTTGCCGAAGGCCATGTATTCCAGGGTCTTGTTCATCGTGCAGTGGTCGTTGTAATCGTTGATCGGATCGCACGCCACGCCCAGGTCCATCGTCTTCAAACCGGTAAACAGGAACTCATTCGAGACGCGCCCGGGCATATCGACGAAGTCCGCGAGCCCCAGCGCGTCGCGCAGCTTGATGAGCTCTGCGTGCTCCGGTCCGCTGCCCATGAGCAAGAACTGCACGTCCGTGCGCTTCCGCGTGTGAACGATGTGTCGCGCGGCCTCGATGAGGTAGTTCACGCCGTCCGCGTTCCCCATCACGCCGATGTAGCCGACGAGATGCGTGCGACCCTTTTTCAATGCTGGGTCCTCGGGCAGCGAGGTGTTGAGTTTGTTCGGCGCGGTGCGCACGATGAAGACCTCGTCGTCCGCCTTGCGCCCGCGCTGCTTCACGGCAGCGAGCACACTTTGATTCGTCGCCATCACCGCATCGGCGATGGCAAGGGTGCAGCGCTCGGCGATGCGCACCGCCCAGTAGAGCAGGCCACGCCGACCGAACTTCGCCTCGAACATCTCGGGCCACAGGTCATGCACATCGAAGATCACCTTCACGCCCGCGAGCAGTTTGAACGGCAGCGCCACGAGGAAGAGCAGGTCCGGCGGATTGCACAGGTGCACCACGTCGAAGCCTTTGGTCCGCCACGCTTTCAAAGCGCAGGCAAACTCGCCCCACAGCGCGCTCGCATACTCGCCGAGGAATCCTTTGATCCCATTCGCCTCATCCGTGATCCAGTGGCGGTAAATCGTGATGCCATCCAGCACCTCAAACGGCGTCGTGTAGCCACGCATCTGCGGGCAGATCACCGTCACGTCGTGCCCTGCATCGCGAAGCGCACACGCCTCCTGCCAGACTCGTCGATCAAGCGGGACGGGGAGATTTTCGACAATGATAAGGACGCGGAGGGGCATGAGCAAAAGCCTGCAACAACAGCAGAGGAACCTCGGTTTGCCAGATGACATCCGCAGCGTCAATGCTTGAATCACCGCGGCCATGCTCGAAGACCTCTACAATTACCTCTACCACCAAAACGAATCCGGCGGCATTCCGCTCAAGGGCACCGGCATCGTGGTGGGCCTGGCTCTGATCGCCGGACATCTGATCGCGCTGCTCAAGGCCGCCCAGGTGAAAGCCTTCCTGAAAGCCTTCCCCCGCAACTACTTCTGGGGCGTCGTGCTGCTGAGCATCGCCTTCGTGTGGGGCATGATGTGCCTTTCGAACATGGACATGGGCGAGTTCTACACTTTGCGGAAGTGGTTCCTCATCATTGTGCCCATCGGATTCGTCCTGGTCCTGACGAACATGAAGGAATTTCTCTCCGTGCGAGCCCTCGGATGCTTGATGCTCCTGGTGGGTGGCATCGTGCTGGAAGCTGCGTTCCTGCAAGCACCCGCCAGCCGTCTGCTGCTGCCCTGCGTCGCTTACGTGTGGATCATCGCCGGCATGTATTTCGTCGGCATGCCGTTCCTCATGCGCGATGCGGTGAACTGGATCACCGCTCAAGATCAACGCTGGAAGCTCGCCGCGATCGGTGGCATCGTTTACGGCATCGCGGTGCTCGTCGCGGCGGTGCTGTGGTGGTGATCTGAGAGGCACGGCAAAGCCATGCGCCGCATCCTCATCATCCGTGGCGGTGCGATCGGGGATTTCATCCTCACCTTGCCCGCTATCAAGCTGGTGCGCGACTCGATCACGAACACGCACATCGAAGTGCTCGGCTACCCGGCAATCACGGAACTCGCTGTCGCCGCAGGCATCGCGGATTCCACCCGCAGCATCGAGCACCGCAGCCATGCCTTGCTCTTCGTTCCAGGCGCGAAGCTGGACGATGCATTGGTCGAGTGGCTGAAGAGCTTCAACGTCATCGTGAGCTACCTGCACGATCCCGACGGCATCGTGCGCGGGAACATGGAGCGCATCGGCGTGCGCACGTATCTGGACGCGCCGCATCGAGTGGAGGAAGGGCAAGGGCACGCGGCGAACCAGCTTGCCAAGCCGCTCGAAAGCCTCGCGATGTGGCTGGACGATCCTGCGCCGCGCATCCAGGTGGCGAACGCCGAGGCCCGCAGTCCGCGCATCGCCGTTCATCCCGGCAGCGGCTCGATCAAAAAAAACTGGTCCCTCGATCACTGGTGCCGCGTGCTGCACGAGCTTCGTGACCACCCGCTGGTGCTCATCACGGGCGAAGCCGAGCGCGAACGCGGGATCACGGACGCCGTCCGCGATGCGTGCCCTGACTTGAACATCGAGCACTGGGAGTCGCTGCCGCTGGTGGAACTCGCGCGCCGTTTGCCCGCATGCTCAGCCTTCCTCGGGCACGACAGCGGCATCAGCCACCTCGCCGCTGCGTGTGGGGTCCCGTGCCATCTGTTCTTCGGCCCCACCGATCCTGCCACCTGGGCACCGGCGAATGAAAACGTCGTGGTGCATCGCGTGAGCACGCGCAATCTCGATGATCTGAGCTGGCAAGAAGGCTGGTTCGCGATCCGTGCTTTCGTTTGTGACAGGCATCGCCTGTGCTAGAAACCGCACCTTATCATGGCTGACGAAAATACTTCTCCTCGCTACCGCACCATCCTCATCCTCGGCGCTCCTGGCAGCGGCAAGGGCACGCAGGGCAAGGTGCTGGGCTCTGTGCCCCGTTTCCATCATCTCGCATGTGGCGATGTGTTTCGCTCGCTCGACACGCGCACACCGCTCGGCCAGCAGTTCGTCAGCTACGCCAGCAAGGGCGAACTCATGCCCGACGACCTCACCGTGAAGCTCTGGCGCGCGAATGTAAAAGACCGCGTGGACAGTCGACTCTACAAGCCTGACATCGACTTCCTAGTGCTCGATGGCATCCCGCGCAACGTGGAGCAAGCCAAGCTGCTCGAACCCGACGTGGAAGTGCTCAAGCTCTTCCACCTCTCGTGCCCCAACCGCGAGGAACTCGCCCGCCGCCTGCGCAAGCGCGCGCTGAAGGACAACCGTTTCGACGACGCTAGCGACAAAGTCATCTACGAGCGCTTCGCCATCTACGACGCCGAGACCAAGCCGATCCTGGACTACTACGCTGGCGACAAAGTCGTGAACATCGACGCCAGCCAGTCCCCTGCCCGCGTGCTCCACGAGATCCTCGGCAACATCATGGAACTCGATGCCTGGAAGGCGATTGAGGCGATGAAAGTGTAGTCAAAATTTTGGATTTCAGATTGCTGATTTTGGATTGAGCCGCCTGCGATGCGTATTCTGTTTATTGGCACAGGCGACATCGGTCTGCCTTCTCTCGACTGGCTTCTGCAAACGCCGAAGCACCAAGTCGTGGGCGTCATCACGCAGCCGGACAAGCCCGTCGGTCGCAAGCTGGTGCTCACGCCACCGCAGGTGAAAGTGCGTGCGCTGGCGGCTGGCATTCCGGTGATTCAGCCGGAGCGGCTGCGACGTGCGGTGGATGACGTGAAGGCCTTCGAGGCCGACATCGCGATCGTGATCGCGTATGGCCAGATCTTGAGCAAGGAAGTGCTCGATGCGCCTCGACTCGGCTGCATCAATGTTCATGCCTCGCTGCTGCCGAAGTATCGCGGGGCATCGCCGATTCAGGCCGCGATTCGTGAAGGCGATGCCGAGACGGGCGTAACCATCATGCACATGGATGTCGGGCTCGACACCGGCGACATCATCCTCATGGATCGCATGGCCATCGCGCCCGATGAAACCGGCGGCTCGCTGCACGATCGGCTCGCGATCGCTGCACCCGCCGCGCTGGAGCGAGCGCTCGATCTTCTCGCCGAAGGCAAGGCCCCACGCACACCGCAGGACAGCGCCCTCGCCACCCACGTTGGAAAACTCACTCGCGAACACGGACGCATCAACTGGTCGCGTAGCGCTGCCGAGATCGAGCGCACCGTGCGCGCCTACACGCCGTGGCCTGGCACATTCACCACGCTGCCCGATGGCGCACCGCTAAAGATTCACGCCACGCGCGTGGTCGAGAACGCCGAGGCTTGCCCCGCCGCAGGAACCATAGTGTCAGTGTCTCCTCTCATCGTCGCGTGTGGCCAGGGCTTGCTCGAACTCGTTGAGGTGCAGCCCGAAAGCCGCAAGCGCATGAGCGCATCCGACTTCATGCGCGGTCACGCCTTGCCAGTCGGGGTTCGTTTGGCTTAGCATCCCGCTCTCATGCGACTGCTTCACGTTTTCCTGATCACTTTCGTTCTGCCGTTCACGGCGAGTTGCCAGAACAACGAGTCGCCACTTGCAGCGCCGAAGGGCATGCTGGCCATCCGTGACCTCAACTACGCAGGCACCACCCACTGGCGGCAGACGCTTGATCTGTTTGTGCCTGAAAAGCCCTCCGAGAAACCGCTGCCGCTGGTGGTCTTCATCCATGGGGGTGGCTGGGAGAATGGCAGCAAGAACAGTGGAGGAGCGCTGCTGCCGCTCATGGAGAGCGGCAACTACGTGGGCGCCTCCATCAACTACCGTCTCACCAACGAAGGTCCGCACCCGATGCAGATCCATGATTGCAAAGCCGCGATACGCTGGCTGCGAGCGCACGCGAAGGACTACGGCATCGACAGCGACAAGATCGGCGTCTTCGGCATCTCCGCAGGCGGGCACCTGGTCAGCCTGCTCGGCACTGGCGGCGATGTGAAGGAGCTGGAGGGCACCGTGGGCAAACACCTGAATCAAAGCAGTCGCGTGACGTGCGTGGTGAACTTCTGCGGCCCGGCGAACTTCCTCACGTTCGCTGGCAAGGGCAGCGTCATTGATCCCGAGAACGCGAAGTCTGGCATCGGCAAGCTGCTCGGAGGCAAGCTCAGTGCTCGCCAAGCCGCAGCCAAGGTGGCCTCACCGGTGACTTACATCTCCAAGGATGATCCGCCCTTCCTTCACATCCACGGGACCAAGGACAATCTGGTGCCGTATGATCAACCCAAGGAATTCGATGCGGCACTGGAAGCCGCGGGCATTCCGTCCACCCTGCTCACGGGCGAAGGCGAGGGGCATGTGTTTTATAACCAGCCGCTGATTCGAAACATTCGCGCCTTCCTGGACAAGCACCTTCGCGGCAGGCTCGGCGGCGTTCGCGAAGGCCCGATCAGGGATCGCTAGAAGCCGACGACGTAGAAGCGCTTCTGCGAGACTTGCTCGGCCTCGGAGATCGTGATCCAGCGCTCCTTGAAGCGCTCGCCCCAGCTATCGCTGAAAGCGATTTCGTTGGTGTCTTTGTTGTAGCCGATGATGAGGACCACGTGTGCAGTTTCCTTGTCTATTTCGAGTTGATTGGAAGCGGACTCGCCGGTGACCTTGGTCTTCCACTCCGCCCAGTCGCTCACTTGCTTGCGCACTTCGGTGCGTTTGTTGGCGGTCTCATTGAAGCCCTTGGTGCTGAAGAGTGCCCAGATAATCGGGATGCCTTTGTCGATGTGCCGGGCAATGTCGCGCATCTTCAGCTCACCATCCCAGCTATCGAAGGAGCGGCTCTTTGCTCGAATCTGGCGGCCCACGCCCTGAAGCAGCAGATCCACGCTCGTGCCGCCGCCATATCCGGTGCCACCTGCATTCGCGAGCACATACATGTCCGCCGGCATGCCCATGAAACGCATCGCACGCTCCGCAGTCGCCGGCACGCAGTAGCCCTTGGGTCCCTGGTCCACCATGGGGATGTCATTGATCACCACATCACCGCTCTTGCGGTTCTCGATGTTGGACTTGGCGTGCTCGCGAATCACCACGTCGGAGGTTTTGGCCGCCTTGCCACCCGCATCCGCGAAAGCAGTGGTCACGATCTGAAGACCGACATACTCGGGCTCCTTGTCGCCACTCTCTGCATCGGCCAGCAGGATGGAGTGCCCGCGCCAGTCCCAGCGCTGCATGTTCATGCGGCCCGCACCATCGCCAAAGCGCTCCTTCTTCGGCTCGCCGAGCACTTTGGTGAGGGCCTCGCTGATGGCTCCCAAATCCTTGTCCATCGCGGTGCGCACGATCTTGGCTGCCTGGGCGGGCGGAGTGTCTTTGTCGAAGTGCATCTCCGCGCTGCCCTTGGACCCGAAGAGGTCGCCCTTGTTCGCGAACACCATCGAGATCGAGGACACACGCTCGTTGTCGGCATAGAGCGCGATCGAATACGGGTGCGCGCCGAAGAGCTGGAGGTCTGCCTTGGGATACAGCCGGTAGCTGCTCTGTGCCTTGGTCTTCGATTCCTCACGAAGGCCGAGCCGCTGGGCGACATCGCTCGCCGCCGTTTCCCACAACATCGTGGCGGAGAAAAGCTCTGCTCCCACGGCCGCATTCACCTGCTCGGGAGTCAGCTTGTCGTTGGGTCCCGGAGCCGCCTTGAAGGTGCTGGGCTTGGCCGCTGCGGCGGACTTAGCGGAAGCCGGTGCCGCAGTCGCTGATTCTTTGATGAATGATTGATCGGCGGCGCTCAGCGTAGCCAGAGGCAGGGTGAACGGCTGGCCATCCTCGCGCTGAATCGTCACGGCCCCATTCGCCACACCCACCAGCTTCGCCTTGATCGACTGACCTCGGGCGTTGGTGAACGTGCGGAATTCTTCAGCTTGTGCCGTGGCCAGGAAGCAGACGGCGGTGCAGACAATCAATGCGGGGGTCTTCATGAGTGAGATGGGTTTTACCCAAACGCGTCCCTCACGACAAGCTTTGATGAACGGCGCGAATCTTCCGCGCTCCCCCTGAAATGAAGCCGGGCGGAGCGCCCGAAAAAGACACCCCGCCCGGCGACCATGATGCTGAAAAATGTTTTAGGCGAAGAGGTCCACCACCGGCACACCCTTGTCGCCAACGGTGAAGGGACGATTGCTCGGAGACATGGTCACCTCCGTGATGGGCAGACCCATGGCCGCTCCGATGGTGGCGATGAAGTCGCCCACACCTACCTGCTTGTCGGCAATGGCCTTGCCTTCGGCATCCGTGGAACCGTGGATGTAACCACCCTTGATGCCGCCGCCTGCGAAGACGGAGCAGAACACGGGGTAGTGGTCGCGACCGTTGTTTTCGTTGATGCCGGGTGTGCGGCCAAACTCAGAGGCAAGGACCACGAGCGTGGAGTCGAGCAGACCATTCGCTTCCAGATCCTGGAGCAGGGCGGCATAAACTTCATCCATGGCGGCACCCGTGGTCTTCATGGCATCGTCGATGTAGTTGTGCATGTCCCAGCCACCAGTCTGCACTTCGATGAAGCGAACTCCGTTCTGCACGAGACGGCGAGCGAGCATGCAGGCCTTGCCGAACGTAGTGGTGCCATACAACGCCTTGGTGGCTTCGCTTTCCTGACTGATATCGAAGGCCTTCAAGTCCTCGCTCTTCATGAGCTTCAGCGTCTCATCGTAGAACTCGGTGTATTCCTTCACCTCGCGAGTCTTGTATTTGTCGAGAAAGCCCTCGTCGAAGGCATTGAGCAGGCTGAGACGCTTGTCGAACAGGCTGTCGCTCACGGTGGGTTTCACGTTCGCGAGACCTGTCATGGGATCACGAATCGGCACGGGCGAGTAGGCGGGCGGGAAGAATCCAGCACCGGGATGTGGATCGGCGGCACTGATATTCACACTGCATGGAAGGGTGCCCGTCTTGCCAAGATAATGCTGAGCCCAGGCACCGAGCGATGGATGCACGATCGTCGAGCGCGGCTCATAGCCGGTGTGCATGAGGTAGTTTGCGCTGGCATGAACGGCGGTCTTGATCAGCATGGAGCGGACGATGCTGATCTTGTTCGCCTGCTTCGCGGTCTTGGTCATGTAACCGCCAAGCTGGAAGCCTGCATTCGTGCTGATCGGATCGGCATAGCCCTTGGTCTCACCCGTCTTCGGATCGAAGGTATCAATGTGGCTCATGCCCCCCTGCATGTAGAGGTAGATGACAGACTTGGCCTTTCCACCCACACCCTTCGGCATGCCCTGGGAGGCGGCTTGCAGCTTGCTCGACATGGAGAGCACGTTCACGCCCAGCGCCGCCTTGGCGGTCTGAGTCATGAATTGACGACGGGTGGCACAATCAAGTTTAAGGAAGGGATTGCTCATGGCGGTGGTTCCAGTGGGAAGGTTGGAAATGACGTTGCTGGCCGGCACCGCGAGAGAAGATGCAATTGGCATCCTGGAGCAGAGAAGAGGTCGGCCAACGTCTCCGCCATCGGTTAAGACGATTGAGCTGACCCATCGTTCGTTCACCGTTTGCTCAACACTGTGCAGAGTTTGCGCAGCTCCGTGCATCGGCAGCAGGAGCGTGATCGTGCGATGCGACACGACTTAATGCTTGCGCGCGGCCCGTGTTTCCATGATTCCAGAAGCATGACACGTGCTCACGCTTTCAAGGTCTTGCCCGCCATGCTCCTGCTCGCCTCCTGCGATGACAAGCCAGCTCCCACAACGGGCAACACCGCTCCAGCGGCGACAGCACCTGCGTCACCTGCACCCGCCCCTGTGGCAGCAGCTTCACCCACTCCGGCTCCCGAGCCCACTTCAGCCAAGCCTGCCATCGAGTATCGCAAGATCTTCTGGACGGAGGAACTCCTGCACAGCGAGATCAAGCACTACAACAGCGCCTACGAAGGCGGGGCTCAGTTCAGCATCGAGAATGGTGTGCCTGTGGCCATCGACCTCCACGACCAGAAGGTGGACAATCTCCGCGGCTTCGCTGGGATCCCAATCATGGCGATCGATCTGAGCGGCACGAACGTGGGCGACCTCAGCCCATTGAAAGGCCTGCCGATCCGCGAGATCATGCTTGAGCGCACCCGCGTTACCGATCTCACGCCGCTGCGCGGAGCCCCGATCGAAAAGATTTATCTGAGCATCACGCCCATCAGCAAACTCGATGGTCTTGAAGGTGCGCCCATCACCGATCTCAATCTTGTGGGCACCCAAGTATCTGATCTGAGCGCCCTGGCGAACTGCCCCAATCTCCACATGCTCTGGCTCACCGGCTGCCCCGTGGAAAACATCGCACCGCTCCGCACTGTGCCGCTCGTGAGCCTCACCCTGCACCGCACGAAGGTGAAGGATCTCAGCCCGTTGAGCGGCACCGCTTTGCAACGTCTCCACATCGGCGAAACGCCCGTGTCCGATCTCACTCCGCTCAAAGGCTTGTCTCTGACACGACTTGTTTTCACACCGGCCAATATCAAAGCGGGACTCGACGTCGCCCGTGCGCTGCCTCTGCAGGAAATCGGCACTCGTTTTGATGACGAGGGCAAGGACTTGCAGCCACCCGAAGTATTTTGGTCGTCACAACCTGCGGCTCCTGCTGCGAAATAAATAATCTGTTCAATTTCTCTCCCTTCTGGCAGCCTCGTGCTGTCTTCTCCCCGATCATGAAAGAATTTGCCTACATTCCCGAAGATGGTGCCCGCCCGGCGGCCCTCCAGGCCGTTCCTTTCCTCAACAGCTTTTCCGACGAGCAGCTCGATGACGTGCTGAACTCCAGCAACCTCCTCCAGTGCGACGTTGGCGATGCGATTATCAAGGAGGGCACGATTGACTCGCGCTTCTACATCCTGCTCAGCGGTCAGCTCGAGGTCCGCGTGGGCAACAAACCTGTCGCCAGCATTACCCGCGCAGGGGAAGTGTTTGGCGAACTCGCCCTGGTGAACCACGACAAGCGCCTAGCATCCGTGGTGGCCGCCTCGAAGGCCGTCTGCCTCGCAGTGGATCAGAAGTTCCTCCAGGACATCCATCCTCGTGACGAAGATCCTGCCTTCCACGCGTCGTTGTTCGAATTCGTTGCCCGCCTGATCGCCAAAAAGCTGGATTCGACCTCGCGTCGTCTCGCCGAACTGGAGAAAGAGCTGGTTGCCATTCAGGCGCAAGCACCTGCCAAGGCCAAAGCGAAGGCCCCCAAACCCGCAAAAGCGGTCAAAGCCAAGGCGGTCAAAGCCAAGGCGGTCAAGACGGTGGCCAAGGCGGTCAAAGGCAAGCCGGTGAAGAAGCCGGTGCGTCCCATGGCATCAAAAGCAAAGGCTCCTTCGAAGTTGGCGCGCAAAGCAAAGAAAGTGGCAAAGCGGAAGCGCTAACACCTGCTCCCCGCCGTGCATCAGCAGGAAAGTATCCTGGATCTATTTACCAGAATCGAGGCTCCGTCTTGCCGTGGCCCAGCGTCGCCTGACGAACTGGCAGCCACCGAGTGCAGGCTCGGTGGCAAACTGCCTGAGCGCTTCATGCGGTGGCATCTTGAAGCCGATGGATTTGATGGCGAGGCCGAAGTCAGCATGTGGCGATTTCCTGCCCTTGCGAAGATCATCTCGCTAAAGACTCTCAGCCCCTCCACGAGCGAGCTGCGCATCCGCTGTGGCAGCGACCAATCACGGATCGCCAAACCGGAAGACTATGCCCTCATTTGCGATCAGATGATTTACCTGCCGTTTTACGCGGTGAATATTCGACCAGAGAGCCCCTACTTTGGCGAGGTCATCAGCTCTGCTAAAGAATGGCTGCCCGACGCAGACCTCGCAGCCGCCACCTTTGATGACTTCGCAGAGGCCTTGTTTCGATGCCCTGGGGACGTGTTGATTGCCCCGGCCATCTCAAACTTGTAGCATCACCACAAATCAAACCACGTCCCAGGGAACGGCCGAATCACCTCGGTGGTTGGCAGTTGGGTCTTGAACTGGCCTTCGAACCAGAGCTGCGCAGGCTCGTCGCCATGGACGAGGACAATCTTCTTGGGCTTGAGCTTCACGGCGTAGTCGAGGAGGTCCTCGCGCGGGGCGTGGGCGCTGAAGTCGAAGCTCTCGACGCGGGCGTTCACCGTGACGGGTGGCTTGTCCGCATCGAGCACCACCTGCTGGCCCGGCTTGGCATGACGCACCTTGTAACCAGGAGAGTCAGGATCGGTGTAGCCGACGAAGGCGATGGTGTTGCGCGGGTTGTCCAGGAAGGTCTGGGCAAAGCCGTTGCTGGTGGTCTTCTCGGACATCATGCCGCTGCTAAGGGCGAAGATGCACTTCGGTTGATTCACGATCTCGCGGCGGCGGCGGCCGCTGGAAGGCACCAGGATGTCGATGTCATCCAGGAGCATGAAGCTGGGGTAATTACGCCGGGTGCTGCCGCAATACTTGTCGTGGAGGACGGTGATCTTGGTGCTCAGGCCACCGATGAAGAGGGGCATCTCAGGGATCAGATCGTTGAGATACAACTCGTGGAGCATGACCATGACTTCCTGCGTCTTGCCGAGGGCGAAGACGGGGATGAGCACGGAACCACCACGCTCGTAGGTCTCGCGGATCACTTTCCCCAGCCGTTCCTTTTCCAGGCGACGGGAGTAGCCAGCAGGGCGCTGATAGTCTCCGCGTGTGGTCTCCATGATCAGCACGTCGATGCCCTTTTTCGGGAAGTCGGCGGGCAGGCAGATGGTCTGGGACTCAAAGTTCACGTCACCAGTGTAAAGCAGGCTCTTCCCCTTCTCGGTGATCTGGATGCCGGTGGAGCCAACGATGTGCCCTGCATCATGAAAGCGGCACTCGATGTCCGAATCGGGCAGCTCAAAGGCGCGCTTCAACTCCACGTAAGTCCACAGCCGGCGCAGGGATTCCACTTCCCGATGGGTAAAGAAGGGCATCTCGCCGAGGCCGGCCTCTTCGCGCTGCTTGCTCATCACGTTGACCGAGTTGTGCAGCATGGCATCCGAGACTTCGCCCGTGAACTCCGTCATGAACACCGGCGTGTTCGGATGGGCGCGTTGCAGCAGGGGCAAGGAACCCAGGTGGTCGTGATGCGCGTGGGAAAGCAGGATTGAATCCACGCTGTCGGCCGGAACAGAATCGAAGTCCGGCATGGCCTGGCGCCCTTCGGCCTTGGGATGCATCCCGGCGTCGATCACGAAACGATAGCCATCGGCAGATTCGAAGAGGTAGGAGTTGGCACCGATTTCGAGCCGACGAGTCAGATTACGTAACCTCATGGAATACTAAAGAAGCGGAAGACGGATGGGACTAAATGCAAAATCCCGACGATGAAACGCCGGGGCCGCCCATCGAGTCTGGAGAGCCGCTCCTGCCTATGCGCCAGCAAACGATCACAAGCAACCGCCACTTCACGCCATCGGGCAGCTGAGCCAGAAGGTGGTGGTGAAGTTCTCGGAATGCACGCCGAGTTGGAGATTCATTTGGTGGGACAGCATCGCGGCGATGGTCAGGCCCAGGCCAAGGTGATTGCTGTTCTTACTACCAGTGAACGGGCGGAAGACTTCGGAGAGTTTTTCGGGTGCAATGCTGGAGCCCGTATTGCTCACCAGGATGTCCACACGACGTTCCTGAGCCGGGGTGATCACGCCGGGACCACACACGCGGAGCAAGGCACGTCCATTGCCTTTCTGCGCAGCCTCAGCGGCGTTTTTGAGCAGCTCGACCAGGATGTCTTTGAACTTCGTGGGATCGACCATGATCGGAGGCAGCCCAGGCTGCACTTCGATGTCCAGGGGCACGCCAGCCTTGGTAAACGGCTCGCGCACGGTGGCATCGATCACATTGAGATAATCGCTCACCACCAGGGGCTGCGGACTCACCTTGGCACAGCCGCCAGCGCCACGAATGCGCTCGCTGAGGGCGGACATGTTAACAGAGGCTTCCTTGATGTGGCCCACATTTTCCAGCACGCCAGGGTCCGTGTCCTCGTTCATGAGGATGAGGCTGCTGAAGCCCTGGATGACGGCGAGGAGGTTGTTCAGCTTGTGGGTGAGCCCCCGCAGGAGTTCCTGATGAAAGCCTTCTCCGGTTTCACGGCCGAGATTGAGACTGGTAGGGAAGACGAACTGCATGATGAGACTGGGAGGCAGAGGGTGACACGGAGGGCGGCCTAGCCGCAGGATTTGGGTCGATGATAATTAGCTGATGTTAAAATCAAAGCTAAAATATGGATAATCGAGGAAATGCGCTGGGTGCTAATCGCTGGAGCTTCCATGCGCGCAACGCCAGGTCACGTGCCGCGCCGGTTGCCGAAAAGGTCAATGTGAAGCCGCGGGCTATAACGATAGCCATGGGTCTTGCACGCCTCGACCAGCAAGCTGGTGCGGGATTGAATCGCCTCGGCGCTCGTGCCCTCGGGCATCAGCAGCACCTTCTCGGGCGGGATCGGCAGCCCCATGCTGGCGACCACGCCCCTCGCTTCCGCCAAATCCTCTGCGGTCGAGATTACGAACTTCAGCTGGAAGTCGTAGGCCTCGCACCAAGCTCTCAGAACCGATGGTTGCGAACGCGTCTCCTCGTGCCGCTGCACCCAGGCTCCGGCCTCGGCCCCCGGCGTCGAATTGCTCAGCTTCGGGCTCAGGCTGACAAGGTCGCAGGCCACACCTTCGGGAGGCACCGTGCCTGCCGTTTCGATCGTGATGTGTTTCCCCGCATCGCGCAGCCTCGCGAGGAGTTCAGGCATCGCCTTGGCAATCATGGGCTCCCCGCCCGTGACGACGACAAACCGCGTGGGATGGGCGAGCACGGCGGCCAGGATTTCATCGACGGCCATCTCCGTTCCTTCGGGCCGCCAGGAAGCATAGGGAGTGTCGCACCACCGGCAGCGGAGATTGCAGCCGGATGTGCGCACGAAAACGGAGGGCGTGCCCACCAGCGTGCCCTCGCCCTGAACGGAGTAAAAGATCTCCGAGATCAACATCCGCCATCGCTAGCACGCCGCAGCGGAGCGTCACGAAAAGGTTGCCTTGATTATTTCGGATGTGTTAAATTTTCACCATGCTCGCCCTCACCCTCCGCCTCCTGCTGCTCCTGGGCACCAGTCTGCTCCTGGTGCAGTGCTCCTCGGGTCCGCGCGTCTGGACCTACAACTACGAAAACGGCAAGACCAGCCTCCTGCTCAAGGACCAAGCCGTGCCGCCCGCGAATCTGCCCGAGCCGGTGATGAGAATGATCGCCGCCGGCAACAAGATCAAAGACAAGCCTTACCGCTGGGGCGGTGGCCATGGCAGGATCGAGGACAGTGGCTACGACTGCTCGGGTGCTGTCTGCTACCTCCTGCACCATGCCGGACTGCTCAGCCACCCCACGACCTCGGGTGAACTCCGCCGCTTCGGCGAGAAGGGCGAAGGCGAATGGGTGACGGTGTATGCGAAGGACGGCCACGCCTTCGTCGTGGTTGCCGGCCTGCGCCTTGATACCTCCAGCGCCAGCGGCCGAGACAAAGGCCCTCGCTGGACGATGGGCTCGCGAAGCCTGAGAGGGTTCAAGGCGCGGCACCCCGAGGGACTGTGAGACTGCTGCGTTCGCGCCATTGCGCCTGATCCAGTTCGCCGCCATCATGGCCGCGCATGATTTTCGTCCTCATCTTCGTCGCCATCGCAGGCTACGCCGCCGCGCGCTACGCTGCCGGTCGCTTCCAGCAGAACATGGAACGCGGACGTCGCGTGCAGGCACCGATCAACAAGACCGGGGCCGATATCGCGGCGGAGTTCCTCGCCTCTCACGAAGCCAGCGACGTGCAGATCCTTCGCCACACGAGCGTAGTGAGCGACTACTTCGATCCCAGCAGGCGACGGCTTTTCCTGCGGCCAGAGATCTTTGATGGCAAGGACCTCGCCGCCTGGGCAGTCGCTCTTCACGAGGCCGCTCATGCTTTACAGGCTGGCGATGACAAGGCTGCCCTCACCTGGCGACGCACCTGCATCAGCCTCACCCGCTACATGCCTGTGGCAGCAGGCATCGGAGCGGTCGCTATGACCTTGTTCCTCAAGCGCCCAGCTCGAGTGAGCCTGGCCATGTTTGCAGGCGTCTGTGCGATCGTCCTGCTGCTCAACATCGGCACCCTGGCTGTCGAGTTCAACGCCAACAAACGTTTGTTGAACTGGCTGGAAGACCGCCTGGAACGCTACCCTGATGACCTGGACAAGCTCCGCGAAATCCTTGGCTCCGTGGCGATTCGCGAGGTGGGCGACATCCTCAGTTCGCCCCGTTATTTCTTCCTCAGCGCCCTGCCCGGCACGAGCAGCGCACGGCCCACCAAGAAGGAAGATGGCGGGGCCTGACAAGCGCCTTCCCAATTGAGGGTCATCTCGTTTTTGCAGAGGTTTGGTCGGTCGGCACCCTTGGCGAACCAAACGGATCTGGGTCGCGAGCCCTGGGATAAACGAACCAAGAACTCACCTCGATATTGGGAGCCAAAACAATGTTGCTCTGAAGAGCGTCATTGGAGTTCAGGTTAAAAAACGCATGCCACCCCTGCCGAAGGAGTGTGGTCTGACCTTCTTTCGCAGGAAGTCGGATGGGTGGAATGAATGTGATCATCCCATATCTGGCTCCGTGGTATCCCGTTTCGATCACTAGATCACCACCCACCAACGGCTTTACCGCCTCCAAGCTGGTTCCTATTCCAATGTGTTGCCGATCAATGTCGCGAACAAGATGGCTGATCTTTTCCGCCTGTAATTCGAGAAGCTGCTCGTGGACTCGATGGGCTTTCTCAAGACTCAGGTGATCAAAGTCGATCTCGGAAACGATGGCATTCATCTCATCTGCCACTGTCTGGTAAGATTTTGTTCGACTCGAACAGGCACCCATACTCATGCAAAGCATCACAATGAGCCAAGCTGGCCAAGCCTGAGAAGTTGGGTGATTCATCATTTGTCTCGAGGGCTGTCTCAGTCCACGTAGCAGAACGCATTCGCATTCAGCAGCGCTAGGCAGTAGTCCGTCAAGGCCTCGCGCCACGTGCCCGTGAGAGCGGTTTGCTTCTCCAGGAAGTCGCGCCCCATCAGCACCTCCTGCGGCTGCGGTGCCCGACCGTAGCAGCGCCAGACGGCGGCCTGGACTACGCTCTCGGGCTCGGTGCCCGCGATGGTAGTCACCACGTCTGCCAGCGAGGTGGCCATGCTCAGGCTGAAGGCCGAATTGAAAAGCATCAGCGATTGCGGAGCCGTCGTCGATTCACTGCGCCGACCGCAACTCATCAAGGCATCCGGCCGGTCAAACACATCGAACAACGGGTAGCGAAGGTTTCTCCGGGCGAAGGCATAAATGCTGCGCCGGTCGTGCTCGGTCACATCTGGAGTGACGCTGATCTGCTTTTCCAGCAGCGTCTTGCTCACTTCCGGTGGCAGAGGCAGGCGCACGCCTTCGCCGCCTGGCTTCCAGTTGATCCGTCCTGCCGTCATCAGCATCGCATCCCGCAGTTGCTCGCCCGTGAGTCGCCGACGCGGAAAATGCGCGTAAAGCATCGTGCGCTCCGCCGCTGCCTCGACCGAAAGCGGCACTCCCTGCACGTCCCCCGCCTGACGATACGTGGCGCTCATCACGATGAGCTTGTGCATCGCCTTGAGGCTCCACCTTTCGCGCGGCAGCCGAGCCGCCAGCCAATCAAGCAATTCGGGATGCGTGGGCTTGTCGCCTTGATTGCCGAGGTCCGTCGGTGAGCCCACGAGCGGCTTGCCGAAATGGTTCATCCAAAGGCGGTTGGCGCTGCTGCGGAGGAAGAGCGCATTCGATGGCTGCGTGATCCAGCGCGCAAGTGCCGCACGACGCCCCGTGGACCTGGACGACTCCACCGAATAAACCTCGATGCCCGCCGGATTCGCGATGCGCGGATAGCCCGCCTGGATAGCCGGTCCCGGACGATGATGGTCGCCACGGATGCACACCTTGCTCACCGGCACCGACTTGCCCGACTCCACAAAGGTGGGACCGAGCTGCTTGTCGCGCTTCAGCTTGGGCACATTGTCAAAACACGCCCGCAGCCGGTAGAAGTCCGCCTGGCTGATCGGATCATACGGATGGTCATGGCACTGCGCGCAGCCGATCGTGATCCCGAGAAAAGCACTGCCCACGGTGCTGGCGATGCCGTTGAGCAGGAGGTGCATGCGCTCGTCCTGGAAGTTGGTATCCGGCATGTCAGGCCCCGCGAGCAGGAAGCCCGTGGCCACAGCGTCGCCACCGGGCAGTTCATCGCCTGCGATCTGCATGGCCACGAAGTCATCGTAAGGCAGGTCGGCGTTGAGGGCCTTGATCACCCAGTCGCGATACTGCCAGGACTGCTTACGATCGAGGTCGTGTTCGAATCCATCGGTCTCGGCGAAACGAGCGAGGTCCAGCCACTGCTGAGCCCAATGTTCGCCGTATTGATCCATCGAAAGCAGCCGATCGACGAGTGCCTCATAGGCCCGAGGGTCCGTCGCGCTGCTGGCCTCGAAGGCCTTCACCTCGTCCGGCGTGGGCGGCAGACCAATCAAATCAAAGCTCAGCCGTCGAATCAGCGTAGCCGCATCAGCAGGAGCCGCGAGCCGGAGGTTCTTTGCTTCCAGGCGCTGAAGCACAAACCGGTCGATGTCATTGACCACGCGGTCCGCCGTCTTCACCTGCGGCGGCTCCGGGCTGAGCAAGGGGCGGAAGGCCCAGTGCTCGCGATCTTTTTCCGTGATCGGCGGTTCATCTTTGACGGGGTCATTCGAGGCGCGAATCGGCTTTGCTTCCGATAGCATCGGCACAGCCAGCGCACCGATGAAGGCGAAGCGAACAAAGAACTGTGGCACAACCTTCTTCATCATCTCGAACGGCTAAGCCAGAATCCCCCGCACAACATTCCCCGCCACACCCGTGAGACGTTGATCCAGGCCTTCGAATCGGTAGGTCAGACGCTCGTGATCAATGCCGAGGAGGTGCAGGATCGTCGCGTGCAGATCGCTCACATGCACGGGGTCCTGCACCGCCCGCAGGCCAAACTCATCCGTCGCTCCATGCACATGCCCATGCTTCACACCCGCGCCAAAGAGAACCGTCGTGTAGCCCCAGGGATTGTGATCACGTCCCGTGCCCTTCTCGCTCATCGGCATGCGGCCAAACTCACCACCCCAGATCACCAGCGTGTCCTCGAGCAATCCGCGTTGCTTCAGATCCTGGATCAGGCCTTTTACTGGTTTGTCCGTCCGTCCGCAGAGCGTGGTGTGATTTGTCCGCAGACCTTCGTGCGCGTCCCAACCATTCGTGTTGCCGGAGTAGAGCTGCACAAAACGCACCCCGCGCTCAATCATGCGGCGTGCCAGCAGGCACCGAGTGCCAAACTCGCGGGTCTTTGGATCATCAATGCCGTAAAGCTCCAGCGTGGGTGCTGTCTCCTGGCCAATATCGACGACCTCCGGCGCGGTGCTCTGCATATGGAAAGCCAGCTCATAGGCCTTGATGCGGGCTTCGAGTTCCGTGTCGCGACCGCGTTCAGCACTGTGCAATTCGTTCATGTGCCGCACGAGGTCCAAAGCACTTCGTTGACGCTCACGCGACATTCCGGAGGCTGGCTGAAGATCGAGGATCGGAGCCGCACCAGCCCGCATCGGCGTGCCTTGATACGAGGCGGGCAGGAAGCCGCTGCCCCACGCGGGAGGCCCACCTTTGAGCCCACCACCAGGATCGGGCATCACCACGAAAGCCGGCATGTGCTCATTCTCCGTGCCCAGCCCATAAGACACCCACGCGCCCATGCTTGGCTTGCCCATCAGGATAGAGCCCGTGTTGAGCTGATACACGGACTGCGGATGATTTACACTGTCGCCATGGCAACTGCGGATCACGCACATCTCGTCCGCCACCTCGGCCATGTGCGGGAGGAAGTCACTGATCTCGATGCCCGACTGCCCTCGCGGGCGAAACGGCTTCACCGGAGCCATCAGCGGGTTCCTCGCCACATCGCGCCGGGTATCGAACTTCCCAACGCTGGAAGGAATCGACTGGCCCGCGTATTTCGTGAGCGCAGGTTTCGGATCAAACAAGTCCATGTGGCTCGGCCCGCCATGCATGAACAGCCAGATCACCCGCTTTGCCTTGGGCATGAAATGCGGCCCTCGCGTCGTCTCATCGGCCAGCAGCTTCGAGACCGCCACGCTGGAAAGACCAGCCGTCGCCGTGGTGATCCACTGGCGGCGCGACAACGATGGCAGGGCTGGCGACATGGGTTCTGACGACGATGAAGAATTCCCAATCTTGCAAGCGAGTGGTGAGAACATGCGCACCATTGAGAACGAGCCGTGAGGAATAGTGGATCAGCGAAGGAATGTCACTTCTTTTCCCGATCCGCTCTAGCAAACCTCAGAAGGCAGCCATCAGCTGTCAGTTCGGCAGAGCTTGCCTCAAAAGACCGCGCTGTAGTCAGAAGTGCGGGGCAGACACCATGCCGTCCTCGATCTCGCTGCGCTTGCGGCGGACGATGCTGTTCGCGATCTCCAAAACCATCTCCTCCAGCAGCAGGCGCAGATGACTTCCCGCACGGTAGTCGGCGGGGGCGATGTGCTTGAGACGGTCGGCGTGCGCACTGAGCTGGTAGCACTTGCGGAAAGACGAGCGGTTCGTCTCGTCGGGGTTGTAAACTGCCAGCGCGTGCCCGCCATATTTCTTCATCAGCGTGAAACACGGCACATCGGTGGGACCATCGCCCACATAGATCATGTGGTTGAAGGGAATGGGCCGCAGCTCGGGAGGCATGTGGTCGTTCACATCCTCGTTAGGCTCCAGCATCCCCTTGTTAATGCGGAAGAGATATTGCGTCTTCGTCGTGTGGGAGATGACGCGCTTCGGGAAAGTGATGCGGCCATTGGAGTCCTCGCCGAACTCGCAGCCGAAAATCTTTTTCACATGCGGAGCGATGCGGCTGCCATCCAGCAGCGCCTTGAGTCCTGAGGAAACAATGAAGTGCTCCACCTTCACACCGAACAGTTGATGCTCGGCATTCAGAATGCCCTCCATCTCCGCAAACATCTCAGGCAGGCCTTTGTAGAAATTGAGGTTCGCGCCCAGCTTACGCAGTTCCTCGTTCGTCGGGCGATCCAGCTCCAGGTAGTCGAGCATCGTCTTGAGATACGCCAGTTCACCGTCATAGCCCTGCTTGTCCACCAGCTCGCGGCTCTTCTTCCAGAACTGCTCCGCCTTGATGCCGAAGTGCGGGAAGAGCACCTCGTCCTGCATGTAGTTCGGGCTGAGGGTCTGGTCGTAATCGTAAATGATCCCAATGGTGGTCTGAGAGGCAGCCATGTGCTCACAGTCGGGCCGATGGCCAGGGATTGCCAAAGGAAACTTTGGTTCTGCTAACGTTCCGGTGCACTGGCGATCAGGGCCTGCAAGGCCGAGTCCAGCGTGGGATAGTCAAACTGGAACCCCAGAGCCTGCGCCACATTCGGCATCACTCGCTGCGAGGCCAGCATCGCACCCGCCATCTCTCCCAGCACCAGCTTCATCGCAAACGCCGGAGCAGGCATGAACGCAGGCCGGTTCAGCGCTCGCCCCAGGCGACGAGCGAAGTCCTTGTTTTTCACTGGCTCAAGCGAGACCGCATTGATCTGCCCGCTGAACTCCTGGTGCTCCACCGCCCAGAGGATAAGTCGCGCCTCATCCTGCAAGTGGATCCAGGGCATCCATTGCTCACCACTGCCCAGCTTGCCGCCCACCAAGTTGCTAAACGCGAGACGCATCAGCTTGAAGGCCCCGCCCTCATTCGCCAGCACCACGCCAGTGCGCAACCTCACCACGCGAATACTCACCTGCTCCGCACGTTGCGCCGCCGCTTCCCACTCCACACACACGCGAGCCAAAAAATCATCACCCGGAGAAGAAGACTCATCGAGCACCTCGTCCGCACGATCCCCATAATACCCCGTCGCTGAGGCGCAAATCAGCGCCTTGGGCCTCGGCGAAGCCGCAGCCAGACTGCGCGCCAGACGCTGCGTGAACTCCACGCGGCTGTCGTGGATGCGTTGCTTCTTCTTCGCCGTCCAAAGGCCCAGCACCGGCTCGCCTGCCAGATGCACCAGCACCTCGATCCCTGAGGCATCGAGAGGCATCGCCGCCCCGTCGTTGATCGGCCTCACTTCACGGACAAAGGGCAGCTTCACTCGCGAAGGATTCCTGGAGAAGCCGATTACCTCGTGACCATGCGCCGCCGCCAGGGTGCCAAACGCCCTGCCGATCAATCCTGTCACGCCCGTGATGCCGATTCGCATAGACCCCAAGTATAGTGCGGCCCACCAGCACGGCAAACGCGGCCATCGTTCTTCGCGAACAAATCCTGCGCCTTGCTACGCCAGCAGTTCCTTCACCACCGCGGAGTGCTCCGTCACATTCGTCAGGCGGAAGTCGAGACCCGCGTAGCGATACGTAAATCTCTCGTGATCAAAGCCCAGCAGGTGCAGGATCGTCGCGTGCAGATCACGCACATGCACCGGATTCTCCACCGCGCCGAAGCCAAACTCATCTGTCGCGCCATGCACGTAACCACCGCGCACCCCGCCACCTGCCAGCCACATGCTGAAGCCGTAGTGATTATGATCGCGACCACGCTGCTTGCCCGCATTGGCCCCCGGCGTGGGCAGTTCCACCGCAGGCGTGCGGCCAAACTCACCACCCCAAATCATGAGCGTCTCATCAAACAAGCCCCTCATCTTCAGATCGCGCATGAAGGCTGCAATCGGCTTATCCGTCTGCTCGGCCAGCTTCTTGTGGTCCATGATTTCATCGTGGCTGTCCCAGGGCTGACCAGCACCCGTCCAGAGCTGAAGAAAACGCACCCCGCGCTCCAGCAACCGACGCGCGATCAGGCACTGACGGCCAAAGTCGTGATCACCATACTCCTTGCGCACCCACTCGGGCTCCTTCGAAATATCAAAGGCATCACTCGCCTCCATCTGCATGCGATAGGCCAGCTCGTAGCTCTGCACACGCGCCTCCAGCTGGCTGTCGTTTTGCCGTTCCTTCAGATGACGCTCGTTAAGCTCGTGCAGCAGATCGAGCTGCTTGCGCTGCTGCTTGAGGTCCAGGGACGTGTTCTTGATGAACTCCACCAGCTTGTCCACACGCGAGTCTTCCGTGTTGATGTAGGCACCTTGAAACACGCTTGGAAGGAATGCGCTCTGCCAATTCTTCGTGCGCCGCGTGGGCATCCCCTTGGGGCACATCGAGATGTAGCCAGGCAGGTTTTGATTCTCTGTGCCCAGACCATACGTCACCCACGAACCCAAGCTTGGACGTGCCAGACGGCCATCTCCGCAGTTCATCAAGCCCAGCGACGGCTCGTGATTGGGGACGTCAGCGTGCATCGAACGAATCACACACAAGTCGTCCGCGAACTCGCCCACGTTCTGAAACAGCTCACTGATCTCAAGCCCGCTCTTGCCATACTTCTTGAACTCAAACGGGCTCTTCAAACCTGCACCCGTGGGCCGCTCAGTCTTGAGCAGGTTAGGCAAAGCCTTGCCATCCATCTTGGTCAGCATCGGCTTCGGATCGAACGTATCGACGTGCGATGGCCCCCCATTCATGAAGAAGTGGACCACACGCTTCGCCTTCCCAGGGAAATGCGGCTGCCGCACCCCGAGAGGATTGTTCGCATTGATCTGCGTCGCCGCAGAAGCCATGCGCTCGCCAAACAATTGCGACAACGCCATGGCTCCGAACCCCATGCCCGCACGCTCCAACATCTGGCGGCGGGTGAGGAACTGATGTTCGAGTTGGGGGGAATGAAAAGACATAGGGGGGTGTTGAAGATACGATTCTCCGTCCTGGATGTTGCCGCAAGCAGCACGATGCACCGGATGTTGCGGAGCTGATTGGTTGATCAAATCGCAAGCCTCAGTCTGTAAAGCTCCCATGATCACCGACGTCCGCACCCCGCAGAGCCGCTGCCGATTCGCCCTCGCCTGGGCTGACATCACACCGCCACCGAACATTTATCACCGCATGTGGGGCGCGGCGAAGCACGAGCGCGCGACTGGCATTCATCGTCCTCTGCGCTGCACGGTGGCGATCTTCGCGCCGATGGAGGGCAAGGAAAAGCAGGTCGTGCTCGCGCTCGATCACTGCACGCTCGGAGCCGTGGAGCACAGGCAGCTCGTCGAGCGCGCGGCATCACTCGGTGGCGTGGCAGCGGAGGAGATCATCGTCATCTTCTCGCACACCCATGGCGCTGGATTGATGGGACTTGATCGCGCGAACCTTCCCGGCGGTGATCTCATTCCCGGCTATCTGCAATCCATCGGCGAGCGCGCAGGCGAACTCATCGCGCAATGCGTGGCGCAGCTCGCACCCACGACGATCGTTTATGGTCAAGGGCGCTGCAACCTTGCCACGCATCGCGATGCCTGGGATGAGGCGAGCGCGCAGTTCGTCTGCGGCTTCAATCCCGGTGTGCCTGCGGACGACACGGTGATCGTCGCACGCGCCACGAACGACTCAGGCGAAGTCATCGCCACCATCGTCAACTACGCCTGCCATCCCACCACGCTCGCGTGGGACAACACGCTCATCAGCCCCGACTACGTAGGCGGGATGCGTGAAGTCATCGAACTCGAAACGCATGCACCATGCCTCTTCCTGCTCGGTGCCTGCGGTGAACTCGGACCGCGCGAAGGCTTCGTCGGCGACACTGCTGTCGCTGATCGCAATGGCCGCGAGCTAGGCTTTGCTGCGCTGTCTGCGCTCACCGCACTGCCAACGCCGAACACGCACTTCGTTTACTCCGGGCCCGTCGTCTCCGGTGCCACGCTGGGTGCGTGGAAGCACTCGCCTCTCACCGCCAGCGATGCGTGGAAGCTCACGCGCTGGCACGAGCCGCTCGCGTATCGCCCCGGCCAGCCCACCGCCGAGCAAACGCAGGCCGAACTTGATCAGTTCCAAGCCGACGAAGCCACTGCCCGCGCTGCTGGCGATGAAGATCGCGCCGCCGATCTCCGAGCGATGGCCGAGCGCAAAACGCGATTGCTCCATCGTCTCGCGCAGTTGCCAAGTGGCGACACCTTCCCGCTGCAAGTCGCGCTGTGGCATCTCGGTGATGCCGTGTGGATCGGCGTTCAAGGCGAGAGCTACAACCTGCTGCAAACCGAGCTGCGCCGTCGCTTCCCGAACAAGACGATCATCGTCGCCTCACTCGCAGCCGACTGGGGAGCATCGTATCTCCCGCCGCGTGAGCTTTACGACCAAACGATCTACCAGGTGAACATCGCCGTCGTCGCTGAAGGCAGTCTCGAACAACTCATCGAGTCGATCGCCGAGCGCATCACCGGGTAAGCCTCACGCGATCAATTCCTTGATGACACCCGAGCTATCGCCATGGCGCTGGGCATTCACGCCGATGCCGTGGAGCAAGGTCAGCCACGCGTTGCAAAGCGGCGTATCTTTCGGTGCGACGATGTTGTGGCCGAGCTTGATGCCGGCTCCGCCGCCGGTGAGGAGCGTGGGGCAGTTGTCGAGGTTGTGCTCGGTGCGGATGTTGCTGCCGTAGGCGAGGGCGACGTGATCGAAGAGGCGGCTGCCGTCGGCTTCCTTCGTCGCTTTGAGCTTGTCGATGAGTCCAGCGAGCAACTCGCTCTGCACCAGGTCCCGCTGCTGCGAGGCGGCGAGCTTTTCGCCCATCGTCGAGTGATAGTGGCTCATGTCATGCGGCGCGACTTTGATGCCGATGCTCGTCAGCAGCGTGCTCACCGGCTGGCGATAGGTCAGCACGCGGGTGCTGTCCGTCTGCATCGCGGCGAGGATGATGTCATACATGATCTTGATCTCCTCTTTGCCTGCCAATCCCTCCTGCGGCTGCGGAATCGGGGCCTTCGGCTGCGGCACGCCGATCCATTGCTCGTCCTTCGCGAGCCGCGTCTCGATGTCGCGGATGCCCTGGAAGTATTCGTCGAGCTTCGCCCGGTCGTTTTTGCCAAGACCGCGCTGCATCGCCTTCGCATTCTCCATCACCGTGTCGAGCACGCTGCGCTTCTGCGCGAGCATCGCCTTCTGCTGCTCGATGGGCGTCGTGTCCTTGGAAAACAGCCGATGAAACGCTTCCACGGGGCCTTTGTGCCCACCGATCGGCTTGCCGCTCACATCCCAAGCCATCGAAAGCCCCGGTCCATGTCCCGAAGCCTCCGCGTTCTCGCTGCCATTGAGCTGTAGCGACGCAAATCGCGTGTCCATGCCCAGCTTCGCCGCCGCGACCTGATCCGCCGAGATGCTATTGTGAAACGTCTGCCCCGGCTCCGCGAAACGGTTCGCGCCCGTGAGCCACATCGTGCTGCCCCAGTGCCCTTCGTTCGAGTATTTGTTCCAAAGCCCCTGCACGATGGAAAAGTCCGCCTTGTGCCTCGCCAGCGGCTTCAGGCCCTCCGGCAGCGTGTAATCCTTCCCCGTCTGCTTGATGTCCGGAAACCAAGTCTCCGTCGTGATCCCCCAGCCAAAGCCAAGAAACACCAACCGCTTCGGCGGTGCCGCCGGAGCCGCTGCGGAAGCAAATCGACGAAACCCCAGCGACTCAAGCGCGGGCAATGCAATGAGCGAGGTGCTGGACTGGAGAAAGTGACGGCGGGTTTTCATGGGCGGAGATTCAAACGCTCCTGCGCTGAGGAATCTATGAGGCAGCCACGAATCTTGAATACCACAATTAGAGCCTTCCGAGGACTCTGTCTCAGTCTGCAGCCAGACTTTGAAGCCACTCTTTCCATAAGCCCCGCCGTGACAGGCCTTTCATCCATAGGCGTCGGACATTGCCAACAAGGGTGCTGACAGCCTCTCAGCGCCTCAAGAAATGCCGATGTGCAACTTGCTGAATGGCTCCGCACCAGTTCTTCTTCGATCATCATGGCCACCCCACTAGCCGATCTCGACGAAATCATCCTTCAGTGTCGCAACGTGCAATCACGCGAACTGCTTCGTGAAGCCGTCACTTGCTACAAAGCCAATGCGTTTCGATCTGCAATCATCAACACCTGGATTGCCGTGGTCTTCGACCTCATTGAAAAACTGCGCGAGCTGTCCGTCGGAGGTGATGCAGAAGCCGCTACGATGGTGAAACGGTTCGAGACCGCTCAGGACACAAGGGACATGCCAGAGGCCCTCAAGCTCGAAAGATCACTACTCACCAGTTGCCATGAGAAGTTCGACCTATTCAGCAAAATGGAGCTGATCGACCTTGAAAGATTGTTTGAAGATCGAAATCGCTGCGCTCATCCCAATCTCGTGAAAATGGGCGAGCCATATCTGCCAAGCGCGGAACTAGCGAGAAGCCACCTTCGCATGGCTATTGAAACCGTGCTCCGATTTCCACCAAAAGTCGGGAAGGCGGCATTGGAGGAACTTTTTCAACTCGTGCAGGCGGAATACTTTCCAACAACGGTTAGTGAAGCAAAGGCCGTCCTGCAAGAGAGTCCCGCAATTCGAGCAAAGTCGAATGTCATCCGTGATTTTGTTCTGGGAATGTCTTCGAAGATTCTAAGTGGAGATTTATCGCAGAAGGAGGTGAACAAGCGTCTGTCTGCACTCAAGGCCATGTGGGAGATTCACCCATCGGAACTTGCGACGTTGGCGAAGACTCACTTTTCGAAGGTATTTCAGAAAGCAAAGGACGGAGGACTGAAGCACCTGCTCGTGATGCTATGTCTGATGCCTGATCTAGAGCTAGCAGTCACTGAGGGGGTTGCCGCGCCAATTCGGAAGCTCATTAAATCCGTTCCTGATGAAGACCTTGCACTTGTGGTGAGAGCCGCTATCAAGACTTCCCGTTTCAATGACGATGCCAAAGCAAAGATCGCTTCCTTGGATCGAGACGATTTGTCAAAGTTTGTCGAAAATCCTCCAGATGAACTGCTCGACTTCATTTTGGATCGGGCGACGGCACTGTATGAAACATCAGTTAGCTACGACGATGCAAACAGCAATTCGCGGAAGCTGATCAAACCATTGCTCAAACACTTCAAGCAACCAAAGATCACAAAACTGTTCGAGATTCGAGCGACGAACTCCCAAGTTGAAGGAAGCTACGACAGCGCTGACTTGATCCGCGAAATCAAGAAGCAAGTGTTGATCCCGCTGGAAGACTTTAACGCTGAGATGCTTAAGCGCGGCTGGAAAGAGTTCGTTGATACTCCAGAAACCACTGAACCAGAAACTGATGTATGAGTGAACTCATGCGTGGTCGAACTGCTGCCATAGATCGGCAAAGGAGCGCCGCGCATTTTTCCCCAGCCCCGAAGGGGCATCCTGTGAAAGCCCAGGGCAACGCCCTGGGTAGATGACATCAACCACCTTCCCAAGCCCTGAAAGGGCGTCACCATGCCGCAATCGCTCGCCCAAATCCTGGTGCATCTGGTCTTCTCCACGAAGAATCGGGAACCGTTGCTGGCGGATGACATCCGGGATGAACTTCACGCCTACATCGGCGGCATCGTGGAGAACCAGAAGGGCACGCTGCTCAAGGCGGGTTCCGTGAGCGACCACATTCACCTCTTGGTGGCTCATCCGCGCACCTGTGCGCCGTCGGAGTTGGTGCAGGAGATCAAAACGGGATCGTCGAAGTGGTTGAAGACCAAGGGTGCTCGATACGCGGACTTCCATTGGCAGGGTGGTTACGGGATCTTTTCGATCAGCCCCTCGCATCGACCGGCGTTGGAGGCCTACATTGCCAATCAGGCGGAGCATCATCGCAAGGTGACGTTTCAGGAGGAATACCGGCGGTTGTTGAAGAAATACGGCATCGCGTTTGATGAACGTTATGTGTGGGATTGACGATTGTTCCGCCCTTTCAGGGCTTGGGGTTTGGGGGCGTCGAATACCCAGGGCGTTGCCCTGGGCTATCACATTGGGCCCCGTTGGGGCTTTAACATCATCTCATCAGATGAACGTCATCTTTGGAGTCGACGGGGTTTTGCCCTTTATCCTCGGGAGAATGGTCCAGCGACAAGTAGCAGAATACAGTCACAGGCGGTGACTCATCCCCGTTGAGTTCGGCTGAGAGGCGGATGGAGAGACTGAGTTGTCAAAACGAACACGGGCGGGTAAAGTCAGCCGCATGAGCACGATCAACACCACCATCCATGTGGGCGACGACAGCGCTGGCGTCATCGCCGGTTTGCTGAGCCGTTTCACCAAGGGACAGCGAGTGCGTGTGGCGCTGACGGATGAGCCCAGTGCTCCAGTGCAGGTGCCGAGTTTGGCCGAGTTCACTGCACGGATCGATGCCGCGAGGCAGAAGCTGCCGCCGTCCCCGTGGACAACAACGGAAGAGGCGATGCGAGACCTGCGGGAGGGGGAGCGCGACTAAATGGTCTGGGTGGTCGATACCTCGGTGGTCTTGGACTTGGTCGTGGCCAGTTCGCCATGGCGCACAGCATCTCTGGCGTGTCTCCAGCAACATCTCCCCGATGGCTTGTGCGTGTGTCCGGTGACGTTTGTCGAAGTCGGCCCTGCATTTGGTGGCAATGCACAAGCTGCGGAGGCGTTCTTCCAAATCGTCCCCATTTCGACATCTGAACCTTGGATCAGCGCCGACACTGAATTGGCGCACCGCTTGTGGAATGATCATCAAGTGCGCCGCAAAGCTGTGCAGATACCCAAGCGTCCGGTAGCAGATGTTCTCATCGCAGCGTTCGCCAGCCGCTTCCAAGGCATCATCACGCGCAATGCTGCTGACTTTAGGAACATCGCCCCGACACTCACCATCGTTGAGCCGTGAGCGTCATGAGTCACTGAAGTGCGGGTGATCAAGTCGCCATCACTTCGTCCTAAACTCCCCGCTCGATACCAGCGCCAAAACGAACTCCCTCATCGCAAGGTCCTTCTTGCCGGCTTGGGAGATCATTTCGTCGATCAATGGCTCATCGCGGAAGCCAATCGGCCTGCCTAGCGCGAACTCGATCAAGGCTTCGCTGAAGCTGCGGGCGAAGGCGTTGGACTTGCTGGCGATGATGTCGCGGAGGGCGAAGAAGTCGGTGAAGGACGGGCCTTTGTGGAAGGCGGCGGCGGGATCGATGGGCCAGCGTTTGGTGGTTTTGGGGTCGGGTTTGCCGTTGGCGTCGAGGGCGGTGTAGCTGTCCTCGGTGCGCCATTGGCCGGCGGCGTCGAAGTTTTCCAAGCCGAAGCCGATGGGGTCGATTTTGCGATGGCAACTGGCACACTGCGGGTCCTCTTGATGGGCGAGCAGGCGCTCCTGCGTGGTGAGCACATTGCCGGCGAGTCGCGTGATGGCGGGAACGTTGGCAGGCGCGGGTGGTGGTGGATCGTGCAGGAGCTTGCGCAGCACCCACGCGCCGCGCTCGACGGGGCTGGTGCGCTCGCCGTTGCCACCCATGAAGTGAATGGCCGCCATGCCGAGCAGGCCACCACGCGGCGAGTCCTTCGGCAGCGACACCTTTTCGTAGCCATCGCCCTTCACACCCGGGATGCCGTAGTAGTGTGCGAGCACGCGATTGATGACGACGTAGTCGGCTTTGAGCAGGTCACGAAGGCTGGCGTTGTGTTTGAGAATGTGCGCGATGGTCTCGTGGATCTCGCCTTTGGCGGCGACCTTCGTGCCGGTGTCAAAACGCGGATACAGCGCGCGATTCACCTCAAAAAAGTCGATGCGATCCAATCCGAGCCATTGATGCACAAACGCCGTCAAAAAGCCCTCCGAGCGCGGATCATCGAGCAAGCGGTTTGTTTGTGCAGCGAGCACTGCGGGCTTAGAGAGATCGCTTTTTCGCAACTCGGCATCCGGCGGGGCACTACAGAGGAAATACGAGAGTCGCGTGGCGAGCTCCGCACTCGTCAATTCGCGGCGTTTCTCATCCGGCGATGGTTCCGCGAGGTAGAGAAACATCGGCGAGGCCAGAACGACGGACAGCGTCTCCTTCAGCGCGGCCACGGGCTTGTCACCGGCTTTGCGGCGCACGTCGTAGAGGCGCATCAAGCGATCCACATAGTCCGCAGGTGGCGTGGTGCCGCGAAAGGCCTCGGTGGCGAAGCGCTCGAAGGCTGCACGCAGTTCGGTGGCGGCAGGAGCAGGCGATTTGTCATCGAGCGGCAGCTTTAGCGCGGCAAAACCGGGCGGCACGGGCTTTGCGGCATTCGGCACACGTTCGACCTCGATCCGGTCCACCCACAGCACGAGTTCAGGGCCGATGCCATTGCGCTTCACGGCCTCGGCGCGTTTGCGATTGCCTTCTTCGTTGGTGTCCCAACTGCCTTTTTCGCGGAAGAAGAGCGAGCGGTTCTCACGCGTCAGATTGCCGCGCGTCAACGTGAGCGGGATCTCGATGGTCTGCGGATTCTCCATCGTGCCGGTGATCTCAAACGTGTTCAGCACCTTGCCCGTGCGGGCGTGAATGCCGAAATCGAGGAAGCGACGCTCTGCGGGCGCGTCCTTCACCGCCGCCGCATGCACGCGGACGATGTAATCGCCTACCGGCCAGTCAAAAGGCACGAGCAGCTCGATGTAGTTCACGTTCAGCTCCGCCGGATGCCGCGTCTGCACACCCAGATAAGCACCGCGATCCACATCGGGCATGCCGATGTAATACTCGTGATACTTCAGCCAGCCCGCGCCGAGCGAATCGTTCGCGAGGTCGGCATCGTTCTCGCCTTTTTTATCAAAGCCAAAGGTCCGTGGATTCGGCGCACCTGGGATGCGAGCCCACTCGCGACGGAAGCGCGACACATTCGGAAACTCCGTCCGCAGCTTCGCGACGATTTCCTTGTTCTCCGGCTTCGCGGCGGCGTCATCGACCGCTTTGACCCACTTCTGCGCACGCTCGCGGGCATCGATTTGATACTTCACAAAGTCCCGCACCTTCGGCGTGGTCGTCTCGCCTTCGTAGTGCAGCTTCTTCGTCACGCTCGCTGCGGTTTGCCAGGCAAACGCCTCCTCGAGCGCCTCGCGACCCAGCGCCTGATACTGCTCGATCTGGTTCGCCGACATGAATAGGTTCGAACCGACGGTATCAAAGGCCCCCGAGCCACCATCCGGCGGCAGCTCGCTCACATTGATCTCCACGCCGAGCAGCTCCCGCAGTGTGTTTTTGTATTCGCGACGATTCAGCCGCCGCATGGTGATGACGCCCTTTTGATCGCCAAGCGTCCGCCGGGCCGCGACCATCACATTCGCCAGATCATCGAGGAAATCGGCCTTCGCAGCGCTGGGAGGCTGTTTTTCGTCCTCCGGCGGCATGTCGCCCGAATTCATCGCATTCAGCACCTTCTGCCACTTCTCCGCGATTTCGACATTCGTGATCGAAAGCGGCAGATCATCGACCCGGAACTTCCCTTTCTGCTTTTCCGGCCCGTGACAGCTCACGCAGTGCTCTTTGAACAAAGCGCGGTGTTTCTCCGGCATCGCCGGATCGGCGGCGAGAAGGACGGAAGGGGCAAGAAGGACAATGAGGGCAGAAAAGCGCAGCATGGGACGGCTCACTAATGCGAGTGGCGACGGAGAAATGTTTCGAGCGGAAAGCGGTGCCGCTGCAGACTGTCGCGCTATCGTCGGAGGAAAAACGCGCCTCCAGCATCGCTTCCGGTGACAGCCACCATTGCTTAAACCGAGGAAACAAATTCACACCTTACCCGCCATCTCGGGACAAAGTGCCGACGACTTGACCGCGCGATTCGGCGACTTCTTGAGGAAGAAATGAACTCGTCCACTGCGGTCACAGATCCAAACTTCCTCGGCGCCTGCCGCGAAGTAGAGCTGCTTCTTTTCGTCGATCTCGTTGCGCGTGTTGGATGGCGAAAAGACTTCGATACAAATCTCGGGAGCGATGGTGAGCACGTCAGCCGCCAGACCTTTCTTGATACGCGCTTCTGAAATCCACACCACGTCCACTCCTTTCACACCATCGGAAGTGAGGACCGCCACCTCCGGCAAGGACCGCCCTGACGGCATCAACTTGGTCAAGTGTTGCAGAATCGTGCCCTGGCGGTCGCTGTGTGAGAATCCTGGTGGCGGCATCATGATGACTTGTCCGAAACAATTGGTTTCCACCTTGCCTTCCACGCTCTGGTAGTAGGCATCGTTGCAGATGTCCCGCCAGCGTTTGAGATGAAACGCACGGGCGTTTTTGATCACAGGAATGTCCAGCGCGGCAGGCATGGGGCAGACTACAAGGTCGCCGATACGACCGCAAGAAATTCAATGAGGCCAACGCTTTCCATTGGGGCACTCTCGTCACTTCACAAGCCCCGGCCTTCACCCCATGAAAATCACCAAGATCGAAACCCTCGTCTGCAACGCCCGCATGAGAAACTGGGTGTTCGTCAAAGTCGTCACCGACCAGCCAGGCCTCATCGGCTGGGGCGAAGCAACGCTCGAGTGGCACACGCGCAGCATCGTCGGCGCGATCGAAGACATGTCGCACATGCTCATCGGCGAAGACCCCACGCGTGTGGAGCACCTGTGGCAGATGATGTATCGCCAGCACTTCTGGCATGGCCACGGCATCGTGCGTGCGACAGCGATCGCGGGCATCGACCTCGCGCTGTGGGACATCGTTGGCAAGGTCGCGAACATGCCCGTCTCGAAGCTCTTCGGCGGTCCGGTGCGCGACTGGGTGCGCACGTATTGCCACCTCGGCGGCGGCAAGATGGAGGACTTTTATCAGACGCCTGCGGACAACGCGAAGCGCTTCGCTGAACTCGCGCAGGCAGCCGTCGCGGATGGTTACACCGCCTTCAAAAGCATGGCCGTGCCGAGCACGATGCCCATCGAAGGCATGAAGCCGGTGCGTGCCGCAGCAGCAGCCGTCGAGGCAATGCGCAATGCCGTCGGTCCCGACATCGACATCATGGTCGATTGCCACGCGCGTCCGTCGCCTGCGATGGGACTCAAGTTCGGCAAGGCGCTCGATGACTTCGGTCTCTACTTCTTCGAGGAACCCTGCTGGCCGGAGTGCGTCGATGGTCTCGCCAAAATCAACGCCGCGCTCACCACGCCCGTCGCCAGTGGCGAGCGCGTGACGAATCTGGAAGCCTTCAAAGACATGTTCGACAAGCGCGCGGTCGAGATCTGCCAGCTCGACATCACGCACTGCGGCGGCCTATCCGCAGCCAAGCGCATCGCCGCACTCGCCGAAGCCCATCGCATCGCCTTGGCCCCGCACAATCCACAGGGCCCCGTGAGCACCGCCGCATCGCTCGAGTTCGGCTTCAGCCAGCCCAGCTACATCATCTGCGAGACCGTGCATAACGACGTGCCGTGGCGACAAGACGTGGTCGAGGAAGGCTTCGTCGTGGAGAAGACAGGCCGCATCGTGCGACCCAACACGAAACCCGGACTCGGCATCACCATCAACGAAGCCGAGGTGAAGAAGCATCCGTTCCAACAAGAGATCGTGCTGCGCGAGTTCAGCCCCGATGGTGCGGTGACGGACTGGTAACAACCAAACGCTCCCAACAAAAACGCCTTCCCCGCGATCACTCGCGAAGAAGGCGTCTTCGAAACGTTTGCCGTTATGGCGCTGCCAGAATTACCTGACCGCTGAGCACTGGCGATGTGGTCAGCGTCTTGCCTGGCACCGGTAACTGCGGCACGAGGAAGAAGCCGGCCGTGCGGTAAGTGCTGGCTCCAGTCTTGGTGACCACGCCTTGATAACTGATGGTTCGCAGCAGGGTAGTCACCGGATTGTTGATGGTGAACTTGCCGCTGAAGGTTCCCAACGGAGTGGCACCCAGGGCAAAGCTCACCTTGGCTGGATTGACAGCGGGGTAGGTGATCGTCTGGATGTTCTTCGTCAGGTTGGTGTTGCGGATATTGAACGTGAACGGCGCAGGGTTGCCCGATTCGAGACCACCTTCGATGAAGGTGAGCTTGGCGTTGCCATCTGTGTTCGCGAGGCCCATGAATACCTCGCCGTTGTTGATGACCGGATAGTTGCTGCCCGAGACGGTCAGGTCAATCCAGTCAAAGCCCAAGCGATACGCCATGTCGGCAGACGTTGCGGCTGCCGCACCCTTCTTCCAGGACAGCGTGCCTGTGAGGTAGTTGCTGCCATTGATGCTGGGTGCGCCCCACAGCACACTGGTGCCACCGCTGAAGGTGGAGATGCCAACGATCTCGCCTGCCGGTCCGACGAAGGTAGCGAGCGTGAACGCAATGCCGTCAGCGGTCTTCCCGGCAAAGGTGAAGGTGCCGTTGGTTGCTACCTTGAAGGTGGAGTAGCCGCTGCCTTGCGGAGTCTCGTAGTCGCCCACAAGCGTGCTTGGGATATCGAAGAGCGAGGTGAAGTCGCCAGCTTTTGGTGTAGGCGTCGTGCCCCAGACATTCCTGACTCCGCCGACCAGTGAGTAAGTGTTTCCACGGTCATTGAACGTGCCCGTGACGACACCCGTCGTCGCATCAATCGCGAACGACAACGAGGCCGGACTGTTCGCTGGACGCACGATACCAAACACACCACCTGCGAGCTTGAACGTGGCAATGCCAGACACGCTGGTCACCGTGGTGCCAGTGAACGCAGGAACCACAGCACCTGTGAAGCTGTTGGTGCCGGTCACGCCAGGGAGAAGAACTTTGGCCGTGAATGCGCCCAAAGGCGTCACCGAAATCTCGAAGCGCCCACCCGCATCGGGCACAGTGCCCGACTTGTTGATCAAACCTGCAAAGGATCCCTTCACCGGATCGGGGAGCCCCACGACTGTCAGCGTCAACGGACCCACCACTGCGCTCGTCAAAGTGTTCTTCGCGCTGAGGGATACATTCGAAGTCCCGGCCGTCGTCGGCTTGCCTGAGATCAGGCCAGTCGTGGCGTTGCCAGTGAGGCCGGCAGGCAATCCAGCAAAGATGAAGCTGGTGGGCGTCTTGCGAAGTGCAGGGTCCACCGTCACTTGATGACTGTAAGGCACGCCAACCACTGCTGGAGGCAGGCTGGTCGTCGTCACGATGGGTGCCTGATCATTCACTGCGAGCGTGAACGTGCCGGAGTCATGGAAGAGTGTTGCAGAACCCGTCTTGCTTACCTTGCAGACGTAATATTCGCTGTCCGTGGGGACCAACGCCGTGAAGACAAGGCTCTTGGTCGTGGTTCCGGTCCGGTGCCCAACGACGTCGGCGATCGGGTTGGTCACGCTGTCGCGCCAGGCGTAAGTCAGCGTGGTGCCGGTGGGACCTGCGGCGTTCACCGTGAAGGTCTTATTGCCACTGACTTGAACCGTCTTGGACGACGTTCCATCGACGACGAACAACTCGGCGATGGCACTGTTTACGGGCGTCACGCCAGTCACCGCATTCGTGATAGCACACTGGTAGGTGCCAGCCGACGTCAACGCCGCAGCAGCGATAGAGTAGGTGCTCGCCGTGGCGCCCGCGATATTGGCACCATTCTTCTTCCACTGATACTTGAGCCCCGGGCCGGTGGCCGCGACGGTGAATGTCACCGGATCGCCCACCTTGACGAACTGCGATGTGGGATCGGTGCCAATGACCGGCAGGTCTTCATCATCGGTCACGGTGATCGTCATGGAGTCATCAATGCCGATGCCCACACTGGATGTGTTGATCGTCAAAACGATCGTTTCGTCCCCCTCATCCGCAGTGTCGTTCTTGATCGGAATCGACACGAGCGCCGACGTCTGGAACCGGCCAAAAGTGACCACCGTGGCTGGAGCGGTGAAATCAGTGCCGCTGGTTGCCGTGCCAGAGACCAACAATTCCACCGACACCGGCACTGGTGAAGGCTCAGACAACACCAGATGGGCTGTCGCCATCAAACCATCCTCTCTCACCGTGGCGGTGGTTGAACCAAAGCTCACGTCTGCGCCTGCGGGCGAGCCCACGCTGAACTGCACGATCTTCGAGTAGCAGGTGCCCGCTGAATTGTGCGCGACGCCCTGGAACTGGTAAACGCCGTCCGCGAGACCTGTGGCGGACACGTCCAGCGTCACGAAGCCTGACTGAGGCAAGAGGTTTGGCACTGGATAGGTCGTGCCAGAACCAGGATCCGTCACGGGCCAGACATTGACGTAAAATTCGGTCATGAGACCATTCGGATTCACTTCAAAATGAAGCTCAGGGTCTAGCGCAGGCACGGTGACTTCCTGGCTGATCTGCACCACCGGGGCCGCAGCCTCATCAAGCATCCAAACATCGTTGAAGTTGTTCGTTCCATTAGCTCCACCGAACAAGATGGTATTGCTGGCTCCATCCTGGATGGCCACTGCACCACGACGAGACCCAGGCGTATTGCCTGGAGCAGCCACCCCGAGAGAGCCATAGACGCCCACGCCATTGACTGTCTGCGGTCCTTTGAGCCACACCCACTCACCCGTGGAGTCATAGCGCCAGAGATCGTTCATCGCACCTGCGCCCTGACCGCCGAAGAGCAATGTGTTGCTCGTTCCATCCTGCACGACGGTGGCACCGCTGCGTGCGCCGGGAGTATTGAGCGAACTGGGCACGCCCAGCGTGCCGTAGGTGGCCGCTCCGTTTACCGCACTACTGCCGGTCAGCCAAGTCCAGGAGTTGCTGGTCGGATCGTAGGACCAGAGGTCATTGAGATTGCCCTTGGTCGCGCCTGTCGCACCCTTGCCAGCTCCGCCAAACAGATAGAACAAACCATCGGTGCCGCACCACGCAGAAGCATAGCTACGTCCGCTCGGGATGCCCGTGCTGGAGGCTTCGCCCTTGAGATTGTAAACGCCATTCGGATCGATGGTGCTAACGCCACCCACCCAGGTCCACTGGGCCGAATTTGGCAGGTCGTAGCACCAGAGGTCATTGAGGTTGCCCGTGATTACGCCTGTCGCGCCACGCCCACTTCCACCGAACATCCAAAGTCTGCCCATGGCATCCACCCAGCCCACGGCACCCACGCGTGCACCGGGAGCATTGGCAGCCGCCGGAATGCTTTGCGTGCCATAAAGACCATTCGCATTGATGAAGTTCGAGCCCTGCACCCAGGTCCACTCGCCAGTGCCGAGATCGTAGAACCAAAGATCGTTGAGCAAGCCATTGCCTGCCGCCGATGCATCGCGCCCAGTTCCACCGAAGAGCCACAACCGGGTGCCCTCGGGGTCAAGCCAGGCCACGGCACCAATGCGTGCCCCTGGAGAGTTCGTGGGCGAGGCCAGCCCTTGCGCACCATAGCTTCCGCCTTGGTTCGTCAGCTTCGAGCCACCCAGCCAGGTCCACGTTCCCGATGAGGGATCGCGTTTCCACAGGTCATTGAGCAGGCCCGCCGTGGTGCCGCTGCCGTAGCCATTGCCACCGAAGAGCCACATGGTGCCATCCTGCGCATTCCACACTGCCGAATCGGAACGAGCGCCCGGAATATTGGAGGGATGGGGAATGTTGAGGGCCCCATAGACGCCCGACTTTTTCGCCACGGACGACCCACCAGTCCAGACCCAGTTCGGCGGACGATCGACGATCGTTAGGAAAGCCGTCGCCGGGTTGGAGTAACCGGTGCCGTTATGCACCCGGAAGGTGAAGGAATCCGTGCCGATGAAGTTCGACTCTGGATTGTAGCGGAAGGTGCCATTGGCATCGACTACCACAGAGCCATGGGAAGGATTGCCGACCAGAGAGAACGTCATCGGAGCAGCATTCGGATCCATTGCTGTGAGAATGTCTGTGAGCAGGTCATCACGGAAGCCTGTGAAGTGCCCATCTTCCGCCACTGACATGCCGACGGTGATCGTGATCGTGCCGGTGCCAGAGTCAGAAGTGCCATCGTTGACCTTGAAGGTGAAGCTATCGAGCCCCACGTAAGCAGCCGTTGGCGTGTAAACGAACGATCCATCGGAGGCCAGCGAGGCCGTGCCGTGAGAGGCTGGAGTCAACTGAGTAAAGGTGAGCGCATCACCATCCGCATCGGTGGCAGGAGCCTGGTCACTCAGAGTTCCATCCTCCTCGATGAAGAACGCGCCCCCGGTTGCCACCGGAGCATCCTGAACTGGCGTGATCGTGACCGTAACCGTGCCAGGCTGCGAAGTGCCTGCCGCATTCGATGCAACGAACGTGAAGCTGTCAGCACCATTCGCATTGAGCGCCGGTGTATAGGTGTAGCTGCCATTCGCCAGCACCGACAGCGTGCCTTTGGAAGGAGGCGTTGCGGCAGCAAAGGACGCCACTGGATCAGACTCGGGATCGATCGCCGTGAGCGTTCCACTGTGAGGCCCGCTGTCTTCCGCGATCGTGAACGCTGCCGCCTGTGCCACCGGGGCATCATTAACCGGTTTGATCGTGATGTTGAAGGCGACCGCGGGTGACGTAGCCGCACCGTCGGTGACGGCAAACATGAAGCTATCTGTGCCCACATAGTTGAGCGCCGGTGTGTAAACAGGTGCCAGGCTGGCGCCAGTCAGCGTGCCATGAGCAGGCGGTGTGGTGACCACGATGGAGAGCACCTCGCCATCCGCATCGGTGCCCTTGAGCGCGAGTGTCGTGGCTACGTCTTCATTGATGGTGATGGAACCCAAAGTTGCCACAGGCGAAGTGTTGGTCGTGCTGAAGGTTTGCACCGCTCCTGCGACCCGGCCCGTCGCGTTTTCAACCACTAGACGATACTGATAGTTCGTGTGCGGCAGCAAGGTGGTCAGCGGTGCCGTCATCACCTTGGACAAGGTGGCAGCCGTGATCGCCACTTTCGTGGTCGTGCTGCCCATCTGAGGAACAATGCCATACTCAAACCAAGCATTCGCAGCGAGCCCGCCCGGGGTAGCGGTGCCATTCAAGGTGGCCTTTTTGGGTCCGAGCAAAGTGGCCGGGCTCGTCACAGCCGTGGGCAGATTGGCAATGGTGCCGCCCGCCACAAAGTTTAGCTGTGCGCCTTGCACGGTGCCTTGATTGTTGGTGGCACTGACGCGGAAGTAATACGTGGTGCCCGAGGTTAGCCCACCGATCGGCAGGCTGATCGCCTGGGTGGCAAACGTGCTCGTCACGGGGACTGCCACCGTGCCCAAGGTGGTCGTGCCATCGCCCCATTCGATCGTCGCAGTCGTCGCAAGACCACCCGGCCTGACCGTTCCATTGAGGACGGCACCCGCACCCGCGACCTGGGTGGCTGCCAAGGTCTCCACCAACGGAGCCGCGCCTACAGGAGCCGGCAGTTGCGCAGGACCAGCCTGGAAGTTGCTCACCACGTCAGCAGCTGAAAGAGCGCCTCCATGGATTCGAAGGCTGTTGAGGAATCCCGTGAATCCAGCCGTGCTGGCAAGGGTGCCAAAGCCATGGCTCACAGGACCGCCAATCTCAATCGGCGTGTTCCATACATTCGACCCCGCAGGCAGCGAAGTCTCCAGACGCTTCACACCATCCACATACAACTGACGAGTGGAACCCGTGTGAACGATCGCGATGTGATGCCATGCATTGATCGCCGGGGCTCCCTGTGGGATGCCTTCACTCCAATCATCCGGGTTCTGACCATCCAAAACGCCGCCAGTGGATCCATACGCCAGCTGAAGGGTGGACTGAGCTGCGCCAGCACCACCTTCCTGCACAATTACTTCGTAAGACTGGTCCAGAGCGGGATTGAGCACCCATGCTTCAATCGTCTGATCGCTGCCGAAGGCGATGTCGTTCGGAGCATTTGCAAGGGTCACCATATGACGGGTGCCATCGAATTCGATGCCAGGAATGCCACTTCCCGCTGCACTGCTTTGAGCCGCGAGTCCCGCTGTGAAATCCAGATCGCCCAGACCGCCAAAGCTGGGCCACTCAGGTCCACCGGGAGGATTCGTAGCTCTGAGATCCACGTAAAGCACGCCAGCTGTCTTGAGCGCTCCAGGCATGAACTTCGCCACCGTCGATGGGCTTTCCCCCATCGAATTCCTTGCCACCACGCGGAAGGCATACGGCACCCCATTCGCAAGACCGGGCAGCGGCAGGGTCACTGGCACCCATGTGCGCCCCGCAGGAATCGAAACTGGCGCGCTCGCGTTGTTAAACTCCGTGCCCGTGGTCCACTCGAACCACGCCGTGGTAGGCAGACCATTGGAGAAGACGAGACCGTTCAGCGTCGCCGAATTCGGCGTAATGGCCGATGCGCCGGCCACCTTGGCCACTGGAGCGTCAGGCACGGGTGCCGTCGGTCCCAGGTTGTAGTTAAACAACACATCTGCGGCGCTCAGCAGCCCGCCATGGATGCGTGCGGAGTTGATGAAGCCATGGAAGCGATTCACTGGCAGCCCGGCGGAATCCAGAGCAGCCCCCAGCATGACCGGATCCGTGGAAGTCGCGAGATTCCCGCTGATGGTCTTGGTGACTTTCAGGACGCCATCCACATAGACCGTCGCCTTTTTCGCTCCATCGTAAGTGTAAACAATGTGATGCCACTCGCCCAACGAGGGCAGAGTCGCGGTCGTGTAGGGCAGGTTGTCAACTGCGGCAGAACCATGCATGACGGCTCCGGACGAGTTGGCGGGATTGGCATGAGTGATCACCGCTTGCGTGCGCGTGCCATCACGTCCCAGCGAGACGATCGAGTCCAGCGGGCCAAAGCCAGGATTGAAGGCCCAGACTTCGATCGAGCGAGAATCATTGGCCGAAATGTCCGCTGGAGCCGCAGGTCCCGCATACGAGGAATCCACACCGTTGAACGCCACCCCTGGGATGCTCCGCTCATCCACATTCGACTCCAGATAAGCCCCACCTGTGCGGGTAAAGACTCCGCCCAGAGTCCCTTGATTCACCCAAGACCCCGAACCTGCTGAACCGTGAGTGGCATTGACATTCACGAGCAAGTCTCCCGCCACTTTTTGTGCGACCGCTGCAGCGGTCATATCCAAGCCTTGGAAAGTTCCGAGTCCGTTGTTCACGACTAGTCGATAGTGATAGATCGTTCCCTCCGTCAGACCTGTGATTGTGGCATTGAGGTTCTGGACCGTGGTCTGATTGGTCACCTCTTGCACTGGTGTCGTGTTGCCATAGGAAGTCGTCGTTCCCCATTCAAACCAAGCCCGCAGCGCCAGACGATTCGGGTTCACTGAACCGGCCATCGTGATGCTCGAGGCCGAGTTCGCCAGTTTCGGAAGCGTCAACACTGTTGGAGGCGCTACGGTCCGAATCGTTCGCGTGACTCCTCTCGAAGTGCCGGCTGCACTCTGGGCGACCGTTCGATAATAATAGGTGCCTGGATACGTCAGCCCACTGATCGTCGCAGCCAGTGTAGCCGAACTGGTTCCACTCCCCAGGCTCACGTGCGTGGTCTCCGTTCCAAAAGACTTCGTCGTTCCCCACTCAAACCAAGCAGTGGTGGCCGAGTTGTTTGCATAAACATGACCTCTCAGGGACGTCGTCCCATTTGGAAGGCCAACGACCACATCCGTGAATGCTTCAGGGATGGCCAGATCGGTGATCGTGATCGTATGGGTTGTCACCGCCCCGAGATTGGCTCCCACCGGATTCAGCAGTTGCAATACGACCGTCTCATCACCCTCTGGGAAGATGTCGGGCGTGGTCGTTAGTGAGATGGTTTTCGGCGTATCGCCCGGCGCGAAGGTCAGGGTCCCCGCGGTGAACGTGTAGTCCACGCCTTGCCCCGTGGCTGAACCGCCAGAGACTCGATATTCCACGGTAACCGGGGTAGCCTGCACTACATTCAAGGCCACTGTCGCGGTAGCGGTGGACCCGACGACACCCGTCCGTTCGCTAACCGTGCTTGATGCGAGGCTGAAGGAAACATTGGGCGCAGGTGACCCTGTGTAAGCATCTACGTCGCTGATTCTCAGCGTTGAACTGCCACTGCGGATTCCATAGGCAGGATCGGGAGCCACATTGACGATCAAGGTCTCGGTGCCCTCGGCTATGGCGTCACTCAAGTAAGTGATCACCAGATCGCCACCTGCCTGTCCCCCCTGGATCGTGACCTCAGTGGGGCTTTGAGTGGAAGTCGTGGCAATCGTGTAGTCCGTCCCATACTCGGCAGTTCCCGCGAGAGTGAACGCCACTTGTCGAGGAGTGGTCGTGGCACCTGTGCGGCTGAAACGGAAACGGACCGTCGTGCTGCCCGAGGCTGGCTCGGTGATGTTGCTGATGGAACCAGAGTTGTCCGAATACGATACATCGATCGCCGGAAGGAAGGCGTCCAGGAGCGTGGCAGTGGCTTTGGTTTCGAACCCAAGCCGGTAGCCGGTGTTCACCAGCAAGGTGATAACAATGGTCTCCGCGTTTTCATTCAGACTGTCGTCCAGCAAGGTGACTGGCAGAGTGAGCACCGTATCGGTGGAACTAAACGAAAGTGTGCCGCTAAGGGCCGTGTAGTCCACACCCGATGTTGCGCTGCCCGAGACGGCATACTTCACCGAAACGGCAGTGCCCCCAGCAGGACGAGAGATGGCAAACAAACTACGCGTCGCAGGTCCCACGGAAGGCTCCGTGGTGGCTCCTACCAGCGACTGGATCGTGAACTGAGGCGAATCATCGTCCGCGATGGTAACTGTGGCACTGCCGGGTGGCGTGATCGCATACTCATCATTCGTGGACAGACGGCAAATCACCGTCTGATCGGCTTCATCAATCGTGTCGTTGAACGGCTGGATTTCGATATCCACTGTCGTCTCATTCGCCGGGATCACAGCCACACCTTCCACACGACGGTAGTCGTTGCCCGAGAGTGCGGTGCCTCCCAAGGAGAACTCGACGGTCAGGTCCTGGCTGATGTCAGTCGCCACCCTCGAAATGGTGAATTTCCCAGGCGTCGCGCTCGCCTCCCCAACCACAGGCGTGGCCGCCACCACGGTGAGCACCGGCTGGTCATTGTCGGCGATGTAGATGGTGCCGGTGCGCTGCTGCGTATCTCTCTGATAGTTGCCGCTAGTAGCCAAGGATACGGTAAAGGGCTCGATCCCTTCGGCCTCTTTGTCATCGACTGCGCTGATCGTGAAGGAGGTGGATGCCGAGCCCGCTGGAATCACCACGCTTGTCAGACTTCCCGTCGATGTGAAGTCCACGCCCGAAACGCCTTGTCCCCCGTAGTTCAAATTCACTGTCAGTGGTGAGGTGGTGGCACCATTTCTCTTCAAACGCACCACAGCCGTATCACCCGACTCACTGGCGCTCGGATCGTCAATCACCAGGGATACGACGGGGAGAGTGCTCTGAGCATCGGTGATCGGAATGGTGACCGACCTCGGACCGCTGAGCAGGTAGGTGCTGCCAACCGTGTTGGGAAACTCGATGACAGCGTATTCCTCCCCTTCGGATGTTGCGTCGGTAACTGCGGTGAAGGTGATCGAGATGGTGCTCTGACCATTCGCAAAGTGATAGCCAAGCAAGCCAGCGCTGTTGGAGCTGGGGGCCGGGTTCAAAGTGTAGTCTCCAGGGTAGCTGGCAGTGCCGTTGGAAGCGGACTCCACTTGCACCGAAAGAGTCCCCGTCGAACTCGGACGAGTCAGCGTAATCGTCTTCGTGTGATTAGCTCCAGCCGCCTCGGTTGCCGCTCCGGCGGTGACCGTGAGATTGATCGTCTGAATGGTTCCAGTGCCGCTGGTGCTCCAGTTTTTACCTGTCACATCTGCGGTCAGGTTGAAGGTGCTGGGAACATCGGGCGAGATCGCCAGCGGATACAGACTGGCATAGATCGTGGTCGTGCCCGATGGGAGATTCGTGATCGTGTAAGCTCCGCTCGAGTCCGTGTAGGCATAGCGATAGCTTGCGGTGCCCGTCTTTCCTGGAGCCGAAGTGAGTGGCGAATTGGTCATCAAAACGCCTTCGATCGGACTGCCGACGCTGTCCCTCACCACACCGCTCGCCGTGAACACCGTGTTGTCGATGCCCACGGATACGAGCATCGCACGCGTAGTGCGCTTGCCCTTCATATCACTCGCAGTGCAGGTCACCCGATACTTGCCATCATTCGTCCAGGTATGGGACTGGCTGGCTGCGTTGTTGGTCGAAAAGGAACCATCACCAAAATCCCAGTGAAAAGCCACAGCGTCGCCATCTGGATCAACTGAACTTGCCGCGTAAGTGCCCGTTCGGTTGAAGCTGGTCGTGGTCGTGGTGCCCGAGATCGACAGCGATGGGGCCTGATTGGTCGTGAAAGGTCCGCGATTCACCACCACGTCCACATAGGGCGGCGAGGTGTTGCTTTTGACGATTGGGGTGATGTGCAGATCTGCCTCGGTATCCGAAAAGGTCTTCCCCAAGGGGAGCCCGCCATCGTTGCGAGTATCGGACATTGATCCCGAGCCCGGTGACATGTCGAGGAATTGCGCTCCACCATTGGAACCGAAGGGTGAGTTATCTGCGCTACCGCTTCCCCACGGGCTCCACATCACCATCACCCCACTCGCCAACGAAGGAATCCCAGGGAAACCCTGTCGAAAGTCCAGCCAGTATTCACGCTCTGAATCCTTGTTCACCGCCAGGGCATATCGCTTGTCTGAATCAGCCTGGCCCTGATCGGTCTGGTAAATGCGGTAGGTGCCATTGGCGTAAACGCGATGATAGGCATCGGTCGTGATCCAGCCCAGGATGGCCTTGTGCGGGGCCACGTAGTGCCCCATGGAGCCGGAATTCCCCATCACATCGAAGATGTTGCCATACTCGAGGTTGTTGCCAGGCCCGATCAAGCTCGGGGGATTTGTTTGCCAGTAGTTGCTGTGCCACAAGCCAAGGTTGTGACCGAGTTCATGAGCCAGAACGCCAATAGCACTGGTCTTCACCCAGACGCCTTTACCTCCCACATAGCCCAAGCCTCCAAAGCTGCCCGGACCACCCCGATACTCGACCACGTCGAGATCATAATTGTTTGTGTCATAGCCCATGCGCTTGGCGATCTCCAGAGCATGGTTGCGTAGCACAAATTCCCCTCCCTGTGTGGCACTCACCTGGGCCACTCGATACCATGCCTCAGGGTATGGTAGCACAATGAGCGGGGCCACCGTGGGAGTGATGTAGAAGCGACCGTAACTGCTGTCCATGTAGTAGTCCGTCACCTGCTTCAGGGTATTGTAAACGGACGCCTCGCTTTGCGGATCCTGCATGGAATCCGGGAAAGCGACTCTCAAGTAAAGCAGCGTGCTCGTGCCAGTCGTCCATCCGGTGGGCACATTGAAGGGAGTGATGCCACCTCCAGTCCCGCCTTCCGCCATCACCTTGCGATTGTCCTGCCACTGCTGCTTCGCCTCTTCCTCGCTGAGATTCTCGGCATATGCCTGGATGTGACCGCCCGAGCAAAGAACAATGATGCGCTTATCATCTTCGACGACCACCTTCTTGTCCGTCACTGGCGAAACTTGCGCGGCCGTGTCCCGGCTCAAAATCGTCGTCTCCCCTGAGATCGGGCAAACCTCATCGACTGGCTTGGCGGGATCCAGACGCTCGCCTGTTTCAAGGCGACGAATGGGAGCATCCAGCACGGCAAGTTGACCATCCACCACCACCCCGCTCACCCTCGCCGATTTCACCGTCCTCATCCGCTCGCGATCGCCATAAACATAGGCGCGATACAATTCGGGAGCCGCCTGGTTTTCGATCGGCTTCTCAGGCATAAAAACACGGAAGATCGGCGGCGTTCCCACTTGCACGCCAGCCGCCACGGGAACCGATCCCAGAACAGCAAGCTCACCCCGTTTGTTGAGCCGCTGCTCCAGCTTGGCCACAATCTGTGCGGGCAAATCCTGGCGCACCACCATCGGGACCGCGTTCTCGATCGCTGCCTTTGGACTGGAGGGGATCATCTTCCCCAGCGCCACACGATGAGCGTCAGCAAGCTTCTCGCCCTCAGCAATCATCGCCTTCCGGTCCGTGGGCTCAGCGTTAAAGTAACGCCGGGCCCAATCGCGAAATGCCTTGATCGGCGCAGGGGAGTCCTGACGCACGGCTGCCACCTTGACTGCTCCGGCAGGTGGCTCGGGAGCCAGAGGCTGCAAAGTCGGGGTATCTGCGAGCTGATGGTCAGGCGCGAGTGGCGCTGAAGGCAGCTTAACAGGCTGCTTATCGACGACTGCCTTCGGCACACACTGTGAACAAGTCGAGGGAACAGGCTGGTCATGTCTATTCCACCGCACAGCTAGCCAGGAGCCAGCAGTCACTGCAACGGTTGCAACTAGAAGGAGGCGATTTCTGGGGGTCATAAGTCGTTTAAATCAATGATGGTGGAACGCAAGAGAACCCCGAAACGTGTGGCTCGTTCCGAAGCATCCGTGCACCACGGGTGCTAATCATGAGATGGGGCTCAGATGTTCGGAAGGTCACCCCTACAACTGATCGGCCTTGTTTATCTTAGCCCGGCCTATTTCGACAAGACAAATCTTGCTGTTCGAGAACACCTGGCGGGCTGATGGCCGCACGCTTGGTTGTCGTGGCTCTGGAGCCCCCCTATCCCCGCTTCACTATGATCCCTGCCCCCCTGAGGTAACCCTGGAAAGACACGTCACTGCCTCCATTCGACACAACTTCAAAGTTCAGAACATCACTACCCGAACGTATCGACAGCCATGCGCATCAGCGTTTTCTCTCTCACCTTCACGGCAATCCTGGTGTGCCTGCCCACGCACGCCGCAGGGAAGCTGAAGTTCAATCGCGACATCCGCCCGATCCTCTCGGACAAGTGCTTTCACTGTCACGGGTTTGATCCGAAGAAGCGTGAGGCCGATCTTCGCCTCGATCAACGCGAGGCCGCGATTGAAGCCAAAGCAATCATCCCGGGCAAGGCCGACGAAAGCGAGGCCATCAAGCGCATCCTGGCGACGGACGATGATCACATGCCTCCGTTGAAAGCCAAACTGGGCTCGCTGACTCCGGCGGAGATTGCCACACTGAAGCAATGGATCAACGAAGGAGCGGAATACGAGGAGCACTGGGCTTTCGTTCCGTTGCCGGTTCAGGGTTCTCAGCTCTCGGTTCACGGTTCGATTGATGAGATCGTGAGCGCGGGGCTGAAGGAACGCGGCTTGAACTTCCAGCCCGAGGCGGCGGCGGAGACTCTCATTCGGCGGCTGAGCTTTGACCTCACCGGTCTGCCTCCGACGCCAGAGGAAGTCGCCGAGTTCACGCAAAGCTATCGAACCGATCCAACGGAGAACCGAGAACTGAGAACCGGGAACTATGCGAAGCTCGTGGACAGGCTCCTCGCTTCGCAACACTACGGCGAGCGCATGGCTGTCGATTGGCTCGATGTCTCGCGCTACGCCGACAGCTATGGCTTTCAGGTGGATCGCGATCGCGAGGTGTGGCCGTGGCGCGACTGGGTGGTGAAGGCGTTCAATGAGAACCTGCCGTTCGACAAGTTCGTGACCTGGCAGATCGCTGGCGACATGCTGCCGAACCCGACCGATGAGCAGCGGCTCGCAACGATGTTCAGTCGTCTGCACATGCAGGAGAGCGAGGGCGGCAGTGTGGAGGAGGAGTATCGCGTGGAGTATGTGTGCGACCGCGTGCAGACGTTTGCCACGGCATTCCTCGGACTCACTTTCGAGTGTGCGCGCTGCCACGATCACAAGTTCGATCCGATCTCGCAGAAGGACTTCTATGGCTTGTTCGGCATGTTCCAGAACATCGACGAAGCCGGGTTGTATTCCTTCTTCACGCCCACACCGCCGACTCCGGCGATGATGATGACCGATGAGGCGCAGAGGAAGAAGCTGAGCGAACTGCGCGCGACCGTGGCGAAGCTCGAAAGGAGCGCGGGCACTCCTGCCAGCACAAACGTCGCCGTGCAAAACATCGACACGAAGCCTCTCGCATCCTTCACCTTCGACGCACTCGACAAAGGCAACAAACTCGCCAACGCCATCGACGCGAAGAAGCCCGCCACATTGAAGGGCGAGAACGAACTCGTCGAAGGCCGCAGCGGCAAGGCGATCAAGTTCAGTGGTGACGACGCCGTCGATTTGCCGCTCGGGAACTTCCATAGCTACGATCCGTTCAGCGTATCGCTGTGGCTGAAGACACCGGATGTGAAGGATCGCGCGGTGGTGTTTCATCGGTCGCGCGCGTGGACTGACGCAGCGAGCCGGGGTTACGAGTTGCTCATCATCGAAGGCAAATTGCAGTGGTCGCTCATTCACTTCTGGCCAGGCAATGCGATCTCGATTCGTGCGAAGGAACCGCTCAAGCTCAATGAGTGGACGCAGGTGGTGGTGACCAACGACGGCAGCAGCAAGGCGTCCGGGTTGCACCTGTATGTGAATGGCAAGCTCGCCAAGGTGGAGATCGTGAAGGACCAGCTCACGCGCGACATCACCGGCGGTGGCGGCGACAACATCGCGCTGGGCGAACGCTTCCGCGACCGCGGCTTCAAGGGTGGGCTGATCGATGATTTCGCGGTGTATGGCAGCGACTTGTCCGCTGAAAAAGAGTCATCGAAGGAACTTTACGCAGCGCGCGCCGAACTCGTGAAGTTCACCGACACGCTCAAAGACATGATGGTGATGCAAGAGCTGCCGAAGCCGAAGACAGCCTACATCCTGTTCCGCGGCGAGTATGACAAGCGCAAGGAACCCGTTCCTGATGCGGTGCCGTCGTGGATCGCGAAGATGCCAGCGGGCGCGCCGAACAACCGACTCGGCGTGGCGCAGTGGCTCACGAGTCCACAGCATCCGTTGTTCGCGCGCGTGACGGTGAACCGCATTTGGCAGGGCTTGTTCGGTCGCGGCTTGGTAAAGACGAGCGAGGACTTCGGCAGCCAAGGCACGCGACCGCTTTATCCTGAGTTGCTCGATTACCTCGCCGTGAAGTTCATGCAAAGCGGCTGGGATACGAAGGCGCTCATCAAGGAGATCGTGATGAGCAAAGTGTATCGCCAGCGCAGCATCGCGGATGCGAAGACAATGGCCGATGATCCCGAGAACGAATGGCTCGCGCGCGGTCCGCGCTTCCGTCTGCCCGCCGAGATGATCCGCGACAACGCGCTCGTCATCGCCGGCCTGCTCAAGCCGCAACTCGGTGGCGCGCCGGTGAATCCGTATGAGATGAGCGAGGCCTTCAAGCCCGCGAACCCATCCGACACGAATCGTCGCAGCCTCTACACCACGTGGCGTCGCACCAGCCCACCGCCTGCGATGGTCACCTTCGATGCACCACGTCGCGGTGTGTGCATCGCGAAGCGCGAACGCACGGACTCACCGTTGCAGGCGCTCATCTTGTTGAACGGCACGCAGTATGTCGAAGCCGCGCGTGTGCTCGGCGAGAAACTACACGAGGACGCTGGCGGTGACGTGGCGAAGATGATCGAGCAAGGCTTCCTTCGCTGCCTGAACCGCAAGCCGGATGCGAAAGAGATCGCCATCTGCACACGACTTTATCAGGAGCAGTTGGAGCATTTCAAGAGGGTGCCGAAAGAGGCTGAAGCGACGCTGAAGATCGGCAGCGCGAAGCGCGATGCGAAACTGCCTTTGCCTGAAGCTGCGGCGGCAGCGGTGCTCGGTCAGGCTTTGCTGAATCATGATGAGTGCGTGGTGAAACGCTGAACCTATAAACGAAACCTTTTCCATGAATCGCCGTCACTTCCTCAACACCTTCGCCACTGGGCTCGGAGGCATTGCTTTGTCTGAGATGCTCGCCAACGCCGCATCCACGGCTGACCAGGGCATCCTCGGCGGCACGCATTTCGCACCGAAGGCGAAGCGGATCATTTACTTGTTCATGTCGGGCGGGCCGTCGCAGATTGATCTGTTTGATCACAAGCCATTGCTGAACAAGCGGCATGGCGAGCAGTTGCCGGACTCGGTGCGTGGGGGGCAGCGGTTGACGGGGATGTCGGGGAATCAGTCGTCGATTCCGATGGTGGGATCGCCGTTCAAGTTTGGGCAATACGGTCCTGCGGGCGCGACGATCAGCGAGCTGCTGCCGCACACGGCGTCGGTGGCGGAGGAGCTTTGCTTTGTGAAGTCGATGTTCACCGAGAGCATCAATCACGGGCCGGGCGTGACGTTTTTCCAGACGGGCTCGCAGGTGCCGGGCAGGCCGAGTTTTGGATCGTGGTTGAGCTACGGGCTGGGGCAGGAGAATTCCAATTTGCCGTCGTTCGTGGTGATGATCACGAAGGGCAAGGGCGGTCAGCCGCTCGGCGCGCATCTGTGGGGCAGCGGCTTCTTGCCGACGAAGCATGGCGGTGTGCAGTTCCGCGCGGCGAAGGACCCGGTGCTGTATCTCGGCAATCCCGAGGGCATCAGCGCGGAGAGCCGTCGCCTGATGCTGGATCGCTTGCGCGAGCTGCATGAGCATCAATTGGAAGGCACGCCGGATGTGGAGATCAGCAATCGCATCGATCACTACGAGATGGCGTTCCGCATGCAGACGAGCATCCCGGAGGCGGCGGACTTCGCAAGCGAGCCGCAGCAGGTGCTCGATCTCTATGGACCCGATGTGCAGACGCCGGGCACATTCGCGGCGAACTGCCTGCAAGCGCGTCGTCTGGCCGAGCGCGGGGTGCGTTTTATCCAGCTCTATCACCAGGACTGGGATCATCACGGCGGCTTGCCGGGTGCGCTGCCGAAGCTTTGCAAAGAGACCGACCAGCCTGCGGCGGGACTCATCAAGGACCTGCGTCAGCGTGGCTTGCTTGATGACACGCTGGTCGTGTGGGGCGGTGAGTTCGGCCGCACGAACTATTGCCAGGGCAAGATTCAGCCGAACTTCGGTCGCGATCATCACCCGCGCTGCTTCACGCGCTGGATCGCTGGCGGCGGCATCGCGAAAGGCACGGTGTATGGCGAGACCGATGAGTTCGGCTACAACATCGTCCGCGACGGCGTGCATGTGCATGACTTCAACGCGACGCTGATGCACCTGCTCGGCATTGATCACGAGCGGCTGACTTACAAGTTTGCGGGCCGTCGCTATCGGCTCACTGACGTCCATGGGGGCATCGTGAACGGGATGCTCGCCTGAGGTTCCTCACACGCAAGTCGCTAAGGTATCCACCAAGCGGCAGACGTCGTCGGTGGTGTTGTAGCCGTGAATGGCGACGCGAATCCTGCCTGCGTGATGCATCACATGCACATCTGCGGCTTCCAAAGCTGAGTGCATCCGAGCAGTTTCGGGATGCTGAAAAGCAATGATGCCCGTGGGATTAGCAGCTTGATCGAGCTTCGCCATCGGTTTCAGGCCAAGTCCAATGATAGCATCGTGCGCCTGCTGCACCAAGGGATCCGCGTGCGCGGCGATCGCTTCGATGCCGATGGCGTCGAGATAGCGCAAAGACGCATTGAGCGCGTAGATGGGCGCGAAGCTCGGCATGCCCACTGAAAAACTCGCGGCCCCGGTCTTCACCTGGGCGCGTTGGAAACGGTCCTCATTGAAGGCGTTCTCGATGTGATACCAGCCACCAGCCGTGGTGGTGAGGCGAGCGGATGCGCGTGCGGGAATGCCCACGACGCAGCCGCCGTGGATGGCCAGCGTCCACTTGTGTGTGCTGGAGATGACGATATCGGCATCACTCATATCGAGCGGCACGCGTCCCAATGCCTGGGTCACATCGACCGCGATGATGGCCTGCGGAGCCATGCGGCGAATCTTCTCCACCACCCTTTTCCATGCCAGACGGCAGCCGTTGTAAAAGCTCACCAACGAGAGCTGCACGAGCCGTGTCCGCTCGGTGAGCAGGGGCAGCAGATCGATCAGTTCGAGCGCGCCCTCGCGCTGCTTCCACAGGGCGATCTTCGGCTTCACGCGTGCCGTCAGCCATGGCGTGGCCCCGGCGGGGAAGTCGATGTCCGTCAGCAACACCTCATCATCCGCCTTCAGATCGAGGGCGGAGGCGAGCAAGTTGTAGGCCTCGCTGCTGCAGGAGCAGAAGGACACTTCGTTGGTCTGCAAGCCGATGAGCCTGGCGGCGATTTCGCGGCACTGTTCCACTCGGGCGAAGTGCGGCTCACGACCTCTCATGCCCATGGACTTGTGCCTCATGTATTCAGCGACAGCCTCCGCGACGCAAAGCGGCGGAATGCTTTCGGCAGCGGTGTTGAGGTAGGCGATGCCTTCGAGGGAAGGGAAATCCTGGCGGCGCGATTCGGCGGTGAGCATGGACAGGAGACAGCGTTAAAGCGTGACTTCTTGCAGCAGGCGAGCCACCTCAACGCGTCCTTCATGGCGCTCCTGGAGGGCAGCTTGCAAGGCGTTCGCGCGCTCAGATTCGCCATGCACCAGGAAGACGTTCTTCTTGGCCCCACCGATGCGATCGAAGTAGCCCAGCAATTCATCGTGGTCGGCGTGTCCGGAGAAACTGTCGAGAATCTCAATCTGGGCATGAACCTGGAACTGATCGCCGAGGATGTTCACCCGCGGCCAGCCTTCTCGAATCTTCCAGCCGAGCGTCTGTTCGGCACAGTAACCCACGAACAAGATGATGTTACGCCGATCCTCGATGTTGTTGCGCAGATGATGAAGAATGCGTCCGGACTCGGCCATGCCGCTGGCGCTGATGATGATCGCAGGACCTATCAGATCGTTGAGTTTTTGGGAGTCTTCACGCTCACGGATGAGCTTCAGCCCATCGAAGCCGAACGGATCACGCTGCATGAACAAGGCCTCGCGCACGGATGGCTTGAGGCTGTCCATGTGCAGACGGAAAATATTGGTCGCATCGACGGCGAGGGGGCTGTCCACATACGTTGGCACAGGCGGAATGCAGCCTTCGTGACTCAGCTTGTCGAGCGTGTAGAGCAACTGCTGAGTGCGCTCGACGGCGAAGGCCGGGATGATCACCTTGCCATGGCGATCGATAGCTGTGTTGATGATGTTGCAGATGTGCTCGGAGGTGCGCGCCGCCAGCTCGTGTTTACGACCACCATAGGTGCTCTCCATGATGACGTGATCGACGGCTTCACTCGGTTCCGCATCAACCAGCAGATCGGTATTGGGCCTGCCCACATCCCCGCTGAAAAGAAGGCGGTGCTGCTTGCCCGTGGCATGATCCTGGATGTCGAGAATGACTTGCGCCGAGCCCAGCACATGGCCGGCATCAATGAACGTGAGCTTCACTCCATCAGCAATCGGAAGGGTGCGATGGTAGCCGACGGTGACGAACTGCTGAAGGGAGTTCTGGGCATCGAGCTTGGTATAGATCGGCTCCAGCAAAGGCTCGCCAGTGAGCTTGCGCTTCTTGTTGAGCCACTCGACATCGCTCATCTGAATGTGCGCCGAATCCGGCAGCATGATGGCGCACAGATCGCGTGTGGCGGTCGTAGCATAGATGTTCCCCACGAACCCCTGCTTCACCAGATTCGGAAGATTGCCACTGTGGTCGATGTGGCAGTGCGAGAGCACCACGCAGTCGATCTTCGTTGCATCGAAAGGGAAGTGCTGGTTCCGCTCGAGGGCCTCGTGGCGACGCCCTTGGTAAAGACCGCAATCCAGGAGGATGCGCTGCTGATTGACTTCGATGAGGTGCTGGGAACCCGTGGTTGTGCCAGCGGCACCGCAAAACGTGATTTTCATGAGAACACGCTAGCGAAAGGGGCTGTCGTGGTCACGTGTTTGTTTAAGTGAAGAAATCCCTGCGCAGGCGGCGGGATTGAACGAACCCCGCAAACGCCAGTCCAATCCAGCCACCCCAAGGATGGTCACTCCCACACGCCTTCCCTTCGCCCTTGCATGCGCAGTCCTGTGGCTTTGCCTCGTGGCCAGTCACACGAGCTTCGGCGGCTGCGTCGTCATGCCCATGCATGAGCGTCTGTTTGTGCAGTGGCTTCCGGTGGCCAATGCGGTTCGCTACGATGTCGAATTCCGCCCCGTGGGCCAGAGCACCTGGCAGCCAGCAACGCCACCCTCCACCACGGCCTGTGGAGCTTACGTCCGGGGTTTGACCGACCGCTTGGCCTACGAAGTGCGCACCACAGCCATTCTGGGTGATGGTTCATCCACCGCTGACACAGGCACGGGCACACCTGGCGCAACCAATCCAGGGCTATGGCTGAACCAAGTGCTGCAGAACGGACAGTCCTTATGTGTTGGCACCAAGGGATTCAACGCGCTCACCACATCCCAGCTTTATGGCAATCTGATGCTCAATGCCGCTCAATCAGCTCTCGTGCCCCTCGTGGAGCCGCACACGAGGGCACTCACGGGAGTAGAAGAGACAAATGCGTCGGCGATGGCGAATCGACTCTCCTCCCTGGCACCCGGCTTCACCTCGGTCGTGAGCATTCATGGCTGGCCCTATTCGAGCTATGGCGAACTCAAGAAGGGCACAACGCCGTATGCGCTGGGCATGTCGCAGATGCAATCGACCCACGCACTCGCGCTCGCCGCTCAACGGGTGAATCGAGTGGCCGCGGTGACGATCATTCATGGCGAGTCGGATGACTCCGCAGGCGTGCCTGCCTCCACGTATGCCAATGCCCTGGCGGAGTGGCAGCACGACTACGAGACGGACGCCCGGGCGTTCACAGGGCAAGAAGAAGCGGTGCCGCTATTCACCACGCAGATGTCTTCATGGACAGGTGGCAATCGCACTACTCCCAGCGTCGCCATCGGACAACTGTCCGCAGCTCGCACCTCATCGAAGATTCACCTCGTGATGCCGGCCTACGTCCTGGAGTATGCGGACCAATGGCATCTCAAGGCGTGGAGCTACCGGCGCATGGGCGAGTATTTTGGCAAAGCCATGAAGCAGGTGCTGGTGGATGGGCAGTCGTTTAAACCGCTGATGCCGCTGCGAATCGCACGAATTGGGAACGTGATCGAAGCACAGTTCCATGTGCCCGTGCCGCCGCTCGAGTTCGACACGACTGCCGTGGTGGCCAAGGCGGCGTATGGCTTCGAGTATTCGGATGCCTCCTCTTCCGCGACCATCGCTTCGGTGAGTTTGCCCGCTTCGGACACGGCTCGCATCACCCTGGATCAAATGCCTTCCGCAACGAATGAACGCCTGCGCTATGCCTTCACGGGCATGCCCATGGCCGTGGGTCCGCGCTCGCCTGACGCGCCGAATGGCAACGTCCGCGATAGCGATGCGACTCCCGCCTTGTATCACGATGCCAATGTGCCCTCGTGGGCTGGCGGCTACCTGCGGAACTGGTGTGTCACCTTTGATGATCCAGTGATGCCAGCGTCGGCTCTGATGCAGTGGCGCTACCAGCACTTCAATCTCATGATGAGCACTGGCGATGCCAGCGATCAAGCCGATCCCGACCACGATGGGCTGAAAAATCTCGCGGAGTTCGCCCTCGGCTTTGATCCATTAACGGCCTCTGTATGGGAGGGGCGCGCCTCGACTGGGGAAACAAGTCCAGCCCTGGAATACACGCAGCCTTCGAGCGGTCTCGGGACCATTGGTGTGAACTATGCCGCATCGGGCGTGATCATTGCTGTGGAAGCATCCGAAAATGGTCGCGACTGGCTGTCTGGCGAGACCCAGGTGGAATGGACCGGGTTCAGGCAGCCTGCGGGTGTCGGCAGGGAACGAGTTCGCGTGCGCGCCATCGCACCCGAACTCACCGCAGGCACCAAGGTCTTCTTCAGACTCCGAATGGAGTCAGTCGAATGAGCGAATGCTGAAGCGAATCAAGCCGCTGCCATCACCTGCTTCAGATACTCAATGCTGCGCTGCGCGATCACATCGGGGCCGAGGTCATACTTGAAGACCTCCGTGCTCAGCCAGCCTTGGTAGTTCACCTCGCGCAGGGCTTGGATGATGGGCTCGTATTTGACCTCGCCCATGCCGGGACCGAGGAGGTTCGGGTCATTGGTATGGAAGTGGACGAACCAGTCTTTGCTCTCGTGGATGATCTGCGGAATCGGCTTGGGCTCATCGCTCATCGCCTTCACATCAAGGTGCAGCTTGCACGCGGGATGATCGACGAGCTTGCAGAAACGAATGGTCTCCTCCGCCGTGTTGAAGATGTTCGTCTCGGTGCGCCCGAGCGGCTCCATCGCGATCGTGACACCGTAGCGGCCTGCTTCTTCGGCCACGCTGCGCACCACTTCCGCTGCGCGAGCGAAGGCATCGTCGTAGTTCCACTCGGGCAAAAGATTGCGCGCTTTCGGGCTGCCCCAGACCATCACCTTGCCGCCCATCATGCCGCACAGGCGAGCGAGATGACGGCCGAGTTTTGCTGCATCGCGACGCAGCGTGGCATCGGGTGTGGTGATGTGGAGGAAGGCTGGGCGGGTGAGCAACCAGTGCAGGCCAATGATCTCAATGCCTGCGTTGCGCGCGTCCTTGCACACGCGGATCGCATCGTGCTCGGTCAGCTCGCGCGGGTCTTCGTTGAGCGTGAAGGGAGCGATCTCCACGCCTTCGTAACCGGCGGCGGCGATTCGTTCACAGACTTGGGCAAAGGGCAGCTGGCCCCAGTGTTCGTTGCAGATGGCGTAACGCATGACGCGCGGAGTAAAGGCAGGGCCAGCGACGATGGCGAGGAAAAGTTTCCTCCCTCGCGATAGCCATGCGATCTGGCATCGCAGGTTAGGCTTTCTTCTTCTGGATCGCGCGCCAGATGAAGAGCACGAGCACAGAGCCTGCGGTCGAGATGCCGATACTCTGCAAGCTGACGCCGTCCATCGAAGTGCCGAGCAAACGCGAGGACAGGAAATTGCCCAGCATGCTGCCGAGGATGCCGAGAATGATGGTCTTGATCAGGCCATTGCCGTCGTCACCTGGGTGCAACAGCTTTCCGAGGATTCCGCCGATGAGACTGACAAGTAGATAGCCCATAGTGCGGGCGAGCATACGAGGAAGCGTGGTGCGAGGTCAATCCCCCATGCACAAAGTTCGTCGCGCAGAAGATTTTGCCTTGTGGCGAACTCCCGGTGTCGTTGAGGGTTATACACCTGCAACGTTTCTGGCTCGCTCCCATGCCGCTTTCCCTCCGCGCTAAACTCATCCTCACCATGTCTGCCGTCGTCGCCGGTGCGACCATCGGCACCAGCGTGCTGACGCAGAGCTACGTGCGACGCATGTATCAGCAGAAGTTCGAGGACGATTTCAAAGCGGAGGTCCGCTACTTTTCGGGGCTGCAGCTGGATCGCCTGGCCGAAATTCGGAAACGCTGCCGCCAGTTGTCCACCTCGGACAAGCTGGCCGAAGCGGTCAACAAGCGTGACGTGGGCAAGATCAAGTCCGAGCTAACCAATGAGTTGAAGGACTACCTCCAGCCCGTAGGGCCACCTGCGCCTCCGATGCTGCGAGGTTCGACGATCAATGGACGACCCGCCTCAGGCAAAGGCGGCCCTCTCCCCCGCCTGGAGATGGCCACCATGCGTGAATACGACCGCCCCATCATCGGCGTGGTGGATGCCGATGGAGAAGCCATTTGCATCATGGATTCCGAGGGCCGCATCCTGCCGCTCGACGAGGCCAAGATGGTCTTCGGACGGCGCCCTCCGGCCAGCAACGACAAGGACCCGCAACGAGAACTCGCCCGCAGCAGCTTCCGCACCTCGATGCGCCGTCTGGCTAGTGGTGTGAATGAGGAGCAAGAAATCGCTTACGCCTCGGTGAAGGGCCTGGATGGCAAGCAACGGCTTCGCGAATTGATCGTCACACCCGTGCTCGAAAAGGTGAAAGGCGAGCGCCAGCCCGTAGGTGCGGTAATCGTGGGCGTCCTCACTTCCGATCTCGGCGAACGCGCCCTGCATTCCTTCAGTCAGCAAACGGATGTGTCTCAGCCCCACTCGGACTCCAAGCGCAACCGTCATTCCGACGAGGGCATCAGCAGTGGCTTCTGGCTGGATGGTAAACTGCATTCCGAAACCATCCCGCCCGAGATGCGTGATGAGATCGCCAATGCGGTCACTGCCCGTCTCGCCGCAGGCGCTGCGAGCGACAAGTTCCGCGAGATCACACTGCCCCTTAAAGTTGATGACGAATCGGTTCCACACAGTGTGCTCTACCGCGTGCTGAATCCGGACTCGCCATTCCCGCCCGCCTGCCAGGTGGCAATCTACTCGCTGAAGACTGAGATCGCCGAAGAACGCGCCTTGATGCAAAAGATCATCAGCGTCGGTGGTGCAGCGTTGGCTCTCGCCTTGATCCTCATTCTCTTCCTTAGCCGTGGCCTCACCAAGCCGATTCAAGAACTGGTCAAAGCAACGACGCTCATCCGCCAGGGCGATTACGATGTCGCAGTGCCCGTGCATTCGCATGACGAGGTGGGACAGCTGGCCACTTCCTTCAATGAGATGGCCGAGGGGCTTCGTCTGAACCAAAAGTATCAGCGGCTGCTCTCGCAGGTCACTGATCGCATGGTGGCGGAGCAGCTCATCAACAACAGCGAGGCCGCGCTCGGCGGCGAGTTGCGGGAGGTCACCGTCTTGTTCTGCGACATTCGCGGCTTCACCACACTCACAGCAGGCATGCCACCCCACGACGTGATCACCCTGCTCAACGAGCACATGACGGCGCTCACGTCCCTCGTGCATCAGGACTCGGGCGTGGTGGACAAGTTTGTGGGCGATATGGTGATGGCCATCTTTGGAGCGCCTTTCGCTTATGGTGACGACGCAGTGCGAGCGGCCCAGTGTGCGCTGCGCATGGTGGAGATCCGTGATCAACTGAACCGCTCCGGTCGCTGGCAGTTCCAGGTGGGCATCGGCATTGCCACAGGCACGGTCGTAGCTGGGTGCATGGGCAGCAGCGAGCGTTTGGATTACACGGTGCTCGGCGATCGGGTTAACCTTGCCTCCCGCCTCTGCGGCCAGGCGAGCGAGGGCTGCATCCTCATTGATGACACCACGCGCGAACGCCTTGGCGATGCCGCCGAAGTGGAGGAGATCAATGGCCTTGCATTGAAAGGCTTCCCAGAAGGCGTCACAGCGTATCGACTGAGCGCCTTGGAAATCACCGAGCGCGTCGCGGAAGTGGAAACCAGAGCGGTGGAAAGCTGACTTCGCCCTTGGCAGTCCGGCCATTTCCGCCAAACTCCCGGCCTCCCATGCCGCGCCTTCCGATCTCCATCAGCATCATCTCCATGAACGAGGAGGCGAACCTGCGCCGCTGCCTCGCAAGCCTGGGCGACATCGCTTCCGAGATCGTCGTGGTGGACTCCGGTTCCACGGACCAAACCTGCGAGATCGCGCGCGAGTTCGGTGCCCGTGTGCAGCATCAGAAGTGGCTCGGCCACCGCGATCAAAAGAACGTCGCGCTCGGCCTCTGCACCCAGCCCTGGGTGCTCGCTTTGGATTGCGATGAAGAACTGACGCCCGAGCTGCACGCGAGCATCGTGAAGTTCTTCGAGAGCGGCGACTGCGAGCGCTTCGATGGCGCATGGATGAACCGCCTTACTTGGTTCCTCGGGTCCTGGATTCGTCACGGCGACTGGTATCCCGACGCCAAGCTGCGCGTGTTCAAGCGCGAGAAGTCGAAGTGGGGCGGCAGCCCGGAACACGACTACATCGAACTCGATGGTCCCACGACCAAGCTCGCGGGCGATCTGCGGCATTACTCCTTCAAGGACATCGTCCATTACCTGCACAAGCACGTTCACTACAGCGAGGTCTTCCTCCAACGCGAGCGCGACGCGGGCAACAGCTTCTCTTCGTTCAAGGCGGTGGCCCGTCCGTTCTGGCGGTTCTTCCGCGCCTTTGTGCTGCGGCGCGGTTTTCTTGATGGGTTCCCCGGCTTCTGGATTGCCATCTCCACGGCCTACTTCGCCTTCATCCGCTACAGCCGCCGATACGAAGATCATGCTCCGCGCCAGCCATGAAGATCGGGCTCATCTACCATCAGTTCATTCACGCAGGCGGACTTGAGAACTACCTCATCGAGTTCTCTCGAAGGCTCGCTGCCGAGGGGCACGAGCTGCACATTGTGACCTCGCGCTTCACCCCGGAGGTGACGCAGAAGTTCAAGGCCCAGTGGCATCTCATCCCGCGCGCGCCATCGCCCTTGCTCCGCATGTGGCACTTCAATCAAGCGGCTCGCTGGGAACTGCGCAATCTGCCCACGGATGTGACGATCGGCTTTGGCCGCACCACCACGCACGACTTCCACCGCGCGGGCGGCGGTTGCCACGCACTCTATTCGCGCCTGCTCCCGTGGTATAAACGTTACACGGCGAAGAACCTCCTCGAACTCGCGCTCGAGAAGAAGCTCTACAACAGCGGCCGCACCAAGCACTTCATCATGAACTCCGCACGGGTGGTCGCACAGATGCAGGGCCTGTATCCGGGTGCTCGCGAGAAATGCAGCGTCATCTACACCGCAGTGGATACGGAAGTCTTCAAGCCCGCCACGCATCGCGAGGGTCACCGCGAGATCACCTGTCGAAACATGCACACGGATGCCTCGAAGCCCGTGGGACTTTTTGTTTCCCTCAGCCATCGACGCAAAGGCCTCGATGCCCTGCTCCAGGCGTGGCGAGGCATCGATGCGACGCTATGGATCGCAGGCCGCCCCCTCAGCGCCAACTACCTCGCAATAATCGACAACTTGGGCATCAAGGACAAGGTCCGCGCTCTGCCTCCCACCTCGGATCTGACCGCGCTTTATCAGGCCGCCGACTGGTTCATTCATCCCACCCTCTACGATGCGTGTGCCAATACCGTGCTGCAAAGCATGGCCTGTGGTCTGCCCGGCATCATCTCCGTCCAAGACGGTGCCATCGACCACATCCGCGATGGTGAGAACGGCTTCGCTCTTTATCACCCAACTCGTCCCGACGAACTCCACCGTCGCCTGCAAGACGCCCTCGCCACGCCACCCGACCAACGTGCTGCCATGAGCGCCCGCGCTCGCGAAGCGATGCTGCCCTTCACCTGGGACGCGCACGTCGCCGAGTGGATGAAGGTGATCAAGTCGAAGCCATGAGGCTCCGCAGCGCCGAGAGATTCTCGGCTTCATCAAAGATCGCCCGCACTGGTGCTTCGAAGCCTGCCACGATGTCGCTGCTGAACGTGCCAGTGGCCAGCTTTTCGGCAGGCGGATAGGCGTCCGCACCTGGAGTCAGTCGATAGACTTCGATGGTTTCCGTCACCGTGTCGATAATCCAATACTCGGCGACACCATGCAGAGCATAGTCCTGGAACTTGATGCCCCGATCACGCTTCTCGGTCGAAGGCGAGAGCACTTCAACGACAAGATCGGGGATGGGGAAACGCAGCGTGTCGGCATCAATAAGAGGCAGCTTGGTCAGGCCAAAGAACATCACATCCGGCTCATAGTCGTTGCGTGGGAAGCTGGTCATTGCCTTCTCATGGCGAACCAAACCGAGGCTGCGGGTGCAAACGAAGATGTCGAGTAGCTTGAAGACATTCTGGCTTGCGGTCAGATGCCTGTTCAAAGCAGGCGAGTGCATGATGACCTCACCCTGGATGAACTCCCACTTATGCTCCGGCGTGATGTCGGCGTAGAACTTGTGGCGAAGTTTGCGCTCCTTCTCCCACGCACTGTGGGCTGCCTGTAACAACTCAGGCAGCACTGGCGAGTCCAGCATGGCGTCGAGGATAGGTGAGTTCATACCCCCGCAGTCTGCCCCAAGTCGCTTGGAATTGCAAAAGTCCTCTACTTTAAGCCAGCAACACCGCCCCTCCGGGCTGCGTATCTCCGGGCATGCCCCCCCTTCACGAATTCGCCCTTCAGCAGACCCGCCGCCAGTTCTTCGGCCACGTGGGCCTGCGCGCTGGCAATGTGGCGCTCGCGTCGCTGCTCGGTAGTGAACTCGGCTCGCGAGCTGCTGCCGTGCATCCGCCTGGAGCTGAGTTGCCTCATTTTGCGCCGAAGGCGAAGCGTCTGATCTACCTGCACATGAACGGTGGGCCGTCGCAGCTCGACATGTGGGACTATAAGCCGGGGCTCAAGGCGCAGTTCGACAAGGACCTCCCCGACTCCATTCGCAACGGCCAGCGCATCACGACGATGACCAGCGGTCAGGCGCGTTTGCCGGTCGCGCCCAGCATGTTCAAGTTCCAGCAGCATGGTCAGAGCGGGCGCTGGGCTAGCGAATTGATCCCGCACACGGCTCAAGTCGTGGATCATCTGGCCGTGGTGAAGTCCGTGTGGACCACGGCGATCAATCACGACCCGGCCTGCACGTTCGTCATGACCGGCAGCGAGGTGCCGGGCAAGGCGAGCCTCGGCTCGTGGCTGTCGTATGGCCTGGGCAGCGAGAGCAATGACCTGCCATCGTTCGTCGTGCTCACGCCACGCTGGTCGTCGGGCGCAGCGGCGCAAGCGCTCTTCACGCGCATGTGGAGCAGTGGCTTCCTGCCCACGAAACACACGGGCGTGGCGCTGCGTTCGTCGGGTGATCCGGTGCTCTTCATTCAGAACCCGCCGGGCGTGGATGCCACCGAACGTCGCACGATGCTCAACGCCTTGGGCAAGCTGAACGAGATCAACCATCAGCGCTTCGGTGATCCCGAGACGCAAACGCGCATCGCGCAGTATGAGATGGCTTTCCGCATGCAATCGAGCGTGCCCGAGCTGGTGGATCTCACCAAGGAATCGAAGGCGACGCTGGACATGTATGGCCCCGACGCGACGAACCCTGGCACCTTTGCGCACAGCGCGTTGCTAGCGCGGCGTTTGGTCGAGCGCGGCACGCGTGTGGTGCAGATCCTGCATCGCGGCTGGGACCAGCACGGCAACTTGCCACGCGACATCGCCAGCCAGTGCAAGGACACCGATCAGGCCTGCGCGGGGCTGCTCAAGGATCTCAAGGAGCGCGGCATGTTGGAAGACACGCTTGTTGTCTGGGGCGGTGAGTTCGGCCGCACCGTGTATTCACAGGGCACGCTGACGGACAAAAACTACGGTCGCGATCATCACCCGCGCTGCTTCACCATGTGGATGGCTGGCGGCGGCATCAAAGGCGGCGTGACGCATGGCGAGACTGACGACTACAGCTACAACGTGGTGGCCGATCCCGTGCACATCAATGAGATCAACGCCACGATCCTGCACCTCATGGGCATCGATCACACGCGCTTCAGCTTCAAGTTTCAGGGCCTCGACAACAAGCTTACCGGCGTGGAAGAGAAGCATGTGATCAAGGCGGTGCTGGCGTAGCAAGCGGCTAAAACGCCAGTCGTTGCAATCCCTCGCGGAGCGCGCTTCGTAACGTTCAGCCCATGATGACTGAAGAACCAGCCGTGCCACGCGACGGTGCCGATCCAGCGGCGCGCGGGAATTTCCTTGCCTATCCCACCTCTCGCCTCGGGGCCAAGATCGTTCCGCAGGATCTCACGAGCTTCAAGACCCGTGGCATCACCAAAGTGGAGCGCGAGCTACAGCAGGAACTGGTGGAACTCCGCGAGCGCTATCTGGCCGTCATCGACAGCTTCAATTGGAACAAGCTGATCTACGAATCGCATTACCGCTTCGAGCCCATCATCGGTGAGACTTACCACCTCTACGACGTCGAGGGACAGCACACCCTCAGCATGATCGCCCCGGAGCAATGGCGTCAGCGCTGGGTGGGATCGTTCCGCCTGAATTCCGACGCGCGCTGGGAAGTGGTGAAGACGGCACCCGACTTCGATCTGCGGAATTATGTCGGCGATTGAGTCCTTCTCCGCCTTCATGCAGCGTGCGTTGTATGATCCGCAGCGCGGATACTACACGGCAAGGATCAAGACCGTCGGTGCTCGCGGTGACTTCAGCACCACGGCCACCCTTTCACCTCGACTGGGCAAGGCCATTGCCGCGTGGCTGAAGCAAGAGAGCCGCGAGACGGGCGTGCGGACCATGATTGAAGTCGGTGGTGGCGATGGGTCGCTCATGAAGTCCGTGCTGGACTCGCTTGGCTGGTGGCAGCGGCTCCGCCTGCGGGTGTTCATGGTGGAGAGTTCTCCCGTGCTTACCTCGCAACAAAAGACCCGGCTTGGCAAGCGTGTGCAGGGTTGGTTCACCACACTGCCAGAGGCTCTCACTGCGTGCGATGGTCGCGCCTTGATCTACCACAATGAATTGCTCGATGCCTTCCCGGTGGAAGTCGTGGAATGGGATGGCACCCAATGGTGGGAGGTCTGGTCCGATCATGGCGCGCACGAGGACCTGCGGGCCCTCAACTTGGACACATCCGATGCCTTCGGCGTCCTGCGATCAAAACCGGACAAGCGTCAGCGCTGTGAACTGCAATCTTGCGTTCACCAGTGGCTGAAGCAGTGGCTGCCGATGTGGCAGCGAGGCTCAATGCTCACCATCGACTACGGCGACGACTTCCCAGCCCTCTACCATCGTCGTCCTCGAGGCACGTTGCGGGCTTACCTCATGCAGCAGCGACTGGAGGGCGTGGACATCTTTGCCAATCCTGGCCGTCAGGACATCACCTGCGATGTGAACTTCACGGATGTTCGAACGTGGCTGCGAGAGCATGGCACGAGGGAGCAGAGCTATGAATCCCAGCAGGCATTCCTCGAGCGCCTGGCTCCTTCATCACCATCGAAGGCTGATGCCTGGGTGGCACGCGGAGATGGAGCTGGCGAGGCGTTCCGCTGCCTGTCCGTGCGCCGGGCGTGAGGGCCAAAAACGCATTGCGTCAAATCTGGCGAGGTGGTAGCAGACGCGCCCATTTTCAATCATCCAACCGCATTCGTAATGAAAGCCCACCAGCTCATCCAGGCCATCAGCAAGGACTTGCAGACCGAGATCATCAGCTACCTCGACACGGAGCATCTCAATGCCTACCGCATGGTCCTGTCCACCCTGGCCTCCCAGCGCAAGCTGCGCCCCGTCTTCCTGGAACGCAAGACGCGCCCCGAGCAGTATGTGTGGGTGAGCGACCAGCTCCGCATGCGTGCCAACAACAGCCTCGCCGAGCAGGTGCTGCAGATCTGGCTGCTGAAGAATCAAACCGGCATGCTCACCACCTTCCTTGATGCCGTGGGCATCGAGCACAAGAAGGGTGAAGTGGATGCTCTGCCGGAGGAGATCTCGGACGAGAAGGCCAAGGCTGGGGTGGCTGCCCTGCTCGCCAGCGAATCGCCCGAGAAGGTGGCCGTTTACCTGCACATGTTCCAGATGCAGCGCACCGGCGGCTGGCCATCGTTGGCCGCAGCGATCGAAGCTGAGCCCAAGCTCAAGCTGGACATCCCGGCCTGATCATTGGGGCTTCGGCTCGGCGGGCGGTGCCACGGGTGGATTAACCAGTTCATACGTCAGGGAGGACAAATCTTCCACCCAGCTGGACACCGCTTCATTGGTGGGATTCTCCTTGATGAGCTTCACGAGTTCGTCAGCAGCCATCGCGCGATTGACTCCGTTCTTCATGAGGTCGCGCCATTTGCTCCACTGCAGGGACTTGTAGTGGCCCACGAGCCATCGTGAGTATCCGCGCTCATCCTGAGAGCACCTTTCCAGGTGCGTCACATGGGCAATGTATTCGTCCCACTCACTCGCCATCAACTCGGGCTTGTTTTGCTGACGGTAGGGGAACACGAAGTTCTTGAAGATCTGCTCCAAATTGAGGGGCGACTCCGGCCAGTTGTCCATCGGCTCGAAGTAGCTCTGCAAGTTGTAGGCCTGAGCAAAAATCGAGCCCATGACTCCTGTCTTCGCCTGCTGCACCAGGTCACGACGGGCGCGCTCCATTTCACGCTCGTCCTTGATCTTCTCTGCCTCACGACGGCTGCGATTGCCCGAGCTGGAACGTTCCTTTTCCTTGGTCTCATCGGTGGGCACGCCCGCGTAGGTCGCGATCAGATTGACCGCCTTGCCCGCGAAGTCCTTGAGCCGGCTGACCACCGCACCACGATCCTTCATCTGCGGCGCTTCCATGGTGAAGACGAGGTATTGAAGCTGCAACTGAAGCACCGCTGCACGACCAGGAGCGTCCTCAATGCGATCCGCCATTTGCTTCGCGCGGTCTTGTTTCTCCTTCTCGTCTTTCTTCGACACTCCATTCAAGTCAGGAAGCCGCGCCTGCACCATTTGCTGACAAGTGATGTAGAACTGCGCCGCCGAAAGCTCGCTCTGTGCCGCCGACGAATACCGCCCGAGGGCAGTCGTGGCGATCTCCTTCTTCTTCGACTCAAAGTCCTTCGCCGCCTGCTGGAACTTCTCCACCACGCCCGCCAGCTCAGGTGGGAGCGAAGGAGCCGCAGGCTTGGGCTCGGGCGATTCGGCGTTCTGCTTGGCCAGTTCGTCGAAGGGATTGATAGGCGGCGCAGGAGCAGTCGTCTGCGCGGTGACGAGCCCAGTGAGTCCTAACACGACGATGAAAGTGAAAACGCATGCACGCATGATGGTGAGGAATGAAGAGTGAAACGGCCCTATCGACCACATCTTTGATGCTCGGTCACGGCTTGGAATTCGGCAACGCCGGCACGCGCTGGTCATAGCGATCCGCACTCAGTGATTCGATGAAGGCCTTCAGATCGAGGAAATCTCCTGGCTTCACCGAGAGGTGTTTTAGCAGCGGATCGAGCGGAGGTTGCGCCGCCGCGTCGCCGCCTTCGATGGTCTCACTCACCTCGTCCATCAGTTGTTCGTAGAAGAGTAGCACCTCGTCCAGGGTGCGCAGTCGGCCATTGTGCATGTAGGGCGCGGTGTGGCGCAGGTTGCGCAGCGAGGGTGTGCGGAAAGCCTGCCGCTCGCCGGGGGCGGCGATGACGTGCAGCTTGTAGTCTGAAAGCATCGGCCCGCCGTGGCAGCGCATGCAGCCTGACTCCTCGAATGCCTTCATGCCGCGCTGCTGATGCGGCGTCAGCGCTGACTTGTCACCGCGCATGAAGCGATCGAACGGTGTGTCCGGTGTGACCAGCGAGCGCTCAAAGTCCGCAATCGCGTGCGCAATCTTCGGCATCGTCACCGTGCCGCCCATCGCCGTGCGATAGCGCTCGATGGCCTGCACACGCTGCACGATCAACTCCACGACTTTGCCTTCCTCGCACGCATCGCCACGCATCTCATCGCGTGCCCGAATCGGATGCAGCACCTGCGCCTCCAGTGTGCGCTCGCGGTTGTCCCAGAACATCACACCGTCCGTGTTGAAGGCCGTGTTGAGGATCGTCGGTGTGTTGCGCGTGAGCACCGTGAAACCCTTGCCCGTCTCGCGACCATCCGCCCAGCCGAGCTGCGGCAAGTGGCACGACGCGCACGAGGTCATCTTCGTTGCCGACAGCACCGGATCAAAGAACAGCGCGCGACCGAGTTCGATCTCCGCAGTCGATGCCACGCTCTCCATGCTCAGCGGCAGTGCTGCCAACGGCACCACCGGCTCGTCCGCCATTGCTGGGCAAACGAGCGCGATGACGAAAAGCGCCGCGAGTCTCATGGCAAGAAAACGCCGCCAGCACGCGACTTGATCACACCATGCGCACACTCCTCTTCGCTTTTGCTTTGGCCCCTCTGCTCGTCCGCGCCGACATCGCGGACCCGCCTGCCATCTATGTGGAAGGCTACCCCAATCACTCCAGCTACACGCAGGGTGAAGAGGCCGCATTTCACATCTCGACAACCGCCGCCACCTTCGACGCCGTGATTGAGCGCGTGGGCAAGGAGCGCACAAAAGTGCTGGAGAGGAAGACGATCCCCGGCAAGCACTCGCCTGTGCCCGACACCGCCGCTGCGGATGGCTGCCACTGGCCCGAGAGCTTCCGCCTCACGATCGGCAATGACTGGCCCACCGGTTACTACGAGATGACGCTCACCGCGCGCGACAACGGCGGCCCATGGTCGCGACGAGGCGCACGCACAGCCACAAGTTCGTTGTTCTTCATCGTGAAGCCCGCCAAGCCCGGCGCGAAGATCCTGCTCCAGCTCTGCACCAACACCTACAACGCCTACACCAACTACGGCGGCTTCTCCTTGTATGGCTACAATGCGATTTCGAAGAACCAGGGCCATCGCGTGTCGTTCGAGCGTCCGCAGAGTTCACAGTTCGCACGCTGGGAGCTGCCCTTCGTCGTGTGGTGCGAGCAGAACGGCTACGCGCTCGACTACGCGGCGAACAGCGACCTCGAATTCCATCCCGAGATCTTCGCGAACTACAAACTCGTGCTCAGCGTGGGCCATGACGAATACTGGAGCAGCCCCATGCGCGACAACCTGGAAGCCTTCATCGCCAAGGGTGGCAACGTCGCCTTCTTCAGCGGCAACTCGGTCTGCTGGCAGGTCCGCAGCGAGGACGACGGCCGCGCCTTGACCTGCTGGAAGCAGAACTACGGCAATGATCCTGTGTGGCAGGAGAAGGATCGCAGCCTGCTCTCGACGTCGTGGAGCCATCACCTCGTCGGACGCCCCGAGAACAAGCTCACCGGCGTTGGATTCCTGCAAGGCGGCTACCGCCAGAGTCACGGCCAGTTCATGACTGACAAGGCCGAATACACCGTGCATCGCCCAGACCACTGGATCTTTGAAGGCACCGGTCTCAAGCGCGGCGATGTCTTTGGCAACAAGGACACCATCGTTGGCTACGAGTGCGACGGCTGCGAACTCGAATGGCGCGATGGGCTCCCCTTCCCGACGTTCAAAGACGGCACGCCGAAGACCTTTGAAGTCCTTGCCACCTGCCCCGTGCGCTGGCACCCCGATGACGCCGCGTGGTATGAACGCTGGAGCCCCGACACCATCGGCAACTCCACGCTCGGCCTCTACACGCAAGGCGGCACCGTCTTCACCAGCGCCAGCACCGACTGGTCGCATGGACTTAAAGGCGGCGACAAGATCGTCGATCGCGTGACGCGCAACGTGCTGGACCGGCTGGGCAAATAATCCGCAGCCTCAGAGGTCGGTCTCCGCAGCTTCATCGTCGGGCAGATCTCCACTCACTGCTTCCACCCGAACGTTGTCGAAATACAGTCTTCCGCTGGCGGCGTCCTGATTCACGGGAACCCAGCCGGCCGCCAGCTGAACGCCCGCGCCTTCAGGGAAAGCGTAGCCATCGCCTTCAGCAGCCACCACGCCGTTAAGCATCATGCGCCAAGTCTTGTGTGGTCGATCAAACCACATGTCCAACCGGTAGGACCAATCAGCGGTGAACACTTGCCCCGTGGAGGTTCGCTGTCCGTTGATCAGCACTTCGATCGAATGATCATCCGTCTTGAACAGCACCACGGCTGAAGGATTGCCTGCACGGTCGTAAAGCCCCCAAGAAAACTCCTCGCTGACGCCGGTCTGAGTCTGCACCGAAAGATCTGATGAGGCATGCACGAGCGGCTCCGCCTCGGCTTCTGAAGGAGCGACCGGGATCGCGGCGACTGAGACGCGAGCAGCCTTGCCTCCCACGACGCCGCGTCCGTTGGTCTCGCCCGTTTCATCGGGCAGATCCTTGACCACCGCAGCTCCGCCTTCAGCAAGCCATTGCTGTTGACCATCGAGCGGTGCACCAGGTCGATAGCCTTGTGCTGCATTGAAGTCAGCGCTCGCCAGCTGGCGAGGCGCAAAGTAGAGCCGGTCAGTGATGGTGATGCGCAGGCGGCCATAACCGATGTCCGGGCCCGAGGAATAGCCCCAAAGGCTCTGCACCTGGATGTAGTAATCCTGATCTTTGACCACATCGTTGAAGGTGTAAACGATGGGCGAATCCACCCAATACCCGCTTTCCCAGTCGTTCAGATACCTCAGGTTTGCGGGGCTCGTTGGAGTTGGTGGACCGGAATAGAGAACCGTTCGGAAGTCAAACGTGGTGCCATAGTTTGATATCTTGATCTTGCCAGTGAAGGGCGATCTCCATCGGAACCAGACGGAGTTATAACGAGGGTAGGGCTCGTTATACTCGATCGTGGCCGAGGCATTGTCCGCCAGTCCGATCACATCGGTCCGACCACTGAGAATCTTGGCGTTTCGAAGCAGATCGTTTTCAGCGCCATCCGTATCGAGCGTGATGGGTTGAGACCACATGGCTGTGCCCCCGCGCGTCTCGACGACCAGATGGCCTGAGGCAGGGACGCCTGCGGGCACAGTCACCCACAGCTCAGAGCTTCGATTCTTGATGAAAGCCACCGACTTGCCGCTGACGAGCACCCTCGTCGCCCAGTTGAAATACAGGCCTGTGATCAGCATCTGGGAGCCGACCACCACGTTGGTGGGACGAACATCTGTGAGTTGTGGTTCCGGCACCGGGGTCACCGTCAATACCGCAGCATTGCTGGTTGCAGACCCGACAGCATTGCTGACCGTCACGGTGTATTCGCCTGCCTGAGTCTCCTGAGTGGAGGTCAATTTCAAGGTGGGCGTCACCGCAGTGCTGTTCGTCGTGCGAGGGATGGGAGAACCGTTGAGATTCCACTGGTAAGTCAGCGTCGGCGACCCTGTGGCTGCGCAACTCAAGCTGGCGCTGTCCCAAGCATAGATCGTCTGACTGATCGGGTGCAGCGTGATGGAAGGCCGGGTCAGCACCGTCAACTTGGCTGCAACGCTATACGCCTTGCCCACGTCGTTGGTCACAACCACGCGATAGCTGGCAGAGTCTGCCAGCTGAACGTTCGAGAGGGTAAGAATGGCTGCTGTTCTTCCCGGCATGTCCACATTGTTCTTCTGCCACTGATAGCGAAGCTCAGGACTGCCAGTCGCGCTGCCCGTGATGGTGACAGTGTCGCCGATGCCAGCGAGTTGAGCAGCAGGCAAAGGAGCGCCTGCGACGGGTGGATCTTCCACGGTGACAATGGCTGGCCCGCCCGCCACAGGATCTGGAAGGGGGAAGGGATAGGTGTTCATGACCGTCACCTGATAACTGCCCGGCGTAGTGGTGGGGGATGCGCGAGACAACACGAGGCTCGCAGCGTTGGCGCCAGGGATAGGCTGATTGTCTTTAAACCACTGATACTTGAGAGGAGGTGTGCCGCCGGCGACCACTTTGAGGGTTCCCGTTCCATTCTTGGCGATCTTGAGGTTTGAAGGCGGAACGATGATTACCGGATATGAGTTCACGTTCACGACCACATTCTGGGTGATCGCAGTGCCCACAGCGTTGGTGACGATGCATCTCCAAGTCCCCTTATGAGCCCATCCAACAGCGCTGATTCGGAGAGTTGGAGTCGTCGTTCCCTGCACCAACGGAAAGCTGTCGGCCACATTGACGCCGTTCAGCTGCCACTGATAGACGAGGGGTCCCGTCCCGTGAGCAAAGCAATCCAAGGCGAGAGGAAACTCCGCATTGAGGTTCACCGTCTTGGGTGGCTGCGGCAGGTCGATGACAGGCCGATCCTGAACATCGACAACGAAGGATTCACTCTCCACGGAACCAACCAAGTTCGTGGCCCTTACATAATAGGTTCCTTCCGCGAGCAGTTGAGTAGCAGACCAGCTATACACTGCCGCTGTCGCACGGGGTATGGCCACTCCGTCCTTGAACCACTGATAACTAATCGGAGCTGTGCCCACCGTCTTCACCGTGACACTCGCCACGCCTCCCAAGGCGATCGCCTTGACCAACGGCACTGGCTGCTGCGTAAACACCGGAGCCGAGGACACTGTGAGTGAGGCTCCCAGACTCGTCACACTGCCAAGAGCATTCGACACTGTCACGGTGTAGGCACCCGCATCAAACCAGTCGATGGCTGCCATCTGCAATGTGGGCTGAGTCTCGCCAGGCATCACCACGCCGTTCTTTTTCCACTGGTAGAAGATGGGATCCGTCCCGATAGCAGTAACAGAGAAAGCGACATCACTGCCTGCCGCCGACGTCAGCTTTACCGGGCTCGGCTGCACTTTGATGATGGGCTTGTAGCGCACATCAATCGTCGCCCATTCAGATGTCACGGACCCAGCAACGTTGGAGATGACCACTTTGTAGAGACCAATGTCCGTCGGCTGGATGCTGGTGAAGACCAGCGCCGACGCGGTTCGTCCTGTCAGCTTGGTCTCCACGCCATCTGCCAGTCGATACCACTGGTAGGTGATCGCATTATTGCTGATCGCTGCGGAGGAAAGCGTCACACGCGCCCCTTGGATCACATCTGTGAAAAACAGTGGCTGGAGCGTGATGAGCGGCGCTTCCGGCAGTGGGGCGTAAGTTCCTGAAATCGTGTATGAGCCAGCACTGCCATAGGCCGTGTAGCCCGTGATCGTCGTCGATGCCGGGCGTCCCCGTCCTCTCACGGCGAGGTAGTAGGTTCCTGCCAGAGAAAGATTCCCCACCAGCGAAGCCGCCAGAGTGGTGGTCGATTGCGCGGCCTGGAAAATGACGGCTCCTGACGAATCGAGAAGTTCCAGGCTGACATCAAGATTAGGCTCCGGGGAGTCCGGCGTCACCGTGATGGAAAAAGGCCCGCCCTTGGTCTTGAAGGAAAACATATCCACGTCCTGCGATGAAGAAATGACTCCTGCTTGAGAGATCGGGGACGTAAAAGCCAGAGGCTTGGCGGCCGTTATAAGATTGGGCACATCGTCAACCAGATACCCACTCACCGCGGTCATCTGAGAAATCGTGTTGGCCACCACGGCGAAGTCATCTTCCGGGTTGTTGGCCCCTGGATATTCTCCTTTGGACCACTGGACCAGGGGCTTGGTGAAGGGTGCTCCCATGATCGGCCCCCAGCCAAACACGCCGGAATCATGACCTCGATAATAAGTGTCGTAGTAGGTGCCATCATGACTGAGATCCACCATGTGACCAAACTCGTGTGAGATAGTCATCGCCATGATGGCCGTCGATGAATTGTTCCAGCACCAGCACGGAATCGCTGATGACCAGCCGTCGGCGGGTCCTCGATATGAATTGAGGTAGGCCACACCGCCAGCGGTTCCGTAATACCATGCGTCAGTAGGGGTGATAATGCAGCGCCCACGGTGACCAACTTTCGAGGGATCGAGATAGAGTGCTTCGTCCGTGGTGACGTTCACATCGAACGGTCTGAAATCTTCCGCCACCCTTCGCCAGACATCGGTGATCTGAGCCGCCGTGATCGGTGTGGTCCCGATCGTCGCAGGGAGGGCAGAAATCAGCGCTCCACCATTCCACTCGGGGGCCATCACCATGGCACCATCGAAATCCAGGAACAACACGCCCGCCGCACCGGGTTTCGAATTGAGCACCGGCGTCGCGGCACTCACAGCCTTCGTCACACGGGGAACAGGTGAAGCGGTTGTGCCTGAAGGATCGCTATACCTTGGCATCACGCAGACCAAGGCATCGAGCGGTTGCTTGCGGATGGTCACCTCATGGGGGGACGAGAGCGTCAGCACTTCGTAGCCCAACTGCATCGTCCGATCGATCACATGACCCGCCCACGACTGATCACCGTGGCCCTGGCTTACAGAAAACTGACCCTGTCTGCCGCGCAGCGATCCCGCGACAACCCACCGCCCGTCCAGATCGTCAAACGACTCAACAACCCCGGCGAGGTCATCGCCGCCCAATGGAAAAACAATCTCATCCCCCTTTCGCAGCGACTTTAATTGGGGAAAGCCCTTCACCTCGAGCACCACCTCGCCCAAGACCTTCAACGAAGCTGCACTGGTGGACGAAGTCCGTTCCGACGGGCTAGGAGCTTGCCACACGAAATCGGGCAAGAGCCTCAGCCCGTCGCTAAGTCGAGCATCAGCATTGAGCTTACCCAGGCCCGGTTGCTCCATGTCCGTGCGCCAAACTTTGGTGGAGCTTGCATCTCTTCCATCAGGCCGATCCGAGTTCCCCGGCGCTCTCTCCTTGTCCTCGCTGAGTCCCAAAAAGAGCCCAGCAGAAATGGCCAATGCCATCAATCCGGAAAAAATAACAAAAGGCCTGAGATTCATAACGGCAGATTTTGAAAAACCGGGCCAGCGTATCTGGTCACCCGATAAATGCAAACTCCTAACCGCAATCCATACGGATTGTCGTGGGGTTTTGGTCGCTACGATTAAGCAAACTTACCGAAATCGAGCAGCTCGGCCGAAAATAGGATTATCGCGGGCGCTGGGAGCAATGGCTTGGTTCGAGGTCCTCACTTCCGCTTCAACAGCCTCACGCGATGCGACTCGCTGTCGCCGATGAAAACGGAGCCATCGGCATCCACGAAGACGCCATGAGGACGCGCCATCTGGCATTTCAGCGGATCAGCATCGGTGCCATTGCCCTTCACACCTGTGCCCGCGATGAGTTCGATGTTGCCCGTTTTCATGTCGATCATGCGGATGCTGTGGCTCTCGCAATCGGCCAGCCAGACATTGCCATCGGGTGCCACAGCGATGCCTTTGGGACCGCTGAGCAGCGCGTCTTTGGCCGGGCCACCGTGTCCGGTGAAGCCGCTTTTGCCGGTGCCGGCGATGTGATGGATGATGCCAGCCTTGGGATCGATCTTGAAGACCTGATTTCCTTCGCGCGTCGCGAGCCAGAAGTTGCCATCCTTGTCCACATCCATGGAACGCGGTCCCTTCAGCGGCGTGCCTTTGATCGGCGCGCCATCGGGCGTCACACCCGCCTTGCCCGTGCCCGCGAAGGTCGTGATGATCTTGGTTTTCATGTCCACGCAGCGGATGACGTGATTGCCGATGTCGCAGATGTAAAGGTTGCCATCGGCTCCGAATTGCAGGCTGTGTGGCTGCTTGAGTTCCGCCTTGTCCGCAGGTCCGCCGTCACCGCTGTAGCCCGCCTTGCCCGTGCCCGCGAAGGTGGTGATGATGCCCGTCTTCGCATCCACACGGCGGATCGCGTGGTTAGTCATGTCCGTGAGGTAGTAGTTCCCTTCTTTATCGAAGCGAATTTCATGCGGCAGGTTGAAGGTGGCTTTCAATGCGGGGCCGCCATCACCCGAGTAACCCTTCGCTCCCGTGCCAGCCATCGTGCTGATCGTTCCATCGGGAGCCACGCGACGAATGCGCTGACCCGTGTATTCGCAGAACCAGATCGCGCCATCGGGACCGCGCACGACGCCGAACGGGTTGTCGATCTGTGCTGCGGTCGCCGGACCACCGTCGCCGCTGCCGCCTTTTTCGCCGGTGCCAGCGAAGGTAGAGATGGTCCACTCAGCAGCGCTGAGCGAGGAGACGGAGGCGAGAAGAAGGAGCAGCGATTTCATGACAAGGCCAAGACGATGATCACCTTGCCGCTCTCGCACAAGCTGCAAGTATCAGCGCACAAACCTTGTTTCCTCCTGCCTCATGAAGCGCCTTCTCCTTCCCGTTCTCTCGCTGCTCACCCTGCCCTGCTCCGCTGTCGAACTCGTCGTCGGCAAGCCCAAGACCGAGCATGTGAGCGAGCCCTTCAGCATCGACTTCGACTCCAAGGGCGCGATGTATGGCGTCGAGTTCACCAAGTCGAACCGCATCTTCAAATACGAGGGCGGCAGGCTCAGCTTCGTGGCTGGCGCGCAGCACAACGCCGAGGTGAAAGGCGCGAAGAAAGCCGACGATGTGCAAGATGGCAGCGATCCGCTCAAGGCGATCTTCAATGGCATGCACGACATCCAGATCGCCGACGGCGACAAGGCCTACATCGGCGACTCCTTCCATAATCGTGTGCGCCTGCTCGACCTCGCCAGCGGCCACGTCTCCACCATTGCTGGCACGGGCAAATCGGGCTTCAGCGGTGACGGCGGACCCGCCACCGCAGCGACGTTCAGCATCACCATGACAGCATCGTTGTCGCCTGACGAAAAGCGCATCTACATCGCCGACATCGGCAACAGCCGCACCCGCGTCATCGACCTCGCCACCAGCATCGTCAGCACCGTCGCAGGCAATTGCAAGAAGGGCTTGCCCGCCGACGACTCGAATGCCCTCGACGCTGCGATGGGCGACACCCGCGCTGTCACGCAGGCCAAGGACGGCACGCTCTACGTCTTGCTGCGCGGGGGCAATTCACTCGTCGCCGTGAAGGATGGCAAGACCCGCACCGTCGTGAACGCTGCGGGCAAGAAGGGCTACAGCGGCGACGGCGGCCCTGGTCGCGATGCCACCATGAACGGCCCCAAGTATGTGGCGATGGACCCAAACAACAACGTCCTCATCTGCGACACCGAGAACCACTGCGTGCGCCGTCTCAATACCCAGACCGGCATCATCGAACTCCTCGCCGGAGCCCCGCCGAAAGCGGGCACCAAGATCGGCAGCACCTGGCTGCAAACCGAACTCAAGCGCCCCCACGGCGTCCGCATGAGCCCCGATGGCAAGACCCTCTACATCGCCGACACCTACAATGATCGCGTTCTGCGCGGCGAGTATCGGTGATCTCGGCTAAGCCTTCTCGTATAGATCGTTCACGTCTGCGGCGGCGAGTTCGATCCAGTAGCTCGCCAGCTTTTCAGTGACGAGCTTGAGATACTGCTCGCCCTTTGCGGCGGTGCTTTCGTGCGGATTGCCGGCACCGGTGTCGTTGGTGGCCTTGGTCCAGGCACGGGGTGCCCAGGCCCACTTCTCACGAATGGCTTTCAGCTTGGAGGGATTCTCCGTGCCATCGCCCCACTCACTTTTGGGCAGCACGAGATCGGGATGGAGATGCATGATCATGCTGGTCTCGCGCTCATCCGCGTGATCACCTGGATGCGTGAAGATGCCTTGCCCGCTGTGAACGTGGAACCAAGACACCGTGCTGAGGAAGATGCGTGGATGATCGGCTTGCAGCTCGCGCAGCATCTGACGGAAGTCATTGCCTCCATGGCCGTTGAGAATCACGAACTTCGGCACTCCCACGTCTTCGAGGCATCCGATGATGTCATCGAGGATCGCGTGCTGGGTGCTCGGATTGATATTGATGCAGAAAGGAATGTCGAGCTGTCCGCTCTGCACGCCGAAGGGGATGTTGGGTAGCACGCCAATCTTCGCGCCCTTCTCCCATGCGATGCGGGCCGATTCGGTGGTGATGTATTCGTTCTGCAAACTGTCCGTCGCGTAAGGCAGATGGTAATTGTGCGCCTCGGTCGCCCCCCATGGCAGCACAGCGACTTCATAAGGATTGGCCTGGATGTATTTCCAGTTGGTTTCAGCGATGAGGTAGTGACGCATGGGGGGGAAGGATGAATGATGAAGTCCGAAGTATGAATCAATACCGAATGCCGGGCTTGTTTTCATCATTCATACTTCATCATTCCAAGTTTACGCGACACTCCAGTTGGGATCGACTTCCTGCTCGATGGGTGAACGATGACCTGAATTGAATCGATGGGCGGCGGTGAAGGCGACCATGCCTGCGTTGTCGGTGCAGAGATGAGGCGGGGCAAAGATCCCGAACAGTCCTTCCTGCTCGCAGCGCTCGAAGAACTTCTCCCGCAGCCGCTTGTTACAGCTCACGCCACCACTCACGGCGATGAGCTGCCTGCCCGTGGCGCGCGCCGCGAGGACTGCCTTGTCGAGCAAGGGATCAATGACCGCCTCCTGAACGCTGGCACAAAGATTCGCCATCACGCCGTCGGCTTTGAGGTCGAGCTTGGGAAGCTCGTAGAGCACGCTTGTCTTCAGACCGCTGTAGCTGAAGTCGAGCGGGGCATCAGCAAAGCGGCTGCGCGGAAACTTCACGAAGCCTGGATCACCTCCTCGCGCGGCCTTCTCGATCTCGGGTCCGCCGGGATACGGCAGACCCAACATGCGGGCCACCTTATCGAGGCATTCACCCGCCGCATCGTCTCGCGTGTGCCCCATGAGATAGTATCGGCCCACAGCCTCAATGTTCACCAGCATCGTGTGTCCACCACTCACAATGAGACCCAGTGCTGGCTCGATGCCGCCGCGCCCAACGAAGGGCGAGAGCAGATGTGCTTCCATGTGATTGATCGCCAGGAAAGGCTTCTTCTCGGCCACTGCCAGCGCTTTGGCCATGCTGGTGCCGATCAAGAGACTGCTGACCAAACCAGGACCGCAGGTGGCGGCGAAGGCTGCGACGTCGCTCAGCGCGATGCCTGCTTCCTGCAGCACGGCATCCACCAGCGGCCTCACCTTGGTGATGTGATTGCGCGATGCGACCTCCGGCACCACACCACCGAACTGCCGATGAATCTCGATCTGAGAAAACAATCGGCTGCTCAAGATCCGACCATCCAGGGTGCAAATGGCGGCGGCGGTTTCGTCGCACGAAGTTTCGAGAGCAAGGATCATGAAAGGGACGTATGACCAATGACCGATGACGATCTCATCAGGGAGTGGAGGTGAGAAACTGGTGAATGAATCATTTCTGCACTGGTGCCTCTTCCTTGCCAGGTTTGACCACCGCAGGTGGAGCCATCAAGGCATCCAGCTTCGCGGGAGCGGGCTCGATGTTGACCTTCGGAGGCCTTGGCGTGGAGGCGGGAGCATTGAACTCATGGAAGACGAGCACGCCCTTCAGTGCATCGACGGCGCGCTCGAGTTGATGGTCATCCAGATTCGCCTGCTCCAAAGCGGCAGCCTCGCCCGTGCCGTGGGCACTGCGCCAGCGCGTGAGTTTCATCTCCTCGTCGGTCGTCAATGTGGAGACAATGTTGGGCGTCACGCCATGTTCGTGAATGGTGCGATGGCTGGGGGTGAAATACTTGGCTGTGGTGAGACGCATCGCACTGCCATCTTTCATCGGGAGAATCGTCTGCACGCTACCCTTGCCGAACGTGGTGGTGCCCACCACAATCGCCCGACGAAGGTCCTGCAACACGGCGCTCACAATCTCAGCAGCCGAAGCGCTCGCGTGATTGGCCAGCACTGCCATTGGGTAGGTGCGAGGCGCTTTGCCATTGCGCTTCGGCGTGCGGTAAGGCGGGCTGTCTTCGCTGGCCTTGCGCCCTTCCTGCGTCACCACAGGCGTGCCTTCGGGGAGAAACTCACCACACACGCCCACGGCGCTGTCGAGCAGGCCTCCAGGGTTGTTGCGCACATCGAGCACGAGCGCCTGCATCCCCTCGGCTTCCAGCTTGTCGAGCGCAATGGACAGGTCCTTCACCGTTGGCTGCGTGAACTCGGAGATGCGCACGTAACCGATCTTGTAAGGGTTCGCGAGCTTCTCATGCACGAGCATCGCATCATGCACAGAGCTTTCCTGCAACAGCTCGCGGACAATGGTGAAATCGAGGAACTGCTTGGTGCCGGGCCGCCGGATCGTCAGCCGCACCGTCTCGCCCACCTTGCCCTTGAGCAGTTGAATCGCCTCGGCGACTCCGACCGACTCGGTGAGCACATCATTGATACGCACCAACTGATCACCCGCGAGCATCCCGGCCTTGGAAGCGGGTCCATCCTCACGGAGGGTCACGATGGTGAGCTGGCTGTTCTTCAACGCAATGGTGATGCCCACACCTTCCGAGGTGTCCGTCTGCTCGCGCTGCAAGTCCTCGAACAACTGCTTGCCCATGTATTCGCAGTGCGGGTCCAGCTTGCGCAACATGCCATCCAGCGCGCCTGCGATGAGTTCCTCATACGTCACCTTCTTTTCATCCACGTAACTCTCACGAATCATCTGCATCGCAGTCGTTAGCAGCTGGAGCTGCGCATACGGATCGTCCTCGATCTTCTCAGGCTTCGGTGGCGATGGCACGGCTGGTGCGGGCTTCGCTGGCGGCGTGGGGGCCTTGGAGGGAATGGGCTTGTCAGCCGCAGGTTTGGGTGCCGGTGTCTTGGTAGCGGGAGCAGCTGCGGGTTTCGTTGCAGGCGTCGTTTTGGCAGGCGGCAAGGAGGGTGCTGGCTGCAAAGGAATGCCCGTGGGCTTCGGAGCTGGCTGCTGGGCCAGCGCCGGAAGCACCACCACGAGACCAAGGATGAACGACCGTTTCATGCGCGCATGATGCACGCAGTGCGGACCTGATGCATCGGGAAAAGTGGGGCACTTCTGCCGCAACTTGTCAGCACACCCCGCGTTCCATCGCGGCCATGAGATTCACCTTCCTCGCCCTGTGCTGCGCCTTTGCGCTTCCGAGTTTCGCCGATGACAAAGCCTCGCCGCCCACTGGCGATTTGTTGCTGAGCTGGAAGATCGACGGCGTCACGCGCGACGGCATGGTCCACATCCCCGACAGCGCGAAGACTAGGCCCACGCCGATCATCTTCGCGTGGCATGGCCATGGCGGCTCGATGAAGAATGCGGCCAGCAGCTTCGGCTACCACAAGCTCTGGCCTGAGGCGATTAGCATCTATCTGCAAGGCCTCAACACCCCCGGCCGCCTCACCGATCCCGAAGGCAAGAAGCCCGGCTGGCAGGGCCGCATCGGCGATCAAGGCGACCGCGACCTCAAGCTCTTCGACGCCGTGCTCGCGCAGTTGCGGCGCGACTACAAGATCGACGAGCGACGCATCTACAGCACCGGCCACTCCAACGGCGGCGGCTTCACGTATCTGCTCTGGGCGGCACGCGGCGATGTCTTCGCCGCGATGGCTCCGTCCTCAGCCGCAGGCGCGCGCAAGGACGACATGGACCTCAAGCCCAAGCCCATGCTGCACGTCGCAGGCCAAAATGATCCGCTCGTGAAGTTCGAATGGCAGAAGCTGGCGATCGACAAGGTGCTCAAGCTCAACGGCTGCGGCGAAGGGCATCCGTGGGGCGGCTCAAAGTTCTGCACCGAATACACCTCATCGTCCGGCAATCCCGTCGTGACCTGCATTCATCCCGGCAACCACACCTTCCTCAAGGAAGCACCCGCGATGATCGTGAAGTTCTTCAAAGAGCACGCCAAGCCCGAGACCGCGAAAGCTCTGTGACCGCCGCTCGTTGATGCACGCGCATGAAACTCGCGCTGCTCTCGTCCTTGCTCCTCGCCTCCGCTTTGATCGCGGCGGATCGTCCGAATGTGGTCGTCATCTTGTCCGATGATTACGGCTATGGCAGCGCCACTTGCTATGGCGCAAATCCGAAGCTGGTGCAGACGCCGAACATCGACCGCCTTGCCGCTGAGGGTCGTCGCTTTACGGATGCGAACACGACATCGTCTGTGTGCTCGCCCACGCGCTACTCGGTGATGACCGGGCGCTATTGCTGGCGCACATCGCTGAAGTCCGAAGTGCTCAGCACGTTCTCGCCCCTGCACATTGAGACCACGCGGCTGAACATGGCATCGCTGCTGAAGAAGCACGGCTACGCGACCGCCTCGGTCGGCAAGTGGCACCTCGGCTACGGCACGGCGGATGACTCGCCGAAGTGGCGCACCGATTACACCGGCGAGCTGTCGCCCGGGCCGCTCGACATCGGCTTTGACTACCACTTCTCCGTGCCGAGCAATCACGGCGATCTGACGGGCGTGTTCGTGGAGAACCGTTTTGTCTATGGCCTGCGCAACGGCAAGATCCCCGCAGGCATGAAGATCGCCGGACCGGTGCCTGACTCCGACGACTACAAGTCCACCTACGGCCCCGAAGACACGGAGAACGGCAAGGGCACGGGCCGTATCCTCGACCTCGATGCGCCGCGCCGCAAAAACGAGCGCGTGATGAAGGTGCTCACCGACAAGGCGACCGACTGGCTCAAGCAGCAAAAAGGAAAGCCGTTCTTCCTCTACTTCACGCCCGTGGCCGTGCACAATCCCGTCACGCCTGACAAGGACCTCGCCGGCAAAAGCGCAGCCGGTTTGTATGGCGACTGGATTCACGAACTCGATCGCAGCGTGGGACGCGTGCTCGCCACGCTCGATGAGATGGGCGTTGCCAAAGACACGCTCGTCATCTTCACCAGCGACAACGGCGGCGTCTTCAAGCCGACCGTCGAGCGCCTGCTCCAGACCGCTGCTTTCAAGGCCGGGCTGCGCGTGAATGGCGACCTGCGCGGCGGCAAGCACGACGTCTGGGAAGGCGGGTTCAAGGTGCCCTTCATCGCGCGCTGGCCAGCCAAGGTGCAGGCGGGCTCGGTGAGCAAGGCGACGATCAGTCTCGCGGACATCCTGGCCACCACGTCGGAGATTGTCGGCGATGCCTTGCCTCCGAAAGAGCAGGCCGCCGAGGACAGCCGCAGTTTCCTGCCTGCCTTGTTAGGCGATGCGCCGGGACGCGAAGACATCATCGTGCACAGCGCGGACGGTGTGTTCGCCATTCGCAAAGGTCCGTGGAAGTGGATCGAAGGCGTGCCGGTGGATGAGATCAATCAGGCGAAGCGCAAAGCGAACGCCGATCAGTATCGCTCCCAGCTCTACAACACGCAGGAAGATCCCACCGAGACCAAGGACGTCAGCGCGCAGCATCCCGAGGTCGTGAAGGAACTCACCGCGCTGCTCAATCGCTACCGCGACGGTGGTTACAGCCGCGAGCTGCCGCCTGCCGATGTGAAGCCGAAGACCACCAAGGTGGCCATGCTTTCTGCACCGAATCCATTGGCTGTGGTGATGAGCGCGCCACTGACGGAGTTGCCCACCAAGCCCTGGACCGTCTCACCCGGCGAGTGGCAGGTCCGCGACGGTGGCTTGTGGGGTAGCCAGAAAGGCAAGGCAGACAAGGCCGCCGCGATGCGCATGCCTCTCAGCCTCGGCGACGGCGTGATCGACTTTGAACTCAATCTCCAAGGCGCGAACCGCACGTCCCTGCGCATCGAATGGGGCGACAGAAAAGGCAGCTTCCGCTTCGTCATCTCGCGCACCGCTGTGGAGGTCGCGAAGAACCCATCGCAAGGCGAGGGTGCCGACGCTGTCGAGACACTCGCGCGCAAGTCCTTGAGCCTCGACGCCGGCCAATGGTATCCCGTCCGCATCACCTTCCACGGCGACGAAGCGATCGTGCAAGTGAACGACACGATCACAAAAGCCAAGCACACCACCTTCGGCGAGCACAAGACCGGAGCCAACTTCCTCGTCTTCGGTGAGAGTGCCGGTTTCAGGAACGTGAAGATCGTGAAGTAAGTCCCAGCCTCTGTGTTCCTCCGTGAACTCTGTGGTTGATCCGATGTTAACCACGGAGGACACAGAGACACACAGAGGAACTATTCTGCCATCATCATGAAACTCATCGCCCTTGCTCTGCTCCTCGCGTCGCCGTTGCTCGCCTTCGACTCGTCCATCGAAGTCCATCCCGATCGCAGCGTCACCTTTCGCTACGCCGCACCCAAGGCCACCGAGGTCAGCCTTAGCGGCGACTTCGGCAAGGCGGGTCCCATGACCAAAGACGACGACGGCACCTGGAGCGTCACCGTCGGCCCGCTCGTGCCGAACCTTTACAGCTACACCTTCAGCGTCGAGGGCAAGACCGTCGCCGATTCACTCAATGGTCGCTTCAAGCCCCAGCGCACCGGCTTCTCCAACGTGCTCAACGTCCCCGACGACAAGCCCTCCGTATGGGATCGCCAGCCTGTGGGGCACGGCACGGTGCATCTGCACGAGTATGATTCGAAGGCCACCGGCAGCGTGCGTCGGCTGCGCGTTTACACCCCGCCAGGCTACGACGCCGTGCGCACCAGCGTGTATCCCGTGCTCGTCCTTCTGCACGGCTCCGGCGACAATGAAGCGACGTGGACCGAGTTCGGTCGCGCGCATGACATCCTCGACAACCTCATCGCCCAGGGCAAGGCCGTGCCGATGATCATCGCCATGCTCGACGGCCATACCGTGCCGCCCGTTCCACGCGACTCGCCCAAGGCCGCCGAGGTGCGCGCCAAGAACGTCGAGAACTTCGAGCGCGACCTCCTCGGCGACGCCCTCCCGCTCATCGACGCCACCTACCGCACCCGCACCGACCGCGAAGGCCGCGCCATCATCGGCCTGTCCATGGGTGGCAATCAAAGCCTCACCATCGGCCTCAATCACATGGACCTCTTCGCCTGGGTCGGCGGCATGAGCAGCGCCATCCGCGAGCCCGAGACCCAACTCGCGCCCTTTTGGAAAGATGTCGCCCGCGCCAACTCGCAGCTCAAGCTCCTATGGTTCGCCTGCGGCAAAGACGACTTCCTTCTCGCCGACAACCAGAGGCTCGACGCCCTGCTCACCGAGAAGAACGTCAATCACACCTACGTCACCACTGATGGTGCCCACGCCTGGCCCGTGTGGCGCAGGCACCTCGCCCAGTTCGCGCCGCTGCTGTTTCGATAAAGTCGCATCGTCCCCTCATCGTAGCCACCGAGGGCGATCAGTCCCCGTTCCAGTCAGAGGGTGGCAGAGACGAGCTTATGTTCCCGTCCTCGTCATAGACCGTCACAACGCCACCGGCAGGAGTCGCCATCACGCCCACCCCCTGGCTGCCGGTGTGGTTCAGATGCAGGCCTGCCGAGTCCTCATGCACCCCCATCGCGATGCGCTGGAAGCCCAGGTCATTGTTCATGAGCAGGCGACCGCCATGATCCGTGGCGCTTAGCTCCACCTGATGCGTGCCATCGGCGGTGGCCACCACCACCCCGCCCGCCACGGTTCCGCCGCACAGGCTGGCCATGCCGCCGCGATTCGGTTCACTGGGATCGGAGCCCGGGCCATAAGCAGTCACCACACCACAATCGTCGCCCACAGACAATCCCACCCGCGTCTCCCCGGCCACTTTCAATGAGTAGAGCGGATTGTTCTTCGAGACCAGAGTGAGGTGGCCCGTGTGCGCCCCATCGGACGCGCCCACCCACAGAGCCGAAAGATCGTTCGTCGCCCGCAGGGCCACCCGCTCCTTCTTGTCCTCCTCCGCGTGAAGGATCAGCTGGGCGATCCCCTTCTCGTCTGCCTGTTGCAGCGTCACCGCCGACTTCCCGTCCTCTCTCAGCATTCGCAGCAGGCTGCTGCTCTGCATCCCTGCCATGGAGAGCCGCTCCTTTCCGTCCGGCCCATACAGGCTCACATCACCGCCGATCTCCCCAGCCATCAGTTCCACCGCCCCCTTCTGCGTGCCCTCTTCCAGCGTCCCCTCGCTCACAGACATCCGCGCCACCTGCGGTGCCGCCACCAGCATGGCGTTGGTCTTCTTGTCCGGCCCGTCCAGCATCAGGCCCACCGTATCTTCCGCCGCCATCAGCAATGCCTGGCCCTCCCCGTGGTTCAGCCGGATGGCAGGTCCGCTCGACAGCTCCACCAGGTTCAGGCAAGGCTTGCCCTTCGCATCCAGCAGCACCAGCTCCGTGCGCCCACCTTTCATGCCCTCCTGGTCCGACGGCTCCTGGTGCAGCATCGCCATGCGCGGACGCCCACTCGGATGCACCACCGCCACGCTGCCCCCCGTGGGCACCCCCTTCATCACCGCCGCCGCCACATCGCCCGGGCGCATCACCCCCACCACCCCGCAGTCCTTGTCCAGCCACATGCCCGCCCGCATTTTCCAGTCTGTCCCCCGGATCTGAATCAGCGGCTCGTTCTCCCGCGTCACCTTCAGCGACACCGCCGTCTTGTGCCCGTGCTCCTCCCCGAAGTAGCTCATGTGCAGGAAGCTCCCCAGCTCCCGATTCGTGCCCAGGTGCAACGCCATGCAACGCGGGTCCTCCCTGTCCCGCACCACCACCGTCTCACACTCCACGCTCCGCTTCAGGCGACCATCCGGCAAGGTCTTCACCGTGACGACCTCCTCCATCAGCGCCAGTTTCGTTTTCAGAGAGTCCACCTCCGCGCGCAGCGCCGTCACAGTGGCTTGCAGTTCAGTCAGTGCATCATTCATGAGGGGTCACTGGTCATTCGTCATTGATCATTCCTTCATCGTTTATACTTCATTCTTCATCCTTTCCGCCTCACCCCACCGGCTCCGCGATGGTGATCGTTCGGGGGGCCGTCGTGCGGGTTCCTGAGGAGTTGCTCACCTCGGTGATGATCTTGATGACCTGGTCCTTCACGAAGGGACCCAGCGCATTCCCGCTCGCGTCCAGCGGGGCGGAGTGGGCGAAGTCGGCATCCACGCCCACCACCTGCCACTTGACCAGCTTCGTCGTCGCGTGCGCACCGCCGCCGGGCACGTAGGCCACCAGCACCTCCAGGCCGCCCTCCCCGCCTTGGGTCACGGTATTAATTTCAATGGTATCCGGGGCGGGCGTGCTCGGCTCCGTGGTGATGCCATTGAGCGCCTCGTAGAGATCGCTGCCGGGGTCGCTCTGCGCCTTGGCGATCTTATACCAGCGCTTGTTGAGCTGGTCCGCCGATCGGTCGTGCGCGCGCAGGGCCGCGCGCTTCACATCCAGCGCCTCCGCCTTCGTGGAGATCGTGTTCACCACCGCCGTGTAGCCGTCCAGCAGGGCCTGGGCGGCCGCCACGGTGTAGGCCGTGCCGCCCACGGTGCGGGTGATGGGAGGCTGCGCCGGGTTCATCGCCGCCAGGGCCGCGTTCGCCCGCTGCCAGACCGGCAGCAGCTCGCGCAGGCGCTTGAGGATGCCGCTCTCGGAGCGCGTGTTCGTCGCATAGAGGTCGCCCACGTCGTCCATGAGGCCCTCGTTCTCGTCCAGGTGACCCTCGATCAGCACCGGCACCTTCGTGCCCAGGACCTTCATGCGCAGCAGCGCGTCCTGCCCGGCGCGGTAGGCGGCGTCAAAGTCATCCTGCGCGGCGGTGCGCTGCTGCACCAGCGGCTCGAACCCCGCGATCAGGGCCGAGAGTTCCGTGGTGCCTTGCCCGCCTACCTTCAGCGCAGGCGTGTATTGAGTCCAGACCGGCAGCGTCTGCTGCGCGCGTTGCTTGGTGATTTCCCAGTATTCCATGGCGGTGGTGGTGTTGGTAGGGATGGGTGAAGCGGGGGTCAGAATCGACCCGCCAACGGCACCGGCCGAATCCCAGGTCGAACCATCATCCCAGAAGGTTAAGCCATCATCCCAATGAGCACCGGCAGGGTTCGGCATAAACGCGAGAAGAGGTGGTCCAGCCCGGGATTTCACCGGCAATTTCGTTAGCGAGAGGCCAGACTAGCAAAATCATATGCCGCCTTGCAATCCTTTTTTACGCCTGCGGAACAACTTCTCCCGCACCAGTAGGCACTTCGGGTAGATGAGACTCGGCTCCACGCCACGATGCATCGGCTTTCTCCGCCCCTGCCGCCGCAGCAGACCCGGAAAAAGCCGCGTCACCGCCAGGAAAAGCCGCCGCACGACCATAGAAAGCTGCATCAGCCTTACACCCAGCCGCAGCGCCCACATCGAAAGCCGACGACACCTCATCGAAAAGCCGTCGCAAGCCCCCATCCAGGCCCCTCGCCACAGGAGCGCGGACATTGACTCACTGCGTTCGCCCTGATCGGGCAGCCTACGGCTGTCTATCTCCGCTTCGCTCCGGTTCCTGCCCGCCCCGAGCGTCTGCGTGATCACGAAAAGCCTCGGACCGCTCGGCGGACAAACGTCTCCGCGCTACCCGCAGGACCGACGGGGAGCACACGCGTCCCGCGTGTGGCCTTCGGCGTCCCGCCGAAGGATGGGGTGGGCGGCAACGACTGGCCGGGAGACAAGGGCGAAGCGCGGCGACACTCGCCTCCCGGCGGGACGCCGGGACGGACACGCGAGACGCGTGCGGTCCCCCTGGGAACTGCCTCCACCAGCCCACCCGTTGCGGCGCAACGGGGCTACAATGGGCCTGCCTGCGAGGACTCAGCCTTCCTCGGCCTTGCCTTGGGCGGCGAGGAGGACGTCCAGGTTCCCCTGCACCGTCTGCGTGGACGGATGCTCCGGCCCGTAGCTGGCGGCGAAGATGCCCAAGGCGCGGCGCATCAGCGGCTCGGCCTCCGCCAGCCGGTTCGTGGCCTGGAGCAACTGCGCGAAGTTGTTGAGGCGGATGGCGACCTTGGGATGCTCCTTGCCATAGCTGGTCTCGTCGATCTCCCAGGCGCGGCGCATCAGCGGCTCGGCCTCCGTCAGCCGGTTCGTGGCCTGGAGCAGTAAAGCGAGGTTGTTGAGGTCGCGGGCAACGGCAGGATGGTCCTTGCCATAGCTGGCCTCGTCGATCTCCAAGGCCCGCCGCATCAGCGGCTCGGCCTCCGCCAGCCGGTTCGTGGCCTGGAGCAACTGCGCGAGGTTGTTGAGGTCAATGGCGACGTCAGGATGGTCCTTGCCATAGCTGGCCTCATCAATGGCCAAAGCACGACGCATCAGCGGCTCGGCCTCCGCCAGCCGGTTCGTGTCATGGAGCAACTGCGCGAGGTTGTTGAGAGCGATAGCGACCTTGGGATGGTCCTTGCCATAGCTGGCCTCGTCGATCTCCAAGCCGCAGCGCATCAGCGGCTCGGCCTCGGCCAGCCGGTTCGTGTCCTGTAGCAACTGCGCGAGGTTGTTGAGCGCGATGCTAGCTTCATGGCTTTCTTTGCCATAGCCGTTCTCGGCCCAAACGAGGGCCTTGTTGTGCCAGCTTTCGGACTCCTTCCAGCGGCTGGCATGCTGCTGGAGGCGAGCGAGTTCATAGATCCAGTTCAGTGCGTGGGGGAGCAACTCCGCCGGGGGTGGGTCGCCCACCTCGCGGAGACGGCGCTCGAGTTCGGCGATGCGGAAGGGCTTCTGATCGTAAGGCAGGGCGTCGATCATGGCTTGTCCAGGGAAAGACTCCTTGATCACCTGCCCCAGCGGGGCGGTGCTGCCGGTGAACTGGAACTGGTGGCTGCGGTAGCGGTAGAAGTCATTGGCGTGGCGCTGGAGCAGGACCATGGCGTATTCCGCCAGCCAGAAGACGATGGGGCAGCGGAGGCGCTGCCAGCCCTCGCGAGAAATGTTCAGGGCACGAAGGGTGGGCTGGTCGGTGCTGCCGAAGGGGAGGCTGGCCTCCAGATCGCAGACAAAGATGGCGCTAGGCGCTGGGCTGGGAAGCTGGGCCTCGACGAAGCTGAGCGGACTCTCCGCGTCTGTAGGGATGGACACGACGAAGATGCCTGGATGCCCGGCACTGAAGCGCTGGATGAGGCGATCCCGCAGGGCGCGGTCATCACAGACCGCGAAGCTGAAAGAAAAGGTGCCCGCCGAGACCTGCAACATGCGGCGGAAAGCAGCGAGGTCGCCGCTCTGCTGCTCGGTGTCGGCAGGCTCTTCGCGGAGGGTGAAGGACGGTTCGGCGCTCATGGCGCGGAGACAGGCGGCGTCTGCGGGGGCTGAAGCTCAGCGACGGCAGGATTCAGGCCATACCATTCCTGGTCATTCCGATAGAGGAGGATGGCACGGCTTTCCAGGAGCTGGCGGAAGAGGGTTTCATTGTCCTCGGTGCGCTCGACTTGCCCGGTGTGGCGGACTTCTTCAATGAGCGGCCAGTGACCGCGCATCAACTGACGCTGATAGCTGCGCATGCTCTCAAACCGGATACGACGCAGGCCTTTCTCACCAATAGGCAGGCCGTCGGTGATGATGGCCTCGCGGACGAAAGCCATGATCTCGGTAGGCTGGCCGCCGCTGAAACGGATAAGGGTATCGCGAATGGCATCGCTGGCAAAGGCATCGGCTTCGCTGGCACCGATACTGGTGAGCCGGACGCCGATGATCTCGCGACACTTCTCCATCCCCAGGGCATGTTCCGCTTCATTGGGCGGCGCAGTGCGCAGCTTGATCATCGGAACGACGGGAAGATGACCGCCAAAGGTGCGGCGAATCGTGGAGCCGTGATGCGAATACGCCAGCTCAATGGGGAGTGTGTAAATGACGTGGCAGTCAAAGCTGGTCAGTTCGCGAGCGCGGTTGATGAAAAGGCGCTCGGTGGTGAGCAGGCCACCGTCATTGACGGGGTAGCTGTCCATCTTGTCGAGATCGTCGGCGATAATGACGAGGCCCCGGAATTCCTGTGCCTTCAAAGCGAGGATGGCCTCACCGATGACGTCATTGGCGGCGGCAATCCAGTTGTCCGCGTCGGGGTCGAGTGCCTCGCGAACGCGGCGACGGGTCTCCACGCTGTGACGGAGGATGCCGGTGATCTTGCCCATGCCGGCGGCGAGTTCGAGCTTGTCGAAATCGACTTCGGTAAGGGCGAGTTCTTTGAGTCGCTTCCAGCGGTCGCGGAAGTAATGAGGCTTCAACTCGACGCCCAAGCGGTCCCGCATGTCGATCGCGAGCTGCCGGATGAGGGCGCAGAGAATGTCGATGGCATCAATGTCATGGAGGTTGAGTCCATTCTCACGGTCGTTGGCCTGGTATTGGACGACGAAGTAGCGCTCGGAGGGATCGGCGGGGGACTCGAGCGCATTGCGGAGCTGCCACAGTTCCGTGCTCTTGCCGCTGCCCGGATGGCCGGTGAGCACCTGGGCGCTGCGACCCGGAGAGAGGAGAATCTTTTGCCGCAAGGCACCCACGGTGCCGCTATCGCCACGAACGTCCTTGAGATCGATATAGAGGTCCTGCTGTCCCTTGTGCAAGGGCTCGGGCGAAAAGGCCGCGTAGATTCTGCTGAGGAGGTCGCTCATGGGCTGCACAAGTAACGGAGTCGGTGGCAAAGAAAAGTGGATTGCAGTTACGCCCAAAGTCGCCGCCGAGGCGTGTCACCCTTTCAACCTCAGCGCTACTCCACCCGCTCCGGGGTGACGCCGCGGCCGATGCCGGAGTATTGGAAGCCGAAGCTCTTGGCGGCGACGGGGTCGAGGAGGTTGCGACCGTCGAAGATCATCGGGGTGCGCATGAGTTCGCGCAGCTCATTGAGATCGATAGCGGCGAACTCGGGCCACTCGGTGGCGATGATGAGAGCCTCGGCACCCTTCGCGGCTTCCATGGCGCTGGTGGCGAACTCGATCTTGTCGGCAAAGGGCAGTTCCTTGGCCTTGTCCATGGCCTTGGGGTCGTAGGCGACGACGTTAGCACCTTCGGCGACCATGCGCTCGACGAGGTTGATGGCCACGGAACTGCGCACGTCGTCGGTGTTGGGCTTGAAGGCGAGACCCCACACAGCGAGGCGCTTGTCCTTGAGCACCCAGAGGGCTTCGCGGATGGCGTCGAGGAAGCGGTCGAGCTGGCGCTGGTTGATGCGCTCGACTTCCTTGAGCAGGCCGAAGGGCGTGCCGAGCTGCTCAGCGATGGCGATGAAGGCGGCGATGTCTTTGGGGAAGCAGGAGCCGCCGTAGCCGAGGCCAGCATTGAGGAAGGCACGGCCGATGCGTTTGTCGGTGCCGATGCCTTCGGCGACCTTGAGCACGTCGGCACCGGCGGCTTCGCAGATCTCGGAGAGAGCGTTGGCGTAGCTGATCTTGAGCGCGAGGAAGCTGTTGGCGGCGTGCTTGATGAGTTCGGCGCTGTTGATGTCGGTGACGAGCACGGGGGCGACGAAGGGTTCATACACCTTCTGCATGAGGGCGAGGGCGCGGTCGCTGTTGCCACCGATCACGATGCGATCGGGCTTCATGAGGTCCTCGACAGCGCTGCCTTCGCGGAGGAACTCGGGATTGCTGACGACGTCGAATTCAACGCCGGGCTTGGCATAGCGGCGGATGGTCTGGGCGACGCGCTCGCCGGTCTTCACGGGGACGGTGCTCTTGTCCACGACGACGCGGTAGCTGTCCAGATACTGGGAGATTTCGCGGGCGACCTTTTCCACGAAGCTCAAATCGACGCTGCCATCGGGCTGCGGAGGCGTGGGGACAGCGATGAAGATAACTTCGCCATGCTCGACGCCTTCCTCGGTGCTGCTGGTGAAGCTGAGACGCTTGGAGGCGACGTTCTTGCGCACCATGGGTTCGAGGCCGGGCTCATAGATCGGGATCTTGCCAGCGCGGAGGGTCTTGACCTTCTCTTCGTTGTTATCGACGCACATGACGTGGTGGCCGACTTCTGCAAAACAGGCGCCGGTGGTGAGGCCGACGTATCCGGAACCGATGATGGTGAGCTTCATGAGTTTATTTGGGGGCAAGGAAGATAGACGCCACTGTCTGCGGGGGCAACTCCTGTGGCTTGGGCAAAAAGAAGGCCGGGAAGCGTGAGCAACCCGGCCTTCGAAATCGAATGGTGGCAGCGATTAACGCTTTCCGCCGCGACCCGTCGGATTCGGATCGGTATCGAGCGGGATGCTAACCTGAGGGAATTCCTTCAAGGTCATGGAGAAGATCAGGCCCATGTCTGTAATGCCACGGTTGTCACGGAACAGGGCACCGAGGCTGGCGACCCAGCTGTTAAGGTCGCGATGAACGGAGTAGCTCTGATACTCGAGGGTGCTGTCATCCATTTCATAGACGTGATTCATCGACACGCCCCAGTTCTCGTTCAGACGAGCGTAAAGACGCGAGTAAACAAGGCTGCTGTTCTCGAAGAAAGGATGATCGCTGATGTATTGATGCCCGAGGGTGATGCTGAGGCTCTTGTTGGCCATCCAGGTGACGCCGTAGTTGGCTTCGGTAAAGTTGGCATCGCCACCACCGATTGGCAGCTGAGTGTCAGCCCAGAAAGTGAGCCATGGCAGCGGGCGCCAGAAGAGCTCGTTGAAGAGATTGGAGACGTCACGATTGAACTCCGGGTCCTCTACAAACAGGTCCACATAGGTATTCAGGCCAGCCCAGTTGTAAGTCTGCTGAGCAGACGAGTTCGCAGCGCGGAAGTGACCGTCTTCATCCTCCGAATAGCTGGAATAGTCGCGGCGTGTCTGGAGCAAATTACGCACACCGATACGTGCAGCGTTCCAGGAACGAAGGCTGTCGATGCCCGTGTAGAAAGGAATGTCGAGCGGGCGAGGGCGTGTTGTGGGGACATCGCGATCAATGCGGGGAAGGCCTTCGATCGGGTCCGCATCCAGGTAGGAATAATTGATGTAGGGCTGGACGGTGTGCTTTAGGCCGTCAATTCCGAGGCGCTCATTGCGAACGTCATCCCATGTCTTCGAGACCTTGAAGGAAGCGTCGAAACCTGCATGGAAGAGAGCACGTCCATCACTGCCCAGTTCTTTGGGTCCGCCATCAATGCTGGAGTAGTTCTGATAACCGATGCCCACGCGGGGCACGAGTGTCAGCCAACCGAACACAGTCTTGGGATAAAGCACTTCGTGATAAGTGTGGAAGCGGGTAAAGCCAACATCGGCAAGGCTGGCCCTGAGAGCATCCATAGCTGGCTGCACTTCGTCGCCCGTAAGTGCCGCCAGAGGATCAAGGCCAAGGATACGACGAGCGGTCTGACCGAGATCGCCGACTTCCGACTTGAGGAAGGCATCAGCGGAATCGAGCACCAACTCAGCATCTGTGTTCTCACGGGAACCGCGCTTTTCTTCGAGGATGCCGAAGCTCGAATTGCCCTGGTAGAAGAAGCCGCTGTTGAACACAGGCTGGCGGGTGAAATCGAATGCCAATTCGGGAAGGCGGGTGTCGGTGCGATAGAAGTCGTTCAGCTGGAACTTCGTCATCAGCGTCGCGGTGTAACGGGGGTCAGAGCGAACGAGCGAGACTTGATTGTCCGGTTCACGCTGGGTGCGATATTCCTCGAAGAAGAAGTCCTCGTAGAAGAACTCGTCGGACATCTTGTTGATGTCGAAATCCACATACCACGTGCGCTCGGCCGGACCCGTGATGTAGATGCGGTGCTGGAAGTTGATGCGATAGCGACCTTCAGGCGTGCCGGAGCGGTCTTCGCGGGCCTGGCTCAAAGTGGGGTCGGAGTCAAAGGCGTAGTAGAACTTGATCTTGCCCCACTGCTTGTTGTCCTTCTGTTTGAGCGAGATGAAATCCGCACCCACGGCCACGCCACGGGTGCTACGGAGATCCAGCTTGTATTGGGCCAGCGTGTGGTCACCATGGATCATGCCATACTGGTTGAGCAGGTAAGCACCCCAGAGGTCGCTGTAGCCAGGGGTGAACTTGTAACCAAGCTCATCGTCGAGCGGCTGGGAGAGGTAAGGGAACCAAAAGATCGGCGTGTTGCCGGCATAGACCTTCACGTTCTTCATCACGATGCGGTCGTTCGGATAGATCGTCATCGAGCGGGCCTTCACCTTGTAGTTCGGATTGGCGAGGTCGTGCGTGGTAAAGTAGGCGTTGTTGCCGTCGATGCGCTCGACGCTCTTGGTTTCCGTGTCGAGATCGTTGAGCGAGTAGAGCAACGTGCCATGCTCATGGATCATGCTGCTGCGCACCGCGTTACCGTGGAGTTCGCCTGTCTGCACGTTGTAAACCAGAGTCTCGCCCTTGTAGGTCGCTCCAGCCTTGATCACTGTCACGTTGCCGGTGGCTTTCACGTCGCCCGTGCTGGCGTTGTAGTCCGCACGATTGGCCGCGATCTCGGTGTCGCCATACTTGATATGCACGTCGCCAGTCGCGGTCGCGATTTGCGTGGCGGGATCGTAGCTGGTCTCCAGGCCCTCAATATTGATGTTGCTCTGAAGCGTCTCGAGCAGGCCGCCCGTCGGGTTTTCCTGGGCGTGAGCCACTAGCGAAACAAGGAAGAGCAATGCGGAGAGTCGGGCGAATCTCATAATCCGGGAGCGATGAAGAGTGGTTGTGAACGTTGCGGATTCTGGAAAATCAAGTGGCGCAAAGAGTGTATGTGATAGGCGACAGGGCGAACCGTGACAAGAAAAAGAAACGGAGAAATCCTCGCCAAAACTGGCCCCATCCCTCGCCTGGCCGCAAGTGAACGCCAGTGTCCGCCGTTCAAAGCCCCGCCATGAACCGCCGCCGTTTCCTCCAGCAAACCAGTGCCGCAGCCAGCCTGCTCGGCTTCCCCGCGATCACCCGCAGCGCCTCACCCAACAGCTTCCTCCAGGTCGCCAGCGTCGGCGTTGCCAGGATGGGCGGCAACACCATGCGCTCGGTGGCCACCCACGACAAAGTGAAGATCACCGCCCTCTGCGATGTGGACGATGTTCACATGGCCAGCGCAGTGAAAGACTTCCCCGACGCCTCAAAGCACAAAGACTGGCGCGAGCTGATCGCGCAGCACGGTGACCAGTTCGACGCCATCACCGTCGGCACGCCCGACCACATGCACGCCGCAGTCGCCGTCACCGCGCTGCGCGCGAAGAAGCACGTCTATCTTCAGAAACCGATGGCCACCACGATCCACGAGTGCCGCGTCATTGCCGCCGAGGCTGCGAAGGCAGGCGTGGTCACCCAACTCGGCAACCAAGGCCGCTCGACCGTCGAGGGCCGCATGATGGTCGAACTCCTGCGCACAGGTGCCGTCGGCAAGATCAAAGAGATCATCTTCTGGGAGAACAAGAAGCTCAACTGGTGGCCCAAGAACACTGACCTTCGCCCGCAGGCCGACCCCGTGCCCGGCACGCTCGCCTGGGATCTGTGGACCGGCGTTCGCGAGGCTCATCCTTACCTGGAAGAAACCTACCACCCGCAAACCTGGCGCGCATGGCGTGACTTCGGTTGCGGCGAACTCGGCGATATGGGCTGCCATCACTTCGACAGCAGCGTCGATGGCCTCAAGCTCGGCCCGCCCAAGCGTGTGCGCCAGACCTTCACCGGCGGTCTCAAGCCCGGCATGTGGTCCGATGCGCGCGAGGTGGAGTTCGAGTTTGCGGGCAATGACCTCATCGCGGGCGACACGCTCAAGCTCACCTGGCTGGACGGCGAGCACGCGCCCAAGGAAGGCAGCATTCCCCTGCCCGCAGCGGTGAAGAAATGGCCGCCTAGCGGTGGCTTCTGGATCGGCGAGCACGGCAGCATCTTCAAGCCCTACGGCCAGCGGCCCTACCTCATGCCGGAAGGCAAGTATCCCAGCGGCTTCGGCAAGCAGGACCACTACCACGACTGGGTCGATGCCATTCTCGCGGGCAAGCAAGCCTGCGATCCCTTCAGCCACGGTGCCAACCTCACCGAGATCGTCCTCTGCGGCACGCTCGCCGAGCACGCCCAAGGCGACTGGCTCAGCTACGACGCCACCACCCAGACCACGAACAACCCAACCGTCAATGCGCTGCTCAAACGCGAGTATCGCGATGGCTGGAAGATCGAAGGGCTCGGTTAACGCAACGCCTTCACCAGCACCTTGGAGTTCCGGCCGCTCTTGTCGTAGGAGGCACGGCGGTCGGTGGTCATGATGCTGGGGTCGGCGACGGTGTAGCCCATCTTCTCTTCAAAGAAACGGAACGCCTGTGTGCTGAGCGCGAAGATGCGTTCGCAGCCGCGTTGACGTGCGGTCTCTTCGGCGAAGGCGACGAGCTTTTGCCCGTGGCCCTGGTTCTTGTGCGAGCGACGGACGCAGAGCGACGCGAGTTCGGCGAGCTTGCCACCGCCGTCGAGATCGTAGGTGTGCACGGCCACGCAGGCGACCGGATGGCCGTCGAGTTCGAGCACGAAGAAATCATTCATGCGTTGCAGGATCTGCGAGCGCGAGCGCTGCACCAGCGCTGACTCGTCCATGGACTGCTGCATCATGGTGAGCAGCGCAGGCACGTCGCCGGGCTTCGCCTTGCGCACCTGCTGATACTCATCCGCATGGATCATGGTGCCCACGCCTTCATTGCTGAACAACTCGGCGAGCAAGACCTCCTCCTGTGTGCCATCGACGATGTGGACGCGCGGCACGCCTTCCTGGCAGGCGAACGCGGCCTGACGCAACTTGGAGAGCAGGTTCACGTCCATGCCCGAGTCCTTGCGCTTCGCCAGTTCTTTGGCGTCGGCCACACTGATCTGCGCGAGGCGTTCACCATCGGCGGTGGTCAGGCCTGACTCGGAAACAAAGATCACCTTCGCCGCCTTGAGAGCGAGCGCGACCTCGACCGCCACCTCATCGGAGTTCAGCCGCAGCGTGGTGCCGCGTCCATCGTATCCCAGTGGCGGCAGCACGGGCATGATGTCCGCCTTGAGCATCACGCGCAGCGCCTGCTCATCCACATTCTCGATGCGACCGGTGAACTCATAATCGACACCGTCAATGACGCCCGCTGGATGCACGCCGAGCGCATTGGACACGACGACGGAGAGGTCGAGCGCGGTAAGATCGGCGACGAGTTCGCTCGTCTGCCGCGTGATCGCTTCCACGGCGAGTTCCATGCTGGCAGCATCCGTGCGGCCCATGCCATCCACGCTGATGGCGTCGAGGTTCCGCTTCTTCGCCAAGGCCGTGATCTGCGCGCGTGCGCCGAAGACGATCACGACTTCGATCTTCAGACTCTGCAGCACCGCGATGTCCTGCAGCAGGTTGGCGAAGTTCGGCTGGTTCATCAGCGCGCCGTCCAGGGCCACAACAAAGATGCGGTCCCGGAACTGGGGAACGTAGCGCAGGATGCCGCGAAGGTCTTCGAATCTCATGGAGGGGTCAGAGGGGGAATCTCAATGTTCCCCAATTGAAGGCCGCGCAAAAGGGAAACTTCGATTCATTCAAGAGCGTCTGTAACCACGCTTGCCAGGACGGAAGAACAAGTCGTGACGTGGCAAGGTCGCGCGCATCACTTTGAATCCGAACTTGTTCGCGACCATCTCCGCCTGATCAAAGACCTCGCCCAGCGGGGCTTCGTAAGGCAAGAACTGGTTGGCCACCAACCAGAGCACACCGTGCGGCTTCAGTGCGCGCGCGGCTGCGGCGAGGAACTTGGTGCCCAGCGTGGGATCGGGCTCGCGTCCTTCATGAAAGGGTGGATTGGTCACCACCACATCGTAAAGCCTGTCGCCCACGCCCTTCGTCACATCTTGCCAGTGCATTCGCGGACGGAAAGGCACCATGACATTGCCCACATTGCGCCGTGCGGCCTCGACTGCTTCCATGTCAGCATCGAATCCATCCAAGGCTGTCACGTCGTGGCAAGACGCCAGCACTTCGCAGGAGAGGTAACCCCAGCCACATCCGAGGTCTGCCACCTTGCCCCGTAGTTCACCTCGCACCTGGGTCATGAGCAATTCCGAGCCCTGATCCACGCGATTCCAAGAGAACAAACCAGGCCGCGACCAGAAGCGATCATCGAGCACTTTTCGGAGGCTGGCCGCTGCACGCCACTCGTTCATCGCCTCCTCGTGAAGCTTGTCGGTTTTCACGGCCCAGAACGCGCGGCAGTGGTTTTTGGTGACGACCTCGACATTGCCGGTCACAGCCTCCAACTGATCCTGGAAGCGACGGGCACCCCAGTCGTTGTGCAGCGAGACCAACACGCGCCCGCCCACCTTGAGAGCATCAAGGGCCCGAGCCAGATCCGAGAGGACTTGCTCCTTCTGACGCTCGGGAAGCACAAGCACCAAGTCCTGATCCGCAGAAAGCGCATCCACCATCTTGAACCCGGCGGCCGAGAGGTCCTCGTGACGCGGCTTGTAGGTCTGCACGCACTCGGTCTTCTCGCACAACGGCAGCAAGCCCTCATGCGTCTGTCCGCGCAGGTAACCGATCCGCCGGGCTCCTTCGAGGAGGTCGGGAAAGTGCTCCAAAGCGTAAACAAGGGTGTCCAGAGCGCGTTGCGAATCAGTGCGGGGCATGGTGGAGGTGACAGTCCGGGGTAAAGGGAGCGCTGTGGTTAATGATGAATGAGCGAATGTCGAATGACGAATCGAGCTTCCGAGAGGTTCGTTTTCGACTCAGGACCCTAATCGTCCATCAGCATCTCGCGGCACTTCGCCAGTTCTGCCTTCTGTTCTGGCGGCAGCTTGGGCCAGTGCAGGTGAAGACGTTTCATCTCGTGCAGGATCGCGGCGGAGACGATGAGGCGCATGTTTTTCTTGTCGTCGGCAGGCACCACATACCATGGGCACTTCTCCGTGGCCGTCGCATTGATCGCCTGCTCATAGGCTTTTTGGTATTCGTCCCATTGATTGCGCGCCTGCACGTCCGCGGCGTTGAATTTCCAGTTCTTCGCCGGTGTGTCGATGCGCTCCAGGAAACGCTTCTTCTGCTCCTCCTTGGACACGTGCAGCATGATCTTCACGATGCGCATGCCGTTGCGGAAGGCATAGCTCTCGAAACGCTGGATGTCCTTGCGGCGCTTGTCGAAGAGCTTGGGCATGTCCTTGAGCACCTCGGCAGGCATGTGCTGATACTTCTGCACGATCTCGGGGTGGACCTGACAGACGAGCACTTCCTCGTAGTAGCTGCGGTTGAAGATCCCGATGCGCCCGCGTGGTGGTAGGCGCTGCGAGCATCGCCACATGAAGTCGTGATCCAGTTCGTCCTCGGTCGGCTTTTTGAAGGCGTGAACCTCCACGCCCTGCGGATCAATGCCGCTCATCACATGCTTGATGGTGCCATCCTTGCCCGCCGCATCCATGGCCTGGAAAATGATGCACACGCCATACTTGTGATGCGCATAAAGCATCTCCTGCATCTCGCTGATCTCATTGCGATACTCGGCCAGCAGCGCCTGATAGTGCGCTTCGTCTTTGTAGAGCTTCTTCACGTTGGTGGAGACCTTCGCGATCCTGAAGGGTTTGCTGCCTGTCACGCGATGGTGGTCGAGGTCGAAAGAGAGTTTCATGCTTCACGATGATGGCGATGGATTGGCCTCACAGCAAACGATTGCACGCTACGGCAGAGTCCCATGGCTTGTGCCTTGCCAAAGGTGGCACCAGGATTGCTGCGATCAGCAGGCGATGGTTCGACCACGACCACATCCTTCACAGCTTCCGCTCGGTCCACTCGGTGCCTACCTCAGGCCTGTCCTCGACGGACCTGAGATAGCGATAGCCCTGGATCACCTCGTCATCGAAAGGTGGAAGCAGCGGCACGGGCTCCAGCACATACTCGCCTTCGTCCACGCCTTCGAGGACATCAAGCCGGGCGCGGCAGGCTTCGTCGATCTCCCAGACTTCGCCTTCGATGCTCAATCCCTTTTCTGCGAGAACCATGCCAGGATAGCCACCGAGGTTGTGAAGGCGGTAGAGCGGCGCGGTTCGAGCCGTGTCGATGAACTGCTGGCCGTGCATGTAGAAGTGATTGAAGCAGCCGCGCTTGAGGGTGCCGTAGATAAAGAGACGCATGGCAGGATTTCGATGGACCAGTGGAGTGACCGAAGCGTAGCAGACTCCATCCCAAGTCGCGGCCCATTTCTTCTCCCAGCTGCCCAGTCCACGCGCTGTCCACGCCAGCAAACGGCAAGACAAGGAACGCTCACGCGTATAGCTTTCACCCCCCCAAACATGAATCAGCGTTCCCCACTTCCCCTCGTGGCCGCCGCGCTTGTCAGCGCCGTGATGGTCCACGCTGCGGCCCCGCCCGAGCAGATCGAGTTTTTCGAGAAGAACATCCGCCCCATCCTGGCCGACAACTGCCTGAACTGCCACGGCTCGCACAAGCACGAAAACGGCCTCCGCTTTGACACCCAGGCTGCCGTCACCAAGGGCAGCGATTACGGACCGGTGATCATCCCTGGCAATCCGGCTGCCAGCAAACTGGTGAAAGCCATCCGCCGCCTTCCAGGCGTGGAAGCGATGCCCAAAAAAGCCGACGCGCTAAAGCCCGAGCAGATCGCGCTGATCGAGAAGTGGATTCAGAACGGAGCCGCCTGGCCTGAGGACAAGGCCACCGCAAATGCGAAGCCCAAGTGGCAGGAACACTGGGCCTTCGTGCCAGTGGTGAAGCCCGCCATCCCATCGGCACCAACCTCAAGCTCACGCAATCCAATCGACCGCTTCGTCGCAGCCAAGCTCGCCGAGAAAGGTCTCCAGCCCGCTCCGCCAGCCGATGCGGCCACGCTTTGCCGTCGTTTGTATCTCGATGTCACCGGTCTGCTGCCCACCTTTGAGCAGGTGCAGTCCTTCACCGCCGATCATCAACGCAATCCTCAGGCAGCCACGGACCGCCTCATCACGCAGTTGCTTGCTTCGCCTCACTATGGCGAACGTTGGGCTCGCTACTGGCTCGACGTGGCCCGCTACTCGGACACCGAAGGTTATCAAGTGGCTGGCAAGGACATCCGTTACCCCTACGCCTACACGTATCGCGACTGGGTGATCAGCGCGCTCAATGCGGACATGGGCTACGATCGCTTCGTGACGCTGCAACTCGCTGCGGACAAGCTCATCGCCGAGGAACAAAAAGCCAAAGGCCAGCCGCCAGCTCCCACGCGCGATCTCGCCGCCCTCGGGTTCCTCACGGTGAACGATACGTTCATTGGCAGCCGCGACCTCCAAACGGATGATCGAATCGACGTCACCGGCCGCGGATTGCTCGGTCTCACGGTGGGCTGCGGTCGCTGCCATGATCACAAGTATGATCCGATTCCGTCCAAGGATTACTACGCGCTGTATTCGATCTTCAACAGCAGCCAGATCCCGGACGACCTGCCCGTGATCGGCAAGCCCTCCAGTGATGTGGCCTATGCCAGCTACCAGACTGAAGTGGGCAAGGTAGAGGCCAAGAAGTCCGAGTATCGCAAGGAGGTGTATGACGACATGCGCAAGCCGGACCGGCTCGCGGCATACCTTTCCTTCGTGCATGAAGCGATGAGCAAGAAGCTCGAAGACACGGCATATCGTGGTCGCGCAGGCCAGCTCCAGCTGCGGGATCGAGTCGCCAAGAAGTGGCAAACCCTCGTTCAACAAACCGCCACCACGCACCCCGTCATGATCGCGTGGAACGAGTTCTCCAAGCTGCCTGCCGATCAATTCGCCGCCAAGGCACCCGAGGTGCTCCAGCGCCTCACCGCGCCCGACAGCAGGTGCGTTCCCGAAGTGGCCCATGCGTTCACGGCCAAGCCCGCTCCCAAGACTTTTGCGGAGGTCGCCGCCACCTACGCCGAACTCTTCCTGAAACACCAAGCCCCGCCCGCCGAGGGCAAGAAGGATGGCATTCACGAAATGCTCATGCGCCCAGCCTCGCCCATGGCGGTGGGCGTTGAAGGCATGGACGACTTCTTCACCCGCAAGGACCTCGAGCATGTGGTGAAGATGAACAACGAACTCAAGCGTCTCGAGATCAGCAGCCCTGGTGCGCCGCCCCGCGCCATGGTCATGACGGACAAGGACAAGCCGAACGACGTGCGCATTTTCATCCGTGGCAATCCAGCACGCCAAGGCGATCCCGCTCCGCGCGCCAATCTTACTTTTCTCGGCGGACAGAAGTTCACCGATGGCAGCGGGCGCCTAGAACTCGCACGCTCCATCGTGAATCGCAGCAATCCTCTCGCCGCTCGCGTCATGGTGAATCGTGTGTGGATGCAGCACTTCGGCAAACCGATCGTGCCCAACCCCAGCGACTTCGGCGTGCAGACGACCAAGCCCGAGCACGTGGCCCTGCTCGACTTCCTGGCGGCCACCTTCATGGAGGAAGGCTGGAGCTTGAAGAAGCTACACCGCCTCATCCTCTCGAGCGCCACCTGGCAGCAAAGCACCCGCACCACTCCCGAAAAAGAAATCAAGGACGCCGAGAACGTCCTGCTCAGTCGCTTCAACCGCACACGCCTCGACTACGAAGCCATGCGCGATGCGGTCGCGCAGGTGACCAGCACCTTGAACCCTGCCCTCATGGGCGGCCGCCCGGTCGCCCTCAATGCAAACGACGTGGACAGCTGGCGCACGGTCTATCAATTCGTCGATCGCTACGATCAGGCGACGGTGCCCGCGATGTTCGACTTCGCCAATCCGGACAGCCACAGCCCGCAGCGCATGACGACCACGGTCCCGCAGCAGGCGCTCTTCCTGATGAACAGTCCGTTCATGCAAAAGCAGACCAATGCGCTTGCCTCGAAACTGCCAGTCACCGGCAGCACGCCTGATTCAGAGACGATCAAGGCCCTCTATCGCCGCACGTTGCTGCGCGAGCCCAGGACGGATGAACTCGACCTCGCCCAGCGTTTCCTGAACGAAGCCAGCAGCCTGCAAAACGACGTGGCTTTCCGTTGGACCTACGGCACCGAGCGCATGCAGCGCGATGCGGGAGGCAAGATCACGCTGTCCGACTGGAAGCCCTTCGCGGCGCTCAAAGATCAGCACAAGCGCCCCACCTGGAGTCACACTGGCGTGATCCCGGACAAGGAGTGGAGCTATGCCATGATTTACGAAAGCGGCGGACATGCGCCACCTCGCGACCTCATCAACACGATGCGCTGGCAGGCTCCAGCCGATGCAAGCCTGGTCATCCTCAGTGACCTTGGTCGTGACACCAACCGCGGCAATGGTGTGCGCGGCCTGATCATTCATAACGGCACGCAAGTCGTCGCCGAAGCGGTGGCCGATCCCCAGCACAAGCAGGTGCCGCTCAACGCCAAGCTCCAGGTAAAGAAGGGAGACGTGCTCCGTTTTGCGCTGAGTTCAGACGGCGAGACAGACAGCGACAGCTACAGCTGGCGGGTGAAAATCGAGTCGGCGAAGGGCGATGGTTCCACCAGCCTGCTCACCGATTCGCGCACTGACTTCTGCGGACCGGATGCCTGGCCGCTAAACCGACTGAAGGCTCAGTCTCCGCTGTCGCAGCTCGCCCAGGCTCTGATCATAAGCAACGAGTTCATGTTCGTGGACTGATCGCCATGGGGCAGTCGCCAAGATGCGATTGCCCACGATCACATGAACGTGGCGCGATTCCTGGTGGGCAGATCAATGCTCATTGCGAGAATCCCTTCGTGAGATAGCTGGATACTCGCTGCACGAGGCGAGTTCTTGCGGACTCGCTGCTAGTGCGCTCCGCTGCCTTTCACCACGGCAGGAACGGTCTGGGCCAGGATCTTCATGTCCAGCCAGAGGGACCAGTTGTCGATATACTTGAGGTCCAGCGCCACCCACTCCTCGAAGTTCTTGATGCCATTGCGGCCGCTGACCTGCCACAAGCAGGTCAGTCCGGGCTTCACACTGAGGCGGCGGCGCTGCGCCTGCTTCTCGATGCGATTGATCTCATAGACGGGCAAAGGTCGCGGCCCCACGAGGCTCATCTCGCCCCGGAGCACATTGATGAACTGCGGCAGCTCATCGATGCTGTATTTGCGCAGGAACTGGCCAAAACCAAAGATGCGCGGGTCATTCCGGATCTTGAACACCGGTCCATCCATTTCGTTCTGCTGCGCAAGGTGAGCCCGCTGAGCTTCGGCATCGACGTGCATGGTGCGGAACTTCCACATCGTGAACGGCTTGCCGTAGAGCCCGCTGCGTTCTTGCTTGAAAAAGATCGGCCCACGCGATGTGAGGCGGATGCCGATCATGGCCACCAGCCACAGCGGGAAAGTGAGAGTAATGAGCACGGCAGCTCCAATACGGTCGAGCAGGTCCTTGGTGAGCAGCGACCACGATGCCTGCGGAGTGGTGTGGAAAACGAGCATCAACCGGCCGCTCAAGACATCGAAAGTGGGCCGGGCGATGGTTGTCTGGAAGAAGTCCGCGCTGATCCAGGCCTCGACGCCCAGGGTTTCGCACGCCTGGACAGCCTCCTCGATGCGGGCAAAGTGAACATGCTGCGCAGCAAAAATCACCCGCGACACCGAATGCTCGCGCACACTTTCGACGAGTCGGCTCACCGGCTCACGGGTAATGTCGATGCTGCCGCAGATCTTCATCTCGGCGCGCTGTTCATCCGTGAGGCTGCCGAGGAGCTTGTCCACGTCATCCTCCAGCCCCGCCACCAGCACATGCTCACGATCCGTGCCCTGGGCGATCTTTCGCCGCAGCAGGTCGCGCTGATAGGCTTCCCGAAGCAACAGCAACGCTGCGGCCACCAGGACGTAGATCACGACCACCGAGCGGCTGGGCACCACCCAGCGGAAAAACACCACGAACACGCCGATCATCATGCCCATCCAGACCAGACTGCTCGCCAACTGGCGCAGGGAATGGAGGGGCGACTTGTTCAGGATGTTGGCGTAAAAACCTCGCGCCTCCAGGACGATGGGCGTGAAGGGGACCACCACGGCTCCCACCCAGAAAAAGTCCTGGAAAGGCGGAACCACGATCTCCTCGGGGAACCAGCCGCTCAAAACGTAGGCGCGCAAAACATACGCGACCCAGAGACTCGCGGCCAAAATGGCGCTATCTACCAGTTCGGTTAGCTGCAAATTGATTTCTTGCCGACGGCCAAGCATACTAGGCGGTTTAGAAAGGTTCTGAATTACTTCTGATTTCTTGACTATTATAATCATTATAGAAAATGGCTCAACTTATTTCCTCCAAGAACCTGCTTCTTTCTACCCGCCCCCTCACGGTCGGCGTCATCAGCCAGCCTGAAGCCCTGGAAGCCACACTCGCCACAAGCTCCGACGTCCGGGCAGCAACATGTGACCTCTTTGAGCTACGCCTGGATCTCCTCAAGCTCGACACCGCCACCCTTCGGAAGGCCATTCCCGCCCTCGACCTCCCCGTGCTCCTGACCGCCCGCCATCCCGCCGAAGGTGGCCAGGGCACCGAGGATCCCGCTGGCCGCCGCGCCTTGCTGGAGCCGCTGCTTGATCTGGCAACGCTGATCGACATCGAACTCCGGAGCGCGATGGACATGCGGCCCGTCATGGTCGCCGCCAGAGCCCGAGGCGTCAGCGTGGTCGGTTCCTTTCACGACTTCCAGGCCACGCCTGGCGATGAGGTGCTGAGCGGTGCCATCGAGATGGCGCAGACGACCGGCTTCGACGCCGTGAAGTTTGCCACCTACCTGAACGGGCCCGAGGATCTCATGCGCCTGATGAAGCTCGTGACCGGGCACCGCCGCCTGCCGATGTCCGTCATGGGCATGGGGGCGCTCGGCAGGTTGTCGAGGTTGACGCTTGCAAAGCTGGGCTCCTTGCTCAACTACGGCTTCATCGGTGACTCGAACGCGCCCGGCCAGTGGCCTGCGCCGCGTCTGAAGGAACTGCTCTCGGAACTCTGATGCCCTCCCAACGTCCAGCTCTCGCTGCTCTGCTGCGAACCACCTTCCTGGTGGTCTGGGTGCTGGTCGGCGTCAGTTGCAAAGATCCGAAACGCGAAGCCGCCCTCCTCGCACGCGAGCAAGCGGCGCATCAGAAAGAAGCCGCACTCGGACAACGCGAAGAGGTGCTAGCTAAACGCGAAGCCGCATTGGCCAAGGACCAGCAAGCTGTTCGCGACCAGCAAACGGCAATGGAAAAGCGCCTCAAGGAAGTCGAGGCGAAGATGGCGAAACACGAGGAGGAGATCACTCAGCGCCACAAAGAACTCGACCGCCTGGAGGCCGAGATGAAGGCCATGAAGGTGGCCTACGAAACCAAGGTCCGGCGCGGCCCGGCACCAAGCATCACCGCCGAACGCGTCATTGTGATCGATGCCGCGAGTGACGAAGTGCTCTACGAGCGAAACCCCGCCAAGCGCAACGCCATCGCCAGCACCACCAAGATCATGACCGCCATCCTCATCATCGAGAACGGCGATCTCGACAAGGAAGTCATCGTCGAGGAAAGCGATACCAAATGCGCTCCCGTGAAGATGGGGCTGAAGACCGGCGAAAAATACACTCGTCGCAACCTGCTGACCGCCCTCATGGTGAAAAGCTCCAACGACATCGCCCAAGCCCTGGCGCGCGACAATGCGGGCTCCGTTGCCGCCTTCGTCGAGAAGATGAATGCCAAGGCAAAAGAGATGGGCTGCGCTGACAGCCTCTTCATCAATCCGAATGGTCTACCGCCGATCAACGACCAGCCCGAGCCATATTCAACACCACGCGACCTCGTGAAAATGGCGGCGAAAGCCGACAAGCTCCCCGACCTCCGCGCCATGGTGAAACTGAAGACCTACACCTTTACCAAGGGCGATGGCAAAACTGTGCTCCTGGAGAATACCAACCGCGTCCTCCGCACCTATGAATACTGCGATGGCATGAAGACCGGCTACACCCAGGCTGCTGGTTATTGCCTTGTCGCCACAGGTGAACGTGATGGCAAGCGACGCATCGTTGTGGTGCTCAATGGCACTTCATCGGGCGTATGGAAGGACGCCGAGGCTCTGCTTCAGTGGGCGCTCAAAGCCTGATCCTCTAGGCGATCACTTCGCGGATGGCATTGCCAAAATCCCGCTCCAAACGTTTGCGGCCAGGGATCTCGAGTTGATGCGGATCAAGCCCTAACAAGTGAAGGATTGTAGCATGAACATCGGTCACGTAGTGGGGATGCTCCACCGCATGAAAGCCCAGCTCGTCGGTGCTGCCATGGATGGTGCCGCCTTTGATTCCACCGCCCGCCATCCAGATGCTGAACCCATACGGATGATGGTCACGCCCGTCACTGCCCTGCGAGCCCGGCGTGCGCCCGAACTCCGTAGCAAACACGACCAGCGTATCGTCCAGCATCCCGCGCTGCTTGAGATCTTTGAGCAGGCCAGAGATCGGTTTGTCCACCTGCTGCGCGAGCATCGAGTGATTCTTCTTCAGACCTGAATGTGAGTCCCAGGCACCGGCCGCTCCATCGCCATGCTGGAGCTGGATGAAGCGCACGCCTCGCTCGGCCAGCCGTCGTGCTACGAGAAGCTGGCGGGCAAAAGGCTCCGTCGCTTTATGATCAAGGCCGTAGAGCTTCTTGGTTTCCGCACTCTCCGAGTCAAGATTCATCGTCTCGGGCACCGCCGTCTGCATATTGAAGGCCAGCTGGTAGCTCTTGATGCGGGCAGCCAGCGTTTTGTCTCCAGGATACTGTTCGGCAGTGATGAGATTCAGCTTCCTCACCAGATCGAACTGTGTCGCTTGATCCTTCTTGCCGATCTGAAACTCGGGTGCCGCAAAGGTGAGCGGATTCTTCGGATCCACCTTCAGATTCACAGCGTCATAGGCTGGGCCAAGGTAATGCCCGTCGCGCACGTCGAAGTATCGCGGCCCCATATTGACGAAGGAAGGCAGATTGTCCGTCATCGAGCCCAGGCCATACGTCACCCAGGCCCCAATGGTCGGCACCCGCGGCTCCAGCATGTGACGCCCGCTGTGGAACTGCACCTGCGCTCCATGATTGTCGTCAGTCGTCCACATGCTGCGAACAAAGGCGATCTCGTCAGCACATGAGCCGATGTTCGGAAACCAGTCGCTGATCTCGATGCCGCACTGGCCATATCGCTTCCATCCGATCTGCAGCGGGTAGATCGTGTTCCGTTGCTTGCCATTGGCATCATTGACCACCACCACGCGCACCTTCTTGAGCTTCTCCGGGTCCTGCACGGACTTGTAGGGCGTCTCACCAATGGACTTGCCCGCATACTGGTTGATCGCCGGCTTCGGATCGAAGCTCTCCATGTGGCTCACACCGCCGCGCATGAACAGCCAGATGACGCGCTTCGCCTTCTGAGGAATCACCGGCAGACCACTTGGCGGCTGCCACGCTTCTTCACCCTTCAGCATCGACGCCACCGCAATGCTCCCCAGACCGCCGAGAATGTCGCGGCGGAGAAAGGGCGAGGGCGGATGCAGTTTCATGGCAAGCGCATCACTCTACGCTCGGACAGGCGCGTTTTGATCGGCCAGTCTCGCTCGACGCCTCGATTCGCACGGCACTCGAACACCCGAAGTCAGACGCCACAGGCAATCTCGAGCACCTTGATCAGCTTGCCCTTCTGTAGCTGCCACACGGTCATGCCGCCTCCTTCGTAGTAGGTGCTACGAACCAAAACTTCGAGTGCTCCATCGCCATCCAAGTCGAGCAGACCCGCCACCTCGTGAACGCTCGGCGCTGCATTCTCATCGGCCTTCGGGTAAAACTCACCGGCAAACAGTTGCGTCTGCACCTTGTCATCCACCAGGCGACGAAGCGCCACGAAGGAGTAGTCGCCTGCGGTAGCCATGAGCATCTCCTCGCGATTCTTGAAATGCGAGGCGGACATGATGACTTCCTCCTCGCCATCGTTATCTAGGTCCACGCGTAGCAGCTGGGTGATCTCCGCTTTGGGATTCGCCATGCCTTTGCCGCTCAACAGGTCGCGCACAGCCTTGAGATACACTTCCTGCGTGTTGCTCGTCACCTTGGGGACGCGCGGCATGGGATTCCAGGGTGCCTGCACACCGATCATGTGCTTGTCCAAGTCAGGCTCAGGCGTGATGTCGATCATCCAGATGTCGGGGCAAATATCAGCATCGGGCGCTGCCTTGCCTCCCGACACCTTCCCCTGCTCACCTGTCAGCGAGAAGACCCGATACTCGGACTTCGCACCTGACAATCGCTTCCCAGCAGCCTCACTCTTCAACCACTGCCCATTCGCACGACCTCCGATCACATAGCGCCACGGCAGTTCGATGAAGCAGGCAAAGGACTTGTCATCAGCAGCATGCAACACGCCACTGAGAAGCAACAGACCGACCAGGAGAGAGGATCGCGAGTTCATAGGAGTCATTTCATCAAGTTCTGAGCATCATATCAATCATCACCAGGCACATCCGTGGCACCTGTGACCACCGCTTTGCCGTCATCGCCAAAACGAACGCTGACAAACTGGTGATAGCCATCGCTATCGTCTCCATTCGTGTAGCTGGCGAAGTATTTCACCACCAGCGTCTTCGCATCCTGCCAGTGATTGGCATCCATCAGGCTGTCCGTCTCCTTGAAACCGTTCTCGCTGATCGTCTTCTTCTCCTCGGGATGAAACACAGGAATTGTCACTGCGGACCAGCCGCTGGAGGACAGACGGAACACCCGCAGACGCGAAAACTTCGGCCCATCGCCGAGACGCATCGCCAGCATCTGACAATCGGGACTCCACACGACCCAGACCGGCATCGGGCAAGGTTTGTCAGAGCTGTCGCCGTAGAGATTGAACTCCTTGGCACCTTTGTCCGCCGACTTGATCGTCACACGCTTCACCGAGTCGCCATCGCGTGTGAATGAAACCTTCCAGCGCTCATCGAATGATGTGTGATCATCGCCCTCTTTGACTCCTCCCGGCAGCCCGCCACGAAGGGAGGGACCATTCGCGAAATCCCAGTTCCCGCCCATACGGATGTCATCGACCAGCAATCGCCCTTCGCGTTGCTTGAAGAGAAGCGTGTCTGTCCAGGTCTCCGGCTTTTGCCCCGGCTCGCCATAGGTCTGTTTCACCTTGGCCCATGAGTCCACTGACGGAGCACCAAAGACATCGCCAACCTCCCAACTCGTCACACCCTCGAACAAACTGCTGAAGAGATCGCCTTCGATCCAGGCGGGTTTCTCATCAGGATGCTGGCGGATCTGCATCTCCTGATACACGCAGGCTTGTTCGAGTATCGACCGGAGTTCAGGCGTGATGAATGGGGACAGGCGCTGCAGCTGTTCATTGGTCGGCAGACCTCGGATGGCCTCTCGACGCACCTCCGTGCAGAAGAGTTTGGCGGCTTCGCGGAGAGCCTTTCGTTCCTGGGCGATGGATTGTTCTGCATGGTCAGTGGCGGCATCGTCGGCGAGAGCTCCAGCGCTCAAGGCGACAGTTGAGATCAGAAGAAGGGAGGAAAATTTCATGGCGGATGATTGAGTGAAGTGAGCGTGATGATAGGAGGAACTGTCATTTCGGCTATCGGACTAAAGGCGGAGGGTTCGCTGCGTCGCCCTCCCCGAGTCATCATGAGATGGACTCCAGCATGGTCGTTGTGATCAGGCCCTTCTGCTGAAAATAAACCCACCTACCAAGGACGAAGACAGACGTCCTGGCATCGGTCGCGTGCATCGACACCTGCCGCTCACCTGCCGCACACTCGTCAATGCAGCGCCGAGCAACCAACGTCTGCCAACTCGATGACTCATTGCCTGTCAGCGTGGTGCGAAACTCAAATAACCAGACCTGATCATCGCCTTTCACCACCTGCGCAGCCGACGCCCAGCCCATCGGTGGACGTCCGATCATGCTCTCCACCATCTGAGCTGCAGGCACATCCAAATGGTCTTCAAGAACCACGGGCCAGAAGAGCCTAGTGCCAGGATGCTTAAGCACCCACGCCTCCAGCGACTTGCGCCGCCGAGCTTCATAAACAAAGCCAATTACCAGCACGAGCACGATGACGAGGATGATCACTAGCGGTTTCGAAATCATGAGCGGATGATCGTTTGAGTTCAGATTTGTTGCGGTTCAAAAGGCTGCTCACTTCGGTGGAGGATCACCCGGCATGGGCTCGACACCGGCCCACTCCTTCATGTAGAAGCTCGACACGCGACGAATGTCCTGCTGCACCACATAACTATCGGTGCGCAGGCGGGAGAGTTCGAGGATCTCTCGCAATTCAGGAACAAAGTCGGCTTTTGCCTTTTCACGCAGAGCACGAACCGCCACCATCCAGGAACTGAACCGGATCGATGCATCCGCTGCACCTTCATAGCTCGGGTCTTGCTCAACGGAGCTTGCATTGAACTTCTTGATGCGACCAATCACATCGCGGCCTGCGGCTGCTACCACCTCACGAATGCCTGCGTCAGGGGCTGGAATGCTGCCTGCAAAGCGCAGTGCTGCCTCGGCCTTTCGAGGATCTTCGTCCAGCATCAGCGCTCCAAGTTCGTGTGTGAACTGAGGCCGCTCTATGATTCGTGAGATGGCGGTCTTGCGACGCTTCTCATTCATCCATTCCGGTGTGTATTCCAGCCAGGCACCGATCGGAGCATTGGCAGGGATGGCGTCGAATTTAGCCTGCTCAGCAGCCTCTTTTTGCGCCTCGTATTCCTCGGCTGTCGGGGGCGGAGGTGGGGGCGGAATGCGTTGAACCCGAAAGCGATAAGACGTTTTCGAATCAGGCCAGGCGGAGCTGCCAGCCGGTGGACGAGGCCCCCATTCGCTCCATTGCTCGAACTCTTTGCCAGGATGAGCTGGGAGAGGCACGACGAATCCAGCGATGGACGACTCACCCAGGTGCGCATCAATCACACGATCACCACGCGACGTGAACAAAAGCACTTCCGCTGACACGATCCATCGCCCCTCTTCGAGCCGGGCTTGCTCCACTTTGAGTTCACCATACCTGACAGCGCGCTGAGTATGATCCACGACCGAGGCGAGTTCGAAATCGCGCGCACCTTTCACCTCTACAGGAGGCACTTTGTGATCCATGGGAAGCCTCAGTTCGACTTCGAGCCGCAACTCCTCACCTTCGAGTGTGGGCGGGAAATCGGCGAACCCGTAGCAAAGCAAAGCGATGATGCCCGAAACAGAAACCACGGTTCCGAAGGCATACAGAATTGCGCGACCAAACCCAGGCGCAGGCCCCGCAGCGACCACTCTCGCAACGATCAAGCCAAGAACCGTCCCAGCGACTCCACCCAGCAACCCCATGAACAGGACAAAGAATCCGGAAGCACCCTCGCGCGATGGCAGGTGATACCAGTCAGCATAGGCTGCAGCTACCAGGCCCGCAGCAAAGAGCGCGAGAATGCCTGTCAACAAGGCAACGAGCAGGGAGAGCAGCCAGTTCAATCGTTTCATAGAGGCAGATGGTGGCGGAGTTGGATCGTTAGACTGGGGCAAGGAGGACCGCATGACGATCACAATCGCCGTCAGCAACGCGAACCCTGACACCAGAGTTCGCGTGCTGAACAGTCGGATTTGTTAGCGGAGCGTGGCATTGAAGTGCGCCATCGCATCATCACGACCGACGCGCTTGGCATATTGGTCGGCGGTTTCAGAAGTGGAATTCCAGAGGTTTTGTGGAGCCATCGTCACCATATCGAAGGAGTGATCAGCACCCACATACTGAATCATGCTCATCGGGCTGGTGCGGTTGAGCGTTGCAGCTTCGGCGACAGCCTTGTTGAAGAGAAGCGTAGGCTGACCGCTGGTCCACAGACTATCGACCGTCCCGTGCAGCACCAATGTGGGAGCATAGGGCATGTAGCAGTCCGCCGTGGCGGCCGAAGTGGTGCTGCCAAAGTAGCTGTAGAAGCCGCAGCCTGGATAGAAGGCCACGACCGATGCAAACCCATTGGCATCAGCCACTGGCTTGTGGGGGGCCGGAACAGTGACCATGCTGGTCGTGAGTGCCTTGGGCGCACCATCCTGCATGACGATCTGATTGTTCGCATCCACTTGCCATGCAGTCGCTGAGCTGACCTTCCACGTGCGGCTCACGGTTGAAGAAACGACGGATGCCAAGGCGGTCTCCCCGCCTTGCGAAAAGCCCAGAAGACCGATGCGATTGGGCACGACAGGCACGTTGTTTGCCGTGTTGCGCAGCCATGCCAGAGCAGCGTAGGCATCTTTGGTGCGCTCATAAGCAGGTGAGCACAGTGCATCATCCCAGGCCGCGTCAAAGCAGGGACGCTTCTTTTTGAAGTCTCCGGGAATGCCACGCGGCGTGTAGCTGTCGATGAACAAGGCGAGGTAACCATTGCTCTGAAGCAGAGTGCCCCACTCCTGAAGGTGATTCAGCATGCCGTTGGCGGGGTTGTCATTGGACCAGAATCCACCCGAGCCATGCATCACGACGACGGCAGGAAACGGACCATCGCCCGCCGGACGGTAGAGGAAGCCGGGGAGGTTGCGATTGCCGCTGGGGACCGAGATGCTGTTCACGCTGGCCGGAGCCTGGGCGTGGAGCGCTGTGATGCCTGAGCTGGCGATGAGGAGGGACAGAGCCGCCTGCGTGATGACACTGCGGCGGGTGAGGTTGGGTTTCGTATTCATGTTGGATGTTGGCTTGTCGTTGTTCGTTCGTGGTTGTCGTGGCGGGCGATGCCGCCGTGCTCGTGAATTGGCTTCACTGAGCATGACGAATGCTTCACCCGTCCTGCCTTTCGCGAAATCGGACCTCCGTCGGAGCCCAGTCACAAGGCCTCTCAGGCTTTCGTCGGATGCCTCGCAGCCGCCTGAAATGTCGATCAATAGGACCTCCGTCGGAGAAGCCTCTCTGATTGTCTCCGACCAAAGTCGGATGCACTCGCCTTACTTCGTCTGGCACGCGGCGACTACCTCGGGCTATCGTGGGAGGACGCTCCATGACCCATCGCTTCTCCGCACCCTTGTCAAAGTCTCCACTGCTCTTCGCAGTGGCCATGAGTGTGCTCATCGGCGCATGGCCCTCTGTCGCGCAGGACATCCGCCCAGGGGAAACATCGCCACTCACGACGATCGGTGCTGTTCGTGAACTCGGTGCCGACAAAGCGGACACGCTCGGGCTGCCAGTGAAGCTGAAAGGTGTGGTGACCTTCGTGAACAGCAAGGGCACCGACTTCAAATTCAACGATGCAACGGGCGGCGTGGGTGTCTCGCTCCCGAAAGGAACGCCGTGCCCCGAGGAAGGAGATGAAGTCGAGGTCATTGGTCACACGAATCAACTCACGGTGCAGGACCATCGCTATCCTCACATCGTCGGCGAAGAGGTCCGCATTCTCGGCAAAACAGCCTTTCCTACACCAGCGGCGACCAGCGTGGCTGCCATCGGAGCCTTCAAGCACTACGATCAATGGGTGAGCGTGGAGGGTGTGGTGACGATGTGGACGATCAAGGAGCCCAAGCTCAGCCTCATGATCACCGGGCCAGACACCTGGGCCGTGGTGCATGTTCGTGGGTTCAAGGAGACCGATCTACCGCGCAAGCTCCACGGTGCCAAGGTGCGCATCACGGGCGTGAACATGGGTATCTCGCACACCGCAGCCGATGCCATCATGGCACCGACACCCGCTCAGCTTGAGATTCTGGAGCATGGTGTCGAGAATATCTTCGAAGCGACGGAGAGCACTGTGTCGAAGATCCTCGCCAAAGAAGAGCCGCTCGCCGCGCGACGACGCATTCGTGGCGTTGTCACGATGCGTGCTGACGAAACGACACTTTACATTCGCGACGGCGAAGATGCGTTGTGTGCAGATCTGATGTTCGGCTGGATGAAGTCCACCACGCCGGGCATCATCTATGCCGATGCCGGACCACTCCCTGTCATCAAGCCCGGCGACGTGGTGGAACTGGTAGGCTCGATTCTTCAGCCCCGGAAAGAGAGCCGCCGCAACGCCTACGCCCTACACTCTTGCCATGTGCGCGTGATCGGGCACGATCTCGCGCCTCAGTCCGCGATCACCACCCTGAAAGAGATCAGCACCGGTGCCCACACGTTTGATCTCGTAGAGTTCAAGGCACGCCTCGTGCACAAAGATCAGTCACCACCCGATCGAGGCACTTGGCGGACCTCGATGACGCTGGAGTCCAACGGCATCACCATGCCTCTGATCGCCGAACTGCCCGTGCACGACGCTTTCCAATCGCTTCACCCCAACGACGAAATCGAGGTTCGGGGCGTGGTGGACAAAGCGACGAGCTACTCGCCAAGGCGCATCCGCGTTGGTTCGGCCGGGGATGTCGTCTCGCTCGGTCTTGCACGTTCAGTTCGCGAAGAGCGGCTTTGGTGGTGGACGGGCTCCATCGCGCTGGTGGTGCTGGTGCTTGGGGCATGGATTTCGACTTTGATGCGCTCGCTTCGCCTTCAGCGACAAAACGACGCCGCCCTCCGCGAACTCAACGCCACGCTGGAGAGCCGCGTGCAGGAGCGCACCCAGCAGTTGGAAGCCTCGCAGCAGCACCTCGAGCGCGCTCTGGATCAGGAGAAGCAACTGGGCGATCTGAAGACGCGCTTCGTCACCATGGTCAGCCACGAGTTTCGCACGCCTCTGGGCATTACCATGTCTGCCGTGGAACTCATGCGGCACTACGATGACCGGCTGCCCGCCGACCAGAGGCGCGAGCTTTGCGAGGACATCTATGGAGCCACCAAGAACATGGCGGCTCTCATGGAGCAGATGCTGGTGCTCGGACGTGTGGAGGCCGGAAAGCTAGGCTGTCGTCCCGCGCCGCTTGATGTGGCCACGCTCGTCGGGAAACTGACCGACGAATGCCTGTCCGCCACTTCACGAAAGTGCCCGATCATCACGAACTGCGAAGGCACCCTCACAGGTGCGCTCGGTGACGAATCCCTCCTGCGGCACATCCTTGGCAATCTCCTGACCAACGCCGTGAAGTATTCGCCGGCTGCAAGCCCCGTCGAGTTCTCCGCGCACCGCGATGAAGCCTGGGTGGAGTTCCGCGTAGTGGACCACGGCATCGGCATTCCCGAGGCTGATCAGGCACGCCTGTTCGAGGCTTTTTATCGCGGCTCCAATGTGGGCGAGCTTCCCGGCACCGGGCTTGGCCTGGTGATCGTGAAACGCTGTGTGGACCTCCACGACGGCACGATCGCTCTACAGTCGAGAGTCCATCACGGCACCACCTTCACCGTGCGTCTGCCGTTGTTCGGCGCACCGGGTGCCGCAGCCCCTCTGCCAAGACCTGCAGAATGATCTGCATTCGTAGGCTACGAAGAAGCCTTCTTCGCAGCCTCGGCATCGGCGGCACCCCGTTTCATCGTGGCCTCTACCGCACCATACAGTGCCAGCCAAGCCTCGCGCGCCGCTGGCGTGAACTTGTTGCCGAGCACCTCGGACAGCATGTCGATCAAAGCTCCGCCCACCGTGGCATAGTGCTCGTCCTTCACCCCATAGTCCGCGTGACGCGCACCCATGGCACGCAATTCCATGTCCAGCCCCACGGGCCGTTCGAGCATGGAAATGAGCGCCGCGAGCATATCGATGAGCTTCTTCGCCTGCTGCTCAATATCGCCCACAAACAAGGGACGCAGCGTGGGATCGATCTCAAAGAGACGACGGTAAAAGACCAACGCCGCCACGTGGTCGTGGCGCGAAAGTTCGGCGAAGGATTTTCGGATCAGATGAACTTGATCAGGAGACATTTGGATAGACTAACCACAAACCTCCGGTTTTGAGTATCCGACTTTCGTCGGATAGCACTCCTCGGGAAACCCGCCACAATGCGTGCATGGCGAAAAAGATTCTGATCATCGAAGACCAGGCACCCATGCGTCGCAATGTAGCCCTGATGCTGCAAATGGAAGGCTATGCCACGAGCACCGCCGCCAATGGTCGCGAAGGCGTAGAGGTCGCCCGCAAGGAGCGCCCCGACCTCATTCTTTGCGATGTGATGATGCCTGAACTCGACGGCTACGGCGTGGTCCAGGCCCTCCGTGGCGACGCCGTCTTTGCCACCACGCCCTTCATTTTCCTCACCGCGAAGAGCGACCGGAACGACATCCGCATCGGCATGAACTTCGGTGCCGATGACTACCTCACCAAGCCCATCGTGCGCGAGGACCTGCTCGCCGCCGTGCAAACCCGTCTCTCCCGCGCCGACGCGATTCAGGAGAAGATCGACGCAGTGGCGACTCCCGGTTTCAATCCCGACTTCACCACTCACGAGCCGCTCCAACGTGCATTTGGCCTCACCTCACGCGAGGCCGAGGTGCTGATCTGGGTCGCCCAAGGCAAGAGCAATGCCGACGTCTCCGCCATCCTCGGCATGAGCGAAAAAACCGCCAAGCAGCATCTGGGCGTCTGCTTCCAAAAGATGGGCGTCGAAAGCCGCAACGCCGCCACCGTCCAGGCCCTCGAAGTGCTCAGTAATCCCCAGCGATGAAGGTCGGGATCAATCCGCTGGAACCTTGTCCTGGGCACGGCTTGCCCGACTCGCCTTCCACCAGGCCACACTCAAAAACATACTGACAGCAACGTGAAAAAGCTCAGGGTCCTCAGGTTGATCATGAGATTTTCCGTCGCATCAAGACCCTCATTGACCGCTTTCACCAACCGGTCGAAGTCCGTCCGCAACGATTCGACATCCCCCGCCTTGATGAGTCGTTCCAGCCGTTGCTGAGGCATGTCCCTCAGGTGGGCGCTGGAAAGGCTCGGTGCCACCGACGAGGCGCTGCACAAGAGAAAGACGGCCACACAAAGCGTGAGGATGCTCACAAGAATGGCAGCGATGGAGATGAGTTTCATGACGATGGACCTGCTGCCTTTAGAGGCCCGGGCGTCTTGAGTCGTGCACGCCAGTGGTGGCTGTTACTTGGGGACGTCATCAAGGCGGAGACGGCTCATCTTGTTTTTGTGTTCGCGATAAGCGGCATCGAACTTGGCTTTTTCACCGGGATTCCGTTGAATCCCGATGACGTTGTTCTGCAGGTCGCAGATCACGAACACACCAGGAGGTCCTGCATAGTAGCGCTTACCATCCACCTCTGTGACCCGGATTTTTTCTCCTTCGATTTCGATAAACGAAACGCGTGGATCAGAATCGGCAATCAACTCTGTGACGTGCGTTGCATCAGCGTCGGGAAGCATGAGCTTGGCCAGCTCTCGCCCGCTCATGGGCGCGGAAGGTGCATTCCAAACGCGCCACGCGATGATGCAACCCAGGCAGAGAACCGCACACAAACCACAGCCAGCGGCACGAACAACTCGATGAGAGGAGACATTCATAGTCACGAGGACAGGCTTTGAATCTATTGTTGAGCCACAGACACTCCGGCCAAGTGCGCCATCAGTGACACCCAGCCAACACCTGCCCGTTTCCTCACGCGTGATGTCGAATGTTTGCAGCGCCTCCAGGGCAGAACCTGGTGCATCGCATCCTTTCAGTGTTCGTTTGTGGTTGTCTTGGCGAAAGGCGGTTAAAGTCATCTCCTGGCCCTTGCAGCCTGGCACCCACTTTGTCACTTCTTCGTAAGGGTCACGGTCTCGGGAGATGAGCCGGTAAACTCGCGCACCAGAGTTCCTTTCTTGAGGTTCAGTGTGAATCGGACGTGTCGTTTGGAGGAAGCATTTTGCGGGATTCGTGTGGATATGATGTCTTCAGTCCAGCTCTCGATTTCGTAAATCGAGGCGTCTGTGATCAGCGACTCACTAGAGCCCAGATAGTTCGTGATAACGGACTCAGCGCGAAACAGGAGCTGCCTGGACCGGTCAAATCGCAGTTTGAATGAGTTGCATGGGAAGTCCTTCGACGGCCACGAACCCACCACATCAACGACTTGTCCCTCTTCCGGGCTGATAGCGAACTCCATCGTGCTCACCCTCAGTTGGGCAAGACTACTTCCCGATGCTGGTCCCTGTTTCGAGCAGGCACCGAGCGCCAGACAAAGCCAAACGAACGCAAAATGTATTTTCATATAAACACTCACCAGTCGGCAACTTCTTGTATTGTGGTGACCACTTCTTTCAAGAACCCAAGTCCAGCGCCTACGGCAACAGCAGTGAAAAAAGCAAACGATTCGTGAACTTGCTTACACGTCTTGGACTGCTCCCTGTGGGGATATCTGGCCCGAAGGACGGCCAGTGCGTCAGGATCACCATCCTGAAGCGGTCCTTCACTCGCGGGCCCATAGTGCCCTGTATCGAGAGTGTTGTGGGATAAGCTGATTTATCGCTTCTCCGTGGACTTTATCTTGTCAACGGCGGCTTTCATCTCTTTCATTGCCTCTTCAAATTTCAAGGTAGCTTCGTTCACGATGGTCGTGTTCGATTCGAGTTGTTCTCGAAGTTTTCCTTCTGCTTCCGCAATTGATGCCACCCATGTTCCAACTGGGCGAAAGTCTTTGAAACTAGTTTCAGCCCAAGTGTGAGGCGGTATCTCCGTCCCTAGCAATACTCGAAGTTTTCCATCACCATCTTGGACCCACATGTCTACTTTGGGTGCGTGAATTGGCGCGGGCACAGTGGTGATGTTCGTTGCTTTCCCAAAGCTAGCGGCGTGAAGAGCCCTTACGTCAACATTTTGCGGTGGAGTGGCTGGATTGCTTCCGTCAAAACTGTAAATCACCAAATACCTCGTAACGGGATCGTTTACCTTGCTCAACTGAATCGTGTGATAGTGGATCCACTGCCCACGGCGCACGAGGTTTACACTGCAAGCCGGAACAAAAATGCCATTCGGATGGTCAAGATAACCATAAACAAAAGGGGTCCACTTGTCTGGCTGCGCCACGTTTAACGCTTCATAGAATGGTCGGATCAGATTTTCCAACGGCTTATCAACGGACGTAGGAGACGAGGTCAAGGTTTGAGCGTTTGTCGTTGATGATGTGATCACCCACACAATGAAAATGATGTTCTTAATTATATTCATTTATAATTATCGTTATATTATTTTAATGATTTATAAGCTGCTCATCCCAAGTGATCTTCCAATTCCACACTTGGGAAGTGTATTCGGTAAGGTAGTCGCTCGCATCGAACACCGGAGTATCGATTGGAATAGTTTCGTTGGAGCTTTGATCACCAGTTGACCTAATTGACCCCGGCACGATCGCATAACCCGGAAGTGGGGTAGGCACATAGTTTGCTGGACAGTGGTCCCCACCGTTAAACTCCTTTGAGTATGCCACGGTTTTGTCGAATTGTGCTGTAAGGCTTATGACGGTGCCTATCTCTTCGCCCACTTGTTTTTCGAGCGTCGCTTTAGGTGCTGACGAAAACTCGACCCCCAGTGATTTCGACTTCTGGACACCTGCCGTATCGGTGAAAGTGAGTTCGACGTGGGTCATGGCTCCCTTTTTGTAAAGCACAACCTTTCCGTAATATCCGCCTCCTGTCATGCTTCTTGTTTTCACACTACCACCACTGCCTCCTCCGCTCCCATCATCACCACTACCACCTCCTGTCGTTCCTCCTCCTGTCGTTCCTCCTCCTGTCGCTCCTCCTCCATCGGTGCCGCCACTGACTAGACTTTGATAATTCATTAACGTGGTGGCCGAAACTTGGGTGCTGAGGATTTTGTCCACGATCTCAGCGTCGGTGGGCTTGGAGGTGGTTTCGCCGAGGTTGGTCTTGAACACGAGGAGTTCATCCTGATTGCTGACGCCGTCGCCATCCCAGTCGCGTTCGGCGACGCTGAGGCCCCAGTCGTTGTGGGACATGACGATACTGAGATCCCTGCCAGTCACCGACTGATAGGTATCCGCACCCACATAGGTCGCCAACGGAAGGTGCTTTTTCACTTTCTCAACATTGAGGACAAAGTCTCCCGCTGAGTCATAAAGCGAATCGAGCGCATTGTTGGGATCGAGGCCATAGATGAGTTCCTGGAGATCAGACATGCTGTCGCCATCAGAGTCAGTGGTATCGAGCATCTGATTCAGGGGCAAGTTGGGATTGTGGCGATAGGCTTCCAGGTAGCTGAGGCCATCCTCACGGGTGTAGCCTGCATCCAGGGGATTGGCCATGGACAGCTGATAGGGGTAGAGCACCTCGACGGCATCGGGCAGGCCGTCGCCATCAGAGTCATTCTGATTGTAGGGATCATCGGGGAAGGGGTCGGCAACATCTGGGATGCCTTCTCCATCCGTGTCCAGCCACTCACCGGGATACTGGTTGGGGAAGAATTCCTTGACCTCATTGGCCACCGTATAGTAGGCCGAATTCCCAGTTTCCGGCCAAGTGAATGAGGCTGCTTGCTGGCCCACGTAAACGCCCGTGCTCAGATCAATGTCATCAGGGATACCATCGCCGTTGCCGTCACCAGCGGAAGGGTTATGAAAACATCCTTGATAGGCGTAGTCGCCGAACGTTCCACCAGGCCACCATTCGGAGATCGGCTCTGGGTTGGAGCTGGAATTGCCTGAAGTGGGCGGCGGATCATTGCTCGCCAGTTCGGGGAAGGGATCCGCCGGATCAGGAATGCCATCGCCATCTGTGTCGTGATACTCGCCACTGTAGAGAGTGGGCTCGAAGGTATGTTCCACCCCCTGGATCGTAAGAGTGACGGGATCCGTATCGGGCCACCAGAAAGTGGGGGCTGGCTCAGTCACATTCACACCCTGGACACTGGCTTCGATATCATCGGGAATCTCATTCCCGTTCTCATCGGGTGCGTTTGCAGCATGATAGCATCCCGCATACGCCAAGTCTCCATAGGTTCCCCCGTCCCACCACGCGGTGTTGTTGGTCGGGTCCTCCGGATAAGGATCGGCTTCATCTGGGATTTGGTCGCCATCAGTATCGAGGTAAAAACCGCCGTAGGTCTGCACCAGGAACGGGGTAAGCCGCCCGTCAACGCGAGCCTGATACGGCCCCCACTCGTAGGTGGTGCCATTCCAGGTATCGGAAGGGAAGGGATCAATCTCGTCTGGCAACCCATCACCGTCTCCATCATTGACCGTCTCGGCATAGTAGGAGACGGCCTCGAAGGTGCTGTATTCCCCATTGATGAGGATGGTGCCGCCTTCCCATGCCTGAAGGGCGCCATGAGAGGAGGGATCAGTGAACCAGGAATCGAGGCAATCGGGGAGGCCGTCGTTATTGGCATCGGCAGAAGTGCCTGCATACAGCCCGGCCCGGAAGGCATGGCGGATGCCGTTCTTGGTAAACGTGCCGCCATTCCACTGGAAGCTACGGTTGCTGGCATCCTCGGGGTAGAGGTCCAGTCCGTTCGGGATGCCATCGTTGTCTGAGTCACCCAGCGGCGCGTGCCATTGACCACCGAAGGTGCGCCAGAGCCCGTCCTCAGGGAAGGTGCCGCCTTGCCAGAAAACCAGCTGGCCACTGGCCACGGCGGCCTGGAAATCCGCGAACCACATTTCCACACCGTCAGCGTTGAGGGCGGCGGCCGGACCACCAGCCGGGGGCAGGGCAGGCTCTCCGGGGAGGGGTGCCCACATGATCTCATCTCCGGCGGCAGCTCCGGGATTGGGAACAAAAACCGCACGGGCCGTCCGCAGCGGTGCGATGCTCCAGAACAGGAGCGTGATCACCTGAATCCATCCAATGGCCAGTTTGTTCTTAGCTAGGAATGACCGTCTTGTGTTACCTGGCTCTTTAATCATGAGCATGGGTTGAATCTGATGATTTGAATCAAATACTTATCGTCAATTATCTTTGATTTATCCGGGGTGACTTCGAGATGATGAAAGGATTGCGGATGGCATGTAAATAAAAAATGTCATCTTTTAACAAAAAGGATTGCTTTACCCCTGCCTTTCCTGGCAAAACGCGGGGGTATGCTTCAGCCTCTGACATGGGACTCTGGATGGGTGTGGGATAGTCCTGCGCCTGGGGTTGCCTGGGATGCTCTGGCTAATCCTAACCCACCTCATCGACCTATGGCCTCGGACAATCGTATCTCACTGGAAATCACGGCGGCCCAAAAAGCCGCCATCGTCAGCGCTGTCACGGCTCTCAAAACGGCCCTGGACGGCATCACCATCAATCTCACCGCGGACGAGCGCCGGGCGCTGCCCAAGATCGGGGACAAAACGCAGGCCTTCGATGAGAAGTGCGCGGCCTACATGGCCAGCCGCCCGGACTTGGTGCCCAGCTTCCTCGACACAGCTGAAATGGCCAAGGACCGCAAGCTCGTGGCCGATCTCCTGCCCTGCCTGAGGGAGCTGGCTCCCCTCTGCGAGGGGCTGGAGGACACGATCACCCTGGCCAATTCTGACAACTTAATGGGTGATCTGGCCTTCTATCAGAATGTGCAACAGGCTGCCAAACGGGGCGTGCCGGGCACGAACACCATTCTGGATGATCTCAAAACACGCTTCCCAGGCCGCCCGAAAGGCACGCCACCCGCGCAGCCAGCCTAACTCTGAGCACCCAAAGATCGCTTTACTGGCCAAAACGAGGCTCAGAAGCTGAAACTCGAAAGGTTTGGCTCCGGCCCCGGAGCCAAAAGTGAGAAAATCGGAGCAAAAAGCTCCGGCTTCGGAGTCAGGAACTCCGGGTTCGGCCCGCCAAGCCCCATTTTCGAACCCAAACACTCCGGCCCCGAGGCCAAAAGCTGCGCCGCCGGAGTGCCTCCTCTCCAAGCCCGCAGCCCCAAGCCTCGGCCTCGCCGTTCCAGACTCCGGCCCCGAGGACCATCGCTCCGGCCTCTCCGCTACGAGATCCTCCACCCTAGGTGAGTGCCTCCGTCATTGAACTACTCCTCGATTCACCACTGCCATGCCTTTCGATCCCGCCCTGCCGCTCCCCGGCTCCCCTCTGGAATCCCAAGTGATCCGCGATCAGTTCCAGGCCCTGTTCAATCTGATCACCAGCATCACTTCCCTGACCACGGCTCAGGTGGATGGCGTGGCCACCCTGCCAGCCGGGAGCCCGGCCAGCGTAGAGATCACGGTGAGCGGCAGCGCCTTGCACTTCAGTTTTGCCCTGCCGCAAGGCAATGACGGTCCGCCCGGCGGCCAAGGACCCACGGGCAATGACGGTGGCCAGGGTCCACAGGGCAATGACGGAGCCCAGGGACCACCCGGCGAAGTGACCGCTCTCCAGCTTCAAGATGCCATCACGGGCACCAGCAAGAACTCCAATGCCGTGCCCACGGTGGACATCACCTTTGGCGATCCTGAAGTGGAACTGCTGCGCCAGCGCCTGAACGATCTGATCAACGCCCTGCGAAGGTAGCGCCTGCGCGCCCTACCTCAACGTCACAAAATCATTGTGGCTCAGGAGCGCCTGGAGGAAGAGGGAGCGGTCTTGGTGGAGGGCTTGGAAGCCGGCGAGGCTGGCGGCTTGCTCGGCGGGCGTGGGGGCGCGGTTGAGGATGGTGAGGAAGGCGCGGTGGATGAAGGGCTCGGCGGCGAGGGTTTTCATCGGGGCAGCGATGGCGTCGGCGCACTCGCGGCTGAGCTTGCTGTTGGTCAGGGCGAGGGCTTGCTGCGGGACCACGCTTTCGTTGCGGCGGTAGCACTCGAGGACGTTGGCGTTGTCGAAGGTGGCGAGGAAGCGATGCTCGGTGTCGGCATTCTGCACGAAGTAAAGGGAGCGACGCGGGCTGACCTCGGACTTCTCGGGGTCAAGGCTGGGGCCGCCGAGTGTGGGATCGAGGCGGCCTGCCAGATGGAGGAGGCTGTCGCGCACGGCTTGCGACTCCATGCGGCGGGGGTTCATGCGCCAGAGGAAGTTGTTGTCGGGATCGGCGGCAAGGGTGGCGGGGTCGGCAGCCGCATTCGAGGAACTGCGGCGATACAAGTCACTGAGGACCATCTCTTTGTGCAGCCACTTGAGGCTCCAGCCGTGCTTCATGAAGCCAACGGCGAGGGTGTCGAGGATGTCCTGGTAAGCCGGGGCTGGCGCGCGGCGACCGAAGTCGGCCACGTCGGGAACGAACGAGGTGCCGAAGTGCCGCATCCAGACCTGGTTCACCAGCACGCGAGCGGTGAGCGGGTGGCGCTCGTCGGCCATCCAGCGGGCGAGGGCAAGGCGGCGACCGGTGCTGCTCTCGGGGTAGGTCTGCACGTTCGCATTGCTCGCATCCTCGGGACCTTCCTGGGCTTTCAGCGACACGGGCAGCGAGGTGTAGGTGGTGCCTGGAGCGGCGGCTTTTTTCTTCGCGGCGGCCACAGCATCGCGGGCGGTTTTCAGCTTCTTGTCGTGCGCCGTCTTCTTGGCCTTGTCGGTCGGGACGGCTTGCGTCTCGAGGGTAGCGAGTTCGGTCTCAGCTTTGCTCAGTTCGTAAGTGGCCGAGGCAGCAGCGGCGGCCTGGGCGAGGGCTTTGTCCGCAGGTTTGAGATCGGCAGCGATGATGGCCTTCACCTGGGCAAGGTGCAGTTCGACAAGCTTTCGAGCGTCTGGGGTTTTCGCGGCGGCGACCTCGGCCTCCACTTTGTGAAGGTGATCCTTCGCAACGAAGGGCTGGAGCACGGGGCGTGAGACGCTGGCGGGCAACTTCACGCTTTGGGGCTGGAAGCTGGCAAAGCTGAGCACCTCGGGCAGGCCTGGAGCGATGACCTTGCTCTTGTCCTCATTCTTTTCATCGCCGCGCACGTGGCGGTAGGTCGGGCGGTCGAGATGGAGATCGAAGGCGCGCGGGAGTCCGTTTTTCTCCAGGTCGGGCTCACCGGGCCAGGGATCGAGGCGAACGTGCAGGGGCTCGAACACGGCGCGCATCTCATAGTAATCAGCCTGCTCGATGGGATCGTATTTGTGCGCGTGGCACTTCACGCACTGCATCGTCAGGCCGAGGAAGGCGCGGCTGGTATGCTCGATGGTTTCGTCCAGCCAGGTGGTGCGATTGAAGAGGTAGTAGCTGCGCGCGAGGAAGCCGGTGGCGCGCAGGGTGTCGGGGTCCGTGGGAGCGAGTTCATCCCCGGCCAGCTGCTCGACGATCATGCGGTTGTAGCCCTTGTCCGCATTGATGGATTCCACGATCCAATCACGCCAGTGCCAGAGGTGCTTTTGGCTGTGTCGGAGCTGCGCACCCAGTCCATACCAGTCGCAGTAGCGCCAGATGTCCATGAAGTGCCGGGCCCAGCGCTCGCCATGCTGTGGCGAGGCGAGCAGGCGATCCACCACGGCCTCGTAGGCAAGGCGACGGGCGGTGGGCGAGGCGCTGGCGCACTGCTGCTGGAAGGCAATGACTTGTTCGGCTGTGGGAGGCAGTCCGACAAGATCGAGGTGCACCCGGCGCAGCCAGACCTCGGGCGGGGCTTCGGGCTGTGGCTTGAGCTGCTTGCTGGCGAGGTGCGCGGCCAGCATGGCATCAAGCGAAGCTCCGCTGGCCTTGGGCGGCTGGTAGGCCCAGTGGGAACGAGGGTCGGCCTCGGGCTGCTCATCGGCAGGACCGGGCGCTCCGGCAGCGATCCAGGCTTTCAGCTTCTCCACATCGGCGGCGGGCAAGGCGGCTCCCTCACCCTCGGGCGGCATGCGCTCGTCCAGGTCGGAGGTGGTCACGCGCTCGACGAGGAGGGCGTGCGAAAGATCCAGGGCTGATCCGCCATCGCCGCCTTTCTTCATTGCCGCGACCGTATCCAGGCGGAGTCCGCCTTTCTGCTTGAGCGCGCCGTGGCAGGCATAGCACCGGGTCTTGAGCAGCGGCTTGATGTCCTTCACGTAGTCCACCGGCGCGGCTCCAAGGGGAGACGCTAGGGCGACAAGGACGAGGGCGAGCGAACGCATGAGAAAGAACCTACTGCGGCGACGGGCTGGATGTTGCAGGCCAGACATGCAGAAGGCGGAACCTTTCGGCTCCGCCTTCGCGAATCGGGAGAATGTGCGCCCGTGAAACTACGTCGTGGTCTTGCGCTCGACGTTGAGACCCATTTTGCGATAAAGCGTCGCGATGCTGACATCGAGCATGCTCGCGGTCTTCTCGCGGGAGCCGTTGTTGTATTTGAGCGTCTCCTGAATGAAGAGGCGCTCCTGGGTGCGAATGAAGTCGTCGAGGGTGGAGCCGATCGGAAGCTGCACCTTGCCACCGCCTTTCTCAGGGCTGGGAACTTCCACCTGCTGGCTCACCTTGCTGGGGAGGTCGGAGGGCTTGATGCGATTGCCTTCGCAGAGGGCGCAGGCGCGCTCGACGGCGTTGCGCAGTTCCGAGATATTGCCCGGCCAGGCGTATTTCTCGAGGAACTCCAAGGCGTAGGCGTCGATGGCTTTTTGCTCGCCATTGGACCGTTCGGCGTGGTCCTTGAGGAAGTGCTCCACCAGCGGGCGAATGTCCTCGCGACGCTCGCGCAGCGGCGGGATGCGCACGGGCACCACCGAGATCTTGTAATAAAGGTCCTCGCGGAACTTCCCAGCCGAAGCAGCCTCCTCCAGCGGGATGGTGGTGGAGGTGACGAGGCGGAAGCTAGGAACGCTCGAGCTGCCGCGACGGTTCTGGACCTCGTCAAGCAAGGTATTGAGCTGGGCCTGAATGCGCGGCGGGAGAAGGTGCACTTCGGCCAGGTGGACGGTGCCGCCATTGACGCGATTGAAGATCCCGGTGCCGGTGGTGGAGAAAAGTTCTGCCTCCAGCACGTCCTCCGGCAGGGCGCTGCACTGGAGTTCTTTGAACGGAGCGGCGGCGCGCTGGCTGGCTTCGTGGGCGGCGCGGGCCACCATGTGCTTACCAGTGCCGAACTCACCCTCGATGAGGATGGGGCTGTCTGAATCGGCCACGCGGCGGACGCGCTCGAAGATCTTCTGCACGGCCTCGCTGTGGCCGATGAGTTTGGACGAGTTGCTGGAGCGAAGCAGGGGGCTGGTCGGGGCGGACGCGACATCCACGCTGCCGTCCTTGTTGCGAGCGAGGGCGTGGTTGACGGTCTTGATCAGATCGCCCAAATCGAAGGGCTTGGTCAGGTAGTCGAAAGCCCCCAGGCGCATCGCTTCCACTGCCGTCTCGACGCTGCCGTGGCCTGTGACCATGATGACGGCGGCATTCGGAGCCTCGACAGCGCAGGTCTTGACGATGTCGAGACCACTGACGTCACCGATGCGGAGATCGACGATCACCAGCTCGGGCGACTGAGCTTTGACAGCGGCGAGACCTTCAGCCCCAGTCAGGCAGGGGAAAACTGTGTGGCCGACCGAGCGGCAGAGTTTGCTCATCAGCTCCAAGATGGAGCTTTCGTCATCTATGATAACTATTTTGGCCATAATGATTTTACGCGTTGCGATGCAATCCTGATTATTTGGGACTCTAAAGTAATAGGCCAGCCCGGTCAATATGGAAAATTAACCGGCTGGCCTTTCGAAATTGAGAGTCGGGACCTTTGCGGCTCAGGCGAGCCCGCCGTTTCTCAATGCTGCAAATACTTCTGGGTCAGCTCCCAGGCCTTTTGGTATTCGCCTTTCAGCGCATGAATCTTGGCCGTCTCGAAGAAGACATCCGCCGGGAAATTCGGCTGGGCAGCCATGAGTTCCAGCGTCTTGAGGGCATCATCGAGCCGGTTGGCATCGCGTTGAGCAATGAAAAGCCGGATGCCGCGATTCGCATCGGAGGGCGAGAATCGGAACTCACGATCCAGCTGCTCGATGGAATCGCGGTCCTCCGACGACGAGAGGTTGACCTTGGGCACGACGAAGCGTTTCGCCAACTCGAAGGCCTCCCGGAACTTCCCTGCCGTGCCGTAGTCCTCGGCGACATAGCGCCAGCCATCGGCCAGCCAAGCGTCGTTGGAGACGAGCGCTCTCGAGAGGCTCTCGCGGTCACCCTTGTTCCGCCACTGGTGGAAAAGCAGGAAGCGCTCGTAGTTGTTCAAGCCCTCCAGGGTGGGATAGCGCTGCAGCAGCTCGCGCAAGGTGGCATCGAATTCCTCGCCTGCGGGCGTGTAGGACAGGTAGGCCACCAGCAGGCGGGCGCTGGAGGCCAAACCGCGGACGCCAGGGCGAAGCTCAGGGAGAAACTCGGTGGCCCGCAGCATCAGGTTGTAACGATTGAATTGATCCGAGGAATCCCGTGCCAGCGCCTCACGCCAGGCAGCAATGGCTAGTGAGGGCTCATACTTCAGCCACACGTCCGCCTCGATCATGCAGTTCTGCACCATGTTGGGCTCCAGGAAGCGCGATCTTGTGAAGTCTCGGAGCGACTCGGTGTAGCTGTGGCCCAGTCGCAAGCCGATCTCCGCACGCCGATACCAAGCCTCCCAGCTCAAGGGAGCGACTTCCACGACTTGATTGATCTCCCGCCAGGCGGCCGCAGCATTGTCCGTCTCCGTCAGAACGCGGGCCTTTTGCAGGCGTTCCTGAGCTGCTGTTTGCCCCATGATGTTGGTCAAGCCCAGGCCTGAGGCGAACCAGGTCACTCCAGCACCTACGGCGAGGAGTCCGCCGAGACGAAATGCCCCAGTCATCACCACGCCCGAGGCATCCGTGAGGCGCTTTTCATAAAGGGCCATCGAAGCCAGGAGGGCGAGCAGCACGGCGATGGCCAGGTTGTGAATCGGCACGTCCACCAGCCCATGACCGAGCACCAGCAACGCCGTAAAGCCTGCTGCCAGACGCAACCGCCGCTCGCGTCGATGGTGACTGTGCGAGACTTTGCGCCAGGGTCCCATCCAGCGCAGCAGCAAGAACACCCCGATGAGCGCCGCCAGAGTTCCCGGCCAGCCCGCCTCCGCCATGAACCACAACCAGTCGCTCTCAGGATGACGGTAGCGCATGTAGGCATCGCCCAGCTTGTTCGTCATGCCGAAGACACCAGTGAAATTGCCCAGACCAATACCCAGCGCCGGATGCTGGAGGACCAAACCGAACGCCTCTTCATACACCCGCACCCGCCCATCCATGGAGAAATTCTCCGTAGCAATCACGCCGGGATGAGTGAAACGAGCGATGAGCTTCTGCCCAAAAATCACTGCCCCGGCAGTCAGCGCGAGGATCACGGCCCCGCTCACTGCCAGCCGCTCCACGCTACGCCGACGCAAAGACGCAGCAAGCAACCAGGAGAGCAAACCGACGCCAAAAAGGATGAGCCCGGCGCGTGAGCCGACCATCAGAATCACGGCAAAACTGGGCACCACACCCAGGCCAAAGAGGAGCCAGGTGCGCTTCTTGCGCCTCAGCAGATCGTAAGCGGACGTGAGGCAGAGCACCGAGTTGATCGCCATCAGCCCGGAGATGTGGTTCCGATTGGCAAAGGGCCCCATGTCCTGATGTTCACGCCACTCCCAGAAGGAAGGCTCCCAGCCGACGATCCGGAAGAAAATGCACGCCACAGCAAGGCCGGTGAAACCGAGCGCCAGCCGTCGAATCACCGCCCCGCGACCATGCGAGGTTTGCCAGTGGGATGCCCCCCAGCAAAACCACAGCAACATCACCAGGATCCACACCGCGTTCTCCAAGGTCACCCAGGGTTGAGGTGTGATCATCTTGTCCACCGGCAGTTGCAGATCGCGGACGAGCGTCTCGCGCCATGCCGGCAGGAAGGGCAGTTTGATCGGCAGCAGGCTGATCAGACCTGGGAGCGCGATTGCACCCACGACCATGAGCAGCAGGAAAGGCAGCTTGTTCTTCGGAGGAAAAAGCAAGGCCAGCAAACCGATGATCAGCGCTGCGATCCCCGGCACCCAGGCGTTCCGGCCCGTGCCCAGGAAACAAAGCAACACAGGCAGCCCGGCAATCACATTGGCCAGCCAGTGCGTGGCCGGTTCCTCCACACTTGCGTCTGCCTCAGCCTCCGCGTGAATCTCCTCGGCCAGCGGGCTGATCGGTTCCTCGCTTTCCGAGCTGGGAGATCTGCGTCTGCGTCTTCGCCTCGTCATGTTCCGTGAATGCTAGGGGTTGGGCTGGAAGCAGGCACCGCGTCGGCCGAGGGCTCCTCTGGGCTGGAAAGCGTCAGGCCAGGCAGGTCTCCCCACCGCCCCACCGCATGCTCGAGACCCGCCAGCATGGCTTCCAAATGCGACCTCCACTGATCCTCGGTGCGCTCATAGTCAAGTCGGCCCACCTGCCAGATCTTTCCATCAGCGAGCCGCAACGAACAGGCCACCCGCCCGTGCTCCGGCTTCAAGGTGAAGCCAATGCGCGGCAGCGAACGCCCCAGCAGCTCAACAAACTCGGCGGCCGAAGCCATCCGGCCGGACTCCAGTTCGAGCACCTGACCATAGGCGCGGGCAAACGCGAGTTCGCGACGTTGCTGGAAGGCCTTCGAGAACTGGCGGTGCAACCCTCGAAAGCTTTTCACATAACCCAGACCGCGGGCCGCGATCAGGGTCAGCAAGAACAGCGCGGCCATGGCAATCACGGTGCCCATGCCCCGCTTCGTCAGCACCAGGATACCCAGCAAGCTCAGCACCGCGCACACCGCATACAAGATGCCCAGCGCCTGCCCTTTGCTAAAGCCCAGCGCAATAAGGCGATGATGCACATGCTCAGCATCTGCACGGAACAGGGGCAGCCCCCGCACTCCCCGCCGAATGATCGCGAACAAAGTGTCCAGGATCGGCACTCCGAGCGCCACTACGATCACCAGCAACGCAGCTAGAATGTAACCCTTCTGCGACGTGCTCAACGAAACCGAGGCGATGAAGAATCCAATGAGGTAGGCACCGCCATCGCCCAGAAAAATCCGGGCCGGCGGGAAATTGAACATCAAAAAACCGGCCAGCGCTCCCGCCATCACCGTGCAAATCATCACCACATCGGGCATTCCGCTGAAGTGTCCGATGAAAGCGAGTGTAAGGCAGAGGAACAAGCCGAAGCCTGCCGCCAGACCATCCATGCCATCAATCAGATTCACGATGTTTGGAATCGCGATCAGCCACAGCACCGTGATCACCGGGCTCCACAGCCCCAGCGCCAAGTGGCTATGGGAGATCGGGTTGGTGACGTAATCAATCGAGTGCCCCAGGGCATAGAGCACGCACGCGGCACCCACTTGCCCCACGAGCTTCACTCGGGCACCCAAAGGCCGAAGATCATCGAGGAAGCCGATGGCAAAGATCAGCGTATTCGCAAGAACGATCGGCCACCACTCGATCGGAATCGGCGGCGATGCTTCCAGGTAGTTCGTGAGCAGCATGCCCGCGATCAGCGTTAAAAAGATCGGCACCCCACCCAGGCGTGAAATTTTGCGCCCGTGCTTCTTGCGATGGTCGTCGGGCTGATCGAAACCCACACCTTTCTGAAAACGCAGCACCAGTGCGGTGAGCAGCGAACTCATCATCACGGCCCCGACGAACGCGAGCACGTTCTTGACGCTGGGAACCGGAATGACGAGGGCGAGCATGGGAGTCATCTTGATCGACTTGTCTGAAAAGAGCAATCAGCGCGTCACAGCATCTGCCACCAACTGCACAAATCTCGGGCACAGGCGTGATTGGGAATACTCCGCCGCCAGCCCCCGCAAATCTTCGCTCGGTGCCAGGGCACCCGTGGCAGCCGCCGTCCGAAGCGCGCGCACCATCTCCTCCGCCTCGCCATGCGCCACCGTCATGGCGTAGCGCTTGTCCGGCAGTCGAGCCACAAGATCCGTGAGGTGACACTCCGCCGGTCCCACCGCCAGCCACGGGAGCCCGAGCGACAGGATGTTGTAAACCTTGCACGGATGCACCAGGCCCACGAACGGATCGCCCATCACCACCAGATGCAGGTCTGCCGCCGACAGTGAACCGCTCAGCTTGTCGAGCGGCTGGTAGGGCAGGCACACCACGTTTGAAAGCGAGTGCTCCTTCGCAAAGGCTTTCACCTTCCCGTGCTCGCTGCCACCGCCCACGAACATGAACCGGATCAACGGATCATCTTTCAGCTTTAGCGCTGCCTGGAGCACGGTGTCGAGTGGATGACAGGGGCTGTGATTGCCGGAATACATCACCACGAATTTACCCGTCATTCCATGTTCGGCACGGAACTGGTCGCGCGCGGCCACATCGTATCGCACTGCATCATCGTGCGACCACGGTGCATCCACATGGATTGCATCCTCGCTCACACTTTTGGCCCGAATGCGAGCCGCCATGAACCGGTCCAGGGCCACGATGCGAGCGGCACGGCCGAAGCTCCAGTTCTGCAAGGTGCTCATCACCCGCTCCGGCAGGCTGCCCTCGCGCAACCAGCCAGCGGCCACGGCTTCATCGGGATTCAGGTCCATCACCCAGGGCACGACAGACCCTCCCTTGAGCGCAGCAACCAGGGTGCCCAGCGACGAGATCAGAGGCGGCGACGTCAGGCACACCGTCACATCGAAACGCGGCAACCGCAGCAGGATGAGCGTGGCATTGATCCAGAACATGGCGAAATCCACGAACCGCCGCCACTTGGCCTTCTTGCCGAGGCCCGGCGTCCAGATGCGATGAATCTCCACACCTCGCCAGGTTTCGTGCACTGGAAAGCGACGGTCAGGATTGTCGTAGCCGCGACTCGATGCCACCGCCGTCACTTGATGCCCGGCTTCGGCAAGCCCCAAGGCGAGATCCGTGAGATGCTGCGAGCTGGAGACGTGATCCGGGTAGAAGCACTGGTTCAGCAGCAGAACCCTGAGCTTTCGTGGGGCTGACATTCCGATGGTGGAGTGGGCGGACAAACGTCCGGGGGCATGGCCCGGCGTCAATCCTGATGAGTTACAGCGAGGCCTTGCCCTGCACAATCTCGTCGTAGATCCAGCGGTAGGTAATCTCCAGTCCGTCGCGCAGACGCGTGGTGGGCTCCCAGTCGAATACGGATTTGATCAGCGTGTTGTCACTGCTGCGACCATTCACTCCCTTCGGTGCGTCTAGCTTGTAGCTGCGCTGGAGTTTGATGCCCGCGATCTCTTCGGCCATATCGACCAGTTGATTGATCGAGACCATCTCGGCGCTGCCAATGTTGATGGGCTCGATGAAGTCCGAGTTGGTCAGCATCTGTGTCCCATACACGCAGTCCGTGATATACATGAAGCTGCGCGTCTGCTCGCCCGTGCCCCAGATCTCGATCTCATGTTTCCCGCTGAGCTTGGCCAGAGCCACCTTGCGGCACACGGCCGCTGGTGCTTTCTCGCGTCCGCCATCCCAGGTGCCCCAGGGTCCATAGACGTTGTGATAACGGGCCACGCGTGTGGCGATGCCGAAGTCTTCACGGAAGTGGCGGCACATGCGCTCGCTGAAGAGCTTCTCCCAGCCATAGCCATCCTCCGGCAAAGCGGGATAGGCATCGGCTTCCTTCAAGGCGGGCACGTCGAAGGCCTTCTGTTTGTCGCCGTTGTAAACACAGGCCGAGGAGGCGTAGAAAAAGCGCTGCACGCCCGCGTCTTTCGCCGCCATGAGCATGTGCGTGTTGATCAGGACGCTGAGCATGCACAGGGCTTTGTTGTTCTCAATGAAGCCCATGCCGCCCATGTCAGCGGCAAGATTGTAAACCGTGTGCGCGCCTTTGCAGGCGATGCGGCAGGCTTCCTTCTCCTGAAGGTCCAGCTGAATGTTTTCCACGTCATCGAACTTCTGATACCACTGATCGAAGGGCTTCTGGTCCACTGCACGCAACCGGGTGAAACCTTGCTTGCGCAAGTCCGCGATGAGCGCGCCGCCGATGAAACCGCCGGCCCCGCCGACGCTGATGAGTTGGTCCTTGTCCATAGAGTGCTGAAAACGAAAGGGCGCGATGCTAGGAGTCTGCGCGCGGAGTGTCGAGAGCTTTGTCGTGCCGGGAACGTCGTATTTCGAGGACGTCGCGGGCCATACGGAAGGAGTCACGCAGGAGCTTCACCTTGCCCCCAGGGACCTCGCACCAGTCGATGGGCACCTCGGTCACACGGCAGCCCGAATCGAGCAAGGCGCACAGCAGTTCCACATCAAAGGTGAAGCCCCGCAGTTTCAGCCCGGCGCGCACCTTCTCGAAGGCCGCTCGCGGCACTAGCTTCAGCCCGCATTGACTATCATAGACAGGCACCTTCAGCAGCTCGCCCACCAGGGTGGCAAAGACGCGGCCCAACAGATGTCGATGCCAATGACGTTCAATCGAACGCCCGAGCATTTTGATGCGCGACGCAAACACCGCCCCCTCGCCCCGCATCGCGAGCAGTCGCTTCACCTCGTGTGCCGACGATGATCCATCGGCATCGACAAAGGCCAGCCAGTCCTCGCCTTCGTTCGCCACCCAGCCTGTATAAATCGCGCCGCCCTTGCCTTCATGCGGCGCGCTCAACAGCGGCCTCAATCCGCTCCATCCCTGGCGCTCCGCCTCGACGATGAGCTGCATCTTGCTCACCTCCTCCTCGCCACTGCCGTCATCCACGACGAGCACAGATACCTCGTCATCGGAAGCAAAGACCTCCTTCAGCTCACGCAAGAACGGCTTGATGCGCCCGCTTTCGTGGAAGCAAGGAATGACAAGCAGCACGCGACGGTTCATGGCTGCACGCTCTGTTCACGAGCCTTCTCCGCCTTGAGCAAACGACGGCGGGCTACATTCCACACGAAGAGCGAGGTAACGCCGTAGTTCCAGACACTGCCGACAACCAGTCCGGCAAGGCTGGCCCACAACCACCAGACGCTGGCGGCACGCACCGACTCAGCGACCGCCACATTGAGATAGAGACCCACCAGGCACGCGAGGCAGAAAACCGCGTAACCGGGCAGCAAGGACCAGCCGCGCAAACGCTGCGAGCGGAAGGTGAGTTGATTGTTGAGCAGGAAGTTCACGGTCATCACTACGAACCCCGCCATCCATTGCGCCTGACCAAATGACCATCCGGCACTGGCAATCATGAGGCGCACGATGCTGATGTGCAAACCGAAGCCCAGCGCACCGATGAAGCAAAAGACCACGTAGCTCGCCGGGATCAGACCTCCGAGTGCCTTGTCCAGCAGGAGCTGCGCGTATTCGATGAAGACCACGATATCCAGTTTGCTCGCGCCAAACTGCCGCGTGCGAAACGTGTAGCCCACCTCGCCGATCTTCACCGGGCGTCGCGCCGTCGCCAGGATGTCGAGCAATATCTTGAACCCGGTGGCGCTCAGCGAGCGCACCACCTCCATCAAGAAGCGGCGATCCAGCACGAAGAAGCCGCTCATCGGATCGCTCAGATCAGCGCGGCACACAGCACGGCTCAATGCCTTGCCCATGTTGCTCAACCACACACGCGCCTTCGAGAACTCGCCCATGCCTCCGCCTTCGACGTGGCGACTGCCGATCACGATGTCGAGCGCCTCCGTCTTGATCTTGGCCAGCATTTTGGGCAGCACCGACTCATCATGCTGCATGTCCGCATCGATCACCGCGATGTAAGGGGCGCTGGTGGACATCATGCCTTCGACACAAGCCGATGACAGGCCTCGGCGATTGATGCGCTGGATCACTCGCACGTTGGGATGTGCGGTCGTTTGAGTCCAGGCAAACGTAGCGGTCTGGTCCGGTGAATCGTCATCCACGATGACCACTTCATAGTTCACCCCGGCGAGCGCACGGGCGAGCAGGTCCAGCAGCGGACGGATGTTTTCCCGCTCGTTGTAGGTCGGCACGATGACCGCTAGTTCAGGCTGACTCATGAAAGCGAGAGGTTAAGTCGTGACACGACGGAAGCCGACGAGATTCGTGTAGATGCGCCCCTCCAGCCGCGCGATCAAAGCCGCCGGATCGGTCAACGGTTGCAGCAGTCCGCCCTTCATCAGTTCAAACAAGGTGAAGCCCAACTCCTCCAGCAGTTGCACGAGCGCCATCGCATCACTGCCTGCCTTCGCCAGCCCCCATGGCCAGAATTCCATGAGCAGGACCACACGCGGTGAGCGGCTCAGGGTGGCCTTCATGCCGGGCAGCACATGCCCTTCGAAGCCTTGCACATCAATCTTGATGAGGTCGACGGTTTCAATGCCGAGTTCCGCCAGCACCACATCCACCGGGCGACTCCGAATGACGATCTCCTCGGTGCAGAGATCGTTGGCGTAGAGTCGATTGTCGCCGCGGTTGTCGGGATTGCGGAAGAGCTTCACCTCACCCTCTGCATCCGATGCTGCAAAAGGCATCACCTCCATGAATCGGCAGTCATTGGCATCGCGAGTCTTCTCCAGGAATGACCGGCATTCGGGATCGGGTTCGAAGGCCACGATGCGTCCCCTGCCCTTCATCAATGCGATGGCCCAGGCCGAGTAGTATCCCGTGTTTGCCCCCACATCGAGGAAGGTCATGCCCGGTCTGCACACTGACTGGAAGAAGGCTGTCTCCGGCCCTTCGTAAAGCCCGAGTGATGCCGCACCCGAGACCACGGGATCGTTCGGATTGGGCACCCACCAGGCGTCACCTAGCCGTTTGCGCGCCGGGCACAGGGCCCGCAGGATCGCATTGGCCACAGCCCTCAGAGGACGCGGCTTCAGCAGCACGGTGTAGATGAATTCAGGAATGCTCATGCTCGATAAGATTTGAGAGGGCCGGTGCCGCAGGGCTCATCCATTGCCACAAGCGCCAGCCCAGCAACAGGTAGCCACCCAGCATCAGCACTTCCACGACAACGAACATCACCACATCCGCCGTCGCAGGCGTCCAGCCTGTCAGACGATGATAGACCACGGCGAACAATTCCTTCTGATGCAGCCAGCGGAACCACAGCGATGGCTCCAGGCACGTCGTCACCATCACCACCACAAAACCCAGCACGGTGCTCAGTCGCGCACGCTCCAACACCAGCAGCATGGCGAGCGGGAACATGGTCAGTTCCAGGTAATGCGAGAACGACTTCTTGCTCAGGCACAGCGTGATCAAAAGGAAGAGTGGCAACGCCAGCAGCAACTGTCTCTGATCGCGCAACCGTCCCGTGCCCACGCATGCAAAAAACGCGCCCGCCAGACCCAGCAAGCCGATCAAGTTGGAAATCGAGCGCGCTTGTGGGGCCGAAGGGTCAATGCCCGTGAGACCCACCAAGTAAGGCAGGTTGCCCGACGAATCGTAGTGCGCGTGCATCTTCACCTGGCCGGTCAAATCTGCGCCTTGAGCCCACAGCATCGTGTAGGCCACCACAGGCAGCAGCACGAGGCCAACGGCCCATGAGACCTTTTTCCTCGCCACCCAAAACATGAGCGGCGCGAACAGCAGCGAGAGAAACTTCACCGCCACCACGGACGCTCCCATCAGCAACCCGGAAATGAAGTCGCGCCGGGACTCCATCATCACGAGCGCAGCGCCCATGAACGCGGTGATCCAGATGTGATTGAGGCCCACCATCGGAACGTTCATCAGGGCGAGTGGTGCCGTCACATACACCCACGCCGCCAGCTTCGCCTTGTCCTCGCCGAAATGGTTCCGCAGCAACCGCATCCACAGCGGCCAGGCCGCGAACTCGAATATCATCGCCACAAACGCCAGCGCACCCTCCGAGTGCCACACTCGCACTGGCCAGGAGATCAGCCAAGCGAACCACGGGCCGTAACCGGTCTCGAAGTCGATGAACGCTCGCTTGCCCTCGATCACCCAGTGAGCCTGCTGGACATACACTCCCACATCGGATTGCGCTGGGAGTTTGAGCACCACAAAGATCTCCAGGAAGGCGACAATCCGTTGCACGATGAATGCCCAGGTGACAAAACCCCAGGACTTCGACTTCAGCCAGTTGCCCAGCCGTTCATGCCGAACAACCAAGGCGCAACCAACTGCCAGGCTCAGAGCCAGCAGGAACTTCGCGGTGAGAACAAAGACCGATGTCATGACTTAAACTTTGCGCGAGTGGACATACACGCTGTCGGCCAGCCACGTCAACGGCGGCAGCACGGCGCTCATCGCCCGGAGCACTTCGCTCGCCGTGATCGCCGCCCGAAACGGCAGTGGCATCATGCGTGCATCAGCGGCTTGCAACCCGATGCCGAAGAAGCAGTCCACACTGAAATCCGTGCTGCCGATGATGCGCCCAAACACCTCCTTCAACTGGCCCAGCGGCCAATAGCGAACGTCGAATCCACTCGGAGCCTTGAAGCCCTGCTTCGCGCGATGGAGCAGGCCCTTCAACCCCACGTTAGTCGGCATCTGGATGAAGCTCTCCGCGCCGGGCTTCATCGCCTTCGACAGACCCGTGAGCACTCGCGCCACATCCTCATGGCTCAGATGTTGCAGCACGGAATACGAGAAGCCGTAGTCCACCGTGCCTGCGCGCAGAGGCAACTGACGCGCATCCGCGCACACGAACCAGGCGTCGATGCCGAGTTCCTTGGTCACTCGCTTCGCCGCCATCAGAGCCCCGAGTTGAGGGTCCACTCCGAGGGGCTTGAACCCGGCGCGACCAGCGGCCACGCACCAGCGTCCCCAGTTGCAGCCGATGTCCACCAGCACACGTCCACGACCATCCTTGATGCGAAACTCCGGGATCGGATACTCATCCAGGTGACCCATGAGATGCTTGTAGAGATTGCCGCACGTCGCCGCGACAAGGTAGTTCACCACCGGATCGATCTTGCTGCCTTTGGCGATGAGATTCTCGATCCCTCGGCGCTCCTCGTCATTGCAGCCCAGCGCCTCAATGTAATACGGATCAATGTCCCCGCGTGCCGCAGCGCGTCGCCCTGCGGCGATGCACTCCAGCGTGTCATTGCCTTCCGGCGGCAACAGCACGGGCACATCATTGATCACCGGATAATTGCGCCCCTCCAGGCTGACGAGGGCATCCCCTTGAACAGTGAGCGGCGAGCCTGTTACGGGGCAGGCCAGCATGGAGAGCAGGGTATCAGAAATCATGAGCAGAGAAAATCGCGGCTAACCGTTAGAACACCGCCGGTCGATCACTGCCAGCGCAATCACACATTCCGCCAGCCAGCGCTGCAAGGTGTAGTGCCAGCCCGCCAGTCCGTCACGCCACAAACCTTTAACCACAAGGCAATAGACCGGCGCGAGGAAAGGCATCAGCCAGCCACACGCGCGAAGGCGATCTATGCGGCTGAGTTCATTCGCTGGTGCGGTGAGCAGATGTTCGGCTTCGCGTTCGGCATACTTCATCTGCGAGGCAAACCACCGGCCTAGCGGCTTGCGATCATCATGATCTATCCTCAAACGAAGGTCGCCCACCGGGCCATCGATGCGCACGCGATGGCCGTGACCCTCATCCTCATAGCGTGCCACCGCCTTGCGATAGAGCACACAGCGCGCAGGATACAGCGTGGCGCTCAGCGGCTTGCCATGAATGCAGTAACGAAAGGCGGACTTCCATCCTGCATGTTCACCACCAGCGATTTGTTCGGCGACATCCTTCTCAAAGTCCGCACCGAGGATGTAGTCGCAGTCCAGCGACAGCACCCAGGGGGTCTCGATTTGACTGAGTCCAAAATTGCACTGTCCTGCGAAGGTATCGAAGGCGCGCTGGACGATCGTCGTATTCGGATAACCTCGCACGATCTCCAGGGTGCGGTCCGTGCTGAAGCTATCGACCACCAGCACACGCGAGGCCCAGCGCAGACGCTCCAGGCAACGACCAACGTTGGGCTCCTCATTGAAGGTGAGCACCATCACCGTAATGTCAGCCAGCGCGCTCACGCAAAGACCTCCGCGTAAAGGTTCTTCAGCTTCAAGGCCGACGACTCCCAGGCAAAGTGTCGCCCCGCCTCCGCCCGCAGTCGTTCGCGGTCGGGCGCGGCATTCAACTGCTCGCGCAAGGCCCGCACGAGAGATGCTTCGTCATTGGTAACACAAACCGAACCCGCCTGGAGCGTGCGAACCACAGGAGCCAGATCGACGCCCTCACTCACCACCAGACGCAGGCCTGCCACCATCGCCTCTGCTGCCGCAATGCCGAAGTTCTCGGACACCGAAGGCAGCACAAAGATGTCCGCACCAGCAAGCAGGAGAGCCTTGTCATCGCCGACCACATGCCCAGGACAATGCACCCGATGCTGCAGGCCCAGCTGTTCGAGCGATTTGGCAATCTCCGCCGCGTGCTGAGGATCTTCCGCCGTGCCCGCGAGGATGAGACTCCACGATTCGTCCGCAAGTGATGCCAGAGCATGCAGCAAGAGCGGGATATTTTTCTTTGGATGCCAGCGCGAGAGAAAAAGCAGGACGCGCTGATCCGAGGCGATGCCAAACTGCTGACGCAACCGTGCCGCCGCGTCGGGCACTTCCGGCAGCAAGGTCACCCCGTGAGGAATCACTTCCACCCGCGCCTGTGGCAGCAGTTCCCGCACATGAGAGGCTTCTGTCGGTGAGGTGCAATGCACGGCCGTGGCACGATGGAGGTTCTTCTTCTCAGCGAGAGCGAAGTAGAGCCGCTTTTTCATCGCCTTCTGTTTCAGTGACCACGTATCGAGCTGTCCCAAAGGTCTCACGATGAAGCGCTTGCCCGCCTGATGCGCTAGCTGCATGGCCCGCGTGGAGAGGTAAGAGAACACGGCATGAACGTGAACGCCGTCATAGCGCGCGAGATGAGACTGCATCCAAGGCACAAACGCACCGCTGTATTGAAACTCCCGCAGCGCTCCAACGGCAGGCGACCAGCGCGGCAGGAAGCACACGCGTGCGCCTTCACGGTCGATGAACTCGCCGGTCTTCACGTTGAGCAAACCGGGTCCATTGTCATTCGTCGTCACGATGTCGGCCTCCACTCCTTGGGCTCGCAGGGCCTGGGTCATGGCCAGCACAGCTGCGCTCGGCCCGCCACGCACCGGGCCCACGGAAGGGATGACGTGGAGCACCTTCATAGGCCCAGGTTCGCCATGCAATGCCTCAGCACAAACACCACCCACTTCTGATACCAGGTCACCACTGGCACGGGCGCACCTTTTGAGGCTTCGGCGAAGGCGGAGCCCCAGTCGCGAGCCAACCACTTTTCATACGGGAAGAGGAAGCCCCGCTTCTTCTGGTTCACCACCCACTCGGGCACCTCGCGCACCGCATCGGTGAGCAGTCGCTTGCCGGGCTGCAAGCGCGTGGCCGCAGGAATGCGTGCGAGTTTTTGCACCAGCATGCTGTCCACCAGGGGCACACGCAATTCGAGTCCGTGTGCCATGCTCATCACATCGCTGTCGCGCAGCAATTGATTGCGCATGTAGCGCGTCAGCTCCAGGCGGCTGATCTCATCCGCCACTTCCGTCGCCGGGGAGGAATTGGAGGCCATCGAATGGGGATTGCTCACCACCGCCTGACCTGTGATCCAGGAAGTGAGTTTCACCGCCTCGCCCCTGGCGAAGATGCCGCGCAGGCTCGCATACGCATCGTCGATGGAGCCTGGTGACAAGAGGAACTCCGCCAGCCGCCGATGCTGTGGCTTGCTGCGCTGCAGGAGGGGAATGAGCCCAGGGATCGACCGCGCCCACGAGTGCCAGCGCAGCATCTTGGGAATCTTGCTGAAGCTGGAATAGCCACCGAACAATTCATCTCCGCCAAGGCCCGACAGCACCACCTTCATTCCATGCTCGCGAGCCAGCGAGGACACGGTGTAGGTGTTCAAACCATCGACGCTGGGCTGGTCCATGTGCTGGAGGAACTCACCAAACAATGCCCGTGCCTTGCCGCCGTCGAGCCGCATCTCGTGATAGTCGGCTTCGAAGTGCTGCGCGGTGCGCCGAGCGACCGCACTCTCGTCTGCAGCAGGATCGTCCACCCCAATCGAGAAGGCACGCACAGCTGTCTGACCGGTTTCATTAGCCATGGCGAGGACCGCCGTTGAATCGATGCCTCCACTGAGAAACACCCCGACGGGCACATCACTCACGAAGTGATGCCGCACACTGTCTGCCAACGCCTTGCGGGTGAACTCGACCGCGTCTTCGGTCACGGCTTCCTGCCCCGACCAGGACAACTGCCAGAACGACTGGATTCGCCCGCTGCCCTCCTGCCACAGCAGCGTGCGCCCGGCTTCCAGGCACTCGACTTCCTGCACCAGCGTCAGGGGTTCGGGCACGGACCCGGACTCCAGGTAGCGCCGCACGGCCTGCGGATTCAAGGTGGAGCCGAACACCCCGCTGCCACACAACGCCCGCAGCTCGGAGGCAAAGGCTAGCACGCCAGGGCTGCGATGGACGTAAAGGGGTTTGATGCCCAGCGGGTCGCGCGCCAGGAACATGCGGCGGGTGACGTTGTCCCAGATCGCGAGGGCGAACATGCCACGAAGCTTTTTCATGCTCTCGGCACCCTCACGCTCGAAGAGCTTCACGATGACTTCGGTGTCTGACTGCGACTGGAACTCGACCCCCGACTTCTCCAGCTCGGCACGGAGGGCACGAAAGTTGTAGATCTCCCCATTGAAGCAGATCGTGTAGCGGCCATCCGCCGATGACATGGGCTGATGACCGCCGGGGCTCAGATCGAGAATCGACAGCCTCCGATGCGCCAGCACCGCCTGCCCACAATCCGACTGCCAGAGCCCCTCATCATCCGGCCCACGGTGAACGAGAGCGCGCTGCATGCCCAGAGCCATCGATCGCACCGTCTCCGGCGCGTGACGCGAACTAACTATTCCAGCTATGCCGCACATGAGGAGAGTATCTCAGTTCTCGGTTCTCAGTTCCAAGCTCGGCACCAGCTGGCGCAACGCACTCGCCAGATGACTTCGGAACGCTTTGAAACCATAGAGCTTGATCACTTCGGATCGCAAGATTTCTGGCTCGTAGAGCCAGGGTTTGTCATGCTGCCGGGAGAGAAATTGACTGACAGCCGCCACGATCTCATCGGGAGACCTCGGATTGACCACGAAGCCCAGCCTGCCATGTCCAATGGCTTCGGGAGAAGCATCCTGATTGCCAACGATGCAGGGCCGGCCGCTGGCGAGAGCTTCCAGATACACAATGCCAAAGCCCTCGCCGGTGCTGGGCATCACGAAGGCATCACAAAGGCGGTAGTAGTCCGCGAGTTCATGATCGGGAATGAAGCCGGCAAAGATCACCGCCTTTTCCTGACCGTGACTGGCTGCGCAGGCTTTGAGTCGGGCGAGGTCGTCACCGGTGCCTACGATCACGTATCGGACGTCCGGAAAGCTCCGACGGATGGCTGGCAGGGCGGCGATGACTTGATCATGGCCTTTGTAGGCTTCGCTCGCCGCGAGTCGGCCCACCGTCAGCAGCACGGGCTGATGGGGTTTCAATCCATGCCGCTGCAGCAGGTAGTCGGGTTTGGGTCCGGGTGCGAAGGCCGACTCACGAAGCGTGTCTGGCACCACGATGACTTTGTCAGGATCGAGGCTGCCTTCACGAAGCAGCACCTGGCGTGTGAACTCGCTGACGGGCAGCACTCCGGCTGCCTTGCGCAACGCAGTGCCAAGCAAGCCATTGAGTTGTCCCCAGGTCTCGACACCGTGAGCGACGGCAAGGTAGGGACGGTTGCTCCAGCGCATGGCTTTGGCGAAGTGAGGATGCGTGGCAATCAGTGCCACCGGCTTGTCGATCGCCGCCATGGCCAGGCCCTTGGCTGCAAAGACGGCTGTGCGCAGGGCTTTCGGCAGGTGGCCAAACTCATGCATCGTCACTCGCTCAATCTCGATGCGTCGCCCGCAGTCGTTCTTGCTCAGCACTTCGATGGAGGCGTTCGGAAGCAGCTCGGAGAGCGCCTGCGCGAGACAGATCGAGTAGTGCTGAATGCCACCCGTTTCTTCCATCCCTGGCACCCAGAGATGAACTTTCTGTGACTGACCCATCAAGGCAGGGACGTGGGATTTACTTTGATCCGCGATACTCGGGGACCAGTGCCGGCCGGTTGAGATTGCGGCGCACGGAATTTCCCGTGTCTTCGTAGAACTTGGCGAAAACGAAGTGATGGGCCATCGTCACGAACACGACATTGGCCGCGGTGGTTCCGATAACTTCAGAGAACGAACCGCCTGCCTGAAGCATCCCAAAGGAAGGCAGCACCCATCGACAAAACCGCCAGTAATCCTGGTGCTCGAGCCCAATCGCAGCGCGTTCATCAAGGTAGCGCATCAGGAAGCCGTAGATGATGAAGCCGATGATCACGCTGGTGATGCCCCAGTTGATGTAAAGCTCCAGCACCTGCCCCACACCGACGCTGGTGGTATCAGCGAACACCTGCCCCGTGAATCGAGCCACGACACTGCCGCTACCTCCCGTGCTTGGCTTGTTAGGCCAGAGAATCCGCGGCACCCATGCCACGGCTGCGGCATACAAGGTGCCACCCTCACCGAATCCGATTCGGCCTGACGCAAGATAGATCACGGCTTTGCCCACCAGGTCATTCTGATTGAGACGTGCATCCATCTTTTCCAGGTGTCCCTGATTATAAGGATTGAATGGCTCGAAGTTGACCACCATGTCGCGCATCTTTTCCAGACGAAGACCGATGCCTCCCCTGCCCCAGACGGCCGCGCGGATCGAGTCACGCTCGCGCATGTAGTTCACGTAGAACGTCATCGCGCCGAAGAGCAGGAAGACAAACCCAAACAAGGCAACGATGCGTGGTCTGAAGAATCGATACACGAACATCCACACCGTCATGGCCGCCTGGGTGCCGGAGTTCGCAAACCCCATGAGCACGACCGTTACGAAAGGGAAGCCAGACGTGGCAAAGACCCATTTCCAAAAGCCTGATCGATCACCCTTTTGATACGCCATGTAGCAGAACAGAAACACTGCCACGATAGATAGTGCAGTGCCCGCACCCGTCAGCGAACCCAGACTCGGAATGCGGCCCACGGTGCGCCCCAACACAAGGAAACTGACCAAGGCGAACAAAAGAACCGTGCCAGGAAATTTCTCGCTTACCGCAGGGTAGAGCCGTTTGGGCGGGACTACGTCGCGGTCAGCCACGGGCAGAAAAATCGAGCAGGCGAGCACGCCCACCGCCAACGAGGCGAATCCAATCAAGGAGACATAAAATCCCACGAAGGTATTGGTCAATGACGCACCATTGAGCACGAGAATCGGTGACCGCGGCGCATAATACTCCATGCAGTAGCACAGGGCTCCTGGCACATGCAGGAGGCTAAGATTGAAGGCATAAGCCAGCGGCACACCGGAAGCCCGCCTGGACCGCCACTGCATCCAGGTGAGGATCAGGAACACGCCCACCCAGCAGGCCATGAGGATGCGCAGCGTCTCTTTCGACGGAGTAGGAACGAAATCCATGATTCAAAAAGGAATGAGGTCAGCGCCGCCGGAGTGCCTCACGCCGACGGAACGCACGAGCCGCCAGCACGATGAAATCCCGGCCCACATCGGACCAATCACGGGTATCGCATTTCTGCCAGAGGTTTTCCACCATCTTGATCGTTGCCTCGCGATCTTGATCAAGTGCCTGGAGCCGGTCGATCAGCAGGTCTGCCCGCCGGGTGGGGACGATCCATCCGCTTTCACCATTGACGATCATGTCGGGCGCCGCGCAGTGGTCCGTGGACACGATGGGCAGACATCCGGCACGCGCCTGGGCGAGCACGGCGGCGTAGCCATCGTGCAGCGTGGGAAAAACGTAGGCATCGGCGTCCGCATAAATGCCAGGCAGTTCATGCTCCGGCACGCGTGGCAGAAACTCGATCACGTCCCTGGCCACCTCCACACGCGAGGCTGCGTCAGCCACGATGTTGCCCACGACCCGAAAGTGAACCTTGCCCGCCAGCGCCCTGGCAGTGTCGATCAGATCAATGATGCCTTTTTGGAGAGACACATTGCCGGTGTAGAGCACGGTCATCTTCTTGCCCGACCTCAATCTGTCGATACGACGGTCCACCACCTCACGATCGGGCCGAAATTGTTTCACATTGCTGCCCAGCTCGAGCATGAGGATTTTTTCCGGGGAATAGCCGCGCTGAAGGAAACTGTTTCGGGCATACGAGGAGAGCGTGAGAATATGGTCTGAACGACGATACTCTTCCATCTCGCGCCGGATCATCCAGGGGCCCGGGATGTCGATGTCCGGGCAGTCCGCGCGAATCGATTCTCGATACAGATCGCGATGCTGCTCACGGATGTGAGCAGAGCCCCGGGCCAGAATCTTCAAGGAGTCGATCTTCTCATGGTCCAGGGCGTCATAAATGTCTGCCGCTACGCCGCTGAAGGCATGGACCAGTTCAGGCTTCATCTTCACCACCTGGCGTGCCGCCCATCGGGAAAAGCTCACATGGAGAAAGCGGTTCACCGCATCAAATCGCTGCGGCAGATCCCAGCGGTGAGCATACCGATGCAGCAATCCGAGCGGTGCACAGCCGGTGACATGCTTCCGAGCCACGCCAAACCTCTCGGCCATGAAGGCAGGGTAATTCGTGATGATTCGGACTGGCATGTCGAGCGCAATCAACGACTTGGCGAGGGCAAAGGCGTGGAAGCGCCCCTGCACCACCAGAGCATATTCGGGCACACTTCGGTTCACGCGGGAGAAGGCGTCTTGAGCGTCCCTGATGTATCCAGTCAAATTCATTTTTATCTCCCTCTATCCATTACACCAACAAAACAGTGACACTGTTCAAATAAGAACATTGCTGATTAACGCCATTCTGTGCAATCGCTGGAATCGCAGGCCTTGAGAATCGAAACAAGCCGGTCGCGGTAAGTATTCTTCCCATCTAGGCACACCCGCTGGCGCACATTTTCTGCCATCAAACGCCGTCTTTCAGGCTGAGCGAGGAGTTCGCCCGCTACCGAAGCGAGGTCATCCATGGTGGAGAAGTATCGCACGCACTCGCCATCGGGGCCAAAGATCTCGCGGTGCTCCCCGGTGTCTTCCACGACCAGACACCCGCCCACAGCAGGCAACTCAAAGCTCCGCATTGAGTGGCCATCGCGGTTGGCCTGGCGCACGAGGCAGAGATTCACCCCCGCACAGGCGACCAGCCTCCGGAACTCCACCGGCCCGGCATGGCCGCGTGCAAAGGCTTTCAGATCACTCATGCGATCCCAGTAGCCGCCCCAGAGGCTGAGCTTGAACCCCCGATCACGCAGCGAACGCATCACCGCGGCCCGCTCAATGTCACCGCCGCCAATGAAGAGCACATCACTCGACCAGAGCGCTTGCTCCTCCAGTGTCATGGGCTCCGGCGGATGGTGAATCAGGGGTTCGTAGCCGAAGGGCAGGTAGTGAATCCGAGGTCCGCCGAGCGCTTCCAGCTCGGGGAAATTCGCGCGCCGCGGTGTGAAGATGTGATCGTAGCACGGCAACGCCTCCATGAACCACGAGGCCCGATGACGAGGATTCCATGGATCGTCCGTGAGGAAGTTCGCGAGCTTCATCCCCATCTCGCGCAAGGTGCGCATCACGCGGGCTTCCAGTGGAGCCTGACCAGTCGTCAGCACGATCTCGGGCCGATGCCGACGGCAGTAGTCGATCACATCTGCACCGAACGTCTTCATGCGCAGCGGGCGTCGCCCCGTGAGATGCCACACGGCCATGCGCAACAGCCTTGGACCGGCGAAAGCGGCATTCGAATCCCGCAAGTCTGCATCAATGCCCAGCTCCTGGGCCGCCTTGATGAAATGCCCGCCCACGTGGGTGGCCTCGGGGATGCCAATGATCAGAAGCCTCATCGTCGTAATCTTTTCTTATGCCGGGCGCACCGCCTGCCAGGCTGCCTGCAAGCCCGCGGCAGCCTGAGCCACCGAATACTTTTCCACACGCGCACGGCAAACATCCGCAAGGCCCGCGTCTCCGACCCGTGCCACCAAAGCAGTTAGCGCGCGGGCAAGGTCTTCCGCATCGCCCGGGGCGCAGACTTCACCGGTCTCCCCAGGAATTACGAGGTCAGGCTGGCTCCCCACGGTGGTGGACACGATGCAGGGCAACCCATGGAGCATCGCTTCATTCACGACGAGACCCCAGGTTTCCTCCGCACGACTCGGCAGAGCGAGGAGATCAGCCGCATGATAGAAGGCACTGAGCGCGGACTGATTCTGAAAGCCCGCAAACGTCACGGGCACACCGGACTCCTGCTCGCACTCGCGCTGAACCGATTCACGCAGCGCCCCGTCGCCGAGGAAAAGCAGATGCACGCGATCACGCATCGACGCTGGCAGCTTGCGCACCGCGTGAGGAATCAAATCGACGCCCTTGCGCTCGGAGAGCTTGCCCGAGAACAACACGACCACCGCGTCCTCTCGAATCCCAAATCGTTCCCTCGTTGCGCGCCGGAGAGAGTCGCGGCTGGCGGCATCTGACTGGAAGGTGCTGGCATCAATGCAGTAGGGTGAGAAGAACAGTTTCGATTCTGGCACGCCGCGCTGGCGATAATGCTCCCGCGAGTGATGGCCGAGGTAAAGCAAGGCCGCGCAACGACGGTAGAGAAGGCGCAATGAGGTATCGCGCAGCAGTCGTTTCAGCCAGTGACGACGCCTTGCCACGTCGGAGGTCTCTCCGCGAAACAGGACGGGCACTCGCCGCTTCGACGCCCAGCGCAGACCCGCGCGATCCAGAGGATGCGTGTAGCCCAGTGACAGCAGCGCCTGCGGAGCGAGCGCATCGAGTGCCGCGTCCAGTCCATCAGCTTTCACTTCATCGTAATTGCCCGCACCGCCCTCGCTCACGCGACTGAGGAAGTCGTGGCTCACACCGCCCAGCAGATCCGTATCCCAGGCGAAGCTGGCACCGAACTCCTTATCCTTGTAACCCGCCACACTGAAGTCCCCGCCATACACGACATGCATCGGCAGTGCCATCTTCTGGACGGCGTGGCGATAGACCGGCGCGTGGTATTGCACCGGGTGCGTTTCAACGACGGCGATCAAGCAGCGGCAGGTTTGCGTCCTTCGATCAGCAGGGTGTGAGGACAGTCCTCTGTGGACTCCCATTCCTTGCTCAAGAGTGCCTGGTCAATGAACTGCGGGATGCCCGTGTCCTTGCACGGCTGGCGCACCACGAGATCGACGAACCCGGCCTCGCTCAGGAGTTCTTCGAGGAAGGAAAAGGTGAGAATGGTGAGATGCTCCTGCCGACAGAAGATGAAGTTCTCAAAGCGTCCGCCGAGGCTCTTGCGCTTGTCCGGGAAGTCGCTGAACCACGCCGAATCACCCTCGACGAACTTGCGGATTGCGGAATCGCCATTGGGACCGCCAATGCGAAACACACCGCCCGGCTTGAGCGCGCGGAACATCTCAGCGAAGTGCCCGGGAAGATCCGGCAGATGCTCGATGACATGGTGCGAGTAAATCACATCGACAGTGCCATCACGGAAAGGCAGCGGGTAGCGGAGGTCTGCCCACACATCGCACTTCCCGGTGAACATGTTGGCATCCACGTTCACCCATCCATCGAGGTAGTTCGATTGACCGGGACCAAGGTGGACCTTCACAGTGCCCTCGGAGGGTGCGCGGAAGGCACGATAGAACACGCCGTTCAATCGCATCAGCGGTCCGCAGAGCGAGTAGAACATTTGTTTGTGATCACGCTTCATCATAGGCTCGTCGGGTGGGGCTGAGGTTGGTGGGGAGAGGTGTGCAGATAGTCAAAGAGAGGCTGGAACTGGGCTTCGTAGTTCCAGGTCGTGGACACGAGTTCCATGCCGCGACGGCCCATCGCACGGACTTCATCGCGATGCGTGGCCATCCAATCCAGGAGCCTGCTCAACTCTTCGGTGCTGGATGCCTCGCACGCCTTGGCACAGCCCTGGGAAACATACATCTTCTCCCACTCAGGATCGTGGGGCACGATGATCGCCAGTCCCTGGGACAGGTAATCAAAGGGCTTGTTCGATGCTCCGGGCATGTGCTGCATATTGATGTCATCCGGGTGAATGCGCAGGAGTGACATGCCCACATCGTGCTCAGCTGTTCTTGGCAGCAACTCGAATCGGCTCATGCTGCCCAGGTAACTGAAACGATCCCCCACGCCCAGGCGCACAGCTTCGTGCCTCAGTTTGTCCGTGTAACCTAATGTGCCCGAAACCTCGTAACCGATGAGGCACAAGCAGACACTCTCACGGCACTGTGCCAGCGCATGAATGAAGGACAACGGGAAGCGATCTGGAACGATGGAACCGTGATACACCACACGCAGCGGCTCGGAGTCCGGGCGCACGCCCTGTGCCTGAGGCACATCGTGAACGGTCGGACAGTTCCAAACGCAGAACGTCTGGCCGCGAGGCTGGAGGTCCTTCACAAAGGCCTTCAACCGCTGCTCATTCGGCAGCACGATCGCATCAGCATCCATGCCCAGCTTGCGCCGACAGCGATCCGCATAACGAGCAAACCCGGTGTTGATCGCTCCCTTCAAGGGCAAGGGCGTGTCGTGCTCGTGATACACCACTCGCGCCCCTGACATCCTGCGAGCGAACCTCGCCGGGTTGGCGGAAAGCGCATCGGATGCATAAATCCAGTCGGGCTTGAACTTCCACGCACGCCAGCCCGCGCCCAGGATGAATCGCAGGTAGTGAAGCTTCTGCCGGAAGCCCGGCGGGCACCAATCCACCTGATGAACGCGGATTCGCGGATAGGGCGGGAAGGCCAGCGGCGCCGCCCCTCGACCCGACACTCCGTAGAACTCGACCTCCCACCCTGCGGACGCCAGAATCTGCGAGCTGTGCTGGAGCGGAGGATAGGCCGCCGGGTTCGTGTATTGAACGTAGAGGATGCGCCGCGACCGCTCGGCCGGCTCCACCTTGATCGAGTTCTCTTCAGCGCGCAGCGACCAGCGCCGCGCGGGCGTGCTTCGATGCTTCCAGATGTCGCGGAAGCGATAGCGATGCACATGTTTCTCGTGCTCCGCACAAAAAGCAAAACTGCTCGCCAGAGCGCCCAGCATCATACCCAGCCGCTCGGGAGTGTAGTGATTCACCACATGCCGGATCGATCGCAACCAGCCCCAAGGCTGGAACCATCGAGGGTAGCGCAGGTAAGCGAGTAGCACCTCGTTGCGAATCCAGGGCAGCGTGCTGTGCTCATTGTCCGCATACGGACGATCGTGCCAGGCTCGCAACCATGGGCAGTGCATCACGAGATAGCCTGCGGCGTGAACTTGAAGCGACAAGTCCACCTCCTCGACTCCATAGGCCTTGGCCACGGGCACATAGCCCGGCACTTTCAAATACACGCTCATGCGAGTGATCGACGCACTGCCTTCAAAGGAAACTCCTTCACTCACTTCGGGCAGCCTTGGCAGGACGGGCTTCTCACGAAGGTAAACGGCGGGCGAGATCACGCCTGCTTGCGGAAAGGCCTCCATGATCGCCAGGGCCTGCTGGAAGTAATCAGCATCCAGCGGCCAGGAATCATCATCGAAGCTGCAAACGATCTCGCACTTCGCCTGGCGAAACAACGCGTCACGTCCGCCACCTGGCCCCAGGTTCGCGCTGCTGTGAAACAGCCGAACGGGCACTGGCGTGTCCGCACTAAAGTCTCGCGTGGGCTGCCAGCCACCATCGAAGTGAATCAGCACCTCTTCCGGCAGAGGCCGGCAGGCAAAGATTCGCTCCAGTGTTTTCGCTAGTCCTGTCTCGTTTCGATACGCCGGAATGGCCACAGAGACGGGCACAGTCGGCAGGGGTGGGGTTTCAGAAATCACAATGAATCACTCGCCTCTCAATCATCCGCCCAGGCGTCGGGCCATGCCCTGGGCACTTCCTTGTTCCTCAACGATCAGACCTGCCGGGATCAGGTCGCGCTTCAATTCTGCAAAGCCGTAGTCGCCATGCATCTCGATCAAAATGAGGTCCACTCGCTTCAGCCATTCTGGCGAGCCGGAGAGCAGCATCTTCTCCGCTCCTTCGATGTCGATCTTCATCACATCAATGCGATCCACACCCTCCGCCGTGAGCACATCGGCCATCGTCACCACCCGCACGTCCACACCGTGCTCGCTCTCGCGCACGAGGCTCGCATTGTAGTTCTCGTTGGCCAGGCTCAGACGCATCGTGCCTGCCTGATCGGAAACCGCAGCTTCCCAGACCTTCGCTCGATCGCCCAGGCAACCAAGGTTATGCCGAAGCACCGCCGCCGTCTCCGGGTGTGGCTCCACCGCGATGATGCGTGCCTCAGGAAACTGCGCCGCCAGCGAGAGTGAAGCGAGACCCACATTCGCCCCGAGATCGACCACCACCTTCGGCTCGCCACGTAGCCACTCAGGCTTCACATGATAGACCTGATCGTTGAGCACTTCGTGGAAGATGAACACGTCGCCACCCGAATCGCGCAACCGCAGAGAAGGGCGAAGCGAGCCAATCTTGACCGTGGCCTCAATGAGACGGGGCTGCTGGCCATTGCGCTTGTCGAAGTGGAACATCAGCGTCGCCCCAGCGAGCGTGAGCTTGTCCCTCAGTGTCGCCCCTGCCCGCAAGCAGAAGAGACATTCACGCAGGTATTCCAGGGCTCGGGTCAGGTATTTCATGGCAAACTTCACACATGCCTCAGGCACCAGGCAGCAGCTCTCCATAGACCGCCCTCACCTCTTCCGCCACCTCGCGCATGGATCGCGGCGAACAAATGCCAGCCCGCAACTCAGGCAGCAGGTCCGGCTCTTTGACGAGACGGCACAAAGCCTGCGCCCAACCGCTAGCGGACTGTTGAGCCACCAGCAGCCCATCACGGCCATGCGTCACCCACTCGGCGATGCCACCGAGGTCCGACCCCACCACCGGCACGCCTGCTGCAAACGCCTCCAGCACCACGAGCGGCCCCGTCTCCATCCATTGTGAAGGCACCAGCAAAGCGTCGTAGCCCTTCAACGTCTCGATCACTTCGGCAGCCCTCACAGGAGCACAAACCCTGGCACGCCTCTCGTGCTTCAGTCGATCCATGATCCCACGCACGTAGGGGCCTGGCACCGCATCGATCACGGTGTAGAGATCGACCTCCAGCTCGAGGTCGGGACACAGCGCCAGCGCGTCCAGGATAAGATGCACTCCCTTGTTCGGGTCGAGCCTGCCAAGAAAAATCAATCTGGGCACCCCGCTCGAAGAGACACGTCTGTCGCCACCGTCAGGAGCAGCCACTTGAGTCAATCCGTGCCTCACCTTGCGCACCTTGAACCGGGGCACGCCATTGCGTTGCAAAAGATGCTCGGTCCAGCCGCACAAAGCGATGATCCGGTCCATGCCTGCAAACCACTGCCGGACCAACGAATGGCGATGAGCCGTGAGAGGTCGGGAGCGCAACGGAAACTGCCAGCGCGCCTGGGCGGGCAATGCTCCGGCGCAAATCTGCGTCATTGGCGACAGCGCCGCCGAAGCCATCGCCACTGCCTTCGGAGTGTTGAGCGAATGCAAATGACATGCCGCGCACAAGGTATCTCTCATCTCTCCTTCGCACGGCTCCGTGCCCCAGCGCATCAGCGTTCCTCGTCGGCAGCTCGCCGTCGGCGTGTGATAGGTGAAGACCGTTTTCAATCCCCTCCGTCGAGCTTCCTTGAGCAAGTGCAACGAGACGGCCGGACTGTGCGCATGGAAGTGAATCGCGTCGGGCTTCACCTCATCCAAGACACTGGCAAACGACCGCGCGGCCACCTCGTCACCTCCCACATTGATCGACTCGAATGTCGGTTGTGGATCGATCCCGAAGCGCCGCACCTGAATGCCATCGTAAGCGTAGGCCGCCTCTTTCTCGCCCGGTGCAGCCACGGTGTTATTGATCCCCATCGCGCTCAGTTCCCGGCAAAGTGCCGCCACATACACCTCGGTGCCGCCACATTGATCCGGGAAGTAGCCGAACGGCACATGCATCACATGGGTGCCCGGCTTCAATGAAGGTGCCCGGCTCCGATCGACTCCGTCCAGCGCCTCGACATTGCTTCGCAGCAGTGCAGGCCACTCCTCAATCGCCCCAGGTGCTGCCGCACCCTCAAAAACACGCACGCGATCAGCCTCAGGGCGGCAGAAGTAATGCATGTGATCAGGATGATGAATCAGCACCGGATCACCCAAAAACCCGCCCCATTGGCTGAAGGTGCTGCCAGCCGAGCACACCAGCAGACGACTGTCAGCCATCAGAATCAAATCAGCCAGTCCAGACCTTCCCGGCGTGTGCGTGACGTTCGGAAGGGCGAGCAATGGAGCCAGTTCGTGAGCACTTCCATCGCTGACGATCGTCACCGCAAGGTCAGATCCGTGGACCGCCCGGAGGTCTTCGATCCACTGGCGGAAGTAGTCCAGAGGCGTGCGCACGCCGCCCACCTGGCTGAACTGCTCGTGCGCCTTCAAGGCCCTGAAGTCCCCCATGCGAATCTGGAGACAGATCATGGGCCGCACCACTGAGGCAATCTCACGCCGACGTGCTGCCGTGAGATGGCCGAACAACTCGCTGCGAATCAACTCCCGATGCTCACGCAATCCTTCGAAGCATCTGCTCCAGTGCGGCATCTCCGAGAACTCATAGACCGTGGCATCACCCTGCAAAGGATCGTCCATCGCGGGCTCGCTCACCACCTTGGCCCGGCTGCGCTGACTCGCTGGCAGCTCGTTCCATGGCGTGAAGTAGTTCCAATAAATGCGCGCATCCTCTCCCTTCAGCAAAGCTCTCCATCGCGGCGTGCACCAGCCCGTCACCACCAGCGGCAACCCGTGCCGCCGCGCAAACACCAGCGCTCGCGCCCATACGAAGAGCTTGTTGCCCAGGCCCGAACTGGGCAGGCGTGCATGGACGTAGGGCCGAACCACGGAATCAGTAAAGCAGGGACCGGATCGAATCGAAGGGCAGGCGCTCGCAGTCCTTCGCCATCGAATGGTCTTTGGGCAGCACGAAGATGACGTCGCTCTCCATCCACACCCACGGCGGCTGCGGCAGCCGATCGAGGTAGTCCTTCAGTTCCTGCAGCGTCGGATACCCATCTTCCTGCCCAAACAGGCGAGCATCGTCGATAAGGATGACGAAGGGATGCCGCGTCTGCGCGAACACCGTGTCCAGTTCCGCGAAGATTGGGCACACGGCTTCACCCATGCCGGTGAGACCTCCTGAGTAGTGCCCGTCCAGCCAGTAGATCACCGGTTTGTCGATCTGCGGAACGATCTCCTTCAAGGCATGACGCGAGTCGGCTTCGACGATGGACACCTGGGGGATCGACTTGAACCGCTCTCTCGCCAGTTCAGCCAACGGCGGATGCACCTCCACGGACCACACCTTGTCAAAGAGGTGCCGCAACTGCCACGGCGTGTCCCCCATGTAAGTGCCGGTCTCCACCAGAATCTTCGAGCCGCTGCGGGCCGCCAGGCGAGCGATCAGCCCGCGCTTCAAAAGGTAGGGCAATGGCAGCTTCTGACCTTCACGGAAAATCGAGGGCAGGTAGAAGAACGCGATGCGCAGGCGCTCGACGAGGGACACCGCCCACGGAAACCACGAGCAGATCAGGTTACGGATTCGAATCGTTCGGTAAGTCATAGCCAGAAGTCACAAAGAGGTCGCTATCAGCGCTCAAGCCGCCTGCCGGGACGGCATGAATCGCCGCTCCACCAGATGAAATCCAAGCAGTCCCGCGCCCAGGCTCAGCAGCGCACCGAGCGCCGCCAGCCAGCCGTTCGATGGCAGTCCACACTGAGTTTGAAAACACCAGGCCGAGAGCAGCACCAGGACGGGAAAATGGAAGATGTAGATGCTGTAGCTGCGCAAGCCCAGCCATTCGAGCACCCGACCGGCCTTCGTCTTGAGCACATCGAAAGGCATCATCTCGAAAGCTGCAATCGCCGCCGAGCCCATGATCATGTTGAGCACCATCGTCCAGGGCGAGTGCTCGGAGACGCGATGCAAACCCGCCAGCGCTGCGAGGGCCATCACACATGCCGTTGCCCACAAGGCCACACCGCCACGTTGTTGTTTTCTCCAGCTCAGCAGCACCTCTGCCATCAGCGCTCCGGTCAGCCACACAGGATACGAGCCCATCATGCCCGACCACCATCCCGCCAGCGGCACAAACCAGCACGCAAGGCCTAAAGAGAGGCCGAGCACATACGCCCCCATTCGATGACGAAGCCAGACCAGCATGAACAACGGATAAAGCAGGTAGTAGAAAACTTCGTGCCCGATCGACCAAAGCGGGCCATTGCCGCCGAAACGAATGCCAAATAGTGAAGGCTGAGCTAGCAGCGCAGGCACAACGGATTCCACCCGATAGCCTGCATCAGCGAAGTTTTGATCCAGCAGCAAACTCCCCGTCTGCGCCGCATACAGCCTTGGGAACCAATGATGTCCCACAGCATCCAGCAGCACGGTGAAGATCAACACCGCGTAGTAGGGCGGCAGGATGCGGCGTGCGCGGCGAGCCAGATAACTCAGGGCATCAAACCCTTGCTCTTTCCCTTCCACCAGCGCCTGGGCCGCCCGCAAATGAATGAAGAAGCCGCTCAAGGCAAAGAACACCATCACCGCCTGATGCCCAAAACGGAAGGCCGCGAAGAACACACTCACTGCCATCTCCCACCATGCGTGAGGCAGCACCTTCCAGTCCTGCCAGCCCATCCAGAGCAGCATTCGCGCATGGCCCACCAACACCATCAGTGCAAGACAGGCCCGCAGGACATCGAGGTTGCGCAGCTTCATGCCGTAGGTGCGAGCCAGACCGCGTTGCCAAACTCCGTCGAGCAGCGGTAACCGCACCGCTCCAGCATCTGTTCGATGTCCGACACCGATTTGCCCCGATCCGCGAGGATGGTGGGATGCAGCTCCAACGCCAGCGCCTTCACACGATGCTGCTCGAAGACCTTCGGCGAGCCCAGGAGCGCCTCGTATTCGAAGCCCTCAATGTCCACCTTCATGAGGTCCACCTGCCTGCACTCATGGGCATCAAGCGCCTCTTCGAGTGTCAGCGTGCCGATCTCCTGGGTGGGCAGCTTGTATTTGCTGTGGCGGTGAAAACCGCTGCCACCGGAGTTGGTGCTCGCGGTCAGATGAAGAGTCGCGGTGCCGCGCTGATCCGAGATCGCCGCGTTGAGCACCTTCACCTGCTCCATGCCATTGAGCTTGAGATTCTGCTCGATCACCGGCAGCAGCCGATGCTGCGGTTCAATCGCCAGCACACGGCCCTCTGCCCCACAGAGCCGTGCACCGATGACGGTGAAGTAGCCCTCATTGGCTCCCAGATCGACAAAAGTGTCGCCAGGCTTGAGGAACTTCTCCAAGGTCTGCACCATCCCGTGCTCGTGTTCGCCCTGATTCGTCAAAGCGATGCCCAGCAGCGACACCGGATCGATCCAGAACGTTCCCTGCGTCGTAGTCACTGTGACTCGCTTCACTCCTAGCCATGGCTTCAGCCACGCGGCGAGCACGTTCGGCCGCACGCGGATGAGCACGCGCTGAAGAAAACGTTGGTAACTAGAAAGCATTGGGGGGCTCGCGGTTTACTTCGTCGCCTCAATGTAAAGCGTCTCGAACTCGTGAGCAGGGTCATCGAGGCACAGCTCGGGAATTGAGGCACTGCCGGACTTCGACTTCTCAACGCCCGTGAAGCCTGCGCGCTCCAGTTCCTTCTTCAGCGTCTCAAAATCCCAGGCAAAGAAGTGATGCCCTCCCATGCGGAACATGTGATTGATCACCCGGTTGGGTGTATCGAGTGCCTCGGTTGATCCGCCGAGGTGAGCCAGCGAGGTGAAGAACTCCGTCTTCCCGTCCACGTAGGCACGGTAGTAGATCTCAGCATCGGGCATCCCGAGGCGGAACCTCCCGCCGGGCTTCAGCAAACGGAAGCACTCGGCCAGGAAGCTGCGGGCTTCATCGAAGTGCAGGTGCTCGATCACATGCTCCGAATAGATCATGCGCGCCGCTCCAGCCTTCATCGGCAGTGGTTGGCGAAGATCCCAGATCAAGTCGATGCCCGGCGCGGAGAAGCAGTCCACATTCATCCAGCCCTCCATCACACGGCGACCACAGCCCAGGTGCAGCCGCACATCACTCAAACCGGCCGCACGATCTGCCATCTGCCGCCGTGAGGGCAGGATGGCATTCAGGAGGCGCAGCCGCGTCATCGTCCATTCCATGTGCATCGCCTGCCAGGTGTGGGCAGGGAAGAGCTTGAGTGCGATTTGGGTGGTCAGTTTCATCTGAGTTAGAGAGCCATCGAGGGGGTGAGAGAACGCCGTTGCCGCAGGGCATGGACGGCATCGGCGAGACGAACGGCAAAGCGATAACCCACCAGCGTGCTCAACCAGCGGAGCAGGCGCGGACCCTGCGGTTTGAAGTCCGGCCTCAGGGCTTCGAGGTGGGCGCAGAGATCTTCGAAGAGTGATTCATCCACACGATGCGCCCCTCGCGACAAGCTTGTGAGCACCTCCACCATGGCATCCTCACGCAAAGGCGTCCACCCACCGGCAGTGCCGCGCCAGAGACGCTCGATGTCTTTGGCGCTCGCATGACAATCACGCAGAAACGCCAGCCGGTTCCGCGTGGAAACCGACCCGCTCCGATGCTGGCGATAGAGCGTGCCGACCTCCGCATCATGCGCCCAGACAGCTCCAGCATGAGCACAATCAAAACCAAAGCGCGCATCCTGGATCACCGGCAGCCAGTCCTTCCATGGGAGCACTTTGTCGAGGAAGGCCCGACGATAAAGGTAGGCTCCGGTGGGGCACCACATGCCATTGAAGAACGCGATCTCCGCATCGGCGTTCACGGACTCCCAGGTGCGTCGCACCTCTCGTGTGCGCTCAAAGCCGCGACCCTCCATCTCCTCCAGCACTTGCCAGTCGCCATACACCACATCGGCACCCGAGGATTCGATGAGCGCCACCTGGCGCTTCAACTTGCCAGGCAGCAGGAGATCATCGGCATCCAGGTAGTTGATCAGGTCGCCCGACGCGAGCTGGGTGCCCACGTTGCGCGCATGGCTCACCCCCCGATTCTCTGAGCGATGCAGCGTCCAGTGCGGATAGAGCTTCTCCACCAGAGCCGCCGTGCCATCAGTGGACCCATCATCCACGACAATGACTTCCAAGTCCGGCCACTCCTGCGCTGCCACGCTCGCCAGCGTTTCAGTCAGCCAGCGTTCGGCATTGTAGGCCGGGATGATGACGGAGACTTTCATCGTCCAAAAATGTGTTTGAGCCTCAACGATGGCTTCTCGCAAAAATGCCAGCTCAGCATCGCAAACGGCATCACCAACACCGCCGCTAGCGATGCCAGAATCCATGGTGAACTTACACCCAGCCCAACGGCCAGCAGCAGTCTCTCGACCGGCGTTCCATAAAGATACACGCCATAAGAGTAGTCGTGCTTCAGAAAGAAGGCGGGCGAATGAAACGAAGCAGCCAGTGGGAACGACAGGGCGGGAAGAATCAACGGCATCGCCTCATGGTAGTATCCGAGTCCCGTTGCGATGGTTCCCAAGCCAAGAGCGACCATCCACGTCGCTTTTGTGCAAGGCATATAGTCTTGCCAGCTCCACCAGACGCTCCCGGCGACGAAGTAAATCGGAAGCCTCACAGACATAGGAGTCGAATAGATTTTCATGAACCATCGACTGTGAGTGGGATCGAAAATAGAGTTTGCGTAAAACAGACAGAACACGCCGACCAACCACCACGAACACCGTCGCACCGCGCCTGCAAGACCCAGGACAAGAATGCCCATGTAGCAGGCGAACTCGGATGCCAATGTCCAAAGCGAGGGGTTGAAGTAGTGGGGCACGCCAAGCCCCGCTGTCAGCGATCCGATGTCTCTCTGCTTCTGAGCCAGCAGCCAGTTTTTGGTGAGGTAAGTGATGTGTGACGGATCGGCTTGCCAGTAGCGTCCAGGCTTGTCGAGCAGTGCCCACAAAACGGGAGCCAACGCTACGACGGTAATCAAAAGGCAGAGCCAATAACCAGGCATGATTCGAAGCACGCGATTGACCACGAATTGCTTCGTGCTGCGTGAGCGATCCCAGCTTTGTGCGACAAGGAATCCGCTCAACACGAAGAACCCATGCACCGCGAAGGAGCCCCAATCGACCTGCTGCCGACTGAACCCAAGCATCGCGTCAGGACCGAAACTCCCAAAAGGGTAGGCGTGGGAGAGCACCACAAGCATCGCCAGCACAAGCCGCAGCACGCCCATGCAATTGGCAGCAGGATCGGCCAGCCGGGCAGCCCCGCCGACATCGTCCGACATGGCGCGCTTGATCGTCACAAAGCAGCCCTCTTCATCAGTCGTTGAGGTGGATTCAAGCTCAGCAGCCAGTCACGATTCTCATAGCTAGCGAAACACTTCTCGTGCTCCACCAACCCTTCATCGGTCACATGAAACTTCCGGTAGCGAGCAAGGTCCGGCGAGTTCAAGACGGGAAGGATCTCACTCTCGAAACGTGGGATGATCTCCATGATGAGGTGTGGCCAGTCACGCTGAAGCACTCCCTTCATCCCCCGGATCGCCGCTGCTTCCGCACCTTCGCAGTCCATCTTGATCAACGACACTTTTCCAATCCCACTCTCGGCGCAAAAGGAGTCCAATGCCCTCGTCCGCACCGTCACGGCACCGTCTTGATCGACGACACCGGGAAGCAGGCTCGCACTGCTGTGCCCCCACGAGTCGAAGTCAGCGAGGAAGAGATTCGCTTCGCCATCGGCATCCGAGAGCGCAGCGGGCACCAACTTCACCGGCAGCCCGGGATTCAACGCCAGATTGTGCTGCAAGCGGGCGAAGACGCCGGGGCTAGGCTCAAAGGCCTGCACCGTGCCTGCTCCGCGATGACGCAGCAGGGTGCCGAGATACAAGGTGAAGTAGCCAAGGTTGGCACCGATGTCGATCACATCGCCGGACTCGCCCGCAGGCAGGTCCTTGACCAGTTCCCACATGAGCGTCCGCACCTCGGGTTCGTAGCGATCATAGCCCCAGTAATACCATTGGCGGCTGAGTTCATCTTTGAGGTCGAGCCGAAGCTCCAACGACGTGCCGGGTAGTTCCGGCACCGGCACCGCAAACTCCACCATGCCCTCCGGCGCACTGCTGACGGCGAGCACATTATACACTCGCGCCCGTGCCAGTTCGCTGCGCCGTGGATCGCGGGTGACCTTGATCGCCAAGGTGTGCAGCACCTCGCGAACTTCAGGAATGCGGCACACCCAGCGCATCAGCGCATTCAGGGCATGACGAAGAAAAAGCGGTGTCATCATCAGTCGTTGGATTGCGATTCGAGCCACCACGCACGCCCTTGGGCCAGGCCCTCGGCGAGCGTCACCTGAGGTCGCCAGCCAAGCACGCGTTCGGCCTTGGCAGCGGTGAAGCGGGTGGAAGTGAGCGGGTAAAGATCCGCCAGCCACGCGGGCACTGGCTTGTGTGCCGAAGCGGTGGAAGGCCGGGCCGCCGGGGCTGGACGGCTGACCGCAGGACGTGCGGGCAGCACTCGTCGTGCGAGATTCCGCAGGCTGCGAATCATCGGGACCGAACCCGCCGCACGCCTCACCTCAGCACTGCCCAGCGCCGCACGCACCACATCCACCAAACGTCCCGGTGGGGGCTCCTGCGCGGCAAGCTCAGCCTTGCTCATGCTCTGGATCGCAGCGACTTGTTCGTCCAGCAGCGGCGTCAGAAACTCACGCCAGGTGCATCGGCCATCCGCGATGATGAATCGCTGTCCATGCGCTGCGGTCGTGAGGCAGGAGGCGGTGATCGCATCGACCAGATTATCGACGTGGTTGTAGTGGCAGAGTCCTTCGCCGTTCTCGACGAAGGCAAAGGTGCCCTCGGTTGCGAGATCGAGCGGCAGCCGTGTGTAGGCGTATCCCCACGGGCCATAGACATTGCCAGGATTCAGGATGACGAGGCGTGTGCTGCCAGAAGTCTTCGCCCGCTCCAGGCACCACTGCTCCATGGCAGCCTTGCTCTCGGCGTAAGCACCGCCGTGAGGCCGATAGGGAGCCGATTCGTCGAGTTCTACCGCGCTCTCTGGAAAGCCATAAACCCACAGCGTGCTGAGCACGACCACAGCCTCCACGCCTGCGGCAATTGCAGCCTCTACGACCGCCTGCGTGCCATCAATGGTTGTTCGCTTCTGCGCATTGATCTCGCCGTCATTGCCGTAAGCCAGATGCACCACGAATCGGCAGCCTCGGAACGCAGCCTCAAGCTCGGCGCGATCCTCCAGCCCCACCCTCGTCATCTCCACGGGATAACAACCAATGCCAGCCGCTCGACGATACGAACGCAGCAAGCACCGCAGCTCGACGCCCTCCTTCACGCCCAGCCGCTCCACCAATCGAGTGCCGATGAAACCGGTCGCACCTGTGATCGCGATGCGTCCCCTCAACTCGGGAGCAGGCTGACGCTCGGGAGCGGGACGCTGAGCATACGCATGCTGCACCAAGGCAATCACTTCTCCATGTTCACCCGCCGAGGAAACGTCGTGAGCACTGCCTTTCAGTCCCTGCGACCATTGCTGATACTGCTCGACGAAGGCATCCACAAAGTCTGCCTCGCCGCCGAGACTGATCTGGCCTGAGACTTCGCTCCCCACCTGCAAGGTGCAGCGTGTGAAGTCCGCTGCCTTCATCGTGAGCGATCCCCGCGTGCCCTGCACCACGAACTCGTTGGCCAGCACGCGACGTCGTGAGAGTCGCATGCTGGCGGGCACTCCCTGAAGCGAGCGCAACTTCATCTCACACTCGGCTTCCACGCCTCCCGCCCAATCATCCGCATAGCCCACGATCTCCAGCTTACCGAGGAGGAGCTGCAGGAGGTCGAGGAAATGCACACCCATGTCGGCCAGCACGCCACCATTGGCAGGACGAAATGCCTCACCGGTGCTCGATGGCCATTCGTAGAGTCCGCCATGCGAAACGCGCACCGACTCGACCTCGCCGATCGTGCCCGCCTTGATCGCGGTGCGCATGGCACGGAAGGCATGGGTGAAGCGACGCGACATGCCCACGCCCAGGGCAAGGCCGGCACTGTGAAAGGCCTCATCAAGTCGCGCACAAACATCCGCTCCCAATGCCAGCGGCTTCTCACAAAGCACCGGCACCCGGGCTTCCAACGCCGCCATGCAAGCGGCCTCGTGGAGATGATTGGGCAAGGTGATCACCGCGAAGTCCGCGCACCCAGCCTCCAAGGCCTCAGCAAAGCCAAGCGCACTCACTTGAGTGTCTGGATACAAGGTCTGCAAATGCTTGAGAGCCATTGCATTGAGGTCCGCCACTCGCGTATTCGCCAGCCAGCCAAGCCGCGCGAGCGCAGGCAGATGCAGATGCTCCGTCACCGCACCGCCACCGAGGATGAGGATCTGCGGCGTCAAGATTGCACCTCCACCACTCGGTTCACTTCGAGGAAACCTCGATACTCGGCCGCGTAAGGCGCAGAACCATGTTCGCTAGGGCGGGGCAGCACCGAGAGCGTGCGCAGCTGCAGCACTTCTTTCCGGCCCTGATTGCCTGCATAAAAGAGCCCCATGGCATACTCGCCCTCGACCAGGGGCAGGCGATCAATGTCGATGTTCACACGCAAGGGTGAGCCCGGTCGAGCCTGGAACACCGTCCTTTCACCGCGCAGATCGACGATGGCCACTCGCTGGCCTGCTGCGGTGTAAATCAAGAGACAAAGCTCACCCAGCACCTGCTCCACGGTGCTCTCCAGTTCCAGGCGCACGGTGAGCGCTGCACCGCTCTCGATCATCGCCTGGGACATCTCGTAGCGTTTGAGCGTGAGCGTGGAGTCCAGCTTGTGCTCCTGAAGTTCCCCCGATGAGGCGCCATCCGCCGCCAGGTAATCAGCGACAATCGTTTTCACATCGCCACGCGCCGCTACCTGACCCGAGCGCATGAGCAGGGCCGTCGAGCACAAGGCGGATACCGCTGCCATGTTGTGGCTCACAAACAGCACCGTGCGCCCGCCGCCCTTGGCAACGTCCTGCATCTTGCCCAGGCACTTCGCCTGGAACTGCGCATCGCCCACCGCGAGCACTTCATCGACGATGAGGATCTCTGGCTCCAAGTGAGCGGCGACCGCAAACGCGAGCCTCACATACATGCCGGAGGAGTAGCGCTTCACCGGTGTGTCGAGGAAGCGCTCGATCTCGGCAAAGGCAACGATCTCATCGAACTTGGCTTTGATCTCGTCGCGGCGCATCCCGAGGATCGCTCCATTGAGAAAGATGTTCTCCCGTCCGGTGAGTTCAGGATGAAAGCCGGTGCCCACTTCCAAGAGCGAGGCCACACGGCCCTTCAACGTGATGCGCCCAGTGGTCGGCTCCGTGATGCGGCTCAAGATCTTTAGAAGTGTGCTCTTGCCTGCGCCATTGCGGCCAATGATGCCGACGACTTCACCTTGCTTGATCTCGAAGGAAACGTCTTTCAACGCCCAAAACTCCTCTTTGGAAGCCGCCTGCAACGCGTCCCGTTCACCGGGCTTCATCCAGCGCAGCGGTGCCTTCGCAACATGAACCAGGGTATCGCTGAACTTGCGATAACCGCCGGCCTGATGATTCAGGATGTAGCGCTTGCCGACCTGATCGGCGCTGATGATGACCTCAGACATCGGCCTTGAAACCACGTATTGCCTCGATGATGCGCCCCTGAATCTCGGGCGTCATGCTGTTGAAGAAGGGAAGACGCAGCAAACGATCGCTCACATCCTCCGTCACAGGACAGTCTCCCGCCTTGCCTCCCCACTGCTGCGCATACTCGGAGAGGTGCAAGGGCAGGTAGTGAAACACCGCCAGAATGCCCAGGGACTTCAGATGGGCGATCAACCGTGTGCGAGCATCGAGCGAAGGCAGCAGCAGGTAATACATGTGATAGGCCTGCTCGCAATGGGACGGGATGATGGGCTGACGGACGCCATTCGTTTGGCACCAATCGCGCAGCTCATGGTGGTAGCGCATCCAGAGCGTCTGGCGCTTCACCTGAATGAACGGCCATACATCCAGCTGCGCGAAGAGGAAGGCGGCGAGCACATCACTCATCACGTAGCTGCTGCCCACGTCGCACCACGAATACTTGTCGATCTGGCCGCGGAAAAATCGCGCACGGTTGGTGCCCTTCTCACGAATGATCTCCGCCCGCTCCATGTAGCGCTCGTCATTGATCAGCAAGGCCCCGCCTTCACCACAGGTGATGTTCTTCGTCTCATGAAACGACTGCGTGGCCAGTCCGCCGATCGTCCCCAACCAACGACCTCGATACTTGCCAAAGAGCCCATGTGCATTGTCCTCGATGATCGCCAGGCCATGTCGCTTCGCGATCTCGGTAATCGCATCCATCTCGCAGCCAACGCCAGCGTAGTGAACAGGCACGATCGCCTTGGTCTGCGGTGTGATGAGAGCCTCCAGCTTGGTCTCGTCCAGATTGAGCGTGTCTGGCCGCACATCGCAAAACACCGGCTTCGCCCCGTGCAGCACAAAGGCATTCGGTGTGGATACAAAGGTGAACGAAGGCACGATCACTTCATCACCTGGTTGGATGCCAAGGAGCATCGCTGACATCTCCAACGCGTGAGTGCAGGAAGTCGTGACCAGCGCTTTTTTCACTCCGAGGGTCTCCTCCAACATCCTGTGGCACTTCTTGGAGAAGGTCTGGTCACCCGCGATCTGACCGATGGTGATGGTTTGGAAGATGTATTCCAGTTCACGTCCTTCAAGTGAGGAACGATTGAAGGGGATGGCGGTCATGGAGGGAAAAATGTGGAAATGGGAAAGCTGAAAACAGAAATGACGGACAAGATCCAGTTACTCGCACTTGCGGATCATCGTGGTCATGATGGCTAGCAACTCGGCGGCTTCTTTCTCGAAGGCGGTGGAATAAGCTATTCAACTTTTCCCGCCGACCCACATCCATACACCGGTTGGCGCCGTGAACTTCGCGCCGAGCGCTGAGTAGATGTTCATCACGGGCGTGTTGCACACACTGAACGCCGCCTGGCCCACGTTGCCACCGCGTCTGGCATACTCGCGCATAGCGCGTTGATAAAGATGCTGGCCTGAGGCAACGGAATCCGCCGCAAGCATCGCCAACGTGAGCGCCACGCTGCTGCCTTTCGCTTCGCTGAGGAACCAGCCTTGCGTCTTGCCATTCAAGACAAGTCGCACGCACCACTCGGGATGCGCGGCGATCAGATCGTTCGCCCACTTCGTGTAGCGCGCGTTCAGCATGTCCATGGTCACGCCGGGCAGTTGCAGGAAGCGCTCGTGCTCAAAGGTGCGCACGTCGCCTTGCTGGAGTGCGAAAGGTTGCTCGGCAGCGGAGAGGCACTCGTATTGCGCGAGCGAGGGAGAATCCGGCACGTTGGGCAGCGAGATGCGGAAGTTCATCTGTGCATCTGTCCAGGCAAAGCCCGCACGCTGGAGGTCGAGTGCGCGTGGCGCGGCGTTGAGTGGTGCTTTGAACTCCGCCCATGCATATGGCGCGAGTTGTTCGGTGCGTGCGGCTTCATCCTGCGCGAACCATGCGGCATCGGTGATGAGAGCCACCGGACTGCCCCACCACGTGGAGTTGGCTTCGTGAGTCTTGATCATGATTACAGCGCCACCTCCTCGAAGAGCTGGCGGAAAAAATTCTGTCCATCCCACACCGGTCCGAAGTGATGCATTTGCGCCACTGGCACAAAGCGCTTCGCCTTGGTCCTGCCGATTACCTGGATGAGTTGGGATGAATCCTTCACCAGGTGCCCGATCGTCTGGATGTTGGGCGGCAGCATCGCGACCGCTTGCTCGACGGTGCCGGGCACGATCGCTAGCGACATCAGCCCGCTCATCTCCGCCTTATCGACAGGGCCCACTCCAAGCACGGCACCGTTGCGATGCGTCAACTTCACATCCCAGCCGCTCGCGGCATTGAGCTGCGCGTGCATGACGTTCAGCGACGCGACGTGCATGGGCGCATCCGCCTTCATCGTCGTCGGCCACAGCTTCAACATGCGATCCCGCAGCGCGTGGCAATGCGCTTCCGATCCACCCAGCATCACCACGCGACGCGGTGACGTGCATCCCGCCTGGCCATAGATCGCGAACACCTTCATCAGTGTCGTCACCGCAGCATCGTCGAGTGCGTCAGCTTCTACCCATGCCTCCGAACGATGATCGCCGAAGCTAATGCCGATGCTATCCACCGGATGCGGCAGCGCATGAATCGCCGCCATCGCTGCATCGGAACCGAAGGCAATGCGCACGCCAGCGTTCGCGGCCATCTCAGCGTTGCGCGGATCGTGACGATCAAAGCGCTCGATTCTCACTCGATCGCGAAGGTAGTCGCGCAGCGATCCGTCGCCGAGGTTGTTGATCGCGAACTGCACGAAAGCCGCGCACAGGTCATTCGACTTCGAGCCGGCCTTCACCCGCATCGGCGCACCCGTGAGTGAGGCCAGCACAAGCACGAGCGGGCCTAGCAACGAGACATTGCTCGGCAGCCAGATCGCAATCGGTCCACGCGGGCGAATCAGAGACTTCGCTGGATCGCTGCCTTCCATGCCAAACGAGACCACGAACGCCTCGTAGAGATGCTCCTTCGCCACGAAGCCGACTAGATACGCCCACTCATCGCGTGTGAATTCAGGAGGCACGGAGCGCACCATTCTCGTGCGTAGCGCATCCCATTGTGCCAGCCGCACTTCGAGATCGTAGTCGAGCGCGATGAGGCTGTCGCCAAACTGCATCATGCGATCAGACATTCGCGCACCCCCTCACTTCAGCTTTCGGCATGCGACCAAGCAGTTCAAATCGTTGCCCCGTGCGTCCGCACTCGCAGTCACCTTCGACCATGCGTCCCATGTCTTCCGTGAGCACGTTGTGATACGGCGCACCAAAGGCCAGCGGGTTCATGAGTTGCAGCATCCCTGGTTCATTGATCAGCGGCTGCATCGTCCACGGATCGCGCACAATCACCGAGGCCCAGCGCGGCACATGACGAAAGCCTGCCGAGCACAGCGGATAGATGATGCCCACCTGCTCCACGAGTCCGTAGAAGTCGAGCACGCCCGACCCCGGCGCACACAGGCCGCACAGCGCACCGTCGAACTGCTCGCGGCTCACCTTCATCGCTTCGAGTTTCTTCCAGCCGCCACTGTGAACGAAGAACACCTGCGTCTTTGCCAGCGCAGCGCGCACCTCATCGGGAATCGTGCCCTGCGCCCAGCCCATCCACAGCATCCAGGTGAAGCCATACACGAGCAGTCGCGGACTCTTCGCGCACATCTCGCCGACCTTGTTCCAGTCGAGGCTCTGCGCGTTCTCGCTGCCACTGAGCAAGAAGTGCATCTCGTTCGAGAGCGGCCTCAGACTCATCGCCGCTGTCACACGCGCGCTGACTTCACCGCGCTGCTGTAGCGACTTCACGTCATCAAGGATGAGCAACGGACGCTGATCGGCACCGAGCAGATCCTTCAAGATCGCCGCGCTGCTCTGCGCCTGCAGCGCACCGCTGCGACCATCGAGCGCGATCTGGCTCGACGTCCCGCTGGTGGACGAACTCTTCAGCGTGCGCTGATGCGCGATGCCCTCACCGCTTGTGCGCCAGATGCGATGCTTGAAGACGCCGACGTGAAGGAACGGCAACTCCGCAAAGCTCTGCGCTTCCGAGAACGCAGGCCACACCGCGCGATACGCATCGCAACCGCTCAGGTGCCAGCGCGAGAGGTCATTCATCTCACGCAGCAGCATCGCGTCGTCGCGCGTGGAGAACGGAGGTTCTGAAAGTAGCCCAGTTGCGCCGCAACTGGAGTTGCTAGTTTGATTCATCGAAATGGGGGCTCCAGTCACGGCGTGACTGGACTACTTTGAAACACTTCAAAGAATTCAATGTCCGCCGGACGCACCAAGGCGGAGTTCGTGCGACTGCATGGATCGCGCAGCACTTTCATCCAGGGCTCTTTCAGCTCTGGGAGCGCCTCGACATAAGCCGCTGGCTCAAACAACAGTCGCAGCACATTGAGCACGATCGCGTCATCGAGTCCGTGCTCGGCGAGGAACGGCCACTTCGGGCTGCGTGTCTGATTGAAGCTCATCACCGGCAGCAGGAAGAGCGAGCAGAGCTTCGCATGTCCCCAGCCGATCACGCCTTCCAAGGTGTGCGCGATGCCATGCACGAGACCAACGCTTGCTTTTGACTGACCGGCGCAAGCCAGTGCGCTCAGCTCGAACCATGCGTCCGCGTAACCAATGGGCTGTTGCAGCATCCGCTTCATCACGCCAGCGAGGTCAGCGCGCGTTTCGTCGGTGCCGAGCGGTGAGAGGAAGCCTTCGAGCGCGTGACTCCACGCATCCCCGCAGGCGTGCTTGATCAGTTCCGCAGGCAAAGTCTTCGCGAACTCGAGATGACTCACGATCACATCCGGCAGCATCTCGGGTCCCATGCGGATCAGCTTCTTGCCATCCTGATTCAGCACTGCAATCGGCGACGCCTCTGCGCCACTACCCCAGAGCGTGGGCAATGCGGCGAGCTTCACGGACGGATGCTGAGCGCGCAGGACTTTGGCTTGATCAATCAACGAACCGCCACCGACCACGAGCAACCAACCCGCTCCGTCCAGCGATGGTGCCTCGGTTTGCACCGGCCACGGCACAAGCGCGCGAAGTCGCTCAACGACACTCGCGGTGCACCACACGACGACGTTACCAGCCAGCTGCTGAGCAGCTTCCGTCAGTGTGATGATGGAGGGAAGTGTGATCATCGACGGGTCACCGTGATCTCCCAGCCACCCACGAATCCCCACGCACGACCGAGCAAGTGCCACGGCAACTTGAAGAGGTGGGAGATGATGGCCTCAACCGGACGTTCGCTCATGGATGCCTGCACGATGGAGGGACGTGATGACTTGATGGCGAAGAGCTTGTCATTGCCATTCGCCGTGAAGTAGCCTTCCCAAAACGCTTGGCCAAGATCATGGACGTGGGCAGGAAAGGTGAAGTCCCACGACTTGCCCAATTTTTCGGCCAGCCGCATGAAAGGTGCTGCATAGGGCGTGCGCAGGTAAAACGAACCGCCCGATGCCACACGGGTAAGCAGATCGCGAAGCAAGCCAGCGCAGTCCGGGATGTGCTCGAGGATAGCGCTGGCGATCACGAAGTCATACGTGCTGTCGCCCAGCTCGGTGAGCTTGGTGGCCCCACGAACGGTGATCGCCGGATTCGAGGGCTGATGCATCTGCGTGTTGTAATCCACCACGGTGACAGCCACCTCGCGGAGCGCCGGGTTCGCCTTCATGAAGTTCTCCGCCGCCAGCACGGCGAGCATACCGTCGCCACCACCGAAGTCGAGGATGCGCAGCGAAGTCTTGCCCTCAATGGAGCCCAAAGAGGAAGCCAGATGCGCACCCATCCTCGCCGCATCACCAATGGTCACACGTCCCTCAGTCTGCGCATGCTCCGCTGCGGAAGCGCCATCGTAATAGTTGCCGTAGTAAGCATCGAGTGCCTGCGGCGTCGGCATCCGTGATGCGCTGGAAGCATGGCAGGTGGAGCATTCGAGCAGCAACACCTCGGGCTGCTTTTGAATAGTAGCGATAGCTTGGCGATCCAGTCCTCCACACCAGGGGCAGGAGGCAGCAGGAGGCAGCAGCGAGGCATCGTCCAGAACGATGCTTTTGTGATAGTGGGTGGGGCCAGCTTGCATGGGAGGGGAGCGGCGTCGAATGGATCAATCGAAGGCCATGCCTTTGCTTGTCAGCACCTTGATGATGTCGTCCACGCCCTGAATGCTCGTCGCTTCTTCGGGAGTGAAGTGATAGCCGAAGGTCTGCTGCACACCGACAGCCATCGAGACGACGCCAAAGGAGTCCCACGTTTCGACTTCGCTGCGTTTGAGGTCGAATCGGAACTCTTCGGACGTGAGCAGGAACACGTCTTGAATCAGGTTCTGGAGTTTTGCTTTGTTGGTCATGGAGGAAAGCTAAGAGCTAAGAGCAGAGAGCGAAGAATGGAACTGCCGCATGGCCATGCAGTTCGTCATTCTGCATTCGTCATTCGATATTTCTAAATGTGCTGTTGCCAGAGCGTGGATTTGTTTGCCAGTGAAGGCAGCGCGCGCACATCGGTCTTGCCGTTGGGTAGCAAAGGAAGTGTCGGCACATTCTCGATGCGCAGGGGCCATTGGGCGCGCGGGTGGTGCTTGCGTAGTGCCATGAGCACAGGCTTGATGGCATCGTTGGTGGCTTCGGGTGCAAGCACCAAGACGCAACCATCCTCACCCGTGCGATCAGCTTCGCGATAGAAGGCACACTGGCCGGACCACGCGGCGGAGACGGTGGTGGTAAGAGCCGCTAACGAGACTTTTTCGCCGTGACGTTTGAAGACCTCACTAGCACGGCCAAGCAAGCGCCAGGAACCATCGTCGTTCATCTCTCCAAGGTCGCCGCTGGGGATCCAGTCGTTGGGTGTGATGGCGGTGAACTTCATGGCCTCCACCACTCCGACCGCGCCATAGGGGCTGCGGAACAAGATTGCATGGTGGTCATCGCTACGCATCTCGATGCCGCAGAGCGGGTGTCCGATATTCGCAGCTTCGCTGGCTTCCTCAGCGCTGCGAATGGTGAGGCGCGGCATGGCTTCGGCACAGCCGTAGTTGTTGAAGACCTGGGCATTGGGAAACATCGCCCGAAGGTCATCCATCTTCTCCTGGGGGAAGCGACCACCGGCAAAGTGAACGCGAATCACACCTTCGAAGCGTTCGCCTGCGAGATGCGTCATCAGCAGCGGAACCTGCACGCCGACGAGACAGATCATCGCGTCGCAGGCGGCTTGGAGCGATGCCTTGAGCGACTTCGGGTCGGCGAGACCGTGCGTGGTGATGAAGCGACGCTGCATCACATGCGACCAGAGCCATTGGTTCACAAAGGAATACGTGTAGCTCAGTGGCAGCATGGAGATGGTTTCCTGCACCAGTTCGCTGTCCTGTCGATCATGAAGCACGTGGACAAGTTTCTCTGAGCGCGCACGATTGCCGACGATGAGCTTCGGCTGTCCTGTCGTGCCGGAGGTGAGCATGATGAAGTGATCGCGATGTAGCTCCCGCGGCACGAGGTTGAGGCTTTGCTCCAGCCACTCTTCACTCACGCTGAGCTTCTCCGGCAGCAATGCAAACGTCTCGGATTCTGCCCACGCGGTGGACAACCGAGACGGATCGTGATGCACGTTCTGTTCGTGGAGGAGGATCACAGGACTTTGTCTTGCTGGCGAACAGGAGCTACCGGCACGCGGTCGGCCTCCGTATCTTCGCGGATGACATACGTGGGCTTTTCCATGATGCGGAAGTGCATCCGGGCGAGGTATTCACCGATGATGCCGAGGGCGAACAACTGCGCTCCCGAGAAGATCGCGATCACCGAGGCCAGGAACGGAAAGCCCGCCACACTGCTGCCACGGATGAAGTAGCCGATGAGCACGTAAGCGAGAACGCCGAAGCCAAACAAGGTGAATGCGAACCCGATGATGCTCGCCACTTGCAACGGCATGACGGAGAAGCCCGTCATCATGTTGAAGGCGTGGCGAACCAGCTTGCGGAACGTGTAGTTCGACTTGCCAATCGTGCGCTCGTCGTGACGCAGCGGACAGGCGGCAAAGCGAGTGGTGCCCCAGGTCAGCAGCACATCGATGCTCACCATGGGTGCGTGGCACTGTTCGAAAGCGTCACGGATTTTCGTACGGAAAATGCGCCAAGCACTGGACTGCTTGGCCGTCTTTGATCCCATGGCACTCTGGAGTGCCGTCTTCGTGATGACCGATGCCAGATCGCGCAGGAACCCGTGCTGCTCCTTATCGGGAGGCGCATACACAACATCGCGATCATCGTTGAGCGCCTCCATCAATTTAGGCAGTTCTTCGGGTGGATGCTGCAAGTCATCATCCATCGTGATGGTGACTGAGAAGCGCGCAGCGCGGATGCCGGCCAGCAGCGCATTGTGCTGACCATAGTTGCGCATGTTGCAGATGCCTCGCACCCACGAATGCTTCGCCGCCAACTCCTTGATGACCGGCCAAGTGTTATCACGGCTGCCATCATTCACAATCACCAGTTCAAACGGCTGGCCCGTCGCCGCAAGAACCGGCTGCAAGCGTTCAACCAGCAAGGGTAGAATCTCACCGCTGTTGTAAGCGGGAACGACAACGGAATAGCCTTGGGAGAGCAGACTCATAAGCAATCAAGCAGGACGGGAAGCAAGCCACAGACCAACACAAACAAGAGCCACGCCAGCCCATTGGTTCATGCTCACATGCTCGCCGAACAGCGCAGGTGTTAGGGCCAGCACCAGCACGATGGCCAGCCCCATGAAGGGATAGGCAAAACTGAGTTCGCAACGCGAAAGCGCCGCCATCCAACTGAACGCGGCGAGCATGGCCCCGATGAAACCCATGAAGTTCGGCGGATGAAACACGGCGCGCAGGATGAACATCGGAAGCTGCCCAGGCTCTGAGGGTGCCTTGCCAATTTGCGTCATGCCATGCTTGAGCAGCAGCTGGCTGGCCACGGTCATGATGATGGTGCCAAAGATGAAGATCAGGCCGGAGCGTTGGGTAGGTGACATGGCCGATGGACGGGAGGGATGAAGGCTTTGATCTCTACAGGGTCGCAACCTCTGCCAGTTCTTGGGTAATTCGGGTTACTGGTGCGAGGTGAAGTATCGACGACCTTTAGCAAGCACTGCACGGAACGGAAGCATGAGGCTGGACTTCAACGACAGGGCACCGTTTTCAATCTGCGCGCGATGGTCTTCGAAGATCGCATTCTGACGACCAGCGATCAGATGATCGAGCATGGCCGGGTGCACAACATTGGGAATTCGCGCCTCTTCGCCCGCATGAGGGGAGCGCCGCGCTAAGAATGCATTCTGGCGATACCAGGGCTCGATCTGTTCGTCATTCCACCAACGCCAACGCAAGATGTCATCGCAGGCGAACCCTCTCTCATTGAACAAGTGCTGCCACCACGCGGGCCACTGACAGTTGATGTGGTTCTCGCCTGGCTGATCGGGACATGCAGCCGAAAAGCAAATCAAGTCCGCGTGAGCCACGAGCGTGTCGATCAGCACCGGCGCAGAACTCAACGGGAGGTGCTCGGCGACTTCCAGGCAAATGGCCAGATCGAATCGACGGTCACATATCCAGGGCTTTGTCAGGTCAGCCACTTGACGGTCAGCTTCTCTCACATGGAGCACGCTCGCCTCCACTGCGACACCATCGACTCCCATGACTTCCTTGACGCCTGCCTCTTGTGCCGCGCGCAACCATGTGCCCGTTCCGCAGCCCACGTCCAGCACGCTGCGAGCACCCGCTTCCGCCAGCAGATGCTTCATCCCCGCCTTTGCGCCTACGAGGCTGTGCAGATTCTCATCGTGATGGTAGGCGATGGTCATTTATCTCTTCACAAAGTAGGTCACGCCTGCGTGCTCGCGAATTCGCTCCACAGCCGAGCGACGGCTGAAGAAGTCATGGACGGCACGAGTGCAGCCATCCCACGTTCCATAGTCATCGATGACCACGAGGGCTCCTGGGGAGAGCCGTTCAAAAAGATGGGTCAGACACGTCATCGTCGAGTCATACCAGTCTCCGTCGAGTCGAAGCAGTGCAATGGTTTGATCCGGGGAAAACGTCGGAAGCGTGTCCGCGAACCATCCCTTCACCAGAGAGAAGGATGATATGCCAGCGCGCTTCATGGCCTCTTCCGCAAATCGCTCGGGTGCAGCGCAGTTGTCAAAGTAGTCAGCTGAGCTTTTCGCCGCCTGCCACTCGAGGGCCGCAACGCCATCAATCGGTTTAGCAGCGGGCAGGCCTTCAAAACTGTCCAGCAAGTAGTAGTGCCGTGCCGAGCCCAAAACCGATGCGATGCCAGCACTCATGCCTCCCCGCCAAACTCCGCACTCAACCACGCAGCCTGGGACATCCTGCACATGCTGCACGAGCTCCAGATTCGCCATGAAGAGGTTCTCAGGCACCATGGTGAAGGCGTGGAACTCTCGATAGATCTCTCGATGCCCGATCCACTGAGTGAACCGGCGCAATTGGCGATAGCACTTCGTGAGCATCAGATCAGGTCAGATCGCAGGGATGACATTCGATCACTTCGGACACAGGCACGATGGACCCGTGATCACTCGTATGCGCCACACTGCGACCGGTCGTCGGGCTCTCCGTGATCTCAAACGCTACAGCATTGCGAACATGGTCATGAGTTCGACTGAAGTCGGACCCAACCCAGGCATCAACGGCATAAGCGCCCGGGATCAAGGGTGGCAATTCGACACCGATGACAACCCGACACCGCAGTGGTGTTGGCTTCAGGAAGGGGGTCGCCTTCGGAAGCGCCTGCATCAGGGGAACGCCGGCCGCATCGAGAATGTCGAAAGCGATGAAGACATCACTGCCTCCGCATCGAAGCTCCACCTGCAATCGCAAGGTCATCCGGGGCTGCTCTCCCCCAAGCTGCAACTCAATCAGCTCAAACGCCCAGCTATCCTCCACCCGAGGAAGCTCACCGCGCGTCCAGCGTGACTCCGAACTCGCACCTCTGACATAATGGGAGATCACTTCCGAAGGTGATCCATCCTGCGCCAGTCGTCCGCCAGACAGCAACAGCACCCGGCTGCACATCGCCTGCACAACGGCGAGGTTATGCGAGACAAACAACACCGTCCGTCCACTCTCATTGGCCACCGAACGCAAGCGCCCGACGCAGCGCTTTTGGAACTCTGCATCGCCAACGGCAAGCACTTCATCAACGATCAGCACTTCCGACTGCAAGTGGGCGGCAACAGCAAACGCAAGTCTCACATACATGCCGCTGCTGTAACGTTTCACCGGCAGATCCAGGAACTGCTCCACGCCTGCGAACTCGACGATCTCGGCGAACTTCGACCGTATCTCTGCACGCGTCATGCCGAGCACAGAACCATTGAAGTAAATGTTCTCCCGTCCGGTCAGTTCGGGATGAAAGCCCGTGCCGACCTCGAGCAGCGATGCCACGCGTCCGCGCAACGATATGCGCCCCTCCGTCGGCTCCGTGATGCGCGAAATGAGTTTCAGAAGCGTGGACTTGCCCGCTCCATTCTGACCAATAATGCCAAGCACTTCACCGGGCTGCACGCTGAATGAGAGGTCCCGAAGCGCCCAAAACTCACGCTCGGAACGATCCGGAGTTCGCCACCAGTTCGCTAGCGACTCACGCAACGTCTTGTAACGTTCAGTTGCTCCCGCGCCGAGTTGGTAGCGTTTGCCGAGCGACGTGATCTGGATGGCCGGAAGGCTCATATCGAAGGTATCCCCCGGAAACGCAATTGGCTGAGAATCCCACACGCGCGCCATTCACCAGCAATCACGGAGAGCATGAAGTTGCGCTGCATACCTCCTGGGATCAGCCAGTAGCGAAGGTAGCGAAGCGCCAGCCGGAGCCGCGATGGTGCCTGCTTTGACTCACCATGGAAACAAGAGATCAAACACGATGACGCCGATGATGCTTCCGTCAGCCTGAGCAAATACTCGCGGGTCAGTCGGCTCGAAGGAATGAGGTGCTCGAGCCGGAGTCTGGAGAAACTGCCAATGCCCCAGCCCATCTCCAACGAGAGGAGCCCCAAGTCCGTGTCCTCGCCAGACATCAAATTGGACCCTTGCCGACCCAGCAAGGAACGCCAGGACTCCTGCTGATAAGCCTGTGCGAACGCCTCTGCGACTAAGCGGCGGACACACATGCCAGCCCCATACGGGAGTGGCTGCGCCATATCGCGCTCCATCATGAAGGTGTCCTGGTCAAACTCACGCAGAGCAAGGTATGGCAGGAAGGGTTGTGCCCAGTCTGGAGGCGGAGTCTCAAACACTGGTCTGGACTGACCGCACCAAACACCAGCCCTCGGCTGCTGCTGGCTGATCAGCAAGGCTTGCTCGAGATAATCTGAGGCCAGCACATTGTCGTCATCGACAAACACCATGATCTCCCCTTTCGACTCGCGGATGCCTCGGCAACGAGCGTGTGACAATCCAAGGCTCTCCTCACGAACACATCGCGCATCCTCATGCCAGGAAAGATCAACGTGGGTCGCGAGCGGCTGATCACTCCGATTGTCCACGATCAGCAGCTCCCAGGATGATCGAGGCAACGTCTGGTCCCGAAGGGCTGCCATCACTCGCTCCAGGTAGGCTGGACGCGGATTGTGGGTGCATAGCACGACGGAAATGAACTCACTCATCAGGATGACAAACCCGAATACAGTTGTTCGAGCTGGATCGCACTGTGCCGCCAGTCGAGGGTCATGGCGTGCGCCCTCGCCGCGAGGCGCATGTCGGACAACCGCCTGTCATCGTGTGCCAGCAACTTGATCGCGTTGACGACCTCATCGCCATCGCCGGGATTGCACAGAACAGCGCAGGCCTCGGTGACGTATTCGGGCACGCCGCCATGACGCTCACTGACAAGTGCGGCTCCACAAGCAAGCGCCTCGTTGACGACATTGTTTGCGGTCGAATCTTCGATCAGATGCAGCAAGCATGAGGCGCTCTGATACTTGGCAAGCAAGTCCGCGTCCGATAGACGGTCGTGATAGACCAGGTTGGTCATTCCACCGAACATCGCTTTCCGATCCGTGGGTCCCACGACTTCAAATTGGATCGCTTTCTCGCGCTGGAGTGTCGCAGCCACCGAATGGAGCATATCAAAGTTCCGCCGCGTGCCTCCGACCGCGAGCACACGGAACACATCATCCTTCACCTGCTCAACCGGGCGAAAATAATCGACATCCACGCCATGCAGTATGCGGTGAATGCGATCTGCCTCCACGCCACGCTCCTGGAACCATGTGCGCTGGGTTTCACTCATGATGATGATCGCTGCAAATTTCCGCAGCGAGGAAACGCGCCGAATGACCTCAGGCAAGATGTCAGCACATTGATGAAAGGTGCCAATGAGCGGATGGCTCGTCGGATCGATCCTGCGATCCAGGAAGCCCATGTCACGATCACACCAAAGGTAATGCACGCACCCCACGTAGCCTGCAGCGATCCGTGCATTGATTTGGGCCTCCATTTCAAAGCTGCCGCCAGCACACCAGCGGGAGAATGACAGTCTGCGCAGGACCTTCGATCGAAGCCGACCGACCAAAGACGAGGCCTCGCGTCGCGGTGTGACGACCTTCTCGCAGTCCGGCAGGTAATGGGCGATGACATGATAGCCTGAGTGTCTGGCCAACAGTGCGTCATCGGTATATGCGAGGAGGGCTGGCATGAACCAACGACCGGTCAAATCACATCCGCAAAGGTCTTCTCGGTGCGGCGGAAATACCAAACTCCGACACCCAGCAGCACCAGACTGAAGGCACCTGACAAAGCGAAGCTCGGCCAGTGCATTTCCGTCGTGCCGCAGATCGCCCAGCGGAAACCGTCGATCACAGCCACGATCGGATTGATCGCGACGATGATCCGGCCCCAGTCACCAAACTTCTCCTGCACCTCGGTCGTCGTGTAAAACACGGGCGAGACGAATTGCCCGAACTGAACCACGAAGGGGATGATGTAGCGGAAGTCGCGATACTTCACGTTAAGCGCCGTGAAGAGCAATCCGGGTCCCATGGCAGTCACGAAGGCCAGCAGGGTAAAAAGCGGCAGCGCCAGCAAACGCCATGTCGGCCACACCTGATGCCAGGCCATGACACCAGCGAGGATCACCATGGTGATGGCGAAATCCACGAAGGCGACCACCACCGCGCTCGCCGGCAGGATCATGCGCGGGAAGTAGATCTTGGAAATCAGGTTGGCATTGCCCACCAGACTGCCTGCCGACTCGCTCAACGCGCTGCTGAAGAAATACCATGGCAAGGTAGCCGCGCAGATCGAGACGACCGCCGGCACACCATCGTATTTCAATCCGGCCAGCGTGCCGAAGATGCCAGCCCCAATGAAGATCGTGAGCAAGGGACGAATCACTGCCCAGGCCACGCCGATGACCGTCTGCTTGTAGCGCACGAGAATGTCGCGCCACGCGAGGAAGCCGAACAGCTCGCGATAGCGCCACAGGTCCCGCCAGTAATGCGCCTCGGACTTTCCGGCTTCGATGATGAGTTCTTGCATGGGCGTTATCTCCTGACCATCCAGCTGCCGAGCACCAGCACATCCATCTTCGTGCGCAGGAAGCACTCGAGCGCCTCGCGTGGATGACAGACCACGGGTTCATTCTCGTTGAAGGAAGTGTTCAGCACGATGGGCACTCCGGTCAGTTCTTTGAAGGCAGTGATGAGCTGGTGATACAGCGGATTGGTGTCCTTATGCACGGTCTGCAAGCGTCCGCTGCCATCGGCGTGAGTGGTCGCGGGAATGATGCCGCGTTTTTCCTGTCGCACCTGAAACACTTGCATCATAAACGGCACATCGGCCTCTTCCTCGAACCAGCCAATCACTTCTTCTCGCAAGATCGACGGGGCAAAGGGCCGGAAGGACTCACGGCGTTTGATCTTCTCATTGAGGATGTCCTTCATGTTCGCACGACGAGGGTCACCGAGGATCGAACGATTACCGAGCGCGCGTGGTCCCCACTCGAGCCGTCCCTGGAACCAGCCAATGACCTTGCCTTCGCTGATGGCTTGCGCCGTGGCGCGGCAAAGGTTGGCATTCTCCTGGAACTCCATGATCTGGCAGCCCGCTTCCTTGAGTCGCTCCTCTTCGCCATCCAGCAGCGACTTGAATTCCGCATCACTGAACTCGGGTCCATAATACGCGTGGCTCATGTGGAAACGCTTGGTGTCGCCGAGCTTTTGCGCAGCGACTAAAGCCGCACCGATGGCACCGCCCGCATCACCGGCTGCACTTTGGATATACACGTTCTTGAATGGCGACAAGCGCATCACCTTGCCATTCGCCACGGAGTTCATCGCACAGCCACCGCTGAGCGTGATGTTGTCGTTTCCGTAACGTTTGTGCAGGCTGTTCACGAGCGCGAAGAAGGCCTCTTCATACATTGCCTGCACACTGCGGGCGAGGTCACGATGTTTCTGCTCCAAGCGGTCGTCCTTCTTGCGTGCAGGACCCAGTAGATCCTCGAGTGCCGGTGCAAACAAAGTTCCCACGTCCGGCGAGCCATTGTCCCATGAATACGGAACATTCTCGCGATGATGACGGAAGTAATCGAGCCCGAGCTTGAAAGTGCCATCGCTCTGCACCTGCACGATCTGCCGCATCTTCTCCATCATCGTCGGCTCTCCATACGGCGCGAGGCCCATCACCTTGTATTCATCGCCGAAGTGCGGGAAGCCCAGATACTGGGTGAGCGCCGAATAAAACATCCCGAGTGAGTGCGGGAAATACACGCGACCATCAATGTCGATCCGACCATCCGTGCCCATGCCCCAGGCCGCGCTCGCGAAGTCGCCGAAGCCATCGACGGAGACATTCACCGCATCCTTGAACGGCGAGCAGAGATAACTCGACGCGATGTGTGCGAGGTGGTGCTCGATGTGGTGCACCTCCGCATTCATCGCATCATCCGGGAAGGCGGCGGCAAGTGCGTCACGCAGGCTCTCGGTCTTTTTGAGCTTGCGCAGGCGCTCGAAGATCAGCTTCACATCCGGTCGCTGCTTGAGCAGGAACATCAGACGCTTCAGATGGCTGACGCGGGGGTTCAGATTGATCGCCACATGCTCCAGATCGGCGAACCGAATCCCCGCTTCCTTGAGGCAAAACTTGATCGACTCTGTGGGCAGTCCTGCCCAGTGTTTGATGCGCCGAAGACGCTCCTCTTCGATGGCGGCGACGAGCTTGCCATCCTTCACAATGGCTGCCGAGGAGTCGCCGTGATATGCATTGATGCCGAGAACGATCATAGACAAGTATCAAGGATGCAGGATGAAGGATGAAACAGGGGCACGGGCGTCGGCGGGTTGGGCGAGAGGCTGATTTCAGCCTTCATAATTCATACTTCATTCTTTAATTCTGGCACGCTGCCGCCCTTGGTCGCAGCGGCGATTGAGGCGCTAACCAATGACATCAGGATGAAAATAGGCGCGCACTCTAGCGAGTGGCCAAGACCGCTAAAAGAACAAATTCCAAGCTCTCAGAACGCTTTTTGTTCAATCGCCCATCACAGGCATTCACTGTGCCTATGACTTAAATGGCCCCTGGTTTAACCAAGCAAACAGAGCATGCCCGGTCACTTCTTGGTGATCAAAAGGATCTGGGAAGTCGTCACCGAGTGCCCCATGACCAAACAACATTTCCTCGTTTCACTCGCGGCTTTGGGCATCACACTGACAACTGCCCGACGAGTCCAGTCCGCGCTTCAACCGTTTTTCACTCCAATACCATTCCTCATCTCATGCACATGACGTGAATCTCAGACCAAGATCGCGCGCAATTTAAGTGAAGTCATGCCTAGTTTGAATTTAGGTCATTGCACAATCGCAGGCACCTCATCTCGACGCGAATGCGCGTTATCTCACCCTCGCTGGCAAGTCCAGCCAAGTTTCGAATCCACAAGGCCCGCGGATAAGCGACTTCGGCCAAGTTGTGGGGTCCAATCCATTCGCTAAACAGTTCTCAGCGATAGCCGTCGGGTCCCCTAAACTGATAGGGGGCCAAGCATGCAAGACGGGAGAAGAGCGAGGAAGCTTCGAACTGGGTCGTCAATAGCGCGCAAACCCAAAGAGCCCACAACGGACTCAGTTGCTGAAGAGGTCATTGTTTACCACCGACAACACACTCATCGATCAACGCTCTCAAGTTTACAGCGGCTTGCGCGTCGGGTGATGATCTGCCTAGGCAGAAAAACAATCAATAGGCTTGAACTTTTTGTGATATATAATAATTTCCATATATATGACCACCGCAGATGCCCTCAACACCGTGGACTCCTCCCAGCCTACCCTACGTGTCCGTCGCGCTCGCGCCTTCCGGCGTCCTGGCCTGCTTTGGATGACGGCGCTGCTCTACACCATCTCTTTCGCAGCATTCGTGGCCTTCATCGTGTTCGGCGCACGCATGTATTTTGAGGCCAACAAGCAGATGGGCATCTACGCTCTCATTGCCATCGGCGTCATGGTCTTCACCCGCATCTGGGCAGCGCTCAACAGTCGAAATCTGACCTGCCATCTGTGCATGGGAACCGTCCTCCACGAGAAAAGCTGCCACAAGCACGCAGGTGCCAAGAAACTGCCCCTGCTCAGCTATCGCACCACAGCGGTCCTCAGCACCCTCTTTGGCCTGGTCTTCACCTGCATGTATTGCGGTTCGCCGTATAGGCTCAAAAAGTAGCTTCGGCAGGCAGTCGAAGACGAGCGCCCCTCGTCACCCGCCTCACTGCTTCGGCATCTGCAGATACTTGATCAAGTCCGCCAACGTCTGCGGATTCAGTGCCGCCTCCAGCCCATCCGGCATCAGCGATGTCTGCGTGGACTTTAGATCTTTGATCTCACTCCTCAACACCGAGCGAACGATGTTCCCCGCAAGCTTCATGGTGATACTGCTGCTCGTTTCGGTGGAGACGATGCCGTAGAGCTGCTCGCCGGATTTCAGCGTGCAGTGATACGCGGCGAAGCCGGGCTCGATGATGGCGCTGGGGTCGAGGATGGAATTGAGCAGCTTCTCGGACGTGTGCGGCACGACGCTGCGCAAGTCGGGGCCGACGGGCAGGCCGATGCCTTCGAGTTGATGGCAGGCGATGCATCCGGCGGTGGTGAAGACCTGCTTGCCCTTCGCGGCGTCGCCGGTGAGCGAGAGCGCAGGCTTGAATTTCTCGATAACGGCGGCGCGGGTGGGTGAGCCGCTAGATTGGAAGGCTTCGTCGGCGAGCTTGGCGATGGCTTTATCGGGGTGCTGGAGCAAACTGGCACGCTGCTGTGCATTAAAAGACGACGGCGAAACGACCCCGCTCTTCACACGTTCCATCAGCCCTTTAATCCATCGACTGTTCCCAAGCAGTGTTTGAATGATCTCGTGGCGGACTTGTGGCGTTCGCGCATCCCAGTCCTTCAGTAGCAGATTTGCGGTCCCAACAGGCTTGGATGCTGCGAGTATTGCAATTGCGGACTGCTGACGTTCGAGGGACGCGTCTTTCTTGAGCCACCGACTCGCCAGATCGATCATGCCTTCCCAAAACTCCTCGCTTTCAGAGAGCACGACAAACGCATCACGGTCGCCGGATGTTGGCTCGTAGGTCTCGGCTGAGAGGCGGAAGTCTGTTTGTTGAAGCAGATCGTTGATGGCAGCGAGCTGCTTCTTCAAGTCGTCGGAGGCTGCGGACTTCGTGAGCTTGTCGAGGCTGCTGTTGCTGGATGCGAGCGCGCTCATGAAGCTGCGCAGGCGAGGCATGGAGCTGTCTTTGCCAGTGACGGCTGCGACTTCGATGAGGCGGGCGATGAGCGATTCCTCCTTCAAGTTCATCACGAGCCGAGTGATGGAGGCGAGGCCGGTGGCGTCGAAGGTGCTGACGACTTCGGGCTTCAGCAGCGCTTTGATGTGCGTGGCGGCGGAGATGAGCACGGCACCGGAGATCATGGGATCGGCGGAGTCGCGCTTCATGAGGGAGGCGAGCATCGCGCCGGTGCGCTCGTCTTTGAAGGCGCTGAGCGAGCAGGCGAGTTGCAGGCGCACCTTCGCATCATCGTCGTTCGCGAGCGCGGTCATCGATTTGATGATGCTGTCGTCGGTGGCGGAGTTCTCGGCGATGATGAGGCCTTGTTCGCGGACGCGCGGGCTTGGATCAATGAGCAAGCGCTCGCAGATGCGCGGCGTCATCTTGCCGAGCAGTTGCAGGGTCCATGCGGCTTGGGCTCGGGCTTGGGGTGTGGAGCCATCGACAGTCAACGCGATGAGCTGGCCGTCGAGATCAGTGGGCTTGCTCCAGGCGATGAGCATTTGGGCTTTGTCGCGCAGCCAGCCGGTAGTGGACGAAAGCGCTGCTGACGGATTCTCCAGGAGCTTCGTCGCATCCTTCAATGGTCTCCCATTTACCAATGGTTGAGAAGGATACGGCATTGGAGCGACTTGATGCGCTTTGGTGATTTTATAAATCCGCCCCTTGTCATCGCCATGCCGCCAGAACGCGGCGAGTTCGTCTTTACCGTTCTGCGGCAGCCACTGCGGATGCTCGATGATGTAGCGATACATGTCGGCGATGTAGAGCGCGCCGTCGGGGCCGTCGCGCACCATCACGGGGCGGCACCAGCGATCTTCGCTGGCGAAGAAGTCAGGCGTCTTGCCATTGGTGTCGGACTGCGCTTTGAAGCTCACGCCGTCGTCTTCCATGACGTGGTGCTGCACGAGGTTATGGAACGGTTCACAGGTGAACGCGTGCATCTTTCCGTCGTCGAACAAGGTGCCACCACGGTAGCTGTTGATGCCACAGGCACTCGTGTAAGCGGTCGCATGATCGAAGCTGTGGTAGCGCTTCTCCGGCGCGCTCGCGGCATACACCGGCGGATTCAGCTTATACATGAGCTTGATCGGATCGGGCGGAATGACATTCGGATTGCGACGCAGATAATGATCTTGAAGCACGTAGTGCCAGAGCGGTTTGCTGTTCTGCACGCCGAACCAGTGGCCCCAGTCATCGCGCACGCGACCGAACTGCGAGGGGCCGGTCTGCGGATCGAACTCGCCTGTGTCGGGCTTGAAGCGGAAGTCGCGTGCGCCGAGTTCCATCTTCTCGCCGGTGAGCTTGTTGATGACGGCGGTGCTCTTGTTGTAGTTCACCGTGTGCGCGCCGCCGGCGCAATACACCCAGCCATCCATTCCCCAGCGCAAGCCGTTCACGCGCAGTTGCTGATTGCCTTCGCTGAAGCCGGTGAAGAGCACCTTCTTCTCGCTGCCGTCGCCTTTGATGAAAAGGATGTCCGGCGCGGCAGTGACGAGCACGCCATCGCGCCAGGTGAGAATGCCGGTGGCAAAGTTCAACCCGTCAGCGATGACGGTGCGCTTTTCGTATTGGCCATTGGCATCCGTGTCCTCCAGCATCACGACGCGACTGCCGGGCTTGCCTTTGCCATCCATGCCAAGCGGGTAGTCCGCCATTTCGACGACCCACAAGCGACCGCGCTCATCCCAATCGAACGCGACAGGATCGAGCACCACGGGCTCGCAGGCGATGAGTTCGGCTTTGAAGCCCTCGCGCACATGCAGCTTCTTCAGCGATTCCTCGGGCGAGAGTGCAGGCTGCGAAAGCTCTATCTTCGGCTGCGGCGCGGGTGCTGCGGCCTTCGGTGCATCGAGTCCTTTGACGACGACCTTTCCAAACTCGCCCTCCAGCGGTGCGAAGTCATCGGAGCGTCGGCCAAAGAAGAGGTCCTTCACTCCGGCGGCGGTGACGGGTAGCTCGGCATCAATCTCGACCTTGCCATTCAGCGTCACCTTCACATGCGAACCAGCGCGCTCGAAGGTGACATCGTTCCACGAGCCCGGCTCGATGATCGTCTTGCCGCGCACGATGTTGTCGGCGGCGTTGCCGTTGAAAACGAAGATCTTGCCTGGCTCCGAGTCCTTGTAGTTGCCGCCGATGCCGAGGTGATCACCCGGTGCTTGGCGATCGCCCTTCGGTCCGCGTGAGACAAGATACGCGGTGACGGCGCTGGCGTTGTTCGGCTTCGTGTTGCGGAAGCGCATCGAGACGGACCAGTTCTCGTGCTGCTTGAGCTGTGACTCCTTTTGCACGGCGAGCTTCTTCGCTCGCTCCGCGCGCTCGGTGGCGTGACGCGCGTTGTCGTCCTCGACCTTCGAGGTCTTCCAAAGCTGCGCGACGAGCTTCGGCTCGATGGCGCGATCCCAGACGGTGATCTCGTCGAGGCGGCCTTGGAGACCTTTGCCGAAGATGAGTTCCTTTTGGTTGTCGCCTGCTTTGCCGGTGAGGATGGGTTGTTCGCTGCCATCGAGGTGGACGCGGAGTTGGTCGCCATCGCGGATGAGCACGGCGAAATGCCAGTCGTCGGCGAACGTGCTTTTGAAAGTGGCTTCGGCTTTAGCCGAAGTTTGGGAAGCTCCTTCGGCTAAAGCCGAAGCCACTTTGCCCCACTCAAGCCGCACCGTGTGATCGGCGAATTGATGCGCGACCAACGTCGCTCCGAGCGCGTCGATGAGATGCCCGCTACGATCACTCGCACCGCTCTCGTGCCCGAGCCAGAACCAGAGGGCGATGGAGGCTTTTTCCATCAGTCCCCTCGGTGCCTTCGTCACTCCGTCAGGCCGGGTAACATAGGGTAGCGAGGCTTGGATCGAGGCACCTGAAAGGTGGACACACCGATTGATATGGTTCTCTCCTGAAAACGCGGAGGGTTTGAGAGCTTCTTCCGAGCCATAGCCGGTTCCAGTGCCGGGACCCGGAAGATAGAAAGCTGCTCCTCCATCGCTAACCATCGCCGCGCAGGTGCTGGTTCTATTGGCTGCTCTGTCCAGCGCATTGCCTGAGCAACGGGTGAAGTGTTCGAACCGGAACGTGGTCAGCGGTTTAGACTCCATGATCTGAAGTGCGTAGGGTCCGTTGTGCGTCTTCAGCGCGCGACCTTTGTCATGGTTTAGCTTGTCCAGAGCATCGTGCAGAGAGGTCCAAATGCTAAGCTCGGCACCAGCCTCGAGACCTGCAGTGCGAGCGGGCCAGGTGGTGTAACCGCCAAGCTCATGCTGTTCCGAAGGTGGAATATAGCCCTCTGCCCCATTCGCCAGCTCAATATTAAAATGTGAGTCGAACGGCGAGACGGCCTTCAACTTCAACCCCGTGATCGCATACACCTCGTTCGGCAGCGTCGCGATGCTGAGATCACCAATGCGGATCGCTTGCAGCTTCAGTGTCGTCTCTTTGCGCTGATCGAGAATGACCGCTTCACGCGCATAGACTTCCGTTTTGTCCTTCGGCAGATCGTTCTGAATCTGCGCATTGATCCGCTCTGCCCATGACAGGCGTTCCTTGTCCGACGTGCGATACTTGAGCGTGAGCTGCTTCTCAATCATGCCGAGTTCGGCGTGGTCTTGATACTTCACCTGCGCGAGCGCCTTCTTCGCGTAGCTGACCACGCCTTCGGTGTAGCTCTGCAGCGTGAGGTCCTTCTTCTCCGCGCCGTAGTCCATCCACATGAGGTCGCCGCTGGTGCCTTGGGACATGGCGCAGATGCCGCCGCCGAGATGCTTCTCGATCAGGTCGCAGAAGAGGCCGAAGTAGTCTGCCGACACGGGCGTGCTGCCGAAGTAGTGCTGCGAGTAGTTTGCCAGCACGGCGAGCGGTTTGCCGTCCTTCGTCTGGATCGAGATGACGCTGAGCTGCGGATCAACCGGACCGCTGGGGCCGACAACATCCTTGCTGAGGTAGCCGGGATGCATGTTCGCCCGGCCGGTGGGATTGCCGAAGGGATCGACGACTTCTTTGCCGGCGAGGCGAATCCAGCGGCGGTTGTGCGTGTGCTCCCAGTCATCGACGCTGCTCCAGCCGATGCGCGCGGGCTGAAGTCGCTTGTTCGCCTCGACGATGCTCTCGGCGATCTTCGGGATGAGGAACTTCGCATACTCGGGGTCCTGTCGCGTGCCGAGGCAGCCCATCGCAGCGGGCGCGCTGTGCGTATGCGTGGCGCTGACCATCATGCGATCCACCGGGATGCCACACTGCTTCGATGCGAGCGCCTTGGCTTCGTCGATGAGCTTCTGCTCCATCATGCACTGGTCCACGATGGCGAAGGCGATCTTCATCTTGCCGTCGTCGAGCACGATCGCGCGCGAGTGGAGCTTGTCCGTCAGCTTGTCGCTCGTGCGCTCCGTGAACATGCCCGCGATGATGCGGGGGAACGTGGTCGGCGAGATGTCCGTGGCGACGGCTCCAGCGCGGAAGACCTGGGCGTGTGCCGTGATCGCGAGGAGGGAAAGGTAGAGCGTGGCGCGCAGCATGGTGCCTAGCTACGAACGGAGCGAGGGAGTCCTGTCGGAGGCGGGGCTGAAGAAGTTGAGAGGTGGCGATGTAGAGAAGACGGACCCGAATCGAGGGCATCTCGACTTCTTCACTTCTCACCTCTCGACTGCCGACGCCGAGAGCGACTCGACTACCTCTTCACTCCCGTCATGAAGCCGCGCGCGACTGCCGTGTCGTGATACTCGCCGGGCGTGAAGCCCGCCTCGTCCATGAGTGCGGCATACTCGGTGGTGGAGTAGCACTTGCCCTGCGTGGAGTGCATGAGCAGGCAGGAGTATTCGGCGACATGCAGGGGGCCGGTCTTGTCGGCATTGATGAAGGCATCGTGAATGACGAGCAGTCCACCAGCAGGCATCGCATCGTGGGAGCGGGCGAGCAAGGCCTTAACCTCGGGCACGTCCCAGTCGTGCAGGACGTTGGAGAACAGATGCACATCGCAGCCGGGTGTCATGCCGTCGAACATGTTGCCTGTGGCGACATCGACGCGATCCGCGCAGCCGCGTTCGGCGATGAGTCTGGCGCAAATCTTGTCCACTGGCGATTGCTCCAGCACGGTGCCGTGCAGGTGCGCGTTGTGCGCCACGAGGCTGCACGCGTAGATGCCGGAGCCGCCGCCAATGTCGAGCACGCGCGAGCGACCGGTGAGGTCGAGCTTCTTCGCCAGCGCCTGGCTCAGATAGATGCCGCGGCAGTCCATCGCGGCAGTGAACTTGCGGGCGAAGTCGTCCTGCTCCATTGCCTTGTGCCAGTCGAAGGCTGCTTTGTCTCCCGACCATCCGGCGGGCTTGCCGGTGCGCAGCACTTCCACGTAGTCGCGCGCGATGGGCCGGTCGTGCAGCGAGGCGAAGTAGGGGCTGAGGTTCCAGGTCGAGGATTTCGTGAGATGCTCGCGCGCGGTCGTGGTGCATTGGAAGGTGCCGCCTTGATCAGTGACCAGTCCATTGGCAGCCAGCAGTGTCATCATCACATCGGCCGGGCGCGGATGGAAATCGAAGTGCGCGCAGACTTGCGCCAGCGTGGAGGGATTCGCGTTGAGCCAGGTGAAGAAGTCGAAGTGAACCAGCGCGGCGGTGATGAGGTCCACAGCGTAGAGGCCGTCGCGGTAGCGGTAAATGGCGGTAGGGTCGGTGGTGGGCGCGGCGGTGAGGTCCATGGGGCGATAGTTGCGAGCGAGAAGTCAGGCGCAAGGCGACATCCGGGCACAAAAAAGAGGGAGCGGGTGACCGCTCCCTCTTGGAATTGAAAGGTTAATTTCAGCAGCACTGCTGATTCCGTGGCTTAGAACGGAATGCGCAGACCGAGGCGGACCGTGGTGTAGTCCGGCTCTTCTTCGGAGAAGTGGTATGCACCTTCGGCAAAGATGCCGAGGCAGCTAGCGGAAGGGATGCGGACGTCGAGTCCACCGCCGACCTGATAGTTGCCACGGGTCACGCTGTTGGTAGCGAGGCCGCCACCCACGAGGACGTAGGGAGCGATGCAAAGGGAGTCAATCGGAGCGCGAAGGATCAGATTGGCATCGAACTGATGATGTTCCTTGTCGGTGGCATACAGACCATAGTTGAGGTCGATGCCAACGTTGCGGCTGAAGAAGTAGTTGATACCCACGCCACCACCCAGGACTTCGTCACCGAACTCAGGGAGGTAAGCACCGCCGAACACGTCAGCGGAGAGGCCAGCACCGAAGCAGCCACATCCGGCCGGAGCAGGAGCGGGAGCCACAGGAGCCTTGGCATTCTTGGGGGCAGAGCCAACAGGGCCTGCAACAACGCTCGTTGCGAGCGCTACGGACATGATGATCGTAGTGAGTGATTTCATGGTTAATAGAGGGTTGAATGTTAAGGTTAGCTACTGACACCTCAAAATTCAAGAGGGATTTTAATATTTTCTAAGTTTATCAATTTCGTGATGCATGAATTTCGACCGTTGATCAGGACGCCTTAACAAAAATCACCCTGGGGGAAGAACTTCGGTCTCGCCCCGGTCAAACCCGAGCAAAGGGTCCTACTTGGCAGCGGGTTTGCGCACCAATGCCTTGGTGATGACATCGGCCATGAGTTGATAGCCAGCATCATTGGGATGCACCTTGTCCGACACCATCTCAGCGTGTCCGAGCATCGTTTTGTTGAGATCAATCACCGGCAGTTTCTCGGCGGCGGCCAGCTTGCGGAGTTCAGGGATGACTTCGCCTTTGATCACTTTGTCCGTGATGCCGAAATTCTCGGGAAAAGCTGGCACTGGCAGGCAAACATGGATGCGGACCTGCGGATTCGCGGCCCTAAAGGCACTGATGATCTCCTTCGCACTCGGGATGAAGTCGTCCTTGTGTGCCCAGTTGTGTGGCTTGCTGTCATTGGTGCCGAGGAGGATTGTCACAATGTCCGGCTTGAAAGCGAGCGCATCCTGGAAGGCCTTTTCTTTGTGGTAGGGATGGTCACCGGCGCGCAGCATAGTGCGGGCACTGACGCCGAAGTTCCGCACCTCGTAGCGCTTGCCCAGCCGCTCCTGCAACAGTGCTGGATAAGAGCCCGTGCGCGGGTCGCGTGCACCGACGCCCTCGGTGATGCTATCACCCACGCAAGCCACCTTGATCGTTCGTGGCCCGCGGGTTTGCGCCGCCTTGGCTTCCGTGGCGTAATGGAGCGGCCAGGAGTCCGTGCGAAAAGGCGAGGCCGGCAGACCCGCATTATTCCACAGGGTGGATGGCGGCATGTCAGCCCATGCATAGCGAACTGCCACCGGTTTGACCACGGCAGCACTGGTGACGATCACCTTCTCACCTTCGATGCGGGCTGTGGCAGGCTGCCATTTTTGATCTTCATCAGCAACTACGAATCCGGCTGGCTCACCTTTGAAAACGAGACCACCATCCGTATGTGTGAAGCGCAGATGCACTTCGGCACCCTTCACCTCTCTGCCGGCGAAGCGAGGTCCGCTCACGGCCACGGGCTTGCCATAGACAGCACCAAGAGCCCACATCGAGAGCCGCCGCCCGACCTCTTGTTTGTTCTTCGGATGAATGTCTTTCTCCTCGCCGATGTCCGTGGTCACAGCCATGCCGGTATGGGGCAGGCTCAGCGTCTGGAACATGCCTTCGCGCACCTCGCACCAGGCATCGCCACGGCTGGCGAAATTGGGCAGTTGCACCCAGGCAAAAGGAAACTCATAACCCCAGCGCTTCCGCCAGTTTTCCACCAGCAGGCTGAGATGAGGATGGTAGTAGCGTGACTTCTCGGGCTGTGAATTGGCCTCGCCCTGATACCAGAGCGCTCCACGAATGGCGTAAGGGATAAGTCCGTTGATCTTGCCATTGAAAAGGCCGCCCACGTCCCCCTTCGTCTTCCTCAATGCCACGGGGTCACGAGGCTTGCGCGGAGGTGTCTGCCCAGCGGCACGAGCCTTCTTCGCCGCCTCGGTCCAGGCCACCAGCTGCTTCTCGTAGTCAGCCTTGGCTTTTGCTTCATCAAACACCTGGCTGTTCTTCGCTTCGAAGAACCCTTTCAATTCGGCCTTCGCGTGCTGTGCCCCGGCATCGATCCACGACTCGATCGGAGTGCCGCCCACCGAAGAATTGATCAAACCGAAGGGCACCTTCAGCTCGCGATGCAACTCACGAGCCGTGAAGAACAAGGTGGCACTGAAGCCTCCTACCGTCTCCGCCGAGCACACTTCCCACTTGCCCTGCACATCCGCCACCGGCTTGGACGAGGCCGAACTCCGAACCGTAAACATCCGCACCTGCGGCAGATCCGCCTTCGCCTTCTCTGCCTCGTAGTCCTTCGCACGACTCACCGTCATGGCCATATTCGACTGTCCGGAGCCCAGCCACACCTCACCCACCAGCACATCCTTCACCTCGATCGTGTTCACGCCCTGCACTTTCAGCAGATGCGGTCCCCCAGCAGCCAAGCTTTTCAGCCTGACCATCCAGCGACCATCGGCCCCGGCTTTCGCACTCGCCGACTGCCCGGCCACACTCACATGCACCTCCTCGCCGACGTCAGCCCAGCCCCACACCGGCACCTCCACCTCCCGCTGCAAGACCGCATGATCAGAGAACACCGCAGGCAGACGCACCTCCGCATGAACGCGGACCCAACCAACGAGCACCATCAGGGCAAAACAAGCACGAGAAAACATAGGCGCGAGTTAACGCCTCAAAGCCCCGACCCTTGCGCCGATCCACTCCTCAGCATGTGATCGTTGCGGTCACGCCTTATCTGCACGTCCAATCTCAGAAAACACTGGCACCCAGGCTCGCACGAGGCCACTCGTTCCCGTCTCACTCAGGCCTCTCTCCATGGTCCGCTCCATCATCATCGTCATTCAGATGATACTGTCCGCACTCCTCGTGCGGGCATGGATGACACCGTCAGAGCCCTGGCATTGGAAGGTGTCCATCGCCATGCTCGAGTTTGGCCACTGGCTCATCTTCCCTGCCCTGCTCAGCACCCTGATCGGCGGCCTCCTGGTGCGCGGCACCATCCGCTGGCTGCCTATGACCCTGGGCCTCCTCGTCGCCGCCGCCTCCCTCATCCCCTCCTGGCAGGCCTCCAAACTCGACCACCATTTCAGCTGGAGCCGCCTGTGGTCCTTCGATGGCCCACCAGCCATCGCTCCCCTCCAGCGCAAGACTTACTGGCGCAGCCACAAAGACGCCCTCGACGCCCTCATCTACCGCCCCGCCGATACCACTACCAAGCCCACCCCCTGGATCCTCTACCTCCACTCCGGCGGTTGGGATCGCGGCGACCCCGATGAGTTCCCCGTCTGGCACAAGCACCTCGCCTCCCACGGCTATGCGATCGTCGCCATGCGTTACCACCTCGCCCCGGAGCACAAATGGCCCGCGCAAAAGGAAGACGTCCGAAACGCCGTCAAGTGGGTCACCGAACACGCTGCTGAACTCAACATCGACCCCGACCGCCTCATCCTCATGGGCCGCTCCGCAGGAGGCCAGATCGCCACCGCCTGCGCCGCCACCATGCCCGACATCAAGGCCAAAGGCTGCATCGCTTTCTACTCTCCGATGGACCTCGAGTTCGCCCACACCTGGTCCACCGAAGACGACATCATCCAGGCCCTCAAGCTCCTGCGCAATTACCTCGGTGGCGACCCCGAAGACGTTTCCGAGAATTATCGCAGCGCCTCCGCGATCAACTTCGTCAACGCCAAGACCACCGTTCCCACCCTCCTCATCCATGGCCGTCGCGACGCTCTCGTGTGGGTGGAGCAAAGCATCCGGTATAAAGCCAAGTTTGAGAAAGTCGGCATCACCGACCGATGCACCTTCGTCGAACTCCCCTGGGCCGTTCACGCCTTCGACTACTTCCCCAACTCTCCCGGCGGCCAAATCTCCCTTGATGAGACCGTTCAATTCTTGAAGCAGTTTCAGTGATCCAGCGAGGCCCCGCTGACCATGGGTCTATTTTCTCCATGGCACACCGCAATCGCTGAAGCGCTCAGTAGGTAGTTTGTCCGTCCAAACAGCGGTTCACAATTCTGCCAGCGCCTCGCGGCCGCGAACCTTGGTCTCGGGATCATCACGTTCGCGGTTGGGCAGTGCAAGACCACGTTCCAGGCTCTGACGAGCTTCCGTCTTCTTCTCCGCGAGGGCGAGGGTGCGACCAAGTTCGATGTGATGAGCGACGCGATCAGCCTTCAGCTCGATGGCTTTCTGAAAGCATTTGGCGGCCTCATCAAGCGAGGCAGCGGGCAAGCCGCCGTAGATGATTTTCACCAGCGTCCTGGTTACACCGCTCATCGTGGCGACGGCCTGATGCCAGCGTCCGAGCATGTGCCAGGCGTAGTCGCTCCGAGGATCGAGCTTCACGGCTTGCTCAGCCCCTTGCTTCACGAGTCGAGAATACTCCACCCGAGTCTTCGCTGGCACGAGATCCAGCAAGCGTCCATAGCAGATCGCGACAGCCAAGTGCGCATCGGCCATGCGAGGCGCCACCTTCACCGCACGCTGCGCATAGCTGAGCGCATGCTCTCCTGCCTTCCTGCGTGCCTCATCATCTTTGATCGCGGTCATCGACTCACCGTATTGCTTGGCGATTTTGATTAGCAGCGACGCATCATCCTTGGCCAGCGGTTCGGCTTTCAGGTAAAACGCGAGCGCCTCCTCGCTCTTCAGCCGAGCATCCATCGCATCGCCATCAGCGATCAGTTCAGCCACGCTCTGAGCCTGCGCTGAGAGCGTCATCAAACTCAGGCCAACGGCAATGAGGCGCATCATGGCTTCACGAAACGATAGTGAGAAACGATCCATTCTTCGCCGTCCTTGTAGCCCCACAGCTCTGCGCAAGCGAGGAAGAACAGCCGCCACCACACCCACCAGCGCGTCACGTTTTCCTTGCCGTAGGTCTCGGCGAACAAGGGCAGGATCTCTGCCTTGTTAGCGTCCATGTTCGCCAGCCATGCCTCGCTCGTCTTCGAGTAGTGCATGCCGCTCACGCACCAATGGTCCTCGATCTTGAGGTGGTCCTGGAAGTAGAGCAGCAGATCATCGCTGGGCATCTGGCCGCCGGTGAAGAAATACTTCGCCATCCAGTCATCATCGCTGCGCACCTCGTAGTGATAGGCGTATTCGCGATGTGTGAAGATGTGAACGAAGAGCTTGCCGCCTGGCTTCAGCCAGGTGCTCACGCGACTCAGCAGCTCCTGGTAGTTCTTCATGTGCTCAAACATTTCCACCGACACGCAGCGATCAAAAGCAGCCTCGCCCACGCCTTCGAAATGAATCATGTTAGCCGTGATGATCGTGAGATTCGTCAGTCCGCGCTTCTTCGCCTCGGCGTCGATGAACTGCTTCTGCGTGCGCGAGTTCGAAACGCTGGTGATCTGTGAGTTAGGGTAGTGCTCGGCCATCCAAAGTGACAGCGAACCCCAGCCACAGCCGAGTTCCAGGATGCGCTGGCCGTCCCGCAATTCAGCGCGCTCGCACGTCAGCTTGAGCATCGCTGCTTCGGATTCATCGAAGGTCGTGTCTTCGCTCGGCCAGTAGCCCGAGGAGTATTTCAAATGCTTGCCCAGCACGAGCTGGTAGAAGCGCGTGGGCACCTCGTAGTGCTGCTCGTTCGCCTCATCGGTCGCGATGGCGATGGGCATCTTCTTGAGCCCCTCGACGTGCTTCAGCAAAGCCGCGCGCTGCGCTTCGATGGTGGGCTGCTTGTTCTCGCGCAGCGTCTCCGCGAGTCGATGGCGAATGCCCATGCGGATCATCGCATCGGGGAGGATGTCTTTGGCGAGGAGGGCGTTGATCGTGCTCATGCGTTCGGAGATGAACGCCTGTGATTCGCACCGCGATGCCCGGAGCAATGCAGATGATTCAAAATCACTTCGCCCGGAGCCAGGCGGCGGCGGCCTCAGGCTCCCGCTCCTGCCAGTCAGCCAGCAATGCCTGCACCGTCTTCTCTCGCGCGGCCGGATTGGTAAGACGCTGCGCCTGGGCCAGAGCGGCAGCCGGATCATCGTTGCCCCAGGTTTGCAGAACCACGAACTGCAGTTCATCACCATTGTCTGTCCCGGCATGATTGGTCAGCCAGTTAAACGCGGCCTTTGCATCCGCCGCCGCCCACGTCGCGAGCACAGGAAGCAAGGTCTCGGACAACCCTGCTTGGAAGGCCCATCGTGCGGCAGCCTCCGGATCACTCGCTGCCCATGTCTGGCCGACGGTCTCAGCGAGCGCGGCGGGACTTTTCGTCTTCTGCACCCAGGCTGCGGCCTCGGCTGGATATTGATCAGCCCACTCGCTCACCACGGCCTCAACGGCACTGGTGCGTCGTGAGCCCTCGGGAAGCGTGCCCGCCCATTGCACGGCGTTCTGAGGATCGGTATTGGCCCAGAACCGGAGCACCTCCGGCAAGGCGTGACTTTGGACGTTCTCCGACTGAGCGAGGCACCATGCGGCAGCCGACTGAGGTTCCAGTCGCGACCATTCTTGAACGATCGCCACGAGGGCACTGCTTCGCGCACTACCACTCAGGTCTCTGGCGGCAAAGTCAGCGGCCTGTTGAGGTGATTGCCTGGCCCAAACCGACGCCGCCTTTGCGAAGGCGACAGCTCGCAGCTCCCCGGCGGGCAGGCTGCCACACGCACCCAAAGCAGCGTGGAGATCGTGCCTTGCCCAGGCCTCGATCAGAGTTTCAGCAAAGGACTGCCGGTCGGCCAAACCAGGGATCGATCGCAGCATCGTCCAGCCTTGAACCGGATCGCGCTCCCCCCATTCACGACCCAACTCCGCGAGCGAGCGCTGGCGCTGCCCAACGTCCATACTCTGAAGCGCAGTCGTCAATGTGCCGAGGTTTAACTGCGAAACAGCAACCTTGCCAAGGCCGCTCGATAGCTTGTCAGACGCAGTGTGCCCCGAGGGAGCTGTCGTCACCGATGGAGGAAGACCGGGTAGCGTCCACCGTCCGAGCCCAAATCCTGCCGCGAGGGCGATCCCAGTAATGACGGCCGTGTGGCTGGAGCGCATGACAAAGCTGTGCGGCCAAACCCTCTGTCAGGCAACTCCACAAATCACTGCGGCAGAGCGAAGGTGCCGACGTCCGTGTCCTTCTGCACATTCTTGTCGAACTCCACTCGGCCAAAGTTCCCAGTGGCGAAGTTCAGCGTGTAAATGTCCCATTTGTCCGACTTGAACTGCAGACGCACCGTCGCGGTCGTGCTGCTCGGAGTGAAGGTGTAAGTGAATCCGTCGATGTCAGCCCCATCGACCACACGACCCGTCGAAGCGGTGAGAAACTCCACGCGTTCCGGCAGCTGCGTGCCATTCTCGCTCACCAGGTAGGTCACGCCACTCAGCGCCACAGGTGCATTACCGTCGCCCACCTGCCCTCCGGGAAGTCCTGGGCCGCTGTTATCGTCATCAGCCTCATCATCATCGTCGCCGCCACGATTTCTGCCCTGGTGTCCATCGCCATCGTCGTCGTCATCAACATCATCGTTCAAGCCATCGCCATCATCATCTCCATCCTCCAGGCCATCTCGGCGCCCATCGCCATCGGTATCATCTTCGCTGGCGCTGTCATCATTCAGACCATCCCCATCGATGTCGAGTTCGTCGGGCGAATCGTCCGTGAGGCCATCCCCATCGATGTCACTCTCCTTGCTGGAGTCATCGGCGCGCAGATCACCGTCAATATCTGACTCCGAAGGCGAGTCATCTGCCCGGCGGTCTCCGTCGATGTCGAGTTCATCGGCGGCATCATCATTCTTTCCATCATCGTCGATGTCCTTCTCAGCGGCGCTGTCATTAAGCAGACGATCACCGATGTAGCGCCCGCGAAGAGGGCCGCTCTTGCACAAACCACCGTCCACATTGGTGTCCGTGCTGTTGGGGATGCCATCGTTGTCGATGTCGGGGTCCAGCGCATTGGGGATTCCGTCGCGATCAAGGTCACGGATGGCAGCCTTGGCGGGAGACGCCATGCCAACGACGAGAAGGGTGGCGGCGGCAGCAACGAGCGGTTTGAAAGGTGAGGTTCTCATGGCGGTGGATTCGGGATCTTGAGAAACGCTAAGGCGCATCCCACCACCGAGCAATCCAAGGATCGTAACGGCACGGTTACGTTTTGATTATCCACGTCCCGCCTTTGCCGAGCGCGGGAGCCACGGCACGAACGCATTCGTGGTGCGCTGATACTCGCGATACGCCTCGCCCTTGCTCTTCACCGCACACTCTTCGGTCAGCGGAATCCCCGTCACACGCAGCAGGAAATACAAGATCAACGCAGGAGCGTAAATCGTCACCCATCCCCACGGGGATCCACAGGCGAACAACCAAAAGCCAACCCACACCACGAACTCGAAGAAGTAGTTCGGATGCCGCGAGTAGCGCCACAATCCGGCCTGACAGACCTTGCCCCTGTTCGCCGGATCACGCTTGAAAGCATTCATCTGCGCATCGCTGACGGCTTCGCCAACGATGCCGATGGCCCACACAACGGCACCGACAATCTCGGTCACGCCCAAGTCCTTTGCAGGATTCTGACACGCGATCAGGATCGGTGCCGACAGCAGCAGGATGAGCGCGGCCTGTGCCTGAAAGAAGCCGAAGAAGTTTCGCGCTAGATTGCTCTTCCATTTCTCCCTCAGCACAGCGTAGCGCACATCTTCATGCGGATGATGCCTCACGATTCGCATAAGCAAATACGTGCCGAGACGAAGGCTCCAGACCAAGGCGATTCCCAGTGCCAATCCTTTGCGCACACCTCCACCCGCGCCGAACCAAGCATACGTCGGCGCGATGAATGCCAGGCTGTAGGACCAGGTGATGTCCACGAAAGAGAAGTTGTTCAGCCTCAGGCTGAGCCACCAGGTCAACGTGAACAGAGCGAACACGACCCCGGCTGCAATGGCTGTGAGCTCCAGTGAGTTCATGCCTTGCGTAACAGCACATCCTCGATCTTCGCTGTCGCTGAAACGCGGAACAGCTGGATCAGCATGTAGAGCGCCATCGCGATATTGCCCAGCAGCAGGATGCCGATGAGCCAGCCGATCTTCGCCGCCCAGGACCGCTCCTTGTAAGCCAGCCAACAGTAAAACGTGAGGAAGCCCCAATACGTGTCAAACAGGGTGGCAATAAACCAGGGATGCGTGGCCACCGCGCGCGGAGTGTTCCAGAGTGCGCATTCAAAGGAAGCCCACCCCGTGACGGCCAGCATCGACAGCAGCACGATGCTAAAGAAGATGCGCAGCACGATGATCATGACACGCCGTCCTCGCGATGGAGCGAGCCGTTCAGCGGCTTCGTATAGCAAGCCTGCACCACGCTGATGTTGCGAGTGGCGAAGGCCGCCTCGCAGTAGCGCAGGTAGTAGTTCCACTTGCGGATGAAGCGATCGTCAAACCCCAGGCGGCGCACGTCATCGAGCTTGGCGTTGAAGTTGATCCACCACTCGCGCAGCGTCCGTGCGTAGCCGCTGGCGAGATCCTCGAAGCTGTGAAGGTAAAGATGTCCCGTGCGATTGATGGCCTGATTTAGACGCCCAACGCTCAAAAGCAGCGAGCCTGGGAAGATGTGCTTCTGGATCCAGTCTGTGCCTTTGCGCAGATCATCAAACTCGTTGTCTGGCACTGTGATCACCTGGAAGGCCAGCATGCCATGCGGCGCGAGCAGTTCATCGCATTTGGCGAAGTAGGTTTCGAGAAACTTGTCGCCCACGGCTTCGAGCATCTCGATGCTGGCGATCTTGTCGAACTGGCCTTCGATCTTCCGATAATCCTGGAGGCGGATGTCGATCTTGTCGCACAAGCCCGCAGCCTTCACACGTTTCACCGCTTCCAAGTATTGCTCCTTGGAGATGGTCACTCCCGTGACGTGACAGCCATAGTTTGTCGCTGCGTGAATGCTGAAGCCGCCCCAGCCGCAGCCGATCTCCAGCACTCGGTCACCAGGCTTGAGCTTGAGCCGCTGACACAGCGCGTCATACTTCGCGCGCTGTGCATCTTCGAGCGACTGCTCGGCACTGCTGAACTTGGCCGCCGAGTAGGTCATCGTGGGATCGAGCCAGAGCTGATAGAAGTCGTTCCCGAGATCATAGTGCTCTGCGATGTTGCGACGGCTGATCTTGATCGAGTTCGGGCGCAACAGATGCAGCACACGGTTGGCAAACTTCAGCCAGCCGAGCCCTCGAACACGCTGCGAGGAACCACGCAGACGTGGATCACGTCGCAGGTTGAGAATGAACCACTCGATCACCGCACGCAGGTCCGGCGTCTCCCAGTCGCCATCGACGTAAGCTTCACCGAAACCGACATTGCCAAACAACACGCACTTGCGGAAGAAGACGCTGTCCTTTACCACGATCGAAGCCTGCGGCCCCTCGCTGCCACCGAGCACGATGCTTTGACCATCCGGCAGATGCAGATTGAGGCGGCCCGCTTTCATCTCCTGAAGCGCTCGAAGCAGCACGCGCTGATACAAGGACGGCACCGGCGCGGCACAGTCACGGGGGGAGGAGTCAACGATGATGGCTTCGTGAGAGGAGTTCATGGTTTCGGGGCGATGGAGGGGTGAGGGCGGAAGAGATCGCGTTGCAGATGGGGATCGGCGGCCTTGCGGTGAAACGGCAGCTTCTTCATCCACAAGCGGAAGGCCTGCCAATGGATGCGGGCAATCACACCGAAGGTCATCATCGGAAAACGAACGAGATACCACATGAGACGCGCGTCCGTGAGTTCGCGTCGTTCGCCATGAATCCAGCTCACAAGCGTGCGCTGCTCGCCCTCGAGATCGTCGATGTGAACACGTATGCGTTCATCGGGGACGCTCAGCCGGAAGTGAAATGACGTGTCCAGTGTGCTGAAGGGCGACACGTAGAAGTGCTTCGGCACCACGAGATCGAAGACACCTTGAGCATCCGGCTTTACGATCAGGTAAGGCTTCATCTCGTGGAAAGTATTCGTCACTTCCGCCACGGCATGAAGCGGCGTGCCCTGCGCATCGCTGATGAAGTAGAAGCACACCGGGTTGAACAGGTAGCCGAGCACCCGCGGCAGCGTCACCAGACGAATGCGAGCGTCGTCCGGCACCTCGACGCCATGCTCGCGCAGGTGCTGGGTGATGTTCGCCTTCACATCGACACGCCCGAGATCAAGATGATCGCTATCGCGAAAGGCGTAGAGATTCCAGGCATTCCGACTGAAGAACTTCATCCGCTCCGAAAGCTCGGGCAGCTCATCGAGATCAATGTCCATGAAGAACAACCGGTAGCGAAACCCATGCCGCTTCGGAAGCAGCCGCTCGTGCACGACTTCACAGTCGTAGAGGCAGGAGCGGAGTGACGTCATCATGGCTAGGAGAACGGGGTGAGAACGCCTCCCGGCGGCAATGGGTTGCCGCTTCCCGTTGGATTAGCCCTGAGTCGCCCGGCAGCAATGTCTCAGAGGAGACCTGCTGCCGGGCGTTTCTCAGCCACGAACCTCCCAATTCATGGTGAAAGCAAAAATGTCACTTCGCCTCCGGGCGCACAACGGCCACAACCGAGCCGCTCACCAAAGCATCTGGCGGATTGATGATCACGCGGTCGTCCGCCGTGACACCATCGAGCACCTCAAACGTTGGGCCGTGATCGCGACCCATCTTGATGCTGCGCAGCTCCACCTTGCCCTCATTTTCTACTGCGATCTGTGCACCGTCGGCGCGGAAGATGAGAGTGTTGGCTGGAAGCGTGAGCGCGGCGTGGGCCTCGGCATTGGTGAAGCGAACCTGAGCGTAGCTGCCAGCAAGCAGTTCGCCCTTGGCGTTGTCGAGTTCGAGTTCAACGAGCAGCGTGCGCGAGTCAGTGGCGAGGCTGCCAGCGGTGCGCACGATCTTCGCGGGGAAGGTGCGCTGAGGTAGATCGGCAAACAGCACATCTGCCGTAGAGCCGACACTCACGGTGCGCACGATGGACTGTGGCACACGCACGAAGACGCGGAGCTTGTCGAGCTGCGCGATGCGGAACAGCTCGGTGCCAGCGTTGGTGTTCGCGGTCACGAGATCGCCGACTTCCGTGCGACGTATCGTGATGCTGCCAGCAAATGGCGCAGTCACCTTCGCAAAGGCCTTCATGCTTTCCAGCCGACTGACATTCGCCTTCAAAGCCTCGACACTCGCCTTCTTCACCGCGAGATCACCACGCTTCTCGCTGGCTTCCTGCTGGCTCACGGCATCATCCTTGATCAGCCGTTCAAAGCGATCCGCTGTGGTCTGCGCGAGAGCGAGCGCGGCTTCGGCTTGAGTCAACTGAGCCTGCGCCTGTAGGATCTCCTGCTGAAGCTCGGGCGTGTCGAGTTCGAGCAAGAGGTCGCCCGCTTGGACCTTCGCTCCAATGTCCACGAGGCGCTGTTTCACGTAGCCATTGGCACGCGCGTAGATAGAGGCTTCAGCAAAGGGTTTCACCTCGGCAGGCAGAAGCATGGACGTGTCGATCGTGCCCGGCACGGGCTGCACGACGAGCACGCTGGGGATAGAGAGGTCCTGCGTCGTCTTCACCAGCGCAGCCCTCTGCTGCTGTCGTGGCAGCAGGCCCGCCACCGCTGCAAGCGCGACGACGATCACGCTCAGCAGCACGAGCAGCAGCAACCATGCACCGCTGCTGCGCTGCGCTGGAGCGATGGTCGGTGAATGATCCACGAACACGGGTTCGGAGCTTTCAGCTGTGGTCATAGTCTTGAAGGATTACGTTGGAAGTTCGGGCGAGGTCGCAGGGCGATGGCGATGCAGCATCGCGAACACCGCAGGAACAAAGAACAGCGTGGCGATCGTGGCGAACAACAGGCCGCCGATCACAGCGCGGCCGAGCGGGGCGTTTTGCTCACCGCCTTCGCCGTGGCCGAGCGCCATCGGCAGCATGCCGATCATCATCGCCAGCGCGGTCATCACGACGGGACGCAGGCGGCTGGCACCCGCTTCCCAGGCTGCGATGAGCGGAGAGCGACCTTGATTCAAATTGGTGCGTGCAAAGCTCACGACGAGCACCGCATTCGATGTGGCGACACCGAGACTCATGATCGCACCCATGAGCGCAGGCACGCTGAGCGTGGTGAAGGTGAGATACAAACTCCACGTCACGCCCGCAAGTGCGCCGGGCAATGCGGTGATGATGATGAACGGATCGAGCCAGCTCTGGAAGTTCACCACAAGCAGCAAGTAGATCAGCACGATGGCTCCGACCAGGCCTAGACCCAGGCCCAGGAAGCTCGAGTGCATGGTCTCACCCTGACCGCGCATGACGATGTAGCTGCCCTTTGGCAAGTCTTTCTCAGCCTCCTTCACCAGCGGCGCAATGTCTTGCATCACGCCACCGAGATCTCGGCCATCGACATTGCCAAACACATCAATCACCGGCTGCACGTTGTAGTGCGACAGCACCGCAGGACCCATACTGCGCTCCACGGTAGCGAGGTTGGAGAGCACCTGCGCGTTGCCTTCGCCGGGCTTGCTCGCGTTGATCGGCAGCGAGTTCAGCGCGTTGAGAGAGGTCATCTCATGCTCGGGCACGCGCACGTTGATCAAATACGAAATGCCCAGCTTCGGATTCAACCAGTAGCCGGGCTGCACCTGGCCGCTGCCGTTGAGGGCGAGCAATACCGAGTTCGCCACGTCCCGCTCCGCGATGCCCATCTCGTTCGCCTTCACGCGATCCACATCCACATGAAGCTTGGGCTGGTCGGCAGGCTGTTGCACACGGATGTCCACGGCACCAGGGATGTGACGAATGCGCTCCGCGAGCCGCGCTGCGATGTCACGATTCTTCACCAAGTCGCGTCCCACGATCTGCACGTCGAACGGTGCGGGCAGACCAAGGTTCAGCGTCTGGCTCACGATGTCCGCGGGCAGGAAGTAGAATGTCACGCCTGGAAACTCCCGATGCATTCGCTCACGAATGCGCCGCACATACTCTGCCGTCGGCGCATGCTCATGGTTGAGTGTCACCATGATGTCAGCGTCGCCCACGCCCACGAGACCACTGTTGCTGTAGCTCAGACTGATGCCGGAGTTGGGAATGCCGATGTTGTCGAGGATGCCGTTCAGATCATGTGCGGGGATCTCCTGGCGGATCGCGGTCTCGACTTGATCCACCAGTTTCGCCGTCTCCTCGATGCGCGTGCCGCTACGTGCACGCAGATGCAAGCGAAGCTGGCCCGCATCGACGCTTGGAAAGAAATCCTGCCCCAGATGCGGCACCAGCAGCATCGATCCACCGCAGAGCATGATGAAGAACAAAGCGAAGCTTTTCCTGAAATGCAGCACGGCACCGAGCAGGCGTCGATAAGCCGCACGAAAGCTCTCAAAGGCGTGCTCAAAGAGATCGCCAATCAAGACGAAGGGCCGCTTCCAGAACGCGACGCGACCGCCTTCATGATCGTCCGCGAAGCGATGATGCACATTGCGGTAGAACCACATCACCAGCGTGGGGATCAGCGTGCGCGAGAGCACATAACTGGCGAGCATCGCAAACACCACCGCCTCCGCGAGCGGCACGAAGAGGTAACGCGCAACGCCGGTGAGGAAGAACATCGGCACGAAGACAATGCAGATGCACAACGTCGAGACCAGCGCAGGCAAGGCGATCTCCTGAGCGCCCGCGAGGATCGCTTGTTCCAGAGGCTGCCCCGTTGCCATCTGTCGATGCACGTTCTCGATCTCCACCGTCGCATCATCCACGAGAATGCCCACGGCCAGCGCGAGACCGCCTAGCGTCATGAGATTGATCGTCTCGCCCATCGCGCTCAGCACGGCCAGCGAGGCGAGCACTGACAGCGGAATCGACAGGGCGATGATGATCGTGCTCCGCCAGGAACCGATGAAGAGCAGAATCATGATCGCCGTGAGAGCCGCCGCGATGACGCCTTCCTTCATCACGCCGTGGATCGCCGCTTTGACGAACACGCTCTGATCGGCGAATTCGCTCAGATTGATCTCGGGATTGATGCTCGCCATCACGCGCGGCATCGCGTCCTTGATGCCTTTAATCACATCGAGCGTGGAGGCCGCGCCGCTCTTCATGATCGTGAGCAGTGCCCCACGCACGCCATCGCGTCGGACGACATTTTGCTGCGGTAAGTAACCGTCTCGAACCTGGGCGACATCACGCACGTAGATCGTCGCTCCGTTCACCGCTTTCACCGGCAGGTCGTTCAGCTCGTCCAAGACCTTGGGGCTCGAGTTCAGCTCCACATCGTATTCGGTCGTGCCAATCTTCGTCGTGCCGCCGGGCAGGATGAGGTTCTGCGTGTTGATCGCATTCACCACGTCCTGCGCCATGAGGTTGTGCGCCTTGAGCGCGGTCAGATCGATGTCCACCGACACCACGCGCGTGCGTCCGCCATACGGCCATGGAATTTGCGCTCCCTGCACGGTCGAGAGAGCCACGCGAATCTGCGTCTGGCCCGCGTCGTAGAGTTCCTGCTCGCCCAGCGTCTTGCTGCCGATCGCGTATTGCAGAATCGGCACGGTCGCCGCGTTGTAGCGAATGATCAGCGGCGGCGTCTGCCCCGGCGGCATCAGTCGCAGAATGGTCTGCGCAATCGCCGTCAACTGCGCCACGCCACCATCCACGTCCGCGCCTTCACGCAGGAAGACCTTGATGATGCCCACGCCATTGAAGGCGCTCGACTCCACGTGCTCGATGTCATTCACCGTCGCACTCAGCGCGCGCTCATGCGCATAGATCAGCCGCTGCTCCACCTCCGTCTGACTCAGACCTGCGAACTGCCAGATCACACTGATCACCGGGATGTTGATCGACGGGAAGATGTCCACCGGCGTGCGCAGCAGGATGAACGGCGTCATCAAAACAAGCAGCAACGCCCCCACCACGAAGGTGTAGGGACGACGAAGCGCTAGACGGACAATCCACATGAGAGCAGACGGATTCTGTCATCAGTGCCCTGAAAGCCTAATATCGCTTTGCTCGGGGATTGATCGTGAGCGACGATCAATCGCATGGAACTCCGCCATCTCCGCTCCTTCATCGCCGTGGCCGATGAACTCAACTTTCGCCGCGCTGCCGACAAGTTGCACCTCGCCCAGCCTGCGCTCAGCGCTCAGATCAAGACGCTGGAAGATCGTCTCCAAGTGAAGCTCTTCGAGCGCACCACGCGCACGGTGAAGCTCACGCACGCCGGCCGCGTGCTCCGCGACGAAGCGCGCTCGGTGCTCGACGTGGCCGATCGAGCCGCGCACCGCACGCGCAAGGCTGAGGAAGGACTCGTCGGCACGCTACGCCTCGGCGTCATCGCGCCCGCAATGAATCCCTCGCTTGCCACCATCCTGCGCGACTTCCGCAAACGCTTCCCCGGCGTGCAGCTCAACATCTTCGACCTCACCAGCCCCGAGCAGATCGAGCGTCTGCGCAACGGCGAACTCGATGCGGGACTGCTGCGCCCACCGGTCGGGTTCCCAGAACTCGAATCCGTTTACGTCGCCCAGGCAGATCAGGTGCTAGCCCTTCCCGCCGACCATCGATTCATGAAGAAGAAGCGACTCACGTGGAGTGACTTCGACGGTGAACCGGTCGTGCTGGTGCAGCCCTCCATGCAGCACAGCTACTACGACCCGTTCTTCGAAGCCTGCGCCAAGGCGGGCGCGAAGCCTGGTGCGACGCAGTATGCGAACGACATCGAGACGAAGCTCTGGCTCATCTCCGCTGGCTTCGGTCTGGCCCCAACCGCCTCCACACTGCAAAGCGTGCGACGGCCTGGACTCGCCTTTCGTCCACTGCCCTCCAAGCTCCCCGTTGTCGAAACCGTCCTGGCATGGCGGCGCAATGATGACTCGCCAGTGCTGACGAACTTCAGAGCGTGCTTCGCGGCGAAGCGTGGGAAGTAAGCTCGCTACACCATCTCCAGCCCACGCATCGTGCCCGTGCTGGTGGCGAACTTGTCTTCTTCGATGCCCAGGCGTTGCAGGGCGGAGACGAAGAGATTCGGCAGCGGGTAGTTGCGCTCGCGGTCGAAGGCGAGATGCTGGCCGTGCTTGAAGCCGCCGCCCGCGAAGAGCACGGGCAGGTTGGTCGTAACGTGGGTGTTCGCATTGCCGAGGTTGCTGCCATACAAAATCATCGAGTGATCCAGCACGGTGCCGCCTGTTTCCTTCGTCGATTTGAGATGACTGAACAACGCGCCGAGCTGCTTCATGTGCTCGCGGTCAATCGCTTCCAGCTGCGCGAGCTTCTTCGGTGACTTGCCGTGATGCGAGAGGCTGTGATAGCCGTCGTTGATGTCCGCGCCTTCGACTTCGATCGTGGGCGAGTTCACGCTGTCGAGCATGATCGTGATCAGACGCGTGCTGTCGGTTTCAAACGCAAGCCGCGCCATGTCATACATCAGCCGCACCTTGTCCATGTATTCGCGCGGGCTCTCGGGATCCTCCGGCGGCTTTGCCTTCACCACGGGCTTCGGCTTCTTCTCCCAGGCCTGCGCCGCACTAAGTCGCTGCTCCAGATCGCGCACGCCGGTGAAGTATTGATCCAGCCGCTCGCGATCATGTGCGCCGAGATCGCGCTGCAAGCTCTTCGCCTGTCCCGCTACCGCATCCATGATGCTCTGACCGAGCGACAGCTTCTTCTCTGCCTCGGCGATTTGTTTCGCCGAGCCTTGCAGGAAGAGCTTCTTGAAGACCTCCGACGGCTTCTCCTCGCATGGGATCAGCGCGCCACTGCCTGTCCACGATAAGCTGCGCAACCCCTGCTGCACATTCACGCCTAGCGTCAGCGATGGAAACCGCGTGAGATGGCCGATGCGCTCCGCCGCGAACTGATCGAGCGAGATCGTGTTGCGGAAGCCGCCATTGCCCGGATGCGGTGCGGCAGTGAGGAAGCAATTGTCCGCCGGATGCCCACCGTCCACATCGGGATGCATCACGCCGCTGAAGACCGTGAAGTCATTGCGATGCGCCTTCAGCTCTTCGAGGTAAGGCGAGAGCGCGTAGCCACGACCGACCGACTCCGCATCGGGGAAGAACTTCTCCGGCAGCAGGCCGAGGTTGTTGCACACCCCCAGGAACCGTCGCGGCGGCGGTGCCGAGGCCGCACGCGAGAACGCCGGCAACATCGCATCCAGCAACGGCAGCGCGAGACCAATGCCCGACGCGCGCAGGAACTGTCGGCGCGAGACGTGGCGTTGAGTGGAGATGAAGGCGGAGGGAGACATGGAGCGAAATTTGGAACGCAGCCGTTGTGCATTATCGTTCAAAGAGATCACGCACGGACAATTGGAACAGGCTATCGCACCCCTTTGGGGCGCGATCTTTGACGGGAACCAATTCCCAGGCCGATGGCCTGGGCTAAGGGATCACGGGCCTTTGGCCCGATGGCGGTGAGTCGATGGCCGTGATCCGATGGCCGTGATCCGATAGCCGTGATCCGATAGCCGTGATCCGATAGCCGTGATCCGATAGCCGTGAGCCGATAGCCGTGAGCCGATGCCCGTGATCCGATGGCAGTGATTCGGAGGTCGTGATCCGATAGTCGTAACTCGATGACCGTGAGCCGATGACTGTGTTCTAATGCCCGCAATTCGATGGCGATGACCCGATCACCGTGATTTGATGGCCCAAAGGGGCATAATTCCTTAGCCCAGCCCATCGGGCTGGGTAATGATCGCCCACGCGAACAGCGGCCTGAAGGGCCGCGATATTCACCCATCCGCATGCCATGCCCCAGTCGCTATCGCGCATCCTCGTCCATCTCGTGTTCAGCACCAAACATCGGCAGCCCAACCTATCTCCCGAGATTCAGCGTGAACTGCATCCCTATCTCGCGGGTGTGCTCGACAACATCGATTGCCCATCTTTGCGAATCGGCGGTGTGGATGATCATGTGCATTTGTTCTTCGGTTTGTCTCGCACGATGACGATTGCAGAGGTGGTTGAGAAAGTGAAAACCAGCTCGTCCAAATGGCTCAAGACTAAGAGCCCAGTGTTGAGCGATTTTCATTGGCAACAAGGCTATGGTGCCTTCTCCGTCAGCCAGTCCGACGCAGATGCCGTCATCGCGTATGTGCGGGACCAAGCCCGGCATCATCAAAAGATGACGTTCCAGGATGAGTATCGAACGCTGTTGGAGAAATACCAAATGCCCTACGACGAGAAATACGTGTGGGATTGACGGCCCGGTCGTGACAGCACGCATCATCGCACCCCGTTGGGGCGCGGTCTTCGGTGGGAACCGTTTCCCAGGCCGGTGGCCTGGGCTATGGAATCACGGTCCTTTGGCCCGTTGGTCTGTGCGAAGGCAGACTTCATGCGAGATCTGGTGCACTTCGGTCTTTTGATGAGATTCCGTCATTCGATACGCTGACAGTGTTCGGTTTTCTGACGCCAAGACCCTCGGTCGATGGTTCGGACTTACAGTGATCTGTGGCCTTCGGGCTTATAGCTACTTCATCTGAAACACGACGCTCCCCACCACGCCATGCACCAGCGACTTCACGCCGAAGTCCTTCGCCTTCGCGTCAGCAAGGATGCGCTCGACCTCGGCTCGATCCGCGAAGTGAATCGGCGCGCCGGTGGCATACACAAGGAGCTGTCGGACGAGGTTGCGGGCGATTTGTTCTTCGTCGTCGAGCAGCAGCTTCTTCAGCTCGCGGATGTCATTGAAGCTGCGACCATCGGGCAGCGTGCCGCTGGCATCGACGGGTTGCGCGTGGTGGAAGGTGAAGGGCTGGCCGTTCTTGCCGAAGCCTTCGGGCGGTGTGCCATCGCCGTGGGCACGATACTTTTCGCGGAAGCCGCCGAAGACATCGAAGCTCTCCAGCGCGAAGCCGGCGGGATCGATCTTCGCGTGGCAGGCGGCGCAGGTTTCGAGCTTGCGATGGGCGTCGAGTTGCTGGCGGATGGTGTGCGCGCCGCGCGTGTCGGGCTCGATGGCGGGCACGCTCGCGGGCGGTGGAGGCGGCGGCTTGCCGAGCATGCGCTCCATGATCCACACGCCGCGCAGCACGGGTGAGGTGGTGGTGCCGTTGGCGGTGACTTTGAGCACGCTGGCCTGGGTCATGAGTCCGCCGCGCACGCTGTCTTTCGGCAGGCTCACGCGTTGCAAGGTGACGCCTTCCACCTTGGGCAGGCCGTAGTGTTGCGCGAGGCGTTCATTGAGCATCGCGAAGTCGGACGACACAAGGTTGCGCGCGGGCAGGTCCTTGTGCAGCAGCTCGTTGAAGAACAACTGCGTCTCCTGCACGGCGGACTCGACGAGCAGATCGTCGAGGTAGTAGTCCGGGTAGAGCGTCGCGTCAGGCGAGGTGGCTTCCATCTTGCGGAGGTCGATCCAGTAATCGAGGAAGGCGTTCACGAAGCGACGCGAGCGAGCGCTCGCGAGCAGGCGATCCGTTTGTGCGTGCAGCACCTCGGGCTTCGACAGATCAGCGGCGCGCAGCTCGGCATCGGGCTCGGAGTTCCAGAGGAAGTAGGCGAGGCGCGTGGCGAGCGCGGCGTTGTCGAGCTTGCCGGGCTTTTCTTCCAGGCAGACGAACTTCGGCGAACAAAGCACGGCGGTGTAGCCTGCGATCATCGAGTTCGCGAAGTCGCTGCCTGACTTTTTCGCGGCGTCAATGACCGCCATGAAGCGCTGCACATCGTCCTCCGCGAAGGGCTGGCGATACGCGCGCTGCATGAAGCGACGCAGCAGTCGCTCGGTGTCGCCTTCCTTGCTCACGACTTCGAGCTTCGACTTCGCGTCCTTGCGATAGAGCGGGAGGCTATCGAAGAGCACATGATGCGCGGTGCTCGGCCAGTCTTTGATGATCGGGCCTTCGACCTCCATCCATTGCATCGCAAGGCCGGGCTGGCCTTCCTTGGTCGCGAGCGGGTTGTGATACGCAGGCGGACGCGAGCGAAACAAGCGCGCGGCGTCGTAGCGGATGATCTCGCCTTTGAGCAAGTAGGTCTCGATCTCGCGCACGGTCGGCTCGGTGCCGAAGTCAAAGCTGCCGAGCAGACGAAGCTGTCGCGGCGGTGTCTCGCCATAGATCGTCACCGGCTCGGAGCGGCGGCCGTTCGACACGTTGTCGAGATCCGGCCGATACCACTTCTCGCCTGGCTGCGGCCCCACCCACACCGAGTAGCCGCTGAAGCGCAGCTTATACAAACCGGAGCGCGGCACCTCGAACTCGCGGAACTTCAACTCGATCGGTTCATAGCTGCTCGCCACGCAACCGATCGCTTCCTGCTCACGCAGCTTCGGGTCCTTCTTGCCCACCGTTGCAGGAGCCTTGCCCGCGCGCACATCGGGTTGTGCCTTGGTGCCCAACACTGGGAACGTCGCGCGCTCAGGGCTCTTGTTGAACTGCGAGAACTTCATCTTGCCCACGAGGCTCTTGTCATCGCGTGCGTAGAAGCGCTCGGTCGTGGACTTTGGCTTCTGCGTGCTCTTCGCCATCGCCTCGCGCAGCGCATAGTCCGCCGCCACGAGGTAGCGCGCCATCTGCACGTGTGACACGTCGAGCGCGTCACCGATCTTGTTGAAGCGATTCGCCTCGCCGTCCTCCGGCAGCTTGTCTTTGATCTGTAGCCACGGCGCATCGAGCAGATCGCGCAACGTGTTCTCATACTCGTAGCGATTCATGCGCCGCCACGTCGTGCGCCCTTCGCGCTCAATGCGCTCCTGGTCCGCCGCGATCATCGGCTGTGCGAGATCACTGAGGAACGCCTTCACACTCGCCGCCTCCGGCTGCGCCTTCTTCTTCGGCGGCATCTCGCCCTCGCGCACGCGATCATGGACCTTCACCCACGCCGCGAAGGTCTTGGTGTCGCTCAGTTCAAACTTTAGTGCCGTAAGATCGAGGCCGCCTTTCTTCGTGTCCGCGTCATGGCACTCGATGCAGTGCTTTTCGATGAACGTAGATGCGCTCAGTGGCAGCGCAGCGCGTGCGAGCGGTGTGAAGGCGATAAGGAAGCTGAGGCTGACAAGGCGAACCATGGGGCGCTCTGTAACGCAGGTGCGGTGGGGGTTCGAGCAGAGAACTATCTTGCGTTTGCCAGGATTTGAAGCGCAGGCGGGTGGGAGTTTCAGCGAGAGGTTAAGCCCCACTTCGATGCAATATGATTAACTTCACGCCTTGCTTGGAGCATGTCTCATCAATCAGAAGAAGTTTCGTTTTAGTTGTTGGTGAGAGAGGCCAGAGGTCGGATGGAATCATGATGGCAGCTACGGGAACCTTACCAGTCTTTAGTGCATAATGCGCTGCTTGTCCGATTGCCTCGTGCCACTTTTCGAGACGATCAACTTCAATGGCATAGTGTGGGGTAAGCACGTCAACTCGACCGCCCTCGACAGTTACCTCGGTCTTGCCGGACAGTGCGGACGCAAGCGCTGCTGACCAGTGGGACTCTAGCTGGGCGTCCGTGATGCGAAGCTCGATGACGGGCATGAGCAATTCCCCGGGCGTAGCATGGAGTATGTCGCCCGATGTGATAGCAGGTGCCACGTCCGTAGGGCCGTCGGAACGCAAAAGCCGTTTCGTGCCAACGATAGCAAACGATACAACTAGTGCTATGGAGAGCACGCGTGCCGCAATCTTGGCCGTTGGATGAACCTCAATACGCATTGCTAGATGCCTATTTGGAAAACATCATCAGCACGATGATGGCAACGACAACAGCGATCACGATGATGACCGTGTTGTTCGACTTTTTGATTTGGACATTCGTGGTGCCAGCTGCGCCTCTGAAGTCTCTGCTGACGGTGTAGTCGCTCTTCGTCGCGCTCTCCATATCACGAATGAAGTTAATCGTCTGGTCCATATCCGCAGAGGCGGCGCGGTGACGGCCATCTGCCTCCGCAGCCTGTGCATCAATCTCCAGTTTGCGTTCAAGTGCCTTCATAGCGAGCGCCTTCTGTTGTTCTGGGGGCAGGTAGGCTAAGGCGGCATCGAGCAAGTTACCCGGTTGTGAAATGGTCGCCGGCAACTGAGGTTTACGATCGGGTTGGCTTCGGTTGGAATTGCTCATATTGGTCAAGATAACAGATTGCTGAGCCAACCCCAAAAGCCTTTCCGAGGAAGAGTGATGGCAACATTTATGCGCCCTTGTGGCAGCTCGATGACGTGGCTGACGTGTTTAGTGGCTTTGATGTTTGCTAAAAGATAATCGATCCGCCGGAATTCAGCATCGAGGAAGCGGATGCGGACGGCGGCCTCTTCTTGTTCAGCGGCTGCGAGCAGTCGCTGGGCTGCGGCTGCATCGCCCTCGGCTAGCCAGCGCACCCGCGAAACCGCATGCTCAGGAAGCTGAAACTTGTCGCTCGCCGTTAGTAGGTCAGCAATCACTGGCGCAACCTGCATGCGCCAGTCTTGTGGTTCGCAAGTCACATATCGGTGCTCCTTATGCATATGTGCGTTCCGAAGCTTCTTCACGAGCTCGAAGCGCACCGAGACGTCGAGAACAGGTGGGACAAGGTTCAGCAGGCGTTCGGCTACGCTGCCGCTCATCTTCACTGCTCCGGACTTCCACTGTGAGTATGTCTTGCGCGCGTAGGAGAGCGCACTCATACCATGCTCACGTCCATAACGCAGAAAGACCATTTCGAGTCTTTGATCAGGTAGATTGAGGAAAATCTGTTCAACGTCCCTGTCGATTCCGCCCAATGAGCAAGAGAGCGCGTGACGCTCCGAAATGTGCTGCGAAGCGCGATGGTGCCCATAGGAGCGTTTGTAAAAGCGTCGATATCGGCTCATAACTCAAGGGCTTATTCCCATGAACATGAACAGCTCTGCCACTTTGTCAGTCTCATTCTCCCCAACCCATTAGCCAACTCAATATGCCCCGTTGGTTCCCCGATGCCGGAGGCATCCCAGCCAGTTTCGGTGCCACGATGTTCGTGACCCCGGCGGGGTCACAGCCCTTGGGGATGGTGCGATTCGCGTGAAGGACGGGAGTCGCTGCGACCCCTCCGGGGTCGGGTTTCCTTCACGGGCGACGAGGCGTCTGCGTTCGTGCCTCACTCCGACGCCTAGCTACTAGCTGTGATGCCTCCGGCATCGTCACGGACGTGCGAGCGCATTGCTCAGGAGCGTCGGGGAGCACACGCGTCCCGCGTGTGGATTTCGGCGTCTCGCCGGAATCGTCGAGCGCAGCGAGGAGGGCGATTCGAGTGGCGGTTCGGACGGCGGTGGTGGGGCTCGCTGCGCTCGGGTCTGGGCGGGACGCCGAGACCTGCACGCGAGACGCGTGCGCTCCCCATGCCCATCTGAAGCCCGGGTCCCCGTCCTCTCGGTTCTCAAATTCGAGAACGACGCTGCGAGACCCGTGGTTGCGAGCTTCCAGGCCTGCGAGGGGGGGACCTCCGAGGACCCCCCTGGGCACCCTGGAGGACCCTCGCCGGAGCCCTGGAGGTGGTCAATCGGAGCCCTGGGGGTGGTCAACCGGAGCCCTGGGGGTGGTCAATCGGAGCTCTGGTGGTGGTCGATCGGAGCCCTGGGGGTGGTCAACCGGAGCCCTGGGGGTGGTCAATCGGAGCTCTGGGGGTGGTCGATCGGAGCTCTGGGGGTGGTCGATCGGAGCTCTGGGGGTGGTCGATCGGAGCCCTGGAGGTGGTCGATCGGAGCCCTGGAGGTGGTCGATCGGAGCTCTGGGGCATCGACGAACCACCCCTGAAGCATCGGCGAGGGTGCCCAGGAGTGTCCGTGCCGCAAACGGAGGCGGGGAGAAGGCTCTGGACTTCCTGCAAGGATGAACATCATAGCGCCCAGGTCGAACCCTCCCGCATGAACACGGAACTCATCCACTCCCTGACGGACACCTTTGAAGGCCATGCCCAGCAGACCGACAACGGGGTCGAGTATTGGCTGGCACGCGATGTGCAGCACCTGTTGGGCTACGCCAAGTGGGACAACTTTATCAGCGTGGTCACCAGGGCTAAGACGGCCTGTGAAGTGTCTGGCCACGAGGTGGCTGACCATTTTGCTGACGTCGGGAAAATGGTCGAACTCGGGTCTGGCAGCCAGCGCGAGATCGAGGACATCATGCTCACGCGGTATGCCTGCTACTTGATCGCCCAGAACGGTGATCCGAGGAAGCCGGAGATTGCTTTTGCCCAGACCTACTTCGCCATTCAGACACGGAAGGCGGAGCTGATCGAGCAACGGCTGCTAGAGGCCGAGCGACTCTCCGCACGAAAGAAGCTCAGCGCGACGGAGAAAGAACTCTCCCAAGTGATCTATGAGCAGACGGGTGGAAACGAGGACTTCGCGTTGATCCGAAGCAAGGGGGACCAAGCGTTGTTCGGCAAGACCACGGAGGCGATGAAGGCCCACTGGAAGGTGCCGCAGGGGCGACCGCTGGCGGACTTCGCTCCCACGATCATCCTCAAGGCGAAGGACTTCGCGACGGAGATCACCATCTTCAATGCACGGCAGCACGAGATGAGCACGGAGCGCCAGATTTCCACCGAGCACATCACCAACAACCAAGCCGTTCGCAAGACCCTGCTCGACCGTGGCATTCGCCCTGAGACATTGCCTGCTGCGGAGGATCTGAAGAAGGTGGAACGACGGTTGGTGAGCGAAGAGAAGAAGTCGCTCAAGAAACCGGACACGCTTTAGACAGGCTACCGCCTCTCCCAAGGATCACCGCCAAGCAGCTGCTCGCACAGATTCACCGCAGAGAGCAGGCCGTCTTCGTGGAAGCCGTAGCGGGTCCAAGCACCGACGAAGTAGGTGTTGCTCGACGCGGCATTCAGCGCGGGCACTTGCTTCTGCGCGGCGATGGCGCGGAGGTCGAAGAGCGGGTGCTCGTAGTCGATGGTCTTCTTCACGTCCGCCGCGGGCACGTCGGCGTTGAGGCTGACGAAGTAGTTCACCAGGTCGGACACGCCTTGCAGTTCGTTCATCCAGTAGTGCGTGGTGGTGTCGCCTTCGTAGCGGTAGTTCCATGCGGCCCAGCAGCGCTTGGTCTCGGGCATGAACTTGTCGTTCGTGTGCAGATGCGTTTTGTTCGGCTGATACTGGAAGGCGGAGAGCACGTCGCGCTCGCGGTCCGTCGCATCGGCGAGCAGGCGCAGGGACTGATCGGCGTGCGAGGCCATGATGACTTTGTCGAAGCGCTGCGCGCCGAGCTTGTCCGTGGTGATCTCGACTTCATCGCCGACACGGCGCACGGATTTGACCGGCGTGTTGAGATGAATGCGATCTGCGAAGGGCGGGATGAGGCGCTTCACATACTCGCGCGAGCCGCCGTCCACGGTGCGCCACGGATGCTGGCAGTGCAGGCCGAGGAAGCCGTGGTTGTGCCAGAAGCGGAGCAGCGTGATGGCGGGGAAACGCAGCATCTTGTCCGGCGGTGTGGACCACACGGCACCGGCCATGGGGACGAGGTAGCGCTCAGTGAAGTCGTGTCCGTAGCCGCGGGCGGCAACATACTCGGCGAGCGTCAGGCTTTGATACTTCGGATCGTCGAGCGCGGCGACGGCTTCGTTGTTGAAGCGATTGAGCTGATACAGGAAGCGCCAGTGGCGGAGACTGAGCAGGTTCTTGCGCTGGGCGAACAAGGTATTGAAGCCTGCGCCATTCCACTCCACGCCGCTGGGGCCGTGATGCACGCTGAAGGACATTGTCGTTTCCTTGGTCGTCACGTTCAGCTCTTTGAAGAGGCGCGTGAGGTGCGGATACGTGACCTCATTGTAAACCATGAAGCCGGTGTCCATGCAGACCTCGCGATCACCCTCCTTCACAGCGACGGTGTTGGTGTGACCGCCGACGTAATCACCAGCCTCGAAGAGCGTGAGATCGTAGTGCTTCTGGAGAAAGTGTGCGCAGCCGAGGCCTGAGATGCCGGTGCCGATGATCGCGAGTCGTTGCATGGCAATGCTATTCGACTGCCAGTGCGGGCTGGATTCATCGAAGTCCACCGGGCTTGCGCAATTCAGAGCATAATGCCCTTCTCAACGGCCTGTCGCTTGTCTGATCCGGCTAACAACTCGACCAGCACCAATCCAAACTCCAGCGCCGTGCCGGCACCTTGAGAAGTGATCACCCCACGATCCATCACCACGGCCTCATCTGCCACGGCGCCCAAGAGTTCCTGCCTGACGCCCGAGTGGGATGTGTATCGACGATCCACAAGCAGTCCGGCATCGTGAAGGACGGCCGGTGCGGCACAAATCGCTGCCACTGGCTTTTGGGCGTCGGCAAAGGACCGGGCGAGAGACGCGGCTCGTCCGTCCGCACGCACCTGCTTGATCCCAGGTCCGCCCGGAATCAGCAACAGATCGAAAGTCGTCGTTTCTAGCCCTTCGAGCACAACGTCCGCATGAAGCGTGATGCCTGATCGCCCTGTGACATGGATGGAGCTGCTGAGCGATGCCATCACCACCTCCACCTCAGCACGACGAAGCAAATCCACCGGCGTGATCGTCTCGATCTCCTCTAGTCCCTCGAAGACCAGGCATAGAACTCGTGCGCTCATCACTAGGAGTCCGTCTTCTGATAGTGCATCGCCACATCGGCATTGGGGTCGCTGACGCTCAACTGCAAAGTGTAAGGCGGCTTCTGACCGACCAGCGACAGCATGGCTGTGACGTGACCCGAGCGAGGAACCGACGAAGAAAATTGGGCCGTGGCCGTGGGAAAGCTCGCGACGAGCAGCCACCACTTCTTGTTTCGATCAATGGTCCAGGTGCCGCTGCCGTTGTCGAACTTGCCCGTCGCTTCACCGAACGATGTCAGCCACCAGTCAGGCACGTTCGCGATGGTGATCGTGCCGTCGTCCTTCAAGGTGATGGATGAGTTTTGAACCGGATACTTGCCTGTTGCTTTGAGCAGCTCGGTCGTGTGCTCCGTGGGTGTGTAGGTGCCCACCAGATCTTTGACGGAAGGCTGGCCAAGCGTGAAATCGGAGGGATTGGCGTCGCGGAAACAAGAGGTAAGGAGCAAACCAACGGCGACGAGGAGGAGACGGGGCATGGTGGGACGGCGGAAAGTGGGAGGCTTACTCTACGGTGGACAGGTTCATACTGTTTTCGTGAGTCATCAATTCCATGACACCCTTGTCCCTCCCTCGAGACGAGTTCGGCTGAGGGGTATCGAACAATCGCAAGACCTGGCGCAACATGGCGCGCAGAATCCCTGGGCCAGGCAATGCGTCAAGGGCCATGACTACTTGCCAATGCAGAACGAGGAGAACACCACATCCAGCACCTCTTCGATATCCACCTGCCCGACGACATCGCCCAAGGCCTGGAGGGCTTCGCGTGCCTCAAATGCTGTGAGTTCGGGAGCAACATTCCCGAGCAGAGCCTCCCGGCATGCCTGCAAGCTGGCTGCACAACGCTCGAAACACACCTTGTGGCGGGCATTGATGGCAATGGCGTGATCACTGCTCGTCTGGCCGCTGTGACGGAGCACGATGTCACGAATCGTCGCGCGAAGGGTCTCAAGGCCGTCCATTGTCACACACGAAACGCTGATGCCTCCATGCCACGAGGGATGCACTCCCAGATCGGCCTTGTTGAGCACCAGGAGCCGCCGGTCATCCTCAAGGTCCGAGGTCACGCGTTGCACCTCGTGAGCAGGCCGGGTGGCATCGACCACTTCAATCATGAGGTCTGCTCGCTCAATTTCCTTCCCCGTGCGCGCAATGCCGTGCCGCTCGATCTCGTCACTGCTGTCCCGAAGTCCGGCGGTGTCCACCAGTCGCAATGGCAGCCCATGCACCTGAAGCATCTCCTCAATGGTATCTCGCGTGGTGCCAGCCGTGGAACTAACGATAGCACGCTCAAACCCCAGTAACACATTGAGCAGCGACGACTTGCCTACGTTGGGTTCTCCGCAGATGACTGTTCGGGCTCCCTGCCGGAGAATGCGTCCGTGCTCAGCCGTCGCCAGCACTCGCCGCGCACGTTGAATGATCGCATCCAGCCTCGCCACCATGGCGGAGCCGACATCGGGACTGATGTCCTCCTCGGGGAAGTCGATGTAGGCCTCGATATGCGCCAGCACTTCAATGAGTTCGCCACGCATCGCATTGGCCTCGCGACCGATGCTACCATCGAGCTGTTCGTTCGCAGCCCGCATGGCCAGCGTGCTCTGTGCATGGATGAGATCCATCACCGCCTCAGCCTGCGTAAGATCCATCTTGCCATTCAAGAAGGCGCGCTGAGTGAACTCGCCTGGGTCCGCCGCGCGTGCGCCTGCGGCCAGGAGCAGTTCCAGCACTCGCCGCGTCACCAGCACACCACCGTGGCAGTGAAGTTCCACCACATCCTCCCCTGTGTAGCTCGCGGGACCGCGAAAGAGGATGATCATGGCGTGATCAATGACGTGCCCTTCGGCATCCACGACCTCACCAAGGCCAACGCGCCGGGGCTTCAGAGGCGCACGAGTGCGAGTCACCTTTGCCGCCACCTCGAAAGCAGCCGGGCCAGACACTCTCAGCACGCTGATTGCTGCCTCGCCGGGCGCGGTGGAGATCGCGGCGATGGTATCAGCGAGCATGGCAGGCTCAGTCCTTTAATTTCTGCTCCACCATCGCGTAAGCGTTGTGGTTGTGAATCGACTCGAAGTTCTCAGCCTCAACCTTGAACCACTTGATATGCGGATGCTCAGAAGCACGCACTGCCACATTCCGCACCAAGTCTTCAACGAAGACAGGATTGTCATAAGCAGCCTCGGTGACGAACTTCTCGTCGGGCCGCTTGAGCACACTGTAGAGCTGGCAGCTCGCACTGGCTTCCACCAGCTCAATGAGGTCTTCGATCCAAATGGGTTGCGTGAACCGCACGGCGAATGTCACGAGCCCGCGCTGATTGTGGGCACCGCGGTCACTGATCGCCTTGCTGCATGGGCAGAGGGTCGCCACCGGAACCTCGACGGTCAAAACGAAATCGGAACCTTCCTTGGTGGCATTGACTTCAAACACCACGCCGTAATCCAGGAGGCCCACGGCCTTGGTCACGGGCGCTGGCTTGGCCCGGAAGTAAGGAAACTTGAATTCCACGTGAGCACGCTCGGCGTCGAGCTTCTTCAGAAGCTCCATCGGCATCGCGGTGATACCTTTCACATCCATGACTTCTCCGTGTGAATGGAGCACCTGGACGAAACGGCTCATGTGGGTGCCCTTGTAGTGATGCGGCAGATCAACGGCGAGTGAAACGAGCGCCACCGTGTGCTGCTCGTGACTATCGCGATCACGAATGCGCATGGGAAACCGAAGGCTGCGCACGCCCACACGATCGATTGCCACCTGTCGGTGGTCACGCTCGCTCTGTGTGTCTTTAAGTCCTGACATGACTGGAAAAAGAATCCCACTGCCGAACAAACGACAGTGGGATTGACAAGTTGCTTTGCTTGGAAGCCTGCCGCCCAGAGAAGGGCGTCCGGAGATTAGCCCATGATATTCACGTCACGAGCGCGCTTCACTTCGCGAACGATCTTGCGATGAATCCAAGCAGCCACGCCAGTCACGCGCCGGGGAAGGAGCTTTCCGGTCTCCGTGCAGAACTTGGCAAGGATTTCAGGGTTTTTGTAGCTGATCTGCTCCGTCGGAATGTCCATGCGACGACTTGGCATGCGACGATTGTGACGGCGAAGGGAGATGAGGCGTTCTTCAGTCTTGGGCTGGCTCATAATGACGTATTGGAGGTTCCTCGATTAGCGAATCTCGCGATGGAGAGTGCGCTTCTTCATGAAGTGGTTGAACTTCACTTTTTCGAGACGGCCCGGGGTATTGGGGCTCTTCTTGTTACGGCGTGTGACGTAACGTGACGGGGGAAAACCGGCGGCTCTTGCCTCGGTGCATTCCAGGGTGATGATTTCGCGGGCCATAACAGGGGCGGGGATGCTAGGTTATTCCTCCTTCTTGTCAACCGTTTCGGTATCATCATCGTCAGAGCTGTCATCATCGCCGTCAGCACTGTCTTCGAGACCGAACAGCGAACGGACCGGACGACGGTAGCGACCGCCCATGTTGTCACGCTCGATTTGAGCCTGGCACTCCACGGTGAAACGAGTGAATGGCAGAGCTTCGAGGCGGATCTCGGGAATCTGTTTGCCCGACATTTCGCAGATGCCGTAGCTGCCGAGGTCGATGCGCTTCAGTGCTTCATTGATCTCATACAGCGAGTCTTGTTCCTGGCTAAGCAGGCTGAGGGCGAAGTCGCGATCGTAAGCGTCGCTGCCCGCATCCGCCATGTGCTGGCCGAAGGCAGAAGCTTCGCTGCCTTCCGGACGGCTGCGGAGGCTGCCCTCTGCAACGCTGTCCATGCTGTCGAGCAAGAGGCTGCGAAGTTCGATCAGACGCTGCTTCTGCTTCTTGAGGAAAGGCGTCATCTTCACGCCTTTCTTCACATCAATCGTTGCTCCGACTTCTTCCTGCTTGCCGCGATTCACCGGCTTGATCGGCGGACCGGCAACGAACCCCTTCGAGGGCGAGGCCACGCTGGGGCTCTTTCCAGAAGAAGATTTTGCGGGAGCCTTAACCGGTGCTGGGACAGGAGCGGGCGCTACTGCCTTAGGGGCCGGAGCAGGAGCTGCTGCTGGAGTGGCGGGAGCAGCTTTGGCAGCAGGTGCGGCTTTTTTGGCGGGTGCTGCGACTGGCTTCGCGGCCTTGGCTGGAGCGGCCTTGGCAGCGGGTGCTGGTTTCTTGGCAGGAGCGGCTGGCTTGGCGGCCTTGGCCGGGGCAGAGGCTTTTTTGGTTGCTGGGGCTTTCTTCAAAGGAGTGGGGGTGGGCTTGGAGGGTTTGGCCGCCACCTTCTTGACTGCCGGCTTGCCTTTCGGCGCAGGCTTCTTGACTGGAGACTTGGGTTGAGGCTTCGCTGCTTTGCTGACCGGCTTGGCGGCCTTAGGCGCGGGTTTGGCAGGCTTCTTTGCAGAAGGCTTGGAAGCAGGAGCCTTGGCTGACTTGGCACTCTTGGCTTTCACGGCAGGCTTTGCCGCTTTTTTGACAGGCGCTTTTTTAGCAGGCTTCGCGGGGGCTTTGGCAGGCTTGGTAGCGACGGCCTTCTTAGCGATTTTGGTTTTCGCAGGCATGGCTGGTGAGGCGTTGAGGTGAAGTCAGCACGGTTGGCTTGCAGCTACTGGTAACCGCGAAACGGACCAGGGCGGCAAAATGAGCGCGGAGTTTTGCCGCTTCGCCCCACATTGGCAACCACTATTCCATGCGAGTCTGGGGCGTGGCCGGGCCGCTATTTAGCCCCCCTTGCCTCCTCATAGGCAGCGAATCCTCCATCCAGATGAATCACCGTCGCGAAGCCCAGCTTCTTGAAAGTGGGCAGCGACTTGGTGCTGCGACCACCGGCGGCGCAATGAACCAACACGGGTTGCTTCTTGTCGAGCGCCTGCAACTTGGTCTCGAAGTCAGGACCGTTGAAGTCGATGTTCTTCGCCCCCTCAATATGTGCGAGGCCAAACTCCGCAGGCGTGCGCACATCGATCACGACTACTTTCTTTTCGGCGACCAGTTTCACTGCGTCTTTGCCATCGGCGTGAGTGATCTGGGTTTCACCAGCGAAGGTGGAACTGACAACGAGGAACAATGAAGCTGCGGAGAGGCGAAGTGTATTCATGGGCAAATCCATACGCGCGCCAACAGTCAGTCGTGTCATCTCGCCACGCAGACTTCCACGTTCATCGTGCTCAGATTGCGATACACGCGCTCCAGCCTGCGGACGGGCCACCACCGATAAAGGTAGATCTCCAGCGGGCGCCACATGGCCACCCATCCGATGATCGTCAGCCCCTGCCGCACCATTCCGTGCCAGGTGTCTTGTGTGGCGGGCAATCCCTGAGCCACCAGCTCACACATTGTTAGAAAGATGAGTCCGATAATCAGCGCGATGCGACCCTCTTTCATAAGCTGCCGAAACTCCCGGCGTGTCATCTCCGCCCGGTAGTCAAAGTAATGCTTCACGGACTCATCGACGAGTGCTCTCACGTCAGTGACGCCTTCGGGGACGCGGCCCAGATGGACGACCAGCTTCAGCGGTGCGTGAGATGGGAACTCCTGCGCCCAGCTTACGATGAACTGCTCCGCATCGTGATCCAGATCGCGCTCGTGAAACGGCGATGGGTCCATCGAATTGAAGAGCTGATGCACCTCCGCCACCTTCACTTCGATAAGGTGTGCGGGCGTGGGCGAAGGGTCGGCTTGTGAATTCATCCGCTCATTCTACACTCCCTCTCGAGGCGTCCCTTCATTCTCTTCACCCATGAGCGAAAACTCCACTCCGCACGGATCGCAGGACTCCTTCATGGCTCGCGGTGGCCTGTGGGTGGTCATCCAGTTCGTGCTGATGGTGGCCCTGCTTTTCGCTGCCCCAATGAGCGATGAGTCTTTCCCGAACAACGAAATGACCCAGACGATCGCCGCGCTCATGCTCACGATCGGCGCCTGGTGCGGCATTCGTGGCGTGCGTGATCTTGGGCAACAACGAACCGCCCTGCCCAAGCCCTTGCCTGGAGGCCAGCTCGTCACCACGGGAGTTTACGCCCTGGTTCGACACCCGCTCTACGCATCGCTCATCTGGCTGGGCTTTGGCTGGGGACTGCTGTTTGGCAGCGCACTCACACTTGGGATCGCTTTGATTCAACTCGTCTTCCTCGACCTCAAGGCACGTCGCGAGGAGTGCTGGTTACGCGACCACTTTGCAGGTTACCCGGACTACGCCGCACGAGTGAAGCGATTCATTCCCGGCGTTTACTGACACAGCCATGATGCTGAACTACCAGAACCACACACGATTGCTGCTGGGCTTGTTCATCGCCGTCTGGGTCGGGCTCGCCATTGAGCCGAAGTTTCGTCAAGACTGGCTGCTGGAGAACGTGCTCATGATTCCCGTCTTCGCCCTGCTGATCTGGGGCTGGCGACGGCGGCTGTTCTCACGCGTCTCGCACACGCTCATCTTCATCTTCCTCTGCCTGCACGAGATCGGCGCACACTACACTTATTCGCTCGTGCCTTATGACGAATGGTGGACCTCGCTCACGGGCAGCACCTTCAACGACCTCATGGGCTGGCAGCGCAATCACTTCGATCGTGCTGTCCACTTCCTCTACGGCCTGCTGATCGCCTACCCGTTCCGCGAGATCTTTATGCGCGTCGCTCGAGTGCGCGGGTTCTGGGCCTACTTCCTTCCACTCGATGTCATGGTGTCCACCTCCGGTCTTTTCGAGATGATCGAATGGGCCGCCGCAGCGGCTTTCGGTGGCGACCTGGGCGACGCATACGTGGGAACGCAGGGCGACATCTGGGATGCGCAGAAGGATATGGCCCTGGCCAGCCTCGGCGCCTTGATCGCCGTCGTGATCATCGCGTTGATCAACAAGCGCTACGATCGCGACTTCGCCCGCGAATGGTCGGAGAGCCTGCAGGTCCGAGGCACGCCACCGCCTTGAGCTGCGCAAAGTTGAGCGCCACGCACGCACCGCCACCTTCAACCTTACGTTCACGTCATTGAAGCAAGCCGATGGCCACCGATTGACAAGGCATCACCGCACCGCACACATGCGGCATGACTTTCATCGACACCCTGATCGCCGACGAATCCCTGCGCCTCGCCGAGTTCCCGGTCGCACGCGACAGCATCTTCATGGCACACGCAGGCGTCACCATCCTGCCGCGACGTGCCACCCGTGCGATGCAGGAATACCTCGAAGGCTCGTGCGTCGCGATGCAGGAGTTCCCCGCCGCATGGCGGGCGATGAACGAAACGCGGGCACTTGCGGCGAAATTGATTGGAGCCAAGGCAAGCGAGATCGCGCTGCTCGGGCCCACCAGCGTGGGGCTTAGCTTAGTGGCCAATGGTCTCGACTGGCAGCCCGGCGACGAGGTCGTGTGCTACTTGGAGGACTATCCGGCCAATGTGTATCCGTGGCTCGAATTGCAGCGCCGTGGCGTGGTCGTGAAGTTCCTCCAGCCCACCGCGCTCGGTGCCATCACGCCCGAGGTGGTCGAGCAAGCGCTCACGACCAAAACCAAACTCGTCGCGCTCGCGTCGTGTCACTTCCTCACCGGCAACCGCATTCAAATCGACGTGATTGGCCAGATGCTGCGCGCCCGCGGCATCTTGTTTTGCCTCGATGCGATCCAGACCGTCGGTGCGTTCGAGACGGTCGTGGAGCACGTCGATTTCCTCAGCGCCGATTCCCACAAGTGGATGCTAGGCCCCATGGCCGCCGGCATCGTGTATGTGAAGGAAGAGCTGCAAGACGTGCTGCGCCCCACCTTGCTCGGTGCCTGGAACATCAAGTCGCCCAACTTCATTGCACAGACCGAGATCGAGTGGGAAGCCGGTGCACGACGCTACGAACCCGGCGTGCTCAACATGGCCGGCATCCTCGGCATGAAGGCCTCGATCGAACTCATCAACGAAGCCACCGTGGCCGGCATCAGCGCACGACTCCTGCACCTGCGCGATTGCCTGCGCGATGCGCTCACGCCGCTCGGCTTCCATTTGATCGAGTCCAGCAATGGCTGCCTGCCCTCCGGCATCTGCACCTTCTCGCACCCCACCCGCGACCTCGCCCCGATCTTCGTCCACCTCGCCGCGCACAAGATCAACATCTCCCACCGCCACGACCGCACCGGCCAGGACTACCTCCGCTTCAGCCCCCACTTCTACAACACCGAGCACGAGGTGGAGCGGATCGCGGAACTGCTAGTGGCGTAAGTGTGATCCAAGACACCAAAGGAGCCCGCATGAAAATTGATTGGGATCATCTCGTCGAAGACCTCAACTGTGGCACTTGCGGTGGAGACCATCTGGCGATGGCGGCAATCACGAAAGCGCTGGGCGAAGAGTGGGTCATCGAAGCCATCGAGTATTGCCTGAGCGGTCGTGTTGGAGATGAACTAGCTCGTTCCGTTCTCAGGTTGCTGCGACCTCAGGAGGCAAGAGACTACTGCGTTCACCTCTTCATGACCGATCCCGACTTGGATCGTCGTCGAACAGCAATCGATCTGCTGCGTGCCGTTGCTTTCAGGGACACGCTGCCTCACGTTTCGACGTTTCTGGATGATCCCGACCCAACTATTCAGAACTGGGGTGCAGGTGTTCTTGATCAACTATTGTGGTGCCAGTTCGTCGAGCCCGAGGAATGTGCAGACACACTGGAACTGATGCGAACACATCCGAATGATGAGGTGGTCAGGACTTACGAATGGATCACGGACTTTCTCGCGAAGCGAAGTAGCGATCGATGATGCCCCACTCGATTGATGCGTCAGCGAACTGCGAAGCTGTTGCCGACGATGCTGCGCAACCAAAGCTAGGGTAGCATTGCCCGTCCCCCAAAGCTTGCGGCCTCATGCCTGCCATGATCATGAGCACCAAAGGTGCGACCTATTATAGCCCAGGGCGCTGCGAGCCTGAGCGAGCGAGCCCTGGGTTGGCACCGCAAGCATTCGAGGCGCGAACCGATGGCGACGCCAGGCGATGCCGCTTGAAGAGCGCCGCGCCCACAGCATCGCCAGCTGACGACGCTTCGGGAGAGCGTTTCTGGTCAACGGTGGGCATCGCCATGTCATGGGTTCGCGCTGAAACAAATTGAACATGTGACCCAGGGCTCGCTCGCTGAAGCTCGCAGCGCCCTGGGCTAGCTTAGATCGCACCTTTGGTGCTCATGATCACTGATCCAAGGCCATTGTTCGTCACCACGAAATCAACGACGGGATCAGGAACCAGCACGTCCATGCGGACGGCTCCGAATTTTCAGCGCGCCTGCTTCGGTTCGAGCTTCCCCCACGCCTCAAAGAACCGCTTCCCCAGCTCGCGATAGGCGGGCGAGTCGAAGTGGACCTTGTCGCCGCGATGGCCGAGGCCTTCGGCGCTGACGAAGGCGGTGTGAGGGACCTTGGTGGGCAGGGCTTGATGAACAGCATCGACTTGCGTCTTGAACGCATCCCACGGCGCGTCGGCAAACTTGCCCAACTGACCGGCGATGAACGGCGTTTCGGAACTGCCCACTTGCTTGCGCATCCGGGCGATAAGGTCATGCAGCTTCGCTTCATAGCCAGGCGCGAGCTTGTCTGTCGAATCGGCTTCGCCTTGATGCCAGAGGATGCCTTTCAAGGTGCCAGTCTTCAGCGCGAGTTGGGCGCGCTTCAGCATGTCGTCCCACGGATAGCTCTTGGTCGGCGCGTAGAACACACCCGGCTGCCACGCATCAATGTGCGAGCCACCAACGGCACACGGGATCAGGCCCACGGTCACGTCGGGGTGTGCCTCGGCATAGAGCTGGCCGAAGGTCTTGCCCAGACCCACACCTGCGGAGGGTTTGTCGAAGTGCATGGGATCAATCGCAGGCACCCACTCGCCTGCCTTGCTGAGCATCAGCACGCGCGGATGCGGCGTCTTGTCCTGAGCCTCGACGGTGCCACGGCCGGCCATGTTGGACTGACCGACGAGCAGGAAGAGATGGAGCTTGTCCTTGGATGGAAGCGCAGGCGTCTGGGCAAGGCCGGACGAGGCAACCAACAGCAGTGATAGAAGAAAATGAACCATGGCTCCCAAACGCGAGAGCCATGATCAATCCTTCGCGGCTGATCAGGAAGTTGGTCTGTGTGACCGCTGGCTACTTGGCCGCCTTCACTTGTTCGGGAATGATGCCGATGTTCACCGCGCGGGAGCCGGAGAGGTATTCCTTGGCGAGCGCTTCCAGGTCTTCGCGCTTGATGCTGGCGAAGTCGTTGACCAGCGAGCGCGACCAGTCGAGGCGCTCGGGATGCTCCTGGCAGCAGCGCAGGACGTTTTGAATCCAGTAGCGGTTGTCGCGGCGCATCTGCTCAAGCTGGGTCAGCTGGGGCTTCTTCGCACGCTCGAATTCGTCATCGCTGATGCTGCCCGAGGCCAGATCATCGCCGAGCTTGGCCACGATGGGTCCCACCTTGGCCACATGGTCAGGCTTGAGCGTCACCATGGCCGTCATGTAGCCGTAGCCGGGGAAGGTATCGCTGGGCACATGGTAGGAAGCAGGGCTGTAGCTCTCGCCCAGCTCTTCACGCACCTTGAGGCGGAGACGATCGTCAAGGATCTGACCGAGCAGGGCGAGGCGGCGGGTGCGCTGGATGTCCTTCATATCGGTGGTGGGCCAATAGGTGAGCGAGTAAGCGCGCTCGATCTCGGTGGTGAAACGGAACTCTTTCTGCTTCGGCTCCGTGGGGAACTTCACATCGCGAGCGGCTGCGTAATCGGGTTTCTTCGCGGCGCGCTCGGGCAATGCGCCAAGGGTCTTGGCCACGGCACTGATGGTCTTTTCGACATCGAGATCGCCAACCACTGAGACTTCCATGTAGCCGTCCTTCAGCGGTGCGGCGAGCCATGCCTTGACTTCCTCCAGCGAGCGGGCTTCCACATCTTTTCGATCCGCAATGCCGAAGCGCGGGTCCTCGGAGTGAATGAAGGACACCACCTTGTCACCCATCACCCCTTCAGCGGTGTGCTCGAGCTCCTGATACATGGCATCCAGGTTCTGACGGAACTGGCGGTCTGCCTCAGTGCGATAGCCAGGAGCCGTGATGTAGGCGGCGATGAGCTGCATCTGTGCATCGAGGTCTTCCGCCTTGGTGCGGCCTGCGAGCAGGAAGGCTTCGTCACCCGCACTGAAGTCCACGCCGACCGTCTTGCTGGCCAGGATGCGGCGCAAATCATCCGCACTGTGCTTCTCGAGTCCGCCTGCCTGGAAGACGCTCTGCACATAGCCGAGAATGCCGGGCTTGTCCTTCGGTGCCTCGAGCTTGCCACCGCCGAAACCGACGAGCACCCGGATGCTGCCTTTCTCGAAGGGCGTGGGCTTGATGTTGAGGCGGACGTTGTTGGCGAACACGACCTGTGTGATCTCGAGATCCTTGACCTCGTTGCGGCTGGCAACCTTGCCCTCGGAGCCGAAGCTGGTGTAGGCGAACTCGGCTGTCTTCTCGTTGGATGGAGCCGTCACGGGCTTGGCGGCGCTTTCTTTGTAAGCTGCGATGATCGCGGCAGGCGCATCACCTTCGAGTTTCAGATTGCCGCCGACGAAGAGCTGAATGTCCGGGGAGTTCCAGCTCTCACGCAGCGCGGCGAGGCATTCTTCTTTCTTCACCGAAGCGACGGCAGCTTCGATGCGCTTCAGGTCATCCGCAGGATGGGTAAAAACTTTCTTTGAGGCGAGAATGCTGACGATGCCGCTGGCGAGGTCGCGTGACTTGCGAGTGCTGGCACCTTCGGCACGGAGTTTGGCAGCCTTGAGCATGTTGGCCTTGGCTTCGTCAAACTCGGCGTCGGTGAACCCATGCTCCAGCGCACGGCGAAGCTCTTGCTCGGCGAGTGCCAGCGCGTCCTTCCAGCGCTCAGGCTTGCACTTGCTCTGCACTCCATTGACCTCGACGAACTCGAGATACTCGTAGCTGTAGGACTCCGAACCGAGGATGGGTGAATTCTCCTTCTTGGCCAGCTCGGACAGGCGCTGATTGATCATCGCATCAGCGAAATCACGCACCATCTTCTCACGGCGAGTCGCCGAAGTATCACGCTTGCCTGAGGCTGGATGCACTACCTCGATTGAGATGTCGGTGGCAGCCGCTTCCATCTCGGTGTGCAGCTTGGCGATCACGCCGCGGCCCTTGGACACCTTGCCGAAATCCGGGTCCTTCGCTTCGCCCCGACGAGCCTTGGCGTCAGCGAAGGCAGCCTTGATGTTCTTCTCCACCATGGCCACATCCACATCGCCCACGACGACCACCACGGCGCGCTGCGGTGTGTAATAGGTCTCGTAGAAATCGACAAACCGAGGGCGGTTCATCGTCTTGAGTGTCTCCTCGGTGCCGATGGGGAAACGGCTCGAAATCTTGGCCTCCGGCAGGGCGAACTTGAAGCCCGCGAGCATCGTGCGCTCATCGACGGAATCACGCGCGAGCTTCTCGCTGAGGATGATGCCGCGTTCTTTGTCGATCTCATCCTGACCGAGCAACATGCCATCAAGGTCATCGCGGAACAGCTTCAGCCCATCGACGATGAGCTTCTCTTCCACCTTCGGCAGTTCGAGCATGTAAACCGTTTCCTTGAACGAGGTGTGCGCGTTCGTGTCCGCCCCAAAGCTCATGCCCAGGCGCTGGAAGTATTCCACCATGGAACCGGCGGCAAAGTTCTTCGAACCATTGAACGCCATGTGCTCCAGGAAGTGCGCCATGCCTTGCTGGTCATCGTCTTCCATGAGGGAGCCCACATCCATGTAGATCCTCATGCTGGCACGTCCGGGAGGTTCCTGGTTCGGCATGATCACATAACGAAGACCGTTCTCCAAACGCCCGAAGACAGTGGTGGGATCGGCCTTGAGATCGCTGCCCTCCTGGGGCCAGGCCGGAGCGAGAGCATGAGCAGCGGTCGAGACGGCGACGAGAAACGCAGAGAGCAGGACAGGGAATTTCATGGCTGGAAGTCGGAAACAATAACGACGGAACGACACCGAACGAACCTTATCGTGAAGTTTTTTGTGGGAGGGCGACACGCCCCCCTGTCCGAGCTGCACATAGATACCTCACCCAACGTGGCGATCGTCCGCTGCAAAATCTCGCCTCCCCCGTTGCCCCTCATCAGAAATGCGGTAGCGACAGGGCGCATGATCCACACTCCTCCCACCTCGCCCGATCGCTGGTCCCTCGACTCCTGGTTCTCCGGCTTTGGCAAGCCCGACTACTGCGACTTTAAGACCTCCCTCGTGAAGGATGTGCAGGATCTCAAGGCCAGAGCAGAAGCCCTCGGAACTGACACCGTCGAGATCGTCTCTGTGATCACCGCGCTCGAGTCGCTTGGCGAGCGCCTCGGGCATCTCGCAGCCTACCTGGGCTGCCTGTCCGCCGATGATGCCAATGACGAAGCCGTGAAAGCTGACGAGGCCTGGCTGTCCACGCTGGAAGCCGAAAGCATCAAGCTCAGCGCCTCGCTCCAGTCCGCCCTCGCATCGCTGAGTGACGAGTCCTTTACCACCCTGCTGGAAGCCCCTGAGCTCAAGGATGCACAGCATGCCGTGAAGCGTATGAGGCATGAAGGCCAGCATCAGATGAGTGCCGGCATGGAAGCCCTCGCCGCCGATCTCAATGTGAACGGACTCCATGCCTGGGGTCGCCTCTACGACACGCTGAGCGGGAAGATGGAGTTCGAGATGACCTTCCCGGATGGTCATACGGAGACCGTGCCCATGTCGCGTCGGCGCGCCCTCATGTCCGAGCCGGATCGCAAGCTCCGCGAAGCCGCGTTTCATGCGGGTCAGAAGCCCTGGAACGATCATGCCGTGACGCTCGCCGCCGGACTGAACGGCATCTCGGGCACCCGGCTCAGTCTTTATGGCCGTCGTGGCATTCCGCACTTCCTGGACACGCCGCTGCACGATGGTGCGATGAGTCGAGCCTCTCTCGATGCCATGCTGGACGCCATTCACACGCACATCGAGCTGCCGCGTCGAGCGATTCGCAAGGCAGCGAAACTTCAGGGCACACCCGCCTTGCACTTCTTCGATCTTGAAGCCCCGCAGGTGAAGGCAGCTGAAGAAAAATCCATCTCCTGGGATGAAGCCTGCGCCACCGTCGGACAGTCGTTCAGTGCCGCGTATCCGAAACTCGGCGGCTATTTCCACGAGATGCTCGCGCAGCGCTGGATCGAAGCTCAACCACGAGCTGGCAAACGCCCGGGTGCCTTCTGCACCGGCTCGCAGTGGAAGCGCGAAGAACGTGTTTACATGACGTGGCACGGCACCGTGCATGACCTCGTCACCCTTGCGCATGAAGTGGGTCACGCCTGGCACTCGTGCGTGCTGCGCCCCGCGCGGTCGATGGCCGCGAACTATCCGATGACGCTCGCGGAGACGGCTTCCAACTTCGGCGAGATGATCCTGCTCAGCGGCCTCATGAGCGACCCCAACCTCACGCCGCAGACCAAGTCCTACCTGCTTGATCAAGAGATGGTGCGCGCGCACGCCTACCTGATCAACATCCCCATGCGCTACGAGTTCGAGAAGGCTTTCTACACCGAGCGCGCCGATGGCGAGATCTCCGTCTCGCGCATGTCCGAACTGATGAACGAAGCGCAGCGCAAGCTCTACGGCGACACCTTGCTGCCGGATGGCACGGACCCGATGTTCTGGGCATCGAAGATGCACTTCTTCATCACGGGCGTGTCGTTCTACAACTTCCCGTATGTCTTCGGCTACCTGCTGAGCCAGGCCTTGTTCGCCCGGTTCAAGGCCGAGGGCGCGTCCTTCCTGCCGCATTACGAGGCCTTCCTCGAGATGACCGGCAGCGCCACATGCGAAGAAGTCGTGAAGCAAACGCTCGGCGAAGATCTCACTTCGCCCGACTTCTGGGCAACCGCTCTGCGTGCGATCGAACCGACGCTCGCCGCCTACGAGGCGATCTAGCACCTCAAGAGCGGACCACCTCACCGCTCCGGTGATAAAGTGCACCAGGGCTCCGCGTTTGGCACCGCTCTTCCGATGATCACTCCTCGCTTCGTTAGCCTCAGTCTCGTCGCTTTGCTGGCGAGCATCGGCTTGGTTCGAGCAACAGACACCAACGATTCAGCCGCGCAGATCGACGCCCTGCTGGCCGCGGACTGGCAGGCGCACAAGCTTCAGGGCAATGCGCCTGCGAGTGACGAGACCTTCGTGCGTCGCGTGCATCTCGACATCGTCGGACGCATCCCCACACTGGAGGAGACACGCTCGTTCCTCGCGGACAAAGCGGAAAACAAACGCGCGCTCCTCATTGATCGACTGCTCGCCAGCGACGGCTACGCGCAGAATCTGTTTCACTTCTGGGCCGATCTGCTCCGCGTGCAATCGCGTGCGAACGGCGGCCAGGGTGACATGACATCGAAGCCCTTCCTGGAGCACGTGAAGAAACGCATCCGGGAGAACATGCCGTATGATGTCTTCGCACGCGAACTGCTCACCGCTCAGGGCAAGGTGTGGGACAACCCCGCCATCGGCTACTACATGCGCGATCTCGGCATGCCGCTGGACAATCTGTCGAACACGATGCGCGTCTTCCTAGGCACCCGTATTGAATGCGCGCAATGCCACAACCACCCGTTCGATAAGTGGACGCAGATGCAGTTCTACCAGATGGCGGCTTTCACCTTCCCGCTGGAGACCAATTTCACTGGCATCGCTGCCCAAGACGAAACGCTCAAACTCAAGCGCGAGGCTGAGAAGAAGCCCGAGTTGAAGTCGGCGACGCAGAACTTCGGACGCATCTTTGAGAACCTCGGAGACTTCGTTCGCTACAGCAAGGTGCAGGCGGTTCCTGCTCGCTTACTTAAGCTGCCGCACGACTACAAATACGATGACGCCAAACCTCACGATGTGATCTCGCCCGCGACGATGCTGGGTGACCAGGTGAAGTGCGAGCCCACGGGCGAAACGGTGAAGGCCTTCGCCGAGTGGATGACCTCGCCACGCAATCCGCGCTTCACCACGGTGATCGTGAATCGTCTGTGGAAGAAGGCGTTTGGCCTTGGGCTCATCGAGCCGGTGGATGAGTTGTTCGACAACACCGTGGCGATGAATCCTGCGCTGCTGAAGCACCTGGAGCAGCTCGTGATCGCGAGTCGTTACGATGTGAAGGCGTTCCTCCGCGTGCTCTACAATACGAAGGCCTATCAAAGCGAAGCCACCACGCGCGAGATCGCCGCTGGTGAGACTTATCACTTCACAGGGCCCGTGCTTCGTCGCATGTCGGCCGAGCAGATCTACGATTCGTTCGTCACGCTCATCCATGCGACACCCGACCTGCCACGTCGCCATGGCATCGACAGCGAGATGGCCAAGAAGATCGTGTATCGAGGCAAGCTCAGCGACGCACTCGACCTCCTCACAGCCCAGGAAATCTTCGATGGTTCCGTCAAAGCGTCCGCTGCGTATGATGCGATCGCCGAACGCGCAAAGGTGCTGCGAACGGACTATGCCGCCGCACAGAAGGCGAAAGACAAGCCTTTGATGGAGAAGCTCAATTTGGAGATTCGCTCGCTCGAGTTCACCGCCCGCACCTCCATTCACGATCACATCGTGGTGCCCGCCGTGGCGCGGCTTTACACGACGAAGACTGGCAAGCCTGCCCCACCTCCCATCCCCGTGAAGAAGCCCAGCATGGACGAACTCAAGAAGCCCGGGCAAAACCGCGAATACATCGACGTGCCCGGCTACGACATTGATCAGGCCATTCCCCGCGAGGAGCAGCAAGCCGAGCAAGCGCGCGACGAAGTGTTTCGCGCCGAGGCCATTCGCTTCAAGGTGGCCGACGAGGAGGCCTACGTGAAAGCTCGTCGTGAGCAGGCACGCGATTGGCCGCGAGCCGCTGATTTGGAATCGCCAGCACCACGAGGTCATTACTTGCGTGAGTTTGGTCAGAGTGATCGCGACTTGATCGACAACGCCAATCATGAAGCCTCGATGCCCCAGGCACTGGTGCTGATGAACAGCGAGCTGTTTCAAGGCGTCCTCAAACCTTACACCCAGCTTCGCCTGAACATCGAAGCCGCCAAGTATCCCGACGAGCAAGTGGATGTGGTTTATCAGACCATGCTATCGCGACATCCGAGCGCTGATGAAAAAGCGGCGTGGAGCCGGTCAGGACTCACGAGCATGGAAGACCTTGTCTTCGCACTGCTGAACACCCAGCAGTTCATCTTCGTGAAGTAACCTGATCAACTTCGGTGTTTGCGGCTTCAACTCTCCCGCAGATGCGGAGATCGCCGCGAGGTGTCCTAGGGTTTCGCGTTGCATCCTGAATCTATCTCTCGCACACTTTGCGACATGCAGATCACTCCCAGCACGCGCATTGTCCTCACTGGAGCACCGGGCGGACTAGGTTCCCATCTGGTCGGCGTTCTGGCTCCACTCAGACCTCGCATGCTGCTCGTCTCATCGCCTGGGGTTTCGCTGGTGGAGACCCGCGATAAAGCCCGTCAGATGGGAGCCGAGGCCCATGAGTTGATCGCTGACCTGCGGACCGACGAAGGCATCACCAACACTGTGGACACCGCCTTCGAAAAGCTGGGAGGCATCGACATTCTCATCAATAACGCTGGCATCGAATTCACCGCGCCCTATCACGAACTCACCGAACAACAGATGCTCGATGTGATGAGCGTGAACCTCATCGCTGCCATGCGACTCACCCATCGCTTCCTGCCGTCCATGCTGAAGCAACGCTCTGGACGCATCATCAACATGTCCTCGCTCGCAGGTCGATTGCCCCCCGCGTGCCAGGAGCCTTACGCAGCGAGCAAAGCTGGCTTGGTCGCTTTCACATCGTCGCTGCGGGCAACTTACGCTGGCTCTGGTGTCAGCGCCAATGTGCTATGCCCAGGCTTTGTTGAAGCTGGCATTTACAAGCGCCTTCGCGAGCAGACAGGAATCACTGCACCTCTGACGCTCGGCACGTCGCAGCCCGAGACGGTGGCCACAGCTTTGCTCCAGATCATCGAAACCGATGCTCCCGAAGTGATCGTGAATTCACTCCCCATGCGGCCACTGCTCATGCTTCAGCAAGCCTTTCCACGGCTTTACGAAAAGGTCGGCGATCTCTCGGGTGGTCACGCCTTTTTCAAACGCATCGCCGAGAAGCTCAAAGGGTAGCCTCCTCAAAAGCAAAGAAGCCAGGACCTTCACAGTCCTGGCTTCTCACTCAAAGTCACTCGCTGTCGATTACTTCAGCGGATGCGCTTTCAGGAGTTCATCCACGGTCATAATCATCATGCGGTTCGGATTCGCTTCACGCATCTTCTTCACTTCAGCAGCACTCACAGCGCCAGCCTTGTTGCCGAAGGTGTTACGAACGTAGGTGAGCACGTTGGCAATTTCTTCGTCCTTCAACATGCCGCCGAAAGGCGTCATCGGAACCTGACCATCAAACTTCTGTCCCTTCACTTCGATGGGGCCCATCAAGCCGAAGAGCACGATCTTGATCGCGCGCTCGGTATCGGTGAGGAAGGGGCTGTTGCTGATCGGCGGGAAGGCGGGAGCGAGGCCATTGCCATCGCCACGATGGCAAGTCATGCAGCTGCCTTCGCGATGATACACTTCCTGACCGGCGATGAATTGCTTTTTCGCCACGTCGTCCAGGTGTGCGGGCGGTGGCACGGTGACGTATTCAGCCACGGGCTTCTCGGCGATGCCGGCAAGGCGGTCGGCGGCGGTCTTCGCGGCGGACTTGCTCCATTCATCGAGCGGCTTCGCGCTGGCGGCGGCGACGATCTTCTTCGCAGCCGGGATGTCGGTCATCCATGAAGCAGCTACGATGGCCTCGAGACGAACGCGACCATGCTCGTCGTTCGCGGCTTTCTCCAGCAGCGACGCATGGTCAGCGACCTTGTGCATGTTGTAGCGAAGCACGCGCACAGCCGCAGCGCGGGCGTGGTAATCGCTCGCGTTCAACATCTCGCGCAGCAGAGCTTCGTCGGTCTGATTGAGGCCCCAGGTGACCCACAGCGCTTCGAGCTTGGCGTGCGTGTCGGCTTGCTCAGCGGCCCAGGTCTTCACGGCAGGCAGCACTTCGCTGGCGGGATGGCTGCGCAGCTCGCGACGCGTGCGATAGCGGACGCGCAGCTCGGGTTCCTTGAGGTTGTTCAGCAATGAAGCAACTGGCGCGCCTTCGACTTGCACAGGCTTTAGCAGCGGGCGGCTCGGATAGGTGATGCGGTAGATGCGGCCATGCACATGGTCGCGCAGCGGATCGCGCGCGTTGTGCTGCATGTGACCGATGAGAACGTTATGCCAGTCGATCACATAGAGCGAACCGTCGGGCGCGAACTCGAGGTCCACAGGACGGAAGTTGCCGTCGCTGCTCTTGAGCAAGTCCTGCCGATGCGAGGTCTTCCAACCCGTGCCGTTGTCTTCGATCTTCACCTGCTTGATGCCGAGGAAGCCGATGGCGTTGCAGTAGATGAGGTCGCCCTGCACGTCGTCTGGGAAATGGCGGCTGCTGACGATCTCGAGGCCGCTCGTCGGGCGCACCTTGTGGCCTTCAGGCACGAGGTCGGGCGCGGAAGGTGTCTTGCTGCCAAAGGCGGGCTTCACTTCGACTGGCAGCGCCCAGTTCATCGTGGTGCCGGAGGTGTGCAGCAGGAAGTCCTGACCCCACTTGTCGAAGACAAAGCCCCAGGGATTTGGAATACTCATCTGAATGGTGCGTTCGAGCTGACCACGCTGCGGACTGTAGCGATAAAAACCGCCGTCCACGCAGCGCACGGGACCATACGGCGTCTCGACATTCGAATGCAGGAACACGCCCTCGCAGAGCATGAAGGCTCCGCTCGGATCAGCGGTGAAGGCGCTGATCGCGTGATGCGTGTCGTGCGTGTCGAAGCCACCGAGCACGATCTCCGTGCTGTCGGCCTTGTCGTCGCCGTTGGTGTCGCGCAGCAGCACGAGGTTCGGCTCCTGCGTGACGTAAACGCCTTCCGGTGCGAACTCGAAGCCGATGGGCAAATGCAGGTGCTCGGCGAAGATCGTTTCCTTGTCGGCCTTGCCGTCGCCGTTCGTGTCTTCGTAGATGAGGATCTTGTCGTTCGGCATCGCATCGCCGGGACGATAGTGCGGATACGTCGGCATGGTGGCGACCCACAGACGACCTTTGTCATCAAAGCTCATCTGCATCGGGTTCGCGAGATTGGTGAACTCCTTCTCGCTCGCAAACATCTCGACCTTGTAGCCCTCGGGCACGGTCAGCGACTTCACCGCATCCTCGCCATAGAGGTAGTCCTTGCTGCCGTTCTTCACGCTCGGCTGGTAGTTCGTGGGCACTGGCGGAAGCGTGTGCGTCTTGCTGTCGTCCACAGCGAGGTCTTTCTTTTTGCCGGAGGCGACATCACGGATGAGCTGGTCGCGGATGGCCGCCATCTCGCGTGTCTTCTTCACTTCATCTGGGTAGTTCTGCGGGCCATACGGGTTGTAGCGCTGGCCGTGCGTATGGACGCCGTTGATGAGGTTGTAGTCGTTGTTCCAGAACCAATCCTTCTGCTTCACGGCAGCGTTCAACAGCTCAGGATCGGCCTTCGACTCACGGCTTTGATGGCCGAACATGCCGGTCGCGAGCAGATCGGCGATGGCCTTGTAACCTTCTTCGTTCGGCACGAAACCGCCCGTCGTCAGCGGCTGCGATGCCTTGGCAAACATCGCCTTCGTCGGTGAGAAGAGGTCAATGAACGAGAGGCCGTGCTTCTTCGCCACGGTCTCCACGGCAGCGGCGTAAAGGATAAGGTTAGCGTTCTCCTTGTCGCCATTCGGCAGATCGCGTTTCGCGGACTGATTTTCAAAAGCGATCGGGCTCACGAGCACGATGCGCGGAGCCGTCTTGCCGTTGTAGGCCTTGCTCAGCGAGTGCTGCACCCAGGCATCGAGTTCGTCCTCGAAGTTCTTTGCCTTGCTCGGGCCGTCGAAGGATTCGTTGTAGCCGAAGAACGCGACAATCGTGTCCGCCTTCAGGAACGCCAGCCATTCATCCGGCATCGGGAAGAAGCCCTTGCCGTTGTGCACCTTCTTGTCGGGATGGAACTTGTCCGCGCCCGGGAAGGCCCACTGCGTGGTGCGCGAGGGATGCGGACGGAAGCCCGGTGTGTCACCCACATGGCCCATGTTGCGCACGAAGAGTTCCTGATTCGGATAACGCAGATGCAGCTCGGTCTCGATGCGGCTGTAATAGACATCGCGCTCGGCCAGACCGTTCCCAATTAACACGATGCGCTCGCCTTTCTCCGGTGGCGCCACGGTTTGAGCGCGCTTCGCCGTCGCCGTATCCGGCACCGGCATGATGGCGTGCGGCGCGTTTTCAGGCGCGGTGTTGTTGGCAGCGAAACCTACCGAGACGGCAAGAGCGATGATCAGGAGACTTGGGCGGAGCATAATGTGGATGGCGCGCTTTTTAGACGGCGGACTGATAAACCACAACAACGCATCAAACCGGACGGATCATTTTGTGAAACTCAACGGCCCCAGTTGTGCTCAGTGCTGATCAAGTGTTCAACGGCTGAAACCTACAATGAGACTGCCGCACAGGGAGGTGGCGGACAGAGAGGGATTCGAACCCTCGTTACCTTTCGGTAAACACGCTTTCCAAGCGTGCGCGATCGACCACTCTGCCATCTGTCCTGATCAACGAAACCGTTGGCCCGCTGGTCGGCGGGCTCGCAACTGTGCGCGCGGCTGCCAAAACGGCAAGTTGAATTTGGGAATGTCTGAAGGCTCGGGCAAAACAACGCCTTCGGCCAGCGTATGACTCGTGCCACGCGCTTCTGGCGCGCCTTCTAATCCAACCAACGTCCAGCCATGCCCACTTCCCGTCGCGACTTCCTCAAGCAATCCGCCTCCGCCGCGGCCACCATTGGCTTTCCTGCCGTGCTGCGCGCAGCCAATCCAAACTCAATGGTCCAAGTGGCCTCGATTGGCGTGAATGGCATGCCGTTCACCGATCTGAGCAATATCTCGCAGCACGCCAAGGTGAAATACGTGGGCTTTTGCGATGTGGACAAGAACCGCTTCGACAAGGCCGATGCGCTGATCCCCGGCGTGCCGCATTTCGCTGACTTCCGCGAGATGCTGGAGAAGCTGGGCGACAAGCTCGATGCGGTGAACGTGGGCACGCCCGACCACATGCACGCTCATGCGTCGATCGAGGCCATGAAGCGCGGCAAGCATGTGTATTGCCAGAAGCCACTCGCGCACACGGTGTGGGAGTGCCGCCAGATGCGCCTATGGGCGGAGAAGAAGGGTGTCATCACGCAGATGGGCAATCAGATCCACTCAGCGATCCAATACCGCATGGGCACGCAGCTCATCAAGGAAGGTGCGATCGGCAAGATCAAAGAAGTTTATTCCTGGGTCGGTGTGACGGGCAATGAGCGCACGCGCCTGCTCGAACCACCCGCGCCTGGTCGTGTGCCAGAGAACCTGAACTGGGACCTCTGGATCGGTTGCGCACCGATGCGCGACTTCGCGCCCGATGTGTATCACCCATTCGTATGGCGCGACTGGCAGGACTTTGGCGGCGGCGGCCTGGGCGACTTCGGCTGCCACATTCTGGACACGCCGTTCACCGCGCTCGATCTGCAGGCGCCGCTCTCCGTGGTGGCGGACAACAGCGGCTTCAATCGCCACGTCTGGCCCGTCAATGAAACCGTGCGCTACGTCTTCCCCGGTAATCAATACACCGCTGACAAGACGCTCAAGATCACCTGGACCGACGGCGGCCTGAAGCCCTCGCGCAAGCTCGCCAAGATGCCTGCCGACATGGAGCTGCCGGGCAGCGGCTCGCTCTACATTGGCGAGAAAGGCACGATGGTCATGCCGCACGTCGGCCCTCCGGGCTTGTATCCCCAGGAGCAGTTCAAGGACTTCAAGTATCCCACGATGGAGAAGATCGACAGCCACTGGCATCGCTGGGTCAACGGCATCCTGGAGAACAAGAAGACCACCGATGGATTCCACTACGCGGGCTGGCTCGCGGAGTGCGTGCAGCTCGGCAATGTCGCCACACGCGTAACCAAGCACCCTGGCGGTGATCGCGGTGGCCATGTGGTGGAAGGCAAGAACGTGGTGCCACTCGAGTGGGACAGCGTGAACATGAAGTTCCCGAACATGCCCGAAGCTGAGAAGCTGCTGACCAAGCCCTACCGCGACGGCTGGCAGGTGAGCGCAGCCTCGTAGGCATCACTTGAATTGTTAGGTGGCGGGAAGAACGATGTCTGGCCCGCCGCCTGTGCTACCAGCTCTTGATATTGTCAGCCCAGGTCGCCGGATTGCCGTCGTCACCGGCTGACCAGACGATCACGGAGTGATCCAGCGACATGCCTGGATGCTCGGGGTCGCTCACCTTTCCATCGCCGTCCGTGTCCATGCTCAGTCGATAGGGCTGGCCCCACACATCGAGCAACTTGAAGGCGGGGTCCGTGCCGGTGAGTCCACCTTTGCCGCCTCTGGCCATGGGTGGTTCCATGAACTTGATCTGGCGTGGGTTAAGCCCTTCGGCATCGAACCCCAAAAGCACCCTGAGCAGCGATCCGGCACACTCGATCTCACCTTCGCCACCTGGGTAGCGGTTGAACTCGACCTGGTAGTTTTTCACGGCCAGCTCGATGTCCTTCAAAGCCGCCTGGGTGCGCACGAGGTTGGCTTTCTTGATGACCCCAGTCGCCGCAGGCACTGCCAGGGCGACCAGCACACCGATGATGATGAGGCCGATCGCAGCGACGATCCCCAAGACCAAGGCGACGATGCAGCCCGTGCTCAGGCCTTTCTTGGGGATGGGTGGCACTGAAGGAGGTTCCAGGTTCATGGTCGCTGTTGTATCAGAGTCACCGCACGGCAGGCGAGCCCAAAGTGAAACGCATATTCCATCGGCGCCGCCTTGATCGTTCCAAGTTCCCGCCCACGATGGGCGGGCCATGTCGAACTCCGTCAAGCCGCTCATCACCGATCCTCGCGACCTCAAGCCCTCCACACCGTGGGAAGACACCAAGTGGGCCTACATCGGTGAGGAAGAGCTGACCGACCACACGACCAAGGCGAGGCTCTGTGTGGCGGCGCTGCTGCCCTTTGCTGACAAGAAGCCGGACTGGGCGGGCTTTGAGCGCAGCATCGCCTGGATGTTGGAGTCGGCGAAGCACTACGACGTGGAGATGGACTTCGTGCTCAATGCGGACACGGGCTACATCTTTGACCTCTCGAACGAGATGTATGCGGAGGTGCTGCAACGCTTTCGCGCGAGCTTTCCGACGCAACGCTTCATCGCTGGGGTGACGGCACGCGGGGCGGAGAACGACACGGAGTTCAAGGCTGAGCGCTATCATCCGCTGATGGACATCGTGCAGCAGCACGACAACTGCGAGGTGATGATCATGACGTCGCGGTTGCTTAACTCACCGAACCCGGAGGCGCGTCGCGATTACTACTTCCAGATCGCCGAGCATCTCATCAGGCCTGGTATCGTGCACGCGCTGGAGCCAGCCTTCGTGCCCTGGGCCACGCCGTATGAGCCGTGGCTGCTGCATCAGCTCGCCACGCATCCGAAGTTCATCGGCGGCAAGGTGAGCACCCTGGATGAACCGCATTTCCTTTACTGGGCAGCGATGTGCAAAGATCTGGAACTCGATTTCTCGCCCCACAGTGGTGACGACTACGGCATCGCTTCCGCGATCAAGATGGGCCTGCCGCTCTTGATCGGGGCTGGCGTCACCGCAGCACCTCTGATCTGTGCGGCGAAAGACATGTGGCTCGTCGATCGCGTGACAGAGAAGAAGTTCAAAACCGGGACCGGGCGCTTCGACACGCGTGTGTATAAGCTCTTCGAAGCCTTCCAGTCGTTCGAGGACCTGGTCTTCCGTCTCGACGATCGGATGAGCGCCGCAGCCTACAAGCACAGCACCGCACACGTGCTTCATCAGCAAGGCCTGATCGCTTCGCCTGAACCGCATCCTCAGTGCAAAGACGTTCGCGGCAGCGATGAAGCCCAGCGCATTATCGAAGCCATGAGGCGTCCCTTGCGCATAGCTGAGCGTCTAGGGATCCCGGGCTATCGAAAGTAGAGTTGCCGCTTTCGCGCACGCCCTTCGTGTGGTCTTGTGATCGTATGAACAAAGACGAAAACAGCGCGACAATGGCGGTCTATTTTGACCTCGAGAACATTGTCATTGGCACTCGCGAGGCCGACTACCCGAAGTTCGACATCCAGAAGGTGCTGGAGCGTCTGCTGCTGAAGGGGCACATCGTGGTGAAGAAGGCCTACTGCGACTGGGATCGATACAAGGAATTCAAGCGCCCGCTGCATGAGGCCTCATTCGAGTTGATCGAAATCCCGCATGTTCGCCAGTCGGGCAAGAACAGCGCGGACATCCGCATGGTCGTGGACGCACTGGATCTTTGCTACACGAAGCAGCACGTGGACACCTTCGTCATCCTCAGCGGCGACTCCGACTTCTCGCCGCTCGTCAGCAAGCTGCGCGAGAATGCGAAGACGGTGATCGGCATGGGAGTGAAGAATTCATCCTCTGATCTCTTCATCAACAACTGCGACGAGTTCATTTATTACGATGATCTAGTTCGCAAAGAAGCCAGCAGAGCGCGCTCCAAGAAGCAGGCCAAACCCGGCAGCGAGACCGCTCCCGAAAAGGCGGCGGCCGAGCCCAAGAAGCTGGATCCAAGCGAAGCACTCGAGCGCCTGAAGGAAGTGGTGGAAGCGCTGGCGGAGGAGCGCGGCGACATGCCGATCAACAACAGCATGGTCAAGGAAGCGCTCAAACGCCGTGACCCCGGCTTCAACGAACGTGCCTTTGGCTTCAAGCTCTTCGGAGCGATGTTACAGGAGGCTGCGAAACGGGGCCTTGTGCGGCTGGAGAAGAACGAGAAAGCCGGTGGCTATGTGGTGAAGACGGCTGTCGATGGCGAGAAGTGACGGGCGCTTGCACGTGGGGTCACTTTCCGATACAAACCGCCCCACATGTCCTGGACGCTCCCGTTTCTCTTGTCCGCGCTCGCTGGTTACGTCAGCGGAGCCACACCGTTTGGTTACTTCGCCGGCAGGCTGAAGGGCATCGATATTCGTGAGCACGGCAGCAAGAACATCGGTGCCACGAATGTGGTGCGCGTTTGCGGCAAGGGCATCGGCATCCCCGTTTTCATTCTTGATGTGCTCAAGGGCTGGCTGCCCGCGTGGCTGGTGCTCACGTGGTTTGCATCGCATGGTGCGGGCGTGGAATTGAGCACCATCGCTTCTATCGTGACCGGCATCGCCGCCGTGCTCGGGCACAACTATACCTTCTGGCTCAAAGGTCGCGGTGGCAAAGGCATTGCCACCTCCACGGGTGCCCTGCTCGCCGTGGCTCCCGTGGCGGTCGGCGTCGGTCTGGTGGTCTGGTATCTCACGCTAAAGCTGACGCAGTATGTGTCGGTCGCGTCGATGGTCGCTGCCCTCGCCATTCCGATCACGATGTCAGTGATGATGCTGCGCGACGGCTCGTGGAACTTCATCCTGCTGGGCTTTGGCGTTGTCCTCTGCATGCTCGCCATCGTCCGGCACAAAACGAACATCGAGCGCCTGATGGCAGGCACCGAGAATCGTGTGGGACAAAAAAAGAAGGAGGTCGCGTGATCGAGTCCGCAACGATCCTCGGAGCTGGCAGTTGGGGCACAGCCTTGGCTGCACTCATGGCCGAACGCGGACTGCGGGTGCAGTTCTGGGGTCGTGATACGGAGCTGATGACCGAGATGGCGGCCACGCGTCGCAACGCCCGCTACCTCGATTCCGTCGCCCTCCCCGAAACGATCAGAATCACGAGTGATCTGCGCGCACTCGATCCGAGCGACCTGCTCATCTTCGTTGTCCCCTCTCGTGGCATTCACGACATCGCCAGGCAGGCAGCAGCCGCAGGTCTAGGCAAGCACAAGCCCCGAGTGCTGAGCTGCACCAAGGGCATCGAGCTAAACTCTGGATTGCGCATGAGCGAGATCCTGGCCGAGAGCTTCCCCGATTGTGCCGTCGCTGCACTCTCAGGACCAAATCACGCCGAGGAGATAGCGAAGAAGCAGGCGACCGCAGCGGTCGTCGCCTCCACCGATGCAGAGATTGCTCGGGAGGTGCAGGAGTGCTTCCGCCTGCCGTGGTTCCGGTGCTACACCAGCGAAGATGTGGTCGGCGTGGAATGGGCAGGAGCGATGAAGAATCCATACGCCATCGCCGCCGGCATCGCCGAAGGGCTGCAACTGGGTGACAACGCGATCGCCGCTCTTGTGACGCGGGCCTTGGCCGAGATGGTCCGCCTTGGCACGGCCAAGGGTGGGCGCACCGAGACCTTCTACGGGCTCAGCGGCGTCGGCGATCTGGTCGCCACGTGCTACTCCGCACACAGCCGCAATCACCGGCTAGGGCTTGCCTTGGGACGCGGGCAGACCCTAGATCAATACTCGGCCGCAACTTCCATGGTGGCAGAAGGTGTGCCCAATACGCAGAGCCTGCACCAATGCGCGCAGCATGCAGGCGTGCGCACGCCACTGCTTGATGCGGTGTATGCCATTCTGTATCAAGGCAAGGCACCTCACCATGCCTTGCGCGAGTTGCTGGGACGCGAGCCACGAGCTGAGTTCGATTAAATTTACCGGACTGTCAGTTCGATGTCCCATGTGGAACTGGCCGACAGTCATTCCAGCACCGTAGGCGATCCGAACCGAGGCCCAGCGAGAGTGCTTGAGAGTTGGTTCATCACAGTGCCAAAAACCAGGCCCTCACCTTGATGCTCAATTAACAGATGCTGGTAAGCCACGGCCTGGATCAAGGCGTGTGCCCTTTCTAGCCACCATCTGATTCACACCTGAAATCGTTAGCCAATCCCTCGTTCGAGCACCGCTATTTTGAAAATATTTGTAATTTTGATAAAAGTTCTTGTGGTAATTCTCATTTGTGTGCATAATAGTCACGAACACACGCAATTATGAAACACTCGACCACCAGCCTACCTTCCCGTGGTTTCGCACTGAGCGAAATGCTACTCGCTATCGGCGTCATGTTTTTGATCGCAATCCTCACTATCCCCATGCTGACCATGAATAAAGGTCTTCGAGAGGTCAAAGAGAGGCGGGATGCTCAGTTGCTGGCCTCGGTGTGCTTTCAAGCCCAGCAAGCCGGAGTCAATTTTGTAGCCGCGAATGGCGTGGACCCCACAGTGAAGAACCTTCTTTCGGGTGGTCAGGCAAGCACAGGCCGTCGCTTTCAAGCCCTTGCCATTACTCCCGACGAGGCAGCGGCTGCTTCCAGGCACCTTCGGATCACTAACGGAAATTTGATGTATTCGCCGTCTTCTCGTTAGTTCGAATCGCAGCGTCTCACCTCGAGTCAGGAAGCCCGACAAGAGAAGGTAGTCAGACCAAGACTCTTGATTTTGATAGCTTTTGAAATTATGATAGAATGGATTTGCCTCCTTTGCTGTAATTGATATAATAACAATAATTCAAGATCAGCTATGAAAACCACGCTCGCATCTCCCTCCGCAGCATCCGGCTTCTCGCTCGTCGAACTGCTCATGTTCCTCGCCATCGCTGGCGTGATTGCAGCCATCACCATCCCCCACATCAATACCCAAAACACCGCGCAGACAGCACGTGACAGGCGGAACGCCCAGGAACTCTCTTCGTTCACCGTCGCCGCTCAAGCCGCTGGACTTGACTTGGTCGTTCCTGGCAACCTGAAGGCCACGGTCGAGAAAGTGCTGGAAGGTGGCAGCCCAAATACAGGTTCCTTCCGCGGTCGCAAGTTCGTCGCTCCCAAACTCAGTCCGGAAGACGCCGAAGCCGCAGCCCGGTTCCTCAAGATCGAGGCCAATTCCCTGATTTACGATTACGACGGCTCAAACTCGTAGCCGCCACGGATTCTCCTTCTCGGATCCCAAGTTTCCACACACACCCACCATTTGCCCGGTGGACCGCTGAGGGAGCGGACCATCAGGCTACCTCAGGGGGCGTGTTGCATGAGTGATCATGTCAGCACGCCTCCTGAACTCGTTTTGGGGAACAGTCGTGTGCAGGACTGGCCGCAACTCCTCAGATTCTGTCGCGACTACTGGGTCGCCTGCGTATTCGAAAACAGCGAGTCAGCCGAAGTTTCGTCTTCCTTCTTTGGATTCAGACTCAAGATGAAAGCGACGACATCATGCTTCGCCTGTTCGCTTTCAATGAATCCCGACGACTGCTGCATCTTGGTCCCATTCGGGTCCGTCGGATCCACACCACGCCAGCCATTCTTGAACTTCCCAATCTGGGCGAGCAGATACCAGTCTTGCAAACCGATCAGAGGAGGGCTGCCGAAGGTCATTTCACCTGTCGCATTGAAGCGATGGCATTGCGCACAGCGATCCATGAAGATGAATCGTCCTTCCTCCACGTTCGGATCCTTGAGGGCAACGCTGTGAGTCGGGGCGACGAAGGGCATCTTGGCAACCACCTCAGCCACGGCCTTCATTTGCTCCGGCACAAGCACCTTGGCAATGCTGGCCATCAGCGCGCCCTGAATGTCCTGAGACTTCATTCCACGGCGCCCATGACGGAAGTTTTCCAGCTGTCGCTCGACATACCAAGCCGGTCGTCCTGCAATGGATGGTGCTTTGATCATCTCATTGCCCTCACCACGACTGCCGTGACACTGAGTGCACATCGATTGATAAAAGATCACCCCGTCTGACAAAGGGAGTGCCGCTGAAGCTGGCGGCGGTGAAGACCGGCTATTCGCCATCGCGGCCATTCCTACCCACAGTCCGCTGCTGAGGCCGAGGAAAAGCTGGAGGACTCGCTTGCTTGAGCACATGACATCGACTGGAACGCCCAAAGTTGTATTCCATTTGCAACATTCCCATCTTTGACCACCGCCCGGAGCCCTTTTGCCAAGCCAAGCACACCGCGTCGCAAAACACGCACGCTCCAAGGTTCCGGCAATCACACGTCCTGCCCGGCGACGGTTTACGAGCCGTTTACAGACCATCGCGCAAAAGGCTCGTAAGCCTCCCCGCACGCCTGATAGCCTCCTTCTGAATCGCGCCAACCCCTTATGAAAACCCTGCGCTCATGCCTCCTCCTCGCGGCCCTCTTCGTCCAGTCCGTGCTTGCTCAAACCCCGAGCCCAGCGCCTGCACCCACACCTCCCGTCGTAACGCCGTCAAGCCCCGCGCCGGATGCGACGAAGCTCCCCGTGCGCGAACGCGAGCGCACGATCTACGTGCCGTATGACGAGCTGGAGAAGGTCTTCCAAGATGGCGGCAAGGGCGTGTTCTTGCCATATCGCGAATTCCTTGATCTCTGGAACGAACTCACGCTCAAGCGCGAGGAGGACAAAGAGAAACCCGCTCCCACCGATGGCGTCGTGTCGAAGGCGGACTACACCGGTCACGTCGAAGGCCAGACTCTTGTGCTCGATGCGAAGCTCAGCGTTGAGTCGTTCAAGAAAGGCTGGATCGCACTGCCACTCAGCAACGGCGCACTCGGTGGCATCGCGGAGGCCACCACGGGCAAGGCGGTGCTTCGTCCGCGCAGCGATGGCGCCGATTTGCTCCTGCCGGACAAAGGCATCTACGACATCACCTTGCGACTGATGCTTCCCATCGAGCAAACCGCAGGCAAGTCGCGCACCACGCTCGCGCTGCCCACCGCTGCGGTGTCGAAGCTGGTCATCACCGTGCCCGGCGATGGACTGGAGTTTGAGGTCAAGCCGAGCGCCGCCTTCACCACGCGACCGCTCGCGGGTCAAACCGAGCTGTCGTTCTTCTTCGGCAGCATCAGTGCGAAGCCCGAACTCACCTGGGGTGCACCGCAGGGTGTCACGCAGATGACGCCGCTGCTGCTGGCCGACACGAGGCTGGAAAGCAAGCTGGGCGCGGGTTCCATCGCTACCACGGCGAACTTCGACTTCCGCATTCTGCGTGCGCCGATGGCTGAGTTTAAAGTCGGCATCCCCGCTGGTAGCGAGGTGCTCGGCGTCTCCGGCGACAATGTGAAAACGTGGAACGTCGCGACCGTCGGCGGACGCCAAATGCTCACCGTGAGCCCGGACAAACCAGTCAAAGACAGCTACTCATTCCAGCTCCAACTCGAAGGTCCGATAGCTGCGTTGCCCGTGGAAGTGAATGTGCCCGACCTCAGCGTGGAAGGCGCAAGCTATGCGCGCGGCACAGCCACGATTTACAGCGAGCCACAGTTCGACGTGACGCCCAAGACACTCGAAGCCGTTGTGCGCTCCAGCACACAGGCACAAGCCAAGGATCAGCTCATGCCCGTCGGCTCGTTCCGAGTGCTCAAACAACCCTACAAATTCTCGCTCGCCGTCGAGGAAGCGAAGCCGCAGGTCGAAGTCACCAGCCTAACGCGGCTCGACATCCAGCGAGACGCGACCAAGGTCGAGGCGAGCCTTGCCTTCAACGTGCGTCGCGTCGGCATCTTCGAGACGCGCATCACTTTGCCCGCCGGGCTCAATGTCAGTGCCGTCACGAGCGATCAGGTCAGCGAGTGGAAAGTCGAAACCACCGGCACCACTTCCACGCTGCTGGTGAAGCTGCCGCAGCAAAAGACCGGCGACTTCACGCTCAACCTCATCGGTCGTCAGCTCCGCGCGCAGCCCACGGAGGACGCGATCGTTCCCGTCTTCACACCTCAGGCCGTCACGCGTCACGAAGGCAAGGTCGCCATCGCCGTGCACAGCAGTCTGGAGGCAAACACCAAAGCGATCGGCGACTTCCAGCAGGAGGATGTCACGACCGTCGTGCCACAGCTCGCGCACCTCTCGAAGATCGACACCGAAACCTCCCTCGCCTTCCGTTATCGCGACGCTGCGAAGCCCGCCACGCTGAGCTTCAAGAGCCGCGACGCGCAGGTCACCGTCGAAGTTCTCACGCTGGTCGAAGCGAAGGAACAAAGCACGCGCCACCAGTGGACACTCGCCGCCGAGGTCAGCTACGCCGCGATTGATCGGCTCATCGTCGCCGTGCCGAAGGCGGTCGCGAATGACGTGCGCCTCGTCGATCCGCTCGTCAAAGAAACGCACAAGGACTACCAGCCCACCGATGCCGAGAAGAAGCTGCCTGACGCCGCGAACTACGCCTTCTGGGAAGTCGTGCTGCGCAATGAAAAGCTCGGCAGTTTCCAGCTCACGCTCAGCCACGAGAAGCAAGGCGCGCTCGAAGCCGGGAAGACCGGCAAGGTCGAGCTGCTGCAAGTGCATGTGCCCGGTGCGTTCAACGAAACGGGCCAGGTCGCCGTGCTCAAGGACAACAGCCTCGAGCTGCGCAACGCCGCGCCCGAAGGACTCGAAGAGATCGACGCGCGCGAGCTGCACGGCCCCTTGCAGAAGCCCAGCGTGTTCCAGGCCTACAAGTATCGTGCGCTGCCGATCAAGCTCGCCGTCGAGACCGCGAAGAACGCCTACTTCGAAGTGCCGCAGGCCGTCATCACGCACGCTGATCTCACCACCGCCGTCGCTACCGATCGCGCGCAGAGCACCGAGGTCATCTACTGGGTGAAGAACATCGACCTGCAATTCCTCATCGTGCAACTACCGGCGAACGCGAAGCTCGTGAGCGACATCTTCGTCGGACGCGAATCACAGCAGCCGATGCGCCGCGAAGGCAGCCAGGATCTCATGATTCGCCTGCCCAGTGCCGCAGGATCCAACCGCACCGCGTTCCCCGTTCGCTTCGTGTTTGAAGTCCCCAGTCCTAAGCCAGGCGAGATGCTCGGCACGCTTGGCAGCCTCGCAATTCAGCCTGCCAACGCGAGCAGCGTGAAGGTCTTCGAGACACGCCATCGCCTCTTCCTGCCGCAAGCCCAGCACTACACCGCGTTCGATGGCCCGCTCACGCAAGCCGTGCGCGACCAGGGCTGGAACCGTGCGCGTCGTCTGCTGCGCTATGTGCTGCCCGTCTTCGGAGCCAGCCTCAGCGACGCCGTCATCAGCGCCATGGCCACCGCACAGAGCGACGACGGAACCTGGAGCAATCCGCCCACCGTGCCCAATGACATCCGCAGCCTCTACGACTTCCAGGTTCCGCAGCAAGGCCACGCCGAAACGCTGCGCCGCCTCGGCCCGCCTGCCGATGTGACCGCGCACTTCCGCTCGAAGACCTTCACCTTCTTCATCGAAGCCCTCGCCTTCATGCTGGTTGTCGCCGCTGGCTTGTTCGGCTTGAAGTGGAGCCTCAGTCGCAAGGCCGCGTTCATTGTGCTCGCTGGCGTGCTCGGCATGTTGGCGCTCGGCCTGCTGAGTCCCGCGAACAGCCTCATCGCCATCGCGTGGGTTCGCGCCGTGTGCTGCGTCGTCGCGCTGTGGATCTTCTTCGCCATCGGTCCCGTGCTCGGTGCCTTGCGTCAGTGGTTCAAACGCAAGCCCCGTCCGCCGCAGTCTCCGCCGCCTCCCTCAGCACCGCCTTCACCGCCACGCGGCCCCGTGATGCCTAACGCCGTGCCGCAACCCAGCGCTCCTCCCCAAGGCGGCACCGTCACCGGCAGCTCGTCACCCGTGGAGATCATCGAGATCCCCGAGGTGAAGGATGAAGACGACAAACCCCAAGCGTGAGTGGTTATGCACATCCCACCCTCACACCGCACGCTTCGCACAAGCGACGGGGACCACACGCGTCTCGCGTGTCCGCCTCGGCGTCCCGCCGAGGTGACAAACGTCCCTTCGCTAGCGTCAGCACTCAGGCCTTCGGTGCCCGGCGAGACGCCGAGCACGACACGCGGGACGCGTGTGCTCCCCGTGATGCTTGCATTGCTCCTCGGTGCATTTGCACACGCTGAAGACAAACCCCAACCCCGTGCTCCCGACCGTCACGAACTCTGGGTGCCGACGAAGGACTGGAACGCCGTCCTCGCTAAGCATCCGAGCGCTGTGATGCTCACGCCGGAGCAATACGACGCGCTGGTTCGCGATGCGGGTAAGGTGAAGCCGCCAGAGTCTGACGAAAACCTTCCAGCGAAGGCGGTGATCGAGTCGCTTCGCTTCAAAGGCAGTGCCGCCGACGAATCATCCGCGAGCCTCAAACTCGATGGCGAACTCACGTTGCGCTGCCTCACCGATGAGTGGACCGAAGTCACCGCGCGGTTGCCGTTTCGCAACCTCGCCTCCGCCACCGTCGATGGCAGTGTCGTTCTCGGACTCGCGGAAGAGACGAAGGACTCGCCGAGCACGCAGCGAAAGCTCCTCGTGCGCGGCAAAGGCACGCATCGCATCACCGTGCAGGTGCTCGGCAAGCCCGGCACCAGCGCGCTCGCCAACACACGCAGCCTCGGATTCTACACCACTGACGTGCCTGCGGTGCTCGATCTGCGCCTGCCAGCTGGAGCCACCATCACCAGCGGCAGCGCCAGCTACACCCGCGACGGCGATCTCGCGCATGTGCTGCTGCATTCGCCCGGCGGACCTCTGCTGCGCGATCTCGCGTGGACCACCAGCAGCGCGATCACACAGCCCGCACGACAAGCCAGCGCTAGCGCCATCGCGGAGATCACCGATCACAGCATCGAGTGCGCGTGGACTCTCGCGATTCAGCGCAGCACGACCGACACCGCGAACACGCTCGCCTTTGACGTGATCCCTGCCGATGCCGTCGTGCTCAACGCAGAAGGCGAAGGCATCACGAAGTGGCAGCAGAACGGGGCGCGACTCGAAGTCACGCTACGCGATCGCACGCACACGCTCGCTCTCACCACGCGCGTGCGCTCCGTCATTGATCTGCAATCCGACACCAAGCCGCAAAGCCTCGCGCTGCCCACGCTTCGGTTCGCCGGTCAGCTCGCGACCGATCCGCAGGCACGCGTCGGCAGCATCGCGGAAGGCGTCACGCTCATGGCCTACGAAGGCGCGACGCCCGAACAAAACGGCGTCATCCATTGGAACCCCGTGCGCGACACCTTGAAGCTCGTGCTGCGCAAAGCCGATCCGCGCATCGTTGTTGATGCCGATGCGCACATCAGCGTCACGCATGACGATGTGCTCATCGACCGCACGCTCGCGGTGCAGACCGATCGCCCCGTGACCGAGCTGCGCGTCACCTTGCCCGCAGGCGAGGAGTTCCTCAGCACCGCAACCAAGGCTGGCCCGGCGATGGACTGGAAGCGCTCTGGCCAAGTGATCGAGTATCGCTGGAGCACAGCGCTGAACGCCACGCAGCCCTCATCGCTCACGCTCGCCACACGCAAGCGCCTCACCACCACCGCCGCGTCGAATCGCGTCACCATTGAATCCCTCACCATCCCCGAGGCGAAGAAGCTCGCGGGCTACGTCGCGCTCGACTTCGATCCGACGTGGCGTGTCAGCGTGCAGAGCGCCAGCGGCTTGGAGGATCGCGATGCGCGCACCACACCCGTGAAGGGCAAGATGGCGTGGTTCGCGTTGCGCAGTTTCAAGGTCGAGTTCGACGTGCAACGTCGCGATCCTGTCTTCGATGCCGACATCACTGCGTATGCTCTGCCGCGCGCGAAGACCGTGGAGATCGAAGGCGAAGTCGTGCTCAATGTCTCCAACGCACCGCTGCGTCAGTTGAAGATCGCGTTCGACAAGACCAGCGCTCCGCTCGTGCGCTTCACTTCGCCCTTGGTCGGCGAGCAGCAGCTCGATGCCGCCACCGGCGTGTGGTCGCTCACGCTGCGCAAAGAAAGCCTCGGCCGCGTGCCTCTGCGCTTCCGCCTTTCGTTGCCATCATCGACCAACGCTGAGCCGAGAACTGAGAACCGAGAGCAGGGAACGATCGAAGCTCAGCTCCCTCACCTCACGACCACCTCCGCAAGAAGACAGCACGGCATCTGGGTCATCGAAGCGAACACCGACACCGAACTCACCTTCGATGCCAAGGCGATGCAACCACTCGACGTGCTGCGCGTGCCCGCGATCTCCGATTACCAGCCTCGTCATCGCCTCGTCGCCGCTTTCGACTACGGCAGCGCCGAGGCCACGCTCACTCTGCACGCCGCACGACATGGCCACAGCGAACTCGCCGCCGTCATCGTGCGCCAGATGAAGATCCTCAGCGTGCTCAGCCGCGATGGCAGCGCGCGACACGATGCCACCTTCGAGGTGCAGCACAGCGGCGAGCAGTTCATCAACGTCCGCCTTCCTGACCAGGCGCAACTCCTCACCGCCCTCGCTGCTAGTCAGCCCGTGAAGCCAGTGCGCGGCCCCGACGGCGCCATCTCCATCCCGCTCCCGCCCGGCAGCGCCAATCAACCGAGTGTGCCCGTGCGCCTGCTCTACGAAACCACCGGCCCCGCCTGGTCCAGCCGCGGCCAACGCCCGCTCGATCCACCCACCCTCGCTGCCGACATCCCCATCCTCGCCACCGACTGGCAAGTCTATGCGCCGGATGGTTTTGGCTTCCCCAAGGTGGATACCGAACTCGTGCAGGAGGGAACAGGGATGTCCGCGGCTTTGATTGAGTATGTGAATCGAAGCGTGACCAAAGGGGAGGTATTCCTGCCGGGTGGCGGGGAGGCAGTTCGCTCGCCACTGTCTGGCATTGCTGAGCGTGAAATCACACGGCGATTGGCAGTCATGGAAGATGCTCGTCAGGCTCTCAACAAAGGTGACACGGTCTATCGTGACGGCGACTACGAGGCCGCGCGCGATCTCTACCGAAGTGCGTTGGATTCGATTCCCGAAAGCCCGTCCACGGATGAATGGCGCACACTCGCTCAAGGACGACTAGCTGATACTCTGGTTAGCATTGCAAGGGACGAAGCGAAGGTCGGGAGATTTAGCGAAGCAGACGACGACGTCGCGCGCGCCTTGGCCCTCGACCCAGAGAATCAATCTGCCAAACGATTGAGGCTGCATCTCAGCGACCCTGACCGCTACCCTCCAGCTTCGACCCCTGAGCATGTGTCAGCTGATCCCAAAGAGGTCGGTCGGTATCTTCAGAAGGCCGCTAGCTACACTGATCTCGGTGACTTCGACAATGCGATGAAGGAACTCCAGGCCGCGTTGAAGGCTGATCCCTACAACACCGCAGCTCGCCGGGGCATGGAACGCTTGGAGCAGCGCAGGAGTGAATACTTCGATGCGGCTCGCGATCACCAGCGAGCCCGAATGCTCAACAAGGTAAGCGAGGCATGGGAGGAAAAGGTGCCCACCGCCGCACTCCCAGCCGAACAGAACATCGGACTCAGCAGCGTGGACTCAACGACCTACAACGTGGAGAAGATGAAGCAGATTCGTCTGCCAAGCGTGAAGTTCGCAGGAGCCAGCATCGAAGAGGCCATCGAGTTCCTGCGCATGAGGGGACGCGACTTGGATAACGTGGAACGAGACTCCGCCCGCAAAGGTGTGAACCTCATCCTCAAGGCGGGCGAGACACCCAGCACGGCTAAGATCACCCTCGATCTCAAAGACGTGCCGATGGAGGAAGCGCTGCGCTACGTCACCGAACTCGCGGGCATGAAATACAAGGTGGAGAACAATGCTGTCGTTGTCGTGCCGGTGACTGAGTGCTCTAACGAGCTTCACACACGCATCTATAAAGTGCCGCCGGACTTTTTGACACGCGGAGATGCTTCCAGGAGTGCGGGCGCTGCTCCTGCGGATCCCTTCGCAGCACCAGCGGAAAAGCCGACTTCCGCCCTCGCTGTGCGACGTGGTGCCAAAGACATTCTCCAAGCTCAAGGCATCCCCTTCCCCGAAGGTGCCTCGGCGATCTTCAACCCAGTGACGACTCAGCTCGTCGTCAAGAACACTGCGCCGAATCTCGATCTTGTGGAAGCGGCAGCAAACTCGCTTCGTGGTTTGCAACCCATTGAAGGCTTCGACTCGGCTTTCAAACCCACCGCCAAGTCCGGACTGCTCCCACTCGAACTCGATCTGCCTGCTGCCGGTCAACGACTGCACTTCTACGGCCCACAGGCTCCGACATCGTTGATGCTGCCGTATGTCTCCGCAGAGCGCCAGATGCTCAATGCGCTGTTCTTTGTGATTGTCGGCGCAGTGCTGTTCTTCGTGTGGGGCCGACGCCGCGCCTTCTTGCACAGCGTGCTCATCGCTGTCGTGCTCGGACTGGGCACACGCTTGATCAGTGACGACTGGCAACCGCTCGCCAACGCCGTGCTCGTCGGCTGGTTCGGGATGCTGATCCTCGTTCGTCTGTGGTCGCTCGTCACCGCTTTCGAAGCGGGTAAAAAGGAAACCCTCAACCCCATCGCTGCCAAGGTATGAAGACTCTCGCCTCTTCCACGCTGACTTCCTCGCATGGGGACCACACGCGTCCCGCGTGTCCGCCTCGGCGTCTCGCCGAGGTGACGAGCGTCCCTGGACTTTCGCCAGCACGCCGACGTTCGGTGCTCGGCGAGACGCCGACCACGACACGCGAGACGCGTGTGCTCCCCATGACACTGCGAAGGTCATGGGCGACGACGCTTCTTCTCCACATCTCCCTTCTCACCTCTCTACTCGCGTCGCACACCCACGCCGCTGAGCCGCCGCCACCCGCCGATCCTGCGGCGCACACGGTGTTGATCCCGTTCGATCAAACGAAGCCGTTGGCGAATCAGAAGCCACAACGCTACTACCTGGACCGCGCGGACTTCGAGCGGTTGTGGTCGCTGGCGAAGGAGAATCGCAAGCCGGAGAAGATCGCAGATGCGGACGACAATCAACCTAGCGCGGTGCTGCACTCGGCCTTGTATCGGGCGACGATCGAGGCAGAGCGCTTCGTGCTCGTGGCGCAGTTCGACATCACAACGCGTGGTCGTTGGGCGAAGCTGCCGTTGGTGGTGAAGGACTCGCCTGCGAATGCCTCGCTGCCCTTGCGCGAGCTGATCATCGACGGCCAGCCGGGAGCGATCGCGGAGGGCGCAGTCACCTTTGAGAAGCCGGGCCGTCATGTCGTGCAGGCAACGTATGAAGTCGCTTACAAGCGCGGCTGGTCGCAGGTGCATCTATCGCTGCCGACGTCGCGTGCAGCGATGGCTTCCATCACGCTGCCGGACACCGATGCGATGCCTGCCTTTGCCGACACGAAGCTGATCGCGATTGAGGAAAGCTCAGGCACGGGACGGCTCGTGACCGTGGGTCTCGGTTCGTCGGAGCAATTGCACTTCACGCGGGTGCCGCGTCGCCCCGTGAGTGATGCGCTGCCGCCGAGTGCGGAGGTCACCGTGACCACCAGCCTCACAGGCGAGATGCGACTGCACAGCATCGTGCGCTCGCGCTTCATATTCCTCGGCTCAGCACGGAAGGAAGTCGCACTCACGCTGGACAGGAACTGGACGCTCGACGGCGCGCCTGCGGTGACCTCGGGCAGCGATGCGGTGCGCGATGTGCGCGTGGCGCTGAAGCAAGAAGGCGACGCGCCCGTGCTGGTGGCCTCGTTCCCGCATGACGTGTCGAACGATGTAACGCTCGAACTGCATCTCACGCCCAACGCCTTGAACCTCGACCACACGCCGTTCGTAGCTCCGCGTGCAGCCAAGTGGGAAGCGATCGCCCGCCTCATCGCGCAAGACGGCGTGCAACTGAACGCGAAGCCCACGCCCACGCAGTCACGCCTGGAGAACGAGAGCTACACCTACCAAGCCGAGGCAGGCCAGGTCAGTATCCCCGTGGTGCGCTATCGGCTCGGCCAGCGCGAGACGCTCGCCTTTGAAACGAAACCCGCAGATGCGAAGACCTCGGCGCGCATCGACTACGTGTATCAGCTGAGCGAGCAGAAGCAGGAACTCGCGGCCGCCATCGCGCTGAAACGTGAGCGCGGTGCGTGGCGTCAGCTTCGTGTCACGCTGCCTGCGGGCATGGAGGTGCAAGGCGTGCACAGTCCTCTGCTCAGCGCGTGGGAGTTGAACGGCAGCGATTTGTATCTGCGCTTCATCGACGCCACCGGCACGGAGGCGAAGGTGGTCGTGTATGTGGCGAACGCGGTGCTGAAGCCAACGCAAGCATGGTCGCTCGCGCCGCTGCAACTGCCCGACGTGGAGAAGATCAACGGCACGGCCATTGTCGCCGCACACGCCGCGATCGAGGCACGGCTCGATGGGTTCAAGGCGGAGCACGATCTGCGCGAGATCGATCCCGCCACGCAGAAGGCGATCTTCATCATCACGCCTCCTCTGGAGAAGAAACGCGCCATCGAGTTCGAGCGCTCTGATTGGTCGCTTAAGGTGGCGCTGCAAGATCAGCCGACGCGCTTCAGCGCTGACGGCGTGCTGCTCGGTCAGGCCACGGATCAGGGCATCCTGCTTTCCCAGCAAGTCGCGCTCAATGTGGAGCAGGGCGCGCTGAAGTGTGTAATCGTGCGCCTGCCGAAGTCGCTGCCCGAGGCCACCGTGACAGGCGAGCAACTGCGCGACATGCAGAGCCGCGTGGTGGACGAGCAGCGCGAATACGAATGCACTTTCCAGAGCCAGGGCGGCCTGCTCGGCAGCACGGCGCTGACCTTTGACATGCAACTGCCGCTCACCGACGCGGAACTGAAGCTGCCGTTCGTGGAAGTCGCGGACGTGGAGCGCATGCGTCGCTTCTACGTGCTCGACAACTCATCAAGCCGCGAGTCGAAGACGCTGCAAGCCGATGGCGTCGATCCTTGTGCGAAGGACGCGCTGCCCTACGTGCCGAACGTGCTGACGCAGCCGCAGTTCTACCAAGGTCGTCCGAGTGGTGGACTCGCCGTGGCCTTCACGCAACTGCAAGCCAGTGGGGGCAACGCGGCCATCGTCACGCTGGCCGACATCACGACGGTGCTTCGTGCGGATGGCGAGCGCTGGGACACGGTGGTGTATTCGTTGAGCAATCGCTCGCTGCAATTCCTGCCCGTGGTGCTGCCGGACAAGGCGGAACTCATGGCTGTGACCGTGAGTGGCGAGTCGGTGCGTGCCGATGAAGAGACGCGTAAGGGCCGGCGCGTGCGGCTGATTCCTTTGATCCAAACCAAGGCTGGTGAGCGGAGCATGGAGGTGAAGCTGGTGTATCGTCTGCGTGGCTCAGGATTGCCGAAGCAAGTGAAGCTCGATGATCCCGAACTCGTGGGCATCTCCGCTGAGCGCACGGTGTGGAATGCGAGCCTGCCTCCCGGCTGGACCTTGTCCGACACGACGCGCGATCTCTATGGCAACATGGAACAGATCGCCGAGGAGGGTCGCGACATCGAGAAGCTGCAAAGCTGGATGAGCGACCTGAGCCGCATCAATCGCGTGCTGAGCAGCAGCAAGAACTACGACGACAACAACGCTGCGCTGGCCGAAGCCGAGAAGCTCAACAAGGACATCAACGACCTGACGCAGAAGGTGCAGAGCAAGCGGCAGTCGCGATACTCGGTGAAGCTCCAAGACGAGAAGGTGGCGAAGCAGTTCGAACTGAAGACCGACAACGATCTGAGCAAGGTCAACGATGAACTCACGAAGCAGACGCAAGTGCTCACCGAGAACCGGAAGCAGAACAACAGCTTCGCCGGCAAGTCGGTGGCGATGAACGGCGGATTCATCGGCAATGGCTGGGCGCAGAACACTTACGAGGGCAAAACGACCGTGAGCGGCGGTGCACCAGGCATCATGCTCGGTTGCGCGCTGAATGACAACGTGGCGGTGGACAATGCCTTTTTTGGCGATGTGCTGGTCATCAATGGTGGCAGCACGCTGACGCTGGGTGGCACGAACACTTACACGGGCGGCACCAAGGTGAACGCTGGCACCTTGATAATGACACCGCTGGATCGCTCGGCGAAGGGGAACTTCACGGTCAACAGCGGCGAGGTTCAACTTAGCAGCAACGCGATGCAGCAACCGGTCTTCAACAACTCGAACGCCTTCGGCTCGAATGCGCGTGCGGCTACGATTGGCAACTCGTCCAATGCTTCCGTGGAGACGCCCGCCTTGGTGGCGCTGAATAGCTCGACGTCTAACTTCACCGTGAATGGTGGCACGCTGATCACCCAAAACCTCGGTGCATCTAATGCTGCGGGTGTCCCTGCGAGTGACGGTCGAGATGCGTTTGGCGGACGCTCGGCAGGCGCTAGCTACGACAAAGCCGATGCTGCTCAGCTCAACCGTGGCATGAGATTTGGCCAGGCGGCGATTGTTCCTGACAGCGTCGATGGCTTGGTGTCCGCTCAGCCAACGGCAGGCTTGAAGGCAAAGGCGCAGATTGCGCAGGCACCTGCTCCGGCAGCGCCGCCTCCCATGCCTGCGGCGGCACCGATGAGTCCGGCGGATCCTTTTGTGGCACCACCGGTGGCTCGCAATAAAGTGAACATACCCAAGCCCGTGCCAGCAAAGAAGCTGGCCAATCAGGCGGTGGATCTGGTCATCGCTCAGGCTCAAGAGCCGAGCGTGATTGGCCGGTGGGCCAGCCAGCCAGGCGCGATTCGAGCAACTGGCGTCAAGGACGGTTACGTCACCACGGCTGCAGTGAACCAACTGCGTCCCACAGGTCGGCGTTCATTGCAGGTCGAGGTGCCGCTGGTGGGTGAGACGTATCACTTCCGCAAGCTGAAGGACCACGCGGTGCTCGACCTCACACTCAAACCTCAAAGCTCATCCGCCAAGAGAGTTCAACAGACGATGTTCGGTGCTGGCTTGGGTGCCTGGGCGCTGATGGCGTTGATCGCGCGGCGCCGGAAGAGTCCGGCGATTTAGATGGTCGGCTCGATGCCGGAGACGATGAGAGGGTAGTCCGTCATGGCCACCAGCTTCACCTGATACAGATCGGAGATTGCATCGGCCTCGGAGGCTTCGTAGTCGTCGCGGTAGTAGATTTCCTTCACACCGTAGGCACAGAGCATCTGCATGCAGCTGGTGCAGGGCTTGGTGGTGCAGGCGATGAGCTTCACATTGCCACGGGTGAAGAGGCTGCAGAGATTGACCTCGGCATGGATCATGTATTTGCGGCGGCGGTCGCGATCTTCCCAAAAGGCGGCATCGGCATTGAATCCCGGAGCCAGGCCATTGTAGGCGGTGCCGATCACCCGGTTGTCATAGTCCAGCGCCACGGCTCCCACTTTGCGGAAGGGATCTTCGGAGCGCAGGCTGGCCACGTGTGCGAGGGCCATGGCGTATTGAGGGATGGTGAGACGAGAGGGCTTGTCCATGAACGTGGAGACCGTAGAGCGAACGAGCCGACTCGTAAACTGGGGAACCGTGAGCCGTGGAGCGAGCCCAGAACACGGGGTTGCACCCAGGGCTGTGGGGGCTAGGATGCGCGCCCTCGTTTTTATGTGGAAAGGTAGATTCTCACAGCCCACCAGCGAACGGGTGCAGCGCTACGGCGAGTCGGTCTCTTTTGACTGGCGGCTCTACGCGCATGACATCCGGGGCTCCATCGCGCAGTCGAAGGCTCTGCTGAAGGCGGGCATCATCACGAAGCTGGAGCAGGCGGACATCGAGCGCGGACTGCTGGCGATCAAAGAAGAGATCACGAGCGGCAACTTCGAATGGCACGAGTCGCTCGAAGATGTCCACATGAACATCGAGTCCGAGCTGACCAAACGCATTGGTGCTGCCGGAGCCAAGCTGCACACCGCGCGCAGCCGCAACGATCAGGTGGCGCTCGATGTGCGGCTCTACTGCCGCGATGAGGTGGATGCGATCGTGGCGCACATCTCGGAATTGCAACGTGCCCTCGTGCAATGTGCCGAGCGCAACCAGAAGGCCATCATGCCGGGCTACACGCACCTGCAACGCGGGCAGCCGGTGCTCTTCGCCCATCACCTGCTGGCCTACGTGGAGATGCTGGAGCGCGACACGAATCGCCTGATGGATGCGAGCGAACGACTCAACGTGATGCCCCTGGGCTCCGGCGCGCTGGCAGGGTCCACGATTCTGCTCGATCGGGAACTGGTGGCAAAGGAACTCGGCTTCCCTGCGATCACGCAGAACAGCATGGACGCGGTGAGTGATCGCGACTTCGTGGCGGAGATCCTTTTTGCCATCGCCCTCTGTGGCGTGCATCTCTCGCGCCTCAGCGAGGACATCATCCTGTGGGCGAGCGCCGAGTTTGGCTTCATCACGCTCAGCGATGCGCACACCACGGGCTCGTCCCTGATGCCACAGAAAAAGAATCCCGACGTGGCCGAACTCACCCGTGGCAAAACCGGCCGCCTCGTGGGCAATCTGATGGCGATCCTAACGATCCTCAAAGGCCTGCCCATGACCTACAATCGCGACATGCAGGAGGACAAGGAGCCGCTCTTCGACAGCATCGACACGATCAAGGCGGCGCTCGGTGTCTTCGCCGAGATGATTTCTGGCATGGACGTTCGAGCTGACAAGACCAAGGCCGCCGCGAGCGACCCCATGCTCCTGGCCACGGACCTCGCTGACTGGTTGGTGAAGCAAGGCCTGCCCTTCCGCCATGCGCACGAAGTCATTGGCAAGCTCGTGGCCTACTCCATCGAGCAGAAGCGCGGATTCGCCGACCTCAAGGTGAGCGAATACAAGCAGTTCTGGAAGGGCTTCAACAAGAGCGTCTATGAGGTGCTCACGCTGGACACCGCCCTCGCCGCTCGCAAGAACCCCGGCGCTCCCAGCCCGGCCAATGTGGCAGCGCAGCTCAAGCGCTGGCGCAAACTCCTCAGTGCGTGACGCGACATGAGCGCTGACTTCGACCTGTGCAAAATCGACCAAGTGGGCTGGGAGAGAACCTCCAGCCACTTCGTCGATGCAGGGCCGCACGTCGGAGTCGAGCAAGCCACCTTCCGCACGCCCGCAAGAGCCTCGGCGAGCTGGACCATCGTGCATCGCAAGGCCGCCGTGGCCATCGCACCGATGCTGGATGATGGCCGCCTAGTGCTGCTCTCGCAGGAGCGCATCCCAGTGCAGCGCATGACGTGGGAATTCCCAGCCGGGCAGATTGATGCCCCTTTGGCCGAAGTCTCGAAAGAACTCGTTGACCGCGCGGCCATCACCGAGCTGCGGGAGGAACTCGGTGCCGAGCTGGCCAAGGGCGCGACCTTGCAACCCCTGGGATGGTATTTTCCATCGCCGGGCTTCACCCAGGAACACATCTATCTCTTCCTCGCGCGGCCGGTCCGCATCGTTGCTCAGGCAACTCCTCAGCACGGTGAGAGCTTCGGCGATGTGCGTTACGTCACGCCCGATGAACTTCGGGACATGATCGCCCGTAATGAGATCAACAACTCGCTCACCCTCGCCCTCTTCGCCAAGCTGACGGCCTTGCGTTTGATCGACTGATACCCAAAGACTCTACTCCGCCTCACGTTACCCTTTTCCAACCCCCCTCCGACTGATCCATGTGGAAGTTCATGCTGCACAAGATGTTCAAGATGCGCGAAAAATTCGCGGTCGATCTGGGCAAAGGCGACGTTGAAAAGCCGTTCATCGAGCACCTCGAAGACCTGCGCACCATGGTGGTGCGCATGGCGATCACGCTGCTGACGGTCAGCATTGGGATGTTCTTTTTCTACCAGGAGCTGATGCATTTCATCAAGCTGCCACTGATCTGGTCGGGCGTTTACAAGACCGTCGAAGACGCCACTGCGGCCCTCATCTCGACCGATCCCACCGGACCCTTCATGACGGCGATGAATGTGACGCTCATCGCCGGTGTCATCGTCGCCTTCCCCTTGCTGCTCGTGTTCCTGCTGCAGTTCGTTTTGCCAGGCCTGAAGGACAATGAGAAGCGGCTGATCTTCCCGGCTCTCGGCGTCGCCACCTTCCTGTTCCTCACGGGCGTCGGCTTTGCCTACTACATCGTGCTGCCCCGCGCCCTCGAGTTCTTCTGGACCTTCGGCAGCGACATGGGCGTGAAGCCGATGTGGACGCTGAACGAATACATCACTTTCTCCACACGCTTCATCCTCGTCTTCGGCATCGCCTTCGAGCTGCCGATCCTGGTCATGGTGCTCGTGAAGCTGGACATCCTGAACTACCAGCTCATGAAGGGCACCCGTGCCCACGCCATTGTCGGCATCGCCATCTTCTCTGCGGTCATCACGCCCACACAAGATGCGCTCACCATGGCGCTCATGATCGCGCCGCTCTACTTCCTCTACGAGATCTGCATCTGGCTCGCTCGTTACCTCGACAAAAAGGACCGCGAGATGTATCCCGAATACTATGCTGAGATCGCCAAAGACGAGGAAGCGATGAAGGCGGAGGACTCATGGGACAACGAAGACTACAACCCATGGAGCACTGCGGATGACGACGATGACGAGGGCCTCAAAAAGAAGGACGAGAGCAAGCCGTCCTCCGAGGAGTCCCCCACCCCATCTGAGCAGCCTGAGACCGAGAAGAGCCTGGAAGACTACGCTCGTGAAGACGAGCGCCGGTCCAACACGGACTAGCCTCAAAGCCCATCACCACTGAGTGGAGAACGATCGAAAGATCGTTCTCCGCCATGATCTCGAACAGGATCCATCCCGTTCCAACTCAGCCCAGCAGCCGGGCCCACAACGGCGGACCCAGCACGATCAGGCCGATGATCGCGGCACCCAGCGCTGCCCACAGCACGGCTCCTGCCGCCAGGTCCTTGGCATCACGAATCAGAGGATCGTGCTCGGTGGTCACTCGATCCGCCAGCTTCTCTACCGCAGTATTGAAGCCCTCCGCGGCGATCACCATCGTGATGGCCACGATCAGCCAGCACCATTGCTGACGGTCCACATCGAGCCATGCCCCCACGGCGACGGCTGCCGCCGTCGCCAGCAGGTGAATCCGGGCATGACGCTGGGTCTTGAACAGAATGATCAAGCCACGCCATGCCGCGATGAAAGAAGCCAGTCGCATGACTCGCGAGACATTCAGGATCAAACCACTTCGGCCGGCAGCTCGCGCTGGATCTCGCCTTCGCGGTAGCCGAAACCGTGGCCGCGCAGGGTGCTGAGATCGACGATGCCGTTGCGACGCTGGTAGAGTCCTGGGTGGATCGCTTGCTCGGGCTTCGAGGCCTCGGGATAGAACTGCATCGCGTTGCACTCCACGCCTTGAATGGTGCCAGCGTGTGCCGCGAGACGAACATGCGGGATCATCGCGAGCATCGGGTTCGTAAGGTCCTGCACCATGAGCGGCATGCCGTGCGCTTTGGCCCAGCAAAGGCTGAGCAGCGCGCCAGTTTGCGTTTTGCACGTCTTCAAGGCGACACCGCTCCAACCCAGCTGGCGACCGAGACGCACGAACTCCCAGTCGTGCGCGCTCTCGTCGAGGAAGAGCGGCTTGCGCGCGGACACGCTGCGGACGTCGATCTGATTCGCTTCCAAATCATACGGGAAGGGCTGCTCGACGTAGAGCGTGCGGGCGTAGATCTCCGGCTCGTCGCGCAGGAGCTTGTCCATGATCTCGTTCACATAGGCGGGCTCTTTGACCGTGCAGTTGAAGTCCGCGCTCAGCCAGCGCACACCGTTGGCGAAGCCGATGCGGCCCACGCGCTGCATACGCTCGAAGTCCCACGCCGCATCGGTGCCGCGCAACTTGACCTTGAAGCACTTCAAGCCATCGCGTTGAATCCAGTCCGCGAGCAGCACAGGGTAGCCGTCGTTCGGCTCGCTGCCGTTGAGGTCTTGCTGCTCCAGCGCATCCACGCCGCCCACAAGATGCCACACGGGCAACGTCTTCGGCACATCGCTGACGAGGTAGTCCTGCGGATACTTGCCCGCGAAGGACACGGCTTCCGCGTTGATGAACGCGCTCAGGTCGCGGTTCATGAAGTCGGCGTTGTAAGTCGCATACGTGTCGCACTCATGCGCACGTCCAAAGGCATCGTGCACGGCGATGTCGAACGCGCTGAACACGACGAGCGCGCCGAGGTAAGGCATCGCGTGGCCACCGAGTTCCGCGTTCAGCGCGTCGAGCGCCGGCAGCAGGTGCTGATGCTGGAAGTCGTGCGCCAGCTCCATCGGATGGCTTTGCTGGCCGAAGGCCGTGAGCAGCTTCGACGTGCGCAAGGCGAAGGCTTTCATGCGCTCCACGCGCTCGGCGATCGTCAGCGTGCTCGGCCACACCCACGAGGCCGCGAGCGGTGTCTCGCCCCAGCCTTCCGCGACGCGACCGTTGCGAGCCTCCACCTTCACTCGCACGCGGACACAAGTCGCATCATGCACCGTCTCGGGGCCGAACTTGAGCGGCACACGCATGTTGCTGGGCAGGAAATAGACGTGCGATTCGAGGACGCGGATGTCGGTGGGCTTGGGCATGGTGCGGAGATGTTGGCGCGGGATGAACGGGAGGCAAACCCGCATCCATGCATCGAATGGCAGGCGACTTCACTGTCATGGCAGCCGCCACAAGCAAAGCCAGGTGTTCGGGGCGCGGTGAGGACAGATCATTAGTTCCTTCCCTCATGCCCCTCCCCTTAGTCCGGTCCCTCCAATCGCGTGGCAAACACCGCGCGCCTGCGCCTTGTCCACCGCCTCCCGAAACCATCTCGCGAACCAACGCGCCAGCACCTGGATGGGAGAGCCTGAAGACATGGCACGTGGCCGCCTTCATCGCACTGACCTGCACGTGTCTGTATGGGTGGACTCTGGGATTTCCGATGGTCTTCGATGACGATGTCTATCTGCGAAACAATCCACTCTTCACCGATGCTCGACTGCTCTCATGGTTCACCGATCCGCTTGCTCTGGTGAAGCAAGGCGAAGAATGGGCCTTGAATCCCGATCTGGCGACGAACCTCATTCTGCGGCCCGTGGCCTATGCTTCCTTCCGGCTGAATTATGAATTCGGGGGCTTCGAACCAGCTGGCTACCGGCTGGCCAATGTGGTCATCCACTTCGGCAATGCCTTGCTCATCTTCGCCCTGGTGTGTCAGCTTCTGCGCCAGTCACTGAGTGCCGCGAGCACTCGCTTCATCGCATTCACCGCCGCCGTCCTTTTCGTCGTGCATCCGATGGCGATCGAATCCGTGACCTACATCGCGCAGCGGTTCACCTCACTGGCTACCTTGTTCTATCTGCTCGCGCTGTGGCTGTATCTGGAGTCTTCCGAGGCCACCGCGTCCGGCCATCGACGGTGGTGGGTTGCAGGTTCGGTCACCGCGACGCTGCTGGGCATGATGACCAAGGAATGCTGTGTGACCGCACCTATCATGGCTATCCTTCTGGACGTGGTTGTTCGCCGCACTCCGTGGAGACTGGCTGTAAGGCGCGGTGTTCCGTTGCTCCTGTGTCTTCCCTTGGTGCCTGGGCTCGTCCTGCTGACAACCTGGGCGCAACACCATGGCGACTGGTCTCTTCGCGACGCGATCTACCTAGCCAACTCCAAGGAAGAACCCATCTCCCACTGGCACTACGTGCTGAGCCAGTGCTCGGTCATCGCCAGCTACCTGCGACGACTTCTGGTGCCAGCCGGACTCAACCTGGACCCCGCCTGGCCTCTGAGCACCTCCTTGCTCGAGTGGCCAGTCATGAGATCGCTTGTTGTCTTCACCCTTTTGTTCGGCTGTTCCGTGTGGGGCTGGATCAGGTTCAAAGGAGATGCGCGCATGGCATGCATCGCGGCCTGTGTGATCTGGTTCTTCGCGACGATCTCAATCTCATCGGGTCTGGTTCCATTGCCCGACTTGATGGCTGAGCATCGGGCCTATCTGCCCTCGATTGGCATCTTCATTGCACTTGGCTGTTGGATTGACTGGGCGCGTGAACGCTGGGCTTCCGAACTCGGCGGTCGGCGAACGGCCACACTGATTGTGGTCGGCGTGGCTGTCATCTTTGCCGCCCTGACCTGCCAGCGAAACCAAGTCTGGAGCACCACCGTGAAACTCTGGGAGGACACGGTGGCCAAAAGTCCTGGCAGCTTCCGTCCACTGGCCAATCTGGCTTACCAGTATTACCTGGCCGGAAAGTATTCCAAAGCCGTCGAAGCCTACCATCGTCTGCTGGAGTTGAAGCCCGACTTCGAACTCGGTCACATTTACCTGGCGACCACGCTCAACCAGATGAAATCCCACCGCCAAGCCGTGAAGGTATGCGAAGAGTTTCTCGCACGAAAGCCCTCCGCCAACGGCACCATCATGATCCAAGGCACACTCGCGGCTGCTTACGTTTCACTGGGACGAATCGACGAAGGCATCCGGGTGCTGAAGGGCAGTGCCGAAACCATGCCTGACCAGCCAGGGCCTCACATGGCGCTGAGTTCCATCTTCGAGGCTACAGGAGCCAAAGACCTCGCCGCTGCCCACGTGCGAAAGGCACTGGCACTCAATCCCAAGCCTCACGAGGCCTTGGTGCTGAAAGACCGGCTGTCACGAGTCACCACCAGCGCAAGGCAGTAGCAGGAACCTGCGACTTACACCTTGAGGCCTTCTTCGCGAAGGAAGCTCTCCACCCAGGTGATGTCGTAGTTGCCGCTCTTGAAGTCGCTGGTGGTGATGATCTTGCTCTGCAGCGGGATCGTCGTCTTGATGCCGTCGATCATGAATTCGCCGAGCGCTCTTCTCATGCGCTTGATGGCGATGTCGCGGGTGGCACCGGTGACGATGAGCTTGGCGATCATCGAATCGTAGTGCGGCGGGACTTCGTAGCCGGCATAGACGTGGGTATCCACGCGCACGCCGCGACCACCGGAGGCATACCACAGATTGATGCGGCCCGGGCTGGGGGCGAAGTTGCGGAAGGGATCCTCGGCATTGATGCGGCACTCGATGGCGTGGCCGCGCACGGTGGCGTTACGCACGTGGTGGCTGAGTTCCCATCCAGCGGCGATCTGGATCTGTTCCTTGATCAGGTCACAGCCATAGACTTCCTCCGTGATTGGATGCTCCACCTGGATGCGGGTGTTCATCTCCATGAAGTAGAAGTTCTTGCCGTCGTTATCGACGAGATACTCGATGGTGCCGCAGTTCTCGTAGCCGATCTCCTTGCAAAGCTTGACGCTGGCCTCGCCCATGCGCTGGCGCAGTTCAGGACTGACCTTCGGCGAAGGGCACTCTTCGATGATCTTTTGATTGCGGCGCTGCATTGAGCAGTCGCGTTCGCCGAGGTGCACCACGTTGCCGTGGCTGTCGGCGACCATCTGGAATTCGATGTGATGCGGCTTCTCGACCAGCTTCTCCATGTAGAGCGAGCCGTCGCCGAAGCACTTGAGCGCTTCCTGGCTGGCCTGCTGATACATGCTGCGCAGCGTGGCTTCGTTCAAAACAGGGCGCATCCCGCGTCCGCCACCACCGGCTGTCGCCTTGATCATCACAGGATAACCAAGCCTGCGAGCGACCTCGAAGGCTTCTTCCTCGCTCTGAAGGATGCCATCGGAGCCGGGCGTGATCGGCACACCAGACTTCAGAGCCATAGCGCGGGCGGTGTTCTTGTCGCCCATCATGCTGATGACTTCGGGCGAGGGGCCAATGAACTTGATCTTACACTCGCGGCAGATCTCCGCGAAATTCGCGCGCTCGCTCAGGAAGCCGTAGCCGGGGTGAATGGCATCGACGTTCGCGATCTCGGCGGCGGCGATGATGCGGGGGATCTTGAGGTAGCTCTCGGTGCTGGGGCCGGGTCCGATGCAGATGGCTTCGTCAGCGAGCTGGACGTGCATCGAATCCACATCGGCTTCGGAGTAAACGGCGACCGTTTTGACATCCAATTCTTTGCACGCACGGATGATGCGGAGGGCAATTTCGCCACGATTGGCTACGAGGACTTTCTTGAACATCTCGAGAAGGGATAAGAGGTAAGGGAAAAGGGAAAAGGGCTTTCTGTCGGAGCCGGGCTCGGCATTCAGAGCCTCATCCCTTTTCCCCTAGTTCCTTGTCCCTGTGCGGAACGCTACTTGAGTTCGAAGAGCGGCTGGCCGTATTGCACAGGCTTGCCGTCTTCCGTCAGAATGCGAGCGATCACGCCGCTGGTCTCGGCCTTGATTTCATTCATGACCTTCATCGCCTCAATGATGCAGACGGTGGTGTTGGCATCGACTTGATCGCCAACGTTCACGAAGGACTTTTCGCCGGGTGCCGAGGAACGATAAAAGGTGCCGACCATGGGTGAATTAATGGTGGGACCCATGGCGGTCGAGGACTCGGCCTTCGCCGCCGCAGGTGCCGGAGCTGCGGCAGCCGGTGCGGGTGCCGAGGCCGGGGCTGCTGCGGGAACTCCGCCGCCATACACCACCTGGGGCTGTGAGGCCGGGAGCTTGGAAAGGAGGTCCTTCAGCGCATCCATGTCGTGTCCACGACGGAGCTGGATGCTGGCATCCGTGCGCTCGAGCTGGAAGAAGGTAATGTCGTTCTTCGCCATCAAATCGACGATCTGGGTGATCTCGGTGAGGTCCAGATTCGACGCGGCGGTCTGAGGGGAGGGAGTAGATTTCTTGTCAGCCATGACGGGTGATCCTGAAACGAGATCGCGGCAAAGGCAAGGGCAAAGGCGACCCTCGCCGGATCGGCGAGATGCGCCTCTGCCGAACACTAACGACGACGGCGCCCGCCGAACATCAGCAGGCCGGGCGGCAAAAACCACGCGTGAGAGCTCTGACACGGCCGTGACCACCTGATCGACGCCCATGATCACCGGCAGGAAGAGGTCGCTCGTAGCAATGGCGATTCCACCGCAGAAGGGGTTGAAATACGGCTTGGTGCTCCAGTCTGCTGGATAGCTGCCGCTGGAGGGCCAGTCGCCAGATTCAGGTAAAGCCCGTCCAAGGTGACCGGGATGGCCAGATCCTGAACGCCGCTGTAAACCACGGCACTTCAGGCAGGATGAAAGGCGGCGAAGAACAAGGCGATGCTCAGGACCGCCGGGTGAAACAGGAATCGGGCAGTGGGGAAAGCATACTGAAGAGGGCGAAGTCAGAGTGTTTCAAGCGAATCAGGGAGTGACGCCAATCACCACCCGGAAGAACCGGGCTTTCTTGCCGCCGACAAAGTAGGGGTAGGGCACGCTGACGACCTCATAGGTGGCATCGCTGGCCAGCACCGTGGGTGTGACCGTGCTCGGCTCCCAGGTAGTGAGGTCGGCGCTGAACTCCACGGTGTAAGTGATACCCAGAACTGCAGCATCTTTGCGCCGCACAAAAATGGCCCAGTGATCGACCGTGTCGGGAGCTGGCTCAAGATCCGTCACCGGCTGCCCTGTGCTCACGATCACTCCACCACCGGCCAAGCTGCCCGTGTAGTGCAGCGCCCCGGTGCCAGAGGTGTTCGACCCTGGGCTGGTGCCAAAGGCAATCTCCATGACATTCGCGACGCCATCACCGTCCGCATCTCCCTGCGGATCAGCAGATCCATTGATGCCGGCACCTTGCTGCACTGCCTGATAGGGTGTCAGTCCGGTGCCTGTCAGGTTGACGTCAAAGGGCGACTCTTCAGGATCATTCGATGTGACATGGAGAACCGCGCTGCGAGCCCCCGTCGCGGATGGTGTAAGCGTAAGCGTGAAGGTGGTGCTGGTCGCTGCCGCCAAAGAAGAAGGCAGCGTGCCAATGGCAAAGTCGCCAGCGTGGGTGCCATCGATCAGAGCACCTGAGATCGTGAGGGCCGCAGTTCCCGTGTTCTTCAGGGTGATGGTCTTGCTAGCATTCGCTGCGACGCCCGCGCTGCCGACATTGATCGTTGCCGTGCCGTCGATCAAGATGGTGCCCACGGGTTCCTCCACCGCTATATCGGGAGCGGCAGCAGTCGTGAAACTGAGGATCGCCCCTGTGCCCGTCCCCACGTCGTTCGTCGTCTCAGCACGGAAGTAATAGGTGGTGCTGTAGTTGAGTCCGGAGATGGTGACATTGGTATTGGTGACGCTGCTTGTGCTGCCGAGCGACTGCGTGGAACTTAACGCCCCACCCGTGAGAGTCGGGCTTGTGCCATACCGGAAGCGCACCGAAGTGCTGATGAGATTGGCAGCGATGCTCGCATTGAGCGTGGCTCCACCACTGGTGATGGCGGTGGCGGCGAGTGTGGTCGCTGTCGAAGCGTTGGGCAGATCGAGGTTCCATAGGTCGTTGCTGCGCACACTGGCGGTTCCATTGGACGGATAGGCGAATCCGCCGAAGAGCCACGGATCGTCCATGGGCCCATTTGCTGTGAAGGCGTTGGCGGAGTTCCGCGAGCCGGGCATGCTCGTGACGGCGGTGACGCCTGCGGTGCCATAGACGCCGTTGGTCTGCTGGGTGCTAGGGCCTTTAATCCAAGTCCACAGATTGTTCGCGATGTCATAGACCCAGAGATCATTAAGGTCGGACGTCGTAGCCCCGAGCGCACCGTAGCCCGAGCCACCGAAGAGCCAGAGCCTGCCGAAGTTATCGGTCCACCCGGCTGAGAGGGTTCGATAACTGGGCGAGTTGCTCACAGCCGCGACGCCTTTGGTTCCGAAGCTGCCGTTGAACGATCCACTGACTGCGGAACCTGCCATCCAGGTCCATTGGTTGGCGACAGGGTCGTAGCGCCAGAGATCGCCCAGGGAGAAGCCCGAAAGTCCAGGGCTAAATCCCGTGCCACCGAAGAGCCAGAGCCTTCCCAGGGGATCGGTCCAGGCCACGGCGCCGAAACGAGCGCCTGGGGTATTGGCGGTCGCAGGGGTTCCTTTGGTGCCATAGGTGCCTGAGTTGCTAGTCGTGTTGACTCCTTTCATCCAAGTCCAGTTGCCCGTGCTTGGCTCATATCTCCAAAGGTCATTGAGACTCCCTACGCTTCCTGTGGCTGGGAAACCTGTGCCTCCAAAGAGCCAAAGATTGCCGCTGCCATCGATCCAGCTCACGCTTTGATAGCGCGCTCCAGGCAGATTGCTGGTGGAGCCGGTGCCCTGAGTGCCATAGATGCCGTTGACGTTAAGTGTGGTGCTATTGCCGCCGACCCAGGTCCAGTAGTTGGTGGCAGGGTCATAGTTCCAGAGGTCGGCGAGCGCGCCTGTGGTGGTGGTGATGTAACCGTTGCCACCGAAGAGCCAGAGCTTGCCGGTCGCATCCACCCAGGTGGCACCGCCGTAGCGCGCGCCCGGTGTGTTGGCTGTCGCGCCCACTCCCAACGTTCCATAAACTCCCGGAGCTGACGCAACGTTGCTTCCTTTGATCCAGGTCCAGTTGCCCGTGGCACGGTCATATTTCCAAAGGTCATTCATTTGGAAAGCACCGCTGTTCAGTCCGCCGAAGAGCCACAGTGTGCCGTCCGCTCCGGTCCACGTCATCGCCAGGCTGCGTCCAGGAGGAAGGTTCGTCGCAGATGCGACACCCTGCGTGCCATAATTGGAGGTGGTCGTCGTGGTGGTATTGCCCTTGAGGAAGGTCCACTCAGCCGTTTCAATGAGCACCAAGTCATTGCCATCCCCGCCCGTGTAGGTGGCCTGGAAGGTATAGATCTGCCCGCCGAAGCTCGCCTGAATCAAGCCATTCTGCGGCAGATCAACAAACGTGCCGCTGATCGGATTGGCCGATGTGTTGTCGATCACTCGCAACGATGTGCCCGGTGCGGGTGCAAAGCCCAGCGTCAGCCCGAGGCTGCGTCCGGTGGGCACGGTGTAGCCGTTGGCCGTGATGGGCACGGTGCTCGCGCTGGCGAAGGTGACGGGCAGCAAGTTGTTGCCGGTGAGGGCAATGTCGAAAGGGTTCTCATCGCCGTCGTTGCTGCCGAGGTGCAGGGCGGCGTTGCGCGTGCTGCCAAGGCTAGGAGTGTATGTCACGGTGAAGGTCGTGCTGTCGCCTGGCGCGAGGGAGGTCACGCTGAGGGTTCCGAGCGCGTAGTCCGCGGCGGCCGCGCCATCTTTGCTCAAGGCGAGTCCGCTGAGGGTGCCGACAGTGCCCGTGTTCCGGATGGTGAAGGTGCGCGTGTCGAAACTGCCGATGGCGACTGTGCCGAAGCTCACGGTGGCCGCGCCATCGGTGAGCGAAGTGCCCGCGGGTTGCTCCACGACGATCTCGGCATCAGCAAACGTGGTGATCGTCTGATCCGCGCTGATCGTGGTGCCTGCGGCATTGGTGGCGGAAACGCGGAAGTGCAGCGTCGTCAGCGGGGCTAGTCCGGTGAGCGTGAATGCGCGAGTTTCAGTGATGAGTCCCGCGAAGACAGGACTCATCGTGCCCGTGCTGCCATAGCTCGTGGTGGGGCCGTATTCGACAAACAAGGTCGTGTCCTGCCCGCGCGAGTCGATGGCGGCATTGAAGGTCAGCGTGCTGGAGGACAAGCCTGACGGCGCAAGCAACGTGACCAGCGGAGCGACCGGTGCCTCGACACCGCCGCCGTGGAACCGTGCGAAGAAAAAGTCCGTGTTGGTGCCGGACGGGTCCGCATTGTTGAGGGTGACCTCGCCCGGCTCTCCGAGGCCAAACGTGGCCGAAGGCGGCTGGAAGGTGCCCACGAGCATTGCGCTACCGTTGGTGAGCGCGGTGAAGGCGTGAACGGCTTCCGTGTTCGCACCACCGCCGCTCTTAGCCCAAATCAGGTCGCCATCTGCGCGGGCATACTTCGCGACATAAACATCCGAGCTGCCGAATGCGCCGATGTTGGTGAGCGTCGTTTCCATTGCTTCACCGGGGCCAAAGATTTCCGTCGGCGAGGTGAAGGTGCCCGCGATCCCGAGATCGCCACCTCCGAGGATCGTCAATCCCGATACCGCGTTCGTGGCCAGGCCGCCGGCAGTCTTCGCCCAGCGCAACGAGCCATCGCCACCACCGAGCAGGGCGAGATAAAGTTTGTTGATGGTCGTGGGGGCGGCAAGCGTCGTTTGACGTGTTTCGCCAATGCCAAGTTGCATCGCGCCGTTCGAATACGTTCCAGCCAGCGCCAGGCTGTTGTCTGGCAGCACGAGCAAGGCATTCACAAAGTCTGCGCCAAGACCGCCGGCACGCTTCGCCCACTGTTGAAGTCCATCGGTTCCTGACAGCCGGACGATGGCGACATCGGTGCTGCCCAGGGTGGTGAATGTCTGCGGTGAAGCCGATCCAACGCCGAAAGTGGTTGGCGAAGTGGAGAACGTGCCAGCGATGGCAAGGTCGCCGTTGGAGAATACCTGCAACGCGGATGGCGTCTCTGAAGTCGCTACCGAACTGCCACCCACGTTGCGCGCCCAAACCAGAGCGCCGCTGGCATCGAACTTCGAGGCAAACCAGTCCGCGGTTCCAGCCGTGCCAGTGTTGACAACGGTGGTGCTGCTGCCCGAGATCGAGAGGGTCGCGGACAAAGCGCCACCGACCAACGCAACACCGCCATCCGGTGTGGCAGCAAGGCTCAAGCCTGACGTGCTTTCTGAAGTGACATTGCTGCCGAGCGAGCGTGCCCAGACGGCCGTGCCGTTCGCGGCTTGATACTTGATGAGGAACAAGTCCGTGAACGCTGTGCCGATGTTCGCCAGCGTGACCCCGGCCACGAGGGTGATGGTAGCGGTGGATGAGTAACTGCCGGCGATGGCGAGGTTGCCATCCGCCAGTTTCACCAACTGGGTGACCGCATCGGCTCCCGTGCCGCCCCACCCCTTCGCCCAGGACAGCGTGCCGTCCGCAAGATAACGCAACACGAACGAATCCGTGTTGCCGCTTCCAGTAACTGTGGTGCCGCTGAACGTGGCCGAAGCCGAAAAGGTGCCGGCCACTACGATGCTGCCATCGCCAAGTTCGACCAGTCCCGCCACTGCGTCCGTAACTGTTCCGCCACCGCTGCGTGCCCATTGCAACGTGCCGTCACGGGCGAACTTGGCGACAAAGACATCGTTAGCACCTGTGGAAGTGAGCGTCACCTGATCTGCCCCAGCCCCCAACGTGAAGGGCGATGAGCCAAACGAACCCGCGACAACCGCGCCCCCATCAGAGGTGCCAACCACGCGGCTCACTGTGCCCTCGGCACCAATGCCACCACCGTAGCGTGCCCAGGCGTTGTTGCCCGTGTTCGGCTGGCCGAGCCCCATCTGCACCGTCGTAGTCACGGTGTTCGAAACATTGCCCGCCGAGTCCGTGGCGGTGAAGGTGACGACTGCGGTCTCGCCGATCGCCAGCACGATGCTGCCGGGGATCGGGTCCTGCGTGATGGTGCCGTCGCCAGGGCGATTGTCCGTGTAAGCGACCATGCCGCGCACATCCGGCAGTGACATGGCGAGCTGCCCCGGCTGGCCGATCAGATAAGTCTCAGGTGCACTAATCGTGGGAGCAATGTTGTCGAGCACTGTGACCGTGACGGGCACGTCGAACGAGGACTCATCGGAGTCGTTGCAAACAATGCTCACCACGGCGCTCTGGTTCACCGGGCCTTCGAGGGTCGCCGTGACAGTGAAGGTGTGCGTGGCACCGGGCTGGATTGCCAGCGACGAGTCCGGTTTATTCAGCACCACGAACGCGCCCGATTGCGCGCCCGTGACCGCGATGTCGTTCACAAACAAATAACCCGCGCCCGTGTTCTTGATCGTGAAGCTGCGCACAGTGGCGCTGCTCTGGCTGCCGAAATCGTAGCTGCCCACATTGTCCTGGCGCTCAGTCCCGGTGGCATCGGTGCCTTCAAACAAGGCAAGCTCCGGCAACGAGCCGAGATCATAGCTGCAAAGCTCGGTGCCGATGCCTGAAATGCTGGCGGTGAAGAACAGGCGACTGCCAGCGACGGTGAGTGCTCCTGGGCTGGAACTCGTGGTGCCAGCGACGATATCAGACACCAGTTGCGTGCCGTTGATCGTGCCATCGGTGCGCCAGAGTTCGATGCCATTAATGGCGGTGGTGGCGGCAAAATAGAGGTAACCACCTGCGGAGGCGAGACTTGTGGGCACGCTGCTCGGCGACCCAGGATTGATGTCCTTCACCAGCACCGTGCCATTGGCAGTGCCATCGGTGCGCCAGAGTTCTGTGCCGAAACTATCCCCGGCGGCGAAATAGAGCAGACCGTTGTGCTCACGGAAGTTGGCTGGCGATGAGGCACCTGCTCCGATCAAGATATCTTTGACCATGACTGTGCCAGCCGAAGTGCCGTCGCTACGCCAGAGTTCAGTCCCGTTCACCCCGTCTGAGGCTGCGAAGTAAAGCGCTCCGTTGTAGCTCACCAGATTGACCGGAGATGAATTCACACTTCCTGGATTGATGTCCTTCACCAGCGCTGTGCCCGCTGTGGTGCCGTCAGACACCCAAAGCTCCTGACCGTTGGTGCCGTCACTGGCGCTGAAGAAGACCAGCGACCCCACGGGCGTGATGCTGGTGATACTCGATCCCGTGCTGGCCGAGGGGTTGATGTTCTTTACCAACACCGTGCCAGGATCAGTGCCGTCACTTTTCCACAGTTCGGCCCCGTTGGTGCCGTCGTTGGCGCTGAAATACAGTAGCGAACCGACGGCCACGGGCGTGGAGATACTGGAGCTAGCGTTCGCGGTCGGATTGATGTTCTTCACCATCGTGGTGGTGGTGCCATCCGATTTCCAAAGCTCCTGCCCGTTCGTCGTCGTGTCGGTGGCAGCGAAGAACAAAGTATTTCCCACAGCGCGCAGGAGCGTCGGGGATGAGCTCGTGGCTCCAGCGTTGATATTGGCGACGAGCACGGTGCCTGCCGTGGTGCCGTCTGATTTCCACAGTTCGGTGCCGTTGGTCGCATCCGCTGCGCTCAGAAACAGAGTGCCATTGACGATGGCAAAGTTCGCCGGGAAACTGCTGATTCCCGCCGTGGTGTGAATGTCCTTCACCATCACGGTGCCCACGTTGGTGCCATCGCTGTTCCACAACTCCGTGCCGTTCAATCCATCGCTGGCAGCATAAAAGAGAGCGGAACCAAAGGCAGTGAGATTGCTGATGCTCCCGCTTGTGTTTCCAGACGTGAAATCCGAGACCCGATAGGTTCCTGCTGCGGTGCCATCGCTGCGCCACAACTCGGTGCCCATGACCCCGTCATTGGCACCGAAGAGAACGGCGCTGCCAAGTGAAGCCATCGCAGACAAACCTGCGCTGCCGGTGCCCAGATTGATGTCCTCCACGCGCACCGTGCCTGCATTTGTCCCGTCAGATTTCCACAACTCCGAACCTGCCGCGCCATCGTTGGCATAGAAGTAAAGTGTCGTTCCATTGACGGTCAGTAAAGACGGGCTGGAACTGCTGCTAGCGATAGCATTGACGTCTTTGACCATCACCGTCCCAACGGCGGTGCCGTCTGTCTTCCAAAGTTCGACGCCGTTCGCCGTCGAATCCGCAGCGGAGAAATACAACGCAGAGCCTAGGACGGTGAAACCGGTCGGATTAGAGCCAGTCACACCGGCAAAGATGTCTTTCACCAGGGCCGTGCCACCCGATGTGCCATCGGACTTCCACAACTCAGCACCCGCTGTCGTGGTAGTCGCGCGGAAGTAAAGGGTGCCGCTCCAGTTGAACAGCGCTGTCGGCGAGGAACTGCCTGAGCCAGTGTTGATGTCCAAAACGATGCTCGTCGTGGTGCCGTCGGATTTATAGAGTTCGATGCCCGTGGTGCCGTTGGTCGCCGAGAAATACACCGTGCTGCCGATGGCGGTGAGATTGGCCGGATTGGAATTGGCAGCGGCGACAGTGTTGATGTTGGCCACCATCACCGTGCCGGCGGTTGTGCCATCGGACTTCCACAACTCGACGCCGTTGGTGCCGTCATTCGCGGCAAAGAACAGCGTGCCGCCGACATTCGTGAGGCCGGAAATGGACGATCCCGTCGCACCAGCCAGGATGTCCTTGACCATCACCGTGCCGCCTGCGGTGCCGTCCGTTTTCCACAACTCCAGGCCCGCCGCCGCTGTGGTCGCCGTGAAGAACACGTTGCTGCCCACCACTGTCATGTTCCCGGGAGTTGATGCCGCTGTTCCAGCGTTGATGTCCACCAAGCGCGCCACCGTCGTGCCATTGTAGCTCCACAACTCGGCTCCCGCCGTGGTGTCCGTGCCGGTGAAAAGCAGCGTCGATCCAAGCATCGCCAGCGTGCCCGCAGCAGTGGATCCAACATTGAAAGAAGACGAAATCTGCGTCACCGTTGTTCCGTCCGTGCGGTAGATGCCGAAGTTGTAGTGGTAATAGGACACCCCGGTCCCGGCTGTGAAATTCGTCACTGTGCCGCCATTGGGCGTTGTGTTGACATCCTTGGTCAATGTCACCGGTCCCACCGCGATGGTTCCAATCCCATGCAATTCAATGTCATAAGGTGACTCATCGGGATCGTTGCTCGACATGTGCAGTGCTGCGTATTTCACGCCAGATGTCGTAGCAACGAAGGTCACATCCACCGTCACCGTGCTAGCTGGCGCGATGGTTAGCGCGCTCGGCGGGCCGATGCTGAACTGATTCGCGGCCACTCCATCAATTGTGCTGCCCGACAGGGTGAGATCCGCCGAACCCGTGTTCCGAATCGTCAGCGTGCGCACCACCGGGGTGTTCAAGGTCGTCGTCCCAAAGTCGATGATCGCCGCCGAATCCGGCCGCACAGTGCCGGACGGATACTCAAGGGCGATATCCGGGATGCTGGAGGTGCCCGTCGCCGTCAGTGCGATATCGAACGAGCCTTCGTCCAGGTCATTGCTCAAGATGTGAATGGCCGCCGAGCGCGCCCCAGCAGCTGCTGGGGTCCACGTCACCGTAAATGTCGCGCTCGCACCGCTGGCAATCGTGCTGCTGGAGATGCTGCCGAGCGTGATCTCACTGCTGTTCGTGCCATCCTTCGTAATGTTGCTGACGACGAGATCCAAGGCACCCATGTTGCGCACCGTGAAGGTCTTCACAGTCGCGATGCCGGAGGGGATGGTGCCATAGTCCACCGTGGAAACACCATCGGCCAGACCATTGCCAGCAGGCTGCTCAACAGCGATCTCCTGACCGGTCGCCACCGTGATGGTCACCGTTGCAGCCGAGCTGGTGATCGCACCATTCGCCGCCGTGAATGTGAAGCTGTCCGAACCGGTAAAGCCCGTGGTAGGAGTGTAGGTCAGGTTAGGCGCTGTTCCCGAGAGCGTGCCGTTGGTCGGCGTGGTGACCACCGCATAGGTCAGCGTCGCTCCAGGCGCAGCCGAGTCCTGCCCAGTCAAAGTGATGGCCGTCGCCGTGTTGGTGGGCACACCCACAGATTGGGCATTGGCCGCGACCGTGCTCGTCACTGAGAAGGTATTGCTGTCCCCCGTGCTCGTGCCGTTCGCAGCGCGCATCAGCACCAGGTTCGCGGCTTGATTCACCGTCACACTGCCCGTCCAAACACCTGCCGAGAATGAACCGGAGGTCGCTGGCGTCAAGCCAAGTGCCACCAACGTGTTGAACGGCGTGGTCAGACCCGTATTCGCCGTTCCAACACTTGAGGTGGCAGCCGTCCAGTCAGACGCGCTGCTATTGTCGAACGAGCCGATGCGAAGATATCCGTGTGCACCATTCGCTGGCGCTGGCACTGATGCTCCTGACCAGAGTGTCGTTGGAATGGTTTGCGGCGAAGTGATGCCGGTGGATGTCGAGGCATTGGCACACACGAAATCCACGGCCACACCAGCTGAGTTCCTGAGCAGCACAGCGGTTCTTGAGCCGAAAGTGCTCGTCCAGTCCAGATTCGAACCATAATAAAACGTCGGGAACACACCCGGTGAGGTGCCAAGCTCCTGGAGTCGGAACACCTGACCTGCGGCGCAAACGGTGCCGGACGGGATAGTAAACACTGGCAGGGGGCTGCTGAGGCTGACGTTGTCGTAGAGGTAAATCTGCCATCCCGAAACATCGACCGAGCCAGTGCCCACATTCATGAACTCCACCTCATCGGGCGTATTGGGGTTCACCTCACTGATCACGATGGAACTCGTGGCCGGAGCAAGTCGAAAGCCGCTCAAGGTGGCCGTGCTGACGAAGCTCGTCACCGTGTTGTTCGCAACGTCCTGAGCGGTGATCGTGGTGCTGAACGCGGTTCCCGCCGTTTTCGGGCTGGTGACGTTGCCAAACGCAAAGTGATGCAACGCACCTACTGAAACCGTGAAGGCATTGCTCGTGCCGGTGCGCCCCGCCCCGTCGCTCGCCGTCAGAACGATGTTGGTGGTCGCAGTGCTTATCGTGATGTTGCCTGACCAAACACCTGAAGTGAAAGCGGTGGTCGTGGTCGGCGTCATCGTGATTGCACCTGATGTTCCGGTTCCCGACAAGCCAGCCGTTCCAGTGAAACCTGTCACCGTTCCGTTGCTGACATTGTGGGCCGTGATCGTGATCGAGAAAGGCGAGCCGAGTGTCTTCGGCGAGGCGATGGCACCGAAGGCGAAGTGGTGAAGGTCGTTGTCGATCACCGAGGTGGTGGCGCTGCCATCCGTGAATCCGGCGGTGCTCGCAGTCACCAAGGCAGTGGTATTCGCTTCTGCCAGCGCGTCATTCGGTGCGGTGGCAGTGAAACTCGCCGACGTCGATCCCGCTGGAATGGTCACCGTGGCTGGCACCGTGAGTTTGGGTGAGTTTGAAGAGAGGTTCACCACCAGCGGCGATGTCAGCGTCCCGGTCAGTGCTACGCTTCCTGTGCCTGTGCCGCCCTCTGTTACCGATGTCGAGAGCGTGACGGCAAGTATTAACGCCTCATTGTCCAGCACATCCATGGATGCAATTGCTCCAGTCCAACCGATCACCGATGCAGTCACAGAGACGTTTTGAGTGCCGTCGATGCGCGTGTCATTCACTGCCGCGACCACAAAGTTCGCCGATGCCTGCCCGCCAGGAATCACCACGGTCCCTGGCACCGTGAGTTCGCCGGGATTGCCCGACACCAGCGTCACGGTGAGCGGGCTGGCATTGACATCACTGCGAGTGACGGTGCCCTGCCCATTGGCACCGCCTTCACTGACCGAGGCAGGCAGGGAGATGGTGAGAGTTCCCGATTCATTGTCCTGCACCGTGAACAGTTTCGAAGCGTCTGCAGGCACGCCGCCGGCACTGGCGGTGATCGTGGTGAACTGAGGTCCGTCTGCGACAGCATCATCAACGGGCGTGATCGCAAACGTCGTGCTCGGCGTGCCCGAGGGAATCGTCACCGTCACAGGCACAGTCGCTGCGCTCGGATCACTCGAGGTCAGCGTCACGACGGTGTCCGTCGGCTGCAATTGAGTCACACTCAGCGTCGCCGTGACCGGACCATCACCTTCCGTCGCAGCATCGGTCGCCGTGATGACAAGGGCGTTGGTAGGCTCGCCCAGGATCTCCACGTCGTCGATATTCCAGCCCGAGTAGGCAGTGGTTCCCGCAAGGACCCGATAGCCCCATCGAATGTAAACCGTCGAATTCAAATCCGCGACTTGGGTCAGGTCATAATCTTGACTTTGCCAAGCGTTGTCCGTGATGGCGCTGGCGGGATTGACGAAGACTTCCCGCCAGGAGGTGCCATCGGTTGACACCTCCACGGTGCTGCGGGTGTTGGCCAATGAGTTCGTGTTCAGCCAGCGTTTGAAGCGCAAACGCGTGTTCTTATACACACTCAGGTCCACAGGTCCCATCGTGAGGTAGAAGGGGCCACCGACGGTCGTCGATTGATTGCCCGAGAGATTCACGCCGAACACGTTACTTCCGGTCGCACCCGCTGATGGGTCCGCGTTACCTGCACCACCGCCCGAGCTGCCGCCTCCACCCGTTGGAGCACCAAAGGCCCACTCGCCAGTGCGCGTCCAACCCGGGTCTGTGTTGAGGGCAAACGACTGCTGGACAGGAGGCGTCACGTCCAGCCGCACAGCAATCGGGATATTGAAACCCGCCGTCGAATTCGTGAACACAATATTGGTGCTGTAGAAGCCTGAGATCAAGGTGCTGGCCTGGGTGGTAACAGTCACCACCTGCGTGCCACCCACCGCCACCGTTCCTGATGCCGGGCTGAGGTTTAACCAAGTTGCAGTCGAACTCGCGGTCCAGCTGATGGGCGAGCCACTGGTGTTCGACAGCGTCAGCGTCTTGCTCGCTGGCGTGAACGATCCCCCCTTGCTGCCTGTGATGGTCCAGCCAGACAGATCATCGACCTGCAAGCCATTGGGCACCGCATAAGACTCGACCACGCCCGTGGTCGAACTGCTCGCCGGTGCCGTCGCTCCAGAACCCGCACCGCGCTTGGCAAAGGCGGCCCACAGTTCGCCCACATCCTCCGGGTGGCTGACCGTTGCGGCCTGGATGACGCTGTCGCGAGACTGGAGGAAGTTTGGATTCACTGGCGAAAGCTTCATGCCATCCGTCACATACTGGAGGATGCGCTGACCGCCCTCGGCACCACCATGCTTGCCCACGAGTTTTGCCCGGCACTCCCAGAGCATCATACACCAGACCTCGCCAGCATTGTGCACCTCGCTCGGGTTGCTGTTCGATGAGCCGAACAACGGACTCAGCGGTATGCCCGTGTGCGAACTTGCCTGAGTGGGGTCGATGTCCTTGAAGGTCAACGGATTCTTCAGCATGTCCGTGGAATAGGGGTAGCGGCGGATGCCGTAGTAGTAGTTGTTGGTCATGCCCGCCGTGAACAGGAGCGTCGCATACGAACCACCAGCATAGACCGCATTCGGGTCTGCATCCGGACCGGTGAGCAATGCCATGCCGTAGAAGTCGGACCATCCCTCACCCATGCCTCGCGAAGCTAGCGCGCTCATTCCCACGCCGCCACCCACCAGACGATTGCTCAATCCATGCACATACTCATGGATCACGATGACGTTATCGAAATCACCATCGCGGTCCGGCGTTGGCCCGGTGAAGACATACATCTGCATGCGGGGCGCGCTGCCATCAGCAGGCGTGCTCATGTTCGCATTGTTAGTGCCGCTGCCATCCTGCGCATCCGCCAGGACCGCATCGTTGCCACTGCCCCCACGGCCGAAGTTGTTGGTTTGGAAATTGCCGGAAGATTCCGTGAAACCCAGGCTGTAAAGCTGGTCATGGACCCAGTTGTTCATGTAGAACAGATGCGTCACCGAAGCATTTGCGTAGGCGGAGGGTGCCTGCGTGAGATCGACAGCGAAATCGAATGTGCGTGAAACGCCGCCATTGGGACGTGGCAAGTCTGGCGAATTCGCCGAAGCATCAAAGTCCGTGTGAGCATCCACATTGTTGCCCAGCGTCTCCTGTCCGCCATCGTTGATCCAGCCATTCGGCGACGCCGTCGCGTTGACAGATTGCAACGTGATCAGACTGCGCGGCACCTCTACGCCTTGCAAACTGCCGGGCACGGCATTCACTGGCTTCAGCGGCGCGGGGCTTTCCAGCGGCACCTTGGAAGTCGCATCCGCATAAACGCGGAACGTCGCATCCGTTGCATCGTTGGTCAGACTCGTGCGATACAGCACCTCACCATTCTCAGCGTCCACGACCATGCGGAACATCTCATTCTGTGCCAGGCTGAAGGTGGTGACATCCCAGCCGAGACGGACATTCCGCTGATCCATCGGCAGGTAAGTGAGCTGCGCAGTCGTATCGCTCTGACCAGGCGCCGTGAATCGCTGCATCCGTTCCGTCCCTTCAGCCGCAGTGGTGCTCTGGACCTGAGCAGCTTGCACCTGATCATTCACGGAGGCAGCAGCACGGGAGATGGCCTCGTTCACCATCACCACCGGCTGCACTATATTCGCCTCGGGCTGGCCCAGGAAATGATCCGCCAAGGTGATCACTTCGCCCGCCTTCGTCACGTTGGCCTTGAAGATGGTCTTGAACACCGGGATGCCGTTCACCGCCTGATTCCAGACCAGCGTGGTCATTCCGCTGTGCTGGGTGACATCGTTGCGGGTCACAGGCGCTTTTCTCAAGGCGTCGGAATTGTGGCCAAATAGATCGGCATGGCGGTCCACGAATTGCTCCACCGCTAAGCGAGCTGACTGGCCTGGGGCAAGTGATGGTGACAAAAAGCGCCCGGTGGACTGCACATAGCTCGGTGCGCCACTGATGGGATCAAACTCCACCTGCACACCGGGAACCTCCTGACGGAGGGCAGTGACTGCCGCGAGGCGCACTGGATTGACTTTCGGCGACAGCGGCGCATCCCGCTTGTCCAGCGAAGGAAGAGCGACGCGTGGCTTCGTCGAAACGAATTTCACACTCTTGTCCGTCTTTCGGGGGGCTTCGGTGGCGCTGCCACGAGCAGGCAAAACGGACGAGTCTTCAGGACTCGATGCCCTTGTCGGTTCGGTATTTTCAGACACCTCCGCTTCCGTTCGGGAAGATCGATTTGAAACCCTGAATCCCAACCAAAGGGCCGCAACGCAAAGTATGCCGAGGACAAGCAGTGGCGAGACGCGCGCGTGTGATTTGGGGGAGTTTCTCATGCTCTTAAGCTGGTTGGCTGAGGTGTTTTACTCGAAATCGCATTTTCAAAGCAAGACTAGCCTTCGGTATTTTTGCTGATAGAACCCAGGCAAAAGGTTCGGCCGATTGTCGTGCAGTGAACTACCTCCTGAGCGGCGCGCTGGCGCTCGAAGGAATCCGAGACTAATCTGCAAGCCTTATGCGCTGGTCCTTTCACATCTGCACTATCGCGGGAACCGAGGTGCGGATTCATGCCACGTTCCTGCTGTTGCTAGCCTTTGTTGGCTGGCAGGCCCTTGGCCAAGGTGCTGGCGTGCCAGGGATGCTGGAAGCCATGGCACTCGTGTGCGCGATGTTTTCCTGCGTGCTGCTGCACGAGTTTGGGCACGTTACGGCGGCGAGGCGTTATGGTATTCGCACACCAGACATCACGCTGCTGCCCATCGGCGGCGTAGCCAGGCTGGAGCGGATGCCGCGTCATCCGATTCACGAACTGGTCGTGGCCATCTGCGGGCCTCTGGTCAATGTGGTGATCGCCATCGTGATCGGGACGTTCGTGGGCTGGCCGAAGTCCTTCACTCCCGAAGTGATGCTGTCCGACTCCCTCGGGTTCTGGCAGGTGCTCACGAACTGGAACCTCCTCATGGTCGCCTTCAACCTGATCCCCGCCTTCCCGATGGATGGCGGACGCGTGCTGCGAGCGCTGCTGGCGATGATTGTTTCCGACTACGCCAAGGCCACCCGCTGGGCAGCCACGATCGGCCAGACCATTGCCGTGCTGGTGGTGATGAACATGGTCTTGAGCAGCCGGTTTCAGCCCATGCTCGTGCTCATCGCGTTCTTTGTGTTCTTCGCCGCCGGGCAGGAGGCGTCCGTGGTCGAGGAAGAAGAAGCCGCGGGCAACATGCAGGTGGGCGATGCGATGCTAACCGAATTCCATACCCTGCCTTCCAATGCCGTGCTGCGAGAGGCGGTGGAGCTGCTGCTAGCGGGCACACAGCACGACTTCCCTGTGCTGGACGAGGATGGAACCATGATGGGCGTGCTGACCCGCCGCCGTCTTATCCCTGCACTCGCTGATCACGGCCCTGGCTATCCGGCCCAGCTCATCATCGAGCCCTGCGCTGAATCCGTGGAGCCGCGCATGTCCCTGGTGCAAGCGATGGCGAAGCTCAAGGCCAGCCCGTGCCCGGCGATACCGGTCATTGATCCGATCACTGAAAAGATGGTCGGCCTGCTCACGGCTGAGAATGTGGGCGAGGCTCTGCTCGTTCGCTCAGCACTGCGCCAGCGCATGAAGGCCATGAGCGCGAGTTGACCGTTGTTACAACAGGCCCTTGCGACGGAAGAACCAGATCGGTCCGATGGCAGACATGATCATGAGAATGATCACCATCGGGTAACCAGCCAGCCACTTGAGTTCCGGCATGTGCTCAAAGTTCATGCCATAGATGCTGGCGATCAGCGTGGGTGGCATGAAGAGCACGGAGGCCACGGTGAAAATTTTGATGATCTGGTTCTGCTGGATGTTGATCAGGCCCAGCGTGCTCTCTAGCAGGAAGGTCATCTCCTGCGTCTGCTGATTCGTATAGTCATCGAGTGAGCGAATGTCTCGCACCACACTGCGGAAGGAAGCCGCCAGCTCAGGGCGCATCCAGGTGGCCGCGTTGTTGAGGAAGTAGGACAGCATGCGGTTCATGCTCACCAGGCTCTCGCGCAGGTTCGCCACCAGCGCGCTGCGACGACCGAGGAGTTTTACCACGTCGGCCAGCAGCTCTTCTGCGCCCGCATGGGCCTTGTGCGGATTGAGCGCGAAGATGTCACGGCACACTCGCTTCAAATCACTCTCCACTCCCTGCAAGGCATCCGCGATGCGCGCCACGATCAGCTCGGCCAGCAGCAGGAACATGGCATCGCTGGAAACCGGCGTCGTGCACTGGCGGCGCGCTTGATCCACCAACGTCCTGAACGCATGGGGATCGGCATATCGAACGGTGGTGAGACAGTCCTGACCCAGCACGAACGAGATGGCCGTGTTGTCAGGCTCCTGGGACTCAAGGCCCACCGGCACCCACGCCGTCATGTAGAGCACCTGGTTCTCCATGTAGAGTCGGCTGGACTCCTCAATCTCCTGCATCTCTTCCCGCGTGGGCAGCGAGTATTCCAGCCACTTCTCCGCCTCCAGCTCCTCGGGACGTGAAGGGTTGAAAAGATCCAGGAAGACGAGGTTGTCCGGGAACGGATGCAACTTCTCGTCGTTCCAGTCAATCAACTGACCTTGCTGGGTGATGAGGCGGACCATGCAGAGCTTTTTTCGGAAAGGGCGGGGAAGCTACTGTCTGCCCTGCGCATTGCCATCGTGATTTGCCCTTATCTTGGCGAATCATAGTTCGTCGTCAGACCTTGCTCAGCGAAGCGAACCAATGAATGCATCCGCCTCACGCACAGACTGATCCAGGCGTCCGAGAAGCGACTGAATGTCTGCCTGGATACCATCCGCAGTGGTGCGCAGCGAACCTATCGCGGCAGCGTTGAGATTGTGCTTCAGGTAAAGCACCTGATCGCGGAACTGGCGCAGCACCGGAGCCATGCTCGCTTCGGATGAATGGAGGTTGGCTGAGAGGACCTCGAAACGCTGACGTGTCGCGCTCAGCTTCATCCGGCTGTCGGCAGCCAGTGCAGGCGTGCTGATCTCAGCGATCTCCTTCTCCCATTCACGGAAGAGATCGCGGGCCACACGGTTCATCTCCTTGATGCGGCTGCTGACCTGCTTCGCCTGCGCATCGCAGTCCTCGTATTCTGCTTTGAACTTGTTGTAGCCCGCTTCGAGGTTGCCGCCGTTGAAGCCGTAGAGCGCCTTCAGCTGCGTGAGGGCATCCTGGAATTCCTTGCCCGCTTCCTTCTGATCCTGCCGCACAGCGGCAACGGCCTTCTTCAGGAGGTCACGTTTCTCGATGCCAAACTGCTCCATCGCCGCGTAGTAGGCGACCTGACAGGAAGCAAGACCAACAACAAGGGCGGGAAGCAAAACACGCAGCGTTTTCATGGGTGAAGGCAGTTAGCCATTCACCCGCTGAATGCGAGCAGGTTTGCGGTGATTTTTCACACCTCATTCCTGGACACCATCGACCTACTTCCGCCGACGCACCGTGCCACGGCCCGTGCGCATCACACTGCGAGCGTGACTCTCATCATCAAGGATGGAGGTGTATTTGTAGCTAAAGCCTTCCAGCTTGCGGCGCTCGATCTTGCGCTTGATGAGGTTCTCGATGGCTTCGACCTGCTTCATTTCATCTGCGGCGAACAACGTGAAAGCATCGCCTTCTTTCTGTGCGCGACCGGTGCGTCCGATGCGATGGACGTAGTCCTCGGGATTGTCAGGCACATTGAAATTGATGACGTGCGTGACGCCGCTGATGTCGAGCCCGCGAGCTGCAAGGTCAGTTGCCACAATCACTTCACAGGTGCCTTCGCGGAAGTCCTTGAGCGCCTTCTCGCGATCGCGCTGGGCGATATCGCCATGCATCACGGCGCACTTGTATTCGCCCATTGCCTTGAGATTGGCGAAGAGTTTGTCCGCCTGCACTTTCATGCGAGTGAAGATCATCACGCTGTGGAAGTGCGTTTGCTTCAGGATGGCAAGGAGCAGCTCTTCGCGCTGTTCGCCAGCGACAGGATACAGGTAATGGCTGACCGTCTCGGCGGGCGAGAAGCGCAGGCCTACTTCGATGCTCACCGGTTCCTTGAGCGCCCAGTCGGCCAGCGACTTGATCTGCGGGGGCATCGTCGCACTGAAGAACAGTGTCTGACGCGACTTCGGAGTCTTCTCCACGATTCGCCGAACGTCAGGAAGGAAGCCCATGTCCAGCATGCGATCGACTTCATCGAGGATGAGGATGTCGATCGTATCGAGCGACACGGTCCCTTCCTGGATAAAGTCCAGCAAGCGTCCTGGCGTGGCTACCACGATATCGACGCCTTTCTCCAGGCCTTCGCGTTGCTTGCCGTAGCCCACGCCGCCATGAACGAGCAGGGTGCGGAGACCGGTGTGAGCACTGAGACGTTCGAAAGCTTCGACCACCTGGGCGGCCAGTTCGCGCGTGGGTTCCAGGATGAGGCAGCGCAGCTTCCCTGGCGCGCCCAGTTTTGTAAGCGCAGGCAATCCGAAGGCTGCCGTTTTGCCAGTGCCCGTTTGTGAGGCACCAATCACATCCTTGCCTTCGAGCACGACGGGTGCCGCGCGAGTTTGAATCTCCGTGGGCGTGGTGTAGCCGAGATCGCGAATGCCCGCGAGCACTGCGGGGGAGTAGCCGAGAGCTTCAAAGGCTTCCGGGAATGGACCTTCCGGAACGGGTGGTGCAGGTGGTGGTGGCTCGGGAGCGAAGCGTGTCTTCGGACGCTCTTCTCTCTCCTCGTCCGCCATGCGACTGCGGCCACCTTCACGCCCTTTGCCACCACGTCCGCCGCGCTCATTGCGGCCACCACTGCGTTCGCGATCGCGACCACCGGCGGCTCTTTCGCCCGAGCGTTCGGCCGGACGTTCGCCACGCTCATGGCGCGGTTTGTCGTGACGCTTTTCTGCGCTGTGCTCGCGAGGGGCGCGAGGGCCTCTGTCCGCCCGAGCCTGCGGCTTTTCAGCGGCCTCTGCCTTCTTTTTGCCGATTCCGGTGAGCTTTGTGATGCCGGATTTGAGCTTCTCTTTCAGCCGACCCAGCAGAGAGGTCTTCTTCTTGGCCACGAGCTTGGCGACGTGATGCTCATGGTGGTCTTTACTCGATTCTTGTTTTGACATGCGTGATCGGCTTACATGCCGCAGAGCGGAGGGCAATGCAATCACCATCCTCCGCCCGCGCTTCCCTCCCCACGACCCGAGGAGAGAAGCGAAACCTCACGGCTGATCACTGCTGAAGGAAGACGAAGACACCGCTCTTGTTGCCCACCACGATATCCTGCTTGCCGTCCTTGTTCACGTCGCCAGCTGTCACCTGCGTGCCCACGCCCGAGTCGTCATCGATCTGATGCGGGATGAAGTCGGCACCGCCTTTGCCATCGCGCTTGATCTGGAACCAGTAGAGCACTGGAGCAGCCATCGGCTCATCGTCTTTCGCAGGACCGTGAGCCCAGCGACGCTTGCCCGTGATGAGGTCCTTCACGCCATCGCCATCGATGTCCGCCATGTCGGTCGCGTGCATCTGGGTGAACTTCACACCGTGAGGACTGTCCTCCGGTTTGCTGCCCATGAGCTGGTGAGAAACGAAGCTGCCGTCCTTCTTCTGCTCGTTCCAGGCCAGGCCGTAACCATGCGCATCCCAGCTGGCGATCACATCATTGAGCCCATCACCATTGACGTCATAGACCTGCATCTGAGAGCCGCCGCGGGCGGGCTTCCTTACACCATCAGCTCCGGCAAAATCAGGAGCGAACGGAGCCGCGTGAAAAGCCCACTCGGTGGTCACGTCCTTGGGTTGCTCACGCCAGCCGTCCTTGTCGAGAATGTCAGCACGGCCATCGCCGTTGATGTCGCCAAAGCCATAGCCATGGGTGTAGCGGAAATACTTTTTGATGTCCGGCTTGCTGATGGCGAGGTAGCTCGCGGGCTTCGTCGGATCGGACCAATCGAGCGAGGCGTAGCCCAGACGACCGCCGCTGTGGGCGATGAGTTCAGGTTTGCCATCGCCATTCATGTCACCGAGCTGGGGTGACTCATTATCCGTCACGTCAAAGATCACATGGCGAACCCAGGCCTTGCCAGTGCGACCACGAGGATTCTCATACCAGGCGGTGATGTCGCCAGGCCAAGAGAAGACGATGATGTCTGACCAGCCATCGCTGTTGAAGTCATACGTGTAGGTTAGGAAGTAGTCCGAGTAGCCTTTCGCTGGATCATAGGTCTTGCTCTGCTCTTCGGGGCTCTTGGCGACGAATGCTTCATACACAGGGATGTAATCGGCGTCGGTTACCGGCTTGGCGCGATCAGGCTTGGGCGAGCTGTAGGCGGCCTTCTCTTTGAATTCAGGACCCCACCAGATGAAGGGACCGGCGACGATGTCATTGCTGCCATCGTGATCGAAATCAGCAAAGTGAGCCCCCTCGCACCAGAAGTCGCGAGTGAGGGTGATCTTTTTGAAGGTCGGCTCGGCGGCGATAGCGGCAGAGCTGGCACACATCAGTGCGACAAGAGACAGGCGGAGCGATGAAAAAGTGAGCATGGAGGAGGTCTAACGAGACCTCGCTTCATGCTCTTGCGCCGCATCAATCGTAACGAAGCACGTCCTTCACCTCGATGGTGATCGAGTGGCGCACATTGCCAGCCTCGATCCATGCCCTGCCAGTTGCGGTGCCAAGAGGTGCCAGCCATTTGACTGTGGACTTCATCTGGTCGGCGTTGGTGGGCGTCGCATTCGTGGTGGAGAAAGTCTTCACGGCCTCGCGGATCGCGGCGAAGTTGATCCGCCACTGCGCGATGCTCGGTGTGGTGTCCGGCTTGGCCTTGATCAATCGCGTGGACAGCTCGCCATGCTGGCTGCTGCTGGTGCCAATCATGAGCACCTTGTCACTCACGGATGCCACGGGCACGAGATCATCCACGCCGGGCAGGAAGGTGTAGGCGTAGGTGCTGAGCCCGCCGGGCTGGTTGCGCGTCTCAGGCTCGGGCAGCTTGGCGCCAGCGAGCAGCGGAAAGGCTGCCGCCATGGTGTTGAGCGAAGTTTGCATCTTGTCCCAGTTCGCAGCGATCGCCTTGCGATCCGTGACTTCATCGAGCGCGGCTAGGCGCAACATCTTGGGTGCCGGTGCATCAGGCTTGGTGGGAAAGATCGGAAGGGGCGGCACCTTGCCACCAAGGTCGATGATCCAGGCGTGCTCGTCGCCGGTGCCTTTCTCGAAGAGCGTTTTCGAACCGGTGTAGAAATCCACCGCCTTGGGCACGATGTCACTGTCCACCCACTTCGCGATCTCGGGACCGTCCTTGCCGCCCAGGCCTGTTTTCACGAGTTCATGAGCGCCTTCGTGCAGCACCACCGACCAGCCTTCCACCAACTGGCGCAACTTCGCGGAGGACTCTGGATTGCCCTGATAAGCCACACCCACGACCGTGCTCGCGTCATTGAGCAGCGGCGAAAACTTCAGCACCGTGTCAGGCTTGAGTCCCTCGGTGCTCTGACCTCCCTTCGTCTCCATGTGCAACCCACCGTCCCACCACGCAATGCCTGTGGCCGTGGTGAGTTTCTTGCCTGCGAGTTCGCGCTCCAGTTTGCTCAACTCCGCGATCTTGGGCTCAATCTGCTTGGCCATGCCTCCGAACATCGGATGCTCCTTAAGCCCGGCGACCGCGCCGCGGGCCACCGCAGTGATGGACTCCTCCTGGCGCAGCGTCTCCAGCACATCGGCCTGAGCAAAGCCGACAGCCACGAGGTTCTTGCCCGCATGCGGTTGAATGAACGACAGCTCGGCACGCATGAGCAGGGATTTCGTCGGATCAGTAACAAACTCGAAGTTAGGTCTCGTGGCACCAACAGCGACCAGCAGGTAGCCATCGACACTTCCGAAGGCGAGCGCGAAGGTCTTCTTTTGCAATTCATCCAGCGCCTTGGCCACGATTGCCTGCACCTCTTTGTTCTCCGCAGGCACCTTCGCAAGGGCTTCCTTCTTCATGGCTTCCGCCAGCACTGAGGCCAGCGTGCCTTCGATCAAGGTGAAGTGACCATCGCCCCGGATCGTCACCTGGGTGACTCGAGCCTTCGTCTTGAGCTGCTTCATCAAATCGTCGGGCACCAGCTGCTTCAGCACCTCATCGGGCTTTTCGGTTTGAATGCCGAGCATC